>NZ_BAAIGQ010000005.1:0-830000 GCF_054653055.1 Megalodesulfovibrio paquesii | reverse complement strand
CATCACCTGATCGCCAACCATCCCGAAGACCTGGACTCGGTGTTCACTGTCGGTTTTCAGAGAGCTTTTCTCACCCCGCTCTTGGCCTTTGCGTCGAGCGGAGAGATTGTTTACATCCCCCTTCGGAGCCCGTCAACCATTTTTTTGCGCCTCGTCCATGTTTTCGTGCCGGCCGTTCAGGCTGCGGCGGGACAGTGCGAGTGGTGCGTGCCTCGTCGGGAGAAGGGCTTATCCATGAATCCGGCCGCGGAGTCAAGCAACTTTTTCACTTTTTTTCATGCATTATTTCAGTGTGTTAAAATGCCATTTTCAAGGGTGACGCCCCGGCATATTTGCTGTAGACCCTGCGGACATCAACTATTCGGAGGATGGCATGGGTTTTTGTTCCGCCAGCGCGAGCATCACGCGCTATCGCATTGTGGAGGAGGCGCCCTCCTCTCTATGGATGGAGATTCCCGAACGGCTGCAGCGGTTCGCGTTCAAGGACATCGACCAGAGCGCCGAGGAGCGCAGCTTCGGCTGGTCCAATGCCGACAACTGGCTGGACACCACCTGGCGCGAGGGCAGCCCGCAGAAGGGTGACTACTTTGTCTTTAACCTTAGATTGGAAACGCGGCGCGTCTCGCCCGCGGTGTTCAAGAAGCACTTTGAGCTGCACCTGGCCGACGCCGAACACGAGGCCCGCCAGAAGGGCCAGAAGTTCGTCGGCCGCAATCAGAAGAAAGAGCTCAAGGAGCAGGTGAAGCTGCGGCTGATGGCCCGGGCGCTGCCGGTGCCGGCGGTGTTCGAGGTGGCCTGGAACATGCAAACCGGGCATGTCTGGCTGGCGTCCACCAACAGTAAAGTGAAGGAAATGTTCACCAACTTCTTTACGGACACCTTCGAGCTGCACCTGGAGCCGTTGACGCCGTTTTTCCTGGGCCTGTCGCTCTTGGGCCAGGAGGCCGGGCCACGGCTGGAAGCGTTGGAGCCGGCGGCCTTTGTGTGAGGAAGCATCACCACCCACCTTAAAGAATGACAAGGGGCGTTGCTTCGGCTTGGACAATTCCAACCCGAAGCGGCGCCCCACTACATTGTGGAGGCCCATATCTGCCGGGCGCCTCTGGCGGAGCGGTCTGCCACCTGACCTGCAATGTCTCCACCACCTGCATTTTTGACACGCGAATTGACGAGAAGACATTTACCGGAAAACAATATAGCGGTACGTATAGGGCGACGTTGGCCGGGCCGGCGGTTTCCTTTGGTAAACTTGGAGTCACATTGTTCGAGGCGACGTTACTGCTCCCCAACAATCTTGCACAATTTCAAACACCACTCCATGCAATGAATGGATGATGCAATATAGAGACCATCGGTTTCTCCCTCATTGCAGGATTTAGCTTTAGCCATATAGAACTCGGCAATACATTTTGTACTTCTTTTGGGGTTCAGCACGGATATGATCTTCCGGGTGCCGGGTGGTTTGGCGGGAGAGGCAGCCTCACTTCACATCACTCCATTACATGCGGATATGTCTATGAGTAACCGGCGCATCTACAACACCTTCGCCCTGGCTGCCGTGCTCTCTTCCATCGCCGGCGTCGTAGCTGACGGCCCCTGGCAGGTTCTGAGCAGCTCCCTGACATGCGTGACGGCAGGCCTCCTCGTACTGCACTCCGAACCGTACGCAGCGGAGTCCCGCGTGGCGGAGGAACTGATGTACTTCACCAATGCAGTCTGGTGGCCGCGCTTTCCACGGTATTACGTTGTCGCAGGATGGGGCACAACCTGCGTCGGCCTCGCCATTCTGGCCCTTTTCCCCAGCCATATCCTTGCCGCCGCCGATGCTCTGGGCGTGCATTGGGTGGTGATTCCAGCCGGGGTGCTGGTCTGGGCGGCGGGGGTGTATTGGGTGTTGCGGCGCGGGGCGCGCATTTCACGTTGACGCCGGGGGCCTGGCCTGCGATGGGAATTCGTTCGGCCGAGGCTCTTGGATCAATCTTTTTGGAAGGACGACGACACATGGTGGATTTGTATGTGGGGCAGGCGCAGGACGTCTTGCTGGGCCAGGACTTTCTGACCTGGCTGTGGTGCATGAGCGAGCGCACGGGCGGCAACTTCCGCACCCCCAAGGGCGAGGCGTTCCTGTGCGTGGTGGAGCAGCGCGTGGTGGTCCAGGGCGGCCAGGGCGACAATCTGGAAACCGCCACCGTGAGCGGGGCCATGAGCGAACTCAAGGAAGCCCGCCTGGGCCTGGGCACGGGCAAGAAGGTCACCCGCGCCCTGATCCGGCTGGCGGTGGACGAGGAAGAATGGTCCGTGACCCTCAAGGCCGAGGACTTTTCCCTTAACAGTCTGAAAACACCAAAAATCGAAGCCGGACGCGAAGAAGGCGACGATCCTGACGCCATCTACCTGGAAAAATTCTACCTTCTTGAGAAAGGCATCGCCCTGCTCGACTCGGTCTACCTGCAGTTCCTCCAGGCCCGTCTGGCTCCGGACTGGCCGGAAACGGTCAAGGCCGTGCGGGAGTGGATCGCCAAGGGCGCGCCAGAGTAGCAGGTTCTGCGGCGCCAGGCCTTGCCCGGCGGTTTACTTGCGTTACGAAACCACTATACTCCGGGGGAACCAAGCGCCCTCACCCGCGCCGGCAGGGTCTCCCGTGCCGGGTCGCACAAGGAGATTTGTGCATGCTGATGAAATCCTTTGCCAAACCATTCCTGCCCCCCCTGGCCTCATTGCTGGTGCTGTGCCTGGCCGTCCCGGCCCTGGCCGCCGCTGCCCTGCCGGAATTCACGGATCTGGCCAAGCGCACCGGCGCGGCCGTGGTGAACATCTCCACCGTGCGCAACGTGGAACGGCCTGACCTGCAAGACTTCTTCCGCTTCCGCAAGCCAGACGGCGACACCCCGCGCGACAACAACCGCATGGAAGAATTCTGGAAGCAATTCGAGAAATTCTTCAACCAGCCAGAGCGCAAGCGCAAGGACCGCTCCCTGGGTTCGGGCTTCATCATCTCGCCGGATGGCTACATCGTCACCAACAACCACGTCATCAAGGACGCGGACCAGATTTCCGTGAACCTGCAGGGGCAGGACAAGGATTCGGATTCCTTCAACGCCACCGTCGTCGGCCGGGATCTGGAAACTGATCTGGCCCTGCTCAAGATCGAAACCAACACCACCCTGCCCGTCCTGGAGTTCGGCGATTCGGACACCATGGAAGTCGGACAATGGGTGGTGGCCATCGGCAACCCCTTTGGCCTGGACCATACCGTGACCGCAGGCATCATCTCGGCCAAGGGGCGGACCATTGGCGGCGGCCCATTTGACGATTACCTGCAGACAGACGCCTCCATCAACCCCGGCAACTCCGGCGGCCCGCTCCTGAATATGGACGGCAAAGTCATCGGCATCAACACGGCCATCATCTCCTCGGGCCAAGGCATCGGCTTTGCCATCCCCAGCAACATGGCCAGGCGGATCATCGCTGATCTGCGGGAGAACAAGAAGGTCCAGCGCGGCTGGCTGGGCGTGACCATCCAGGATGTGGACGCCAATTCCGCCAAGGCCCTGGGCCTCAAGGAAGCCGCCGGCGCGCTCATCAGCTCCGTGCGCAGCGGCGAACCCGGCGACAAGGCCGGCATCAAGCCCGGGGATGTCATCCTCAAGGTGAATGACCGCGCCGTGGCTGATTCCGGCGAACTGCTCAAGCACATCGCCGCCCTGGCTCCAGGCCAAAAGGCGGCCCTGCAGGTCTGGCGCGAGGGCAAGGAACTCTCCCTCACCGCCACCCTGGGCGAGCGCCCGACCACTGAGGAAGCCCTGAATGGTGAGGACGGGCAAGGGCAGGCCCCCGAAGCCACGGAAATCGGCCTGGCCATGCGCCCCCTGACCAAGGAAGAAATCAAGGCCCAGAAGCTGGAACGCGGCGGGCTCATGGTGCTGGAGGTGGAGCCCGGCTCCCCGGCCGACGACGCCGGCATCCGCCAGGGCGACATCGTGTTGGAACTGAACCTCAAGCCCGTGACCACCCTGGAAGCCTTCGCCACCCGCATGGACGAGGACGCCATGCAAAAGGGCGTGGCCATGCTGCTCATCAAGCGCGGCAGCCAGACTCTCTTCCGCACCATTCCGCTGGAGACGGAAGAGTAATCATGACGCAAGCCCCGGAGCCGGCGGCAGGTCCCCCGGCTCCGGGTCCCGGAAAGGCGCGCCTTTTCGGATGGAGTTTGCAATGCACGCACTGACGCCGCGGCAGATTGTCGCGGAACTGGACAAGTTCATCATCGGCCAGGAACAGGCCAAGCGCATGGTGGCCATCGCCCTGCGCAACCGCTGGCGCCGTCAGCAGTTGCCTCCGGCCTTGCGTGAGGAAGTGGCCCCCAAGAACATCATCATGATCGGCCCCACCGGCGTGGGCAAGACGGAAATCGCCCGCCGGCTGGCCAGACTGGCCGGCGCGCCGTTCTTCAAGGTGGACGCCACCAAGTTCACGGAAGTCGGCTATGTGGGCCGGGACGTGGAAAGCATGGTCCGCGACCTCATGGAATTCGGCGTGGCCATGGTCCGCAAGGAGGAACAGGAGCGCGTCAAGGAAAAGGCCGCCACCGCTGCGGAAGACCGGCTTCTGGATCTCCTGCTGCCAGCCTCGGGCCGCGCCGCCGGCGAACCTGCCGCCGCAGCTCCCACCACCATCAATGATGTGCCGGCCTTTGCCGCGCCGCCCGCGCAATCGACAGACCTGCTCTCCACCCGGGAAAAACTCCGGGATCTCTTCCGCAAGGGCCTCCTGGACGACCGCGAGGTGGAAATGGAAGTGACCACCTCTGGCGGCGGCATGGAAATCATGGCCATCCCCGGCATGCAGAACATGCCCGGCGCGGAAGACATGGAACACCAGTTCAAGGACCTGTTCTCCAAGGTTTTTCCGCCCAAGCGCCGGCGCAAGAAGATGAAGGTCAAGGACGCCTTCGAGATCCTGCAGCAGGAAGAGGCCGACCGGCTTATTGACATGGAAAAGGTGACCGACCTGGCCAAGGAACGCGTGGAGGAAAGCGGCATCCTGTTCATCGACGAAATCGACAAGATCGCCTCCTCCGGCAACCATGCCAAGGGCGGCCCGGATGTCTCCCGCGAGGGCGTGCAGCGCGACCTGCTGCCCATTGTCGAGGGTACCGTGGTGCACACCAAATACGGCCACGTCCGCACGGACCACATCCTCTTCATTGCCGCCGGGGCCTTTCACAGCGCCAAGCCCTCGGATCTGGCCCCCGAGCTGCAAGGCCGTTTCCCCCTGCGCGTGGAACTGACCCCCCTGGGGCAGCATGAGTTCTACCGCATCCTCACGGAACCGGAAAACGCCCTGACCAAGCAGTACATCGAGCTCCTGGCCACGGAGCGCGTGCGCATCTCCTTTACCGAGGACGCCCTGCAGGAGCTGGCCGCCTGCGCCCAGCGGGCCAACGAGGAGACCGAGAACATCGGCGCACGCCGGCTGTACACCATCCTTGAGCATCTGCTGGCCGACCTCTCCTTTGAAGCACCGGAGCGCGCCGGAGAAGTGATCGTCATCGACCGCGACACCGTGCGCGGCAAACTCATGGACGTATTGGAAGACCGTGACCTCGCACGCTACATCCTCTGACCCCCTTTCCGATTTCATTGCAAAGGAAGAGCCCATGGAGAAAGGCGCCCGCATTGCGCGCATGCTGATGGAATCCCTGCCATACATCCGGCAGTTCCACGGCCAGACCCTGGTCATCAAATACGGCGGGCATGCCATGAAGGACGAGGTGCTCAAGAGCGCCTTTGCCCGCAGCATGGTCATGCTGAAGTACATTGGCATCAACCCTGTGGTGGTGCATGGCGGCGGTCCGCAGATCGGCCAGCTGCTGCAGAAGCTGTGCATCCCCACCACCTTCCGCGAAGGCCTGCGCGTGACCGACCGCGCCACCATGGACGTGGTGGAAATGGTCCTTGGCGGCAAGGTGAACAAGGAAATCGTCAGCCTGCTGAACCTGCACGGCGGCAAGGCCGTGGGCCTCTCGGGCATGGATGGCTGGCTGCTCAAGGTTCGCCGCATGGAGCTGGCTGTGGACCGCGAAAACGCCCCGCCGGAAATCATCGACCTCGGCCACGTTGGCGAGCCGGTGGCCGTGGAGACGGCGCTCATCCGCTCCGTGGAGCGGGACGGCTTCATCCCCGTCATCGCCCCGCTGGGCGTGGATGAGGACGGCAAGAGCTATAACGTGAACGCGGACTCCGCTGCCGGCGCCATCGCCTCGGCCATGAAGGCCAAGCGGCTGATTCTGCTTACTGACGTGCCCGGCATCCTGGACAAGAACGGGCAGCTCATCTCCAGCCTCACCCTCTCCCAGGCCGCCATCGCCATAGCCGACGGCACCGTCTCCGGCGGTATGATTCCCAAGGTCAAATGCTGCATGGAAGCCCTGGATGCGGGGGTGGACAAAGCGCACATCATCGACGGCCGGCTGGAAAACGCCGTGCTGTTGGAACTCTTTACCGCCGGCGGCATTGGCACGGAAATCGTCCGCACCCGCTAGCCGCGTTTGTGCATGCTTTTCGGGGACTGTTGCCAGGCGGCAATGGTCCCCGTTCGTATTGCGCGCGCATCCCTTCGCGAGAAACGGTGATCAGAACGCGGTGGCAGAATCGTCAGGGTCTTCAACCTTCTCGATGGCATCGCCGCCTTCGAGCTCGTCCGTCGTCACCGGGGCGCCGCACTCCGGACACACCGGCAACCCGACGCCAACGCCGAACGGAGGCAGCAGGTAGGTCAGGCAATCCTCATCCCCACGCCAGAAACAGCGCACGCACGTAAACAGTTCCACGCCGGTGTGCATTGGCATAGTGCCCCCCCATGAAGGCTTCACGGTCAACTATGCTCTCGTAATAAGGAGTGGCACAAGCTGTCAATGTGATCCGCGGGGTCGAATGCCCGCGGTGGCCCATGAAGGCGTTGTCACTGGCCGGCATGTTTTGCCCCGGCAAACCTTGTGCTGCGTGCGGCTTCATGCGATGGATGGACTGCCGTCGCGCCGCTCGCGGCCATCCGGGCCGCAGCCGGCGCCCCCATAACCGCCGACCCCGAGGACCGAGATGCCTGTACACGCGCCCTTTTTATTGTTCCGCCCGGTTTCCCTGCTCGTGCTGAGCGCGTTGCTGTTGGCCGTCATGGCCCTGCCCGCCACCGCCGCCACCAAGCCGCTGCCTTTGGAAAAAGGCTTTCAGGACATTCCCTGGGGCGCGGATGTGGCCGCCTTGTCCGGCATGGAAAAGGTTGGCGTCAAACACATGGCCGAGTTTTACGTCAATCGTTCCCGTTCCTTCGTGGTGGATGGCATCGCCGTGCCCCGCGTGGTGTTCGGAGTCACCAAGGGCAAGGTTTTTGCCGTGTATGTGGATCTCCCGTCTCAGGAAGCCTTTGACGCCATCAAGTCCAGCCTGGAAAAGCGCTACGGTGTGGAAAAATCCCGCCAGGACGGGCCCACTACGGTCTGGCTCTGGCGCAAGGGCGAGGTTCGCATCAAGCTGAAGCTGGAAGGCAACTTGGCCGAGGGCCGCAAGCTGGCCCTGTACTACGAGCCCCTGGCCAAGGATGTGGAACTCTCTATTTTTGAAAAGGATGGAGATGAAACACACCGCGGCCCCACCACCTGGTATAATGTCAAGGATGACTCCCTGCCCACGGCCATCCCCCTGCTTCGTTTTTAACAGCACTTTTTCCTCCAGCGCCGGCCCTAACCTTGCCTGGATGCCGCGGGAACTGCTATCATACGACCTCTTCAGCGGAACTTTCGCATTCAGGAGTGTGAGAGCATGCAATCTGCACACACGTTGCGCACCTTGTCTTTGATTTTGGCGCTTGCCGCAGGTATATTTGTGCTGCTGCCGGCCGTATCGGCATTGGCCCAATGCCCGCCCGGGTATTTCTGGCGGCAGGGGCAATGCCTGCCTGCGCCGCCACCGCCGCAACAGCCTCCACCGCTGCCACCGTCGCCACCGGTCGTCGTCCGTCCGAATCCCAGGCCACCGGTGGTCCTGGGTATGAAGACCGTTACCGCGCGGTCCTTGAATCTGCGCTCCTGCCCTGGCCAGCGCTGCCCGGTGGTGGCCATCGTGTATCGTGGCCAGCAACTGCATGCCGAGGGCTTTGAACACGGCTTTTATCTGGTCCGCGTCCCCGGCAGCAACATCACCGGCTGGGCTTCCGCCCGCCACCTTGTGCCGTAACCCGGCGCAACACCACGAAAAAGCGCCCCGCGCCGGACATCTCCGACGCGGGGCGCTTTGTGTGTCTGACAGGTGGTGAAAGAGATCAGAGCACCACATACTCCACATGCAGGGCCTCGGGCCTGTCCGGGTGCAGGCCCAGGGAGAGCAGGCCCGCGCCCTCCAAGAACATCTTGGCCCCATGCACGTGCAGGAGCTCCTGCCCCTGGGGCAGGACGTAGGTACCGTTGGCGCTCATGTCCGTAAACACGAACCGATCCCGGACACACTCCACCACAGCATGCTGGCGGGAGACGAATTTTTGCGCCGCCACCAGGTCGTTTGTTTTATCGCGACCCAAGGAGGCCGTGGGCATGGCGCCCTGCCCCTGGCCGAGCACCAGCTCCTGCCCCTCAAAGCGCAGCACCAACTGTGGGCCGGCGGCATGCGGCGCGGTGTTGCCGGAATTCTCTCCCATACCCTGTTCCTCGTTTCCCTGATCCTGGCAGGCTTTATTCACCAAAATCGTCATCCGGGGCATCCAGCACTGTGCCTGCAGCGGCGTCTCTGGTCAAGGCAGCCTGATAAATGGGGAGCAGGTCTCCTTCCGGCACATTTTCGAACAGCGCCCCAATGGCTTCATCGTCGATGCGCACCACCTTGGCCGTGAGTCCCTTGAGCAAAAACTTGTAGCCCTCGATCAAATCAAAATGGATGCTGCGGCCCAGCTCAAACCGCCAGCCCAGGTGATACACCCCGATGCTGTTCGGGGTGATGTCCTTGACTGGAAATTCCCGCAACGTGGCCTCGTAAAGAATGCGGATGGAGACGGTATTGGCACGCTCGGCAATGCGTCGCTCCGCCCACCCCCTGTCTTCGCCTGGGCTGACGGCAGCCGGGACCGGGCAAGGCGCCTCCGCGCCTTCCGCAAGCGCCAGCCCGCGCCCCACGGTGAAGACATCGCCGCAGGTAGGGCATTTGACGCATCGGTTCTGCAATGCTTCGTCCATAACCGCTCCTCGCATGTCTCCGCCACCTGCACCTGCTGGCGGCGAGCCCTCGGCGTATGCATCGTAGCGCAATCCCGCCAAAAGTGAAAGAGGAAGAGCAGCAAGCCGGCTGAATCCGGCAGGCAATGCCAGCGCATCCGCCAGGCATGCTCCTTGCTCTGTTCCCAGAGCATACGTGCGGTCCGGCAATTCCTGCCTGGACCCGAGCCACGAGGCGAGTAGTATGAAGATGCCCCCATTGCGCCGATTGGTGTTGCAGTTCTGGATTGAAGCCCTGGCCTGGCCCGTGATCTGCGTGGCCCTGATGCAAGGGCTGGTGATGCTTGGCCTGCTGGACAGGCAGGGCTGGATCGACACCGTGACTGTCTGGAAGGAAGGCGTGCATGCGGTGGAGCAGCGGGCCTTGGCCAGCATGGACCATGTGATCCGGGACAAAATGGATCCTGTGCTGCTCTCGGCTGCGCAACGAACAGAAGCGCGCCTCAACAAAACCCTGGAGCCCATGGCCAAGGCCGTGTCCGGCCACGTGGAAGTGGCGGCGGCCCCGACGCATCCAGCCGGAGCAGCCACGCCGGCGCACCCGGTGCCGCACCCTGCCCAGGCCAGGCCAACCGCCTCGCCGCACAGGCCAGCCGCCCCGGCTGAAATTACCCTGCCCACCTACTCCACCCGCGTGGCCGAGCAGGCAGGCAGCCCCACCCTGCCCGGGGGCTGGGAGTTGCGGGCGTTTTAGGCGGCAGCTTTTTCCCACACGCACAAACGCCGGGGAGCGTGTCACAAGGACGCGTTCCCCGGCGTTTGTTGATATCACGCCTGCAGAGCTGGCTGCTTACTTCTTCAGCCAGGGCATCATGTCGCGCAGCTTGCCGCCCACTTCTTCGATCTGGTGGCGAGCGCCGATACGGCGCAGGGCCTGGAAGTGCGCCCCGCCGGCCTGATTCTCCAGGATGAACTCCTTGGCGAACACGCCGGTCTGGATTTCCTTCAAGATCTGCTTCATTTCCTTCTTGGTTTCTTCCGTCACCACGCGGGGGCCGCGGGTCAGGTCGCCGTATTCGGCAGTGTCGGAAATGGAGTGGCGCATCTTGGCCATGCCGCCCTCGTAGATCAGGTCCACGATGAGCTTTACTTCGTGCAGGCATTCGAAGTAGGCGATCTCAGGCTGGTAGCCTGCTTCCACCAGGGTTTCGAAGCCGGCCTGAATCAGGGAGGACAGGCCGCCGCAGAGCACCACCTGTTCGCCGAAGAGGTCGGTTTCGGTTTCTTCCTCAAAGGTGGTTTCGATGACGCCGGAGCGCGCGCCGCCCACACCCTTGGCATAGGCCAGGGCGATTTGCAGGGCGTTGCCCGTGGCGTCCTGATGCACGGCCACCAGACAGGGCACGCCGCCGCCTTCGGTGAACACGCGGCGCACCAGATGGCCAGGACCTTTGGGCGCCACCATGACCACGTTCACGTCCGCCGCAGGCACGATCTGCTTGAAGTGGATGTTAAAGCCATGGGCAAAAAAGAGGGTCTTGCCCGCGGTCAGGTGGGGCTTGATGTCTTCGGCATACACCTTGGCCTGGTGCTGATCAGGCAGCAGAATCATGATGCAGTCCGCAGCCTTGGCGGCATCGGCGGCGCTCATGGGTTCAAAGCCGTGTTCCTTGGCCAGCTCATAGTTCTTGCCGCCGGGACGCTGGCCCACGACCACATTGCACCCGGAGTCGCGCAGGTTCTGGGCGTGGGCGTGGCCCTGGCTGCCGTAGCCGATGATGGCGATGGTTTTGCCCTTGAGCAGGGACAGGTCCGCATCCGAATCGTAATACACTTTCATGATGAAACAATCCTTGATCGAGCGAATCAGTTGACGAGTTAATCCAGTTGCAAGGAGCGTTTGAGGGCCACGGCGCCGGTGCGGGCCATCTCCTTGATGCCGTAGCGTTGCAGGAGCATCACCAGGGCGCGCAGCTTGTCGTGGTCGCCGGTGGCCTCGACGATGATGTCGTCCAGGCCCACATCCACGATCTTGCAGCGGAATACATCCAGCAGACGGAAAATCTCCGCCTTCTTGGAATCTTCAGCGTGCACCTTCAGGAGCATCATTTCCAGCTCAATGCTGGTCAATTCCGTCAGATCCACCACCTTGATGACGGTGACGAGTTTTCGCAGCTGCTTGATGATCTGCTCAATGATTTGGTCATCGCCGGAGGTGGTGATGGTCATCACCGAGACGCCTTCCTCCAGCGTGGGGCCGACGTTGAGGGTTTCGATGTTGAAACCGCGGCCGGAAAAGAGTCCGGAGATGCGGGAAAGCACGCCGGGTTCGTTTTCCACAAGCACGGAGAGCACGTGTCGCACGGGAATCTCCTTACACAAGCAGCATTTCGGTCAGGGAGGCGCCTGCCGGAATCATGGGGTAGACATTTTCTTCCCGTTCCACACGCACATCCACGATGACGGTGCTCGGGGTGCGGAAGGCCTCCTCAAGCACGGGCTCCACTTCTTCCCTCTTGGTGGCCCGGAGCCCGACGGCGCCGTAGGCTTTGGCCAGGGCCACAAAGTCGGGCTGGGCGTCCATGCAGGTGCCGCAGTAGTTCTTGCTGTAAAAGAGCTCCTGCCACTGCCGGACCATGCCCAGGTAGCCATTGTTCAGGATGACGATCTTCACCGGCAGCTTGTTGCAGACGGCGGTGATGAGTTCCTGAATGTTCATCTGGATGGAGCCGTCTCCGGCCACATCCACCACCAGTTTGTCCGGGAAGGCGATTTGCGCGCCGATGGCCGCGGGCAGGCCAAAGCCCATGGTGCCCAGGCCACCGGAGGTGAGCAAGGTACGGGGCTTGTTGTATTTGTAGAATTGCGCGGCCCACATCTGGTTCTGGCCCACTTCCGTGGCGATGATGGCTTCCCCCTTGCTCAGGCGGTAGATGGCGTCCACCACATACTGAGGCTTGATGCCGCCATTTTCCTTCCAGATCAGGGGGTGCTGGGTGGCCCACTCTCTGCATTGGTCCAGCCAGGGGGCGTGCTCGGCCGCCCAGTCTTTATTCTCCAGCCGCGCTTCCGCCAGCTCCTTGAGCCCTTCCAGGGCCAGACGGCAGTCTGCCACCACGGGCACATCCACGCGGACGTTTTTGCGGATGGAGGTGGGGTCGATATCCACATGGATGATCTTGGCGTGGGGCGCGAAGGTGGAGAGCTTGCCGGTCACGCGGTCGTCAAAACGCGCGCCCACGGCCAGCATGACATCGGCATTGCTGATGGCCATGTTGGCGGCGTAGGTGCCGTGCATGCCCAGCATGCCCAGGAAGAGCGGGTCTTCCCCGGGGAAGCAGCCCAGGCCCATGAGGGTGGCGGTGACGGGAATCTGCAGCGCCCTGGCCAGCCAGCCCAGGGGCTCGGCGCCATTGGAGCTGAGAATCCCCCCGCCGGCATAAATGATGGGCCGCCTGGCGCTGGTCAGCAGGTCCATGGCCTTTTTGAGCTGCTGCTTGTTGGGCTGGACCGTGGGATTGTAGCTGCGCATGGCCACGTCTTTGTCCGATGGGAACTTGAAGGCCATTTTCTTCTGCTGGATGTCCTTGGGCACATCCACCAGCACAGGGCCGGGCCTTCCGGTGCGCGCCAGGTGAAAGGCCCGGCGGATGATCAGCGGCAGGGATTCCAGATCCTTCACCAGGAAGTTGTGCTTGGTGCAGGGCCGGGTGATGCCGACGATATCCACTTCCTGGAACGCGTCGTTGCCGATCAGGGCTGTGGGCACCTGGCCGGTGATGACCACCAGCGGGATGGAATCCAGGTACGCGTTGGCAATGCCGGTGACAGCATTGGTGGCGCCGGGCCCGGAGGTGACCAGGGCGCAGCCGACCTTGCCCGAGGCTCGGGCATAGCCGTCCGCCATATGCACTGCGCCCTGTTCGTGTCGGACCAGAATATGCTTTATCGGGTAGTTGGGGAGCTGGTCGTAGATGTCGATGATGGCGCCGCCCGGATAGCCGAACAGAGCGTCCACGCCTTCACGCACCAGACATTCCAGCAAAATCTGCGCCCCTGACTTGGGCATGGTCTCGGTCTCCTAGCTTTTATACTTGTCAAGAATGGCTTGCATGCGCGTTTTGCCCATCAGCTTCTTCTTTTTAATATCCTTTACTAGGGTCTCTTCCTGAGGAGACAGAAACGGCTTGGTTTCGAGCTTTTCAAGCTGCTTTTCATAGAGGAGATGCTCTTCCCAGAGCGTCTGCAGCTCCGTGTCCTTGCCCCGAAACTGCTCGATCAAGGTCAGCTCGTTCGCTTCCATAGGAGTGTCTCCTTTTCAGGATGGTTCTGCCTGGCCGGCCAGAAGCCGCCAGGCGGGTTCTTCGGAGAGTTCGATGCGCAGGGCTTTCTTGCGGCTGGTCTGGCCAGACTCCACCTGCACGGCAGAAGCCTTGAGGCCCAGGAACCGGGCCACCAGCTTCACCAGCGCGGCGTTTGCCTTGTTGTCCACGGCAGGGGCAGCCACCTTCAGCTTCAGGCAGCCTTGATACTCCCCTGCCGGACCTTCGCTTCTGGCGCCCGGCTGCACCCAGACCCTGAGCCGCCAGGCGCCAGGGCCGGCGGGTTCCGCATACTGCGGTCTGACAACAGGGGCCGGAAGCGATGTGGGCATCGGCAATCCTTTGGTTGCTCTTACCGCAAGATGGGCGCGCGGCCCGCCATGTCGTAGAGGGTCTGCACCACCACGCCCTGAATCAGGTAGATGAGCAGAATCACGGCAATGGGGGTCAAATCCATGCCGCCGACCACGAGAAAGGAAAAGGTACGCCGTAGCCTGCGGAAGACCGGCTCGGTAAGGGTACGCAGGGTGCGGACGATGGGATTGTACGGATCAGGATTGACCCAGGACAGTGCCGCAGAAATAATCACCACCCACATATAAATCTGCAACACGGTGCTCAAAATGAACGCCAAGGTGCTCAGCAAGTTGCTGAATACTGTCATTCTTCTCCTCCATACTCCCGCGCTGTCCGCCGGAGGCGGCTGCGACTGTTGGTATGATTCTTACGTGTGCGTCACCAGAAATCAAGCAGAATCTGCATCCTGCCGTCATGCTTCGAACAAGCTGCTGTTCACACGGGGTACCCGCATGAGGGCCTGCAGCAGGCAATACCAGTCCGGGATGCGGGCCTGGGCGGCGAGGGGTTCATCGCCAAAAACCCAGAACCGGACCCCGGCCCGGGCGGCGCACGCCTGGTCCAGTTTGGAATCGCCAATAAACACAACATCCTCACGCCGCATACCCCAGGTCGAGAGAATGCGGTGCACCCCTTCGGGGTGCGGCTTGGCCAGTGCCTTGCTGGCTGTCATGAGCGGGAAAAAGTAATTGACCAGCCCGTACCGCGAGGCCACATTTTCCATGGAATTGGTCCGGTTGGTGTGCACGGCCAGCAGGTACCCGCGGCTGCGCAAGGCGTCCAAGGCCTCGTACAGGCCTGGAAACGGCCGCAAAAAAGGGAGAATCTCACGATTGTAGCTCACTTCCTTGCGGGCCTGCAGGGCTTCCGGCCAACGATCCGAGGGCGTCACATGGGCGATGCAGTCCAGCACAGTGTGCCAGTGGCAATAGGCCTCCTGCGCCTCGCTCATCGGGCCCAGGCCAAGCCGGGCGCGGATGGCGTTGTAGTACTGTGCGTTGGACTCGCGGGTATCAAACAGCACGCCGTCGCAGTCAAAGATGATGCCTTTGACACCTTCAAAGAGGGAGGGGGCGGTCATGCGTCCGATTTGCACCGGCATTTTCATGCCTTGGCCCCCTGTGCGTCTGGACCATCCTGGCCCGTTTGGCCAATTTGGGGAGCATGGCAGCGGACGACGCGGTCCAGCCAGGGACGGGCCGGATCCGCTGCAGCCAGACCAACCAGACGCCAGCCGGGCACATCCGTCGCGTCCTGCCCGGAAAGCGCCAGGGCCGCCGCAATTTCAGGCGTGCACATCTGCAGTTCCGCCCCCTCGGGCAGCAGCAACAGCACGGCCTCGGCCAGCTTGCGCCAGCCCTGCTCCTCCTGGGCCGCGGGGATGGGCTCCAGGTCCAGATCCCTGGGCGTCAGTTCGCCCACCAGCCGCGCCAGCTCAGGGTCGTCCAGGGTCGGCTCTTCCGCAGCGGCCATTTCCTCATCAACCACGGCAGACTGCAACCGCAAATTCAGCCCACGCAGGGTTTCGGCAGCCTCGCGCACCTCGGCCTGTTTTTCCTGCAGATGCCAGGCCAGCAGCAACAGCCGCTGGGCAGCCAGCCGCTTTTCCGTCAGGTCCTCCGCTGGCGGGGGGGCGTTGTCGCCCAGGGCCTGCAGCGCGTTCAGCTCCTCACGGATGTCCATGGTGGTGCCGTCGTAGAAATTTTCCATCCCGGCCACGGAAAAGTAGGCCATGTCCCCGGGCTTTTTGAACCGCTCGCCAAAGGCCAGCATCTCTGCCAGGCAGGCGCGGGCCATCTGGCGGTTCATGGGCATGGTCGGGGGCATGACCATGCGCGCCCTGAGGGGCGGCGGGGCCAGACCGGGATCCAGAAAGCGCGTCTGCGCAGGCAGGCCCTGGCCCTGGCCCGAAAGCAAAGAGGGATGCAGTGTGGGAAAGGCGATCAGCAGCGGGCGCTCGGGAGATTCGTTCATGGCGCGTCTTCATCCTCTGCAGCGTCGTGATCTCGCCGCGGTTCAAAATGGGCGCAGACACCGGCGCAGGCCGGCAGCTCTTTCAGGCACATGTCTTCCAATTGATGCAGACACCCCACGGTGGCCACATCCTCAGGGGAAATGCCAGGCGGCAGGTCGGGCAGGTCGTCCCCATCCGGAGCCAGGACGTATTCCCCGCACCAAAGCCTGGGGTGCCCCAGCTTTTTCATCCGTTGCCGCCAGATGCCCATGGCCGTCTCGTCCGCCAGGGCAAACACCTCGGCCTGATCCAGAAAATGATCGTAGGCCTCGCCCCAGGCCAGCAGCACGCGGCAGCGCCAGGCCTGCTCCAGGCCAGGATTGCGGCGCTCCTCCAGAAGGCAGCGGCCGTTCCAGTAATAGTGGCATCCTTGGCCGGGAAAGTGCAAGAGGCGGCGGGTCATGGCTATGTCGGGCTGGCTGGACCAAAAAGCGTTCTCCTACACCCTTGCCCCCCCGCCGGCAAGCATTGCGACAGCCCCTGCCAAATTGCTCCTTGACCCTGCCCTTTGGCGTGAGTATAGGCAGCATGTCTCGTCTGGACGCCGTGCGAAGCGCCGACATCAACTGGGACGAGGCCCCTGTGGCCGGCATCAGCGTTGGCCAGGATTTTTTCATGTAAGGAGGAGCGCCATGATCGGTGGCCTCGGCATCTGGGAACTCATCCTCATTCTTGGCATCGTCCTCATCGTCTTTGGCGCCAACAAATTGCCTGAAATCGGCGGTGGCATGGGCAAGGCCATCCGCAACTTCAAGCGTGCAACCACCGAGCCCGACGAAATTGACGTCACCCCCAAAGAAAAAGTGACCGAAAAGAAGGACGACGAGAAGGCCGAGTAGCCCTCGCGCGCCTCTCTTTCTGCCTGCTTGCACGCCGGCGCGCCGCCCTGCCCTCTGCCGGGATGGCGCGCCGGTTTTTTTGCGTCCTGGAGCCCGCTGCATGAACACCCTGCTCCTTGGCCTGGATTGCGCCGCCTCCCCGGTCCGCATGGGCTGCATGCTCGCCCGATGGGACGGCCGGCAGCCCGCGTTGCTGGCCACCCTCACAGCCCCCTCCTGGCCGGAGCTTGTGGAGGGTCTGGTCGAATGGCTCCGCCTGTCCCCGGCCCCGGCCCTGCTCTGCATGGACGCCCCCCTCGGCTGGCCGCAGTCCATGGGCCCGCGTCTGACCGGTCATCACGCCGGCCAGGGGCTCTGCCTGCCTGCCGACGCGCTCTTCTCCCGGCTGACTGACCGTCGCATCGCCCAGCGTCTGGGCAAGCGGCCCATGGAAGTGGGCGCCAACTACATTGCCCGCGCCGCCCTGGCCGCCGTGAACCTGCTGGAGCGCCTGCGCCAGGCCTCGGGCCTGCCGCTCCCCCTGGGCTGGACGCCCGGCCGGCTGGAGAAATCCTGCGCACTGGAGATCTACCCCGCCGGCGTGCTGGCCTGCCGCGGCCTGCTGCGCCCCGGCTACAAGAAAACCGCTGCCGACCGCGCCGCCATGGTGGGCATCCTGGAACGTCTGATGGACCTGCCCCAGGGCATCAGGGAGGCCTGTCTTGGCAGCGAGCACCTGCTGGACGCTGCCCTGTGCTGTCTTGGCGGCGCGGACTATCTGCAGGGCCTCACGCCCGGTCCGCGCCCGGAAGAGCTGGAGACGGCCCGCAAGGAAGGCTGGATCTGGGTCCGCGATGCAGCGATCCAGACCACAAAGCAGACTGGCTAACTGGGCGAGGCGGGCTAGACGGGCGAGACGGGCCGGTGATCGAGCAGGCGCTGCAGGCGTCCCCCCACGGTCACCATGCCCAGGGCAGCGGCGGCCGTGCCCAGGCTGGCCAGGCCGAAGAGGCTGCGCGGGTTCAGGAGATCCAAGGCCTGCCCCAGGGCATCGAACACCAGGGGAGAGAGAAATTGCCCCAGGAAGATCATGCTCCCGGCCAGGGCCATGGCCTGCATGCTCTTCGGGAGTGGCGTGGCCTTGGCCACCACCACCAGCAATGTGGGCCAGAGCGAGCCGAAACCGAGCCCCACCAAGGCCACCCCGGCCAGCGCGGTGAGCAGGCCATCCGATTGATGCAGACACAAAAAGCCGGCGGTCATCATGGCCAGCATGCCCAGCGGCAACAGGCGGCCCAGCAGCAGACGCAATCTCGGAAGCGCCAGCCCGGCCAGGAACCCCGCGGCGCTGGAAACAGCCAGGGCCACGCCGGAATACCGCGCATCGCCGTATCCTTCCCGCACCAGAAACATGGCCAGGTTGGTCGGCAGGCAGTAAAAGGCGATCATGAGCAGCAGCAACGCCCCGGCGCCCAGCCACGCGCCCAGGGGCAGCCGGCCCGACGCGCCGGCAGGACCGTGCGTGGCCGGAGGCTCCTGGAGAAACAATGTGGTCATGGTCATGGTGAACAGGCTGATGCCATAAATGGCAAAGGCATAGCGCCAGTTCATCTGGGCCAGCCAGCCCGAGCAGAACATGCCGGCAATGCTGCCCAGGTTGGCCGTGGAAGCAGTACGACCCATCATCCGCACCCGTGCTTCCCCGGCAAAAAAGACGCTCACCAGGGAGTTGGACATGGGCATGATCATGCCCACGCCGATGCCCAGCACCACCCGCGTGGCCAGCAGCACCGGAAAGCTCGTGGCCAGCCCCCCGCCGGCTCCGCCCAGCAGATAGAGGGTTCCGCCCAACAGGATGGTCCGCTTGTAGCCCAGCCGGGCGCAGACGCGCGGCGCCAGAAAAGTCATGGGGATGATGCACACCGAGGGCGCCGTGAGCAGCAGCTTGACCGTGGTGGCGGGCACGTCTGGAAAGGCGGCCTGCACCGCGGCCAGCGCCGGCGCAACCACAGCGCCGGCCATGACCGTGAGCAGGGATATGGAGAGAATGCTCCAGGCGTGCAACGTCATGAAAAGACTCCGTCCGTCTTACGCGTCAGCCGAGCTGTCAGGGGCCGGCCTGACGGCATCGGCAACCCGGTCGGCATTGACCAACACCTGATGCAGCAAGGCAAACAGCTCGCTGCGTCCGGGTTCCTGGATGTTCTCCAGCAGCGCGTCAGACCAGTTGTACAAAATATCGAAAAATTCCTGTTCAATGGCCAAGGCCTTGTCCGTGAGCTGCACCCGGCGGATGCGCCGGTCATCGGGATCCGCCGTCCGGCTCACATACCCGGTTCGCTCCAATGGGGCCATGGCCCTGGTCACGGTGGCCTTGTCCACCTTCAGCAGGCCGGCCAGCTCGTCCTGGGAACAGGGCGGCACCCCTTCCGCATGCCTGGTGAACAGCTCGGCCATCAGCAGCACCTGGCCCTGGCCGATCTGCAGCCGGGCCATTTCCCGCAATGCATACAGCTGAAAGCGCCGGTTCACCAGACAGATGAGTCGCCCAAGTGACTGTTCGCGAGGCCGCCGCACAAAAGAAATCTGCTCAGTCATGGTCCCCCCCGGGAGTTGAGATGCGTAAAACGGCTGTCTCTCTGCCACAGTTCTGTTGCATTCGCAACGGAGATTTTTCCAGAGGCCCGGAACCAGGAGCGCAACTGCCCGGGCATCCTCGCTATGGCGGAATCAGGCAAAATCGTGTAGGTGGTCAAATCCATGGAAGCCATGGACCCAGCCCCGGCGTCTGCCGCTGCGCCCGGCCAGCCAGATCAGTCCGATCAGCCTGGCCAGTCGCCCTTGCCTGCCGATTCGCCTAGCGATTCGCCTAGCGATTCGCCTAGCGATTCGTTAGACGCTTGGCCTGCGGCCCGCCGCGCCGGAGAGCACAGTTCGGTGCAGGCTGTCGATGAATTTCGGGATGCTGCGGGCAGGCCCCTGCCGCACTGGGAGCCCTTTTTCCACTCCCTCAACCGCATGCCCCCTTCCGAAGTGGCCCGCCGCCAGCTGGACATCCGCCGCCTGCTGCGCGAAAACGGCGCCACCTTTCACGTCCACGGCGACCCCGCCGGACGCCACCGGCCCTGGGAGCTGGACATCGTCCCCTGGATCATCCCCCCCACAGACTGGGAACAGCTGGAAGCCGGCCTGACCCAGCGCGCCCTGGTCCTCGACCTGCTCTTCAAAGACCTGTACGGCGCGCGCATGCTGCTGCGGGAACGCGTCATTCCGGCCGAGCTCGTCTTCGCCCACCCCGGATTCCTGCGCGCCTGCGACAGGATGCACCATCGCGGGGACCGGCAGCTGGTGTTCCACTCGGCAGACTGCTGCCGCGGACCGGACGGCCGCTTTGTGGTGCTGCAGGACTTCACCCAGTCCCCCACCGGCTCGGGCTATGCGCTGGAGAACCGCACCGTGCTGGCCCGCGTGCTGCCAGACCTGTTCCGCGACTGCAATGTGGAACGCATCTCCCACTTTTTCCGGGCCATGCGCGAGACCCTGGCCCGCCTGGCCCCCCGCCGCAGCGACGACCCGCGCATCGTCCTCCTGACCCCCGGCCCGCAGCACGAAAGCTACTTTGAGCACGCCTACCTCGCCGCCTACCTGGGCTACACCCTGGTCCAGGGCGAGGACCTCACCGTGCGCGATGGCGCGGTCTGGCTCAAATCCATCGGCGGCCTGGAGCCCGTGGACGTGATCCTCAGACGAGTCACAGATCTGCTCTGCGACCCTCTGGAGTTGCAGGACGACAGCCGTCACGGCATTGCCGGCCTGATGGAGGCCGTGCGGCTGCAGCACGTGGCCGTGGTCAACCCGTTGGGCAGCGGCGTGCTGGAAAATCCTGCCCTGGCCGCCTGCCTGCCGGCGGTCTGCCGGCGTCTATTGGGACAGGATCTGCTGCTGCCCAGCCCCCAGACCTGGTGGTGCGGCGTGCCTGAAGACAAGCGTCTGGTGCTGGAGCGCATGGAAACCCTGCGCATCCTGCCCATCGCCGCCCAGTATGGCCCGCCCGTGGAAAGCTGGCGGCTGGATCGCAAAGCCCGCAAGGCCCTGGCCCGACGCATCGCCGCCACGCCGGCCCTTTTCGCCGCGCAGGAACCCCTGAAGCCGTCCACGGCGCCCGCCTTTCCCGAACCCGGCCTGGGCGTGCAGCCTTCGGGCCTGTGCACCCGTCCCGTGGTGGTCCGGACCTTCCTGACCGCCAAGGACGACGGGTACATGATCATGCCCGGCGGGCTGACCCGCTGCCTGAGCGACGAGGCGGACGAGCCTGGATCCTCCCAACCCCTCGCTCGCGAACAGAACCGCGAACTGGGCCGCGAGTTAAGCAAGGATACCTGGGTCCGCGCCCGGGCCAGAACCCAGCACATCAGCCTCTGGACCAGCTCTGACCAGGTCCGCGAACCCTGGGCCGTGGACAACGTGCTCCCCAGTCTGGCTGCGGAAAATCTCTTCTGGGTGGGCCGCTATCTGGAACGGGCCACGGCCTGCGCCCGGCTTCTGCGCGTGCTGGCCAGCCTGTTCAGCCACTCCGATTCCTTTGAGCCGGAACTGGAGCGCACCAGCCTGCCGCACCTGCTGCAGGCCCTGGCCAACCTCACCGGCGGCGCAATGCCTGACTCGGTGGACGACCTGACCACCCTGGCCGACTGGCCCGAGCCGCAGCTGCAGGCCCTGATCCTGGGCAGTCAGCTCGGCGGCTCCCTGCCCCGAACCCTGCGGCTGCTGGCGGGCAATGCCTACGCCGTGCGTGATCGCTGGTCTGCGGACACCTGGCGGGTCATCGACGCCATCCAGGAACACGCCGAGACGCTTTCGGACTATTTTTCCCAGCCTCCGGAGGTGGCCCTGGCCTCCATGGAGCGGCTGCAAAGCACCCTGGATCTGCTCCTGACCAGCCTGATAGCCTTTACCGGCTACACCATGGAAAGCATGACCCGCGCCGTGGGCTGGATTCTCCTGGACACCGGCCGCCGCATGGAGCGCGGGCTGATGCTCATCGGCATGCTCCAGGCCACCCTGACCCCGCAGGTTTCCAGCCCCCTGGCCGAACCGGTGGCCCAGCAGCTGATGGAGATGACCCTTTCCACCCTGGAATCCCTCATCACCTACCGCCGCCGCTACCGCTCCCGGCTGCACCTGGAACAGACCCTGGATCTGCTGCTCCTGGACGAGACCAACCCGCGCTCCCTGGCCTTTCAGCTGGAACAGCTGCAGCGACACATGCAAACCCTGCCCCGGCCGCGCCGCACCTCCCGTACCAGCCCGGAAGAACGCCTGGCCCTGGAGGCCTTCGCCAGCCTCAAGCGCATGGATGCCATGGAACTGGCCCGGACCACAGGCAGGCTCAGGCGGCAGGAGGTGTTGCGCACCTTCCTGGCCGAGCAGTTCCGGCTGTTGGCAGCCATGTCTGACGCGATTTCCCTTTCCTTTTTCAGCCACGCCGGCGGCCCCACGCCCCTGGCGCGGCGACGGGCGGCCCTCTCGTGAACTACAGAATCATCCACACCACCAGATTCCGCCACAGCGAGCCTGTGCCTCTCTCCCATAACGAGGCCCGGCTCTCCCCGCGGGATTTTTCCCGCCAAACCTGTACCCGCAACCGCTACCACATCGTCCCCAAGCCGCGAATCTTCCGCAAGCGGTTTGATTACTTTGGCAATCAGGTCTGCTATTTCTCCATTGAGGAACCTCACAGCGAACTGACCGTCAGCGTGACCAGCGAGGTGCAGGTTGCCGATGCAGGATACGACACCCCCGGGCCGGGCGATGACATCCCCTGGGAGGCCGCGCGCCAGCTTCTTCGCCATTCCGACCACTTCGACATTGCCGAGAACCGCGACTTCATGCTCGATTCCAGCCTCATCGCCGCCACCGGCCAGCTGCAGGCCTACGCCGTGCCCTCCTTTCCCATGGGCCGGCCCCTGCTGCTGGCGGCCAGGGATTTGATGGAGCGAATCCATCACGACTTTGCGTACGTGCCGGGCTTCACCGAGATTTCCACGCCCCTGGAAGAGGTCCTCGCCCACCGGCGCGGCGTCTGCCAGGACTTTGCCCACCTGGCCATCGGCTGCCTTCGCTCCATGGGCCTCGCCGCGCGCTATGTTTCCGGCTACATCGAAACCCTGCCCCCGCCCGGACAGGAAAAGCTCGTCGGCACGGACGCCTCCCATGCCTGGTTCTCCGTGTACGTGCCCGAGCATGGCTGGATGGACTTTGACCCCACCAACAACCAAATCCCCATGGACCGCCACATCACCCTGGCCTGGGGACGCGACTATGCCGATGTTCCGCCCCTCAAAGGCGTCATTTACACCAGCGGCGCCCAGGCCATGGACGTGACTGTGGACGTCATGCGCCTGGAAGGCTGATCCTGCCAGCCGGCGCCGTTGCCCATTTCACCACCATTCCCTTCAACACCAGCCCAGCCATGCGCATCTGCCTCATCTCTCCTGCCCTGAACAAGGCCATGCAGTCCCTGGGCCATGAGGTGATCTGCTTCTGGCCCACCGGGCAGGCCGAATTCAACCTGCCCGAGGCCCTGGAGCAGCAAGGCTTCACGCCTGAACTGATCATTCAGGAAGAGTTCCTTGGCCCCCGCGTGCTGCTCACCGGGCTGGACAAGCTCGCCTGCCCCAAAATCTTCTGGTCCCTGGATTCACACCTCAATGCCCACTGGCACCGTTGGTATGCCTGCTGTTTCGACGGCGTCGTCACCCCGCACCGCCACCTCTGGGAGCAGTTTCCCTGGCCCCGGCCGCCCTTGGGACGGCTGGCGTTTCCCGGCTATCCACGCCCCTGGACCCCGCACGCCGGGCGCGGTCATGATGTCAGCTTTGTCGGCCGCATCACCCCCGAACGGCCCCGCCGGGCCTGGCTGACGGAATTCCTCAAGGCCCGCTGCAATGCCCGCATCGAGCAGGATCTGCCCCTGCATGCCATGCTCGACGTGTACGCGGACACCCGTCTGGCGCCCAACGAAGCCATCCAGGCCGAGGTGAATTTCCGCGTCACCGAGGCAGCCAGTGTCGGCTGTCTGGTCCTCAGCCAGAACATAGGCCCGGACCAGGACGCCCTCTTTGAGCCAGGCAAGGAAATCGTCGTCTACGATCATGTCCTG
Organism: Megalodesulfovibrio paquesii; assembly: GCF_054653055.1. Lineage (NCBI taxonomy): Bacteria > Pseudomonadati > Thermodesulfobacteriota > Desulfovibrionia > Desulfovibrionales > Desulfovibrionaceae > Megalodesulfovibrio > Megalodesulfovibrio paquesii. The sequence continues at coordinate 806,125 of NZ_BAAIGQ010000005.1, read as the reverse complement.
GAACTGCAGGCCCTGCTGGACCAGTTCCGCCGTTTCCCCCGCCCGGCCGAGGCCATCGCCCGGGCCGGCTGGGAGCGCGTGCAGGCCAGCCATCTGCCGAAGCACCGCGCGGCCGAGCTGCTGCGCTTTGCGGAAACCCTGCCGGCGCAGACCGCGCCGGTCATGGACCGCCGCCTGGCCTGGTTGCTGGCCCGCTGGGAACTGGTGCGCAACCGCCGGCAGCCCGGCAGCCTGCGGGAGCTTGGCCTGGCCCTGGCCGGGTATGTGGATCATCCCGAGGCCCTGGCCGCCGTCCTGGAGACCTGGCACCTGCTCAACCGGCCGCAGGATGCGCTGCAGCTGGCCGTGCAGATCATCCAGCATCCCGTCCACTCCCGGATCGTCCCTCTGGCCGCGGCCTGTTCCGTGCTGGGGCTGTATCAGGGGCAGTTCGAATTCGCCCGGCAATGCCTGCTCCTGCAAGGCGAGCCCCGACGGCCGGAAACGCCCGCCGCCCTTTTGCAGGGCTGGGCCGCCCAGCTGGCCCGGCTTGGACGGACGGCCTTTCCCGGCCGCAGCTTCACCCCGCGCATGCACCTGCCAGCCTGCGCCGCGGACTGCCTCTTTCTGGCCATGGAACTGGCCCCGCACGACATGGAAATCACCCGTCGCCTGGAATCCCTCCTGGCGGCCTGCGGCGGCTGGGAGCACCTGCGGCTGGGCCTGCTCTCTGACCTCTCCCTGCGCCGGCGCGAGGACTGGCGGCTCGGCCTCTCCCTGGGGCTGGCCAATCTCAAGGCCTTTCGCCTCAAGGAAGGTCTGGAAGAAGCTGCCCTGGCCTTGCATTCCGCGCGAAGCCAAGGCAAGGAAGGGCAGTTCGCCCGGCGGCTGGAAGGGCTCGATCCCTCCGGCCTGCTTGCCAAGACCCTGGCCTCTATCCTCTGAGCACTGCCATCATGCTGGAATATCTGCGTATCAAAAATCTTGCCCTCATCGAGGACATGGCCCTGGAGCTGGACACCGGCTTCAACGTCCTCACCGGCGAAACCGGCGCGGGCAAGAGCTTCATCCTCAAGGCCCTGGGCTTTCTCACCGGCGAAAAACTCGCCGCCGACCTCGTCCGCCCCGGCGAGGACAAAGCCACCGTAGAAGCGCTGTTCGTTATTCCCACGGCGGCAGGCGAAGAACGCGAAGTGGTGCTGCACCGCGAACTGGCCGCGGACTCCGGCCGCAGCCGACTGCGCATCGACGACGCCCTTTCCTCCCAGGATACCATCCGCGCCCTGCGACCCGCCCTCGTGGCGGTGACCAGTCAGCACGGCCACCAGCAGCTCCTTTCCCCGGCCTTCCAGGCCCGCCTGCTCGATGACTTCCTGCGCCGTCAGCAACTGGTTCCTGACGACCTGTGGACCGCCTGCGAGAACGGCAAGCGCCGCCTGCGCGATCTGGCCGCCAGGCGCCAGGAGCTGGAGACCCGCAGCCGCGACCTTGCCGCCCGGCGCGAGCTGCTGGAGCATCAGAAATCCATCATCGACAAGGTGGCCCCCGAAGAAGGCGAGGAAGACGCCCTGCAGGAAAAGCGTGAGGCTGCCCGCGCGGCCAAGGCCCTGCGTGAAGCCGTGGACAACTCCCTGGCCCTGCTTCTGGGTGGGGAGGCCGGCCTCATCGAGACCGTGGATCAGCTCGGCCGGCGCCTGACCCTCCTGGCCGACGTCAGCGACAACTACGCCGACGACCTGCCCTGGCTGGAGGAAACCTCCATCCGCCTGCGCGATCTCTCCTCCCGCCTGCGCAAGGAACGCGCCGCCGGCCCCTCCCCGCGTGAGCTGGAAGCCGTGGAATCCCGGCTCTACGCCCTGGCCCAGCTCAAACGGCAGCTCAAACGCAGCATGCCGGAAATCCTGGCCCTGCAGGCCGAAATCGAGGAGAGCATCTCCTTTCTGGATGTCTGCGGCCTGGAGCTGGCCCAGCTGACCCGCGAGGAAACCGAGGCCGCCCAGGCCCTGGCCGCCTTGCTGGAACGCCTGAACACCGCCCGGCGCGAGGCCGCCGAACAGTTTTCCCGCATCCTGGAGGAGGAGCTGCGCGGCCTGGGATTCTCCCCGGAAGTTCACGTCGGCTGCGAATTCGACCGCGCCCTGCTCTTCCCGGACCGCGCCGCCGACCCGCTCTTTTCCACCCTGGGGGACGACCGCGCCCGTCTGCTCTGGCGGCCCAACCCCGGCCAGCCTGCCCAGCCCCTGGACCGCATCGCCTCTGGCGGCGAACTTTCGCGCTTTCTCCTGGCCCTGGTCCGCTCCAGCGCCGCCCGCGACGACCTCGAACAACCCACCCTGCTTTTTGACGAGATCGACACCGGCGTCGGCGGCATCACCCTCAATCACGTCGCCGAGCGGCTCAAGGAACTCTCCCACCGCCGCCAGATCCTCGTCGTCACCCACTGGCCCCAGCTCGCCGCCCTGGCCGACCGGCACTTCTACGTGGAAAAACTCGTCCTCGACGGGCAAACCACCACCCGCTGCCGCCAGCTCGACCCGGACGCCATCTTCGCCGAATTGACCCGCATGGCCGGTGGCGGCGCCCAGGGCGAAGCCCTGGCCCGCGAACTGTTGGGAAGACGGGAAGAATAAGAGAACGGCGGGGAAAGAAGAATCCGGGGGAACTGAGTTCCCCCGAACCCCCTCCAATAGTGTAAGCGGCGCTTCCGGTTCGTATACGAACCGGAAGCGCCGCTTACACTATCAGGGGGTCCAGGGGGGATTATCCCCCCTGACTCATCTTTCCTTTCGTCCGTTCTCCGTAAACAATCTGCGCAAGGTCGCGCAGTTTGTCTGCTGGTCGAACAGGGAGAGCACCAGGGTTTTTGCGGTGTCGGCCAGGCGCAGGGCCGTGGCGCGGTCGGCCAGGGTGTCGCGCAGGGCGGCAGCCAGGGCTGCCGGATTGCGCTGGGGCACGAGGCGTCCGGTCTGCCCGTCGCGAATCACCTCGCCAATGCCCGAGCAGTCCGTGGCCACCACGGGCACGCGGTGGGTGCAGGCTTCCATGATCACGTTGGGGATGCCGTCGCGGTCGCCGTTCTTGCCCACCACGGAGGGCATGACGAAGCAATCGGCCTGGTCCAGAAGCCGGGAGACTTCCTCGTGGGTGACGAAACCGGGAAAGCGGACCCGATTTTCGAGCTGCAGTTCCTTGACGAGCTGCCGCAGGGCGGGTTCCTCGCCACCGGAGCCGGCCAGGGTGAGGGTGAAGTCAATTTCCTGCTGTCTGAGAAGCCCGCAGGCGCGCAGCAGATCATCAAAGCCCTTGGTCCGCACAAAGCGGCCGATGGCCAGGAGGCGGGCCGGCGGGGTCATGAAGACCGGGGCCTCCTCGGCCGGGATGAGGGTCACTGCGTTGTACACATTGAGGATCTTCTGCTGCTGGTCGGCCGGGACCAGGGAGCGCAGGTAGCTCACGTTGGACTGGGTGTTCACGCGCACAAAAGCCGCGCGGGCAATCTTGGCCGGCAGGGCCTGCTCGGGCGGGTAGATGTCTCCGGCGCGGGCGGCAAAGCTGAAGGGAATGCCCGTCAGCCGCGAGGCGACCATGGCCGCCATGGCCGGGCCCGTGGCCCAGGGGGCATGCATGTGGGTCACGCCTTCCTGTTCGAACAACCGGGCCAGCCGGAAGCCGGCGTGCAGGGCCCAGAGGTTCTCGCCGGTGCGCTCCAGGGTCCGAAAGCCCAGCCGGGCATAGCCCAGGCATTCCTTGACGGCAGCGGGGTCACGCTTCCACCAATACCGCTCATCGGCCACGCCGCGGGCCAGGTGTTTGATTCCCAGACGGGTGACTGTGGCGGCAAAGGCCTGCATTTCCTTGGAGAAATGCTTGCGCAGCGGGCCATAGAGGGCTGTGGGGAACACGTCCAGACCTTGGGCGCGCAGGCAGAGAATCTCCCGCATGATGAACGTTTCCGACGGCTTGGGCAGCCACAACGAAATATAGGCAACGCGAGGGTGCATGATATGTCTTCGGGTAGGCGTGAGAGGAAGGGGGCGTTGTACGTGAAAAGCCTGCGCCTGCCAATGGCCGATCGCCCAGGCAAACTCCGGCTTTTACCGGGTCAACCTGCCCACTTTTCCCGTACCCACCCCAATAAAAGTCTTTGGCCCGATAAAAGTCTTTGGGGATGGGATTGGTGGAACCCCCTTCTCCAGAAAGGGGTTCCACGAACGCTGCTCTCTACCCCCTGCGCTTGAACTTTGCCCGGCGGCCGGCAGCGGCGCGTTCCGGCGGGGCGGCCAGTTCCAGATTCACTTCCAGGCGACCGATGTGCACGTCTGTCAGCAGCACGCGCACTTCCTGGCCCAGAGTGATGGCCCGGCCGGTGCGTTCGCCCAGGAGGACCTGCTTGTCCGAGAGGTAGGCGTAGTAGTCGTCATTGAGGGTGGAGAGGCGGACGAGCCCCTCGGCCATGACCTCGTTGAGTTCGACCCAGAAGCCAAAGTCCGACATGCCGCTGACCACGCCGGTGAACTCCGCACCCACCTTGTCTTCCAGGAAAAGCACGGTCAGGCGCTTCAGAATCTCGCGCTCGGCCTCCATGGCCACGCGCTCGGTGGCCGAGAGCTGCTCGGCCACCTTCTTGAGCTGTTTCAGGGAGTGGAAGGGCTGCTCCCAAGTGGCGAGGTGCAGCGCAACCTTGACGCTGCGGTGGACGACCAGGTCGGCGTAGCGGCGGATGGGCGAGGTGAAGTGACAGTAACAGTCCGAGGCCAGGCCGAAGTGGCCTTCGTTCACCGGGTCGTAGGAGGCCTGCATCATGGACCGCAGAGTCAGCCGGTTGACCACGTATTCCTGCTCCGTACCCTGGGCCAGGGCCAGGAGCTGCTGCACGCCCTCGGGGGTGGGGCTGCTGGCCTGCTCAGGATCCAGCTGCGGGCCCAGGGAAGTCGACTGCAGCAGCTTGAAGAGTGCAGCCAGCTTGCCCGGATCCGGCTCGGGGTGGATGCGGTAGAGGCAGGGAAACTCCCGCTCAGTCAGGAACCGCGCCACGGCCTCGTTGGCTGCGATCATGAATTCCTCAATGATCTGATGGCCGAAGTGCCGGGTGCGGCGGCGAATGTCCGTGGTTTCGCCCTGGAGGTTAAAGAGGATTTCCGGCTCGGGCAGGTCGAAGTCCAGGCTGCCGCGCTGGTTGCGCAGGGCATTGATCTTGCGGGCCAGCTCCTCGGCCACCTCGAGCATGGGCAGCACGGCGGCCAGATTGGCGCGCTCCTCCTCTTCCCTGAGCAGCACGGCGCGCTGCACCTGATCATACGTCAGGCGGGCCTTGCTATGCATCACGGCCTGATACAGCCGGGACTCGCCAGGGCGGCCGTGGCGGTCGAAGGCCGTCTCCACCACCATGCACAGCCGGTCCACGTGCGGGTTCAGGCTGCACAGCCCGTTGGACAGGGCCTCGGGGAACATGGGGCAGACGGACTGCGGAAAATAGTATGAATTGCCGCGGGTGTAGGCTTCCTCATCCAGGGGCGTGCCAGGGTGGACGTAGTGGGCGACGTCGGCAATGGCCACCCAGAGGCGGTAGCCCTCGCCCTCGCGATGCACGCACACGGCGTCGTCGAAATCCCGGGCCGTGGCGCCGTCGATGGTCACCAGATCCAGGGCCCGCAGATCCTCGCGGCCGGCCAGATCGGCCTCGCCGGGCGCCTCGGGCAGGGTGGCCGCCTGCTCCAGCGCGGCCTGGGGAAAGGCGGCGGGGATGTCGTAATTGCTCTTGACCAGGGACTCCTGCACCCCCACCTCCCCTTCAGGGCCAAGACGGGACAGGGCCGTGGCGCTGTACAGGTCGCGGTCCAGCTGTTCGCCGGGCTCGACAAGGAGGATGTCGCCGTCAAAGACATCCTGCCCCAGAGACTGGACCAGCTCCTCCGCCTTGACCATGACGTGGAACCCGCGCTTGGGATCCGTGGGCCGGCAAAGCAGCAGCTCGCCCATGCGGCGCTGCACACGCACGGCCAGCTTGGTGGCCCCGCGCTCCAGCACCCGGGCAATGCGGCCTTCGGGCCGGCGGCCGTGGGATTCCGGCAGGAGCGCCACGGCCACGCGGTCGCCATGCCAGGCGCCATTGAAATGTTGCGGGCTGACGAAGATGTCCGTGCGCCGCTTGTCTTCCGGGATAACAAAGCCCACGCCGGAGCGCTGGACCTCCAGCTTGCCGGTGATGAGCTTGAGCCGCTCCGTGAGACCATAGGATCCGCGGCCCAGCTTGATGAGCTTGCCGGTATCCAGGAGTTGTTCGATGATGGGCCGCAGTCGGTGGGCCTCCTTGCCCGAGAGCTTGAGTATGGAAACGAGTTCCCCCTGGCTCAGGGGTTTGCGGCTTTCTTTGAACACGCGCAGGACCGTGGGCAGGTCCACGCTTTGGGGGCGCTCGCCGCGCCGTTTTTTCTTGGCCATTTGATCCTTTTTGATAACGCCCGTACGCCCGCCGGCCGAAGCCGACGGGCGTCTTCGCAGGGCGCATGCAGGCTGCAACGCCGGGATGGGGCCCGCCTTAGCGGCGGTCGCCCATCACCCGCAGCAGCATGATGAAGAGGTTGATGAAATCCAGGTACAGGGTCAGCGCGCCGAGGATGGTGCCGCGGCGGACGGCCGTGGCGTCGTCCAGGGGCATCACCGAGCCCATTTCCTTGAGCTTCTGGGTGTCATAGGCAGTCAGGCCAGTGAAGATGAGCACACCCAGGTAGCTGATGACAAAGTGCATGGTGGTGCTCTGCAGGAAGATGTTCACCACAGAGGCCAGGATGATGCCGATGAGGCCCATGATCAGGAAGCTGCCCATGCCGGTCAGATCCTTCTTGGTGACCATGCCATAGACGCTCATGGCCCCGAACATGCCGGCGCAGACCAGGAAGGTCCGCAGCACCGAGGCCTGGGTGTACATGGCCACGATGAGCGAGAGGGTGACGCCGTTCAGCAGGCTGTACGCCAGGAACATAAGCGAGGCCGAGGCGGCGGAAAGCTTGCCAATGCGGGCGGAAAGCACCACCACGAGCACCAGCTCGGCAATGACAGCGCCCCAGTACAGCATGGAAAGGCCGCCCTGAGGGGTGATCAGCAGGCTGAGCACGGCTTCGCTGCTCAGGGTGAACCAGGTCATGGCTGCCGTGGCCAGCAGGCCAAGGCACATCCACTGGTACACGCCGCGCATGAAGATGGAGGCCAGGGACTTGCTGGCAGCCACGCCACCGGCCTGGGTCCTGGAAAAGGCATAGGGAGTCTGATTCACTTGTCGGCTCCTTGGTTGGGTCTGGTCTTGTAAAAGAAGTATTTAACAACGCCTGCCCGCGTTGACAAGCGGGCTTGAATGCCTGACATTGAAATATAGGAAGGCGTGAAAAAAATGAATCCCCAAATTGAATCTGATGTCGAGGATTAAACTTTTTTTCATGCCGCTCTGTAACAGGTCGCAATGCACTTCATGCACCATGCATAGCTGCATTGCAAGAGAGACTGCAAAGGAGGCATAGTATGAACCGCCTGCTTATAAAGAAGTTGTTCCTGTTCTTTGTCATCCCGGCTGTCATGGCAAGTGTGGTGACGGTGTTTGCAGCCCACGCGCCTGCTGCTGCGCAAGGTTTGACTGTGTACGCCCCTGGTGTGCACGTGTCCATTGGCGTTCCTGTGGTAGTGCCCCCGCCGCGTGTCGTGGTGGCTCCTCCGCCGCCGGTCGTGTACGTACCGCCGCGCCGGGTCTACGCACCGCCTCCGCCGGTAGTGGTCGCCCCTCCGGTGGTGATGCCCCCGCCAGTGGCCGTGGTGCCGCCCCCGGTGTATTACCAGCCGCGTCCTGTGGTCGTGGCGCCCCGCCCTGTGGTCGCGCCGCCCATGGGTGGAGTCCCTGGCGTTGTCGTGGCTCCTCGTCCTTACGTGAACAAGCAAGCCCGCACTAACGCCATCGCCGCACAGCAGATCCGCACGGCGAACCAGATCAACGCCATGATGATCCGCAACAACCTCAACGCGCTGAACGCCATGAACAGATAGTGCCACGCTGGCACCAGGCAAGCGCACTGCAACACTCCAGCAAGGCATACAACAAGGCCGGACACCGTAAGGTGCCCGGCCTTTGACATTGCCTGCCGCATGAAAGCGGACGCAGTGCTATTGCGTCAACGTAGTGCCGGCAGGTGCTGCCGGAGCGGCCTGAGGTGCGGGCTGCGCCGGAGGCAGGTTGGCCGGCGCCACCAGGGGCAGCTCATAGGCCTGCAGCTCGCCGCCAACGCCACGCACCGTCACACGCACGGCCCGCAGATTCACCCGGGGGAAGTAAAAGTAGCCCACCTTGGTGGCCTGGGGCGCGATGAGGGTTTCCTTCCATACGTAATACTGCAGTTCCTGCATGACGTCGTTGCGCAGCCGGGCCTCTCCCTGGGCCGAGCCGGACATGGCCCCGGTCACTGCGCCACCCGCACCGCCGATGATGGCCCCACGCCAGGCCCCAGGCCCGCCGCCCACCAGCAGCCCCACGATGGAGCCCAACCCGGCCCCAATGAGCGTACCGGCCACGGTGCTGGCCGCGGCATCGCGATTGGCGCGATAGTATTCTGAATTCATGACCATCTGCCCGGCCTGCGGCAGGGTGTACACCAGATATTCCGAACCATCCTGGGCAATGCCCACCACCTCGTCGGTCAGCACCTGAATCCCGGTGCTTCCCGTGTTGACCACCTTGAGGATCACCGGTTCCAGGCCGGCCCGGGAATAGTCGAACCCCTGGCCCATCCAGACATACGACACGGCCGTGAGCTGCCAGCGGGCGTCCACATAGCTGGGGGCAACATCCGTGGGCATGGGCTGGTTGTACACGCGGGGTGGCGGCGGCACGTGGCGGTAGGTGCAGGCGCCGGTGCAGAGTGCGGACAAAAGCATCAGGGAGCAGACAACACAGACGAGCGCCCGATGCAGGCGCGGGTATTGGCGAGGCAGGTTGAACCAGCTGAACATGAGGCGTGCTCCTTGGTTGGGCAGTCGGCACACACAGCCGGACCACCAATCAGGCCGCTTTTAGCCGCAGGTCAACCGGGAGAGCAAGGTCTCCTGCAAATGTTTTACAAAGAAATCTGCCGAACCGGTCTCATTGCCCGAAAGATTTGCTGCCGGAACGCCCCCCGCCGGCACTCCCGCAGGCGGTTGCACATGGAACTGATCATGGGCCCGGTGCCCTCTGGTCTGGATGCGCGCCGTGCGCACCGCTCCGCCGGCGGCCTCGATGCCCACCACAATGTCATGCAGCAGACCGATGCGGTCATCGGCCTCCACCTGCACCCGAACCCCCTCCCCCTCGCCAGCAACGGCCACCACCGGCCCCGCCGCAGCGCGACCATTGCAAGCCCCGGGCTTGCCGGCACTGGCGAAAAGCGAATTGCGCTTTTCTGCCAGCCGCTCCTCAACGCGGACCTTCCCGCTCAGGGCGTAGGTCAGGGAAGACTGCACCCTGGCCCAGAACTCCTCAGGATACAACGGGTCCGGTGGCGGGCTGACGAAAAAGCGGTGCAGGGCCACGCCGTCCTTCCAGGTAAAGACATCAGCCTGCAGAATATCCAGCCCGTGCAGCGCCAGCACCCCTGAGGTCATGGACAGGAGCCGGGCTTCGCACCGGCCAGCCACATCCACCTCCCAGGCCCCGGAATCGGCCCGGGGGTCTTCCCGGCCTGCGGGGCGCGCCTGAAGCACGGCCACCCTGCCCTCCTGCCCCCCTCCGGGCAGACGGATCAAGGCTTCCTCAAACCGGCGCAGAAACTCGTCGCGCAGTTGCAGATGCCGGAGCGCCTCCCGCGGCGTCACCACCAGCAGGTAGCGCGAATCCAGCAACCCCAGCCGTTCCTCAAAAACATCAGGAGGATAGACGCTGGCAGCCTGACTGCGCAACAACTCGCGCCGCTTTTGCAGCTGTCTGGCCTGGCGGGCCGGAACGGGATCCTCTGTTTCCAGGGCTTCCCCCAGGGCGTCCGCCAGGGCGAACAACAGGGAGGCGGACCAATCATTCCAGACGCGCGGGCCCGTGGCCCGAGAATCCGCATAGGTCAGCAGCAAAAGGCGCCGCAGCCGGGCCCTGGTCAACCCCCGGCCGATGATTCGCGCGGCCACGGCAGGATCTTCCGGATCCTCGCCATGGGCCGTTTCGGCCAGCAGCAGATGCTCGCGGACCAGAAAAGCCACTTCGTCCACCAGATCCGCCGGCGCGCCCCAGGCCGCAAGCATGGTCGAGGCCACATGGGCCCCGCGTTCGCAATGCCCCTGGCTGCCCTCGGCCGGCGTCTTGCCGATGTCGTGCAGCAGGGCGGCCCAGCGCAATGTTTGATGGGCGTGCTCCTGCTGCCACAGGCTTCGCAGGCGCGGCGGTGCTTCGGAGGCAGGGTCGGCCAGTGCCTCCAGGCAACGCAGGGTTTCCACACTGTGCCGCCCCACCGGGCTGACATGCCAGCCACCGTAAGGGATGCGGTCCTGGGAAAGGCCAAAGGCCGGCAGTGTGGCCCCGAGAAGCCCGGTCTCGAACATGGCCTCCACAGCCACGGCAGCCTGCGGCTGCTGCAGCAGGGCCGTGAGCCGGGGGAACAGTTCTGCCTGATCGACAGGCCGGGCAGCCTTGGCCTCCAGCTTGCGACGGGTGGCCAGGGAAGGCGGCGTGCCCATGGCCCCGCAGACGAGGAGCAGATCCCAGCAATCGCCCGGCACATCTTGCTGCGCCTTGCCCAGCGCAGCCCGGTGCTGCCACCAGGCCGCGGCGCGGTTGCGCTCCATGGCCCGGTGCAGGCAGGCCAGGAATCCGGATTCGTCCGGCATGACCGGGGTGCCGGGTTCGCCAGTTGTCCCGCCCCATCCGCACCGGGCGGCCAGTTCGGGCAGTATTTCCAGCGCAATCAGATCCTGGCGCGAGCCGGACAGGGCATGCAGCCGGCTGCGCACCTCCAGCAACAGGCCCACGTCGGCCTCCATCCGCGCCAGGTCCCGTTCCGAGAGGATGGAGCGAGCTCCCAGCAGACGATGCAGCCAGCGTGCGGCATGCGCTTCCCGCAACCCGCCTTCGCCGGCCTTGAGCTGCGGTTCCAGTACCCCGAAGGCGTTGCCGTGCCTGGCCAGGCGCTGGGTAGTCTCCCGGCCCAGCCATTCCAGAAATGGTTTCAGCACGTCTCGCCTGAGCACGCCCTCCACGGCCTGCTGCAGGGCGGCGAAGACGCCGGCGTCTCCGGCCACGAAACGCAGATCCAGCAGGGAGGCCAGCACGGCCATGTCCTGTCTGGCGATGCGGCCGCAGTCCCCCACGCTGCGCACGCCGTGGCCCACGTCGAGCCTGAGATCCCAGAGCGGACGGAAGAGGTCCCCGGCCAGCTCGCTCGCGGCGGGGGGAATCTTTTTGGGATAGACCAGCAGCACGTCAATATCTGCGTGCAGAGAGCATTCGCCGCGGCCGTAACCTCCCACGGCGACGATGCAGCAGGCAGGACGCGCGCCTGCAATCGCCGGCAGGCTGGCGGCAAAATAAGCGTCGCAGGCTGCAGTCAGCCGGGCGGCAACGGGGGAGGCGCCAGGCGCGGGGGGAGGCATGGCAGGACGTTGCAGCAGGGCCTGCACGGCCTTGCGCTCCGCGGCCAGGGTCTCGATGGGCGTGGGCATGCCAAAAAGGACCGGGCCGGAAAGCGTGGCTTACCGGCCCGGTGCAGATGCGGGTTAGATGGCTTCCACCCCGGATTCGCCGGTGCGGATGCGGATGGTTTCTTCCACGGGGATGACAAAGATCTTGCCATCGCCAATCTGACCGGTGCGGGCGGCCTTGACCACCTCGTCCACCACGGTCTTGGCCATGGAGTCGTCCACCACCACTTCGATTTTGACCTTGGCCACGAAGTCCACCTGGTATTCGGCGCCACGGTACACTTCCTTGTGCCCGCGCTGGCGTCCGAAGCCCTTGACTTCGCTGACGGTCATGCCCTTGATGTCCAGGCTCGTCAGCGCCTTCTTGACTTCTTCCATCTTGAAGGGCCGGACGATGATCTCGATCTTTTTCATGATCGCAATCCTTTCTCGCAAGAGGTTAGAACTGGTAGCCCGATTCGTTGTGCTGGCTCATGTCCAGACCGACCTCTTCCTCTTCCGGCGCCACGCGCAGGCCCACGGCCACGTCGGTGAACTTGAGCAGGATGTAGCTCGCGCCGAAGCAGAACACCCAGGTGGCCACCACGGAAGCAATCTGCACCAGGAACTGATGCACATCGCCCTGCAGCAGGCCGGACTTGCCGTTGATGGCGGGGTTGGCAAAAATGCCCGTGGCAATGGCGCCCCAGGTGCCGCCCACGCCATGAATGCCCACCACGTCCAGCGCATCGTCAAAGCCCAGCTTGTGCTTGAGGAAGATGCCGCCGTAACAGATAGCGCCTCCGGAGAGTCCCATCAAGAGGGCGCCCATGGGGGTGACAAACCCGGCGGCCGGGGTGATGACCACCAGCCCGGCCACAGCGCCGGAGGCCGCGCCCAGGGTGGTGGGCTTACCGCTGACGATGCGTTCCATGGCAATCCAGGCCACGGCCGCAGCTGCGGCGGCGATGTGCGTGGTCACAAAGGCGCTGGAGGCCAGCTCGTTGGCGGCCAGGGCGCTGCCGGCGTTGAAGCCGAACCAGCCGAACCACAGAATGCCCGCGCCCAGCACGGTCATGGGAATGTTGTGCGGAATGAAGGGAGCCTGCCCGTAGCCGCGGCGGTAACCCAGGACAACAGCCGCCGCCAGGGCCGCCGCGCCGGAGCTCATGTGCACCACTGCGCCGCCGGCAAAGTCCAGGGCACCCATCTGGGCCATCCAGCCGCCACCCCAGACCCAGTGGGCCATGGGACAGTAGACCACGATGAGCCAGAGCACGGAAAAGACAAGAAAACCAGAGAACTTGATGCGTTCCGCATACGCTCCGGAGATGAGCGCGGGGGTGATGACCGCGAACATGCACTGGAAGATCATGAACGTGGAATGCGGGATGGTGGGGGCAATGGCAGCCGGTTCCCCGCCCACGCCATACAGGAATGCAAAATTGAGCGAGCCGATGATGCCCGCAATGTCATCCCCGAAGGCCAGGCTGTAGCCCACGGCCACCCAGACCAGTGTCGCCACCGCAATCAAGATGAAGCTGTGCATGATGGTGGCCAGCACGTTCTTGTTGCGGGTCAGGCCGCCGTAAAACAGGGCCAGACCAGGGGTCATGAACATGACCAAGGCTGCGCTTATCAGAATGAACGCGGTATCCGCCGGCTGCATGATTTCCTCCTGCTGAAAATGAGCTGTGCGTTGCTTTCGTGTGGTGCAGCAGTGCCGCACTCCCAGGTCAAAACCTCCTCCCGTCTGGAGGACGCCCCCTCTTAACGCATGCCAAACACCAGGGGAAGACGTTTTGACATTAAACGTAACAAACACGAAACATCTCATCGCCAGACGCACACCGGAGGGAGCCACCGAGGGCAGAGCACGCCTGCAATGTGCGCACTGCAATCAAAAATCAGACGTATTTCTCATGCATTAGCCAGATAACACGCCATCCCCCCTCCACAGTATGGAGGCTCCTCCCCGGGTACCTTGCCTGCGCCGCAGAGCCCCTCAAAGCACTCTGCGGCTCATTGACAATTTTGCATACTTTACAGCATCCCCAGCTCCCAGTTGAACTGACTGCTCCGGCCGGGCGTGTCCACCCGTTTGGGCTGCGGCTCCCGCAGGTGGATGAACACACCGTAGCCGGCCTGCTCCAGGGCCTCCACCCGGGCTGTGAGATCAAGGGGCCAGGCCGGAAACACCCAGGTCAGCGGGCCGTACGGCCGGGTAAAGAAGGTCTCGCCCTTGGGGCTGGTCAGGGGCTCCTGGGGCTTGATCAGCGGGCTCTTGTACCGCGTCACCCCCACGGGCCAGTTGCCCGACACCACAATGCCCAGCGGCAGCGGGCTCTGCGCCGGCAGGGCCAGCAGGTCCTCACCGCTCAGTTCCGGGCTGACGATGGCCATGTCAAACCCCAGGCCGCGCATCTCTTCCAAGGCCAATGCGTTGGAAAGATTACAGAATGGCCCGGCCACAGGCTTGACCTTGCCAATTTCCGGCAACAGCCCGATCTGCCAGGGGGCGTTGCAGACGATGCGCCGGCCACCGTCGCGCACCAGTTTGTGCAGGGCCTTCTTCCAGGACTCCTCCTCCTCGGGCCAGATCACCGGCGGCAGCCACCACCAGATCTTCGGGTACAAGGTGGGGGAACATTTTTCAGGGGTGAACGGCGTCATCCACAGCCCCTTGACCCCGCGCTCGGTCTGCTTGCCCGCGGCCAGTGCCCGTTGCACGATGATGTTCACCGCGCCCTTGGGCCGGGGGGCTGGTGGCGGCACCTGCGGTTCAAAGGTCGAGGTGACGCTGGCCGGCTCGCGCCGCTGGGCCAGTTCGGCCCGCATGCTGCCCAGGCGGGAGGCCAGCTCGGGTTCCCGGCGGTCCACCAGATACACCGGCGTGCCCTTGGGCGGCAGACGCGGCCCCACCCGGCGGCCACGGGGCGGAAACGGCCGCCGGGCCTGGCCCTGGTCCTTGCGTTTGAGGGCCGCCCCGGCACGTCCACCGGGCTTGTCGCCCTGCTTGGGGGGTGTCGCGGCAGCCGGTTTGTCCTTTGGCGGGGGGGCGGGGCGAATATCCAGCCGGCCGCCTTTGGGGATGGCCTTGCGGATGAGAATGGTCTGATGCCAGCTGTTATCCTCGGAGCCCACGCGCAGCAAATCGCCCTTGAGCAGGGGCAGCCGGGGGGCCAGATAGGCCCCGCCCTCGTTGGTGTGGGTCACGCGGCCGGCCAGCCGGCCGGAAGCAACGGCCTCTTCCGCGCCAGCCTCGGGCAGGGGCTGGTGAGGCTTTTGAGGCAAAAAGAGGGCGTGGCTGCCCTGCCGGCCCAGGGCGCGTTCCAGAATGGCCAGGGCCTCCTTGCGGGCGGCGGGGTCGTCGCCGTGGTCGCGCAGCATCTTGTAGGCCGTCACGGCGTAAAAGACATAATGCGGTCCCTTCTTGCGGCCCTCGATCTTCCAGGCCTTGATCCGCGGGAACTGCAGCAACGTCTTGACCAGCACGTCCAGGGAAAGATCCAGGCAGGAAAAGACGCGCCCGTCTTCGGCGGCCGCGCCATGCACGCCCTTGCCCGCGTACCGGCGGCGACAGGGCTGCACGCAGCGGCCACGCAGGCCGCTCTTGCCGCCCATGTAGCTGGACCAGTAGCACCGCCCGGAAACGCAGAAACACAGTGCGCCGTGGATGAAGGCTTCCAGATCCATGTCCAGTTCTGCCGCGGCGGCGTCCATCTGCTTCATCTCGTCCACATGAAATTCGCGGGCTAGCACGGCCCGGCGCACGCCCATGTCCTTGGCCACCTTGAGCCCCACCGCCGGCGAGACCGCAGCCAGGGTGGAGAGGTGAATCTCCCCGGGAAAGCCGATCTGCCGCAGCAGCTGCACGGCGCCCAGATCCTGGACGATGATCCCCTCCGGCTCCACGGCCCTGGCCACGCGGTCCAGCATCCGGCCTGCGGCGTCCAGATCTCCTGGCTTGAGCAGGGTATTCAGGGCCAGGTAGGTCTTCACCCCTTTTTCGCGCGCATAGCCGGAAAGTGTGGCCAGCTCCTTGACGGCGAAGTTGTCTGCCTGCATCCTTGCAGAGAAGTGCTTCAACCCGGCGTACACGGCATCCGCCCCTGCGGCCACGGCCGCCAGGAAGGAATCCGCCTGCCCGGCCGGAGCCAGGATTTCGGGAGGGGTGGAACGGCCGGCACTTTGCGGACGTTCGAGCTGCTGCGCAGCGGGTTTTGTCTCTGTATGCAACACTGTCATGGATTCTCCATCGTCCGGCCCTGCGCTGTCCGGCAGGGGTGCGGACGGTCAATGAGGACTCTGCTATGGCCCAAGCCTTGTTGAAGGCGTCCTGTCACGACGCCCAGGTACTGGAAAACCGCCTGCTCGGTGCGGGCCCGGCCGCCGGCGGCGTATTCAAGCTGGTGTTGGACTTTCCCGGCTGGACCCTCTGGCGGCCCGGCCAGTTTGTCATGCTGCGGCCGGATCTCTTCGGCCAGGAACTCATCTGGGGCCGGCCCATTTCCATTGGCGACTACCAGGACGGCCGGCTCATCCTGTACGTGCTCAACACTGGCCGGGGCACGGAAAAGCTGGCCGCCCTGCAGCCAGGCCAGGGCTGCACCGTCTGGGGGCCGCTGGGCAACGGCTTTGCCCAGGAAAAAAACGCCCCCACCCTCATGCTTTGCGGGGGCATCGGCATAGCCCCCTTTGTGGGCTATACGCGATCCCATCCCGCGCCGGAAAAGCTCTCCCTGCTCTTCGGCCACCGTCTGCCCCTTGAATCCTACCCGTGGGACGCCTTTTCGTCCATCTCCGCCAGGGGCTTTCTGGAGCAGGGGCCGGCCGATCTGCAACAATTCATCGACGCCATGCACGAGGCCATGACCGCTACGGCGGCGGAAAACGGGCTGGTGCTCTCCTGCGGCCCCCTGCCTTTCCTGCGCACCGTGCAGCGTCTGGCCCGGGAAACCGGCGCCAGAACCCAGCTTTCCCTGGAAAACCGCATGGGTTGCGGCGTGGGCGCCTGCCTGGGCTGCGTGGCCGAGGACGACCAGGGCAAGCGCGTGCAGACCTGCAGCCGTGGTCCGGTGTTCTGGTCCACCAAAATCACCGTCTGAACCAAGGGGACGCCGCATGACCACTCCCACCACGCCCGTCTCCGAGGCCGCTCCCGCCGCTGCCTCCACCGCCGTGCAGCTCGGCAGTCTGGCCCTGAAAAATCCCATCCTCACGGCCTCGGGCACCTTCGGCTATGGCCTGGAGTTCGCGCCCTATGGCGACCTGAAAACCCTGGGCGGCATCATCGTCAAGGGCCTGTCCCTCAAGCCCCGCCTGGGCAATCCCATGCCCCGCCTGGCCGAGACGCCCTGCGGCATGCTCAATGCCATCGGCTTGCAGAACATCGGGGTGGAAGCCTTTCTGCAGGACAAGCTCCCGGCCCTGCCCCATCAGGACGTGCCCATCATCGCCAACCTCTATGCCTGCGACGCCGACGAATTCGCCGCCCTGGGCGGCATTCTGGCCCGAGCCGAGGGCATTGCGGCCATTGAGGTCAACGTGTCCTGCCCCAACGTCGCCTCCGGGGGCATTCTCTTTGGCCAGGACCCGGCCCAGGCCGCGCGGGTGACCGAAGCGGTGAAAAAACAGGCCGGCGATACGCCGGTCTGGGTCAAACTCACGCCCAACGTGGCGGACATTGCCGCCGTGGCCAGGGCTGTGGAAAAGGCCGGGGCCGACGCCGTCTGCTGCATCAATACCCTGCCGGGCATGGCCGTGGATCTGGAGCGCCGCCTGCCACGGCTGGTCAACGTCATCGGCGGGCTTTCCGGCCCGGCCATCAAGCCCGTGGCCCTGCGCTGCGTCTGGGAAGTGGCCAGGGCAGTCAAGATTCCCGTCATCGGTGTGGGCGGCATCGCCAGCGCCCGGGATGTCCTGGAATTCATCCTTGTGGGCGCGGCGGCGGTCCAGATCGGCACCGCCAACTTCATGCGCCCTGACGCCGCCTTCCGCATTGCAGCCGACCTGCCCCAGGCCCTGCACGCCCTGCGCGTGAACAGCCTGGACGAACTCAGGGGAACGCTGAAGGTCTGAGCCCAACACACACGCACGCACCGGGAGAACCGCTTGCTGCCGCACAGCGCCCTCCCGGTGCGTGCGCCCTTGCGCTACGTCAGGGAACGTTCGTCGATGACCCGCTTGGCCTTGCCCTCGGAGCGGGCGATGGACTGGCGTTCCACAAGTTTGACCTTGGCCGTGACCCCGAGAAACTCCTTGATCGTCTCGGAAATGCGGCGCTCACGCTGCTGCAGGGTCTTGATTTCGTCAGAGAACATGGATTCGCCCACCTCGACCTGCACTTCCATGGTGTCCAGGGTGCCTTCGCGGCGCACGACGATCTGGTAGTGCGGGGAGAGGCCTTCGGTTTCCATGAGGATGGACTCGATCTGCGAGGGGAAGACGTTAACCCCGCGGATGATGAGCATGTCATCACTGCGGCCGGCGATGCGGCCCATGCGCACCAGGGTGCGGCCGCAGATGCAGGGCGTGTAGTTCAGGGTGGTCATGTCCCGGGTGCGGTACCGCAGCAGCGGGATGCCTTCCTTGGTCAGGGTGGTGATGACCAGTTCGCCCTGGGCGCCCGGGGGCAGCACCTCGCCGCTTTCGGGGTTGATGATTTCGGGGTAGAAATGGTCCTCAAAGAGGTGCATACCGCACTGGCCTTCAGCGCACTCCTGGGCCACGCCGGGCCCCATGATTTCGGAGAGACCGTAAATGTTTGTGGCGGTGATGCCACACTTCTGCTCAATCTGGCGGCGCATTTCCTCGGTCCAGGGTTCCGCGCCAAAAACGCCCACGCGCAGGGGCAGCTTGCGGATGTCCACCCCCACTTCCTCGGCGGCTTCCTGCAGGTGGAGCATGTACGAGGGCGTGCAGCAGATAACCGTGGCTTCGAAATCCTTCAAGATGCTGATCTGCCGCTTGGTGGCTCCGCCGGAAACAGGCACCACCGTGGCGCCCAGGCGCTCGGCGCCGTAGTGTGCGCCCAGCCCGCCGGTAAAGAGGCCGTAGCCATAGGCATTATGGATGATGTCGTTGCGGGTGGCGCCGGCAGCCATGAGGGCGCGGGCCACGCACTGGGCCCAGGTGTCCAGGTCGCGCTGGGTGTAGCCCACCACAGTGGCCTTGCCGGTGGTGCCGCTGGAGGAATGGATGCGGACGATGCTTTCCCGGGGTGCGGCAAAGAGGCCAAAGGGGTAATGGTTGCGCAGGTCCTGCTTTTCAGTGAAGGGAAAATACTGCAGGTCGGCCAGGGTGCGCAGGTCGGCCGGGCCGACTTTGCGGGCATCCATGGCTTTGCGGTAAAAGGGCACCACGGCGTAGAGTTTTTCCACCAGGGCCTTGAGCCGCCGCAGCTGCAGGGCTTCCATGTCTTCGCGAGGCAGGGTTTCCTTGTCCACATCATAGATCATCGTCGTTCCTCCAGTCGCCTGAACACTGTGGGTCTATTCCGAAAAGGGCAACTCGTCGCGCTCGCGTTCCAGGGCCAGACGCAGGTCGCGGGAGCGGGCGTCCAGCAGACTCAAAGCATCTTCGCGGCGGGCGAGGTTGTTGAAAAACGGGGCAAAGGCCAGGTGGATGTCATCAAAAATGGCCGTCAGCTGGCCGGTGAGCTGGTCCTCCACCTCCTGACGAAGCCGTTCACGGCCCTGCTCCAGGGCCTCGCGGAATTTTTTGACGCTGCCCCGGCGGCGGATGGCCAGGATGTTCAGGGCCAGCACGGCCCCGGCCAGACTGATCAGCCCGCCGGTGACGTCAATGACCGCGGCATGGGTGGCCGCAGCGATGACCGCGCCCATGGCCGTGATCAACCCGCCGGCCACGGCCTGCTCGCCCATGGACTGCAGCGTGCGCGGGGCCAGGCGTTCATCCAGGGCGGCATCGCCCAACAGGGCCAGGACCTGCTCCCGGGCCTGATCCAGGCTCTCCAGGCGGGTGCGGGTCATGGTGGTCATGGCGGCTTCGCGGGAGCGGGCCGCAGCCTCGGCCCGCAGCTGGCTGGCCAGCGTTTCCATCACCTTGGCCACGCTTTCGCGCAGCCGGGCCGCCCCCTGGGCGCTCACGGCCTCCACGTCGGCATCCAGTTTTTGCTTAAAGGAGGCAAAGATGCCATCCAGCCACTGCTGCATCTTCTCCTTCTTGCCGGCGATGGAATAGGCCGTCATGCGCAGCATCTGGATCAGGGAGAGGCCGTCCTCAAAGTCCCGGGCCAGACTTGCGGCATGGCGGGCGTAGGCCTCGGAGGTGCGGGTGCGGATCCACTCCACGTCGCTCAGGCAGCTTTTGCGGGCCAGCTCCAGATAATCCTTGATGATGGTCTCTTCGCGGCGGTCATGGCGCAGCAGCTCGGCCTGGCTGGTCAGGGAGCCGTCCACCAGATCAAGCACCGTCAGCCCCGTGGTGATGCAGCTGGCCATTTTCTCCCGTGCCCGGCGACCGCCGGTGACATGAGCCCGGATAAAGGCGAGCAAGGCGGCCATGCCCGAGCCTTCGGGATCGTCCTGAGCCCTGCGGGCGGAGACGGCAAAGATGGCCGGTTCGGCCATGCCGCGGGCGTTGGCGTATTCCGCCACCTTGGCCGTGTTCACGGCCAGCTCTTCCTCACTGGCCCGGTCCTTCTGCTGCAGGACAAAGACGGCCTTTTTGCGCCAGGCCTCGTGCACAAAATCAAAAAACTCCCAGGCCGACTTGGTATGCGGATTGGTGGCCGGAAACACGAACAGGGCCAGGTCGGACTGCGGGATGAACGCCTCGGTGATCTCCTGATGCTGGGCCACCAGCGTGTTGGTGCCCGGCGTATCCACAATGGCGATATCCTTGAGAATCTCCACCGGCAGACTCACCTCGCGCAGGTGCGGGGAAACCATGCGCACGGCGGAGGTGGCGCCGTATATGATTTTGTGGATGACGTCAGTACAGGGCTCCGGGGCCACGGCGCAGATATCGGCACCGAGCAGGGCGTTCACCAGACTGGATTTTCCAGCCTTGACCTCGCCCACCACCACGAACAAAAACGGTGCGTGCACCGAGGCGATGGCATCCGCGGCCACGCTGCGGGCGGCCTCGGGGCCGGTCTCCACGGCCAGGGCGTGCAGGTCGGTAAAGCGCGCGGTCAGGCGTTCCTTGATCTGCAGGTAGCAGGTTTCAAGCAGGGGCGAGGGCTGAAGATCGGACATGGAGCGGAAGCCTCCGGCATTGGGTCGCCCGCAGGCGCATGACAGGCACGCGGGGTCTTGGTCGAGTTCCCTTCCTTCGCCCATTTCCCTGGAAAAATCCAGCCTCTGGGCTGTCTGCACCATGGCGGGCCGGGGCATGCCCAGCTGGACCTGGCTGGACTGGACTGGGCCGGACTGGGCCGGACTGGGCCGGACTGGGTTGCAATGGGGGCACAACAGGTCTCTGTTTGCAAGCGGGCGCGAAATTGCGTAGAGCGAGCATGACGGCTGTTCGCCGCACTCTCCCAGATCCCGTCCGCACTAAGGAAGACAAGACGCCGATGATGCACACTCCGCCCAAGTACAATGCCATGCCCTACGACGAAAAGGCCCGGCTCATCGCCGCCCGGCTGCATGAAAAGCAGGCCGAGGAGATTTCCGGCCACCAGCTCAAGGGCTATTCCGCCGCCACGGACGCCATGCTCATCGCCACGGCCAAAACCCAGCGCCATGCCCAGGCCCTGGCCGACGCCCTGGGCGAACTGGCCAGGGAGCAGAGCCTGGAAGTGCTGGGCGTGGAAGGCTACAAGGCCGGCCAGTGGATTCTCATTGATATGAACGATGTGCTGGTCCACATCTTCATGGGTGAGATGCGCCGGCTCTTCAATCTGGAGGGCCTCTGGCTCCAGGTGCCGCGCATTACGTTCAATTTTTCGGAGACCCGGCCCCCCCTCCCCGAGCAAGGCGGACCTGCTGCGCAAAGCGGACAGGGCACGGCAGGCGACGCATGAACGCTTCCCCCGCTGCCGTGCATCCGGTGCTGCTGTTGATCCTCGATGGCTGCGGCCTGGCCCCTGACGGGCCCGGCAACGCCATCGCCCTGGCCAACACGCCCGTGCTGGACAGCCTGCTGCGCACCGCGCCCTGCGCCACCCTGGCCTGCTCCGGCCGCGAGGTGGGCCTGCCCGCCGGCTTCATGGGCAACTCCGAGGTGGGCCACATGAACCTGGGCGCCGGCCGCGTGGTGTACCAGGACATGACCCGCATCGACATGGCCATTGAGGACGGCTCCTTCAACGCCAATGCCGTCCTGCTGCAGCTGCTGGCCGACATCAAGGCCGCCGGCGGCCGGCTGCACTGCCTGGGCCTGCTCTCCGATGGCGGCGTGCACAGCCACAGCAGCCACCTGCGCGCCGTGCTTTCCCTGGCCAGGGCCCAGGGCGTGCCGGCTCTGGTGCACGTGTTCATGGATGGCCGGGACCAGCCCCCCACCGCCGGCCTGGGCGATATCCAGCGCCTGGAAGCCTTTATGCAGGAGCTGGGTTGGGGCGAGATCGTCAGCGTGACCGGCCGGTTCTGGGCCATGGACCGCGACAAGCGCTGGGAACGCGTGGAACGCTTCCATCGCGCCCTGACCCAGCCCGCCAGCCTGAGCGGCGCCGCCACAGCCACGGACGCTTCCGCCTTGGTCCAGGCTGCCTATGATTCCGGAACCACAGATGAATTCATCGAACCGCACGTGCTGGTCCAGGCCGATGGCCAACCCAGGGGCCTGCTGCGCGATGGCGATGGCATCTTCTTTCTCAACTTCCGGGCCGACCGGGCCCGCCAGTTGTGCCGGGCCATTTGGGACGACGCCTTCGACGCCTACCCCCGTCCGGTGCGGCCGGCGCTCTCCGGCTTCGCCACCATGACCCGCTATGAGGCCGCGCTGCCCCTGCCGGCTGCCTTTCCGCCGCAGGATCTTACCGGCGTGCTCGGGGAAATCGTCGCTTCCAAGGGATTGAAGCAGTTGCGCATCGCTGAAACGGAAAAGTACGCCCACGTGACCTACTTCTTTTCCGGCGGCCGCGAGGAGACCTTCCCCGGTGAGGATCGGGCTCTCGTGCCCAGCCCGCGCGAGGTGGCCACCTATGACCTCAAGCCCGAAATGAGCTGCCCCGAGGTCACCCGCCAGCTGGTAGAGGCCCTCACCGCCCGCAAACACGATCTGATTGTCTGCAATCTGGCCAACATGGATATGGTCGGTCACACTGGCAGCATCCCCGCGGCCATCCAGGCCGCCGAGACTGTGGACCAGTGCGTCGGCAGGATTCTGGAGGCGGCCCGCAGCCATGGCTGGCGCGTGCTGCTCACCGCAGACCACGGCAATGCCGAAGAAATGCTCGACGCCGCAGGCCAGCCCCAGACATCCCACAGCACCAATCCCGTGCCCCTGGCCCTCATTCTGCCCCATGGTGACCCGCTGGCCAATGGTACCGGCCCGTGCCCCCTGGCCGATGGTCGTCTGGGCGATGTGGCCCCCACCGTGCTGGAACTCATGGGTCTTGCCCGCGGCGACCAGATGACCGGCAACTCTCTGCTGCGCCCCGCCGCGCAGCCCTAGCCAGGAGCCACAGCATGAGCGACATCCGCAAACCCCTCACCCCCGTCAAACCCGTGGGCCTGGAGCTGGTCTTCTTCTACCCCTGCCCGCACTGCCAGCGCCAGGTGCCCCTGGTGGGCCCCACCCAGCCCTCCCTGGCCCAGTGCGACAGCTGCAAGGGGCAGTTCCCCATCGTCCCGGCTGACGAACGGACCCTGACCTTTCTCAAGATCATGCTCGCCAATGGCAAGGCCGGGATTGATCCGGACTTTCTGTAACGTAAAGAGAAACGTGCGGAGGGACGCTGTATGCAGCGTCCCTCCTGCCCCTGCCTGATGATGCAGCATGGGGCCACACCACGCGAGCGCGGCTGCGTCCTACGCAGACGCAGGGGGGCGGCATATGAAACACTATGTCGAGACCTCTGCACAACACCACCCGAACGACTCTTCGCCGAGGAAATGGCCCTCTCGGCCTCTGATTTTGGTCTAATCTGTCATCGTTTTCATCATTTTTCCCTCATTTTCATCATTCCTTCCAAATTTTGGACGCACCAGCCCCTCAAGTGCCCATCAACCGCACGGCTTTCTTCAAATTGAAGGCCATTCCCACCAGATACAGCTCGGCGCAGACCTTTTTCAGGCCCAGATAGCGCGCCCGGGCCAGGCCGTAGCCGCGTTTCCAGGTCCCGAACACCCGCTCCACGCCGCAGCGCACGCTGCTGATGAGCCGGTTGCGCAATCGTTCATAGGCCGTGAGCGGCGCGTGGCGGGTGGCCTTGTCCATGGTGGCGTCCTTGAGGCCGCGGGCCAGCAGCGCGTCGCGGTTGGCGCCGCTGGAATACCCCTTGTCGCCATAGACATAGGTCCCTGGAATAACATGGATTTCATCGAGCAGCGTTTCGAACTCGCGCATGTCTGACCGGTTGGCCGAGGTGGCGTGGCCGCCGAGGAAGAAGCCGTCGCGAGCATCGGTGGCGGCGTGGATTTTGTAGCCGTAATGACAGCGACGCCCCTTCTTGAGCCAGGCCGCGTCGGCATCGTCTGAAAAGCTGACCTTGACCGAACAGTCTGATTTCGCAGGGGATGCAGGTTGCTGTTCGGCCTCCTCCGCGCGATCCTCGGGCAGGATGTCGATGATTTTGCGCGGGCGGCGGGCAGATTCGACCACCGAGGCGTCGACCACGGTCCCCTCACGCACGAGCAGGCCCTTGGCTTCGAGCTGCTCGTTGAGGCGATCCAGAAGCTTATCGAGAATATTCAACTTGATCAGGCCGTTGCGAAATCGGCAGATGGTGGTTTCGTCGGGGACGTCACCCTCGAAGGACAGACCAACGAAGCGGATGAAGGAGAGGCGGTCGTAGAGGGCCTGCTCGGTGGCCGGGTCGCTGAGATTGTACCACCGTTGCAGGAGCAGAATCTTGAACATGGCCAGGGCCGGGTAGGCGGGGTTGCCCACGGCGTCGGCCTTGCGGGTAAGTTTCTTGTTCAAAAACGAACGGATAGGCCGCCAGTCGATGAGGGCGTCAATGTCGTCCAGGAAGGTGCGCTTGGTCTTGCGCCGGGCCATGAAGTAATCGCCAAGCAACGGGGCCTTGGGGCTGCGCTCTGCCATGTTATCCTCCTTGGGGTGAAGGAAGAATAGCAGATATCATGCTGGATTTGAAGAGAAAATATGCGGTGGCCGTGCAGAGGTCTCATGTCGGGTTGTGCGCCATTGCCAAGGATGAGACCCTGTATCTGGACGAGTGGGTGCGCTATCACATCGCCCTCGGTGTCAATCACATCCTGCTGTTCGACAATGACAGCGCCATCCCCATCCAGGAGACCCTGCGCGAGTGGGTGCGCGCCGGCTACGTCACAGTCGTGTCCCTGCCCGGCCGGGGGCGGCAACTGGAGAGCTACCAGATTGCCCTGGATACCTTTGGCCCCGACTGTGTCTGGCTGGGGATGTTGGATCTGGACGAATTCATTGTCCTCAAACGACACCTGCACCTGCAGGACTTTCTGCTGGACTATGAGCCATACGGCGCCGTGGGGCTGAACTGGCTGGCCTTTGGGACCTCCGGGCACCAGACACGGCCGGACACGCTGGTCACCAGGGCGTACACCATGCGTATGCCAGATGCGCATCCCCTGCATTTCCACATCAAATCCATCGTGCAGCCTGCCAAGGTGCTCCGGGCGGGCGCCAACCCCCACGCCATGTGGCTGGGGCCTGGATTTTACGCCGTCAATGAGCAGAAACACCCCATTCCCAACGGTTCCGGGTTCTCCTACTTCACCAATGCGCTTGCGCAGGTGAACCATTACGTCACCAAGTCCTGCGAAGAATACCACGCCAAAAAACGCCGGGGCAAGGCGGACGCCCCTGAAGGGGGGGACGGAGGTGGCAACGGGAGCACCGCCCCAGCGCCGCCGTTTGTTGGCAGTCAGGAAGATGACAGCATCCTGCAATGGCTGCACACGCAGAAGGATTATTTCTCGCAATCCCCGGAAGAATACCGCGCCCGGGATGTCTTTCACCGCGCCCGGTTCCAGGCGCCGGCGGCCATCGCCCTCGAGGTGGCCGAGGCGCTCAAGGACCACAATCTCGCCAGGGCCGCCTCCCTGGTGGCCGCCCTCACCGTGAGCGCTCCTGCGGAACTCGCCACGCCGGTCAAACTGAAATACCTGCGCGGCCAACGTCGGCTGGAATCCGCCCGGGATATCGCCGCGCACTTCTTCACCACGCACTACACCCCCGAAACCGCCCAGGAATACATGGCCGTGCTGCGCCGGCTGGGCGAGGCCGGCCTGGCGCACAACATTTCGGCATTCATGACGTTTCTGCAGCGGTTCCACAAGGTGGACGCCCCGAAGGCCTGAGCCGGCGGCGGCGGAGATCCCGGGTGTTTTCCTACCGAAACACGATGGTCTTGTTCTGGTGGACGATGATGCGGTCTTCAAGATGCAGCCGCACGGCCCGGGCCAGCACCTGGCGTTCGATATCCCGGCCCAGGGAGCGCAGATCCTCCACGCTCTGGCGATGGCTCACCCGGCTCACGTCCTGCTCGATGATGGGTCCGGCGTCCAGCTCTTCGGTCACGTAATGCGCCGTGGCGCCGATGAGTTTCACCCCGCGCTCCTTGGCCTGGCGGTACGGGTCTGCCCCCGGAAACGCCGGCAGAAAGGAGTGATGGATGTTGATGATGGCTTCGGGAAAGCGGGAAACCACGTCGGCGCTCAATATGCGCATGTACCGCGCCAGCACCACCAGATCCACCGTGCCATCCATCAGCTCCAGCATGCGGGCTTCTGCGGCGGCGCGGTCGGTCTGGGCTTCGGCAATGTAGTGGTACGGAATGCCGAAGGCCTCCACCGCTTCCTTGTGCACGGGATGGTTGCTCAGCACCATGGCCACAGTGCAATCCAGCTCCCCGCGGGACCAGCGCCACAACAGTTCCAGCAGGCAGTGCTCCTGGCCGGACACCAGCACCGCCACGCGCTTCTTCTCTGTACTGTAGGTGATGCTCCAGTCCATTTCAAAGCGTTGGGCCACCACCTGGGCAAAGGCGTTCTCAAAGGCCGGCCGCGTCATATCCAGATGCGGGGTCTGAAACTCCAGGCGCATGAAGAACACGCCGCCCTCGGGATCGGTGGAATACTGATCCAGAGAGGTGATGTTTGCGCCATGGGAATACAGAAAATTGCTCACGGCCGCGACAATGCCGGGCCGGTCCGCACAGGTGATGCGCAGCCGCGCACTGGAAGATTCGTTCATGATGGCAACAGTGGTGTGTAAGGGTGCATGAAGACGGGACACTTTGTCCGCATTCAGCCGGATGGTCAAGCCATTGGCCGGGAGGAATCTGCCTACAATCCACCCTGTTCTGCCAGCTGAAGCGCTGCCGTCTCCGGGCATGGCACCCACCGCCCGCGCCGGGTCGGGTGCTGCAGCGCCTGATCCAGGCGCCGGTTGAACTCCCGGCGCGAAATAGTCTGCGCGCCCATGGCCAGCATGTGCGGCGTGGCCTGCTGGCAATCGATGATCTCGAACTCCCAGTCCACCAGGGTACGGCACAGGGCGGCCAGGGCGGCCTTGGAGGCGTTGGGCCGGCAATGAAACATGGATTCCCCAAAAAACGCCCGCCCCAGGGAAACGCCGTACAGTCCGCCCACCAGCTGGCCATCCAGCCAGGTTTCCACGGAATGGCCAGTCCCGCGGCATGCAGGTTCTCGTACGCTGCGCGCATCTCGGGCACAATCCAGGTGCCCTCCTGCTCCGGCCGGGGGGTGCGGGCGCAGGCCTCAATCACCCGGGAAAAGGCCTGATCCATGGTCACCACATAGCCGCTGGTCTTGAGCGCACGGCAGAGGCGGCTGTTGAAGTGCAGGGATTCGGGAAACAGCACGCAGCGCGGGTCCGGCGTCCACCAGAGAATGGGGCTGCCAGGACCGTACCAGGGGAAAATGCCCTGCGTGTAGGCGGAGACGAGTCGCTGCAGGCTCAGGTCGCCGCCCACAGCCAGCAGCCCGTCGGCCTCGGCCTCTTCCGGGGCGGGAAAGACCAGACTGTCTCCGGCCAGGAAGTAAATGGCCATGGTTCAATCGATGGTGCGCTGCGCGGATATCCCCGCCAGGAGGCCCGAGGCTGCCCTCCTGGCGGGGGGATGGATGGGGTTAGACGCTTTCTTCCTCGGCCAGAGCGGGCATGGAGGGGCCTTCCGGCGCGTCTGCCGCAGACCGGCCTGGCTTCACCGGACACTTGCCCGACTCATAGGTGAACGTCAGCGGCCTGGCGTCCTTTGCGGTGTCTGGCGCGGCACCGGGCGCGGTGTCGGGCGCGGTGTCCACCAGCACCTTGCCACCCTTCTGCAGGCAGCCGAAGAGCAGTTCGCGGGCCAGCTCGTCCTTGATTTCGTTCTGAATGAGCCGTCCCATGGGCCGCGCGCCAAAGGCGGGGTCAAACCCGTGCTCGCCCAGCCACAGCCGGGCAGCGTGGGAAACTTCCACCACCACCTTGCTCTCCAGCATCTGCTCCTGCATTTCCCGCAGGAATTTATCCACAATCTTGAGCATGACCGGTTCGGTCAGCGGACCGAACTGGACCATGCCGTCCAGGCGGTTGCGAAACTCGGGGCTGAAGAGCCGCTCCAGGGCCTTTTTGCCCTTGTGGGCGGTCTCGGCCTTGGATTCGCTCATGCCAAAGCCCACGGAGGCGGCATTCATTTCCCGCGCGCCGGCGTTGGTGGTCATCAGCAGGATGACGTGGCGGAAGTCGGCCTTGCGGCCGTTGTTGTCCGTCAGGGTGGCGTAGTCCATCACCTGCAGGAGGATATTGAAGAGGTCCGGATGGGCCTTTTCAATTTCGTCAAGCAGCAGCACGGTATACGGGTGCTTGCGGATGGCGTCGGTCAAGAGGCCGCCCTGGTCAAAGCCAATGTACCCGGGAGGCGCGCCGATGAGCCGCGCCACGGCGTGGCCTTCCATGTATTCGCTCATGTCGAAACGCTGGAAGTTCACGCCCAGGCACTGGGCCAGCTGGCGGGCCAGCTCGGTCTTGCCCACGCCCGTGGGGCCATAGAGCAGAAAGGAGCCCGTGGGCCGGTTGGCCTGGCGCAGCCCGGCGCGGGAGCGCAGGATGGCCTTGCAGACGGTTTCCACGGCCTCGTCCTGCCCATACACCTGGGCCTTGATGTCATGTTCCAGGTGTTCCAGGCGATCCTTGTCCGAGGAGGTGATCCGCTGGACCGGGATGCGGGCCATGCGGGCCACGACCTTTTCCACCTCAGCCACGCTGATGACGTTCTTCTTGGCTCCGGACAGGCGGAAGCTGGCTCCGGCTTCGTCGATGACGTCAATGGCCTTGTCCGGCAGGAAGCGGTCGTTCACGTGGCGGGAGGAAAGCTCGGCCGCGGCGCGCAACCCTGGAATGGTGTAGCGCACGCCGTGGTGTTCTTCATAGTGTGATTTCAGGCCCTTGAGAATTTCCACACACTCGTCCACGGTCGGCTCGGCCACGTCGATTTTCTGGAAGCGGCGCGAGAGGGCGCGGTCCTTTTCGAAGTGGTTCTTGTACTCCTCATACGTGGTGGAGCCGATGCACTTGATGGCCCCGGAGGCCAGCACGGGCTTGAGGATATTCGAGGCGTCCAGAGTGCCGCCGGAGGTGGCTCCCGCGCCGATGATGGTATGGATTTCATCAATGAACAGAATGGCCCCGGGAATCTTCTCCAGCTCGCTGATGACGCCCTTCATGCGCACTTCGAAGTCGCCCCGGTACTTGGTGCCGGCCAGCAGCGCACCCATGTCCAGCTGCCAGACCGTGGCCGAACGGAAGGATTCGGGAGTCTCGCCGTTGACGATACGCAGGGCCAGGCCCTCGGCCAGGGCCGTCTTGCCCACGCCGGGGTCCCCCACGAAGAGCGGATTGTTCTTGCGGCGGCGGGCCAGCACCTGCAGGCAGCGCTCCAGCTCGGCATCGCGGCCGATGAGCGGATCCACCAGCCCCTGGCGGGCGCGTTCCACCAGATTCACGGTGAACTGTTCCAGGGCCTGGCCGTTCTTTTTCTTCTGGCCCTTCTGCTCGCCGGACTGACGGGGCTCCTGATTGCCCGGGGCGTTGGGCTCGGCGCGCCATTCGGTTTCCTTGGGCACACCGTGGGAGATGTACTCCAGGACGTCCAGCCGCGTGGCGCCGTGCGATTTGAGGAAATAGACGGCAAAGGAATCGTCTTCGTCGAAGATGGCCGCCAGCACATCCCCCACCTCGACCTTGTCCTTGCCCGAGGATTGCATCTGCAAAATGGCCCGCTGAAGCACCCGTTGCACGCCCAGGGTCTGCACCACTTCCGTGGCGGCATCGGGCATGACTTCCATGTGGTCGGCAAAGAAGCGCTCCAGCTGATGCTGCAGACGGACAATATCCACCCCGCAGTTCATGAGGATTTCCTTGCCGCTCTCCTCCTGCATCAAGGCATACAGGAGATGCTCCAGGGTGAGATATTCATGGTTGCGACGGCGGACTTCCCGCACGGCCACAGTCAACACATTTTCCAGTCGCCTGCTCAACATGGCGCCCTCGATTCCTGAACGGTGGTGCGAAAACTGCCGGGAATCACGCCTCCTCCATGGCGCAGCGCAAGGGGAAACCCTCGCTGCGCGCGCGAGCATGGACGATGCTCACCTTTGTCTCGGCAATCTCCGCCGGGTACACGCCGCAGACACCCTTGCCATGCTCATGGACCATGCGCATGATCCGGGTGGCTTCGGCTTCATTCTTCTTGAACACTTCTCGCAAAATGCGCACCACAAATTCCATGGTGGTGTAATCGTCATTAAGGAGCAGAACCTTGAACTGCCTGGGCTCCTGAAGGTTCTCCTCCAGGTTGACGTCTGGCGAAGCTCCTGGCTGATCAAAGGGTTCGGTCATGGTCATCACTCTTGGGTCGTGTACATTCGCGTTGCGGGAATTTCCCAGTTTGTCAGGTATAACGCCCCGATCACGGGTTGTCGAGTCCTGAAGATAGTGCGTGTCCATCATGGATGCAAGAGGCTGCGCCGGAGTTTGCTGCGAGCCGCACTGCTTCATGCACTTGCAGCAATCGCTTGCAAACGCCGGGCCTCGGCATCGGAAAAGATGAAAGAATCCTGCGGCGGCCGGCCGGCCCGGTGAAGGTGCGCAAGATTCAAGGCATGATAGGTCTGGTTGGTTCCGGCGGCGAGGTCCAGTCCCAGGGCCTCGCAGACGGCCACAAAGGCCTCCGCCGGACCCTCCAACTCCAGAAACGAGCCAAAGGGCAGGAGATCCAGCAGGCAGAGAACCCCGCCCAACTCCCAGGTTTCCCTGAGTTTCTGGTAACGGAATGCCTCCACATACCCCAAACCGGCCAGCACCTGACGCAGGGCCGCGGCATCGGCCACCGCTGTTTCATGCTCCTCCACCACCTTGAGCACCGCGCTGCCATCCGAGGTGGGGGCCTTGAAGGTCAACAGACAGCCGCCAGCCTGCCCATGGCCCGGCAATGCCTGGCGAATACGTAGCAACTGCCCTTTTTGCTTGAGCATTTTATCCGGGGTATCCCAGACGGCATTGTCTTCAAAGACCACATGCCGCCGGCAGGCTCCCAGTGCTTGCAGTCTGCGCCGCAAGGCGTCATGATCCACATCTGCAAACTTGGTTTCGACTTCCCTGGGCAACACTGCCTCCGGATTTACGGTTTATGTCAAACGAAATGACAAAAATGGAGAAATAATGCAGACCCTGTTCCTCTGCGGCATAGCCGGGGCCCTGGGAGCACTTTCCAGACTAGGCATTACGCGGCTCGTGCAGCGTCTGGCCGGGACAAACCTGCCCCTGGCCACGGCCGCAGTGAACCTGCTGGGCTGCTTCCTCTTCGGACTGCTCTGGGGGCTGCTCAACGACCGCTTCGCCGTCAGCGCTGGCGTCAAAACCGTCATCTTTACCGGATTTTTGGGCGCGCTGACGACTTTCTCCACTTATGCCTACGAAAACGTGGGACTTCTGGCCGAAGGGCGATTGTCTGTGGCGCTCCTGAATATCCTGGGCCAGAATGTCCTGGGCTTCTCCCTGGTGGCGCTGGGGCTGGCTCTGGCGCGCAATTGATTCGTACTCAGCAGGCAGCCGGCCGAATAAAACGGGAGCTACCGGCCCCAACCTTCCTTGCATTTTTTCAGTGCAAACGGGGCAATGTGGGTCAGTGGCAGGCTCTGACACACGCCGCCGGCCTTCACGGCCTCCTGGGGCATGCCGTACACCACGCAGCTGGCCTCGTCCTGGGCGATGGTCCAGGCGCCGGCGTCGAACATCTCACGCATGCCCTGGGCCCCGTCGTCACCCATGCCGGTCATGATGATGCCCAGGGCGTTCTTGCCGGCGTAACGCGCGGCGGAGCGGAACAGCACATCCACCGAAGGTCGATGCCGTTTGACCAGCGGCCCCTCACGCACTTCCACATGATACCGCGCCCCGCTGCGCTTGAGCAGCATGTGCCGGTTGCCCGGGGCGATGAGCGCCTGACCGCGAAGCATGGAGTCGCCATCCTCCGCCTCCTTGACCGTGATGGCGCACACGCTGTGCAGCCGGCGGGCAAAGGCGGCAGTGAAGTTTTCCGGCATGTGTTGCACGATGGCCACCGGAGGGCAATCCACGGGCAGGGCTTCCAGAAAAATTTTGAGTGCTTCCGTACCACCGGTGGAAGCGCCGACGATGATGCACTTTTCGGTGGTTTCGGCCATGGCCCGTGTGGGAGGTGCCTTGGCGATGACGGCGTCGGCCGAGAGTTTGGGCGCAACCTCCATGGCCGGAACCACCCGCTTGAGTCGAGCCGAGGCTGCCGCCTTGACGGCATCCACCAGACGGATCTTGGATTCCTCCAAAAACCGCCGGGTTTCCAGCTTGGGCTTGGTGATGATGTCCACCGCGCCGTATTCCAGGGCCCTGAGCGTGGTTTCGGCGCCAGCCTCGGCCAGGGTGGAACAGATGATTACCGGCAGCGGGTGCTGGGTCATGAGCTTTTTGAGGAAGGTAATGCCATCCATACGCGGCATTTCCACATCCAGGGTGATGACGTCCGGGACCACCTCCTCCATTTTTCTGGCAGCTGCAAAAGGATCCGCTGCCGAGCCGACCACTTCGATGGCAGGATCGCTTTCCAGGATGGATGTCAGCGTCTGGCGGACCAGTGCCGAGTCATCCACAATCAACACTTTGATTTTTTTGGTCATTATTCCCCCAAGAGGGTACCACTTCAGTCATCGTCGTTCGTGCGGGCAAAACGAGTGTAGACCGTCGGGGCCATTTGGCGCAGGGGCAGGTCCATGCCGGTAATGCTTTCGGAGTGCCCGATAAAGAGAAACCCGCCGCCGCGCAAGTTGCGGCAAAACTTGCGAAACAACACCTCCTGCGTGGGACGATCAAAATAAATGATCACGTTGCGGCAGAAAATAATGTCCATGGCCTCAGGAAGGGAGAAATCCTCCATGAAGTTGAGCCGCTGAAAGGTCACCATCTGTCGCAGCTCGGGTACCACGCGAACCAGCCCCCTGGAGCGGTCTTTGCTGCGAAGCAAGTATTTGTATTTAAGGGCGTTGGGCACTGGCGCCACGCGGTCTTCGTCATAAATGCCGGCCCTGGCTTTTTCCAGCGCCTGGGTGGAGATATCCGTGGCCAGGATGGAAAACCGGAACCCTGGCTCCCGCTCCCGGAATTCAGCCAGGACCATGGCCAGGGTGTATGGCTCCATGCCAATGGAGCAGCCTGCGCTCCAGATGCGCAGGACCCGGCCGCGGCAAGGTCCGGAAGACAGCCGTGGCAGCAGTTCGCGGCTCAGCAGTTCGAAGTGCTTGGGTTCCCGGAAAAAATCCGTGGTGTTGGTGGTCACCACATCAATGAGCTGGTGCAGCTCCGCAGCCATGCCGGCTGGGCTGAAGAGATAATCGCAGTAGCATTTGTAATCAGGCATTTTGAGGATGCGCAGGCGCTTGAGCAGCCTGGCTTCCAGCATGGTCTTCTTGCCTGGGGGCATCTTGATGCCCACTTCCTTGTAAATAAAGCTGGCAAGACGCGTAAATTCAGAATCATTGAGCAAACCCATTCACCCTCCCCCACGAGCCCTCAACGCGACGCTGCCGAAACGATTTGCAGCAGCTGCGGAATGTCGAGAATCAAGGCCATGCTGCCATCGCCCTTGATGGTGGCGCCGGAAATGCCCTGTACATCGCGGAACACGCGTCCCAGACTCTTGATGACCGTCTGCATCTCCCCAATGACCGTATCCACAACAATTCCAACGCGCTGCCCCTGAGAACGCACTACCACGATCTGTTCGATCTCAGGCGCCGCCCCCGGCACGGCAAACCATTTGCGCAGACTGATGTACGGGACGATTTCCCCGCGCAGGTTGACGATTTGCTCCCGGGAATCATCCCGCGCCCCCACCTTGCGGGCCAGCTCAATGCATTCCTCCACGTGCGTGAGCGGAATGACGAAATACTCGCTCCCCACCTGGATTTCCAACCCCTCGATAATGGCCAGGGTCAGGGGCAGCTTGATGGTGATGGAGGTGCCTTGCGCCGGCACGGAGCGGACTTCGATGGTCCCGCGCAGGGCCTCAATGGAGCGCTTGACCACATCCATGCCCACGCCCCGGCCGGAAACATTTGTGATGGCGGCGGCGGTGGAGAAGCCGGGCTGGAAGATGCAGTCGTAAATCTCTGCCTCGGTCAGCTCGGCATCCGCAGAAATGATGCCGCGCTCCACGGCCTTGGCCCGGACACGCTCCTTGTCGATCCCCTGGCCGTCATCATTGATGTGGATATGCACCTCGCCGCCGGAGTGCTCGGCCACCAGCCTCACAGACCCCCGCCGGGATTTGCCGGCAGCTTCCCGCACGTCCGGCAGTTCGATGCCGTGGTCGATGGAATTGCGCAGCAAATGCACCAGGGGGTCGCCCAGACGCTCGATGACGGTCTTGTCCAGCTCCGTCTCCTCGCCGCGCATTTCAAGATCAATTTCCTTGCCCAGCTCTTCGGAGAGGTCCCGCACCAGGCGGCGGAATTTGCTGAAGGTGGCACCGATGGGCAGCATGCGGATGCCCAGGGTGGTGTCGCGCAGGTTGTCGCACAGCCGCTCCAGCTCCTCAGACAGGGTGATGAGGATGGGATCGCGCTGTTGCTGCACCACCTGATTGATGCGTGCCTGCACAATGACCATTTCCCCCACCAGATCCACCAGAAAGTCCAGTTTGGACGCCGCCACGCGAATGCTGGCGGCCATGGCGTCCTGGCGATCCGCAGTCTGGGTTTCCGCCGCGGCCTTGCGCTCCTGGCGCATGGCCCGGGTGATCTGTTGTTCGGCCAGGGCCGAGGCCACCTGCTCGTGGCTCACCACGCCGGCATCAGCCAGCATTTCGCCCAGCGGCTTTTTGGCAGCCAGCACTGCCGCCAGATCCTGCGGCCGGATATCGCCCCGGTCCAGCAGGATTTCCCCGATTTTCTTGTCCGTGGCTTCGTCGTCATCGTTTGTTTCCAGGGCGCGGATAACGATTTCCGCATCCTCTTCCACAAAGATGAAGACATCCTGAATGGCTTCCAGCGTGGCCGTTGTGGTCAGGATGATGTCCCAGCGGATGCGGATCTCTTCCGGGGCCAGATCCTCCAGGCGGTCCACGTCCTGCACGTACGGGAAGACCTGCAACGTGCCCAGTTCCGCCAGCTCTTCCAGCAATCCAAGCGGGTTGGCGCCAGTGAACAGCATGTCGGCCTTGGGGACGAAGCGGATGCTCCAGACAACCTGGGACGCGCCCGCGGCACCCGGCGCAACAGGTCCTTGTTTGCTCGTGGCCTGGGCCTGGTGTTCCTTGGGCAGCCAGAGGCGAAACCGCGCCGCCAGCGCGTGGCTGCGGGTCAGATCCGCCTGGCGGGACTCAATGCCCGCCGCCAGCAGTTCGCCAATAACATCCTTGGCCTGCAGCGTCAGGCTTAACAGTTCCTTGGTAATCGGGAGCTTGCCTCCGCGAACCAGGTCAAAGACGTTTTCCACATCGTGGGTGAAGGTGGCGATGTCGTCAAACCCGAACATCGCCCCGGACCCTTTGATGGTGTGCAGCGCCCGAAACACCCGATCGATCAGCGGTTGGTCTTGCGGCGCGTCTTCAAGCTCCAGCAGCGCCGCTTCCAGCTCGGCCAACAACTCCTGGGCTTCTTCGCCATAGGCGTGCCTGTGTCGTGCATCGACAAAGGAGGATGAGGCCATGCATTTTCTCCAGGCTGACGAATTCGACTACCGAAGCAGTTTTTGCACCACTGCCAGCAACTGCTCCGGCTTGAATGGTTTGACCACCCAGCCGGTGGCGCCTGCGGTTTTGCCTTCCTGCTTTTTCCCGGCCTGGGACTCTGTCGTCAGCATGATAATGGGAATGAACTTGAACTGCGCCTTGGTGCGGACCTGGGTAATGAACTCGATGCCGTCCATGTTGGGCATGTTCAGGTCGGTGATGATCATGCTGACGGCCGAGGTGAGCTTGCTCAGGCCATCTTTGCCGTCCGTCGCCTCGATGACGTCATAGCCCGCATTTTTCAAGGTGAAGCTCACCATCTGACGCACACTTGCCGAATCATCCACGGTCATGATCGTCTTACCCATACTCTCATCCTTGACCAGTTAAAAGAGTTCCACTCCATCCAGCAGATCTTCCTCAGAGCTGGCGCCCGCGCCATCGTCTTGAGCAAGCCCAAGATGGATCTGTCGTTCAATTTCCATGGTATATCTTCCGAGCATGGCCTCCAGTCGTGCCGAATGCCGTCCCAGCTCGCCTTCGGGGGCAAGGGTGCGGCACTTGCGCTGCCAGGAGGCCAGCATTGCGGCGCTTTCCCGCAGCTGGGCCGCCACTTCGTGATGCATGGTCAGCCGTGCAGCAAGATTGCCGATTTCCCTGGAAACCGCATGGCCGGCGGCTCCGATTTCACCTGTCAGGCTGGTGGTCTCTTCATCCACTGCGGTCAGGCCTTTGAGCAGCACGCCCAGGCGGGCCAGCACTTCCTCCACCCGGACTTCCTCGCGAAAGCGTGCGGAGTTGGCCCGCAGAATTTCTGAGGAAGTGGCCACTCCGCTCAAGGCCTGGGAAATGGCTTCGGTTTGCAGCCGTGCGGCGTGGGAGAGGGACTGGATGGACTGGGCCAGCACCCCCATCGCCTTGCCTTTGTCCCCGGTGTGGGCGGCCTTGACGCTGGCATTCAGGGCAATGAGCTCGATGGAGGCGCCAACTTCTTCCACATCTTCCAAAAACACGCCCATTTCCTGGATGGTCCGCGTCACGCGGTCCATGATCTCCCCTTTGGCCTCGCCTTGCGCCACAAACTCCCGCATGGACTGCATCACATTGGACACAGAGTTTTCGATGTGCTGCAGCGCCGTGCACTGGCTGCCGCGGAAGGCAGAGGCAGAATCGGCGCGCACCTCGGCCAGCTCGGTCCCGAGATTTTCCAGCACATCCGCCACACTGCGCAGGCGGCCGGCAAACGCGTCCACAGCCTGCACAAAGCGGTCGCTCGCCGCCTCGATCTGGCGCACTTCCATACCGCACAACTCGGCCATGAAGGCCAACAGCTCCGAGTCGGATTCTTCCAGCTCCTGCCCATCTGCCAGGTGCGCGTTGACCATCTGGAGCATGTCCTGAATGCCCTGCTCCACATGCTCCACCTGTTGCCGGGTGATGTCATGAAACTGCAGGGAGGAAACAGCCTGGCCGATATGCTGGTAGGCCTCCCGGATTCTCTCTTCAATGGCCTGGGACAAGGCCTGGGACTTTTTGGGCCAGCTCCATCAGCGTGTCCAGGTTTCTCTGCACCTGGGCGCTGACTTCCTCAGAAAACCTGCGCTGCCCCGCAAGCATTTGCTGTGCCTGCTGCATGGCCATGGCGGCCATGGCATCCAGGGTTTCTGACTGCCGCAAGATGGAGTCGGATTGTTTGCCGATGGCAACAGCCAGTTTTTCCACATCATCGGCCAGGGTGCCGAACCCGCGGCCGTCTGCGCCCAGACGAGCGGACTCAATGCGCGTGGAAATACCAAGCATATGTAAATGCTTAACAATTCTCTTAAAACTCCCCAGCTGTTCGCCAAGACGAGCCAGTTCTTCGCGAATGGCCTTGAGGGCGGATTCGTTCTCTGCGCCTGCCGTCAGGGCCAGGAGCTCTTGCATGCGGTGCAACTCAAGGGTCAGCTCGGAGCCGAAACTCTGCAGGGCGTCATGGGAGGTCAGGCCGGTCAAAAACTCCGCCTGCTCCACAATCTCTTCCACCCTGCCGGCCACCCGCTGCAGCGCCCCCCCAAGCTCCAGAAATTCGTGCTCGCGTGGCGCCACAGCCCGCGACAGCCGCCCGCACACAACGTCTGCATCCGAATGCACTTGCCCCAAAAACGCTTTGACCGCGTTGAGCTCCACGGGATGTTTCCCAGCGGTTGCTTCCACTACATGCTCCGTTCAACTGGAGAGTGAGGCGAGACGTCTCCCCGTTCACGATTCGGCTGTTCAATTTTGCCTCAGGAAGGCTGCCCCTGCTGGCTGACTGCCGGCACGCATCCTGATTGTGAACATTAATACATACACCCTAGAGGATTAGCAAGAAAAAGCCCTCAGGATGCGGCGGTTCACGCCCGGCGGGATGTCTTCCTGGCTCCGAACAGCACTTCCTGCAGTGTAGACAAGGTGTTAACGGTTTGCGCCTCCGGCACGCCCGGAGCGGCAAAAATGGGGGCCAACCCTAGCCGCCGGGCCTGGTGCATACGCAACTCCTGCCCTGCCACGGGGCGAATCCGGCCATTGAGATCCACCTCGCCAAAAAAAACAGCCTGTTCGGGCAGGGGTTGATCATAGTGCGAGGAGAGAATGGCCGCACACAGGGCGAGATCAAATCCAGGATCCTGCAGCTTGAAGCCCCCGCCCACCTTGGCATACACATCCTGCTGCCCAAAGGAGAGGCCGAGCCGTTTTTCCAGCACGGCAAGCAGCAGGTGCAGCCGGTTCACGTCCAGCCCCAGCGCGGTACGGCGCGGAATGGAGAGCCAGCTGTGGGCCACCAGGGCCTGGGCTTCCAGGGCAAAGGCCCGCTGCCCGTCAATGGCCATGGCCAGGGCCGCGCCGGAGAGTCCGGCCTCCCGGGATTCCAGGAACAGGGCCGCCGGGTCCTCCACCGGAGCCAGCCCCTGCCCTTGCATGGCAAACACGGCCACGTCCAGACTGGGGCCAAACCGGTTCTTGAGCACACGCAAGAGCCGGTAGCAATGGGTGCGGTCTCCTTCCAGGGAAAGCACGCAATCCACCATATGCTCCAGCAGTTTGGGGCCGGCAATCTGCCCTTCCTTGGTCACGTGGCCCACAAACAGCACGCAGGCCCCCAGCCGCCGGGCCAGGTCAATGCCCTCGGCAGCCACGGCCCGCACCTGGGACACACTGCCGGGCAGGCCCTCTGCCTGGGAGGAAACCACGGTTTGAACCGAGTCCAGCACCACCAGGGAGACATCGCCGGCAGCCTCCGCGGCCTGCCAGATCTCCTCGGCGCTGGCTGTGCTCAGGGCGAGCAGGGAATCGGCCAGACACCCCAGGCGTTCCGCCCGGCGCTTGAGCTGGGGCAGGCCTTCTTCGCCAGAAGCATAGAGCACCGTCCGTCCGGATCTGGCCACCGCCCCGGCCACCTGCAAGAGCAAGGTGGACTTGCCCACGCCCGGCTCGCCAGCCATGAGCAGCGTGCTTCCGCCCACCAGCCCCTGCCCCAGAAGGGCATCGAGCACGGGCATGCCGGCGGAGAAATGTTGCTGGGAGGAAAAATCGACAGCGGCCAGCGCCTGGGGCCGGCCGGCAGTACCAGGACTGCCTACCGCAGCGGCCCGCCGGCCTCCGGAGGGGGCTGGCGTTTCCAGCCGCTCCTCCATTGTGTTCCAGGCCTCGCAGCGCGGACACTGCCCCTGCCAGCGCGGGGACACGCTCCCACAACTGGCGCAGACATACACGCGGCGAGGTTTCATGAATCCTGGGCCTGCTACTGCTTGGGGACGGCCTTGGCGTCCACAATCACCACCTGGTACTCTTTGACGGACTGGGCGGGATTGTAGAAAATCACCATGAACGGTGCAGAGGCACCGGGCTTGATATTGGTATTCTGCGTGGTGATGCCCACGGGATTGTTGAGCGCCTTTTCCAGCTCCTCCCTGGTCAGCTGTTGCAGCTGGAAGAGAGAGATGGCATTGCCAATGAGCTGCTGCTTGGTGTCCAGACGCACACCACCCTCATCGTACAGATTGGCTTCCACCTTGATCAGCTCGCGAGGCTCGGGGCTGTTGTTGACCACCAGCCCCTGAATGACCAGCAGTTCACCAATCTTTTCGTTTTTGACAAAATGCTGCTCCGCATCCTTGAGCTCAAGATTCTTGACCATATCCTGGTTGATCTTGGGCTCGCTCTGGTCGCCATCGCCCGCGGCATGCTTGCCGGCACTCGGATCGCCAAGCAGCTCCAGAATGGGCCTGGGCAGCATGTCCGGCGCAAAGAACCAAGCCAGCACCCCGGCGGCCGTGATCGCCAGAAAAATGAACAGAAACAAGGAAATCGCCAGCTTGACCGGGGATTTTTTCCGCGGCTGGCCCTTGCTGGGAATGGTCAGCTTCTGGGTGGGCTTGGGCAGGGGCGGCGCGGAGTCAATATTGTAGGGGTCCTCCTGCGTCATCTGCTGCGCAAACATGTTTTGGAAGGTCTCTTCCGCATTGGCGCCGGGCTTTTCGCCAGGAGCACGAGTCTCGAAATCAAAGGGAGAGGGCCCGTCGCTCTGCCCACCTTTGATGATGGCAGCATCCGGCGAAAAACCTGGCAGGCCAAGGCCGTCGTCTTCGCTGGAGCCGTCAAAAAAATCACGCGGCTCGGCTGCAGGACGACGCGGCGCCGCCTCGGGCTGCGTGGCGGGCCCAGGTTGCTGAACCGGTTGCTGAACCGGTTGCTGAACTGGCTGCCGAATTGGCTGGCGCGCTGGCTGTTGCGCTGGTGCGGGGCTGGGGGCGGCCTGTTGCGGGGCCTGGGCCGAAACTGGTGGAGCGACTTGAGCTGCAGTGGGCGCAGCCTGGGGTCCACGAGTCATGGGGAAGACGTGCTTGCATTTGGAGCAGCGAACCTTGCGGCCTTCCTGGAACTTTTCGTCGGGCAGATTGAATCGGCTCTCGCAATTTGGGCACTTGATGATCATGTGGTCATTCCCATGTCGTCATTCCATGGTCGTTATTCCATGGAGAGGCGTTTCCGGACGCGCCGCAACAGCGGGCTACGCCTGGGGATCGAGGATGTGGATGGCTTCCAGGTGACGCAGGCCTTCTGCAAAATCCAGGCCATAACCAACAATAAACCCCTGTTCCACCACAAAGCCTGCATAGGCTACATCCACTGGCACTTCGCGCCGCTCTCGTTTGTCCAGCAGCGAACAGATCTTCAGGGAGGCAGGATTGCGAGTGGCCAGCAAATCCAGCACGCAGCGCATGGAGTGGCCAGTGTCGATGATGTCTTCCACAATCAGCACGTGTTTGCCTGCAATATCCGTTTCCAGATCAAGCAAAAGGCGCACATTCATCTCACGCGAGACACTGCAACCATAGCTTGCAATGCGCATGAAATCAATAGTGGTATCCCGGCCAATAGCCCGCAACAGGTCGGCAAAAAAGATGACGGCGCCCTTGAGCACACACACCGTCACCAGCGGCTCGTCCTTGTAGTCCTGACGAATGGCCTCGCCGAGCTCGCGAATGCGGGCGGCGATCTGTTCTTTGGATATCAGTTCCGTCATCGTATGCATCATGTCTGATCAGACCTCCAGCAGCATGGCGATTTCGTCACACTCCGGGAACTTGGGGCAGCGCAGGCAATCGCTCCAGACCTTTTGCGGCAGCACTTCCTTGCCCACCACCTGGAAGCCCATTTTTTCAAAAAAAGCTTGCTGATAGGTGAGGGTAAAGATGCGGAAGAGGCCCAGGGTCACGGCTTCGGAGAGGCAGGCCTCCACCAGCCGCCGGCCCCAGCCCTGGCCGCGCAAGGCTTCCGAGACCACCAGGGAGCGCAGTTCAGCCAGGTCGTCCCAGGTGATGGACAAGGCGCAGCAGGCCAGGATGGGCCCCTCGCCCTTGGGCGCCAGGACGAAGAAATCCCGCAGGTGGCTGTAGAGCTCGTTGTAGGAGCGTGGCAGCAAAAGCCCGTTGCGGGAACAATCCATGAGCATGCCATGGATGGATTTCACGTCGTTGATGCGCGCTTTTCTGATGTAGTACCCTTCGTTCTCCACTTCCTGAACGCCTCGCTACTGGGCAAGGAGCGTGGAAAGCTCCTGTTTGAGTTCGGATGCATCAAGAAACCCGACATGATTCATGGTCAATTCACCATTTCTATTGTAGACCAGCATCTTGGGGATGCCGCCTACGTCATAGAATTGCGCCACACCAGGTTTGGCCAAGTACACAGGATAGTTAAAATCCATTCGTTTGACAAAAGAAGGCAGCGCCGCGGGATCCTCATCCACGGACACACCTAGGAACAACACCTCTTCAGGATCGTATTCCGTGCGCAACTTCTTCAGGCCCGGAATCTCCAGCTGGCAGGGGCCGCACCAGGTGGCGAAAAAGTTCACCACCACAACCTTGCCTTTATTTTCACGCACCTGCTGCATCAGACTGATATGGTCAATGGGCAGCACAGCCTGCTGGGCTTCCGCCTTGCCGGGCATGCCGGACAGCACGGCGCACAGGGCCAACAGCGCCGTCAAATGAACCACCGTTGCGCGCATACAACCTTTCTCCGGGGTTACGTCTCGTTCAAAACACCTTGCCGTACCTTGCCGCACCACCAGACCGGATGCTGGCACGGGCTTACACGGTCGGCCGGGCCGTCAATTCCTTGGCCAGACGCACGGCAGCCACGGCGTCGCGGGCATAGCCGTGCGCGCCGATGCGGTCTGCGTATTCCTGGCTGACCACCGCCCCGCCGACAATCACCTTGACCGGCAAGGCTTCCTCGCGCAGCAGCTTGATGGTGTCTTCCATGCGGACCATGGTGGTG
Source organism: Megalodesulfovibrio paquesii (assembly GCF_054653055.1). NCBI lineage: Bacteria > Pseudomonadati > Thermodesulfobacteriota > Desulfovibrionia > Desulfovibrionales > Desulfovibrionaceae > Megalodesulfovibrio > Megalodesulfovibrio paquesii. Next base: position 763,371 of record NZ_BAAIGQ010000005.1, on the reverse strand, counting down.
GTCATCAGGGCCGAGAGGCCGATGACCGAGGCGCCGCGCTCCTTGGCAGCCCGGACAATGACTTCGGCCGGCACGTCCTTGCCCAGATCCACCACGTCAAAACCATGGTTGCCCAGCATCAGGGCCACGATATTCTTGCCGATATCGTGAATATCCCCTTCCACCGTAGCCAGGATGACCACGGGCTTGTGCACGGTTTTGCCCTCGGCCTCGGCCTTGTCCAGCAGCGGCTTCAGGATGCGGAAGCCGTGCTGCATGGCCTCGGCGCTGGCGATGAGCTGGGGCAGGAAGTATTCCCGGCGCTCATACTTTTCGCCCACCATGGTGATGGCTGCGATAAGCTGGTCATTGACCACTTCCATGGGGCTCAGACCCGCCTCCAGGGCGGCTGCGACCAGGGGCTCGATGCGCTGCTTGTCACCCTGGAGCACGGCTTCCTTGAGGGTGGAAGCCGCTTTTTTGGAGCCGCCCGCGCCAGAAGTGCCGCCCGCCGCCCCGCTGGCCCCACCGCCGGGCTTCCAGTCGGTATAGCCGGCAATAAAGGATTCGGCGTTGGGATCGCGCCCCAGGAGCACCTCGGCCGCGGCTCGGGCCTCCTTGAAGCGCGTGGCGTGCGGATTGGCGATGGACGCCGAGAGTCCCGCCCCCATGGCCAGGGTCAGGAAGGTGGCATTCAGCAGCTCCCGGGCCGGCAGGCCGAAGGAGATGTTTGAAAGCCCCAGCACCGTGGGCAGCCGGAGCACCTCCGTGCAATGGCGGATGGTGGCCAGACACTGCACTGCGGCGTCCTGCCTGGAGGAGACGGTCAAGGCCAGGGCATCCACCATCAGGTTGGAGCGGGGGATGCCCAGATCCAGGGCCTGCTGGAGGAGCATTTCGATGATGGCGATGCGCTCCGCCGCGGTCACGGGCAGTTTCTTGCTGGTCAGGGGCAGGAGGATGCACGGCGCGCCGTGGTCCCGGCACAGGGGGCCGAGAATTTCCATGCGCCCGGGTTCACCGCTGATGGAGTTGATCAACGCACCGGCCGGGCAACGTTCCAGGGCCAGCCCCAGGGCAGCCGGATCCGTGGAATCCAGGCACAAGGGCGCATCCACCCGCGCGGCCAGGGTCTCGGTCAGCAGCGGCAGCAGCACCTGCTCGTCCACCATGGGCGCGCCGACGTTCACGTCCAGAATCTGGGCGCCGTCGTCCAGCTGCTCACGGGCGAACTGCAGGGCAAGCTGCAACTCCCCGGCCTGGTATTCGGCGGTCAGCTGCTTTTTGCCCGTGGGGTTGATCCGCTCGCCAATGACCACATGCGGCAGGTACGAGGCCACCTGCACCAGACGGGAACGGGAAACCAGCTGCAGCGGACCCGGCTCGGGGCGCGGCGGCAGGGAAATCTGCCGGGCCAGGGCCTTGAGGGCGGCAATATGCCTGGGCGTGGTGCCGCAGCAGCCGCCGACCATGCGCACGCCCATCTTCAGATAGGGCAGCATTTTTTCGGCAAAATCATCGGGGCCCAGGGTAAAGACCGTGCGGCCGTCCCTGAGCTGCGGCAGGCCGGCGTTGGGCTGGACAAGCAAGGGAATGTGCAGCGCCGGCAGCATGGCCTGGGCCAGGCCGAGCATTTCATCCGGTCCAAGGCCGCAGTTGATGGCCACGAAGTCCACGCCCAGGTTCTGGGCCGAGGCGGCAAACACCTCTGGCGGCGTGCCAGTGAGGGTGGCGCCGCGTTCAAAGGTCATGGACAGGCCCACGGGCACGGCGCGGCCGATTTCCCGGAATACCTCACGCGCGGCCATGGCCACGGCGCGGATCTCGGCGATATCATACTGCGTTTCGGCGATGAGCAGATCCACCCCGCCCTGCATCAGGCCCAGGATCTGTTCATGGAAGGCCTGGCGCATGTCGGCCGGGGTCAGGGTGCCCATGGGCTTGAGGAACTGCCCGGTAGGGCCGACACTGCCAGCCACCTTGACCCGTCCTCCCGTGGCGTCCGCCGCCTGCCGGCCGCACCGGGCCAGCTCGCGGTTCACCTCGACAACATTCACCCCCAGCCCGAGCTTGTGGCCCGTGCCGCCAAAGGTGTTGGTGGTGATGACATCCGCCCCCGCGGCGATGTATGCGTCATGCACGGCCCGCATGGCATCCGGCCGGTTGAGCCCGAACAGCTCCGGAGACATGCCCGGCGGCAGTCCCGCCTCCTGGAGCATGGTTCCCGTGGCGCCATCAAAGCACAACACCTCTGTTGCATTGCGCAGCCAATCAAATTCAGGCAAAGTGCACTCCTTGGTTGTTCCACTGACGGAACCCGCGCCAACCGGGCATTCCCCCACATCGGCCGTTCCGAACAGTCCGCCTTTGAGTACTGAAAAGCGTTGAAAAGGACAAACAAAAACTATACTATGTCCAGAATGGAAAAATCATCAACCTTTCCAACGAGTTTTCCAGCCATGCCCGCCGCCCTGCGCGCTGATGCGGCCCGCCGGCGGGAGGATGCCTGAACATGACTGCACGCAAGCGTTCCGCCAATGCCACCCCGGCTCGCGACGCCGCGCCCCGCGTGGTGACCGAGGCAGAGGTGCTTGAGCCCGAAATTGCCGAGACCGAAGACAATGACGCCCTCGACCTGGATGACGTGGAAGACGTGGACCTCGTCGCCGATGAGGCTGACGAGGCAGCCGAAGCGGTCCTGGAAGACGAGGCAGAGGCGGCCCTGCTCGACGACTCCGACGAGGCCGAAGTCTCCCTGCCCACCACCCTGCCCATGCCGGTGCTCAAATCCGGCTCGCGGGCCGGCGCGCAGGACACCCTGCGCCTGTACCTCAAAGAAATCGGCGTCTTCCCCATGCTGGAGCCAGAGGCGGAATTCGAGCTGGCCCGCCGTGTGCGCGACCATGGAGACAGCGAGGCCGCCTTCCAGCTGGTCACTTCCCACCTGCGTCTGGTGGTCAAGATCGCCATGGACTTCCAGCGCCGCTGGATGCAGAATGTGTTGGATCTGGTGCAGGAAGGCAACGTGGGCCTCATGCGCGCCGTCCAGAAGTTCGATCCGGAAAAGGGCATCAAGTTTTCGTACTATGCCGCCTTCTGGATCAAGGCCTACATCCTTAAATTTATCATGGACAACTGGCGGCTGGTGAAGATAGGCACCACCCAGGCCCAGCGCAAGCTTTTCTACAACCTGAACAAGGAACGCCGCCGGCTGCAGTCCCTGGGTTTCGATCCGGACACCTCCACCCTCTCCAAGAACCTGAATGTCAGTGAGGAGGAGGTCCAGGAGATGGAGCAACGCCTGGGCAGCCAGGACATGAGCCTGGATACCACCCTGGCGGATGACTCCACCACCACCCGGCTCGATGTGCTGCCCGCTTTGCAGCCCAGCATCGAAGACACCCTGGCCCGGGAGGAAATCTCCATCGCCCTGCAAGGCCACCTGGAGCGCATCCTCCCCCGGCTCTCGGACAAGGAGCGGGATATCCTGGAACAGCGCCTGCTTGCCGACTCCCCGGTCACCCTGCGCGAAATAGGCGAGCGCTATGGCATCACCCGCGAACGCGTCCGGCAGCTCGAAACCCGGCTGCTGCACAAACTGAGAGTGCACCTGACGGACAACATTGACGATTTTTCGAACGATTGGATCGTGCGCAGCGAATAGCCTCGCCGGCGTCCCCTCCATCGCCCTCCATCTCAAAGGTAACGTGAGGACCGCACCGTTCATGCGCCTGTACAATCTCATGCCGCTGCTCAGCGCCACCCTGTTGGCTGGCTGCGTTACCCTCGCGGCCTGTGCCGCTACTCCCAAAAATCCGGCCAGCGCCAGCGCCGGCGGCTGGAAACTGTCGCCCCAGGCGCAGGCCAGCTATTACTACCTGCTGCTGGAAGAAGCCCGCCGCCAGGAAAACGCCACCCTGGGCGAAGATGCCGTGCTGGAACTCCTGGCCCTGGACGATTCCCCCCAGGTTTTCATTGAATGCGCCAACTTCTTCTGGCACGCCGGCGATGCGGAAAAGACCCGCATCCTGGTGGAAGAAGGCCAGCGCCGGCATCCGGACAATCTCCAGCTTCAGCTCCTGCTCTCCCAGCTGTACCTGACCGAGCAACGTTATGACGAAGCCCAGGCCCTGCTGGAGCAGTATCTCACGCGCAATCCGGCCGACCTCTCGGCCCGCACGGAACTGGCCACTCTGCTTGTCCAGACGGAACGCTACGACGCCGCGCTGCAGGTGATGGACGAGACCCCGCCCGACGTGCCGGTCAGCAAACGGCCCCGCGAGTTCAAGTTCCTGCGCGCCAAGGCCCTCAATGGTCTGGACCGGCATCGCGAGGCCATTGCCCTGCTCGAATCCCTCCTGCAGGAGGATCCGGAATTCATTGAGGCCTGGGCCGAGCTGGCCTTTGCCTACGAAGCTGCGGAAGACTACAAAGGCGCCGAAAAAACCTACCTGCGCATCATGGCCCTGGGCGAGCCCAGCCGGGAACTCACCCTCCGGCTGGTCGAAGTCAACATCAAGCTCGGCAAGCCCAAGCAGGCCCTGAAGTTTGTGGAAAAGGCCCCCCAGGATCTGGCCACCTTCATGCCCGTGGCCAGCCTGCTGCTGGACGCTGGCATGTTTGCCGAAGCCGAGGCCTTTGTGGATACCCAGCTGGCCAGGCATCCTGAACTCAAGGAACTCTGGTTCCACAAGGCCCTTATTGCCTACGAACACAAGAAAAACAGCGCTGATGCCCTTGAATATCTAGGCAAAATTCCGGAGAAAAGCCGCTTCCACGAGCGCAGCCTGCGCTTTTCCATCCACATCCTGTTCGAGGCCGGCCGCCACGGCGAGGCCCTGGCCATGGCCCGCGCTGGCCGGGCCAAGTACCCGGATGTCAGCGAGTTCTGGCTGCTGGAAGCCCGCCTGCTGCAGGAGGATGACAAGACCGACGAGTCCCTTGATCTGCTCCGTCAGGCGCGCGACCGTTGGAGCGACGATACGGAAGTGCTCTTCACTTACGGGCTCGTGCTGGAGCGTGCGGACAAACACGCCGAAGCCCTTGAAGTCATGGAGAAAATCCTGACCCTGGAACCAGACAATGCCGATGCCCTCAACTACGTGGGCTATTCCCTGGCTGACGCCAATCGCGACCTGGAGCGCGCTGAAACCCTCGTGCGCAAGGCCATGGAACTCAAGCCCGGCAACGACTTCATCATCGACTCCATGGCCTGGGTCCGATTCCGCCAGGGACAGATGCAGGAAGCCTGGAAACTGATCAACGACGCCGTGACTGACGCCAAGGGCCAGCCTGTGGAAGATCCCGTCATCTGGGAACACTACGGCGACATCGCCAAAAAGCTCGGCAACACGGACGCCGCACGCAAGGGGTATGAAAACTCCTTGAAATTCAATCATAAAAAACCGGAATCCATCAGGAAGAAACTTCAGGGCCTATGAGCACGCACGCCGCACACGTCCTTGGCGTTGCCGCAGTGGTTCTCAAGCAGTACGGGCGGTTGTGCCTGCTGACCGCCGCCCTCCTCGCCACTGCCTGCGCCCCTTCGCCACCGCCGCCCGGCGTACAGCCGGAAGCCGGTCCCGGCTGGCAGCATCGTGCCGAGAGCTTGTGGCGCACCTTCCGCGCCCGCATTGCCCCTGCCCCGGGAGCCCAGGCTCCGGCCTTCTCAGCCACTGCATCACTCAACTACGCGGGACCAAAAGATAAACACCGCGTCGTCGCCAAACTGTGGGGCAATGCGGAGTTGCCCATCCGTCTGGATCTGCAGGCCGGGGTCGGCGCCATGGTCGGCCACTGGCGGGAAGGGCCCGAGGGATTTCTGGCCTTCATCCCCGGCAACAATCCGGATGCCGCGGCCTTCCACTTCCGGAACACCCTGGACGGCATGGCTGCCTTTGGCATGGCCCTGCCGCTGGATCTTCAGGATCTCGCCCGCCTGCTCATGGGCGACTGGAGCGCCCTCTTCCCCGAACAGTACGACACCGTCCAGCCGCAGGGTGATCCGGACAAGGACGATGCCCCCATCCGCTTCGCCTGCTTCACAGCCAAGGGGCCCATCGCCCTCACCCTGGCTGCAGACGGCGCGCCGGTCTCCATGGAACTGCCGGCCGGCGACGGCCTCGGCCCCTGGACCCTGGAACTGCAGGACCTCGGCGCGCCCGGCTACCCGGCCTTCACTCCCCAGCGGGTGCGCATGACCCGGCCATCCAACAAGGAAACAGCCATCCTTTTCCTCAAGGAACTGGAACTGCGACCCGAACCCTGGCCGCCAGCCGCGCTGCATCTGGACATTCCCCCCGGAGTCCTGATCCGGGAACAACCATAGCGTTTTGTTTCCTTATTGAACCATTTCAGCAAGGTGAGATCATGCCTAGCGCCGCCACTCCAAGACGAGTCTGCATCGGCGCGGACCATGCCGGGTTCGCGCTCAAGGAGCAGATCAAGCAGTACCTCCTCGGCAAGGGCCACGAAGTCATCGACGTGGGCACCGAGTCCCAGACCAGCTGCGACTATCCCGAGTTCGCCCAGCATCTCTGCAAAAAGCTCACCTCCAAGGAGCTTGGCGACTGCGGCCTGGGCGTGCTCATCTGCGGCACGGGCATCGGCATGAGCATGGCCGCCAACAAATGCCCTGGTATCCGCGCCGCCCTGTGCACCAACGAGTTCCTGGCCCGCATGACCCGCCGCCACAACAACGCCAACGTCCTCTGCCTGGGCGAACGCGTGACCGGTCCGGGCCTGGCCCTGGCCATTGTGGACGCGTTCCTGGAGGAGTCCTTCGAAGGCGGCCGTCACCAGCGCCGCGTGGATCTCATGGAATCCGGAGGGAGCTGCCATGGAGGCGCCTGAGCGCAATCTGGCCCTGGATCTTGTCCGCGTCACTGAGGCCGCCGCCCTGGCCTCGGCCCGCTGGCTCGGCCGCGGAGACAAGAATTCCGGGGACAAGGCCGCCGTGGATGCCATGCGCCTTTCCTTCAATTCCCTGAACATCCGTGGCACGGTGATCATCGGCGAAGGGGAGAAGGACGAAGCCCCCATGCTCTACAATGGCGAGGCCGTGGGCTCCGGCCAGGGCCCGGCCGTGGATGTGGCCGTGGACCCCGTGGAGGGCACCCGCCTTCTGGCCTATGGCCGGCCCAACGCCATAAGCGTGGTGGGCCTGGCTCCGGCCGGAGCCATGTATGCCCCTGGGGCCAGCTATTACATGAAAAAACTCGTGGTCCCCGCCGCGGCCGCCCATCTCATCGGCCATGACGACCTGGACGCCCCCGTGGGGCAGACCCTGCGCAAGGTAGCCAAAGCGCTTGAAAAAGATCTTGACGATATCGTCGTCTTTGTCCTGGACAAGCCCCGCCACGAATCCCTCATCCGCGACATTCGAGCCGCCGGGGCGCGCATTCAGCTGCACACTGATGGCGACGTCAACGGCTCCCTCATGGCCGTGGACTCCCGGGCCGAGGTGGACGTCATGTGCGGCACCGGTGGCACTCCCGAAGGCGTGCTCTCGGCCTGCGCCATCCGTGGCACCGGCGGGCGCATGGTCTGCCGGCTGGACCCGCAGTCCGACGCCGAACGCCAGCGCCTCCTTGACGACGGCGTGGATCTCCCTCGCGTTCTCCTGGAGACCGATCTCGTCCAGGACGATAACGTCTTCTTCGCCGCCACCGGCCTCTCCGGCGGCTCCTTTCTGCGCGGTGTGCACTACAGCGGCCGCGGCGCCTCCACCCACTCCCTCGTCATCCGTGGCAAGACCGGCACCGTCCGCTACATCGAATCCTATCACAACTGGGACAAGCTCATGCGCGTCTCCAGCGTGCAGTACGATTAGGGAAGAGAAGAAAAGGAAGAGAGAACGGGGGAGCTGAGTTCCCCTGCGCCCCCTCCAGCTGGCAAGTGCCGGTTGTCCCGTTCGCTACGAGCGGGACAACCGGCACTTGCGTATAGGGCAGCAACCAGTGCTCCGCCGCTCACCCGAGGTGAAAGTCTGTGGCGAGGGAGACGCCCCCGCCTCTTCATTCCTTGTGCCCGGAGTTCCCTTCACGGCTGCGCGGGTGAGCGGCGTCGTAGGTGGCGGTGAGCTGCTGGAGGGAGAGATGGGTATAGCGCTGAGTAGTGGTCAGGCGGGCGTGGCCCAGGAGCTCCTGTACGGCGCGCAGGTCGGCCCCGCCTTGCAGAAGGTGGGAGGCAAAGCTGTGGCGGAGCATGTGCGGGTGCACGTGCTGGGGCAGTCCGGCTGCGGTGGCGAGGCTGGCGATGCGGCGGGCGGCCTCGCTGCGGTGCAGGCGCTTGCCGCGTTGGCCCAGAAAGAGGGCCGGTTCGTCGGGCTGGGGCGAACACTCAGCGCGGGCGGCAAGCCAGGCGTCCAGCAGATTGCGGGCAGTATCCGTCAGATGGGCCACGCGCTCCTTACTGCCCTTGCCCAGAACTTTCACGGTCAGCCGCGAGCCGGCCACATCCTGGATGTTCAGGGAAAGGGCCTCGCTGATGCGCAGCCCGGCGCCGTAGAGCAGCTCGGCCAGGGCCACGTCCCGCAGGGCCAGGGAAGCGGCCAGGGAGTCTTCCGGCGTGCGGGGGGCTGGCGAGGCAGGACGTGCGGCTGGCGAGAGCTGGCGCTGCCGTGTGTCCAGCAGGGCATGCATGGCATCCACGTTCAGCGCCTTGGGGGTGCGCTTTTCGGCCTTGGGGTTGGCCACGCCGGTCGTGGGATCGGTGCTGGCCAGTCCCTTGCGCAGAAGAAAGGCGAAAAAGGCCCGCAAGGACGAGAGCTTGCGCCCCATGGACGTCTTGGCCTGGCGCTGGCGGTGTAGCTCCGCCACAAAGCCCTGGACATGCAGGCGGGTCAATGCGGCCGGAGCATCCAGGGACTGTGGCGGCTTGCGGGTTTGCAGATAGGTTTCAAACTGCTGCAGGTCCGCCCCATAGGCCGCCACCGTGGCCGCAGAGCGGTTCTTTTCCAGGCGCAAATGGTCGAGGAACCGGGCGAGCAGGACCGGAACGGATGGAGCAGGGGCGGATGGAGTAGGAGCGGACTGGGCGGAAGAATCAGGCACGCCGCTGGTCGATGACATAACTGCTCCCGGACTTGGACTTGGCCAGTTTTTTCAGGGAAGCGGCCATGGAGGCCACTTCGCCGGCATGATGCAGTTTGGCGCCGTAATTCATGACCACGGCGATGGACACGGTCATGAACGGGAACTCCAGCGCCCGCCCCTGCCGGTCCGTGCTGCGGATAGCCCGGCGTTGGCGATCCTCTTCATCATAGAAGCTGGGGACGATGGCGTCAAAGCGGTTGCAGACGGCCTGGCAGGCGGCCTCCACCCGGGTGGCCGGCAGGATGAACACAAAGTCGTCCCCGCCAATGTGGCCCAAAAAACTCATGGAGGACGCTGCACACTGCTGCTCCTGCACCACAGTGGCCAGGAGCCGCGCGGTCATCATCAGGGCTTCGTCGCCGCGGGAAAAGCCATACCTGTCATTGAAGGATTTGAAATTGTCCAAATCCACATAGGCCAGGCCAAACTCGGCCTTCGCGTCCACCAATTCCTGAATCTTCTGGATGATGCTGGTGTTTCCCGGCAATTTGCTCAGGGGGTTGGCGTCCAGGGTCCGACGTGCGCGAGCCATGGCCAGATTGAGCCGGGCGCGAAGCTCCAGCGGGGCAAAAGGGCGCAGCAGAAAATCATCCACCTCTGCACACTCCCACTCCGGCCCCCCGGCCAACTGTGCCGCGAGCAGTTCCGGGGCCTCTGCTTCGGGCAGGGCCACCACCACGGGCATCTGCCGGTACACGTTTTCACTCTTCACCGTGGCCGCCAGTTCCAGCCCGGACCCATCCGGCAGATGGGCATCCACCAGCAGCAGATGCGGCGGCTCGGCGTACAGCTCTTCCATGGCCTGGGCAACATGAGAAAACAGCTGCCACGCCAGCACATCCGCCGGCCACAGGGTGGGCAGCAGCGCCGCCAGGACCGGATCCGCCGTGATGGCGAGGCCGCGCCTGCTGTTGGGCAGAAGGCACCCGGGAGCAGCCGTGGCGGAAAGAAAATGATCCTGGGCAACTGACATACCGATTCCAGGTGACAGCTCAGGTGAAGGAAACATCGGACAGTTCAACAAACTTGTTCGTCAGTGCATGCAACACCGAGTGCAGACGCGGAGTGTCCAGTTTGAGAAGCTTGAAGGCCGAAGGATCCAGCAGCGGGACCTGATCATCGCCGCTCTCGCCATATTCAAAGACCTTTACCAAAAAATCGGCAACATGCACCACGCAGGCTGCCGCCGGATAATGTTCCGCCCGCAGGGGCTGGTGATGGAAGACCATGCCCTCGCGGATTTTCGGGGGAAGCCGCCAGTGCCGCGCCAGCCAGTCATTCACGGTCTCGTGGGTCAGGCCGAGCAGGCTGGACTCGGCGTCACGGTAGCTGCAGTCCGAGTCCTTGACTATCGCATCCAGCCTGATTCTGACCTCTGGCAGCTGCACGGCAACCACCACCTTGCCCAGGTCGTGCAACAGGCCGGGAACGGAATATTCCTCGGGATCTTCCAGTCCGGCCACCCTTGCAATTTCCGCGCAGGCCATGGCGCAGCCGAGGCTGTGGTTCCACAGGCCGTGCATGGCGCCGCGCATGGCCTCGAACACGGAGGTGGAGATGATGACGCCCTTGACCACATTGAGCCCCAGCAACACCAGGGCGTGCTGAATGGAGCCGATGCGGCCGGGAAACCCATAGATGGGCGAGTTGACCATCTTGAGCACCTTGGCTGAAAGCACCTGATCCATGGAGATGAGTCTGGCGATCTGCTCGGAGGAGGAGGCCGGATCTTCCACCAGCAGCGTCACTTCCTCCAGCACTTTTGGAAGCGTGGGCAGGTCTTTGACTGTCAGGACATGCTGTTTGAGCGCAAGGCGCAGGTCATCGGCCATGGCGCAGCCTCCGGAGCAATCGTGCCCAGAACCCGTCTGCCCGGGCGGCGCTGGTGGAGGCCGGGGGGGAGGGAGTGGAGAGCGTCCCGGAAGAGGCGCGAGAGTCCGCCGGGAGAGCGGCTCCAGAAGTCGGATCCACTGACGTCTGCCCGGCTTCTCCGGCTGCCTCGGCGGCGGCCATATGCTGAAAAAAACGCGCCAGCTGCGTCTTCATTGAGCCCATGAACGCGTTGCCCTGATGGTGGCGGAATAAATGCTCCAACCGTTCCAGCCGGGTTGCGTAATCCGTGCCCTCGCCAAGGCCTTCCATCTGAACGGGGCGTCCCTGGACGGTGATGCTCTCCACCGCCATGGCCTGGAGCCGCTCCAGCAATCCGGCAGATAGTTCCGTGCCTTCGCCAACCAGCACCTGGCCGCCCTCCCGAAAAACGGGGCGAGCGAGTGTCATGCCAGGCCTGGCGAGGGCAAGGGGAATGTTCTGCACACTGTCTCCTGCAATGCAATACCCGCGCACAGTTCTGCGGCGGGGCTCAGCCCTGGACACGCATGTACTGCATGCCCGGCAACTGGCTGGCGGCGCCCGCCAGTTCCAATCCGACAAGCGCGCGGCTGACCCGGCCCACATCCCAGCCCAGCGTGCGGCACACGTCATCGATATGTGCGGCGCCCTGCTCGGGCAAGGCCTCCCAGGTGCGCTGCTCGTCTTCTGTCAACTGCTCCGGCAAGATGCCGCCAATGCCGGGAGCGGTGTTTCGTGCCTCCGCCGCTTCTGGTGGCTTCGGCGCTGCAGGGCTTTTCCGTTCGGCCCGTGGACGGGGTGCGCCAAGTGGACGTGGCTGCGCTGCTGGCGGTGGCCCTGCAGCTGCCCCCCGAGAGGAGGCCCGCACCTGATGAGCATGCAAATGTGGCGCCACTTCCCGCAACACGTCCTCCGCACTGCCCACGGCCCGGGCTCCGTCATTAATCAGCCGCAAGCAACCTGCGTACGAGGGCCAGTTCACCTGGCCGGGCACGGCCATCACCTCCCGGTTCTGCTCCAGGGCACGGGCAGCGGTAATCAATCCCCCACTGCGTTCGCCGGCCTCGGCCACCACCACCGCCAGCGAAAGGCCGCTAATGATGCGATTGCGCAAGGGGAACTGGTGTGCCTCGGGCACGGCCCTGGGCGCCAGTTCGGAAAGCACCAACCCCCGCTCCTCCAGTTGCAGCCGGACATCGGCATTGCCAGAAGGATACCCGGAATCCAGCCCCGCGCCAAGCACCGCAATGGACGAGCCCACTTCCTGAAGCGCCGCCAGATGCGCATGGCGGTCGATGCCATATGCCAGACCGGAAACAACCGTCACGCCACTCTGCGCCAGCCCCCGCGCCAGCCGGGCAGCCATCCCGCTGCCGTAATCGGAACAGCGACGGGAGCCCACGACGGCAACACAGGGCGCCTCCAGCAGCGTCAAGTCGCCGAGGTAATACAAAAAAAGAGGCGGATCCGGTATGTCTCGCAACCGCTTTGGATATCTGGGATGCGACCAGAGCAGCACCTGATGCCCGCCCTCGGCGGCCTGCTGCCACTCTTCTTCCGCCCGCGCCTGCCAGCCTGCATCGCGAAAGGTCTGGACCACACGTTCAGGGGCCAGCCGGCGAGGCACCCAGGTCTGCACCTGCGAAACCGCCTGCCAGGCCCCGCCGAATGCCTCCAGCAGCCGTTTCCACGTCCGCGGGCCAAGGCCAGAGGTATGCTTGAGCGCCAGACAGGCCCAGAACTCGTACCGCGGATCCGTGGGCTTGCCATAGACGCCATACTCCTCCGGCGCTTCCGCCACGCCGCGCAGACCTGGCGGGCGCAGCACCCCCGGAGCAAGCATGCCTGGGACCCGATGTGTCATGTGTTCTGCATCTCGAAAACCGGCGCCAACCCTTGAGCACAACACCCGGCCGGGGAGCCAGGCTACTTGAGCCGTCCCTGCAGCGCTTCCCTGGCCTGGGCGGCCGATTCGGAGCGGGGGTATTCCTTGACCAGGGTGCCCAGGTAGAACCGGGCGTTGGGCTTGTCTCCAAGCTGCTCATACGAATAGCCAATTTTCAACAAGGCGGCGGCAGCGTTGCCATGCTTGGGGAACTTGGCGGTCACATCCTTGAAGGTCAGGATGGCCTGGGCATACCGCTTGTCCTGATAGTACGTTTCCCCCAGCCAGTAATACGCATTGGGCAGCAAGGCGCTCTTGGGGTTCTCCTGGATAAAGGCAGTCAGCAGCTGCCGGGCCCGATCGGACTTGCCGGCCTGGACCAGCTTGAGGGCCTCTTCATAGCTGTTCTCGGAGTTGGTTCCGGCACGGGAAGGCTCGGCCTTGGCCAGGGCCGGCTTGCCGGCAGCGGCAGCGGACGCCCCGGGAGAATTCGGCTGATAGATGGGTTTGGAGACAATGCGGTTGGGATCCAAATCCATGCCGGGCGCGCTGGCGGCGGCATCCCCTGCGGCCTGGCCGGCATATCCGGCCGTGGGTTTGGAAACGCCCCGCTTGATGACTTCGGGCTCGGTGACCAGGGGCGTGGCCGCCACCGAGCCATGCGCAGGGGCAGGAGCGGGAGCGGGCGTCATTTGCGCTACGGCGGGCTCAGGAGCTGGCGCAGGAGCCGGGGAGACAGCGGGAGCATCCGCAGCGGGTCTTACGGTCTCAACGGGCGCGGCAGGCGCAAGAATGGGCGCAGGTGCGGTCACCGGGGCAGGTGCAGGCGGAATCTGTTGCCCTGCGCCGTTTTTTTCGGCAGAGTTCGGCGTTGCTGGCGGCGTCCACATGGCCGTGGTTCTGGCGGTGCGCAATTGCCGCTGGGACTTGAGTTCCTGCAGCAGGCGCGCCTTCTCTTTGCCGTCTGCGGCAAGGTAGTCTTCAATGAGGTCAATCCTCGCGGCAGTGTCCGCCCGGGAGATATCCTGCCCGGCCGCCAGCTGCTGCAAGGTGTCGTCCATGGAGACCAGACGGTCTTCCAGCTTAGCCACCTGCTGACGGGAAGCACAGCCGAAGGTTAGAACACTGCAGACAAGGAGCGCGAGCGTGACAATACTGCGGGCGGACTGTTGCACTGAACGATGCGTGACGCCCCAACCGGGCAGACTGTGGCGTCCAGGCAACGTGACGCGGGCATTGAATCGGCTCATCTCCTGACCTCCTTCGGCGAGCGAACGTGCGGATATCGTCATGCATCCCCGTCGTCTCTGTTGCCGTCTTCGGACAGCGGCAAAGGGGAGCAGCAAGCGTTGTGACAACAGAGCCCGGACCAGGCAGCCGGGATTCCGTCCAGAAGCGCAGTCTCAGGCGAGCGAGCCTGGCCGGCCACGTCTTAACAGTCCACAAACGCCTCTGCGTCTGGCTGCATCGCCACGGTGATGCATTGCATTGCAATACGGAATAGTGGTACAGTCAATTTGACAGAAACACAATACCCCTCCGCACAATGTCAGTGTGAGAGACGATGTGAGAACCATCATGGATATTGCGCTGAATGACGTGCTGCCCTGGGTGCGACTGGCATCCACCAGCATTGTTGCCGTGCTGCTGCTGGCCGTAAGCGCGGCCCCCTTGGTTGCCGGTGTAAGCCAGCACCTCGCCCACGCACGCGAACGCATCTTTTACGACAAGTTTGCCAAGCAGGTTGCGCAAATGGGTCTGGCCTTCGCGCTGTGCACCTTGCCCTTTACTGCAGGTATTTGGGCGGTATTGTACATGCAGCACCCGCTGGCCAAAATCCAGGGCTTTGCGCATCCCATGCTTTCCACACCAGCCTTGCTGCCCTTTTGCATCTATGCCCTGGCCCTGTTGCTTTGCACCATCCATGCCGCAAACTGGGGCTTTTGGAAGGGCAAGCGGTTTGTGCAGTCGCTGTTTGCCTGGGTGGCCTGGATTTGCATGCTGCTGGCCGGGGCGAGTCTGCTGCTGCTCAAGCGCGTGCTCAATGCCAGCCAGGACGCCTTTGCCGTGACCCCGACGTTTGCATCTTTCTTCGATGCCGTGCAGGCCATCCCCCTGCTTTCCTCGCTGTGGCCCTTCATGGCGCTGGTGCTGTGCGGCGGTGTGGCTGCAGCCGGCGCCTTTGGCGCCCTGTATTGTCTGGCCCGGCGCACCAAGGAAGACTATGGCCGCGATTATTACGCCTTTGCCCTGAAGGCTGCCTGCTGGTGGGGCGCCATTGGGGCTGCATTGGCCAGCCTGGCTGCCGGGGGATACGTCTATCTGGTAGCCCCGCGCTTTACGGCCCTGTTCACCGCGATTCCCATACAGGCGGGGCTGGCGGCGGCCGCAATGCTTCTGATTGCGGCGCTCGGGCTTGCAAGCGTGGCTGGCAGCGCGACTCCCCTGCGCCGCAAATTGACCGTTTTCCTCGCCGCCCTGCTCCTGCTGCTGGCCAGCGGCGGCATGGGATACCTCACCCAGACACTGTACACGCTGTTCTAACTTTATCCCATTGAAAAAAAAGGAAGTTTCCGAAACCATTCTTTCTGGAAGTTCCATCCGCCACCATGCGTGTTTTTTGACGGGCTGATGGAGCCTGCGACTCCGGAGCCGCCTTGCCGGCGCTGCCTGCGTTGTGTCTTTTCGGCCTCGAGGTGTGTCAAAGACGCGACACCCGAACCCGCCAGAGAGCCCAGCCTCTTGCACCACACCACACGGGGCGGGGAGGACATTCCATCCTCCCCGCCCTGTGTGGTGTGATTTCCACGAAACAAGGTGACAAGAATGACATCAGATTTCGTGGAAGATCGTCAGCCGAACTGCGCGGATTTCGGCTGACTCACGCGGAGCAATGCTGCTCCGGGGCCGCTGTGCCAGCGGCCCAGTGTTGCGTCTATTCTGTATGGATCATTTCAGAGGACGCAACACAGATGGGCAGCCTGCCTGGTGCAGGTGCCGGAAGTTCCGCCCTTGTTATTGGCGCACCCCGCCACTGGTCTCGTTATACCCCGGGATGTCAGGTAAATTCAGCTCAAAACGTGGCCGGGTCAGGGCCGTGGCGGCGGCCTGGTTGTCCTGATACACCACCCCCAGGATGGCCATGCCGCCTTCCAGGGACAGGAGCACATGCGCGCTGCGGTCCTGGACTTCAAAGACCTGCCGTGTCTGCTCCGTCCGCGGCGGGCCGTATTTGGCGGTGAGGAGGTTGATGAGCGCCAGATGCGCCTCTTCCGCCTCCCGCGGCGTCTCAAAGGCGCGGCTGGCGGAAATCTGTACAATGGCACGGGTTTCCGGGTCCAGCCACAGGGAATGAAAGTCAAACACGCCTGAATCCACCAGCGGAGGAACCTCCACCTTGAGCAGCCCCGGCTCGGCAGGGGTGGCGCGCCCAGTCCAGCGCTCTCCGAGCAAATAGCCAAAGGCACCTTCAATGCGCTGCGGCCCGGAGGTGTCTGGCTGCGAGGCTTCGCCTCCGGTGGCTGGCAAGGCCTCGGAGGCTGGCGCCGCAACCGGCGCATCCCCGGCAGACTGCACGGCCAGCGGCGAGGTGGCGGAAGCATTGGGCTGCTCCGCTGCAACGCCCCCGGCCGTAGCATCCACCGAGGCATCCGAGGCGTTATTCTGGGCCACACTTCCAAGAGGCCAGGCCAGCAGCACCAGGCACAACACGGGGAAGCCCCGTACAAATTCTCTCAAAAATACCATTATTACAAAGCCTTGGATGTAGCCATCAGATAGAGTTCATGAGGATCGAGAATGAGCACCACGGACCCGTCGCCCATGATGGTGGCGCCGGAAATGCCCCGCAGATCTCCCAGGAACTCCGACAATGGCTTGATGACGATTTCCTGACGCTCCAGCAGCTTGTCCACCACCACCCCCAGCCGGCGGTCGTTGTCCTGCAGCACCACCACGGAGAGGATCTGCTCCTTCTTGCCGGCTGGCAAGTCGAGCATTTCCCGCAGGTTGACGATACCGAGCACCTCTCCCCGGAGGGTGACGGCCTTGCGGTTGTTCACGTCCGTCAGCCGGCGTGCTTCCAGCTTGGTGGTTTCAGAGACCGCGTCCAGCGGGATGGCGTAGGTTTCGCCAGCCACCTGAACCATGAGGGCATCGATGATGGCCAGGGTCAGCGGCAGGGTCAGAATGAACTTGGTGCCCTTGCCCACGGTGGACTGAATGGACACCGTTCCTTTCAGGTTCTTGATGTTCGTCCGCACCACATCCATCCCCACGCCGCGGCCGGAGATGTCGGTGATGGTTTCGGCAGAGGAGAAGCCCGGGGCGAAGATCAGCTCCATGGCCTCGCGGTCGTCCAGGGCCTTGGCTTCTTCTTCCGAAATGATCCCCTTGCGCACGGCCACCTGGCGCATTTTGTTCGGATCAATGCCTTTGCCGTCGTCCTCCACCTCAATGGCCACAGAGTTGCCGCGATGATACGCGCGCAGGGAGACCGTGCCCAGGGCGGGCTTGCCGGCTTCACGGCGTGCGTCCTCAGGCTCAATGCCGTGGTCCACGGAGTTGCGGATGAGGTGGACCAGGGGGTCGCCAATGACTTCGACAACGCTCTTGTCCAGTTCTGTTTCCTCGCCTTCGGTGACCAGCTGGACCTGCTTGCCTGATTTGCGGGAGAGATCCCGCACCAGCCGGGGGAAGCGCGAGAAGACGGTCTGCACGGGGACCATGCGGACCTTCATGATGGTATCCTGCAGGTCATCCGAGATGCGCGCCATGGCGTAGGTGGTCTCGGTCATGTGCTGGGCCATTTCCGAGAGGTCCACGGTTTCGCCCTTGTCTTCCAGTTGGCGGGCCAGCAAAGCAAAGCGGTTACGGTTAATGATCAGCTCGCCGATGAGGTTCATCAGGTGGTCGAGCTTTTCATGATCCACGCGGATGGTGGAAGAGACCTTGGGCTTGCCACCGGCAGTCTGTGCGCCGCCATTGTCATCGCCGCCACTGCCCCCTGCAGCCGGTGGCGCGGCAGGACGAGCGGCGGCCGGCGGTGCGGCAGGAGCGGCCGGTGCAGGCTTGGGTTCCGGCTTGGGGGTGGGCGCCGGCTCAGGCGCGGGCTCCGGTTTGGGTGCGGGCTTGGGCGCAGGCGCAGGCTCGGGTTTGGGTGCCGGTTCCGGGGCGGCTGCGGGCTCGGCCTTGGGAGCCGGCGCAGGTACGGGTGCAGGCGCGGGTGCGGGCTCCGGAGCTGGTGCGGCAGTTTCCGCAGGAGCCTTCATTTCCGCCACGGCCCGGTGCAGCATGTCCGCCAGGATGGAGGTTTCCTGACGCATGATATCCGCCAGCGCGTCGAAAGGAAGGCCGGATTTGCGGGCCTGATCCACCAGATTGGCCGTACGCTCGGCATACTGGCGCACTTCGTCCAGGCCCATGTACGCGCTGGAGTTTTGCAGGGTGGTCAGGGACCGGAACAGAGCATCCACAAACTCCGTACGCGAGGCGTCCCTGGCCAGCTCGGTCATGGCTGCGTCGATGGAACCGAGCTGCTGTTTGACCGTGTCTTCAAAAATGGACACATCTTCCGGATCGTATGAGGGCGCGGCGGGAGCAGGCGCCGGAGCGGCCGGAGCAGCTTCGGACCGCAAGGCTTCTTCCTCAAAGGCGCGCTGGAGTTCGTCCTCCTCTGCATCCTCTACCGAATCCGCCTCCGGCTCTACCGGCGAAGCTGGCGCCTCGGGCGTCAGCTGGGCTCCGCGTGCGCCAGCAGGCTCCTCGCGACCCGGCAAAAAGCCCACTTCGCCGGTTTCCGAGGCCTTGCTCAGCAGGCCGACCAAATCCTCGATGGACACGGGATTGACCATGCCTGTCTTGGGGTCCACGCCGGCAACGAGGGTTTCAATGCGGTCCACCACGGCCAGCAGCAGATCAATAAGCTGGCGGGAGCAGTCCATCTCGCCCTTGCGGACGCGGTTGAGCAGGGTTTCGGCTTCGTGGGTCAGCCCATTGAGCTCGGCAAAGCCGATGATGCCCGAATTGCCTTTGAAATTATGGAAATACCGGAACAGGTCATTGACGATCTCACCGCCCTGCTGCTGCTCCAGCACGAGCAGACCGGCATTGAGGCTCTCGACCATTTCCGCAGCTTCCTCAAGGAAGTCATTAAGATGCCCTTCCCCGAACGCTGTGAGCTGATAGGCCGGCATGGCGGCCGGGGTCAGGACTCTAGGCTGCGGTGCTTCCGGCGAGACCACCGCCGCGGAATTGGCGACGGGATTCGGAGCGGCGACAGGCTCGGGCGCAGGCGCCGTAACGCTCGCCGCAGCCTGTGGCTGCTCCCCGGAAAGCAGGGCCTCGATGATGGCCACAATGGGCTCCACAGCCACATCGCCTTCATTGCCTTGGCGCTCAAGACAATCAACGATTTGACGCAGGGCGTCGGTGGCTTGCAGAATGACGTCCATGACCTCGGGGGTCACCGGCATGGCCCCCCTGGCGCAACTCATCCAGAATATTCTCCGCCTTGTGGGCCAGGCGGTTCATGTGTCCAAAGCCCAGAAACCCCGAAGCGCCTTTCAGGGAATGCATGGGCCGGAAAATTTCATTGAGCAGCGCGAGGTTGTCCGGACTTTTTTCCAGTTCGAGCAGGTTGGGCTCGATGGTTTCCAGGTGCTCGCGCGCCTCAATGATGAAATCGGCAATGATCTCCTGATCCATGAAATCCTGACTCATCCCCTGCTCCCTGTCCTGTGCGTCGGGTCTTGGAGGCCTGTGTTAGCCAAGCAACATTTTGACATTGCGCAGCAACTTTTCCGGCTGTGCAGGCTTGACCATGTAGAGGTTTGCCCCCAGCTGCAAACCTTGCTGTATATCTTTTTCCTGTCCTTCCGTGGAGAGCACAACGATGGGCAGGTCGCGGTACAACTCCTGTTCACGCACCTGTCTGATAAAGGTGAAGCCGTCCATCTTCGGCATATTGATGTCGGAGATGATCAGATCCACCGCTTCCATGGAATACAGTTTCTCAAGGCCGTCCAACCCGTTTTCCGCGGCAGTGACTTTGTAGCCTTCCTTCTTGAGAATGAAGGCCACAAGGTTGCGCACTGTTTTGGAATCGTCCACTATCAGGATGTTGTTCTTGGCCACGGAGTCACCTTTTCCTCACTGTTTGAGGACCTTTTCCACTATCTTGTCGATGGAGATAATGCCCAGAAGGTCGTCACCACGACGCATCAAGGCATTTACTATTTCCACCATGCCCCCCATGCGTTGCTCAATGTTCCACTCAATCTGATCCTGCGCAACGCGGTACATGGTAGCGACCTGCTCCACCAACAACCCCACCTGCAACCCCATCCGCCGGCACACGATGATGAATCGCGCCCGGGGGGCTGCCCCGTCCTCTTCCTCTGCGTCTTGCATTCCCATCAGCGATGCAAGATTGATACATGCAGTGATTGTGCCACGCAAGTTCACCATGCCGGCCAGATACGGCGGAGATTCCGGGAGCTTGGTGGGCTCCACATAGCGGATGACTTCCTGCACGGCCTGGATGGGGATGGTGAATTCCTGATCGCCAAGAAAAAAGCTGACCAGTTGCAAATCCGGCAGCTTGCGCAGCGCCCCTTCAAAATCGCGCATCTGGGAAACATCGTGGCCCTGCTCGGCTTCCGCCTCGGGCGCAGCGGCCACCGGCTCTCCCGTGGCCGCGTCCACAGCCTGCTCCAGGGCCACGGCTCGGGCATCCACGGGGGCATCGAGCCCAAGCTTGTCGAGCACGTCCCCTTCCTTGACCCCCACATATTTTTCCAGAAAGGCGTGCTCGCCTTCGGTCAGCTGTGCCTGGGCGCTCTGGGTGGCAAATTCATGGGTCTGGAAATATTCTTCAGGACTTCTGCTCATGGCTGATGATCTCTTTGGCAAGTTGCTGGTATTCCAGGGCGCCGCGGCTTTCGGGAAAAGCGTCGGCAACAGTGCGCCCCTGGGCACTGGCCTCGCGGAATTTCGTGTCCATATGGATGATGGTGGAAAACATGTTTTCCCCAAGCTTTTCCTTCAAGAGCATCAGTACCCGCCGGCAGGCACCGGCGCGGGCGTCGAACATGGTTGGCAGCACACGATAGCGCAGGGGCTTGGCTCTGAGCTTGTTGAGCGTGCCAACTGTTTCAAACAGCAATTTCAACCCGTGCACGGCCATGAAGTCCGTCTGCAGCGGAATCACCAGCAGATCCGCAGCCACAAGGGCATTCACCAACAACACTCCCAGGTGCGGAGGACAGTCCAACACAATGTAGTCATATTCGTCCAGCACGGATTTCAATGCTTGTTTAAGCAACAATCCCTTGCCCTTGCGCTGGCTCAAGTCCACCTCCAGATCCGAGAGGCGTTTGTGTCCGGGCACGAACTCAAACCGCTTGCCCGGTTCCCACACACGTCCCTTGCTCCAGAGGGTTTCCAGCGCCGCCCCTTCGCGTTGAAACAGGTCAAAGACCGTCACTTCCATGTCTTCCGGATAACACCGCAAGTGAATGGAAGCGCTCACATGCGGATCCATGTCCACAGCCAGAGTGCGTTTGCCATAGTTGCCCAACGCGGCGGAAAGAGAAAGCGCCGTGGTGGTTTTGCCGACTCCGCCTTTCTGGTTGGCCACTGCCAGCACACTAGCCGGCACGAGACTGCCCCTCCATGGCGCGAGCCGCATGCGACGGCATGCAACGCTTGCTTGACACTGTCAATTCCTTCGGCGCGTTCCGGTCATTCTTTACGGTAAATAATGGCCCCGGGATGATGCACCGGCTTGAATGCGCGCGAGATGTTGTGCAAGGACTCGGAATGGCCGATGAGCAGATAGCCTCCGGGCAGCAGGTTATCGTAAAACGACGAGATCACGCGCTTCTTCATGGCGTCGTCAAAATAGATGATCACGTTGCGGCAAAAGACAATTTGCGAACGCTCCACCCGTTTGACGGCCATGCGGTCGTTCAGGTTGATGTGCCCAAAGGAAACAAGGCGCTTGACCTCCGGCTTAACCCGGTATTTCACGCCTTCCTGGATGAAATACCGGGTGATGATTTCCTTTGGCGTTGTCCGGAGGGCGTAGTCTGTGTACACGCCTTCACGCGCAGAGCGCAAGACGGCCTCGGAGAGGTCGTTGGCCGTGATCTTGATGCTCCAGGTGGGCAGCTCGCTGCCCAGCATCTCATGGATGATCATGGCCAGGGTATACGGCTCCTCGCCTGTGGAGCAGCCGGCGGACCAGATGTGGAGCTTTTTGGATTTGAGCTTGCGCTGTTCTTCCAGCACCTCGGCCAGGACTTTTTCCTGGAACACCTTGAGCTGGGGCGGATTGCGGTAAAAGCTCGTTTCGTTGGTGGTAATGACCTCATACAACTTGGTCAGTTCATTGCGCTTGTTCGGATCGAACCGAAGGTAGTAGAAATATTCGCTGAAATCCTTGAGGTTCAGCACCTTGAGCCGACCAGCCAGCCGGTTTTCAAGCAGGTATTTTCGGTTGTCCGCAATATAGATTCCGCTGAGTTCATAAATATAATCCCTCAGCTGGGTAAATTCCGTATCGCCGATCTTGATATCCTTGCGCTCGGCGACGCCGCTGGAGAACAGGGCTGCCATCAGAGTTCTCCCTCTTCGCTTTTGAAGCGATCCACCGCGGCCTCAGCTGCGGCTGCCACGTCGGGGTTGTCGCTGGTCAGGGCTTCCAGCAGGGCGCGGAAGGCCGATTCGCCACCAATATCGCCCAGGGCTTCCACGGCTTTGATGGCCACCAGGGTATTTTCATGCTGCACAAACGGGGCGATGAATCGGACGCTGTCCAGGTCGCGACGCTGGGCCAGGGCCTCCAGGGCCCGGACCTTCACCCAGTCATCCTCATCATGCAGCGCCTGTTCCAGATAGGCTGTCACATCCATGCAGCACTGGCCAAGCACTTCCACCACAGCCAGCCGCACCTCGCGGTTTTCATCGGAAAGCCGCCCCAGCACTGCCGGGATCAGGGTATCCATGCTTTCGCACACGCTGCGCAGGCCTTCCAGGGCCAGTTTGCGCACTTCCGGAGCAGGGTCTTCCAGGGCCTCGCGCAGCTGATCCAGAGACTCTTCCACATTGGTCCGGCTGAAGACATACACGGCCATGAGGCGGTTCATCATCACGGTGCTGTGGAACAGCTCCCGGAACCGCTCCAGCACCCTGGGGCCGTTGATGGCCACGCAGGCATCCAGGGCAGCGTCTTTGACATCGTCGAACGGGTGTTCCAGAAACGCAAACATGGTATCCACGGCCGGAGCGTGCCGCAGGATGGGCCCGAGAATGTGAATGGCGCCTTTGATGACCGTGGCATCCTTGTGCCGCTCCAGCAAATCCATGAGAAAGCTTGTCAGGGAGGCGGTATCTGCGCTGCCTGTTTCGGCAAGCGCTGCCGTCAGGGTTTGCATGGCGCTCATGATATTGCGCTGCATGTCCTGGTCTTTGTTCCAGAACTCGTCCACCAGCAGGCCGATGGCGGCAGGATCGCCGATGAGCCTGATGGTATTGACGGCCAGCATGCCCTCTTTCCAGGACCCTTCCCGAACGCTCACTTCCAGCGCAGGACCATAGCCGATGCCAGCCAGAGCGCCAGCCAGCTGTTCCAGCCGCTCCTGATCCACCACAGGGTCCAGCGCCCCGCCCAGGCGAAGGATGGCCTGGGTGGCGTCATCACCCCCGACATAGGACAGGGCCTGAATGGCGGCGTCCTGGATGTCTGTATCCTCGTCTTCCAGGGCTTCCAGACTGTATTTGTGGATGCGGGTGCGATCCGCCTCGGAAAGCATGGCCATGCTTTTGGCGCCCAGGATATTGACCACTGCCTTCACAAATTTGCTGCGCAGGGCTGGCGTGGCGGCATCCATGCGCCGCAAGAGCAGCACCGCCGCCTTCATGGAGCCCATTTCCCCCAGGGCTTCCACAATCATGGACGCCACCAGATCCGTGGCATTATCCAGGGATTTGGCCAGGGCCTCCACGGCAGAATCGTCCCGGATTTTGGTGATGGCCTCAATCACCGAGAACTGGACCCACTCTTCATCCTGCTGCAGGGCCTTGGTCAGGCAGGGGGCGGCTTCGGAAAAGCCCAGCGCCCCCAGGCTCACGGCAGCCTGATACCGCACGTTCACGTCCGGGTCCTTCAGCAGGGCATCGCACAGGGGGCCCACCGCCAACGGCGATTCGGACGATCCCAGGATATCGGCCATGAAGATGCGCAGATCGCCATCCTCGCTTTTGAGCATGACGATGCAGGTATCCAAATCTTCCTGGCTGATCTCACGCAAGAGATCCATGGCCAGGTTGCGCAGGGGGGCATCGTCGGAAGACAGCAACGGAGCAAGCGCGCGAACCGCCTCGGGAGAAGGGATACGGCGCAAGGCCTCATCCGCCGCCTCCTGCACACCCAGGTTCTCGCTTTGCAGATGCTGCACCAGAAACGGCAATGCTTCCAGACACTTCGTCTCCCCCGCCGCGAAGCAGCCCTCACGAATCTGGTCCACATCGTCGCTTTGCAACAACGTCATGGTATCAGGACAGACTGTCATAACTTCTCCCTGCATTAAGTTCCCGGAAGGCGGTACATACATGAACACGGTGACAGGCGCACGACAACCTTGCGCATCAGGCTGGCGCCTGTGCTTCCGTCCCCCCCTGCACAATGCATGGAACGCTGCCCCCTGCGGGCGCGACCCCAACTGCCGGCTCTATTTTTTATAGAGATTCGCCAGAATGGCGCCGGCCATGTCGTCAATATCCAGTATTTCGTCAGCCAGCCCGGCATCCACGATGGCCTTGGGCATGCCGTACACCACGCAGGATTGATCGTTCTGCGCCAGGGCCCGACCGCCCTTGGCCTTCAGAATCTTCATGCCCTCCATGCCATCGCTGCCCATGCCGGTGAGGATGACGCCCAGCGCCCGACGGCCGA
Source organism: Megalodesulfovibrio paquesii (assembly GCF_054653055.1). Taxonomy (NCBI): domain Bacteria; kingdom Pseudomonadati; phylum Thermodesulfobacteriota; class Desulfovibrionia; order Desulfovibrionales; family Desulfovibrionaceae; genus Megalodesulfovibrio; species Megalodesulfovibrio paquesii. The sequence goes on along the minus strand of NZ_BAAIGQ010000005.1, from coordinate 738,605 downwards.
CCCCTTCCCCGACAGATGTCATAAGCACATTTGCCGAAGGCTTGTACAGCGCGTCGGCGGGCTCGCTCATTACCCGCACATCGATGCGTGAAACTTTTTGCTCAATGCCCAGGTGCTTCCCGCCAGGAGAAACGTATGCCACGCCGGGCATAAGCCGTTCGCCGTCCTCCGCCTCCTTGACCGTGATTTCGCAGACACCATCCAGCCGCTTGGCAAAGGGGCCGGTAAAGGCCGCCGGCATGTGCTGGGCGATGAGAATGGCTGCCGGAAAATCCTTGGGCAGCGCGGAGAGCACCTTCTGCACCGCAGGCGGGCCGCCGGTGGAAACGCCAATGGCCACCACGTCGCGCACCGGGGAGCCGGCAGGTTTCGTGACGGGCGCCACCGTGGCGGAGGCGGCTGCCTGCGCCGACTCCGCCGCAGTGGCAACGGCCCCGCCGGAATAGGCGGATACGCTCAGGCGCGTGGTTGCCCCGCGCGAGGGAACAGGCGGGCGAAACCGACGGCGGGCAATCTCCTTGACCTTGGCCCGGAGTTGCTCTTCAATCTTGATGATGTCCAGCGTCACCTTGGAGAGTTGCTTGGGAATGAAGTCCACGGCGCCAAGCTCCATGGCCTTGAGGGTTGCTTCGGCCCCTTCGGTGGTCAATGAGCTGATCATCAGCACCGGCTTGGGATTCTCCATCATGATGCGCTTGAGGGCCGTCAAGCCGTCCATCTGGGGCATCTCAATATCCAGGGTGATGACGTCAGGATTGTGCTTGCGGATCAGCTCCAATCCTTCCGCACCGTTCTTGCCTGTGGCAACAACGCGGATTTCTGGATCTTTTTCCAGCATCGTCTGAATGGCCTTGCGCATGAAGGCGGAATCATCCACCACCACCACGCTGATGCCGCGCGTCGATCCTCGTTCCCGGCTTGCAATCACAACTGCTCCTCGCTGTCTGTCCTCGTAGTTCAGTACGGCCCATGCTCGCACACAGGCGGCTTTTTGTCCATGTGGAGCCTTGGTTTGCCCGCAAAAATTGCTGCGTGCAAGGAAAAAGACTTGTCAAAGCCCCGCGGCGCGTGTAGAGACCTTTCTTCCATTCGGGATGTGGCTCAGCTTGGTAGAGCGCCGGGTTCGGGACTCGGAGACCGCGCGTTCGAATCGCGCCATCCCGACCAGTCTTCCCAACGCGCCGGTTTTGCCGGCGCGTTTTTTTTGGCTCCAGGCACGCTAATACCGCCGCGCCCTGGCCCAGCGCCAGGCTGTTTCGATGATGCCGTCCACCTCGGGATAGTCCGGCGTCCAGCCCAGGGCCTCGCGGGCTTTGCCACCGTCGGCCACCAGGGCGGGGGCATCGCCGGCGCGGCGGGGCGCCACACGATAGCCGATATCCTTGCCGGTCACCCGGCGGGCCGCCTCAATCACCTCCAGCACGCTGAACCCGCGGCCATTGCCCAGGTTGAACAGGTGCGCCCCTTCGTGCTGTTCCATGTAGGCCACGGCGGCCAGGTGCGCCCTGGCGAGATCGTTGATATGAATGTAATCCCTGAGGCATGTCCCGTCGGGAGTGGGATAGTCGTCTCCAAAGACGGTCAGGCCCTGGCCTCCATCCTGCCCCGCCAGCGCGGCGTTAAGCACGTTGGGGATGAGATGCGTCTCTGGATTGTGGGCCTCGCCAATCTCCCCGGACGGGTCCGCTCCAGCGGCATTGAAATAGCGGAACACCACCGAGGAAAGGCCATGGGCGGTGCGGTAATCGGCCAGCATCTGCTCCACCATGCGTTTGCCATGCCCGTAGGGGTTGATGGGCCGGGTGGGGTCGTCCTCGCGCAGGGGGCGGGAAAGACCGCCACCCTCGGGCTCGCCGTACACCGCGGCGGTGGAGGAGAAGACAAACCGATTGACCCCGGCCTTGCGCATGGCCTCCAGCAACACCAGGGTGCCGGTGACATTGACGTCATAATACACACCCGGCATGACGACAGACTCGGACACGACGATCAGGCCCGCAAAATGCATAACCACGTCAAAGGCGTTGGCCGCGAAGATCCGCTGCACCGCCTCGGCGTCGCGAATGTCCGCCACCGCCAGCCTGGCCCCGCCGCACGCCTGGCGATGGCCTGTGGAAAGATTGTCCAGCACCGTCACCTGGTGGCCGAGTTGCGTCAAGAGTCTGACCATATGCGAACCAATATAGCCGCATCCGCCAGTGACCAAGGCATGCACGGGGCGCGATGGCATCATCAAGGAACCAGACATTTCACCCTCCAATGGATGGTTGTCGCAAGCATGCCGTGTGTACGTGTGTTCCCTGGCCCTGGCAAGTCCCGCCCGGCCCGCTCCGGCGCGCGCATCGGATGCCCGCCTGGCGCGGCGATCGGGCGTCCGTCCGGAACGTGGCCGCCAGCGCATCCGTCTTGGCATCGTGCGACCGTTCCCGTATCCTCCTACACACGCCCGCAGGCCCGGGCAGGAACAAGACCATGAGATCCTCCACCCTGCACCCTCTTGTTTTGCCAATCCTGCTGCTTTGTTGTGTCGCCCTGCCCCATGCGGCCATGGCCTATGAGAAAACCACGCTGGTGATGCCGCCCCCACCGGGCATGCTCACCCCGGAACGGCTGGACACCATGGCCTCCCGCATTCTGGATACGGGAGTGGCCCGGGACGCCATCCCGCCCATTGATCGCCCGGAATTCATGTCCATCACCGACGCCAATCTGGTCATGGACGCCGGGGATCCGGTCTTTCTGCTGGAAGACGCCTCCCCTCCGCGCATCTATCCCCAAATGACCCTGGTCTGGCATGCCGTGGTCAATGAGGTGGAAGGGACCGGCCCGGCCAGTGTCCGCCGTTCGGTCACGTATTGCCCGCTCACGGGTTCCGTGGTGGCCTATTCCGGCACAGTGGGCTCCACCGTCACCACGTTTGGCACTGCAGGCCCCCTGCTGGAGAACAACACCCTGCTGTACGACCGCGCCACCGGCTCCCTCTGGACCCAGCTCGCCGGCCTGTGCGTCAAGGGGCCACTCAAGGGTGCCAGGCTCAGCCCCACCCCCCTGCTCTGGACCACCTACGGCCGCGCTGCCGCCAGATACCCCAACGCCCTCGTCCTCTCCAAAGCCACGGGCTTTCGGCGCGACTACTCGAAAGACCCCTACGGCTCCTACACCCGCAACGGCACCTATTACGACAACAACGTCCTGGTGCATCCCGTCTCAACTCTTGACCGGCAACAGCCGCTCAAGGAGAAAGTCCTCGGCCTCATTCTGCCGGACATGCTGGTGGCCGTGGTCAAGAACTCGCTGCGCCATGCCGGTGCGGCCAATTTCGACGCCGGGTCGTTCCCCATTGTGGCCTTGTGGGATGAAAGCCTGCACGCCACGCGGCTGTTCGATCGCCGTGTGAACGGCCAGCCCCTGGCGTTCGCCAAACTGCCCCAGGGTATTTACGACAGCACGACCCGGACCCGCTGGAGCCCCACGGGCGAGGGACTTGAAGGCCCCCTGGCCGGCTCCAGGCTGACCCGGCTGCCCAGCTTCACGGCCATGTGGTATGCCTGGGCGGCCTTTTTCCCGGAAACCAAGCTGTACAACTGGACTCCCGAGCTGGAGCGCGAATCCATGCGCAGCTTTCCGGACGCCATCCCTCCCCGCCTGGAGGCCCTGCTCCGCAACCCGCCAGCTGACAATGCCACCGCCAACAGCACAGCCAATGCCACCGCTGGCCCAACCACCAACTGACAGGATTTGCGCATGCCTCTTGCCGTATTGTCTGATGTCGAAGGGACCCTCACCCACCGCGGTCAGGCGCTGCCCGGCGCGGCCGAGGCGCTGGCCGAAATCAAACGCCGGGGGCTGGGCCTGCGGCTCATCACGAACATTACCGCCCGCACCCCGGAGCGCATCGCCGCCGATCTGGCCGGGATGGGCCTGCAGGTGGAGCCCGGCGAAATCCTGACTGCCACCATGGCCTGCCTCGCGCACATGCGCACGTTACGGACCGCCCGGCCCCCCCGGACACCCCAGGCCGGCCTGCGCTGCGCCCTGCTGGTGCCAGAGGCCGTGCGTCCGCTCTTTGCCGATATCGAAGACTGCATCGTCGCCGGTCCCGGGCAGGCCCATGCCGGCCATAACACCCAGGCCAGCCCCGACGTGGATCTGATCATCATGGGCGACCTTGGCGAAGGCTTTTCCTACGCCCTGCTCAATCAGGTGCTGCGCTGGATGCAGGGCGGCGCCGAGCTGCTGGCCCTGCAGAAGAACCCGTTCTGGTTTGCCGCGGACGGCCCCCGGCTGGACTGCGGGGCGTACGTGGCTGCCCTGGAAGCGGCCACGGGCGTGCAGGCCCAGGTGGCTGGCAAGCCTTCGCCGCTCTTCTTCGGCCAGGCCGTGGCCTCCCTGGGGTGCCGTGCGGAAGAGGTGCTGGTGATCGGGGACGACCTGCTCACCGACGTGGCCGGCGCCGTGGCCATTGGTGCCCGCTGCGCCATGGTCGGCACGGGCAAATGGAAGCCGGGGCAGGAGGCGCAGTTGCGCCCTGGGGACTACTTCCTGCCGAGCCTGTTTGACCTGCCCGCCCTGCTGGACAGCCTCCCGGTCTAGCCTGTTTCACCTGTTGCCGCGGGGGCCGTGGCGGAAGGCCGTGCCCGGAGATGATCGCTTGCCACCGCCCCGCCCCCCTGCTACTGCCATGGCCAGCCGTCGCCCCACGCTCCCCGCGCACAGGGAAGCCTGGAACAGGGTTGGAACAAGACTGGGAGCATCCCCGGGAGCACACGCCATGGCAGCCTATCTCGTCATCCAGACCATCGCCGTCACCGATCCGCAGACCTATGACCGCTACCGGGCCCAGGCCCGGCCGCTCATCGAAGCCGCCGGCGGGGAGTATCTGCTGGTCAGCAAGGCCGTGCAGGCATATTCCGGGGACTGGGCGCCCCAGCGCGTGGTGCTGATCAGGTTCAAGGATGTCGAGACCCTGAAGGCCTGCTTCGATTCGCCCGCCTACCAGGCCATCGACCCCCTGCGCAAGGCCAGCGTGGTGGGGCAATCGGTGATTGTGGAAGACTGAGTTCCCGCCACCACTCCCACCCGCGCAGACACCCATCATGCTGCAGTCCCTCCCCCGCGCCGTTGTATTTGACTTCGACGGCACCCTGGCCGAGCTGGTCATAGATTTCGAAGACATGCGTCGCCGCGTGGCTGCGGTGGCCGCGGAGTTCCTCCTGCCTGCACCCGTGCCGGGCAGCACGCCGGTGCTGGAATGGATCGACACCACCCGGCTGGAAATTGCCGGCCGCTGCGGGCATGACGCCGGGGTTCACTTTTTCTTCCAGGCGCACGCTGCGGTGACGGGCCTTGAGCTGGAAGCCGCGCTTCGCGGCCGGCTGTTCCAGGGCACCCGCCCTCTCCTGCAGCAACTCCGGCAGGCCGGAACGCGTCTGGGAATCATCACCCGCAATTGCGACGCCGCGGTGCGGCAGGTTTTTCCCGATGTGAACGACTGGTGCGAGGCGTTTTTGCCCCGCGAAGGCGTTCGCCGGGTCAAGCCGAATCCGCAACACCTGCTGGAGGCGTTGACGCTGTTGCAGTGCAATCCTGCGGAAGCATTGATGGTGGGCGATCACCCCATGGACATCGCCACGGCATTGCGAGCTGGCGTGCAGGCTGCTGGCGTGGCGTCCGGCAGAGTCGGAATGCAGGCCCTGGCCGACGCCGGTGCGCATGTGGTGGCCGCGGATGCGCCGGCCCTCTTCGCCCATCTGCTGCCTGAGACATGAGATGCTGTTGACTGCAACAGCTGGCACGCACCAGTCAGGCGCAATGTAAAATAGCGGGTTGCACAGTCGCTTTCTCTTGATTTGCATCGGGATTCCCCGTACCATCTTTCCGCATTTTACTGTTGCTTTCACGTTCAGCGAAGTTTCGCCGCAGGAGCTTTCATGGCCAAGCCGCCCCTTCTTCCGCCCCCGCGTCCCCAGTCCGAGGGCTTGTCCCTGCGTTTGGGCGTGCAGTCGGCCCCCCCGGCGCAAAAGACGCCAGGCGCCCCGCCAATCCGCCCGGCCCAGCCCGCGAATCCTGCCCCGCTTGGCCTGCAGGCGAAACGTCCGCCGCGCCGCCCCGAACGCCCCCGCCGCAAGCTGGGCGAAATGCTGCTGGAGGCCGGACTCATTGCCGAGCCCCAGCTGGAGGCGGCCATCCTGGAACACAAGCAGGCCAGGCCCCCCATGCGGCTGGGCATGTTCCTGGTGCTGCGGGGCTATGTGGACGAAGCCCGGCTGCTGCAGCTCCTGAGCGAGCAATTGCAGATTGAGCGCTATTCCCCGGCGGATTTTCCCCTGGATCCCGCCCTGAAGCACGCGTTTTCCGAACAATCGGCCCGGCAGCACGAATGCGTGCCCCTGCGCAAGCGCGGCCCCGTGTTGTGGCTGGGATGCCTGGACCCGTCCGACCTCTCGGCCCTGGACAACGCCGCCGAAACCATCCGCCAGGATGTGGAGCCCGTGCTCTGCACCAGGGTCGAGCTCAACGCCCTGCACAAGGCCATCTACGGCGCAGACCGCGAAGCCGAGCCCGCGCAGCCCAGGATGGAGGACGAGATCTTCCCGGATACAGACCCGGAAATCGCAGAGCCGGCAGTCGCTGAGCTCCAAATCGCGGATCTGGAAGTCGGGGATCTGGAAGACGCGGATCTGGAAGACGCGGATCTGGAAATTCTGGACGTGCACGACCTGCTTCCTCCCGAACACATCGTCCCCCTCGAAGAAGTCCTGCCACCCGGCACAGAGGCGCTGCCTCCTGAGGCGGAGGGAGCCCCCGCCGCCCCCGAGACGGACGATCATGAGTTCTCTTTTTCGGATGAGCTGCCCACAGTCGAGGCAACATCCTCCTTCAGGCAGGCCGTCAGCCCCGACACAGAGGCGCCCACCCCGGAGACGCACACGCCAGCGGCCCCCCTGGAGATGGCTCCCGAGCCGGCTACGCCCGCTGAACCGGTCAAATCTGAGCCAGTCGGATCTCTTGAGGCGGCGTCACCGTCGGTCGCCGAACCTCAGGCTGATCCGCTCACCCGGGTCATCGACCGCATCCTCGCTGCCGCCCAGCACGCCAGGGCCAGCGACGTGCATATTCTGCCAGAACATGACCGCATTTCCCTGCGGTTTCGGGTGGATGGCGTCCTGCACGAGATGGCTGCCCCCCACCGTCGCATGCATGAGACCCTGGTTGCCCGGCTCAAACAGCTTGCCGGCCTGGACGAGACCATCGCGTCGATGCCGCAGCAGGGCCGCGTGGTTCTGCCGCTCAAGGGGCGCGAGGTGCTGGTGCAGGTAGGCTGTCTGCCGACCATCCACGGCGAAAAGGTGGTGCTGCATCTCCGCGATGCGGCCAGCGCGCCGCTGGGCCTGGAGGATCTGGGCCTGCGCAGTGCGGAGCGGGCCAAACTCGACCGCTGGCTGGAAAAGCCCGGCGGCCTCTTCCTGACCTCAGGCCCCGCCGGCAGCGGCAGAACCGCCCTGCTGTACGCCCTGCTCCAGCAACTGGCGGGCCGGCAGCGCAGCATCGTCACCCTGGAAGAAACCGTGGAGCACCCGCTTCGGGGCGTGGCGCAGATCCCCTTGCACCCGCGGACGGGCCTGACTTGCGCCGCAGGGCTGCAGGCCGTGCTGCAACAGGATCCCGACGTGCTCATGGTCGGTGAAATCCGGGACAAGGACACGGCCAGCCTGCTCCTCGACGCCACCCTGGACGGGCACAAGGCCCTGGGCTGCCTCCTGGCGCCCGATCCAGGCGGCACGGGGGGCGCGCCGGGAGCCCTGAGCCGGCTTGCGGACATGGGCCTGGAACCCCACCGCATCGTCGCCACAGTGCAGCTGGTGGCCGCCCAGCGGCTGGCACGGCGCGTCTGCCCTGATTGCAAGGATGAATTCACCCCTGACGAAGCCATGCTCAAGGCCCTGGGCGCGCGCCTGGCTGGCCGGGAATCCCGCGTGTTCCGGGCCAAAGGCTGCACGGCCTGCCAGGGCATCGGCTATCGCGGCTACACGGGGTTATTCGAACTGCTGGAAATCGACCCCATGGTCCCCATTGTGGCGCAGCTCATCCTGCGCGGCGCCTCGGCCAGCGACATCAGGCAGGCCTGCCTGGAAGTTGGCGCCCTGCGCACCCTGCGCATGGATGCGGCGGTAAAGGTCCTGGAAGGTCTTACCACCTTTGAAGAATTTCTGCGCGTTGGAGTTTCCTGATGCCAAGATGCCGTGCAATCATCACCCGCCGCTGTTCCACCTGCCTGGGCCTCATGGCCGCCACCCTGGCGGCGGCGCTGAGCCTGGCCGCCTGTGCCGGCGAGCAACGTCCCGTGGAGCCTCCCCACGAAAGCACCGCGGCCCTGGCGGCGGAATTCGAGGGCCTCTGCCTGCAGCAGGCCACGCCACATCTTGGCGATGCCCAGGCCAGGAGCATGTGCGGCTGCATGGCCGACAACCACCGCACCCAGCTCGCCCCTGGTGAGATCCGCCTGCTGATCCGGGACTACCGCGGGGAAATCTCCGAGGAAGAGCGCCAGCAGAACATGGACTTGAACCAGCTCTTCGTCCACGATACCGCCGTGGCCGAAGCCTGTCAGAAGGATCCCACCTTCCGCATTGACCGGCGCCTTTCCCTGATGGATCAGGAGTTCTGGGGCGTGACGGTTTCTGGCACCGCCAGCATGACTGCCAGCGCCCCCTGAAGCACATTCCGGCGGACGCGCACACGAAACCCGGCCTCGGCCAGCAGGCCGGCTGCGCCGCCGCGGGTCAGGTAGTCGCGGAACATCCGGTAATGCCGCCGGCCGGCCAGACGTTCCGGCACGTGCGCGACCCATCGCGCCAGGAGTTCCCTTGCCCTGGAACCAGCGCGGGGCCGGGCATCTCCGGCGTATTCTGCATAGTCTGCCACCACCACAGCCCGGGCCACGCGACCGGCTTCGGCCAGGGCAGCCCGGCGCAGGGCCGGTTCCATCTCATGCAGGCAGAGGGAAAAGAGCGCCGCATCCACCGCCCCATCGGCCAGCGGCACGGCGGCGGCATCTCCCTGCACGAGCAACGCCCGTCCCTCCATCCTCTCCCGCCACGCGGCCCGCAGCATGGCCGGCGAACGGTCCAGCAACAGGCACCGTACGCCCAGGTGGTGCAGCGCCACGCATTGCCCGCCCGTACCACCGCCCACGTCCAGCACCAGCCGCCAGCCCTCCTGCGCCGCCAGCGCCGCCACCTCCGCCCGCACGGGCGCAAGCAGCGGCTCCAGCAACGGCGCGTAAATCTTTGCGATCAGACGGTATTCATCATCCACAGCATCTGCCTTACGCCCGGCAGCCCTGGCGCTCCAGCCAATGTTCCAGACGAGTAAGCCCTTCCTCAATACGTTCCAATGACGTGGCGTATGAGAAGCGCAGATGACCCTCGCCGCCCGGCCCGAAGTCCACGCCCGGGGTCACGCCCACGTGGGCTTCCTCCAGAATGCGGTTGGCCAGGGCGATGGAATCCGCCCCCAGATCACCACACAGGGGCCGCGCATTGACGAACACATAGAACGCGCCCGTGGGTTCCGTAAGCAGGGAAAAGCCCATGCCCTTGAGCCGGCGGATCATCAGCCGGCGGCGTTCGTCGTACTGCCGGCGCATGGCCTCCATGTGCGGGGCGCAGTCCCGCAATGCCGCCACCCCGGCCCACTGGGACACGGCATTGGGCGAGATGAACAGCGTTTGCGTCACGGACGAAACAGCCCGGGCCAGCTGCGACGGAAAGATCAGATACCCCAGCCGCAGGCCGGTCATGGCGAAACGCTTGGAAAAGCCATCCAGCACCAGGGCCTCGGACGTGGCCTGCAGGGCCGAGACGTCCTGCGGGGCGGCCTCACCCTCGCCGTACACCAGTCCATTATAGATCTCGTCGCTGACCAGACACGGCGCCACCGCGGCCAGTTCGCGCAGCCGGGGCAGGCTCAGGCAGGTTCCCGTGGGGTTGCCGGGGGTGTTCACCAGCAGCGCCTTTACCCGCGGCCCCATGGCGTGCCGCACTGCCGCGGCCGTGGGCTGGTAGCCCTCTTCCTCGCGCACGGGCACAAAGCGCGGTGTCCCGCCGGCCAGCCGCACGAAGTTGGGGTAGCAGGCGTAATGCGGATCAGCCAGAAGCACTTCATCCCCGCAGTCCAGCAGGGCCGAGAAGGCCAGGAGCATGGCCGGGGAGACGCCATTGGTCACGGCCACGCGGTCCGGAGTGACCTGGACCTGGTAATGCGCCGCGTACCACTGGCAGATGGCCTCGCGCAGCTCGGGCAGGCCCAGGCTGTGGGTGTAATGGGTGTGCCCGTCGCGCAGGGCCTTTTCGGCGGCCTCGCGGATGGGGAGAGGCGTTTCGAAGTCCGGCTCGCCCACCTCCAGGTGCACCACGTCGATGCCGGCGCGCTGCATGGCCTGGGCTTTTTCCAGAATTTCCATGACATAAAACGGCTTGACCTGAGAGGCTCGCTGCGAGGGTGCAGGAGCGGAGCATGCATGCATGAGCAATCACCTGTGCACTGGCCCGCCGGCCGATCCATGATGTCGGCTCGCTGTTCCCGGCTTGACCGGGGCCTGTGGCGGGGTTACATTAGAGAAAAGTATTCCAAGACCGTCGGCTGCCCCCTGACGGCAAGTCATGGAGAGACGGCATATGACCAGCGACCTTACCTGGCAGTCCATCCTGGAGGCTGAACGGTTCAACCAGAGCAGCATCGCCAACACCATGCGGATGCAGTACAACATCCACAAGATGACGAGTGTCAACGGCGAATCCCTGCCTCTGGCTGTGAATGTTGGCGAATCCGCACAAAAACCGATGATCTTCACCACCGCTGGCGAACTGCTGGAACGCATGGCCGGCAAGCTCTTCAGCGAAAGCGCCTGATCTGGCGCGCATCCTTCACTCCCGCCACTGCCGGAGCGCCCGGGTACAGTCCGGTTCCGGCAGTGGCCTTTCCAGCAGGCTCCGCACCATCTCCCGCAGCTGGGTCAGTTCCGGGGCATCCGGCAACGTTCCAAGCAGTGTATGGATGTGCCCCTGGGCGTCCAGGAGGGTTCTGCTGCGGCCATAGCGCAGCTGGTTCACCCAGCCGCAGAGCAGAATCTTGAAGTCGTTTGCATAGCGCATGGCGCTGTAGCTGCCATTTTTTCCTTGCAGAATATCCTCCAGCAAGGCTGGGGTCCAGCGGTCCGGGTCTTCCTGCACATGCAGGGTGACCACGGGGTTGGACGCGTCGGGCGCGCTGAAATGGGCAGCCATGACCCGGATGATATCCAGCTTGTCCGCATCGCGCACCACTTCCGTCAGGCCCTGCAACGCCGGGGCGATGCCTCGCGGCAGCTCGCGCCGGTTGTGCAGCATCACCGCCGCCAGCACCATGCGCCGGGCCGCAGCCGGCATGGTGGCGCAGGCCGCCTCCGCCCGCAGGTGCCGTGTCCCCAGGCGGGCATGGTTCACGGACTTGCCATCATGAAAGGTCTTGTACCGCGCGTACTGCGGGAATCTTCCAAAATCGTGCAGCAGCCCGGCAACCAGGCAAAGATGTTGCGCCGGCGCCGGCAGGTCCAGCGAGCCGGCGATTGCCGCGGCGTTGTCCATCACCCGCCAGGAATGCTCGCGCTTGAGCTCAATATTGTGCCGGTCCCGGGCATCTCCATTGCAGTGCCTGGCCACAAAGGCCTCAAAGGTCTCGGCCAGCCCGCCCAGCTCAGGCGCGTGAACCATGTTTGCGCTCCCCGGCTTCGCCCGGCGTGGCAGGCCCGGCAGGCGTGGCAGGCGTGATCCCGGCCTGTGCGGCGGCCTCAGCCTGCTCCCGGGCCTCCCTGGCTCTGGCTTCCTGAATGGTTTCCAAGCCTTCTGGCCTGAAACGTCCTCCGGGGCCAAAGAGTTTGCGCAGGTAGAGCACCACGGCGCCAAAGATGATGGCCACAAAGGCGATTTTGGCCACAAAGGGCCAGAACCCCATGGGATACGCGGCATCAAAAGGCCAGAAATCCCAACCGGAAGCAGCCCCGAGGATGGCGGCAAGAGCGCTGTTCATGATGATATCTTTCTGGATCTAGGCAAAAAAGTTGACAAATGAAGTGCATATTCCGCCGTTTGGTGTAGCCCCTGGCGCAGGCAATTGCAAGCAGGCCGGCCATTGTGCGCAAACTGTGCAGGCTATCACCAATTTGGCCGTATTGGCAATTGACGCCTGCGTTAATCCGTGGTTACTATTCGTCCTGCCTCATTTTTTGCACACTTCCATCCGGAGCCGGGTGCATGAAGTTTCTGATTGTGGACGACGATTTCGACAGCCGCAAGCTCTTGCAGAAAATCCTCCACCCCTTCGGCTATGTGGACATTGCCGTGGACGGTGAGGAAGGTGTGGAGGCGTTCCGCACCGCCTGCAAGGAACGCGAGCCGTATGATCTGGTATGTTTGGACATTCTCATGCCCAACATGGATGGCCAGAAGGCCCTGCGCGAAATTCGCGAAGTGGAGCGCGAGCTCCTGGGCGAAGGCTGCAAGCAGGCCAAGGTCATCATGATCAGCGGCCTTGACGACAACCGCGAAGTGCACGACGCATTCTTTCTCGGCGACGCCACCTCCTACATCGTCAAGCCCATCCGCAAGCAAATGCTGCTGGAAGAAATCGCCGCCCTGGGCCTGACACTGGCCCCCATGGCCGAGTAAGACGCACACGCCGTCTGTACTTCACCTCCGCACCCGGTTTTTTCCGGTGCGGCGGTTGTGTCCGGTGCGTTTCGCCCCCCGCTTCCATGCAAAAAACACTCAATTTGCCTGCCCGGATGGCTTGCAGTCACGCCCATGCGCACGTATGAGTCGTCATGGGCCGGGACATAGCCATTCCAGTTGCCCCAAGCCCGAGACGGCTTGGCGCGCGTTCCCGTTTCTTTCCCTACCCTGGAGGAATGTATGATTCCTGATGAACTGCTGTATACCAAAACGCATGAATGGATCCGTATGGAGGAGGATGAAGCTGTGGTGGGCATCACGCATTTTGCCCAGTCCCAGCTCGGCGACCTCACCTTCGTGGAGCTTCCCAAAGTTGGCGATACCCTGACTGCGGGCGAAGAAATGGGCTCCGTGGAATCGGTCAAGGCCGCCAGCGAAATCTATTCTCCTGTTGATGGCGAAGTCATTGCCATCAATGAAGAATTAGCTGACACGCCCGAGGTCATCAACGAAGACCCCTACGGCGAAGGCTGGATGGTCCGCGTGCGGGTGACCGGCGGACAACCCTCCGAAGGGTTGTTGACCCCTGAAGAATACGCCGACCTGCTTGAGGAATAATCCAAACCAAAGGACCGGCCACCCCACATGCCATACATTCCCCATACACCTGAGCAGACCCAGGCGATGCTCGAAGTGGTGGGCGTTTCGTCGCTGGAAGCGCTCTTCCAGGATATTCCTGCGTCCATGCGGCCGAAGTCGTTCAACATTCCTCCAGGTATGAGCGAGCGGGCCGTGTGCGCCCGGCTGGAAGAACTGGCCCGCGCCAACAAGACCGACGTGGTCAGCTTTCTTGGCGGCGGGTTTTACGACCATCACATCCCGGCCATCGTGGACGCGCTTTCCTCCCGCGGCGAATTCCTCACTGCCTACACGCCCTACCAGGCCGAGGCCTCCCAGGGCACCTTGCAAGCCATCTTTGAATACCAGACTGCCGTGAGCCGGCTCTTCGACATGGATTGCGCCAACGCCAGTGTGTACGATGGCGGCTCGGCCCTGTTCGAAGCCTGCATGATGGCCGTACGGGCCACCAAGCGTTCCCGCATCGTGGTGGATGAGAGCCTTTCTCCCATTTACCGTACCATGCTGGCCACTTACACCACCAATCTCCATCTGGAGCTGGCCACGGTGCCGCATCAGGCCGGCGCCTCCAGCCTGGAAGCGCTCCTGGCCGCCGTGGATGAACGCACCGCAGCCGTGGTGGTGCAGAATCCCACCTTTTTCGGGACCATCCACGACTACACCACGCTTTTTGCCCACGCCAGGAGCAAGGGGGCGGTCAGCGTGCTGTCCGGCTATCCGGTGCTGCAGTCCATCCTTAAAACGCCCGGGCAGATGGGCGCAGACGTGGCTGTGGCCGAGGGCCAGAGCCTGGGCCTGCCCCTCTCCTTCGGCGGCCCGTATCTGGGGATCATGACCTGCACCAGGGATCTGGTCCGGCAAATGCCCGGCCGCATCGTCGGCCGCACCGTGGACCACCAGGGCCGCACGGGCTATGTGCTGACCCTTCAGGCCCGCGAACAGCACATCCGTCGCGCCAAAGCCACCTCCAACATCTGCTCCAACCAGGCCCTCTGCGCCTTCCGGGCATATGTGACCCTCTGCGTCCTTGGTCCCCAGGGGCTGGCCCGCATGGCCGAAGACGCCGTGGACAAGGCCCATTACGCGGCCGCACGCCTGAGCGCCCTGCCCGGGGTCCGGATGCTCTCCGATGCTCCGTTTGGCAATGAATTCGCCGTGGTGCTGCCGCGCAACGCCCATGAGGTGGTGGACAAATGCGCCAGCCGCGGCCTGGTGCCGGGCTTCCCCGTTGGCGGCTATTACGCCGGGATGGACAACGTCCTGCTGGTGGCCTGCACCGAGAAAACCAGCCGGGAGCAGATCGGTCATCTGGCTGAAATGGTTGGAGGGATGCTGTGAAAACCATCTTCGCCAAGTCCGTCCCCGGCCGCGAAGGGACCATGCCCGACGCCCCGGCCGCTCCAGCCGCCGCGCACCTGCCCGCCAGCCTCCTGCGCCAGAACGCCGCCCGGCTGCCCGAGGTGTCCGAACTCGACGTCATGCGCCACGTCAGCGAGCTTTCCCGTCGCAACTTTGGCGTGGACACCAACTTCTACCCCCTGGGCTCCTGCACCATGAAGTACAATCCGCGCTTCATGGAATACGTGGCCGCCCTGGACGGTTTCACCCGGCTGCACCCGCTCATGGCCCAGCTGCGCGGGGCCGGGCACTTCACCCAGGGCGCCCTGGAAGTGATGTACGAAACCGAGCAGCTGCTCTGCGAAATTACCGGCATGGCCGCCTTCACCCTGCATCCCATGGCCGGCGCCCACGGCGAACTGACCGGTGTCATGAGCATTGCGGCTTATCACCGGGACAAAGGCAATAAAAAAACCAAGGTCATCTGCCCGGACTCCGCCCACGGCACCAACCCCGCCACCGCCGCCCTGGCCGGGTACGATGTGGTCAACATCGCCTCTGTGGATGGCATGATCGATCCCGAGCACCTCGAAAACGCCCTGGATGACGACGTGGCCGCCGTGATGATGACCTGCCCCAACACCCTGGGGCTCTTTGAGCGGCATCTGGACCGCATCGTCACCCTCACCCACGCCAGGGACGCCCTGCTCTACTACGATGGGGCCAACCTCAATGCCATCCTCGGCAAGATGCGCGTGGGAGACGTGGGCTTCGACGTGGTCCATCTCAACCTGCACAAGACCTTCGGCACCCCGCACGGCGCTGGCGGCCCCGGCGCAGGCCCGGTGGGTGTGGCCGAACGGCTCGTGCCTTTCCTGCCCATCTCCCGCGTGGTCAAACTCAAGGACGGCCGCTTCTTCCTGGACTATGACTACCCCAAGTCCATCGGCTACATGGCTCCATTCTATGGCAACTTCGGCGTGTTCCTGAAGGCCTATGCCTACATCCTGCGCCAGGGCCGCGAGGGCCTGACCCGGGTGAGCGAATACGCGGTCCTGAACGCCAACTACATGCGCAAGCGCCTGGAATCGCACATTGAAATCCCGCACGACCGCCTGTGCATGCACGAGTTCGTGGCCACAGCCGTGGCCCAGGCCAAGCATGGCGTCCGGGCGCTGGATCTGGCCAAGGCCCTGTTGGACAAAGGCCACCACGCCCCCACGGTCTACTTCCCGCTCATCGTCAAGGAATGCCTGATGTTTGAGCCCACGGAAACCGAGAGCCGCGAAACCATGGACCAGTTTGTGGACGACCTGATCGATCTGCTCATCCAGGCCGAGCAGGACCCCGCCGCCCTCCAGCACGCCCCCCACACCACCCCCGTGGGCCGGCTGGACGAAACCAAGGCCGCGCGGGACATGGTCCTTGTGGACGACGCGTAGTATAAGGTAACACGCCGGGATACAGCTGGAAATCTCGCAATAAGGCTTCCACCTGTATCCCGTTCCGCCATCCTTGCTTCAGTGCGGTTCCCCTCAACTGGAGGGGGCGCGGGGGAACGCAGTTCCCCTGCTTCATGCCTCATCCATCCCCGCAGGATCTCTCATGCGCTCCTTCGACCTCCTGATCATCGGCGGCGGCCCGGCCGGGCATGTGGCCGCCAGGGACGCCGCAACCCGCGGCCTCTCGGTGGCCCTGGCCGAACAGCATCTCCTGGGCGGCACGTGCCTCAATGTCGGCTGCATTCCCACCAAGGTGCTCCTGGGGGCGACTGCCGCGGCAGCCGAGCTCAAATCGCAGCAGAAACGTCGCCTGTGCAAAGGGGAAATAGAATTTGATCTCAAAGCCTTGATGAAGCGCAAGGACCAGCTCGTGGCCGGTTCGCGCGCCGCGGTGGAAAAAGAGCTGACCGGCCTGGGCGTCACACTGCTCAAGGGCCCGGCGCGATTCGTCCATGCCACGCAGGCCGCGGTGCGAACCTCTGAAGGCGACGTGGAGGTAATTTTCCGACAGGCCATCGTGGCCACGGGCACGCGCCCCGCCGGCTTTCCAGGCCTGGAGGCCGACGGCAACCGCGTGCTGGACTCCGACGCCCTGCTCTCAATCACCAACATTCCGAAATCCATCATCGTCCTTGGTGGTGGGGCCATTGGCCTGGAGCTGGGAGAATGGCTTTCCCGCCTGGGCACGGCCGTGACCATCGTCGAGGCTGCAGATCGCCTGGCCCCGCTGGAAGATCCGGAAATCAGCGCCCAGCTCAAAACCGCCCTCGGGCGCGAAGGCTGGAGCATCCATCTCGGCAAAAAAGCCATTACCTTGCAGACTGTTGGTGAGACTGCCCGCTGCGAACTGGAAGACGGCACCGTGCTGGAGGCCGAACTCGCCCTCATGGCCCTGGGCCGGCGTCCAAACACCGGAGAATTGGATTTGCAAAATGCGGGCATTGACACGGATCAACGCGGATTTATTAATATAGACGAGATGTTGAGAGCTTCTGAAACAGTTTTTGCCGTGGGCGATGTCAACGGGCGTGCGCTGTGGGCCCATGCGGCCATGCATCAGGCCCGGCATGCAGTCCGGAATATTATGGATGAAGTTGAGACGCCGTACCCCTTCCCCAGCATGCCAGGTTGCATCTACGGCACACACGAAGTGATGCGCGTGGGGAAGACATTGCAGGAACTGGAGAACGAGCCAGAGGTGTCCGAGTCCCGGGCAATGCTGGCCGCCAATCCCCTGGCCCAGGCCCATGGCGCCTCCGCCGGGATCATCAAATGCTTTTGGGCAGGTGGCCATCTGGCCGGGGTGACGGCCATGGGCTGGAACGTGTCCCACTTGGTAACACTGGCACAAACCCTTGTAAATCAAGGCATGACGCAGGACAAACTACAGGATTTGGTGTTTGCGCATCCCACCTTGGATGAAGCGCTGGAAGCTGCACTGACAGCCCCCCGGACAACATTGTTCCGGCCAGGCGGGATGAGTGCTTGAAATCTCCAGAGGATTTGGTAGTGGTGGGGTGTGGGCACTGCGGATGACCAAAGATTAATTCAGGCCGCCCTGCCTGAAAATGCCCTCGGGAGACGGAGTAATTTTTTGGGCATGTTGGCCGGTCAGATGCACTTTTTTTCAACGGATGGTTTACAAAATTTTAGTAACTCGTGTATGCTCAGTTTCATGCAGTGGACGAGTGGAGGGCCTTTCGCCAGCTTGAAGCTGATGGAAGGCGTGGGGAAACCATCCGCCAACAGTTTTGTGGAGGTTACGGTTATGATGCGTATCAAGGGTTCTTTTCTTAGCATGTTGCTGATGGTCGCCTGTGTGCTCGCCATCGCCATGCCGGCTGAGGCTAAGTGGAAGAAAGTCCCCAAAGTGGATAACTTCATCTTCTTCCAGGACCATTCTGGTTCCATGGCAATGCACATGAAGAAAGTGAAGGGCGACACCAAGATCGTCATGTCCAAGCAGGTGATGGCTGCCATGAACGACGCCATCCCCGATCTGGGCTACAATGCCGGTCTGGATACCTTTGCTCCCTTCAAAGAATATGTGAAGATGGGCGCTTACGACAAGACCGCCATGAGCGCCGGTATTGAAAAAATCAAGACCGAATACCCCATCTTCCAGCGCCTGACCCCCATGGGCCCTGGCCTGATGGAACTGCGGCCCGTGCTTGACAGCCTGTCCGGCAAGACCGCCATCTTCCTGCTGTCCGACGGCGAACACAACAAGGGCATTGACCCTGTTGCCGAAGCCACGGCCATCTACAACACCTACCCCAACGTGTGCTTCCACGTCGTGTCCTTCGCCGACTCCGAATACGGCAAGTCCGTGCTGGAAGCCATCGCTGCTCTGAACGACTGCTCCTGCGGCGTCGTGGAAGGCACCCAGCTGCGCAGCGATGCCACCGCGCTGGAAAACTTCGTCAAGTGCGCTCTGTATGACCTGGTCAACGTGTGCGACGGCGAAGTGATCATGTTCCGCTCCATCCAGTTCGATTTCGACAAGTCGAACATCAAGAAGGAAATGATGCCCATCCTGGATGAAGCTGCCAACATCATCAAGGAAAACGACTGCAACTACGAAGTTGCCGGCCACACCTGCAACATCGGCACCGAAAAGTACAACCAGGGCCTGTCCGAACGCCGCGCCGCCTCCGTCGTGAAGTACCTCTCCGGCAAGGGCGTGGACGCTTCCAAGCTGCGCGCTGTGGGCTACGGCGAACTTAAGCCCAAGCATGACAACAAGACCCGCGAAGGTCGCCGTCTGAACCGTCGCGTTGAAATCCGCGTGCTCCCCGAGTAGGTTTATTGCCTGCCAAATCGCGGACTTCTAGTCTTACCTCGGCGGCGCGTCTAGACGCGCCGCCGTTTTTTTATATATATACACTTGGCGCGCCGGACGTTACCCCGAGTACTAAGACAAGGACTGCGCCAAAGTTCTTCGGACCAAGGTCCAGGACGCGCTTGGAGCCAAGGTCCGGACCAAAGAGCAGGGTTGATGCTTGTTGCCGCCAGTCGGTAGGCCTCGCTGCCCGCATCTGCCGAATGCCTGCCGCCTGGAACACCGCGCCGGCATCCGTTTTCCGCCAGTTTTTTACCGCGTGAACGCATGGGAATCGCCATGAATCCAAAGCCATCCCGCAGTGTGACCTTCATTGGCGCATGTTTGGTCTGTTCACTTGCCTGCGTGTTGACCACCGCGGCAGTGACTTCCGCCAAACCTGCCTCTGGCAAACGCTCCCTTGTGTTGCCCAAGGGCACTGTCACCGAGTGGAAGCTTGTCCCTCCGCCGGCACAGGAGGCCTTGCCAATAACCTGGGGCGTTACCTCGTCAGGAGACTGGCTGCCACGATTCGCTCTGTACCTGCCGAGCGTCTCCTCCCTGGCGCCCCGTGTCCAGGCCCAGGCCGAACAGCGATTGCCCTTTGACACTGCGGGCTTTACCGCGCCGGCGTTGGAAAAATGGCTCGCCTCCGCCCTCAAGCGCACCCGGGCGCTGGAGAAAGAACGCGAGCTGGCCCGCAAGAAGGAAGAAGAGGCCGAACGCGCCAAGGCCAACGCGGCCTATGTGCCGCCTGCGTCGGCCACACCCCCCGCCGCAGTGGCTGGCGCGCCTTCCGGGTCAACAGCCCCCCCGCCGGCCACGCCCATTACCGGCGCCTTGCAGCAGGCCCAGATTTCCCAGACTCCTGACACCCCCCCTGCGGCCAAGACCCCTTCCGCCCCTGCCTCGCCCGGCGCCAAGGCGCCCGCAGCCTCAGCCACTGCCGGCGCGTTCAATCAGGCCGCCATCACCAAGGCCCCCGAACCACAAAAGACACCGCCGGCGCCCGCTGGCTCCGCGCCTGCCACCCCCTCTGCCTTGGGGCAAGCGGCGGTGACGCCCAAACCAACGCCCGGCACGGCTCCTGGCCAGCAGGTGGCCGCGCTGACCCCTCCGCCCGCCCCTACAGCCCCGGTAGCCCCTCCCAAAACCAGCACCATCACCCAACCCTCCGCCTCCAAGCAGACGCAGGATCCCACGGTGCTGGCCACGCCGGAAGGCAAATCCGCGCATGATTCATTCCGTCAGTTCTGCACCATGTTCGTGAAGAAGGTGGAATCCAGCTACGACAAGGGCACCCTCAGCAACATCAAAGTGGAAAAGCGGGGGCTCAAATACGTGGCGCAATACATGGCCGTGGACCAGGACTCCGTGCAACTGCTGGTCAAAACCTCTGGTTACGACCACACCCCGTTTGTCGGGGTCCTGCAGTACTCGGAGCAACTGTTTGAGGCAGAGGGGGATTCGGCCCAGGCCGCCAAGGCCGGGGCCTTCAAGCTGATCAACTCGGTCAAGGTGCGCGAGCTGTTCCGGTACGCCAACAAAAAGTGGCAGTTCTGAGGTCGCAGCCGCCGTATGTTTTTATAGGGGTCTCCAAGACCCCTTTTTTATTTCCTAATCCACCTGTAGAACTACATAAATCAGCCTGACTAAATGAAATTAGGAATCAATAGAAAAAAATGACCACAACTGGTTGACGCCTGCTACTGCTTTGACTAGAAATACATCCATGCTGGACAGTATTTGTACCAGCTCCCAGGTATTATCCCCTACGACGAACATTGTTTCTCACAAGGAGTTGAGAACTCATGAGCTGTCATCCCTACGAAGAAGAAGGCTGTTACTGCGAGGAAGTGGCCCGCATTGGCGCCCCTGTGTTCCCCTTCACCATGGATGTGTTTGACCCCAAGGAAGGCGCCTTTGGCACGGTGAGCCTGGAGACGCTCAAGGAACAGAAAAAATGGTGCGTGCTGGTGTTCTATCCGGCCGACTTCACCTTTGTCTGCCCCACCGAGCTGGCGGACCTGGCCACCAAGCACGAAGCCCTGACGCGCATGGGCTGCGAAGTGCTTTCCGTTTCCACGGATACCAAGTTCGTGCATCTGGCCTGGCGGCAGACCGAAGGGCTGCTCAAGGACGTGAACTACAAGATGGCTGCCGACCCCACGGGGGAAGTGTCCCGGTACTTTGGCGTGTATGATGAAGAGTCGGGACTGGCGCTGCGCGGCACGTTCATCATCAACCCCGAGGGCGTGCTGGTGAGCAGCGAGGTGAACTTCTACAATGTGGGCCGCAATGCCGACGAATTGGTCCGCAAGATGGAAGCCAACGTCTACCTGATCGACCACCCTGCCGAAGCCTGTCCAGCCAAGTGGGTTCCCGGCGCCAAAACCCTGACGCCTTCCGAAAAGCTGGTGGGCAAAGTGGACGAGGCCCTCAAGTAGGGCTGCACACTCTGCCTGTGCCCTGCGCATGCAACCGGCGGGAGGAACTGCGGGTCCTTCCGCCGGTTTTTTTGAGGGGACTGCGCCGTGCCCGGCAGCGTCAGTAGCCTCTGGGGCCGGAGCTTTCCTCGTCATCAAAGCAGATGCAGCCTTGCGGGCAAAAGCTGACCAGCTCCTGGGCCAACTCCCGAGGCACCAGCTCCTGCAGCTGGCGCGGGCGTTCCATGTTTTCGT
This sequence comes from Megalodesulfovibrio paquesii, assembly GCF_054653055.1. Taxonomy (NCBI): domain Bacteria; kingdom Pseudomonadati; phylum Thermodesulfobacteriota; class Desulfovibrionia; order Desulfovibrionales; family Desulfovibrionaceae; genus Megalodesulfovibrio; species Megalodesulfovibrio paquesii. The sequence continues at coordinate 716,914 of NZ_BAAIGQ010000005.1, read as the reverse complement.
CCCAGCCGAAATACTCCGGAGCCAGGCTGGTGCAGGCCTCGCAGGCGGTGCAGTCGCCCAGGTCCATGGTCAGGCGGCGCATGTTCAGGGTGTCGGCAGGACGGGGCATGGGGACTCTCCTTGGTTGGCGTCTTGGTCTTGCAGCATCCTTCTGGTACAATATCCCATCCGCCGGCAGAGGCAAGGGCGGGTCTTCTTTCAAGTTTGCCAGGAGCAACATACCGTGAACCAACACGAACCGCCTTCCGCCGCCGAGCCCTCTCCCGCAACCGAGGGCAGCAACACTTCCGACCCCATACGCGATACGGCTGCGGCAGCGGCCGCTGATCCTTCCGCCGCCGTGCCCGTGCCCGCAGCCACTCCTCCCGCCGTAGAAGAGTCACCCTGCGAAGTGCACCAAAGCCAGGGGTGGCTGCAGCTGTTCTTTCATCGCGGCATCCGCCCTTTTCTGCTGATTGTCCTGTTTTATGCCTTGTATATGGCCTATGGCGTGCTGGAACCGTTCCTGACGCAGATCATCCTGGCCACGGTGCTGGCGGCGCTTTTTTCGCCAGTGCAGGAGCGACTTTCCAGGCGCTTCAAGGGACGCCGCAGCCTGGCAGCCCTGTGCGTGGTGGGGCTGATTTGTCTGGTAATCATACTGCCACTGTATCTGGTGATGGCGGCCATGGTGCAGCAGGGGCTGGACTTCAGCGTCAAGGTCAAGGAGTGGGTGGACCAGGGCGGTCTGGATGCCTACTCCACCGGCGACGTCCTGGAACGCTGGCGCGCCTGGGTGGAGGCGCACCTCCCCTACGTCAAGCTGGAAGATTTTGATGTGGAGAGCAATCTGCTGGCCATATTCAAGAGCGTCTCCGAGCGGTTTCTGGCCCAGGGCGCGGGGCTGGTGGGCAACGTGGCCGGCCTGCTTTCCAATTTCTTCATCATGATGTTCCTGGTGTTTTACCTCTCCCGGGATGGCGGGGCGCTGGTGCACAGAATCAAGGCCCTCTCCCCCCTGCGTGAGGATCAGGAAGACCGCATCATCGTCCGAGTCCGGGCCGTGGCTCGTTCTGTGCTCTTTGGCTCCATCGCCACGGCGGTGATGCAGGGAGTTGCCGGCGGTATCGGCTTTGCCATTGCGGGCATTCCGGCCGTCTTCTGGGGCGTGATGCTCGGGTTCTCTTCCTTCATCCCCGTGGTGGGCACGGCGCTGATCTGGATCCCGGCCGTGGGCTATCTGCTGCTCATGGGCTCCTGGGAACTGGCGCTGTTCCTGGGCGTCTGGTGCGCGGTGGTGGTGGGCTCCATCGACAATTTCGCCCGGCCGTATCTGATGCAGGGCGAGGCGGACATGAGCCCATTTTACATTTTCCTGGCCCTGCTGGGGGGCTTCCAGGCCTATGGGATTCGCGGGTTACTCTATGGCCCGCTGGTGCTGGGCTTTGCCATGGTCATGCTGAGTATCTACCAGGAAGAATTCAACCGCCCGGAACCCGAGGATCCCATTTTCCCGGAATGAACCCCTGTTGCGCTGCCGCAACATCTTCACGAGGCTGTCACTCATTCTCCACAATCCCAGGGCAAAAAGGCGGTGTTTGTCCTGGACTAGAATTAACTTGCCTTTGGAGGAGAATCCCATGATCGCACGCTCTTGTGGCCCGACCCGCCTGGCCCGCCTGGCCCGTGTCGCATGCATGGCGGCCCTGGCCGCCTGCGTGGCGTTTCCTGCTGCAGCGTCTGCCAAGCAGCAAGCCAAGTACATCTTCCTGTTCATCGGCGACGGCATGGGCTTTCCGCAGCGCACTGTTGCGGAACAGTTCCAGGGCAAGCCCCTGGTCATGAACACCTTCCCCGTGCAGGGCATTGCCGCCACCGACGCCGTGGACCGCTTCATCACGGACTCCGGCGCCGCCGCCACTTCCCTGGCTTCCGGCGTGAAGACCCTGGTGGAAAAGATCGGCGTGAACGCCAACCTCAAGCCCGTGAAAACCGTGGCGGAAATGGCCAAGGAAAACGGCATGAAGGTCGCCATCCTGTCCTCTGTGTCCATCGACCACGCCACCCCGGCCTGCTTCTACGCCCACGTGCCCAGCCGTGGCGGCTACCATGAAATCGACATGGCCCTGCCCAACTCCGGCTTCGATTTCTTTGGCGGCGGGGACATGCGTGATCCCGATGGCGCCAGCGCCAAGAAGAAAGACCCCAGCTACCAGCCCCTGGGCGATGCCGTGGCCCTGGCCAAGGAAAAGGGCTATAAGCTCATCACCGACAAGAAAGAATTCATGGCCCTCAAGCCCTCCGACGGCAAGGTGATCGCCTGGAACAACTGGCGTCAGGATGCCGGCGCCCTGCCCTACCAGATCGACACCCGCGGTGAAGACATCAACATTGCCGAATTCACCGGGAAAGCCATTGAAATGGTGGACAACCCCAAGGGCTTCTTCATGATGGTGGAAGGCGGCAAGATCGACTGGGCCTGCCATGCCAACGACGCCGCCTCGGCCATCAAGGACACCCAGATCTTTGACGAAGCCGTCCAGAAGGCCGTTGACTTCGCCAAGAAGCACCCCAACGACACCCTGATCCTCGTGGCCGGCGACCATGAATGCGGCGGCCTCACCCTGGGGTATGCCGGCACCAAGTACGACACCGACTTTGAAGTGCTCGGCTCCCAGAAAATCTCCTTCCAGAAGTTCGATGACGAAACCTTCAAAGACTTCTCCGGCGACTTCGACGCCGCCAAGGCCCTCATTACCGAGAACTTTGGCCTGAAGTTCGAAGGCGACCCCAAGAAGGACGTGATGGTCCTTTCCGAGTACCAGATCAAGCAGCTCCAGGACGCCTTCGAAGCCACCAAGCTGGACAAGAAGGAACTCAAGAAGGAAGAAACCTACGCCCTGTACGGTGGCTACAACCCACTGGGCGTGGCGGTGACCCACATTCTGAACCAGAAGGCCGGCCTCTCCTGGACCTCCTTCTCCCACACCGGCGTGCCCATCTCGGTTTCCGCCATGGGCCCTGGTTCGGAAAAATTCACCGGCGCCTACCACCTGGCCGACATCGCCCTGAAGACCATGGAAGTGATGGGCAACCCCGGCAAGCCCGTGGTCATGGAGTCCACCGCCGCAGCCTCGCCTGAGGTGGTGCCGGCTGCCGTGGCTGCCAAGTAACCTTCCTGCGCATCCTCCCACATGCAACCGGGCGGCGAGGCATTCGGCCTTGCCGCCCGCTTTTTCAGGACCGCCATGCCCTTGCCCTGCTTGCTCCGCCACAAGGAATGCCGCCGCGAAATTGTGCTGGTGGCCGTGTTTTCCGTCATCACCCTGGCCCTGTACTTTCTGCCCACAGGCTACGAACACCGCGGCCAGGATGGCGATTCCGAGCGCATCCGGGGGCGCATCATCAGTGTGGACGACACCCACGTCCAGCGGTTCGGCATCCTGCGCCAGGGGGACCAGGGGGTCATTGTGGAGGCTCTGGAAGGCCGGTTCGCCGGCCGGCAGTTCCGGGCCCATAACGCCCTGCAAGGCCGCATGGATCTGGACAAGCTCTACCAGCCCGGGGACGTTGTGCTGATGGTACTGACCATAGACGCCAATGGAGAGGTCCTGCTGGCCAATCCGCAGGATCATTACCGCCTGGGCTTCGAGATGGTCCTGCTGGGATTGTTCATCGTCCTGCTGTTGCTGTATGGGCAATGGACCGGGCTCAAGGCCCTCATCTCCTTTGCCCTCACCGCGCTGGTGCTCTGGAAAATCCTGGTCCCCAAACTCCTGGACGGCTGGGATCCATTCTGGTTGTCCATCGGCGTGGTCACATTTCTGACCACGTCCATCATCATGCTGGTAGCCGGGCTTTCCCGAAAAGGGGCCGTTGCCCTGCTGGGCTCGCTTCTGGGCATCCTGTGCAGCGCATGCCTGGCCTATTACTTTACCCTGCAATTCAAGGTGCACGGCGCGGTGCTGCCCTTTGCGGAAACCATGCTCTATTCCGGGTTCGGGCATCTTGACTTGGTAAAGCTGTTCGTGGGCTCGGTGTTCATCGCCGCATCGGGCGCCGTGATGGATCTGGCCATGGACGTGGCCGCGGCCATGGATGAGGTGGTCCGCAGCCACCCGGCCATCACCCGGCGGGAGGCCCTGCGCTCTGGCCTGAACGTGGGCCGGGCCGTGGTCGGCACCATGACCACCACCCTCTTGCTGGCCTATTCCGGCGGCTACGTCAGCCTGCTGATGGCCTTCATGGCCCAGGGGGTGCCGCTGACCAACCAGTTCAATCTGCTCTATGTATCTGCCGAAGTGCTCAAGACGCTGGTGGGCAGCTTCGGACTGGTCACCGTGGCGCCGTTCACGGCCATTGTCGGCGCGCTAATGTTTGTGCATCCCAGGCCAGTCAGGGAGACTTCCACCTGAGGCACCAGGCGCGCCCAGGCGCTGTTTCATCTTGCATTTCCGCGGTATTTTTGTAGGACTTGAGCCCCGGACGGACCCTTTTCATCGGGACCTGCCGGGGAACCAGTTACCGAGTCCTGCATGCCACACCACGAGACCGCCCCACCGCCCAGCCCCTCGCTGCGTTCGAGCCTGCCCTGGCTGCTGGCCGTGGCCGGGATGTTCTTTTTGAATTTTGGCGCGCGGGTGATTTTTCCGCCGCTGTTCCCGGTCATTGAGGCGGAGATGGGCTTCAGCCATGCCCAGGCGGCGCGGATGCTGCTGGTGTTCTCCTTCGGGTACAGCGTCTCGCTGTTTTTTTCCGCCGCCGTGGCCAGCCGCATGCAGCACCGGACGCTGGTCTGCGTCTCCACCCTGGGCATGGGGGCCACCATGCTCCTCTCCGGCCTGTGCCATGCGGAGTGGCTGCTGTACCTGGCCCTGCTGCTCTTTGGGGTGTTCGGTGGCTGGTATCTCCCCTCTGGCCTGGCCACCCTGACCTCCCTGGTGGGCCCCAGGCACTACGGTCGGGCCATGTCCATCCACGAGGTTGCGCCCAATCTCAGCTTCATCCTCATGCCGCTGTTCGCCGAAGCCGTCTTGCGCGTGGGGGACTGGCGGATGGTGCTGGAACTGTTTGGCGCCATCATGATGCTGGCCTCCCTGGTTTATTTCAACTGGGGCCGGGGCGGACGATTTCGCGGTGCGCCGCTGCGGGTGGCCCATGTGCGTCGTTTGGTGATCCGCCCTTCCTTCTGGGCTCTGCTGCTGCTGTTTGCCGCCGCCGTGGGCGCCAGCATGGGCCCCTATGCCATGCTCCCGTTGTTCCTCCACGAAATACATCAGTACACGCACAGCCAAGCCAATGAACTGCTGGCCCTTTCCCGCCTGAGCGGGCCGGTGATGGTCTTGTTCGCCGGCGTGGCCACGGACCGTCTTGGCGCACGGCAAACCATCGCCTTGTATCTGGTCTGTTCCGGCCTGACCACGGCAGCGCTGGGATACGCGCATGGCGGATGGCTGGTCGTCGCGGTCATCGCCCAGCCGCTCAGTTCCGTGATCTTTTTCCCTGCGGGATTTGCCTATATCTCCAGATTATTTTCAGAAGAGGATCGCAGCCTGGCGGTCTCGCTCATCGTGCCGGCGGCAATTCTCCTTGGCAATGGCGTGGTGCCACTGCTCCTTGGATGGATGGGCGACAGGCACTGGTTCCATCTGGGATTTTATGCCATCGGCGCGGTGTTGGCTCTGGGCTTGCTCCTGGTGCGGCTACTAGAAGAATCCCCCAACGCAGCGCGCCTGCATCCGTAATAATACTGACTCATTTTCTTTGCTGGAATAATTGTAATTTTCGCCATTTTCATCTATAGAGCCCTCAGGTTTGGCCTTTTGTTGCAATACTTCAGCAACTCACTATAGGATATAGTAGGTACCCTGTGGCGTGGCTTTATGAATTACTGATCGGCCAGGAACTGATCATGCAGTTTGCTGGCGATCCAAACCGGTTCCGCAGCCAGTATTTCGGCTGCAAGCAGGATGCGTTTATCATTGTTCAAATGCCCGGCGTCCCCGGCATTCGTGAAAAGGTGGTTGCCGGAACCGGCCTGGTGGTCCGGTACATGAGCCGGGGCAAGATCTATGGCTTCATGTGTCATCCCCTGACGCATGCCCTGCGCCCATGCCCCATGATCTTTTTGTCCTACCCCCACAGTGTGGAGACGGTGAATCTGCGCAAAACCGAGCGGGTGGACGTGTATCTGGACGCCCAGGTGGTGGCGGAGCAGCACACCCTTTCCGGCCTGATTGTCGATCTGTCTGAGGGCGGCTGCGGCTACACAGCCTCGCGCGGCGCCTGCATCGGCTGGCCCACGCTGGATCCAGGCAATATTGTGTACCTGGACTTCGCCCCCGGCACACAGGAGCGCCACGTCATCGAGGCAGAGGTTGTCAGCTTCAAAAAGGATATTGACACCTTGCGTATGGGCCTCAAGTTCCTGTACACCGAAGACAGTCCGGTACGCCAGGCGGTGCAACGCTACATCGCCACCCTCAACCAGTTCTCCAAGGTCGGCCCACTCTGAGTTCATGCCGTGCCGGACCAAGCATTAAAGGCAGGCTGTTGTGGATATCATTGACTCGGGACATGAGGCGTTTCACTCTTTTTTTGTTGCCAGACAAGCTATTTACGACCGGACTGGCAAACTCTTTGCCTACAAGCTCCTGTTCCGTGACAGCGCGGAGGCCACCACGGCTGTCTTCGATGACCCGGACAAGGCAACCGCGCAGATCATTGCCGATGGCTATGCCCTGGCCAGACATGGCGTGCGGCCCGACATGCCCATGCTTGTCACCCTTTCCTCGAACCTGTTGCGCAACGAAACCGTCCTGGCCCTGGACCCTGCCCAGACCATAGTGCAGGTCATGGACGCCAAAACCCCGGACCGTACCGTGCTTGCCGCCTGCGCCAGGCTCAAGGAAACCGGTTTTGCCATTGCCATCGCCCTGCCTTCCTATGCCGCGCTCATCGAACTGGCGGACATCATCTCCCTGGATCTACGCGGCCGGGAGGATGGCGACATCATCAAGATGATGCAGCGGCTTGCCGGATTCCCAGGGCTGCGCATGGCCGAAAAGGTGGAGGACAAACGGACCTTCCAGATGGCTCGCAGCGCCGGGTTCCATTACTTTCAGGGCTATTACTTTGCCAAACCCCAGGTGCTGCCCGGCAGAAAACTGCAGCCCGCCGCCGCGGCCAAGATGCAGCTGATCAACGAAGTCTCGCATGACGATTTCGATTTCTCCGCCCTGGCCCGCATCATCGGTGCGGACCCATCCCTCAGCCTCAGGCTCCTGCAGTTCATCAATTCCGCCTACATGGCCAGAGCCAAAAAAGTGGAGTCCATTGCCCAGGCCATCACCCTGCTGGGCCAACGGCCGCTCAAGCAATGGCTCATGGCCGTGCTGCTGGCAGACATGAACGGCACCTCTGAAGCGGAGGAGCTGTACTACATGAGCGTGCAGCGCGCCCGGTTCTTCGAATTGCTGGCCGAAAGCACGCCGCATCCGCCCCTTTCCAAGGAAGCGATGATGCTGGTGGGGCTCTTTTCCAAGCTGGATGCATTGTTGCAAATTCCCATGCAGGACATTCTGGACAACTCACCCCTGGACGATGCCGTGCGCAGCACCCTGCTGGGCAGCCATGAGGCCTCCAACTGGATTCGGCTGAGCGAGGCAGTGGAAGACGGGCGCTGGGCCGACATGCATGGCACCCTGGGACAGTTCGGGCTCTCGCCGGTCAAGGCTGCTGTGGCCTACAACAAGGCCTCGGTCTGGGCGGCGGAGCTGTTGCAGGGCGCGCAACTCCAGTAGCCTCCACCTGCTTCATTTCCCCTGTTACCCGCGCAGGCCGCCGAGGAATCCGTGTCGCGCTGTAACCAGGACTTGACCTCCGGCGGCATCCGCCTATGTTCTACCCATGGCCAAACCACCTGCAGACAACCCCTTTGCCAAGCTGGACCGCCGGCAGTTCCCCAAACGCCGCGCGCAGGAAAAGCCGGTCCACGAACCGCGCATCGCCGCTGCTGACCCCTCAGGCGCACCCGAGGAAGGCTCCCTTTTTGAACGCGCCATGCAGGACGTCGCTCCCCTGGGCGGCGCGGCCCGCAAGGCTCGCGAGCTGGCCCCGCCCGCGCCACCACCACCGCCACCAGACCCGGATGAGGAAGCCCGGCGCTCCCTCAAGGCCCTGGTCAACGGCGAGGCGGAGTTCACCCTGGAGCACCTGGACGAATACCTCCTGGGCTACATCGCCCAGCTGGATCGCCGCATCCTCCAGCGCCTGCGCAATGGCGAATACAGCCCCGAGGCCCACCTGGACCTGCACGGGCAGAACACCCTGCAGGCTTTTGATTCCCTCGTGGCCTTCATCCGCCACAATTACCTGCAGGGCAAGCGTTGCGTGCTCGTGGTTACCGGCCGGGGCAAGAACTCGCCCGAGGGTCAGGGCATAATCAAGGACCGCGTCCAGGGCTGGCTGACCCGCGACCCCTTCAAACGTGTGGTCCTGGCCTTCTGCACCGCCCTGCCCAAGCACGGTGGCGCCGGCGCGGTGTACGTCCTGCTGCGCAAATTCAACAAAACCAAGGGCAAGATCGTTTGGGAACGCACGCTGACCGACGATGAGATCTGATCAGGGTCCGGCAAGAATACGCAAAAAACGAGCCGGTCGCGCGGGCGGCCGGCTCGTTTTGCATGCATACGAAACGAGAGATGCAGCGCGGGTTAGCCACCCAGCTCCTTGCTACGCGCCTCCGAAGCCAGGATACCTTCCACGATGGCCGCCCGCACGGCATTGCGGTCAAAGCTGTTGGTGGCGGCGATGGTCGTCCCCGCCGGGGAAGTGACCATCTCCCGCAGCACACTCAGATGTTCGGGCCGGACCTGAGCCAGTTTGGACGAACCTGCGAACAGACAGCGGACCATGTCCGTGGCTTGCGGCCGCGGAAAGCCCATGGTCACCCCGGCTTCCACCATGGCTTCCATCAGGTAGAAGACATAGGCCGGGCCGGAGCCGGCCAGGGCGGTGAAGGCATCGAACCTGGATTCGTCCAGAATAAACACGCGGCCCAGCTTTTCAAACACGCCGGCCACGAACTCCTTGTGCGATTCCTTCAGGTCCGGATCATCCAGGCACACGGCAAACATGCCGGCCTGGACCATGGCCGGCGTGTTGGGCATGACCCGAACCACCGGACAGGCGCCGCTGGACCACTCCTTGAGCTTCTCCAGGGTGATGCCCGCAGCAATGGAGATGAGCGTCTGGCTGGGGGCCAGCCGGCGGCCCAGGTCGTCCAGCACGCGGTGCATCTGCTGGGGCTTGATGGCCAAGAGCAGATAGTCCACGCCCTCGGCCAGGTCGTGCACGCTGGAGGCGGCCTCAATGGCGCCATCGGCGCACAGGTCGGCCACTTTTTGTTTGTCTGCATCAAAGCAGCGCAGGGTCAGCCCCGGCGTGCCGGAGAGCCCGCGCAGAATGGCCCCGCCCATGTTGCCGCAGCCCAGGCAGCCCAGCGTCTTTTCCATTAGCCAACAAGCTCCAATGCGCTGAAGAAGAAGGGAATTTCCTGCGCGGCGGTCTCGGGCGCATCCGAGCCGTGCACGGCGTTCTTTTCCACATCCAGGGCGTACTGCTTGCGGATGGTGCCTTCGGCGGCATTGGCGGGATTGGTGGCGCCCATCAGGTCGCGGTAGGCCTGGATGGCGTTTTCGCCTTCCAGCACGCTGACCACCACCGGGCCGGAGGTCATGAAGTCGCACAGGCTGCCATAGAAGGGGCGCTCCTTGTGCACGGCGTAAAAGGCTTCGGCCTGGGCGCGGGTCAACTGGATCATCTTGGTGGCCTTGATCGTCAGCCCGGAGGCCTGGATCATGGCCAGAATGGCGCCAGCAAGGTTGCGGGAAACGGCGTCAGGCTTGACGATGGACAAGGTTCTCTGAATCATGTGGTTGATTCCTCCAAAGATATTCGTGTCTCGTGCCTCTACCTGGAATTGCGGCGATTTGCAATGCCAGGACGGTGACAATCCAGGAGGCAGCGACTTTTCCCGCCGGGAGGCAGGGCTTTTCACCCCGGATCATTCAGGGATGCTGTAATCCACCGCATTGGTGTCGGGAATGGAGCCCCGCAAGGGTTCCAGGTCTTCCACCCGGACAACCGTCACCCCGGCCCGGCGGGAGTGCGCCCAGCGACGCAGGGCCTCGAAGGTTTCCGGATAGGGATGGCCGATGGCCACAGCCTGCCCGTGCTGGGCGGCAAGGAGTTCTGCCTTGCGGATCTGAAGCAGAATGGCCGAGGCGTCCCGGACCACGTCCAGAAACACGTCGCGCCGATAGGTGGTCAGGCCCATGTCGCGTGCATTCTGGGCCAGGCAGGAGCGTTCGTGGGTCACGGAATCCAGCACGAACAGCCGTTCAGTCTTGATCACTTCCAGCGCCGGCCGCAACAACGCCGCCTGCTGCGTGAAACGGGAGCCCATGTGGTTGTTCACGCCCACGGCATGGGGCACGCCGGCAAGATTGCTCCGGGTCAACCGGCTGATGGTGCCGGCATCCATCCCCACCCGCAGCGCGTCCCGGCCTGGAGAAATGCGCGGATTGACCGGTTCCATGGGCAGGTGAACCATCACCTCCCGGCCGGCCGCGTGGGCCATGTGGGCCACTTCCGCGGCGTGTTCGGTGTAAGGCAGGATGGAAAACACCACAGGCGCGTCCACGGCCAGCAGTTCCCGGGCCTGGGTCAGGCTGGCGCCCATGTCGTCAATGACGATGGCCAGCCGGCCCTCGCCTTTGGGCGGAGGTGTGGGCAATGGCGCGCCGCTGGTGGAAAGAATGAGCTCGTGCGTCAGCCGGCCCATGACCTGAATCCGCCACAGCCCGGGGCGCACCACCTCCAGCGCGGCGTGCGGGGCCTGCCGGGACAACAGTTCCACCAACCGGGCCCGCAGGGCCTGTTCACTGACGGCAGCATCGCCGGTCAAGCGCAAGGTCAGGCGCTGGAAGACATTGCGCGAAGGCCCCACTGAGGCCCCCACCTCCACCACGCCGAGGTGATCGGCGGGAATGCCGCATTGCTGCATGGCCTCCAGCAGAGCGGCGTCCACCTGCCGCACGGTCAGCTCCAGGGGCGCGCCCAGGGCCTCTTCAAAGGCGTCGGGATGCACCACCGGACGAACGATGCGAGTGGGGGTGTCCGGCGATTTCTCCACGGGCGCAGGTCGAATGGCCGGGGCGGCGGTGGGTCGGGGAAAGAGAGGGTAAGCGGAAATGACCGGCAGAGGCGGAGGCGTGGCGGCAAGGCCCTGGACCGCAGCAGTTTCATTTCCTGTTGCGTTGCGAAGTGCAGAGGCTGGCGCGCTGCCTGTTTCATTCCCAGTACCATTCCCCGTTTCGTTGCCCCTTTCATTGCCCGGTGCCAGTATGGTCGCCTGCTGCCAGGGTGAGATGGCGGGAGCCGGGGCAGAGGCCTCAGGTGGGGGATACAAGCCGCCGGTACCAGAGCCGGTACCAGAGGCAGCGTCCGGGTCTGCGGGAGATGAAGCAGGCGGCGTGGAAGGAACGATAATGCGGGCCTCGCCAAACACGCCAGGACGGGCGGTGCCCGAGGCATTGGCCGCCTGCGCCGGCGATGCGGCGAGGACCAGACCCCCGGCAGCCGCGCTGCAGACCAGCGCCACGGCCAGCATCACCGACGGCAAGGCGCGGAGCAATGGCAGACGCATGTGGTGGAATCCTCAGGCCATGAAGCGGGCCGGGCCGGGAAAACCCCGGCCCGCCGCTTGGAATGGAATGGCGTGCGCCCCTATTTGGGGCCGAACCCCGCCGGCGGATTCTTGACGAACTGCAAGGCCAGGCGCAGCTGGTTGTCCTGCTCCAGCATTTCCTGGGCCTTGGACTTGGTCTGGCCGCCGTCCTTGCCCTTGCCCCCGTTTTCCAGGTGCCGGGTCAGGTCCTTTTCCCGCAGGTCGATCATGGCGTTCATGTCGTCCGTGGCCAGGGGCACATGCATGTCGGGCTTGATGCCTTCGGCCTGGATGGTCCGGCCGCTGGGGGTATAGTACAGGGCCGTGGTCAGTTTCATCCCGGCTCCATCTGAAAGGGGGATGATGGTCTGCACCGAGCCCTTGCCAAAAGTCGGCTCTCCGATAAGCAGCGAGCGCTTGTGATCCTGCAGCGCGCCGGCGACGATTTCCGAGGCCGAAGCCGAACCGGCGTTGATCAGCGTGGCCATGGGCACGGTGATGTCTTCGCCAGAACGCGAGGCGGTGAAGTCCTTGCGGTTGCGCTTGTCGCGGCCCTGGATGTAGACGATCATGCCATCGGAAAGGAACAGATCGGCAATGCTCACTGCCTGATCCAGCAATCCGCCAGGGTTGTTGCGCAGGTCCAGGATCACGCCCTTGAGCGGCTTGCCCTTTTTGCGGTAGGCGGCGATGGCGGCTTCCATTTCCTCGGTGGAGTGCTCATTGAACTTGTTGAGCCGCAGGTAGAGGATGCCCTCGTCCAGGGTTTCACTCTTGACGCTGATGATGGGGATGGTGTCCCGCAGGATGGACACCTTTTCCGGCGAGCGGGTGTTCTTGTGCAGGATGGTCAGCAGCACTTCCGAGCCCTTGGGGCCGCGGATGAGCTTGACCGCATCCACCAGCGTCATGCCCTGGGTGGACTTGCCGTCGATTTCCATGATGATATCGCCCGTGCGCAACCCTGCGCGGAAGGCGGGCGTGTCTTCGATGGGAGAAATGACGATGAGCCGGCCGTCCTTGGAGCCGATTTCAATGCCAATCCCGGAAAACTCCCCGGAGGTGCTGACCTGCATTTCGGAGAAGGCTTCCTTGTCCATGAAGGAGGAATGCGGGTCCAGCTTTTCCAGCATGCCGCTGACAGCGCCTTCCACCAGCTCCTGCCGGTTCACGTCGCGAACGTAGTACGTCTCCACCATGTCCAGCACCTGGCTGAACCGTTTGAGGGGATCGTATCGATTCTCCGCCTTGCCCTGGCCATACACGGGGGGAACGGCCACGCACAGCGTGAGCAGCAGCGTGCAACAAATCAAACGAGGATGCATGAATTACGCCTCCGTATGCAATGATGGGCAACGGCATCCGCGCGGGGCCGCGCCGGCTGGGAAGACGGGCGCGTCCTGGCCGCGCTGGTGAGGGTCGAATACGCCCACCCTCCTGGGGCGGGCCAGCTCTGCCGGCAGACACGGGTCACTTGCGTGCCGCCAGCCAAGTTTCCGGGTTAATGGCTTTTTGGTGAAAACGCAATTCGAAATAGAGGCCCGGACCCTTAATGTCCGGATAGAAACCACTGCGCCCCACCACGTCGCCCATGGCCAGCTCCTGGCCCATTTTGACCTTGCTTTCCGCCAGGTAGGCGTACAGGCTGAAATAATCATCACCGTGCATGAGAATGACCACCCGGCCGAACCCGCGCAGGGTATCATCATGCACCACTTTGCCTGCGGCCACGGCGTGCACGCTTGCCCCGTCAGCCACCTTCACGGCCACGCCCCGCACGGGCGGGTTGGCCTCTGGCCGGAAACGTTTGGCCACCTCGCCACCAGCCACGGGCCAGGGCAGGCGCCCCTTGAGCTTGTCCATGGACAGGCGGGTCAGCCCCCGGGGGATTTGCATTGGCGCCGCGGCGGGCGCTTCCGGCTTGCCTACGGCTGCCGGCGGTGCAGACAGCGCCGGTTTTTCCGGCCCCTTGGCCAGCTCCTGCTCCGGTGCGGCGGGGGGCTCATCGTCCAGGGAAGGCAAGGGAGGCGCGGTCGTCTCGGCTTCCAGTTTTTGTTCCAGGGTATAATTGACCGACTTGACGGCCGCGAGGATGGATTTCAAATCCTCTTCAGCCGAGCGTTTTTCCTTGCGCAAGGCAGCCATGCGGGTATCGAAGGCCACCTTTTTGGCCACCAGCTCATCCTTGCGCCCGTTGACGTCCCGAAGCCGGCTGCGGGCGTCTTCCAGCACGGCCTGATGGGCGTTCAGGCCTTCTTCCATGGGCGCCTTGAGTTCTTCCAGTTCCGTGATGCCCTGGGCGGCCACGTCGAACACGCGGGCCAGCCAGGTGAACTGACGGTCCGCCTCATCCCAGGATTCCAGATTTCCGCCGGCATGCGCCAGGTTCTGCACATGCACCGGCCACAGACCGGCCAGAAGCGCGGCCAGATCCTTGCCCTTGGCCTGCTCCTTGCGTTCCAGCACCCCCAGCTGACGGCGCAGGCGCTTTTCCTCGTCCAGCGCTTTGTTCAACCCGGTTTCCGCAGCGCGGACTTCCTTTTCCAGGGCGGCAATCTCATCCGCAGCCTTGGCCAGATCCTTGTGCAGGGCGCGCTCCTCGGCCGTGAGCCGGGCCAGTTCCTGCTCTTTTTCCTGGGCCTCGGGCGTGGCCGGGGCTGCCGCAGTGGGGGGCGCAGCCGGAGATGGCTTCTGGGGGGGGGCCTTGGGTTTTTTGGCCGGCGCAGCCTGCCCTTGCCCCGTCAGGAGCGTCAGGCACAGGACGCAGGCCCACAGCACACCCCGCCACGCGCTCATCGCAGGGCCTCCAGAGGGCAGGAGGCGCACAGGGGTGCGCGCTTCTTGCAGCAGGCGTGGCCCACGCGAACAAGCAAGGCGTGAAATTCATTGTACAACGACACATCCTGGGGCAGGCGGTCCATGCAGTATTCCCGCAACTCGTGGTATGTGACGTCTTCGGGCACCAGCCCGTGTCGTTGAAAAATACGCGCGGTGTAGGCGTCCACCACCATGCTGGGCTGCTGCAAGGCGTACAGCAAAATGGAATCCGCCGTTTCAGGGCCAACACCCTTGACTGTCAGCAGATCATGGCGCAAGGCGTCGAGATTTGCGGCGGCTTCGAGGCTCAGGCGGGACAGATCGAAACGGCACCGGGTCTCCAGCCAGAGGAGCAGATTGCGCAGCCGGGCAGCCTTGAGCCGATAGTATCCCGCGGGCTGGATGCAGGCAGCCAGCTCCTCCTCGGGCAGGGCCAGAAGCGCCGGGCCGGAGAGCAGCTCCCGGGCCTTGAGCACAGCGATGGCCTTTTCGACATTTTTCCAGTTGGTGTTCTGGGTCAGCACCGCCCCCACAAGCACCTCGAAGGCCGACTCCGCAGGCCACCAGCCGGAAGGCCCCAGGGCCTCCAGCATGGCCCGGTGCATGGCCAGGAGATGTGCGGCGGATTCGGTCATGTTCTGGACGGCCAGGCCTGTGTTGTGGTCAATCCAAATGTCTAAAAAAAATCTACCACACTTGCCCCAACGGGGCAACCACAGGCAGACCTGATCCAGCCCAGGCCCGGCCCCCCGCTCAGAATCACATTAAGACCAGATCAGCGCGGCCCATTCGCCCGTCTCCAAAACCCGCGGCGCGCCCAGGCCCAGGGCGGTGTAGGCCCTGGTCACAGCCTCCACCTGAATCACCAGCAGGCCGGAGAGCACCAGCACCCCACCCTCCTTGACCCGGGGCAGCAGATCCGGAGCCAGCTCAATGAGTGGCTCGGCCAGAATGTTCGCCAGCACCAGGTCATAGCGCTCGTCGCCCGCCAGTCCCTGCAAGGCGTCCAGGCCGCCAGTGTAGGTTGCAAACCGGTCGGCCACGGCATTGTTCTCGATGTTCTCCACGCAGTTGTCGTAGGCCTCGGGGTCGATATCCAGGCCGATGCCACTGCCGCCCAGCAGCGCACAGCCAATGCCCAGAATCCCCGAGCCGGTGCCCAGATCCAAAAAGCGGAAGCCCTGCGGCAGCCGGCCGGCCCGATGCAGGCTCGAGAGGGCCTCCAGACACATGGCCGTGGTAGGGTGGTGTCCGGTGCCGAAGGCCATTTTCGGATCAATGACAATGGGGTGGCGGTCACGATACGGGTGTTCCCCGCGCATCCAGGGGGCCAGCACCACAAAATCATCGCCACAGAGCACCGCTGTGAAAAATTCACGCCAGGCCAGGGCCCAGTTGCGGTGGGGGGTTTCCGTAAAGGTGCACACCGCGTCAGGCAACGCCTGTCGCAGCATGGTCGCAATCCCCTGCAACTGCTGGTGGTCTGGATGGTGCAGACGCAAGCGCACGGCATCGGGCTCGGGTAACTCCTCCCAGCCCATGTCCCAGGATGCGGCAAGCAACCCCTGGGCAAGTTCCGCATCCGTAGGAGAACATACTATATCAAGACGATGCAGCACAGTAGCAGTGGAATCGGACATGGGAGCAGAGATCCTTTGTGAAAAATGCAATGCGGCAAGTGCGGCCAGGACGGCCTGTTGCACCAATCAACACGGCCATGACAATGCGGCAAACCGTGTTGGTCCATGCAACAGATTGAATTAATGCGCAATATTTTTTTTGCGATACACCGAAAAACTGTGCCTTGGATATTGACCTTGCTTGTCTATGATACTATAACACGAAATTAGCTTCAAGCGGCATGATTTGTGTTGCGTCCTGGACCGTGGCGGCAGTTGCGATCGATGATGGATGATGCGACGATGCGCACCCCCTTTGATGCGCTCCGACAGGTTTAGACCGATCTGCCCTGAACCATTTGAATCGCTGGATAAACCTTGAGGAGTGTTGATTCATGAAATTGTACGTTGGCAACCTGCCCTTCTCCGCCCAGGAAGACGAACTGAAGAATTACTTTGCCCCCTACGGTGAAGTCCGTTCCGTCAGCCTCATCGCCGACCGTGAAACCGGCCGTATGCGCGGTTTCGGCTTCGTGGAAATGGACGACGAAGGCGGCAAGGCTGCCATTGAAGCGCTGGACGGCAAGCCCTTCGGCGGCCGCAACCTGCGCATCAACGAAGCCCAGGAACGCGCCCCCCGCCCCGGCGGCGGTGGCGGTTTCGGCGGTGGTGGCGGCGGCGGTGGCCGTCCTCCCCGTCGCAACAACTGGTAGGCTCTCACGCCGCCAGGCGTTCAGCACGACCATCCGCGCCGCATCCCTTCGGGGGTGCGGCGTTTTTTTGCGCCCTCCGCCCGGGCCATTCGCGTTGCCGGACTGGTCCAATCCCCCCGGCTCTTGCCCCTGTCGGGGGAGTGGGGAGTTAGTTCCGCCAGCATGCCTGGACACCCCAGAAACGCACAAGGCCGCCTTGCCGGCGGCCCTGTGTATGGAGGCTGGTTCTCCGGAATGATTATGAGGCCGCGGTCTGGCGCTCTTCATCCGCCGGGCCAACCCAGAAATGGGGGTTCCAGGCCACTTCCCAGAGATGCCCGTCAGGATCGGCAAAGTAGCCGGAGTAGCCGCCCCAGTCCGTGTCCTGGGCAGGCTTGATCAGCATGGCTCCCACAGCCACAGCCTGGGCCAGCACAGCGTCGGCTTCTTCCTTGCTGGCCACGTTGTGGGAAAGCGTCACGCCGCTGCACCTGCCCGGCACAAGGGGAGCTGGCGGAGGAACGCCGGCATCGGCCGCCAGTTCGTCACGGTCAAACAGCGCCAGCCATGTGCCGTTCAAGGAGAAAAAGCTGATGGCGCCGGCAAAGGGGAGCCGCGGCAGCCCCAGGCCTTCCTCGTAAAACCGGGTGGCGCGTTCCAGGTCGGTCACGCCCAGGGTGATCATGCTGATGCGAGGTTGCATGCGTGGGGTCCTCCGGTTGCAGTGCTCCAGAAAGCAACAGTCGGGGAGACACGGCCCGCGTCTCCCCGACTGTATTGGGGGCTTTTCCTGAATCGAGACTCAGGCGGGGTTATGCGTCGGCCAGGATCTCTTCCAGGGCCTTGGCAAAGGCTTCCAGATCGGCTTCGCTGATGGTCAGGGGCGGCAGCAACCGCAGTACGCGATCCTGGGTGACGTTGCACAGGAAGCCGGCCTCGAGCAGCTTGGTCCAGATGGGTCCGGCAGAAGAGGCCAGCTCAATGCCGAGCATCAGCCCCAGGCCGCGCACCTGCACCACCTTATTGGGGTATTTGTCCCGGATTTCCAGAAACCGGGCCTTGAAGCGTTCGCCCAGCTTGGCGCTGCGCTCCACCAGCCGTTCCCTCTCCAGGATTTCCAGAACCTTCAGGGCCACGGCCGTCACCACGGGCCCGCCACCAAAGGTGGTGGCGTGGCTGCCGGGGGCAAAGCCGGCGGCAACCTCGTCCGAGGCCAGCATGGCGCCCAGGGGCAGACCGTTGGCCATGCCCTTGGCCATGGTCACGATATCCGGGCTCAGGTCGTGATGCTGGAAGGCGAAGAAGCGGCCCGTGCGGCCCAGACCGGTCTGGATTTCATCCACCATAAAGAGCACGTCATGCTTGCGGCAAAGCGCCTGCACGCCCTGCAGATACTCCCGGGTGGCCGGCCGTACGCCGCCTTCGCCCTGCACCACTTCCACCAAGACCGCGGCCGTGCGCTCGGAGATGGCGGCCTCCATGGCGGCGAGGTCGTCCCAGGCCACGGTGGTGAAGCCTTCGGGCAGGGGGGCATAATATTCCTTGACCTTGGCCTGCCCTGTGGCGGTGATCATACCCAGTGTCCGGCCGTGGAAGGAGCCTTCCAGGGTGATGATTTCGTACGCGTCCCGGCTCTTCACGGTGCGCATGTAGCGCCGGGCGAGTTTGACGGCAGCCTCGTTGGCCTCTGCGCCGGAGTTGCAGAAAAAGGCCTTGCCCAGCCCGGAAAGCCGGGTCAGGGCCTCGGCCAGATTGACCTGCTCCAGGGTGTAGCACAGGTTGGAAGTATGCACCAGGCGCAGCATTTGCTCATAGGCCACCTGGGCCAGATCCTCACGGGAGTGCCCGCAGTTGACCACAGCCACCCCGGCCAGAAGGTCCACATACGCCTTGCCCTCGAAGTCGAAGAGCCGGCAATCCTTGGCCGAAGCGATTTCCAGGGGGTAGCGGCCGTAGGTCCGGCAGATCGAGGCCTGTTCCCTGGCCTTGAGGTTGCTGATCCGTGCGTCCATGATCATGCTCCTTAAAAAATATGTCTTACCGCGAGCCGGTGTGGCCAAAGCCGCCGTCGCCGCGGGTGGTCTCGTTCAATGCTTCCGCTATCACGATCTCCGGCAGCCGGACCGGCATGATCACCAGTTGGGCAATGCGTTCCCCGGGCTCCACGGTGCGCGGCTCCTGCGACGTATTCAGCAGAAAGACCACGATTTCGCCGCGATAGTCCGGATCAATCACCCCCACGCCCTGGGCCACCACGAGGCCGTGCCTGGCCCCCAGCCCGGAGCGGGAGAAGACAAAACCGGCCAGGCCGGCTTCGGTCAGCTCCATGGCGATGCCGGCCGGCATCGCTCGTCGCTCCCCAGGCTGCAGCAGTACTGGCGCCGGGATGCAGGCGCGCAGATCCATGCCCGCACTGCCCTGGGTGGCAGGCCGCGGGCCGTGCTGGCCGTAAAGCTGCGCCCCCAGCGGGGTGAGGGTCAGCTTGAGCTGGGAGGGAGGGGAGGCTGAAACCATTGCTGTTCTCCGAAACGTCATCGCGCCGCCATGCGCGGGCAAGTTCCCTCTGATAGTTGATGGAAGGCGTTGCCGTCGAGCGGAATTTCTGCCATGTGTGTGCTAGCCTGCACTTCGCAGAGACAGAGGTCGCGTTGTACGCCGGAAAGTCGTCACCGGCAAGCACCATCCAGCCCGTATAGAGGAAAGGTCATGCAGCCATTGCGCGTATTCAGCGTCGCTCCCAACCTTCCCCAGCCCCTGGAACCCTTACGGGAGCTGGCGTACAACTTCTGGTTCTCCTGGAACCCAAGAATCGAAGAACTGTTCGCGCAGCTCGATCCTCGCCTCTGGCGCGAAACGGCCAAGAACCCGGTGCTGTTCCTGAACCGCGTCCCCCAGAACATTCTGCAGTCCGTGGCTGTGGACGAGAACTATCTGGAACGCCTCAAGGAAGCCAAATCCAGCCTGGAGCAGTACACCACCCGCACCACCGGGGGGGTGCCTTTTCCGCCTGCAGAGCCCGGCCAGCCGGCCGTGGCATACTTTAGCCTGGAATATGGCTTTTCCCTGTCCATGCCCATTTATTCCGGGGGCCTGGGCATCCTGGCCGGGGACCACCTGAAATCCGCCAGCGACCTGAACACCCCCCTGTGCGGTATCGGGCTCTTCTATCTCAAAGGCTATTTCCGCCAGTACCTCACGCCGGACGCCTGGCAGCAGGAGCGGTATCCTGTTAATGATTTCGAGCAGATGCCCGTTCGCCTCATCAAGGATTCCTTTGGCCATCCCACGGTGGTGGATGTGGATCTGGCCGGGCAGACACTCTATGCACAAATCTGGAAAGCCCAGGTCGGCCGCATTGCCCTGTACCTGCTGGACACGAACATTCCGCAGAATCCTGAGCACCTGCGTGCTGTTACCGCCAACCTGTACGGCGGCGGGCTGGAGATGCGGCTGTGGCAGGAAATTCTCCTGGGCATCGGCGGCATCAAGGCCCTGCGCCTCCTGGGCCTCACGCCCAAGGTCATCCATATGAACGAGGGCCACAGCGCCTTTGCCGGGTTGGAGCGCATCCGCCACTATATGAAGCGCGAGGGCCTCTCCCTGGAAGCCGCCCTGGAACTCTCGGCCTCCACGTCTGTCTTCACCACGCACACCCCCGTGCCTGCGGGCAACGACCGTTTCCCGCCGGATCTGATCCAGCGCTATTTTGAAGGATATGCCCGGGATATGGGCGTGGCCTTCAAGGTCTTCATGGCCCTGGGCCGCGAAGACCCCCGCGATGACAGCGAACACCTGTGCATGACCGTACTGGCTCTGAAGCTCTCCCGATTCAACAATGGCGTTTCCCAGCTGCACGGGCATGTGTCCCGGAGCATGTGGCAGCGCGTCTGGCCCCAGTATCCCCTGGAAGACGTGCCCATCGGCGCCATTACCAACGGCGTGCACGCCCCCAGCTGGGTGGCCCCGGACATGGCTTTGCTGTACGACCGCTACCTGGGCGGGAACTGGCGCGAAGATCCGGACTGCACCCGCGCCTGGAGCCTGGCCGAAACCATCTCCGATTCGGAACTCTGGCGCACCCACGAGCGCCTGCGTGCGCGGCTGGTGGATTTTGTCCGCCTGAAGCTCAGAAAGCAGATGGAATCCAAGGGCGTGGGCCGGCGGCTCCTGGAGTTGGCCAGCGAGGTGCTGGACCCGGACGCCCTGACCATTGGCTTTGCCCGCCGCTTTGCCACCTACAAACGCGCCGGCCTGCTCCTGCGCGACAAGCAACGCCTGCTCTCCCTGGTCACCAACAACAGCCGCCCGGTGCAGTTTGTCTTTGCCGGCAAGGCCCACCCGGCGGACCAGGGCGGCAAGAAGCTCATCCAGGAGCTTGTCCAGTTCTGCCAGCAGGAAGACACCCGCATGCGCATGGTCTTCCTGGAGGATTACGACATGGACACCGCCGCCCACATGGTCCAGGGCGTGGACGTGTGGCTGAATACGCCCCGCCGGCCCCTGGAAGCCTGCGGCACCAGCGGCATGAAGGCCCTGGTGAACGGCGTGCTCAACCTCTCCACCCTGGACGGCTGGTGGGACGAAGCCTACAAGCCCGACAACTCCGTGGGCTGGGCCATCGGTCAGGGTGAGGAGTACGAGGACGACGAATACCAGGACTTCGTGGAGAGCCAGACCCTCTACAACATCCTGGAAAACGACGTCATCCCTCTGTTCTATGACCGCGACCACTCCCGCCTGCCCAAGCACTGGGTGCGGCGCATGAAGGCCTCCCTCAAGGAGCTGGTGCCCCTGTACAGCGCCCATCGCATGGTGGAGGATTACACCAAGCTGGCCTACATCCCGGCCTGCGAAAACTTCGACAAACTCCGCCAGGACAATTACAAGGCCGCCTCGGAGCTGGCCACCTGGCGCATGGACATCATGACCCGCTGGAGCGGCCTGCAGGTCCAGAACATCCAGACCGACGCCCCCGTCGCCCTCAGGGTCAGCGATACCGTGACCGTGACCTGCGAGGTGTTGCTCAACAATATCAAGGCCGAGCATTTGCTGGTGGAGATTTACTCAGGCCCCCTGGATACGGATGGCCGCTTCACCGCCCGGCACACCTTCCCCATGCTGCCCAAGGGCCAGCCCGTGAATGGCTGGCAGCAGTTCGAGGGGCAGGCTCAGCCGGAAGAGGCCGGCCGCTTTGGGTTCACGGTGCGTATCCTCCCCCGCCACCCCCTGCTGCTGGACCCGCACGCCCTGGGGCTCATCAAGTGGGGTAATTAGGGGAAGGCTGGTCTCCACACCGGGGCTGCCAGCACAACAAAAAAATACGGCCCGCCGCATCCTGCGCGGCGGGCCGAACTGCATCATTCTGTCCTTGGCATCATTCCTCATCAAGCGGCCACCACGGAGGGTTCCGCGTGAGCATCAATGCTTTTTTGGATAATGATATCCCAGACCTGCATCTGGAAGAACTGCTGATGGTGCTGAACACCATCACCGCCAACAAGGATTTGCCCGAAGCTGAACGGACCCTGGAGCTGGGGGGCTGGTTCTCGCCGGATGGCCTGGGCTTTTCGCGCATCCTGGCCAACCCGGCCAATCCGGCCAGCAGGCTGGTTATTTCCATGGATGCCTTTGGCAAGATCACCCTGGAAGTGGATGAGCTGTAGTCCGCTTGGCGTGCCGCTCAGAACTTGAACAGGTTCATGTTGCCGCCGCCCTGCTTGTTGCTGTTCGAGAAGAAATCCCCGGCATTGGGGTTTTCCGGAGTACGCGGGCTGGAATCCTTGCTCAGAAAGCCATCTTCCTTGGTCCCTTCGAAGGGCACGCTGGAAATCTTTTTGCTGGCCGGATCATAAAACCAATAATATGCCGGCGCCCCCCCCATGGAAACCACCATCAGGCGCTGGTTGGTGTTGGAATAGACTTTCCGGGTGCACTGGGCGATGGCCATCTCCTGCATGCAGGCCATGTCCTTTTCTTCCACCAGGGAGTACTCCCGCAACTCCGGAATAGGATGCATGGCGTCAATCCGGGTGGCCTCTTTTGGAATATCCAACGAATCAAACGCGTTAGCAACTGAAACACAGCTCATGACCAAGACAGCGGCAAGCAGCAGGCGCATGCGGAACCCCTTGATGAAATGGCAGCTGAAGCAACGGCGCATACTGTAGTGGTCCCGCCGACAATTAGCAAGGCAGGAGTCGGGACGCACTGCGCTGCGGCATATCCACATGGACAAAATTCCGCGAAATGGCTATCCTGACGTCATGCGAACTCTGCTCCTCCCCGCCCTGCTGCTCTTGCTGCTGCCCGGAACGGCCCATGCGCAACTGCCGGCCAAGCTGTTCGGCATTGTCCTTGGGGAACCGATTTCCACCTACGCTGCACTCATCGACAACGCCACCGACGCGCGGGACCGTGATGCCCTCTACGTCAACGAGGTGGACCTCAAAAGCGCCCTGTTTCCCGGCGTGCGCGGCGGCAGCATTTCCTACGGCAACTGCGCCAACCCCGGCGCCGTGGTGGGGCTCAAGCTCAAACTGGACGACCCGGACCAGGGCACTTTCAACGCGCTCTACCAGCGCTACGAGAAAGCCTTTGGCAAACCCTCGGAATACCAGGGAGACGCCTTCAAGACCGTCATTGCCTGGAAATGGCGTTTTGTGAAAGGCAACGAGGAAACCCAGGTGGTGCTCACCTGGTCCAAGGATCCGGAAATGCGGCCCGGCACCTCCGTCAAGATGCGCCACCGCACACTCTGGGAGGCCGAATACCAGTGCCAGCAGCAACGGCAAGGCAAGACCGAGGCGCCGGCCCCTGCGCCCCTTTCCCCCAAGGAGCTGGATCGCTTCCTGCCCGTTCGTCCCTGATGGCTTCCGCCCTTTCGGCAGCAGCCTCTCCCCCTCTGCACCCGCCGGCGGCCTCAACCGCCCGGCAGGCGCCCCTGCCACAGGATCCCTGCGCCGACCCCAGTCCCACGCACTGGGCCTGGCAGGGACTCTGCTTTGATGTGCCGGCGGACTGGGACGTCACGGTGCTGGAGAAACACTACCTGCGCGCCGACGACGGGCACGTGCCCCGGCTGGAGATTGCCTGGCGTCCGCGCGGGCCGATCACGCAATCCACGCTGCGCCGCCGCCTGCGCCGGATTCTCCCTGGCGCCACGCTGCATTTTTCCGAGGTCCCTGCACCGCAGCTGCCTGGCAGTCTTGTCTTTTCCTTCGATCGCTCCGGCTCCGGCCAAAAAACAGGCCCAGACACAGGCTCAAGGCGCGGCATGGGTGCCGTGTGCGATGTGTCCGCCACGCACTCGGCCTTCCTGCTCCTGCACGCGCCGCCCGGGCTTGCTCCGGCGGAACAGGGGGACGCGATGCCCGAGGCGCTCCGACAGTTGCTCGCAGCCGCGACCCTGCCCCCGGCCGGCCCGTTGCAGCCCTGGCGGGCCTTCGGCCTGCGACTCGTTGCCCCGCACACTTACACCCTGGCGCGCTTCCACTTTCAACCCGGCCATTTTCATATGCAATTTGACGGTCCGGCCCGGGGAATCTTGCGCGCCCCCGAGGGGAGCCTGACCTACGACCGCCTGGCTCCGGCATCCATCCTTCTGCACGGCAAGAACCTGGCCCAGTGGGCGGCGTCCTTCCACAGCGCCCTGCCTCTGGCCGCGGCTTCCCTGCAGGGCGATCCCAAGGCCCGCTGCCTGCATTGGCGTTCGTCCTCGCTCCCCCAGAGCGCCTGGAAACGGCGATTTCTGGGTGATTCCGGCCGCGACCTGCAGCTCAAGCTCTGGCTGGACGAAACCGACACCAACATCCTGGCCCTGCTGGCCCGCGGCGCTCCTGCCCGGGACGAGGCCCTGCTCCTGGAGCTGTGCACCCGGTATGCGATTTCGACGCTCCCCTAACCCCGCCCGGCCGGTCGCGGCGGCCCTCTCGCGTGAAGAAGCCCTGGCCGCCATCCCTGTGCCCAATGACGGCGTGGAAACCATCGTAACCGAGGAAGGCCGGACGCGTCTGGTCTTTCCCCTGGCCCATCGCCCCTGGGTCAAACGCCTGGCGGCGCTGACGCGGGCCACCCTGCCCCCGGCCGGCACCAAGGCCCTGGAACTGGACGAGCTCGGCGCCTGGACCTGGCGGCTCATCGACGGCCAACGCAGCGTGGCCGACATCTGCCGGGAATTCGGCGCCTCCTGGCGGCTGCAGCCGCGGGAATCCGAACTGGCCGTCACCGCTTTTCTGCGCGAGCTGGGCAAGCGCGGTCTGTTGCTGATGCTGGTGCGGGAAGAAGGAAAGAAGAAGGGCCGGACCAGGAAATGAATCGGGGGAACTGAGTTCCCCCGAGCCCCCTCCAGTTGCTTCGTGTTTTTATTCTTTTCTCAGCTTTCTATCCGCTCCAGCCGGTGCTCGCCGCCGAGGATGAGCAGCATGTCTCCGGCATTGAGGAGACGGTCGGCCTTGGGGATGTAGGTGTAGTCTTTCTCATCGGCGTGCTTCACGCCCACCACCTGGAGCTGAAAGCGGTTGGTCAGGTTCAGGTCCCGCAGGGTGCTGCCGGCCCATTTGTCCACCACCACCTCTTGCAGGGCCACACCGCTGCCCAGGGGAAAGTAGTGCACGAGCCCGGGCACGGCGATGTGATGCGCAATCTGCTTGGCCACGTATTGTTCCGGAAACACGACAAAATCTGCCCCGAGCTTGCGCAGGATCTTCTCATGCTCCTCGCTGATGGCCTTGCACCAGACCTGTGGCACCCCGAGTTCCTTGAGGTTCAGGGTAGCCAGGACGCTGGCCTCCATGGAGTGCCCGCTGGAGACCACCACATGGGTCAGGTCGCCGAATCCCAGCTGGCGCAGGGCCGATTTGTCCGTGGCGTCGGCCTGGTAGACGTGCTCCAGGATATCCCGCATGGCGGTGACCCGGCTTTCCGAGCGGTCCACGCCAATCACGGTCACTTTCATTTCCAGCAGCCGCTCGGCCAGGGCGGAGCCGAATTTGCCCAGCCCGACAATGCCAATTTCCAAACCTTGCTTTGCTGCCATGGTCGCTCTTTCCTGCTGAGGGGTGATTAGCCGATCATGCAGCGTTCTTCAGCCCAGCGATACCGCGGGCTGCGCTGCCAGCTTTGCATGGCCGAGAGGAACACGATGGGCCCCAGCCGGCCGGTGAACATCAGAAGCATAATCACCAGCTTGCCTGCCGGACTCAGGGTGGGCGTGACCCCGGTGGAGAGCCCCACGGTGGCGAAGGCAGAGAACGCCTCAAAGGCCAGGTCCAGAAACCGTTCGCGCCCCGCACCTGCCGCGCTTGCGCCCGGCACAGCGGCTTCGGTCAGGCAGAGCAGCATCACTGCCGTCATCACGGCGAGGCTGGAGACGATGGTCAGGGTGATGGCCTTGTTAAGGCTGTCGGCGTCCACAGCCCGGTTGCCGACCACGGTCTGTTCCCGCCGCCGCAGCTGCGAGCCGATGAAGCCGAGGAGCACGCGAAAGGTGGTAGTTTTGATGCCCCCGGCCGTGGAGCCCGGCGAGCCGCCCACGAACATCAAAAACATCATGAACAGCAAGGTGATGGAGGAGAGTCCGGCAATGTCCACGGTATTGAAGCCGGCCGTCCGGCAGGTGACGGACTGAAAGAGCGAGGCCAGGACCAGATGCTCCGTGCTCAGGGCGCCGATGCGGATATCGGTCATTTTTTCCAGGAACAGAATCATGGCCGCACCGCCGAAGATGAGCCAGGCCGTCATCCGCATCACCACGCGGCTATGGAACGAAAGGCGGGGCTGCAGGGCCATCCTGCGGTAGTGCACCCTGCGGGCCACCCAGGCGCCGAGCTCCGTCAATGTGGAAAAGCCGAGCCCACCAAGGATGATGAGCACCATGATGACCGTGTTCACGGCCAGATTGTCCCGCCAGGGCATCAGGCTGTTGGCGTACAGCCCGAACCCGGCGTTGCAGAAGGCCGAGATGCTGTGGAACACCGCCCCGAAGGCCGGAAAGCCCACCGGGTCTGCCAGGTGCAGCGCCAGCGCGCCCAGGCCTTCAATCAGAAACACCCCGGCAAAGAGCGTAATGAGAAAGCGGCCCAGGTGGAAGCCCTGGTCGTGCAGCAGGCTCTGGCCCACGGCAATGCGGTCCGTCATGGAAATCTTGTGCCGCCAGAGGTAGAAGGCCAGGCTGGCAAAGGTCATGATGCCCAGGCCACCGGCCTGGATCAGAGCCAGCAGGGCCATGTGCCCGAAACGGCTGAAGGCCGTGCCCGTATCCACCACAGCCAGACCGGTGACGCAGACGGCAGACGTGGCCGTGAACATGCCGTCCAGCAGGGAGACATCCCCGCCGTTCTCACTCAGCGGGCTGGAGAGAATCACCCCTCCCACCACAATAGCGGCGGCAAAGGAGAGGATGGGCAGTATCAGGGGGGACGCTAGGGAGAAACGCATGCCGGGCCTTGCCGATGGAGCCGTTGCGCGTCATGCAGGGGCGGGTTGCAGCGGGCGCGTGTTCAGCGCCCTATGCCACTGAAGCAACGTGCTGTCCAGCCTGCCCGCCAGCAGGTCATCTGGCGCATCTGCCGCGGCCGGGAAGGTCATTCCCCACCCTCCCTCACGGCTTGTCATCGGGCCGGGCAGGACGTATGGTGCAGCCCGCCGCGTCTGCCGGCGTCCCCGTTCATCCTTCATCCACCAAGACCCACCATGCATCAGTCCTTGCGCATCACCCCCGTCGAATTCGGCACCCCCGGCTTTACCACGTTTCTGGATCTGCCCTGGAAAATCCATGGGGATGACCCCTGCTGGGTTCCCATGCTGCGCGCCCAGCAAAAGGATCTGCTCAATCCCAGCAAGGGCCCGTTCTTCGAGTTCGGCGAGGTGCAGTATTTTGTGGCCTGGCGGGGCGACGAGCCCGTGGGCCGGCTCTCGGCGCATGTGAGCCGCAACTATGACGAGTTCCACGAACCCGGCACCGGGTTTTTTGGCTTTTTTATCTGCAAGGACGATCAGGAGGCCGCCACCGCCCTGGTGGAGGCGGCCGGCGCCTGGCTGCGGCAGCGCGGCAAGACGCGCATCCTGGGGCCGATGGGCTTTGGGATTTATGACGAAGTGGGCATCCTGCTGGACTGCTACGACTATGTGCCGGCCATCATGCAGGTGTACAATCCGCCCTACTACCCCGCCCTCATGGAGGGCGCAGGCCTGGGCAAGGCCGTGGACTGGTACGCCTTCCGCGGCAAGCCATCCGAGGAGATGCGCCCCGTGGCCGAGCGCCGGCTCAAGGACGCGCTGGACAAGACCACCCTGACCTTCCGCAAGCCCTCGCCTGCAGAAGTCATCCAGCGGGCCGAGGAGGTCCGGGTCATCTTCAATGAAACCTGGAAACGCAACTGGGGGCACGTGCCGTTCACGCCCAAACAGTTCAAGGCCGTGCTGGCCGAGCTCCGGCCCATGCTGCGCACCCGCTTCATGCGCGCCTTTTATGATGACCAGAACCGGCTGGCCGCCTTCATCATCACCATTCCGGACATCAACTACGCCATCAAGGCCGCCGATGGCCGCCTGAGCCCCAAGGGGCTCTATCACATCGCCAAGGCCGCCTTCTTCAGCCCGGTGAAGCACGTCCGGACCATCATCATGGGGGTGAAGGAGGAGTACCAGGGCCAGAGCCTGCACCACGCCTTCATCGCCGCCACCTACCTGCAGCTTCTGGACACGCCGAGCCTGGAGTGGTGGGACTGCTCCCTCATCGTGGAGACCAACCTGCCCATGATCCGGGCCATGCGGGCCTACAAGGCCCCCCGCGGCCAGACCTGGCGCATTTACGAAAAGCCGCTGTAAGCTCCCACAACTGGTCAGGAGAGGCGGGGAGGAACTTGCTCCAGGGCGCTCCTTCGAGAGCCCACCCCCGCAAGCATCCTATGCCGGGATTCCCAACGCAGCCGCGGTCCAGCCCAGGGCCGCGGCCTGCAGGGCCTCCTTTTGGCCGGACCACTTGCCGGCCAGCTTGTGGAAATTGGCCGCCGCATTGGCCGATTCCGCCGCACTGGCCAGGAGCCCCCGGCCGGAACGCTTCTTGTGGCGGATGGCCAGATGACCTTGGTAGAGCACCGGGAAGCCGGCGGCAGTCAGGGTCAGGTCATGATCCACGTCATCATACTGTGTGGGGCTGTAGCGGATGTCAAAGGCCGGCACCGCCGCAAGCGCCGCCCGGCGGAAGAGATGGCAACAGCCGGTCACACTCAGGCACGGCCGGCAGTAGCGGAACTGGCCCAGATCCAGGGCATGGCGCTGGGGATCGGCCATGGCGAAGGGCTCGTCTTCCTTGAAGAACTGCTCTGTCTGCTGCAACAGGCGGGGGCTGGCGTCCTCCAGCACGCGCGCCCCGGCCACACCGGCCGCCGGAAAGGCGGCCAGCCCGGCGTGCAGCCGGCCCAGCCAGTCCGCGGGCAGCGTGACGTCATCATCCAGAAAGGCCACGAACTCGCAGGGCCGGACCTCGGGCAGAGCCAGGAGCCAGTTGCGGGCCGGGGCCGCGCCCACGTTCACCGGCAGGCGGACAATCTCGCAGGCCGCGCCCAGCCGGTCCTTCCAGGCGGCGCAGACCTGGGGGGTGGCGTCGCTGGAGCCATTGTCCAGAATGCGGACGATGGCCCCGCCGGTCTCGCTTTCGGCCAGACTGGCCAGGGTGGCGTCCAGCTCCTCGGCTTTATTAAAGGAATACAGACAGACCGCCGTGGCCGCCTCGGGAAGCCGCACCGCCCGGGCCAGACCGCTGCGCAAATCCCGCAGGCACAATGCCGTGCTGACCCGCCAGGGCTGACGCTGTAGCAGTTGCGCAAAGGATCGGCCCGCGGCCTCCGTATCGCCCAGCGCAATCTGCACATGGCCCAGCCGCTCCAGGTGCCAGGGGCCGAGAACCTCGGCATGGCGCTGCAACAGGGCCGCAGCGGAGGAGGAGTTCCCCAGACAGTATTCAAACTCCGCCTCCAGCCACTTGCCCACCGGGGCCAGGGGCGGAAAGGCCTTCAGCCCTTCCAGCAGTTCCCAGGCCGTGGCCTCGTCCTCGCGGGCCAGGGCGTGGTGCCAGCCGTGCCAGCGCCAGAAGCAGTTGCCCGGCGTCAGGCCCAGCTCCCGCAGGAGCATGGCGCGCATGCCGTCCCAGTCCCCGGCGGTTTCCAGGGCCTCCAGGCGGGCGGTGCGGTCCGGCGGGCGGAAGGCTGCGGCGATGATTTTGGCGGCCTTGGCCAGTTCGGGATGCACGAACACCGCCGGCAGGGCGGCCACGTGCCGGGCCGTGGGGCCGTGCAGGGGATCGGCCAGCCAGGCGGCCACCAGCAACTCCGCAGCCAGGGCCGTCCACTGCGGCTGGCCTGCTTCCGCGGCCTGCATGGCCAGGGAGGCGCAGGTCAGAAGCTGGGTCTGGCCGGTGGCATTGAGCATCAACCGGCGGGCCAGGGCCGGCGGCAGGCCCCGCCAATAGCCCGTCAGTTCGGGAAAGATCGCATCCATTGCTCCCAAATCTCCTGCAAGGTAGTGTCGCCGCAGGCCATGGCCCGGGCATGTTCCGCTTCGGCCAGACGCCTGAGGCCCAGCCCGTCGGCCATGACCTCGCGCACTGCGGCCAGCTGGGCGCGCGCTGTCTGCAGCCGGGCAGTGTCGCCGCAGGTTCTGGCCAGGCGCTGGATCTCCTCCAGCACGGCCAGGGAAGGGGCAAAGGCCCCCTGCCGGACCCGCACAGCCAGGGCGGCCCTGGCAGCCTGGGCAGGCTGGCCAGCCTGGGCAGCCTGGGCGGCCTTGGTAGCATGGCCGGCCGACGTATCCCCCCGCCGCTCCAGCCAGCCGGCCAGGATGCCATAGCCTTTTTCCCAGGCCGGTTCCAGGGTCAATAACTCCTCCACCCGTTCGGGGTGGGGATCGGCCTTCCAGGCTTCGTTCACCTGTCGCAGCCGCTCAGGACCGGGAAATAATACGGGATCGAGCCAGGGCGTGAAGCCCAGCCGGTAGCCGTCCGCCGCGGCCAGCAGGTGCAGATCCGGCCGCAACAGACCGCCACAGCGTTCGCGCAGGAGCCGGCTGTTCTCGCGCTCCCTGGCAAAGCGACCGGGGCTCTGGTGCTCGGCGTGAATCAGCCGGGCATTCGGCAGGACCGTGAAATACCCGCCGGCATGTCCGACGGCCCTGGCGCAGAAGTCCACATCCTCCATGCCGTTGACGTAGCCTTCGTGGAGCCCGCCAAGTTCCAGAAACCGTTGCCGGGAGAGGCCCGCCGCCGCCGCGGTGATGCCCTGTAACTTCCTTGATCTACTGGCAACAACATGCCCGGCCGGGTACAGATGATACGGGTGGACGCATTTGATGGAGTGCGCCACGGCAACGCCCAGGTGCTGCAGCCGGGCCTCGCCGGCGGCAGTGTCAAAGGGATACAGCAGCGTGGGGCCGACGCCCAGCAGGGCCGGATCCGCCTCCAGCGCCGCGCGGCAGGGGCTGAGGCAATCCTCCACGAACACGGTGTCGTTGTTCAGCAAAAAGAGCCAGTCACCCTGCGCCGCCTGCGCCCCCCGGTTCACGGCCGCGGCAAAGCCCCGGTTCTGCGGCTGGGTCAGGAGCCGGAATCGCGGGCCGAACAAGGCCGGCCCCAGGGCCGGCAACTCGGCGGGGGTCTGGTCCGTGGAGCCGTCGTCCACCACCAGCACTTCGTACCAGTTCCCGGGCACCTGCGCGGCCAGGGAAGTCAGGCAGGCCCGGGTGCAGGCCCAGTTGTTGTAGACCGGAATGACGACACTGAGCGCGACGGCTGGCGGACTCCCTGGCATGAACTCCTTCCCCTACTCCCTGCGTTTGACGAGCATGAGGGTCAGATAATGCGGTGTATCGCCCAGACTGTCCAGATCACGGCTCCACTGCTCGCCCTCCAGCCCCAGCCGGGTGAACACGGCCGAGCCCGGCCGACAGCCTCCTTCGGCCACGGCATTCTTCAACTCTCCGTAATTCTTGTAGGCCTTGAGCACGGCCACATTGGGCGAGGCCTCCATGGCCTGGCGCAGGGCCGCACCACCGGCCACGCCGGGCAGAACCAGCAGGGACTCCCCGGCCTCGGCCAGGGGGATGACCGCCGTGGCTGCCGCCGCCTGGAAGGAGGTGATCCCCGGTGTGGCCGCCAGCCGGGCCAGGGGATGCCGCGTCCGCAGGGTCCGGGCCAGATAGCCGAAGGTGGAGAACAACAGCGGGTCTCCAAGTGTGAGAAACGCAGCGTCCCTGCCCTGAGCCAGGACCTCGGCCACAGCGTCCGCATTGGCCTGCCAGGCGGCGTCCAGCACGGCCTGATCCGAGGTCATGGGAAAGGGCAGTCGCGTTACCGGCGTGCCGGGCCTGAGGTGCGGCCGGGCGATTTCCAGGGCATGGGAAAAGTCATTCTTGGTGGAGGCCGCGGCAAACACCGCCTCCACCTGCCCCAGGAGCCGCACGGCCTTGAGGGTCAGCAGTTCTGGATCCCCCGGGCCCACCCCCAGCCCATGCAGCACGCCCCAGGGTGACTGCGTTGCAGAACCCGCCACGCTCATTCCCCGCCTCCCTGCAGCCAGGCCGCCAGTTCCTCCGCGGCGTCCACTGCAGCCGGGCCGGTGCGGGCAAAGCGGCGGCCTTCCACTACCAGGGTGCGCTGCTGTTTCACACAATCAAGCAACTGAAAATGCGGACGATTCACATACGGCTCCGGGTTGGGGTTCATGGGTCCGCGCTGGAGCAGGCAGACCTGGGGATTCAATCGCAGCAGGGCTTCCTCGCTCAGGCGGACATGCCGGCTGTCCTCGGTCACCACCGGACGACCGCCGGCAGCTTCCACAATATGACTGGCCAGGGAGCCTCGGCCGGCCACCAGCAGGTTGGGATACCGGATCTCCACCAGCACGCCGGGGCGATCCGCTTCCGGCGTGCCGGCCACACGGTGGCGCACGGCCTCCAGGCGATTCTGCAGGGCCTGGATCCGCTGCCCGCCGTCTGCCCCGGCGCCCACCAGCTCCGCTACGCGGGACATGGCCGTGAACAGGGCGGGGAAATCGTCCATCTCGAAGGCTGCTGAGGGAATCTGGAGGGACTCCAGGGCCTTGAGTGGCTCGCCTGCTTCCTCCCGACCGGCATGTTGCAGGACCAGATCCGGCTGGAGGGACAGAATCAACTCCAGATTCGGCCGCAGGTGCGTGCCCACCGCCGGCACCGCGGCCAGGGCCGGAATTGCGTCGTCAGCCGTGGTGCGCCCGACAATGAGATCCCCTTTGCCCAGCGCCAGCAGCACATCCGTCAGGCCGCCGTGCAGGCAGACGATGCGGCGGGCCGGCTGGTTCAGGCGTACATCCCGGCCGCGATCGTCCGTGACGAGAACCGCCTGGGCCAGCGGATCAGTGGCGGCGGTCGGTTCCTGGGTCCAGGCCACGCAGGGCCGCAGGCACATCCCCAGGAGCAAGAGCCACCTGAGGCAACCCCAGGAGCGGGTGTTCCATGATAACCAATGGTGTTTCATAAATAAATTCCAAGGCGGTTTGCCGCACCACCTGCAGCGGCGGCCCATCCAGCACCAGCCGGCCGCGTTTGAGGAAAAGCAGACGATGAAAATGCAAAGCCGCCAGGTTGATATCGTGCAACACACAGACCACCGTGGCCCCGGCGGCGTGGCGGGTCTGCAGCACCTGCAGCAGTCTGGCCTTGTGGGCCAGATCCAGGCTGGCGGTGGGTTCGTCCATCAGAATGGCCGACGTCTGCTGACACAAGGTCCGGGCGATGCAGGCCCGTTGCAGCTCGCCGCCGGAAAGACGCGTGGCGTCGCGGTCGGCCAGGTGCAGCACATCCAGCTGCATCATGGCGTCCACGGCGGCCTCGCGGTCCTCGCGGGAGGGGCCGGTCCAGAAATTGGCGTACGGGTGGCGGCCCATGAGGACGAGATCGCGCACGCTGCAGCCGGGCGGGGCTTCCAGGCGCTGCGGCAGGCAGGCCACCAGACGGGCCCGCCGGGCCGGCGGCATCAGATGCACAGGCTGGCCAGCCAGCAGCAATTCCCCCTCCATGGGCGAAAGCAATCCGGTCATGGCTTTGAGCAAGGTGGATTTGCCGCTGCCGTTGGGCCCAAGGATGGCCACCAGCTCGCCGGGGCGAATCTGCAGATCCAGCCCCTGGAGCACCGCGCCCGCGCCGCCGTGCCCGCAGGCCAGACCCTGGGCGTGAATCATGCCTGCCCCCTGCCGGGGTGCCGGCCCCGGCGTCCCAGCAGCACGCAGAAAAACGGCCCGCCCAACAGCGCCGTAATGACACCCACGGGCAGTTCCATGCCCCCTGTGTCCGTGGCCAGCAGCGCCCGGGCCAGGACATCGGACCAGACCAGCAGGATACCGCCGCCCAGGGCCGAGGCCGCCAGCAAGGTGCGCGAGCGTGGCCGAAGCCAGAGCCGGAAGGCATGCGGCGCCACCAGCCCCACAAAACCGATGATTCCCGATACCGCCACCGCCGCCGCCGTGACCAGCGTGGCTCCCAGCAGCAGCAGGAGCCGGACTTTCTGCACATCCACGCCAAGCAGCAGGGCCTGTTCCTCGCCCAGGGCCAGCAGATCCAGCTCCCGGGCATAGCGGGCCATGACCAGCGCGCCGATGACGAAAAATGGAAGGAACAGCAAGAGGTGCCCCCACCCGCGCCCCTGCAGACTGCCCATGATCCAGAAGACCATGGCCCCCACCGCTTCCTCATGCACGGCTTTGACCAGGGCGATGCAGGCGGCCAGCACGCTGGAAACCACCACGCCGGCCAGCACCAGTGTCTCGCGGGAAAGCCCTCCGCTGCCCCCGGCCTGCCGGCCCAGCACCAGCACCGCGGCCAGGGTGGCCAATCCCCCGGCCAACGCGGCCACAGGCAGGGCCGAGAGCCGCAGATCCGCTGTCCATCCGCCAGCCAGCGCCGCCATTGGCCCGAGGCTGTCCGAGGTGATGCCCAGCCCCAGCACCAGGGTGGCCCCCAGGGCCGCCCCGGCCGAAACGCCCAGGGTAAACGGATCGGCCAGCGGATTCTGCAAAACGGCCTGGAAGGTCGTTCCGGCCATGGCCAGGGCCGCGCCCACTCCCAGGGCCAGCACGGCCCGGGCCAGGCGCAAATCCACCACCACGGCCCGCACGGCTTCGGGCAATTGCGAGGCATCCAGCAGTCCCGCCGCTCCGCCCACGGCCGTCACCACGTCCCCCAAGCCCAGGGCCCAGGGCCCGACAGTGCAGGACGCCAGCACGGACAGCACCGCGCACACAGCCAGGAGAATCCACCATCCCCTAGGCATGGGCATTCCGCAGGTCGCAGTACACGGGCAAGGTTGCCCACAAGGGCGCGAAAAACAACACGCTCACCAATTGCGTCCGGGGCGGGGAACAAATCTGTCCGGCAGAGAGGAAGCAAGGGAGGCAACAGCGCATCGCGGCAGCAATGCGCACCCCGTGCGAACCGGGCAGGTCGCGGTCGGCAATAAGCCCCGTTGCCGTCGCGAGTTGGCTGCGTCTTCAGGCAGGTCTTCCGGCTCACCCCACCTGCCCCGGCCTTCCCAGGAAAGCTCCCAGTGGCGCGTAAAAGGAACAGGTTTTTTGTGGGGTTACGGCGGCGGGTCCGCTCCCGGTTTACACGGGATTCCCTATCAAGCCAATGGCACCTGACGACGAGAAACGGGGTTGAAGCTACGTCCTTTGCCGTGACGTTGTCAATCGAGCGACCACACCTTGACAGACCCGGCCTTTCCATGTACCAATAACCTAGAATAATAATTGATTTTTCTAGATGTTGTCTATAGTTCACCCATTGTCGCACTGCCAAAGCGGCATCTTGAGCCTGCAAGGAGATTGCCATGAACCTGTTGAGCCTGTGCAGCGGCCCGCGCGTCATTCTGTGCACTGCGGCCATGCTGCTGAGCCTGAGCCTCTGCGGCGCCGCCGATGCCTTCACCGTGCATCGCGACAATCAGAACCTGTTCAAGCGCGGCTGCTATATTGACAACTCCCGCTTCAGCAAAGAGACGGGACTGGTCTGCGGCAACTGCCGCAACAACGGCTATCAAGTCTGTTGCAACGCCTTTTCCCAGACGGATTCCTACTCCTGCGCCGTCTCCGAACAGGCTACTGGCAGCGGCTCCGGGCTGACCATCAGCGAAGCCGTGGCCAAAGCCTGCGGCTGCAACTGAGCCTCACCCCAGAGCGCATGTGATATGGCGGGAGACGGGCGTGCATGCGCACCCGTCTCCCGCCACTGTGCGTTTTTTCGAACCGGGTGGCTTGTTACTGCTCTGCCAGACAGACGCGGTCTTCCCCATCCCGTTCGGTCAGCAACACATTCACATGCTGCTTGCGCTTGGTCTGCACGGCAAGGCCGAGATAGTCCGGCTGAATGGGCAGCTCGCGATGCCCCCGGTCCACCAGAGTCAGCAGCTCAATCTTGCGCGGCCGGCCAAAGTCCAGAAGCGCCTCCATGCCGGCGCGGACGGTACGGCCGGTATACAGCACATCGTCCACCAGCACGACAGCCCGGCCGTCAATATCAAAAGAAATATCCGTATCGCTGATGGTCGGCTGCACGTTCAGGGTGGTCCAGTCGTCGCGATAGAGGTTGATGTCCAGCTTGCCCAGCGGGGTCGGGCACGGCATGCGCGCGTCCAGCAGCTGCTTGAGCCGCACCGCCAGATCCGCGCCACGGCGCTGGATGCCGATGATGGCAAGATCGCTGCAGCCGTCGTGACGGGCCATCACTTCGCGCGCCATCCGCTCCAGCGCGACGGCGATATCCTGGGCAAGCATCAGATCGTGACAAGCGGACATGGCATCAGGCTCCCTGCATCACACCTGCCGCTGCATCAGGCTGCAACAGCAGACGGTTCCCTATGGCGCTGTGTTGAAAACACAATCCCATTCTAAAATGTTATAGAACACCATTTCCACAAAAAAAGCAATGCCCTCACGCCATGCCGGAAGCAGCGAATGCCCTCTCTCCTGCCTATGACATGGAAAGAAATTATCTATCTGACCGCATTTCGTTGACATTTGCGCACAGCAGTCTTAGATGCCTCTACAATTCATACTTCATTCTGGAGGCATCATGGTTACACTGACGGACAACGCCATCCGGGAGTTGGACGCGTACTTCGCGGACAAGCCCAAGAGCCCGATCCGCGTGTACCTCGCACCTGGCGGTTGAGCCGGCCCGCGGCTGGCATTGGCTCTGGATGAGCCAAACGACAAGGACGAGGTGTTCACCCAAGGCAGCTATTCCATCGTTATGGAACGCGAACTCTTCAATCAGGCGAAGCCCCTGCGCATCGACGTCTCCTACATGGGCTTCTCCGTGGAATCCAGCCTGCAACTGGGCGGCGGTGGCTGCAGTTCCGGCAGCTGCTCCGGCGGTTCGTGCAGCGTCTAGCGTGATGTCCACGAAATAAGGTGATAAGAACGTCATCAGATTTCGTGGAAGATCGTCAGCCGAAATGCGCGGATATCGGCTGACTCACGGAGCATGCTGCTCCGGGCCGCTGTGCCAGCGGCCCAGTGTTGCGTCTGTTCTGTATAGATCATTTCGGAGGACGCAACACGAGAACCTCTCGTCTTTTCTGACGGATTAAAAAACGCCGTGGCGTGCGGGTAGTTCCCGGCCGCAACGGCGTTTTTTTCGCGCCGTCTGGCCCCTGCGGGTTGACGTCTGCGCCAGAGTGCATAGAATCCTCAAATTCATCTCATTGGAGGACTCTATGATTCACCTGACCGAGAACGCCGTGGCTGAGCTGGACGCCTACTTTGCCGATAAACCCAAAAGCACCATCCGCATTTACCTGGCTCCCGGCGGCTGCTCCGGCCCCCGGCTGGCCCTGGCCCTGGATGAGGCCAATGACGCCGACGCCGTGGTGACCCAGGGCGCCTATACCCTGGCCATGGACAAACAGCTGTACGAACAGGCCAAGCCCCTGACCATTGACGTTTCCCACATGGGCTTTTCCGTGGACTCCAGCCTGGAACTCGGCGGCGGTTGCGGCGGTGGCTGCAGCTCCGGCGGTTGCGGCACCGGCTCCAGCAGCGGTTGCGGCTGCCAGTAGTTGCGGCTGCCAGTAACGGCCATCGCTGCGCAGCCATATTGCGCAGTCATATCGCGCAGCGCGAGAGGGGAGCCCCAGCCTTGGGCGCTCCCCTCTCGCTCGCTTGCATTTCCGCATGCCGCGGCCAATAAAGTCACTGAAATTAATTGAAATAATACACTATCGCCTCACCAGCTGCGCTTGTCCACCAGCCGCGGCGCGTGCTCCGGCAGCTCCTCGCCGCAGGCGTCCGGGGCAAGCAGACGGATTTGCGGGCGCAGCTTGCACTGGGTTGTAAAGCTTGCCGCCACGGCGTCCAGGGCCGTATCCGCCGGCCCGGCCAGCACCAGCGTCAAACAGTCCTTGCCGCCGGGGTTCTCCACCACCACCTGCCAGCGGACAATTTCCGGATAGCCGGCCAGGGCCTGGGCCACCTGGTGCGGGTAGATGAACTGCCCCTTGACCTTGGCCGTGTCATCCACCCGGCCGAGAATGCCCAGAAGCCGCGGCGCCCCCCGGCCGCAGGCGCAAGGCGAATCCTCCAGCCTGGACAAATCGCCCGTTGCCAGACGAACAAGCGGATATTCCAGCGGAAAAGGCGTCACCACCACCTCGCCGGTCTCCCCGGCCGGCAGCGGCGCGCCCGTGGCCGGGTCGCAGATTTCCACATGCGCCCGGCAGGCAAGGTGCATCCCCGCAAGCTGCCGGCATTCATAGGCGATGCAACCCACATCCGCAGTGCCGTACCCCTGGCGGACGAGCAGGCCCAATTCCGCTTCCAGTTCCTGCCGCAGGGCCTCGGGCAGCCGCTCGGCGGCCACAAAGGCCACCTTGAGCTGAAAGGCCGTGGCCAGATCCACCCCCTGCGCCCTGGCCGTATCCTTGATGACTTTCAGATAGCTGGCCATGCCCACAAACCCGGTCACGGGCAGGCGGGTCAGCAGGTCGATCTGGGTCTGGGTGTTGCCCGGACCGGCCGGGATCACGGCACAGCCAAGCTCGCGCAGGGGTTCTTCCAGCATCAGGCCGGCAGGGGTCAGATGATAACCGAAGGTCATCTGCACCACATCCCCCGCCCGAAAGCCGGCGGCGTGGAAGGCATCTGTCCAGCCCCAAAAGTCTGCGCTGCGACCCTCTGGATCGAACAGCGGTCCCGGAGACATGAAAATGCGCGACAGCCGGCCCAGCTCCACGGAGGTGAGCGAGCCCAGGCCTTCGCGTTGCTGCCAGTCCATCAGTGCTTTCTTGCGGATCGGGGGGATGCGGACAAAGTCCTCCCAGGACCGGATGTCCTGCATCGCCAGCCCGGCTCCGGCCATGCGGCTGCGAAACTCCGCCGAATGCGTCCAGGCCGCCTGCAACACGGCCTGCACCCTGGGCCAGGCGACGGCCTGCCGTGCCGCGCCGGCAACGGCTTCGCCCTCGTGCCGTATCGTGTCCTCTCGTGCCATCACGCGCTCCTCGCTGGTGGAATGAACGGATTACGACGATCAGAAACGGCTTTTTTTTCGGGGAACTGAGTTCTCCGAGCCCCCTCCGGTTGTTTTTTGCGCCCCTGCCCCGCCGCGCCGGGGGCAGGGGCGCAAAAAAGAACAGGGGGGCCAGGGGGGGGATTATTCCCCCTGGCATGTCTTTTCCTTCCTAGCCCTCGCCCCCATACTGCCGCTGCAACGCATCGAGGTACAGCAGGGCGGTGTCCAGGCTGCCGAGCTCGCCGGGCTGCTGGCGGAGCCGCCAGACGACGTCCCTGAAGGGGGCGTCCGGCGGTGCGCCCAGGGCGTCCAGGCGTTGGCGCAGGGCCAGGGCGAGATCCGGCGGCAGACCGGCCAGGGGGTCCGCGGCCGGGCTTGCCGTCGAGGTCGCGGCGGGTTCTGGCCAGCCGGGGCGGCGTTCGGCAACGAAATCCAGAAGCTGCCTCATCCGGGTGGCATAGGTATGTTCGGCCAGCACCCGGCTGCGGGCCTTGGCGGCCATGGTCTGGCGCGCCTCGGGGTCCTTGCTGTAGCGGGCGATGAGGTCCAGCATCTCCTCCAGGGTGGAGAAGGTGGCCAGCTCGTCCGGGGCGAAGAGCTCGGGCAGCAGCGCCCGCTGGTCCACCACCTGAAAGGCCCCGCAGGCGGCGAGCTCAAAGGTGCGCGGGTTGACGAAGTCCCCGGGCTGCACGGGCGGATCGACCTTGATGCTGGAGTGCAGGTTCACGTTCACGGCCGTGGCGTTGAAAATCTTCACCGACTCTTCGGACGAGATGCGCGCGCCGTCTCGTTGCAGCACCTGTTTGAGGGCGGCGGAGTGTTCCCAGTCGCTGCCCCAGATCCTGAAATCCTGCCCCAGCAGATGCTTGAAGGCCACCCGCCGGTTGGGATAGCCCGCGCCCAGGAAGGAGACCGTGCTGCCGAACTGGCGCTGCTCCAGGTGCGAAAGCTCCAGGGGCTTGTGGAATTCCGGGTCCGCCGCCAGCGGGAGATAGCAGGCGTTGGCCGCGCCGATTTCTCCAAGCGCGGCAAGGAAGGGATCCTTCTGGATGACGAAGAAAAAATCATAGAGCGGCGCAAAGGCCTGCCAGTACGTAAAAAGCCGGAAGTCTTCCACAAACCACATGGCTGTGGGAATGCCCGAGCT
This sequence comes from Megalodesulfovibrio paquesii, assembly GCF_054653055.1. Taxonomy (NCBI): domain Bacteria; kingdom Pseudomonadati; phylum Thermodesulfobacteriota; class Desulfovibrionia; order Desulfovibrionales; family Desulfovibrionaceae; genus Megalodesulfovibrio; species Megalodesulfovibrio paquesii. The sequence goes on along the minus strand of NZ_BAAIGQ010000005.1, from coordinate 676,399 downwards.
GCGCAGTCGCTTCAGGGCCTGCCGGGAAAGCGGTGCCTGGGCCAGGGAGAGGACCAGATCCGGCCGGAAGGTCTCGGCCTTGGCCAGCACGGCCTGGGAGACGAGCTGCAAGAAACTGTTCTCCAGATGTTCCAGGCGATCCAGGGTCACGCGCAGGCCCTTGAGGGCGGTGAAGGCGCTGTGAAACTCCGGGGCCTCGAACTCCTCCACCAGATGCCCCAGGCTGCGCAGGCCGCGGGTGGCAGCGCGCCCCACGGGCAGCGAACCGCCGTACATGGGCAGAACCACAAGCACCCGCAAGGGGCGAGGAGCAGCCATCAGACAGCCTCCGTAACACCGCGGGCATGCAGCGCCCAATCCGGCTCATGATAAAGATGATCGGCCACCCGGGCCATGCCCGCCCCAAAGCCTTCGCCGCAGTGGCGGTCGGCCATGACAGTCTCGCGCCAGAGCCGGCGGGTTGCGGCCTGGGGATCCGTGCCCGCCACGGTGACAAAGTTGCAGCCGAGGGCGTCCAGGGTGGATTCCAGACGGACAAGACCGGCCGGCGGCTCGCCCTTGTCCATGGACAGCAGACGCAGGAAGGCCCGATCCGAAAACGGCTGCAGGCAGGCCACCTGCTGGTGGCAGGGCTGGGACTCCAGACAGGGGGCGCAGTCCCGCGTGGCCTGCCAGACCGTGTGGCCCTGGCCGTAGGGGCCGGTTTCCCAGGCCCAGGCCGAAGAAAGAAACGTGGCCGTCACCGGCACGCCCAGGCGGGCGGCCAGATGCATCACGCCCGTGTCCGGAGTGAGGACGCAATCCAGGCTGCCGACCAGGTCATGGAGTCTGGCCCAGTCGGTCTTGCCGGTCTGGTCCTGGCACTGGGACTGCAGGGCCCGCGGCAGGGCCTCGCGCAGGGCCTTGGCCGCCGGGGCCTCCGCCGCGCTGCCCAGCAGATGGATGGGGGCGGACTTGCCCAGACGATGTACCAGCGCGGCCACACAGCCGGCCAGGACCGCAGGGGGCAGGGAGCGCCGGGCATTTCGCCCGGCCATGACCACACCCACACCGCCGCCTTTGGCCGCGGCGGGAGGATTCACCAGGGTCGGGGCGATGGGGTCCTCATGGAGATGCGCCCAGAGATCGGCCAGGTTGCAGGGGGCCATGGCGCGGCGGCCGGACCAGCGAAAGGCCAGGGAAAGCCAGGGCGCCCGCAGGAGCTGGCCGCGGTGCCAGGCATACCCCCGGCATTGTGCGGAGGGAAACGCCGCTGCCAGGGCCTCGGCCAGGGGCGAAAAATTGAGCACATACACCGTCTCGAACGGGATGGCCCGCAGGGCCCCCACCGTCCGCTGCAGTTCGGGAATCACGGCCTGCGGCGCGGCCAGGCCGTGGGCGGTAATGCCATGGACCACGCACTCGGGATGCACCAGCCGGGCCAGGGGGACCAGGGAGTGATCCACAAGCAGATGCACCTCCCGGCCCGCATCAGCCTGAGGGCCTGCGTGAGGGGACGCGAGGGAGGCGACGAGACGGCGGGTCTGGACAAGATCGCCGAAGCGGGCCAGTTGCAGAATCAGTGCTGGCGGGGGCGGAAGTGTCGGCATTGCCGCACCGTATCGCAAGAGCCCGTAGTCTTCAAGCCGGTCTCGTGCGGCAGAACGGATGTACAGCGCGGCCCGGCTCTGATACTGACTCGCCATGCGCTACTACCCCCTGTTCCTGGACCTTGCCCGCCGTCGCTGCATTGTGGCCGGGCTGGGCGATGTGGGCCGGCGCAAGTGCCGCGGGCTCATCCCGACCGGACCCAGGTCCATTTTGCTGCTTGACACTGGGCCGCTGGATGCCGATTTTGCCTTGGAGATCGCCCCTCTGCTCGCGAGTGGGCAGATTGTCCACGCCGGCCGCGCCCTGGAGGCAGCGGATCTGGACGATGCCTTTCTCGTCTTTGCCGCCACAGGCAGCCGGGAGGAAAACCAACGCATCGCCGGGCTGTGCCGGGAGCGAGGCATCCTGTGCAATGTGGTGGACGCGCCAGCCAGCGGGGATTGCATTGTGCCCTCCCTGGCGGTATCCGGCGAGTTGCTGGCAGCCTTCTCCACCCAGGGGCAAAGCCCGGCCCTGGCCCGGATGGTCAAGCGGGAGCTGGCCGCAGCCCTGGACAAATGGGCCGGCCTGGCGTGCTTTCTGGGGCTCTTGCGGCCGGAGCTGCTGCGGTTGGGGCGGCCACCGGCGGAAAACGCCGCCGTGTTCCGCTCCCTGCTGCGGGAAGATCTGGCGGCCGCCCTGGCTGGAGGGAATGTGGAGGCGGCCCTGGCCCTGGCCCGGCCGCTGCTGCCCGAGGCCCTGCGCCTGCGGGTGCAATCATTGCTCGCCCAGGCGGCCAGTCGGTCCACCGCGCTGTTGGAAAACCGACCGGCCGAACAATCGGACCGTCAACAAGCCGAGACATCCGCATGAGTTTGTTCACCATTACATATCTCGCTATCGTCCTGGCCTATCTCGCTGCCACCTGCCTTTCCCTGTTCGGGGCCCTGCGCCGCCGGCCAGGGATGCGGCGCATGGCGGTGCGGGTGGCCTTTGGCGGGTTTGTGCTGCACACCCTGCTGCTGGGGCATTACTTTGCCACGGAGACCATTCCCGAGTGGACGGCCGGGGTGTACCTGAAAATGCTCTCCTGGTGTGTGCTGGCTGTGTCCTTTGCGCTCTGGCACCGCATGCGTTGGGATTTTCTAGCCTTGCTGGTCTCGCCCGTGGCGCTGCTGCTCTTTGCCTCCTCTCTGACCCACGCCCAGGACACGGTGCAGCTGCCCAAGGGGCTGTTCGGGGTCTTTTTCACCCTGCACATCGGCGCACTGTTCGGGAGCATCGCCCTTCTGGCTGTGGCGTGCGGGGCGGGGCTGCTCTTTGTGCATCAGGAGCGCAAGATCAAAACCAAGGCCCGCATGGCCGGGTTTCTGCAGGATCTGCCCGGCTTGGCCTCCCTGGACCGGGTGAACCACTGGGCTGTCTGCCTGGGCTTTCCGCTGTTCACCCTGGGCATGCTCACGGGCTTCACCTTTGCCCGGCTGACCTGGGGCAAGGTGCTTTCTGCGGATCCCAAGGAGTTCGCCTCCCTGATCATCTGGGCCCTCTTTGCCTGGTTGTTTTATGGCCGACTGTTCCTGGACTGGCGCGGCAGGCGGCCGGCAAAGATGGCCATGCTGCTCTTTGCCCTGGCCGTGGCTTCCATCGCCGGGATCAACTTCTTTTTGCAAAGCCACCACGGTCTGATGGAGCGTCCATGACCCTGTCCATTTACCTCATCGGCCTCAACCACAAGACCGCCCCCGTGGAAGTGCGGGAAAAGTTCGCCCTGGCCGGGGTCTGCCCGCCGCCGCCCGAGGATCTTCCGGCGGTGGAACCGGATCCGGACGCCCCGCCGCCGCCGCTCTTTCCCGTGGGCCGGGATTTGAAGGAAGTGGTCGTGCTCTCCACCTGCAACCGCGTGGAAGTGCTGGCCGTGGGGCCGGGACTCCAGACCGTGGAAGCCGTGCTGGAGCGCTGGGCCGGGCTCAAGGGCGCCTCGGCCGAGGAACTCCGGCCTTATGTGTATATCCATGAACATCTGGAGGCCGTGGAGCATCTGTTCTGCGTGGCCTGCAGCCTGGATTCCATGGTCCTGGGCGAGCCGCAAATCCTGGGCCAGCTCAAGGAGGCCTACCGCAAGGCCGTGGAGCAGAACGCCACCAGTGTCATCTGCAACCGCCTGCTGCACAAGGCGTTTTCCACAGCCAAACGCGTGCGCACCGAGACGGCCATCGGCGGCTCGGCCGTGTCCATCAGCTACGCCGCTGTGGAGCTGGCCAAGCGGATTTTCGGGGAAATGCACGACCACCGGGCCATGCTCATTGGCGCGGGGGAGATGGCCGAACTGGCAGCCACGCACCTGCTGACCTCGGGCATCAACAAGATTTTCGTCGCCAACCGGACACTGGAGCGGGCCGTGCACCTGGCCGAGCAGTTCCGCGGCGAGGCTGTGCCCTTTGACCTGCTCTTCGAACGGCTGCACGAGGTGGACATCATCATCAGCTCCACGGGCGCGCCCTCGACCATTCTGAGCGCCAAGGACCTGAAGCCCGTGCTCAAAAAGCGGCGTAACCGGCCGATGTTCTTCATCGATATCGCCGTCCCGCGAGACATCGACCCCGACGTCAACAATCTGGACAACGTGTATCTCTACGACATCGACGACCTGAAGGAAGTGGTGGAGGAAAACCTGGCCCAACGCCAGGGCGAGGCGGTCAAAGCCCGGGGCATTGTGGCCCAGGAGGCGGTCAAGTTCGGCATCTGGCTGAAGTCCTTGGATATCACACCGACCATCAAGGATCTGCTGGAGCAGGGCCGGGAGCTGGGCCGTCGCGAACTGGCCAAGACCCTCAAGCGCATCCGCGCCAACGGCCATGCTCCCGAAGAAGCCGAGGTGGAAGACGCCCTGGAGATGCTGGTGGACTCCCTGGTGCGCAAGTTGTACAGCCAGCCCATCACCTTCCTCAAGCGTCGCGCCGAGGAGGAAGACAGCGCCCGCCGCTACATCGACATCACCCGGCGCATGTTCAATCTGGATGACGAAACCGTGCCGCCCGACGCCCATCAGGACCGCCGAACCCCGTCTGAAAGCTGCGGCGCATGCAATCATGTGAAACCCGGAGACTAGCCCATGCGCGTCTATCTGGTGGAACAGCTCGACCCGGACCACGTGAAGCGCGTGGCCAAACGCTGCAAGGACATGGGGTGCGACAGCTCCCTGGAAGATCTCTTCTGGCTGCCCCTGCCCAAAGCTCTGCTGACCGAAGAGCAGCAGACCCACGACGCCGAATGCGGCCCCCACAGCCTGGCCCTGGAGTGCGGGGAAGACTATCTGCGTCTGGAGCTGCTGGTCCGCGGCCGTGGGCCCATCCGCTGCTCCTGCATTGCCTACTGCACCCCGGCCCAGCGTGAGCATATGGTCAACTATTTTGACAATCTCCTGAAAGAACTCGATATTCCCGTCTAGCCTGTCGCGGTGGCTTCCGGGAGGGAGCTGCCGCGCCTGGTAGTGTTTTAGTCTGCACCATGCTGTCGGCTGCCGCCCCTCTCCCCTCCCTCCGCCTGCAGGATCTGCCGCCGCGTCTGGCGCATCAGTGCCTGGCCGTGGAGCGATTTCTACGCGAGGGGCTGGGCCATGGCCAGGGCGATGGCGCAACGCTGGATTTGCGCGGTGCCCGGCTGCTGGTGGCCTGTTCCGGCGGGCCGGATTCCGTGGCCCTCCTGGCCATGCTGCAGGCCCTGCGCGTGCGCGGAGGCTTTTCCCTCTGTGCGGCCCACCTGGACCATGGCCTGCGGGCCGACGCCAGCGAGGATGCCGCCCTGGTAGGCTCCCTCTGTTCCCGCCTGGCACTCCCTTGCCGTTGTGCACGAATGGATGTCACCGCTCTGGCCTCGCGGCAACGCATCGGGCTGGAAGAGGCTGGCCGCATGGCCCGGCTGGAATTCCTTGAAACCGTGCGCGAGGAACTGGGGGCGGCCTGGATCGTCACGGGGCATCAGCTGAATGATCTGGCCGAGGACCAGCTTATGCGGCAGCTGCGCGGCACGGGCTGGCCGGCCCTGGGCGGCATGGCCGCCCTGGATCCAACCCGGCGCATTCTGCGGCCAGTGCTGCTGCAACCACGCGCAGCGCTTCATGATTTTGTCACAATGTTGCGATTGCCGTATCGCAACGATCCCATGAATGACGATCCACACTTCCTTCGCAACCGAGTTCGCAAGGAGATTCTCCCGGCGATGCTCAGGGAAAACCCCTCGTATCTCGCCCAGGTGGAATCCCTCTGGCGGCAGGCCCGGCTGGATGAAACGCAACTCGCCCTTGCGATGCAGCCGGTGTTCGCAACATGCGAAATCATTGCGAATGGCTTGCGACTTTCGTCACCTGCGCTTCACACAGTCGCGCCGGCCATTCGCCTGCGGTGCTACAAGGCTGCCCTGGAGCGTCTGGGCCAGGGCCCCCCGCAGATGGACGCCCTCTTTGCCCTGGAAGCTGCCTTCAGCGCCGGCCGCATCGGGGCGCGCATCGATTTTCCCGGCAGCGTCGTTGCCCGGGTGACGCGAGCTGGCGTGGAGTTCAAAGCGCCCTGCCCAGCAGCAGATAGACCTTGAGAACAAATTCACATTGACAAGGCACCTCATCCGGGTCTAAGTGTTCCACAATTTCCCGCAAGGAGGAGAACGCGTGAATATCCTGATTTTCGGGCCCAACGGCAGCGGCAAAGGCACCCAGGGCAACCTTGTGAAAGACAAGTACAAGCTGGCCCACATCGAGTCCGGCGGCATCTTCCGCGAACACATTGGCGGCGGCACCGAACTCGGCAAGAAAGCCAAGGCGTTCATCGATCGCGGCGACCTGGTGCCCGACGACATCACCATCCCCATGGTTCTGGAGACCCTGGAATCCAAGGGCAAGGACGGCTGGCTGCTGGACGGCTTCCCCCGCAACACCGTGCAGGCACAGAAGCTCTTTGAAGCCCTGCAGGAAAAGGGGATGAAGCTCGATTACGTGATCGAAATCCTCCTGCCGCGCGAAGTGGCCAAGAACCGCATCATGGGCCGCCGCATCTGCAAGAACAACCCCAACCACCCCAACAACATCTTCATTGAGCCCATCAAGCCCAATGGCGATGTGTGCCGCGTGTGCGGTGGCACTCTTTCCGCCCGCGCGGACGACCAGGACGAAGCCGCCATCAACAAGCGCCACGACATCTACTACAACACCGTGGATGGCACCCTGGCCGCTGCCTACTATTACAAGAACCTCGCCGCCAAGGAAGGCTTTGTGTACATCGAGCTGGACGGCGAAGGCAGCATCGATTCCATCAAGGACACCCTGCTGGCCAAGCTGGCGTAAGGTCTGCGATTCCCGGGGGCCGAAGCGCGCCGCGCCTTGCCTCCTGTGATTCCCGTGCATGCATTGCGCGTCCCCTGCCACAGCGGGGGACGCGTTTTTTATTTCCGCCAGAACTCCGGCACAAACAAAATCAGCACGGTATATATCTCCAGGCGCCCCAGGAGCATGCACCAGGTGAGCAGCACCTTGGCCAGGGCGGGCAGATGGAAGAAGTTCTCCGCTGGGCCCACAGTGCCGAATCCTGGGCCCACGTTGCTGATGCAGGCCAGCGTGGCTGTGAAGCTGGTGACGATATCCAGATCCATGGCTGCCAGGGCTGCGGATGTCGCCACATAACAGAACATGTACAGCCCGAAGAACCCCCAGGCCCCGGAAAGCACTTCGTCGGGCACATTGCGGCGGCCCAGCTTCACATGCCGCACCGCCCGCGGATGCACCAGCCGGACGAGCTCCATGGAACAGTGCTTGAGCATCAACAGCAGGCGCACGCATTTCATGCCGCCCCCCGTGGAACCCGCGCAGCCACCCACGAACATCAGCAGCACAAGCAGCAGTTGGGAAAGCGGCGGCCATTGCTCGAAATCCGCCGTGGCAAAGCCGGTGGTGGTGATGATGGAAGCCACCTGAAACGCGCCTTGGGTCAGGGCCTCGAAAGGGGTGGCATAGTGCGTGCCCCAGATGTTCCAGGCAATCCAGAGGGTGCAGCCGGCCACCACCAGACCGTAAAACCGCAACTCGCCATCCTTCCAGACCTCGCGAGCCTGTCCCAGCAACAATTTGTAATGCAGGGAAAAATTCATCCCGGCCAGGAACATGAAAACAGTGATGACCCAATAGATGTAGGGGCTTTCATATGCGGCCACCGAGCTGTTGCGCGTGGAAAAACCGCCCGTGGCCATGGTCCCGAAGGTGTGGCACAGGGCGTCGAAAAAGGACATGCCGCCCAGCATGAGCAGCACGGTCTGTATGGCAGACATCCCGACATACACCTTCCACAGGATGGCCGCGGTGTCCTTGATGCGGGGTTTGAGCTTGTCTGGCGTGGGGCCCGGCGCCTCCGCCTTGTACAGCTGCATCCCCCCCACGCCCAGAAACGGCAGAATGGCCAGGGAGAGCACGATGATGCCCATGCCGCCCAGCCAATGCGTCAGACTGCGCCAGAGCAGCAAACTCTCGGGCACGGCTTCAATATTCGTCAGGATGGACGCGCCAGTGGTGGTAAAGCCGGACACGGCCTCAAACACCGCGTCCGTGACGGTGTGGCAGACGCCACCAAAGAGATAGGGCAAGGCCCCGCACAGCCCTGCGGCCACCCAGCCCAGGCTGACAATGGCCATGCCTTCGCGGTGGGTGAGCGGAATATCCTTGCCGCGGGCGTCCTGGCGCGGGCTGTTGCGAAAGGCCAGCAGCAACAATCCGCCGGCGGCCAGAGTGGCCAGCATGCTGTACAACAACGGCAGCGTGCCGGCATCGCCCTGGACAAGCCCCCACGCCAGGGGCAACACCATGGAAAGCCCCACGCAGCACACGATGGCCCCCACGGCAAAGAGGGTCCGGTAGTGCTTTCCCCCGGCATGGTTCATGCCTTCGGACTTCATCCGACGCAGAGGCCTTTGATCTTGCAGCACCTCGCCAAGCATCAGGAGCTGGCGCCTCCCGTCGCCGCCAGCACCTGCTCCACCATGGGCATGGCCGTGCGCAGGGCCACGAGGATGACGCGGTCCTGCGGCAGGAGCCGGGTGTCCCCGCGGGGCAGCAAGACGTCTTCCTCCCGCAGGATGCACAGAATCAGTGAGCCGGCCGGGAAATCCAGCTCCTTGAGCGGGATGCCCACGAGCCTGGAGTTTTCCTGCACCACGGCCTCAAGCGCCTCGGCCTGGTCGCCCTTGATGGAAAGGGAGCTGAGGATTTTTCCCCGCCGCACGTAGCGCAGGATGGAGTTCACCGCCGAAATCCGCGGGCTGAAGCTGTGCTCGATGCCAATGGCCCGCAACAAGGGCAGATACGCCGTCTTGTTGATGCGGGTGATGGTCTTGCCCGCACCCATGGACTTGGCCAGCAGCGAGGAAAGGATGTTCGTTTCTTCGTCACCGGTGACGGAGACCACCAGATCCATCTCCGAGACATTCTCCTCGGAGAGCAGCTCCTGGTCGGTACCATCGCCGTGCAACACGATGGTGCTGTTCAGTTTTTCCGCCAGCACCTCGCAGCGGTCGGCGTTCTTGTCCACCAGCTTGACGTGAAATCCCTTGTCCTCAAAGCGAGTGGCCAGCCGCAACCCCGTGGCGCCACCGCCGATGATCAGCACGTCCTTGACCGTGTGGCGGGTCATGCCAAAGGCCCGGCTCACGGCAGCGAGGTCGCGCTCCTGGCAGACAAAATAGACCAGGTCATCAGGCTGGATGGAATCCTTGCCCGTGGGGATGATCACGCGCTCGCCGCGGACCAGGGCGGCAATGATGAAGGTGAGGTCCCCCATGCGGGAACGCAGCTCGGGCAAGCGCACGCCAGTGAGCGGCCCCTCCCCAACCCGCACGCCGACCATTTTGACCCGGCCTGCGGCAAACTCCATGAACTCCAGTGCCCCGGGCACGGCGATCATGTTTTCAATGGTCTTGATGACCTCCACCTCAGGATTGATGATGGTGGAGATGTTCAGGAGCTCGCTGGAAAAGGCGTCGCGATACAGCGTGTATTCGTCATTGCGCAGCCGGGCCAGCTTGAGGGCCTTGGGTGAGAGCAAATTGGCGAAAAAACACGCGACGAGATTGATCTCGTCAGAATCCGTCACCGCCAGGACGATGCTGGCATCGTGGATGCCGGCTTCATCCAGGACGCGCGGACTGGAGCCAGATCCCTGGATGGTCTGGACATCGGCAATGTCGGCCAGACGTTTGAGCGCCTCGGCCCGCACATCGATGACCACGACCTGCTTGTCTTCCTGCGAGAGTCGGTGGGCAATGTGATACCCCACCTCCCCTGCGCCGACAATGATGATGCGCATGGGCTCGGCGGACAGCTTCTTGCGAAAAAGTCCCATGGCCGGACCGTATCTCAAGGCAGGAATTTAATCCAGCCCAAGGGGTTCCCCCTGCGCAATGCAGGCGACAACGCACCGGAAAGACTGCGCAACAGCTGCAACAGAGACAGCAAAGCACATCCGCCGCGGGAACACGCCCAGCGGCGGATGTGCTCAAATACTGCCTTTGCCGCCTGCACCCAAGGCGCAGACCACGCAACCGGACGCAGACAACCTCTGCACCCCTCGCGCCTTTCGCGCGCAGCACCAGCCACTGCCGGCCCGGTCACCCCAAGATGAGGCATCCCTGCAGCCGACAACGCGAAAGACTCACGCCGGGAGACTAGGCGCCTTCGCCGCCAGCAGAGATGCCATTGACGGCACCCTGCAGACGGGAAATGCGACGAGAGGCATTGCGCCAGTGAATCACTTTTTTGGTGGCAGCCTTGTCCAGCACGGCAGTGGCCTTTTTCAGGGCCAGGGTGGCTGCATCCATGTTGTTTTCTTCCACCGCCAGGCGCACAGCCTTGACGACGTTCTTGATGCGGGTTTTCATTGCGCGGTTGCGCAAACGGGCCTTCAGGCTCTGGCGGTGGCGCTTAAGCGCCGACTCATGATTGGCCATGCGTCAAACCTCCACAGGGACGCTTGGATGGATGTCGAAAGAGGTGTTAAATAGATAAACCACCGGTGCGAGTCAAGCAAAAAGTGCCGTGTCTCACAAAAAAGCGCTCAGCGACGGCCAACCTTGCCTTGCGCTGCAGGTTTGACCGGCCCTGGCTTGGCTGCCGTGACCTTGCCCTGCCCAGCCCCTCTGCCTCGGGCTGCCGCAGCGGAGGCAGAGGCTGCCGCATTGCCCCGCCCCCCGCCACGCGCCCCGGGATTGGCGCGGGATTCCGCCGTGCGCGCCTGGGCCTCCGCCTCGCGGAACAGCCGCTCCTTGCGCTTGTCAAAAATCAGCGCCGTGCGCAAGGCGGCAACAGCCAGGGAGATGATGGCCAGCACCACGAACATCCCGCCCTGCAGCTCCAGTTGCTGCCGGAAGGTCAGCTGTTCAGCCCAGCCCATGCCCACCTTGCCGCCATAAAAACTCAACAACGGCAGGGCCAGCAGGGAAACAATCATGCTCCCAAGCCCCAGCCACAAAAACGATTTGAACATGAGGATGACGAACAGCGTGGAGTCCCGCACAATCTTCAGTGTCTTGAGCCGGTCTTCCAGATCATCCAGCTTGTCCTCCACGGTTTCGACCAGATCCGCAGCCTTGCGGAAGTTCTCCGCCACCTGGAAGTGCTGGGTATGCGACCAGTTGATGCTCTTGGCGCAGAAGTTGAATTCCTTGTTGAATTCCACCAGCAATTTGGGAAATGGAAACCAGCTGGACTCGTGCCGCACCACCTTGAGGCGCTCCAGATAGTTGGTAAACCGCTTTTTGATCCGGCGGCTTTCCTCTTCCACCTGAAGCATCATTTCCTTGGAGAGCGCCACCCGCTGCTGCGAGAGTCTGGCGTAGGCCACGTAGTTCTCCACCTGGGTCAGCTTCATCATTTCCGTGATGCGCGCGGCCATCTCCGCCTGATACGGGTGCCCCTCGGGGAACCACTTGCCCAGATCATCACGGAGATCTTCAGCCAGGGCCCGCTCTTCCGCAGCACGTTGCTGGGCCTGGGCCCACAGGCCGGAGAGAGCCACAAGCATTTGCATGTGCCCGCGTTCCAGTTCCGGATCCAGCAGCACGTAGTTGAAGAAGTTGGGGTTGCGGGTGATGACGTCCTGAAAATACGTAAAGGCCTGTTCTGCAAAGCCCATTTTGACCTGGCAAACACTCTGGCGATACGCCGCATCCAGCCAGCGGGGCGAAACCTGCAGAGCCCGCTTGTAAAAATTCGAGGCCTGCTGCAGTTTGCCCTGCACTTCCAGCACCCTGCCTTGCAGAAAAACGACGGAACTCTGCTGCACGGGCGTGCTGGCCAGTTTTTCCGCCTCGCCAAACACGCTGGCCGCACGCAGCATGTCTCCACGCTCCAGGGCCGAGAAGCCGCGAAGCATGGTCAACGGCAAACTGCGCGGGTTTTTGAACAGTTCCTTGGTGATCAGGCGGTCCAGGTTCACCAGATCCCCATGCTGCAACAGGGAGAGCCCCTCCCAGTGCGCATCATTCGTCTTTGGGCCCAGCTGCTGCAGGCCGCGGGGGTATTCGCGCCCCACCGCCCGCCAGATGGAGGTCTGCATGCGGAACTGAAACACCGAGCCAATCTCGAACATTGCCCGCACCAGCAGCGCGGGCACTGTCTCCTGTCGCAACAGGTTGTTCAGGGCGTCGGCATCCTTGGCCAACAGGCCATCCACCTCGTTCAACCCCTTTTCAATGGCTGAAAAATCCAGCAGAGTCAGCTGCTCCCACACCTGAGAGTCCAGTTCTTCCAGGTGCCGGCTGGGGCATTCCTGCATGGGGTGGCTGCGCTGGCCGCAGTAAAAACAATGCCCATGCGGGCCGACCACCAGCCGGGTGGGCAGTTCCACGTGCAAGGTGTTCTCCTGCCCGAGTTCGCTTGCCTCCAGGGAGACGTTGCACCAGTCGTCCAGCGTGCCCTCGTCCACCTTGAACCGCACGTCGTTGATGTGAAAGCCTTCGCCCATGAGCAGGGCTGTGCGGTACGACATGTGCGGAAAATCCGGCGCCAGCTGATCCCAATCAAGGAGAATCTTCTTGTACAGCTCCGTATTGAAATTCAGCCCTTTTTTCTCCACAATACTCTGAACGCAAGGCCAGTAGGCACTGCCCTCCTGCTTGGCCTGGGCCACCATGAGCAGGTATTCCTTGCACCACTGGCGCAGCTCACGTAGGTTGCTCAGGGGCAGCATCAGGAAGAAATCCTGTGTGATGTACTGCACCTTCAACCGTTTGGTCAGCGGCTCGATTTTGAAGAAATACTCGCGCCAGCCGCTTTGAAAGGCCTTGTCCAGGGCATTGCCCAGGGGCTTGAGCACCACGTACCAGCCCATGGAGGTGGTATAGGGCAGGCGCTGGTCCGCCTCCATGCGCTTCCAGAGCTGCGGGGCCAGCCCGCCGGTTTTGGGGGCATCCTTGAACACCAACCCCGGAATGCTTTTGGCTGCCTCCACACTTTTCGGGTGAACCAGGACGGTGAATTCGTCCACTTCGGGCGCATGCTGCTTGCCCAGGGCGCTGTCCAGGTTCAGGGAGACTTCGAGCTTGTACCCCACAGGCAGGTTGCCCGGCATGACCTGCACGAACACCGGCATGGGGTTGAGCCGGGCCCAGATTTCCAGACGGGCCAGGGCCAGAAAGACATCCGTATTGAAGAAAAACCAGAGCGACTGATGCCGGTCCGTGGCCAGACGGATGCCGCCGTAGTCCAGAAAGGTCTGGCCCATGGCCGAGGCCGGCTCCCCCTGCCAGGACACCCACACCACGTGGCCGTGTCCAAGCATGCGGGTGTTGGCCAGGTTTGGCAGTTTTTTGACCAGATCGATGAGTTGATTGCGTTCCATCATCGCCTCGGCATGGCTGCGTTGGGACGCAGGCCACCTTTACCTCTCGCTTGCAGGAGAAGCATCATGGACATTACAAAAGCCATAGAAGCGCTCAAAGCCACTCCAGGGTTTGCCGACAATGTCGGCATGATACTTGTGCACAACGGCGTCGTGCGCGGGTGGTCCCGCAAGGAACCCGGCAGCGTGACCACCGTGGATATTGCCGCCAACCGTGAACGCATGGAGCAGCTGCGCCAGGAAATCGAGCAGCGTCCCGGCATTTTCCGCGTGGTGGTGGAATGCCACGACGGTGCGCTGCAGCCCGGCGACGACGTGCTCTATCTCATCGTGGCGGGCGACATCCGCGAGCACGTCATCCCGGCCATGACCGAGCTCCTGGACCGCGTCAAGGCCGAAGCCGTGACCAAGCAGGAACATCTGCAATCCTGAGTCCGCCGCGGGGGGCCGGCCCGGCATCCGCAAGGCGTCCAAGGTATCAAGCCTGACGCCTGACAAAAGACTGGCTCCCCGCATTGTTGCAAGCAACAACCGTGCCTTATAGAAAGCATGCTGCCCAATCCGCCCGCAGGCGTGTTCGCACAAGGGCGCCCACTGCGGGAGGCGGTTCAGGCATCATCGGGCGACGGGGGCGTCTCTTCCTCCTCCAGCTCTGCAAGCGGGAGCACGTCTTCATCAGGCGTTTCGGCGCTGCGCTTCACTCCCTGGCTTTGCTGGTGCAGTTTGACCCGCACCTCTTCGCTCACAAACTCATCGAAATACCCGGGATCTTCTTCTGGGCGAATCGTCATGGTAGCCTCCTGTGCGCAGTGTGGCGCAGGGCCGCGGAATGAGGCCGCGTGAGTAAGGCCGTGTGGTGCGCTAGCGCGCGGCAGCATGCGTCACCGCCATGGCGACCCTGCCTGGCGCGGATCGGACTTCCAGATAACCATGCCTGCATTGCCATGGCGAGGCAAGCCGGCCGGGACGCTTTTCCTGGCTGCCACGCCGCCGCACTGCAGACACCGCCAGGGTGCAGGCGCTCTTTTTCCAATGGTTACAACGACATTTCTGTTTATTGACCCATTCTGCCAGGGGAAAATATCTTAGGGATAAACCCTCGGCACTCGCGCAGTGCGTCTCTGGCCGCGGAGGGTAGCCTGCCGGAAAGTGCGCGCTCGTGCGGCCTGGCCGCCTGGATCAGGGTGCGCGGGGCTCCATGCCGGCGTCGCGCTCTGGGGACGCATCGGCCATCCCGTCGCGCAGACCACTTCGGGCGAGCGCCCCGGCCAGCTCCACGTAGTCGCCTTCCTGCGCGGGCATGCTGTCTGCCGGGTCAAATGGGGTGTCCGGCGCATCGGACAAGCGAGTCCGCAAGGCCGTGTCTGCGGCCGGTGTTGCCAGCCCCAGCTGCGAGCCCGGCAGCACCCGCACCCGCCCTTCCTCGTCCACGGCCAGGGTCAGGGTGCAACGGCCCAGCCCCGCGGCCTTGCCGGCCAGGGCTGCCGCGGCCAGTCTGGGCAACACCTCGGCATGCAGCAGGCGGTCCAGGCTGCGGGCCCCGCTTTCCGGATCCCAGCAGCGTGCGGCCAGAGCCATGGGGGTTTCCGGGGCGATTTGCAGGACAAAGGTTCCATTGACCAGGGCCTGGGCTGCCAGCCGGGCCAGCTTGCGTTCCGCCACGGCGGCCAGGGCTTCGGTTTCCAGGGGCGCATACACGGCCACGGTCATGCGCGAGAGCAGCGACGCCGGATAGGCCTCGCGCAAGGAGTTCCACACCGCGGCCCGCAGGCGCTCGGCGCGCTGCTGCAGGCCCAGCTCGCGCAGGCCTGGCTCGGTCAGCGCCACCTCGGCCCCGGCGTTGGAGGTGAGGATGAACAGGACGTTGCGGAAATCCACGGGCCGGCCCTCCGCATCGGAAAGCACACCCTGTTCAAAGACCTGATGAAAGAGGTTGAGCACCTCGGGATGGGCTTTTTCCGCCTCGTCCAGCAGCACCAGGGAATGCGGCCGGCGGCGCACGGCTTCCGTCAGCACACCGCCTTCCCCATAGCCCACGTACCCCGGCGGGGAGCCGATGAGTCGGCTGACGCTGTGCTTTTCGCTGTATTCGCCCATGTTCAGCAGCACCAGGGACTGCTCGCCGCCAAAGAGCTGTTCGGCCAGCGCACGGGCGGTCTCGGTCTTGCCCACGCCACTGGGACCAGCCAGCAAAAAGACGGCCACGGGCGAGGCCTCGTCCTTGAAGCCCGAGGTGGCGGCCTGGATTTCCTTGATGATGATTTCCAGGGCGTGGTCCTGCCCCTTGACCCTGGCCCGCAGGGCCTCCTCCAGCCGGAGCACGGCGGCATACTGGTCCTGCAGGATGCTGGACAGGGGAATGCCCGTCCACTCGTGCACCACCTGAGCCACCATCTCCGGGTCCACCTCATGCCGGACCAGGGGCGCGCCGGCCTGGGTTTCGTTGAGCTGCCGCAACAGCTGCATGGCTTCCTGACGGGTCGCCTCCCGGGGCATGCCCATTTCCGCCCGCTCCTGTTGCAGCCGGCTGCGCACCTCGATGAGCTGGGTGACCAGCTCCTGCTCGGCGCGCCAGCGTTCGGCACAGCTCCAGGCCTGGGTCTTGAGTTCCTTGAGTTCATGCCAGGCGCGGGTCAGGGCGTCTTCATCCACGCTCAGGCCGTGGCTTTTGTCCCGAGTGAGGGCCTCGATGCGGCGGCGCAGATCCAGAATGTGCTGCTCCACCTGCTCCAGGGCCGCGGGCTTGGAGGTCAGGCTGACCTTGACCCGCGCCGCCGCCGTGTCCAGCAAATCCACGGCCTTGTCCGGCAAAAAGCGGTCGGCAATGTACCGGCTGGCGTACTTGGCCGCAGCCACCACGGCGTCATCCCGCACGGTGACGCCATGATCAGCCTCGTACCTGGGCTTGAGGCCGCGCAGGATCTCCACGGTGGTGTCCGGGCTGGGCTCTTCCAGGGGCACGGGCTGGAAGCGGCGCGAGAGGGCGGCATCGCGTGAGAACACGCGTTTGTGCTCACTCCAGGTGGTGGCGGCCACCAGCTTGAGTTCCCCGCGGGCCAGGATGGGCTTGAGGAAATTGGCGGCGTCCGAGCCGGGCCGGCCACCCGCGCCAATAAGGGTATGGGCTTCGTCAATAAAGAGGATGGCCGGGGTGGCCAGGGCCTTCAAATCCTCCACCACAGCCTTGAGCCGCTCCTCGAACTCGCCCTTGAGCCCGGCGCCGGCCTCCAGCGCCCCCATGTCCAGGGCCAGGATGCGCACGCCCTTGAGCATGGCCGGCAGGCCCGAGGCCTCGAAGCCTTGCGACTCGGCCTCCACCAGCCGCAGGGCCAGGCCCTCCACCACGGCGGTTTTGCCCACACCGGCGTCGCCCACCAGCAGAGGGTTGTTTTTGCGGCGGCGGGCCAGGATGTCCACAATGCGGCGCATGGCGTCCTCGCGGCCAAAGACCGGGTCCACCTCGCCGCGACGGGCGCGCTCGGTCAGGTCCACGCAGTATTTTTGCAGGCTCTCGCCGGAGCCGGGCATGGCGGCCTCGGGATCTGGCGTGGGCACGTCGGCATCCTGTTCGCGGGATTTGCCACCCACGATTTCCCGGAACCGCTGGCGCAGGGAGTCCAGGGCAATGGCCCGGATGGGACGCATCCAGGCGTTGCGCGGATGCTGCATGGCCCGGTTCGGATCCTGACGCAAGGCCCTGGCCTGGGCCAGGAGCACGAAGCCGGAGCGGATTTTCTCTGCCTGAAATTCCAGGCTGCCTACCAGCCAGGCCTGCTGCAGCAGATCCACCAGTTCGCGGGAGATGACGGGACGGCCGGCCCGCTGGGAGGGCAGCTGCTCCAGGCTGCGTTCCAGCAGCCCGGCAAAGGCATAGGTATCCACACGCCAGGCATCAAGGATGGCCAGCAGATCCGTTTCCGGGGTGCTGCAGATGGCCAGGAAGAGATGTTCTGGCAGCACCTCGCCATGCGCCTGCCCGGCGGCCAGGGAGGCAGCCTCCTGCATGGCTTCGGTAAGCTGGGGGGAACAGCGTTCCAGGAGCAGTTTGACATCGACGATCATGCTGCCTCGATTGACTTAATCGGGGATGGACCAGCTATCCCCAATCGTTTCGTAGCAAAAGCATGTGTCAGCCGTGCGACCGTGGTCCCGGCGGGCTGTTTCGTGAAACAAGCGCAGCCGGCGAGGATCCCCAAAAGCGTGCATGGGAACAAAATACGCCGGATTGGCTCGTTTTAGCAATGCGCAGGCGCCGGAAAAGTTCTCCAGCCGCGGATCGGCGTTGGCCAGGGCCAGATGCAACGGCGCTGCGGCCAGAACGTCCAGTATGGCGTCGAACTGCTCACGCCCGAAATGTCTGGAGGCCTGGTCCAGTACGGGCCAGTCCCAGTGGGCGGCATCCCCGCTGAACCAGACGCGCCGCCCCTGCCAGGAGATGAGAAAGCCCACCCCCAGATCCGTGCTCTCCAGGGCCCGCACGTGCATCCCGTTCACCTCGCAGGTCCAGTCCGGTTCCACCACCGCACAGCTGCCGGGCAGCGTGTCCGGATGGAATTCCGGCAGCATGTCCGGCACATCGTCGGAAAACACATAGTGCGCCTCTTTGCACCATGGGCTGAGGTCCAGCAGATCCAGGGAGCAGTGGTCCGGATGGCTATGGGAGATGAAAAACACGCAATACGCGCCGGTCACCGCCTGCCGCACCAGCGCATCCATTCCCGACGGCCGGAAACGCGGCTCCGGGTAATCGAACAACAGCACGCGACCGCCCCACTCCAGCAGAAAGCAGTCATGAACCAGGTAGGTGACCTTCATGTCTGAATGACCACGGACGCCTCTGGGTTAAACGGGTTTTTTCGCACCGCCAGGGAGTACAAAAAGGCGTACCGCCGCTTGAGGTACTGCACATACACCAGCCACTGGCGGGCGAGCATGGCGTACACCCGTTGGACATCTCCGGCCAGATGCAGGCGGTCGGCCTCGGGCAGCGCCGCCAGCACCATGGGATTGTCCGGATCGGTGGGCCGGCTCATCAACTCGTCGCGCAGGTGGTACAGGGCCTGGAGCAGATCGGCAAACTGCTCGGCCTCCACCACGCTCGGGTTTTCGATGAGCCGCAACAGGAGGTCCGACTTGGGTTCCAGCATGGCACGCAGACGCGGCAAGTCAAGCCGTTTCGGATCCACGGTGAAGACGATCCCCTCCAGGTACTTGCGCTTTTTGGAGAACATTTCTTCGGTCCAGGCGGCGTCAATGGCCAGTTTTTCCCCCAGCTCCCGGGCCTTGGGGTCGGCGGCGGCAATTTCCCTGAGCAGCGCCTGACCGAGATCGGCAAAGAGCACCCCGCGGATCATGTTGCGTTTCTGGCGCTTGGCTCGTTTTTCCTTGATGGAGAACACGTTCTCTACCACGGTTTCCACCACGCCCACAAAGGAGCTGACCCCGCCCAGCACCACGAGCATGGCCAGCACCTTGCCCACCGGGTTCGTGGGCGTGACGTCGCCATAGCCCACGGTGCTCATGGTGATGACCGTGAGATACAGGGCATTGAGCGGATCAAGATCTTCCACATACCCAAAGCCAAACACGCCCAACAGCAGGGTGCAGAGGAACACGGCGCCGAAAAAGTGCAGACGGGTGAGGTGCATGAAGAATGAGTGGTTGTGTTGCGTTCTTGCCTGACCCGGCATGCCGCGGTACGCCAGTGCCTTCCCTACCCCATCACCTGCTCATGGGCCATCTGCAGGTAGCCGTAGTACAGTTCATAGCCCTTGAGGACGCTGTCCATGAGTTCGGCAGCGCGGACGGCATCGGCCAGATTCAGGTAGCTGTTCACCGAGCGGCGGAAGGAGATTTGCGGGTCCAGGCTGGCGGCGTCGTTGCCCAGGAGCACCAGATTCACCGTGCGCCGGCGCAGGCCCGGCCAGCTGGCAATCTCCCCAAGCACGCCCTGATACTCGTCACGATCTTCAATCATTACGAGTTGATATTCATTGAGCCTCAGCTTGAGCATGGCCTCGTTGGCGTTGGACGCCGTGGACTGGTAATACTTTTCCGCCTTGAGCCAGGCCGAGGCGGCGTTGCGCCAGGACCGCTCCGAGATGAGCAGAAACGCCACCTTGGAGCCGGGCGGAAAGACCTCTGGTTCCACCATCCCGCTGAAATCGTAGGAGGTGCTGGAATAGGCCGGATCGACCTTGTCCATGCGCTCGACGACGATTTCCTTTTTGCATTGCGGGCATTTGATCTTGAACCGTGGCGCGTCGGGCAGTTTGTCGTCCGGCACGCTCAGTTCGCGGTTGCAGCTGGTGCAGGTGATTCGCATGGCGCTCGCTCCCTTGGGCCTGGATCAGGATTCGATCTTGGCGCTGTAGTCTTCGTCGATGGTCAGGCCTTCGATGTCGGTCACCTTTTCGCCACGGGCGCTCTTGACCTTGTCGATCATCTGACCCAGCACGGCCTTGTCCGAGCCGGCCAGCATGGCCGTCTCTTCGGTGATCAGGCCCTTGGTGAACAGGCCCATGATGTACTGGTCAAAGGTAATCATGCCATAGGCATCCGAGGTCTGGAGAACCTTGTAGAAGGTCTTGTCTTCGGTTTCGCCGTTGACGATGAGTTCCGTGATGCGCAGGTTCTTGCGCAGGATTTCAAAGGCCGCCACGCGCCCCCCGCCCACGCGCGGCAACAGCCGCTGGGAGACGACGTATTTGAGCGATTCGGCCAGACGGTTGCGGATCAGCCGCTCTTCCGCCAGCTCGAACATGCCGATGACGCGGTTCACGGTCTGGCCGGTATCGGCCGTATGCAGGGTGCCCAGCACCAGGTGGCCGGTTTCCGCGGCCGAAAGCGCAATTTCCACAGTATCGCGGTCGCGCATTTCCCCCACCAGAATCACCTTGGGCGCCTGACGCAGGGCCGCGCGCAGGCCGGAGGTGAAGTCGTCGAAATCCAACCCCAGTTCCCGCTGGTTCACCAGGGCCTTTTTGTGATTGTGTTTGTATTCGACAGGGTCTTCCAGGGTGACGATGTGCACGGGCAGGGTTTCGTTGATCTCATCGATGAGCGCGGCCAGGGAGGTGGACTTACCTGACCCCGTGGCCCCGGTGACCAGGATGAGCCCGAAGCGCTCCTTGCTCATCTCCTTGAAGAGGAGCGGGAGCTTGAGCTGTTCGATGGTGGGTATCTGGCTGGAAAGCTGGCGCATGACGATGGACAACGACCCGGACTGGCTGAAAATGTTCACACGGAAACGGGCCCTGCCGGGCAGGGCGTAGGCCAGATCGCAGGAACCGCGCTCCACCAGATCGCGGTACACGCGCATGTTCTGGGCCATGAGCGCCAGGGCCACGGCTTCGGTCTGAAAGGGAGAGAGCACGCCCAGGTCCGGCCGCAGGGGCACGTCCATGAGCTTGCCGTGCACCTCGGCCTGCAGCCGCTTGAAGGCGGCGAAGTGAATGTCCGAGGTTTCGGGCTGGAAATCCAGCACCTGGGCGATGAGGTGATCCAGTTGCGCTCTGAGCATGGCAGGGCCTCGCCGTGTGGAAGATACGGCAGTTGTGTGGACGCGGAACATCCGTCTGCGTCAACAAGTGCGATGTGCTTGCGTCCCCTAGCGGTTGCGCAGCTTGCTTTCGCCTCCGCCGGACTCCGGGCCGGCCATTTCCGTGAAGTCTTCGGGCGGTCTGGTAAGGAAATCCTTGAATTTATGCTTGTTCACGGCACGGTTGTAGGCGTCGTTGGCGTCCACGATGTTGTGGCGCAAGAGTTTCATGATCTCGTCATCCAGGGTCTGCATGCCATAGTTTCTGCCTGTTTCGATGACCGAGTTCAGCTGATAGGTTTTGTTGTCGCGAATCAGGTTGCGCACCGAGGGCACGCAGATGAGGATCTCCAGGGCAGCCACGCGGCCGGGGCGGTCGATGCGTTTGAAGAGTGTCTGGGCAATGACCGCGCGCAGGGATTCGGCCAGGGCGCTGCGGATTTGCCCCTGCCGCTCGCCGGGAAAGACCTCGATGATGCGGTCCACCGTCTTGGAGGCCGAAATGGTATGCAGGGTGGAGAAGACCAGGTGGCCGGTTTCCGCGGCTTCCAGGGCCAGGCTGACGGTTTCCAGGTCGCGCATTTCGCCCACCAGGATGATGTCCGGGTCTTCGCGCAGGGCCCCGCGCAGGGCGTTGGCAAAGCTTTTGGTATCCCGGCCCACCTCGCGCTGGTTGATCAGGCAGTTCTTGGGCTGGTGCACGAATTCGATGGGGTCTTCGATGGAAAGGATGTGGTCCTTGCGGATCCGGTTGGCGTAATCGATGATGGCCGCCAGGGTGGTGGATTTGCCCGAGCCTGTGGGCCCGGTCACCAGCACCAGCCCCTTGGGCAGCAGGGCCAGCTGATTAAGCAGACTGGGCAGGCCAAGCTGCTCGGTGGTCAGGATAGTCTCGGGAATTTCACGGAAGGCGGCAGCAATGCCGCGGCTCTGCAGGTAGAAGTTCACGCGGTAGCGGGCCAGGTTCGGGACTTCGTAACTGAAGTCGATATCCCCGGTTTCCTCGAATTCCTTGATCTTGTTTTCCGGCGTGATCTCGTAGAGCAGCTTTTTCAGGCCCTCGTGATCCATGGTTTTGTATTTCACCCGCTGCAGTTCGCCCTGCAGGCGGATGATGGGCTGGGAGCCGGCGGAGAGGTGCAGGTCCGAGCCGCCGTGTTCGTGCAGCATTTTGAAGAACGCGTCTATCTGAGCCATGCTCCGAAGGCCTCGCTGTTGGCGGTGATGCAAGCGCCAAGCCCTGGACGTGCGTGCAATGCTGCATGTCCAGTCTGGACGTTTCCCCTCTTCCGCATAGCCTGTCTGCCGGGTTTTCGTCAAACTGTTTGCCCGGTTCGGACTGGGGTGAGCGGTGTTGTCCATGGCAATCCCATCTTGTCATGCCGGCGGGGAAGGAGTACGGAAGGTTGATTTATTGATCAGCCTGTTGTTCTTTCCGGAGGTGCCTCATGAGCGTCATTGTCAATCTGGCCATTTTCCCCCTGGACCAGGGCCCGGACCTGGCCGACGCCGTTGCCCGGGCCGTGGGCCTTATCCGGCAAAGCGGCCTGCCCAGCCAGCTCTGCCCCATGGGCACGGCCATCGAGGGCGAATACGACGAGGTCATGGCCGTGGTGAAAGCCTGCCACGACGCCCTGCGTGCCCACAGTTCCCGCGTGTACATGAACATGGCGGTGGACTCCCGCGAGGGCCCCGTGGGCCGGCTCACGGGCAAGGTGCAGGCTGTGGAATCCCGCCTCGTCTAACCTTCCAGCACAGGATCCCCCGTATGTCCGCCCTCACGCCTGCCGCCATCCACGCCGATCTGGAGGCCATCCGCCGCCGCGGCCCCTTTGTCGTTTCCATCACCAATTATGTGGTCGCCAACACCACGGCCAACGCCCTGCTGGCCCTGGGCGCCTCGCCGGCCATGACCCACGCCCGCAAGGAAGTGGCCGAGATGACCTCCCTGTGCCAGGCCCTGGTGGTCAACATCGGCACCGTGACGGACGCCTATCTGGAAGCCATTCCCCCGGCCTGGGAATCGGCCCGGGCCCACGGTGTGCCCGTGGTGTTCGACCCCGTGGCCGCCGGCGCCACGGCGCTTCGCCGGGATCTGACCACCACCCTCCTACGCCGGCACACCCCGGCCATCATCCGCGGGAATGCCAGCGAAATTCTCTTTTGCGTGGGCGAACGCAGCACCGCCAAGGGTCCGGATTCCCTGCAGCAGACCTCCGAAGCCGAGGATGCCGCCCAGCGTCTGGCCCAAAAATGCGGCTGCACGGTCTGCGTGAGCGGCGAGGTGGACTTTCTGACCGATGGCACACGCGCCTGCCGGATCTTCAACGGCCACGTCCTCATGCCCCGCGTGACCGGCCTGGGCTGCACGGCCACTGCGGTGTGCGCCGCCTTTGCCGGGGTGCAGCCAGATTATTTCCTGGCCGCCTGCCACGCCATGGCCGTGATGGGCATTGCCGGGGAGATGGCCGCGGAAAAATCCGCCGGCCCCGGCACCCTGCAGCTGCATTTTTACGACTGCCTCTATCTGATGCAGCTCGCCGATATCGCTGTCCGGCTGCGCATGGAGTCTGTGGCCTGAGGTCCGCAAACAGCAATCCAGGAACCCCGTTTGGAAAGAAGGAGAGCAGCATGAGACCGCGTCTTGACTATCGGGCCTATCTGGTCACCAACCGCGCGCTGTGTCTGGGGCGCGACCTGCTGGACGTGGTGGCCGCCGCCGTGCAGGGCGGCGTGACCCTGGTGCAGATCCGCGAAAAAGATGCCGACGCGCGCGACTTCGTGGAACTGGGCCGGGCGCTCAAGGAGCTGCTGGACCGCCACCGCATCCCGCTGCTGGTCAACGACCGCGTGGACGTGGCCCAGGCCATCGGCGCGGCCGGCGTGCACGTGGGCCAGTCCGACATTCCTTTCATTGATGTCCGCCGCATCCTCGGCCCGGAGGCCATCATCGGCCTGTCCATTGACACCATGGAGCAGGCCCTGGCCGTGCCGGATCTGGATCAGGTGCTGGGCGGCGCAGGCCTGGGGCCGGACTATCTGGGCGTGGGCCCCATCTACCCCACCGCCACCAAGGCCGACGCCGGCGAGGCCTGGGGGCTTGAAAAGCTGACCGCCCTGCGTCGCCAGAGCCATCAGACCCTGGTGGGCATCGGCGGCATCACCGCCCAAAACGCCCCGGACGTCATCCGCGCTGGTGCCGACGGCGTGGCTGTGGTCAGCGCCATCGTCAGCGCCCCGGACCCGGCGGCCGCGGCCCGGGAACTGCTGGATGTTGTGACTGCGGCGCGGGCGTGAGGCCGGCCTTCCCGAAACGCTGGCCAGGAGCGGACATATGCACAGGCTGGATCGGCTCCTGGCCCTGATTCTCTACCTGCAGTCCCGGCGCGCCGCCACGGCGGAGGACATGGCCCGGCACTTCGGCCTGAGCGTGCGGACCATCTACCGGGACATGCGCGCCCTGGGCGAGGCCGGCGTGCCCCTGGCCGCCGAAGCCGGGGTCGGCTATGCCCTGGTCAAAGGCTACCATCTCCCCCCCGTCAATTTCACTGCCGCCGAGGCCGGGGCCCTGGCCACCAGCCGGATGCTGCTCCAACGGGCCGCAGACCCAACCCTGCTGGCCCACATGGATGCCGCCCTGATGAAGATCGACGCCGTGCTCTCCCCGGCCTCCCGGCTGCAGCTGGAGCGGCTGCTGCATGGCCTGGGCACCGCCGCGGCCCTGCCGAGCCCGCCGCAAGCCGATCTGGCCCTCCTGCAGCAGGCCCTGGCCCAGCGGCAGGTGTTGCGCTTCCTCTACCAGGGATATGGCAAGACCACTGCCTCCGTCCGCACGGTGGAGCCCCACGGCCTGCTCTTTTACCTGGATCGCTGGCACCTTATCGCCTGGTGCCGAGAGCGGCAGGCCTACCGGGACTTCCGCACCGACCGCATGCGCAACCTCGAGCTGCTAGACGAACGCTTTCCGCCCCGCGAAGGCTTCTCCTCCCTGGCCTACATTCGCGACCAGATGCCCGCACCGGCCCTGCGGGCAGTCGTCCGCTTTTCCGCAGCCTCCACAGATCGGGCTCGCAGGGAATGGTGGCTGGGTATCGAAGGGGAACACCCGGCCAGCGCCGATCACATGGATCTTGTCCTGAAGGCCGTGGACTGGGACCAGCTGGCCGCCTGGCTGCTTTCTTTCGGACCGGGCGCGACTGTGCTTGATCCGCCGCAGCTCCGGCAACGGATCATCGCCCACGCCGAGGCTGCCGCCGCACATCACCGCCTGCCCTGACGCCAGGCCGGCAGCGCTGCAGATCACCGGGTCAGCACCACCTTGCCCTGCAACCGGCCCGCAGCCATCAGGGCAAAGGCCTCCGCCGCCTGTTCCATGGGCAGGACACTGCAGATTTCCGGTTCGATCCCATGCAGCGCGATGAAGTCCACCAGTGCATGCATCTCCGCCAGCGAGCCCATGACCGATCCGGTGATGGTCAGCTGCTCCACGATGACCGGCAACAATGGCATCTCCACCTGCCCGCCCGAGGTGATCCCCACGGTGACGATGGTTCCGCCCCGCCGGACCGAAGCCAGCGAATGCGCCCAGGTGGCCCGGCCGACATTATCGAACACGGCGTGGACCTTGCGTGGCAGCGGGGCCTGTTCCCCGAACACCTGATGCGCGCCGAGCCGCAGTGCCAGCTCCCGGCCTTCCCGGCTGCGGCTGGCAGCCCACACTTCCATGCCCATGGCCCGCCCCAGCTGCACCAGCGCCGTGGCCATGCCACCCGAGGCGCCCTGCACCAGCATGGTCTGCCCCGGCTGCAGGCCGGATTTGGTGCACAGCATCCGCCAGGCCGTCAGCCAGGCCGTGCCCAGCACCGAGGCGTGCAGGGGCGAGAGTCCTGGGGGCAGGGGAATGGCATTGCGCCGCGGCGCCAGGACAACATCCGCAAAGGTCCCCTGCTCCCGTTCGCTGAAAATCCGCCAGGAGGGCGTCAGCGTCTCGTCTCCCCAGTCGTGCGCGAAGTCGGCCTCGTCGGTGATGACCGGGTACAGCACCACGGCCGTGCCATCCTCCAGCACCCCCGCGGCGTCGTTCCCCAGAATCATGGGAAAGGGGATGGGCGTGGCGTGGCCGGTGATGCCCTGCAGGGTGAAGAGATCATGCCGGTTCAGGCTGGCGTGGGTCACCCGCACGCGGACCCATCCTGACTGGTGGGCCGATCGGGGCTCCGGCTCGGGCCGCTCGCCCAGTCGCAACGCAGCCAGGGGATTCTCGAGGTTCGGGGTCTCGCAGTACACTGCAAACATGTCGCCTCCTTGGAAATGCGGTGAGTGAAACCCGACCATCCTGCATGGCGCGTTTGACAACAGCCTGTCAGGAGCAGTCGCGCCATGTGTTGCGATCGGCTGCTGACAGACTGATGTCAGCGGAGGTCGCATACGTTGGGTTGCACCGGGCGTCTTGCGCCCCACCATGTCACAAAGGAGATCTGCATGACCAGCATAAGCAGCGCCCCCGTCCCTCTGCCCCCAGTCATCGAAACCTATTTCCGCACCGCCAACGCCCATGACGCCCAGGCCGTGGCCGATTGTTTCGCCCCGGACGGCGTCGTGGTGGATGAACAGCGGGAGTTCCGGGGCCCTGAAGCCATCCGGCAATGGAAGGAAGCCTCCAACGTCCAATACGCCCCGCGCATGGAGCCCCTGGCCATGAAGGAGGAAGCTGAAAACGGCCGGACCCTCGTGACCGCCAGAGTTTCCGGCACCTTTCCCGGAAGTCCTGTGAATCTGCAATTCGCGTTCACCCTGGAAAAGGGGCGCATCGCCCGGCTGGAGATCGACTTCTAGCGACCACCGTGCCATAGCTGACGGCGCGTGGAGCACTGCATCCGCTCCATGCGCCTCGGCAACCTCCTGCCTCCGGACCTGCCCATGCCGATTGCCACGTTTACTCTGCTGTGCCGCATGCGCCGCTGCATCACCCTGGCCTGCCTGGCCCTGCCCTTTTGCCTGCTTCAGACCGCGCCGCTGCAGGCGCAGCCCCTGCTTGAAACACTCTTTGCTCCCGAGCAGCTGGCCTCCACGCCGGCAGAGCGCCAGGGCCGGCCCCGCGGCGGACGCATCCCCCCGCCCGAGCGTACCGCGCCCCTGCGCCTGCAGCCTCCCCTGGCCCCGGACTCTCCCCTGAGCGGGTCCATCCGCCGGGTACGCGTTGCCGATCCGACCGACAAGCCTATCGCCCTGACCTTCGACCTCTGCGAAACCGCCGGCCGCATCACCGGCTATGATGGCGAGGTGGTGGACGTCCTGCGCGAACACAACGCCTCAGCCACCTTCTTTGCCTCCGGCTCCTGGCTGGCCGATCACCCGGAACGCGCCCTGCAACTGATGGCCGACCCACGCTTCGAGATCGGCAACCACGGCTGGACCCATCGCGACCCCCGCCAGATCTCGGGCGACACCGCCCGCAACGAGCTGCTCTACACCCAGGCCCAGTACGAACTGTTGTACGAAACACTGACCCGTCGGGCCGAGGCCGCCGGGCTTGCCCTGGAGAGCCTGGCCCACGTCCCGCCCTCCATCCGCCTGCTGCGATTCCCCTTTGGCTTCTGCAATGCCGCGGCCCTGGCCCTGGCCGCCGAACTGGGACTGCCGGCCATCCAGTGGGACATCGTCACCGGCGATCCCGATCCCCACGCCAACCCCGAGCGCATGGCCGCCGAGGTCCTGCGCCGGGCCAGACCCGGCAGCATCGTCATCGGCCACGCCAACGGCAACAGCCACGGCACCGCCGCCATGCTCCGCCGCGTGCTGCCGGAGCTGGCCCGGCAGGGTTTCCGCTGCGTCACCATTTCGGAACTGCTCACCTTGGGCGCGCCGGAAACGGCCAAGAGTTGTTATGGAGAACGGCCGGGGGATTATGAGAAAGGCGAAAAGACAAAAGAAAAGCGGGGGAACTGAGTTCCCCCGCGCCCCCTCCAAATAGTGAGAGCGGCGGTTGCCATGCGAATCGCATGAAAACCGCCGCTCTAACAAACAGGGGGTCCAGGGGGGATTATCCCCCCTGGTTCTTTCTCTTTTCTCTTCTTCCCGTCTCTCCCTACCCCAGACATCCCTGCACGTAGTCCAGGATCTCCTGAGTTGTGAAAAATCTGGTTTTCACCACATCGCGGTCGAGGGGGGGCTGGTCGGGGTAGCCGGCGGTGCGGGCGTGGTTGAGCACGGTGGCCACGTTTTCAGCCAGGACGTTGGCCACGTCACAAGCGACGATTTCTCCTGGGAGGGCGCGGTCTTGCAGGGCAACGTAATCGATCATGGGCATGCCGTGGCTGGCCAGCACGGCCCGGCAGGCGTGGCGGCAGGCCACGGCCAGGAGCTGCAGGCAGGCCTCCCAACGCCGGGCGTGCGCCAGGAGCCGGGCGTCTTCAAAGTACATTTTTCCCAGGGAAAGTTCCTGAGACGGGAGGGACGGCGGAACTTGTGAATCTTGTGACATTTGCCGATACTGCCTGCAGTGCTGAGAAAAAACAAGGCCCGGCCATGAAAAAGCCGGGCCTTGCCGTATTCCACAAACTTTGCGTTTGATCAAGTCTCGGGTCAGGCCAGGACCTGCTTGGCAAACACCAGGTTTTCGTCCTGCATGGTCACGACAATGCTGTCGCCGTCTTTCCACTTGCCCATGATCAGCTCGCGGGCCAGGGGGGTTTCCAGGCGCTGGGTCAGGTAGCGCTTGAGGGGGCGGGCGCCGTAGATGGGATCGTACGCCGCCTCGGCGATGGCAGACTTGGCGTCCTCGTCCAGTGTGATATCGATCTTGCGGTCTTCCAGCCGGCGCCTGAGGCCCCGCAGCTGCAGGTCGATGATGCGCTTGATCTGTTCCTGCATCAACGGCTTGAAGAGCACGATTTCATCAATGCGGTTGAGGAATTCCGGCCGGAAGTGGCTGCGCAGCTCGCCCAGCACGGCCTCACGCACGCCCTCCTTGTACTGCCCCACGGCGTCGATGCCTTCCAGCATCCGGTGCGCGCCGATATTGGAGGTCATGATGATGATGGTGTTCTTGAAGTCCACGGTGCGGCCCTGGCTGTCAGTCAGGCGGCCGTCATCCAGAATCTGCAGGAGCGTGTTGAAGACGTCGTGATGGGCCTTTTCGATTTCATCAAAAAGCACCACGGAATACGGCTTGCGGCGGACTGCTTCGGTCAGCTGGCCGCCCTCCTCGTAGCCCACGTACCCTGGAGGCGCGCCGATGAGCCGGGCCACGGTGTGCTTTTCCATGTACTCGCTCATGTCCAGGCGGACCATGTTCTCTTCCGTGTCGAAGAGGGCCTGGGCCAGGGTCTTGCACAGCTCCGTCTTGCCCACGCCCGTGGGGCCAAGGAAGAGGAAGGAGCCAATGGGACGGTTGGGATCCTTCAACCCGGCCCGGGCGCGCAACACGGCGTCGGCCACGGCCTGCACGGCTTCATCCTGGCCGATAACGCGTTCATGCAGCTCATCGGGCAGGCGCAGGAGCTTCTCGCGTTCGCCCTCTAGCAGGCGGGAAACGGGAATGCCCGTCCAGCGGGCGACGATGGCCGCAATGTCGTCCGGGGTGACTTCTTCCTTGAGGAGCCTGTTGGCGCCGTCTTTGGAACTGCCGCCCGTTTCGGCGTCGGCCAGCTGCTTTTCGAGGTTGAGAAGCACGGAATATTTGAGCTCGGCGGCACGGTTCAGGTCGTAGACGCGTTCGGCCTCTTCGATGTCCCGGCGGGTCTTTTCGATCTGCTCCTTGATGCTGCGCACGTCGTTGATGCCGCTTTTCTCGTGCTCCCAGCGGGTCATCAGGGCGGTCTGGTCTTCCTTGAGATCGGCGAGTTCCTGCTCCAGCTTGCCCAGGCGGTCGCGGGAGGCCTCGTCCTTTTCACGCTTGAGGGCCTCGCGCTCGATCTCCAGTTGCATGATCTTGCGGTTGATGGCGTCCAGCTCCGTGGGCAGGGAGTCGATTTCCGTGCGGATCATGGCCCCGGCTTCATCAATGAGGTCGATGGCCTTGTCCGGCAGGTTGCGGTCGGTGATATAGCGATGGGAGAGCACCGCGGCCTCCACCAGGGCGGCGTCGGCAATGCGCACGCCGTGGTGGACCTCGAACCGTTCCCGCAGACCGCGCAGGATGGAGATGGCGTCCTCCACGCTGGGCTCATCCACCACCACGGGCTGGAAGCGGCGCTCCAGGGCCGGATCTTTTTCGATATGCTTGCGGTATTCGTCCAGGGTGGTGGCGCCGATGCAGTGCAGTTCCCCACGGGCGAGCATGGGCTTGAGCAGGTTGCCGGCGTCCATGGCCCCTTCGGCCTTGCCCGCGCCGACGATGGTGTGCAGCTCGTCGATGAAGAGCACAATGCGGCCCTGGCTCTGCTCCACTTCCTTGAGCACGGCCTTGAGGCGTTCCTCGAACTCGCCGCGGTACTTGGCCCCGGCGATGAGCGCGCCCATGTCCAGGGCAAAGAGGGTCTTGTCCTTGAGACCTTCGGGCACGTCGCCCTTGAGGATGCGGTGCGCCAGGCCTTCGACAATGGCCGTCTTGCCCACGCCGGCCTCGCCGATGAGCACGGGATTGTTCTTGGTGCGGCGGGAGAGGATGCGGATGCAGCGGCGGATTTCCTCATCGCGCCCGATGACCGGGTCCAGCTTGCCCTTGCGGGCGTCTTCCACGAGATCGCGCCCGTATTTGGAGAGGGCCTCGTAGGAGGCCTCGGGGTTGTCCGAGGTGACGCGCTGGTTGCCGCGAACCTGGGTCAGCACGGCCAGAATCTTGTCCGGTGTGAGGGCGAACTGCCTGTTCACCCGGCCGGCGGCAGTGTTCGGCCCTTCTTCCAGGATGGCCAGGAACAGATGCTCCACGCTGACGTATTCGTCCTGCATGCGTTTGGCGATATCCTGGGCCTTGACCAGTACCTGGGAGCAGCGGCCGGTAATGCCGATCTGCCCGGGTTGCGCGCCAGGACCGGAGACGCTGGGAAGCTTCTTCAGTTCAGCTTCCACGGCGGCGGCGTAGGCCACGGGGTCAAAGCCGGCCTTTTCCAGGAGGCGCGGGGCCAGACCCTGCTCCTGGGTGGCCAGGGCATGGAGCAGATGCTCCACATCCACCTGCTGCTGACCGCGACGCACGGCCTCCTGCTGGGCCGCTGCCAGGGCGGCCTGGGAGTTTTTGGTGAAGGTGTTCAAATCCATGATGTTTTGACTCCTTCCAAAAAAAGTCCTGCCATTGTTACGGCATATTGATGAGTTTCTCATAATGCCGGACGCGGGATTCCAAAGTCTCCACGCGCTCCAGCAGGTCCACCACGATGACGCCAGCGATGGTGGACATCTCGAAATCAAGCAGCAACCGCTCCAGCTTGCGGATGCGGTACACGTCGCGCAGCAGGAACAGGTAGTCCCCGCTGGTGGTGCGCTGGGGACAGATCCAGCCCAGCTCCATCAGTTCGCCTATACGACTGGGGTGTACGGCGGTGGCTTCCAGAAATTCGGCCCAGGCCATCAGTTGTGATTTGGCGGGGGGACCGCCGGCAAAGCGCTCGATATCCATGCGGAACCCTCCTCCTTATTCCTCGCGGGGCTCGAACTGCGAGACGCGCGCGAGCTGCTCCCAAAGCGCCTGCTGTTCCGCGGTCAGTTGTTTGGGGGACTTGATGCGGATCTTGACCAGCTGATCCCCCTTGTCCGCCCCGCTGCCCAGGCCCCTGCCCTTGAGGCGGAATTTGCGCCCGGAATCCACGCCCGCGGGCACGGCCAGTTCCACGGAGCCATCCAGGGTGGGCACGCGGACCTTCGCGCCCAGGGCCGCCTCCCAGGGAGCCAGGGGCAGATCCAACACCACGTTGTTGCCGTCCAGATAAAACTGACGGTGCGGCAGCATGGAGACCTTGAGGAACAGGTCGCCGGCGGGTGCGCCGTACGCGCCGGGATTGCCCTGGCCAGCCAGGCGGATGCGCGCCCCTTCCTTGATGCCGGCCGGGATGGTCACCTGCAGGGTTTTGAGGCTTGGCGCCTGGCCGGCCACGCGTTCCTGCAGGGTGATGGTCTTGGGGCCGCCACGCCAGGCTTCTTCGAGGGTCAGCTCCAGGGTGGCTTCAGAGTCCGCGCCGCGCCGGGGACGGCCCTGGCCAAAGGGGTCGCCGGCGCTGCGGTAGCTGCGGCCGCCCATACCGCCCATCCCACCGGCGCCGCCGAAAAGCGTCTCGAAAAAGTCGCTGAAATCGCTGCCGCCCATGTTGGTAAAGCCGCCCATGCCACCAGGGCCTCCTGCTCCACCCGGGCCGCCACGGAAGCTGAAGTGCATGTTCTCAAACCCTGGCGGGGGCTGGAAGTCCTGGCCATGCTGCCAGTTGGGACCAAGGCGGTCGTAAAGCTTGCGCTTTTCCTCATCCTTGAGGACTTCATAGGCCTCGTTGATTTCCTTGAACTTGGCTTCGGCGGTCTTGTTGTCCGGGTTCAAGTCCGGGTGGTACTGCCGGGCCAGCTTCTTGAACGCCTTGGCGATCTCGTCCTTGGACGCGCTCTTGGAAACGCCGAGGGTCTGGTAATAGTCCTTGTATTCCACTGTGCTCCTCCGCTGCTGCGGGGTCTTGCCCCATCGAACATGAACCGTAACCAGCGGATCGGGACTGTCAATCCTCTGACGGCAAAATACCCGTGCGCCGGCGGGATGATGCGCAGCCCTGGCCTTGGGGCCGGCAGGCTGGCGAATCTGACCGCGCACGAGACAATAGTACACCGAAAAAAAGAGACAAGCCAGAAAGGCGTTGAGGAATTCAGGCTAAACCGGGACCGGACCGCCTGGCCGTGCCCGGCACCGGGCAGGCCTGCCGCTGGCTCAGTTGAAGTCGTCCTCGCCTTGCCCGTCCACCTGACCGGCGATTTTGCAGCAGGCCCGCTTCTCTTCAATGAAGGTCTCGTAGGCCGGATCCTCCCAGCCGCAGGCCGCGGGCTCCATGGGGCGGGCCAGGAGGACTTCCTGGCGAGCCCCTTCACGGCCGCCCTCGGCCACCAGCACCGCGGCCTCCTTGCCCAGCTGCCTGACCTTGGTGGAGAAGGACAGCACCGCCGCCGCGGCTGCGCGAACCGTTTCCGGCGTCCACACGAGGCCGGGCCATTGCCGGCCAAGGCCCAGGGGACCGGGCATATCCCGCAGGCTGAAGACCAGATCCCGCGGCCCGGCCAGGGCTTCCAGCCGCTCGTTGGCTTCCTTGTTGCGGCCGATGGCCAGCCAGTGCGGCCCATGCCAGAACTGCCGGCCGGCGTTGGCAATGTGGAAATCCTGCGGCGTGGGAGACGGCAGGCGGCGCAGCACGGGCCAGTAGCGGCGCGCGCTTTCCTTTTCCGCCAGCAGGCAGCCGCCGGCCGGGGTGGGGATGCGGGTGATGCCGAACTGCCGGGCCAGGGCCAGCTGGCCGGAACGTCCACGCCCCCAGAGGTCCATGAGCCGGTCGCGGTCCAGGATGCCGGCTTCCTCCACTGCTGTGGGGAGGAGTTTTTTGGCGCACAAGGGGCGGACCAGCAGGTCGCGCACGCCGGCCTCGCGGGAGATGATGTCCAGGGCGTCACGCCGCTGGCTCATGGGCCGCTGTCCCAGGACCTCGCCGGAAACAATGCCCTGCGCGCCCAGTTCGGCCAGCAGTTCGCGAGCTTTGGTGAGCATCAGAATCTTGCAGTCCACGCAGGGGTTGAGGTTCTTGCCATAGCCGTGGGCCGGGCCGTCCAGGAGCAGGCGCACGTAGGCCTCGCTCACGTCCACGGGCAGAATGTCCACCCCGTACTCTTCCTGCCAGCTATTGAGTTGCTGCGGTTTGCCGAAAAAGGGGCTGATAAAATGCAGCCCGGTGACACGACGGCCCTGGGCCTGCACCAGACGGGCGGCCAGCACGGAATCAAGCCCGCCGGAGAAGAGGGCCAGGAGATGCGGGGGAGTGGAAGAGACAAAGGATGCGCTGCTCATCTCTTCATCATGCCACAGGCCGGGGCCGGAGAAAAGCACGCCGGACCAGGCTGGCATTTGCAAGGCCAGGAGTGATCTTTCGATATTTTTGCCAAAATTGCCAATCCCTCTTTCCTGCGACGCGTTCCAAGGGTATGTCGTCTTGCAAAATATAGAAAAATTCCCTAGATGGCGCTGGTAATGAGTGATTATCCCTCGGCGGCCACTCATTCCCTTCTGCTGTTTCTGTATGCAGCTGCTGCCAGGGTGCATTCTCAGGCATTGCGTTTTATGGTAATGTGCCCAGTGCGCCACACTGCGTGCGGCCATCGCCGGTATTTGGTTTTGTTTTTTTGCCGAATACGCAACCTGTTGTCATTTTCATACCGGGAGCGCTCATGAGACTGTCCACCAAGCTCATCTTCAGCTTCGCCCTGCTCATTTTCCTGCTGTGCGGGGTCGCCTTTCTGGCCATCACGCAGATGAGCGCCATCAACGACTCCACCGTGGAGCTGGCTGACAACAGGCTGCCCAGTATCGAGACCATCGGCGACGTCAGCGAGCTGACCTCGCTGTATCGCAGGCTGGAACTGCTGCACGGCCTGACCAGTGATCAGATGAGCAGACGTTCCATTGAGGAGCGCCTCGGCAACGCCACCACCGAGCTGCAGCAGACCTTTGGCCGATACGAGACGCTCCTTTCAACCTCCGAAGAACGAACCTTGTACCAGACCTTTCGCACCCAGTGGGACGCCTACCTGGCCGTGAGCGCCAAGGTGCTCGAACTCTCCAAGAAAAACATGTATGACCGTCTCGCCGATCTGGTTTCCGGGGACTCCCAAAAAGCGCTGCACGCCGCGCAAGAGACCCTGGTGCAATTGACGGCCATCAACACCCAGAGTGGCGCCACCACGGCCACTGCCGCCCGGGCGGCCTACCATCGCGGCAAACAATACACCTACATCGTCCTGGTCCTGGCCGTGGTGGTGGCGGCGGGGCTGAGTTTCTGGCTTGTCCGCAACGTGCTCGGCCAGCTGGGCGCAGACCCGGGCCAGCTGCAGCGCGTGGCCAACGAGATTGCCGGCGGCAATCTGAACGTCCGCTTCGATCCGCCCTCGGGCACCGGGGTCTACGGCGTCTTCATCAAAATGGTGGAAACCCTGCGGACCAAGATTGCCGAGGCCGATGAGAAATCCCAGGAAGCCGCTCGCGGGGCCGAGCAGGCCCGCAAGGCCATGGCCGAGGCCGAGGCCGCCAAGGCCCAGGCCGAGCGCGCCAAGGCCGAGGGCATGCTCCAGGCCGCGCAACAGCTGGAACGCGTGGTGGAGGTGGTCACCTCCGCCTCCGAGGAACTCAGCGCCCAGATTGAACAGTCCAGCGCCGGGGCCGATCAGCAGTCCGCCCGCGTCGGCGAGACGGCCACCGCCATGGAAGAGATGAACGCCACGGTGCTGGAAGTGGCCCGCAATGCCAGCGAGGCTTCGGAAACCTCGGTCAAGGCCCGCCGCAAGGCCGACGAAGGCGCGCAGGTGGTCGGCAAGGTGGTCAATTTCATCGGGCAGGTGAAGGCGAACTCCAACCAGTCCATGCACGACATGGAAACCCTGGGCTCCCAGGCCGAGGGCATCGGACAGATCCTCAATGTTATTAGCGACATTGCCGACCAGACCAACCTGCTGGCCCTGAACGCGGCCATTGAGGCCGCCCGCGCCGGGGACGCCGGCCGCGGCTTTGCCGTGGTGGCCGACGAAGTCCGCAAGCTGGCGGAAAAGACCGTGAGCGCCACCAAGGAAGTCGGCTCGGCCATCCATGGCATCCAGCAGGGCGCGCGCAAGAACATCGATAACGTGGGCCAGGCCGCCAAGGCCATCGACGAAATGAACGCCCTGGCCGAAAACTCCCGGCAGGCGCTCACGGAAATCGTCTCCCTGGTGGATCTGGCCGCGGACCAGGTCCGGTCCATTGCCACGGCCGCGGAACAACAGTCCGCCACCAGTGAGGAAATCAATCGCAGCATCGAGGGCGTGAACCAGATTGCCGCCGAAACCGCCGACGCCATGCGCCAAAGCTCCTCAGCCGTGGCCGAACTGGCCAGACAGGCCGGCATCCTGAAGAATCTCATTGCCTCCATGAAGGCGGAGGGGGGGCGCGCCTGATCCGGCCTTGCTGTGCGGCCGGCGGCGCCTCAGATCTGGCGCCGCCGGCAAGGCTGAAGCCAGGCCATCAGTCCGTCGCCAGCACGACGCGATTGCGCCCCGCATGTTTGGCCTGGTACAGGGCCGCATCCGCTCGCGCCAGGAGCAGCTCCAGCGTCTGGCCGGACTGCAGCCCGGCCACGCCGATGCTCGTTGTGATCTGCAGGCCATGCGGAAACGGGTGCCCGGCCATCGCCGTCCGAACCCGCTCCAGGACGAATGCGGCGTCTGGCTCTGTCGTCTGGGGCATGCACATGGCGAACTCCTCGCCACCGATGCGGGCAAAGAGGTCGGTCTGCCGCGTCATCTGCCCAATGCAACGGGCCACCTCCTGCAACACCTGATCGCCAACCGCATGGCCCAGGGTGTCATTCACCCGTTTGAAGTGGTCCACGTCAATAATGGCCACGGTCAGGGGCAGCTCATACCGCCGGGCCAGCTCCACCGCCTTGCTGGCCTCGGCAAAAAAGGCGCGCCTGTTTGGCAATCCTGTCAATTCATCCTTCACCGCCAGTTCCTGGATGCTTTGAAAGCTGGCCAGCAGTTCCTGGCGCATTTTTTCCAGGGTTTGCCCCAGCACCGCCAGCTCGTCCCGTCCTTTCCAGAGGCAGGGGGTGTGCAGCTCGCCGGCCGAAAGCCGTTCGGCCTGGGCCTTCAGTCTGGCAATGGGACGCAGCACCTTGCCATAAAAGGTCAGCATGAGAATCAGCAGCCCGCAGGCGAGCATTGCCGCGAACAGCTGGAGCAGCACCCGCCATTCCCGCTTGAAGAAGGCCTCGTAAAACGCCCGGTCGATGACGATTTCCACATAGCCAAGCTCCTCGCCATCGCGAACCAGATCCTTGCGCAAGGTCAACGGCCGGGCGACGTTTGCTGCGGGCTTGGACACATGCACCAGGAACATGTCGTACAGTGAGGAATACACGGCAATCTGCAGAACCCGCGGATCATGAAAGATCACCTGGGCCGCGTTTTCCGCCTCATTGGGCGCAAAAGACAGCAAGGCATCCTCCACACTCAGGGACAGGGAATCCACGATGGTCTGATGAAAATGCCGCAGATCTGCTTCAATACGTTCCTGGCCAACGGCCATTGAGAACACAAAGCCAGCCGACAGAGGAATGAGCACGCCCAGGATCAGCGCTCCGACGATCATCGGCGCCAGGCCGTGCAGTCGGCGCATCATTCCGCACCTCCGCACACCATGCGGCGTCCTGGCTGTTGCAGGCCATCAGGGGCAACGCAGGTCTTTGACATAGTCATGCACCCGGATTTCCCCAAGCACAATCCTGGATTTCAGCGTGTCGATGCGGCTGCGCAACGTCGAGGGCACCAGAGCCGCATTGTGCTCATCAAACACAAGATCCACCCCCTCCTGCGCCAGGCCGAAGGTTTTGATATTGTCCCGCCACACGCCGCGCCACGCAAGCATCAGGGCGGCAAAGATCGCCTTGTCGGTCCGTTTGATCATCGACGTCAGAACGTGCCCGGGGTACAGCCCGTTCTGGTTGCGATCCACGCCAATGCCCAGCCTGCCGCGCCGGGCTGCCGCCTCCAGCACCGCCGGCCCGGCTGCCCCGGCCACCTGGAAGACCACGTCCGCCCCCTGGTCCATGAACTGATTGGCCAGGGCCGCTGTGGCGTTGCCGTCAAACCAGGCGCCCGGGTACGAGCCGGTAAAGCCGGTCAGCACGGTGACGTCCGGGTTCACATGTTTGGCGCCTTGTTCAAAGCCGCAGGCAAAACGCCGCATGAGTGGCAAATCCGACACCGAGACAAAGGCCAGGACGTTTGTCTTGGTAGTCATGGCGGCCAGGGCGCCAGCCAGAAACGAGCCCTCGTGCTCGGCAAAATCCATGGAGAACAGATTCGGCTCGTCTTCCACCGTGCCTAGGACGATAAACCGAATATCTGGATATTGTTTGATAAATTTCTGGAGCCGGTCAAAATGGCTCCCATAGACAAGCACGATGGGGTTGTACCCCTGCCTGGCGACAGATTCCAGCTGGCGGTTGTAGCTGTCCGGGTCGAAGCCGACCACCAGCTCCTCGCAACGCACGCCGCTGGTTCGGAAAAACCGGGCCACGCCTTCGTGGATGTTCAGATTGAAGGAATTTTCCCCAATGTTGCCCTGATAAATCAGCACCGGCCGAAACCCTTCACCCCGAACGCTGGAGACCGTCGCAGCGATCAGGACTGCGATTCCGAGCATGCTCGTCACTGCGACCGGCAACACCATCTCCCCCCCCAACTGGCTGACCGTCCCGCTCCGGGAAAAATGCGAATACTCCACTGCACCTAGTGTGATGTCCACGAAATAAGGTGATAAAAATGTCAGCAGATTTCGTGGAAAATCGTCAGCCGAACTGCGCGGATATCGGCTGACTCACGGAGCATGCTGCTCCGGGGCCGCTGTGCCAGCGGCCCAGTGTTGCGTCTATTCTGTATGGATCATTTTAGAGGACGCAACACTAGCCGTAACATACCCCAGAGCGCAGCGTTGAGCAATAATTGAAGCCCGCTCTCATCGCAGCGCCAAGTTGCGCCGTGCCGTGTCATTCATGGTCCATGCCGACTGCGGCCGTCTCTTCGCAACACGATATTTTTTATTGGGGGGGAAGGCTGCCCCCTGCTGCGCGTTCCCTCTGGCGGCTGCAATCCGGAAAAAATCCGGGGGCACTGTTCAGGAGGCTCGCCCGAGCGCGCCGCGAATCCCCCGGGCCGTGACCGCCGCCAGCACCACCGCCCCGCCGGCCAGCGCCCAGGGACCAGGCCGCTCGCCATGCCCCAGAGCCACCCAGAGCGGGTTGCAGATGGGTTCCAGGGTCATGAGAAGAATGGTCTCCAGCGCGCCCAGGCGGGTCACGGCCCAGGTGTAGAGCAGGAGCGAGAGGCCCTGCTGGACCACCCCCAGATACACCAGCCCGGCCCAGCCCGCGGCATCCGGCAGAGTCCCGAAGCAGAACGGCAGCCCGCACAGGGCCGTGAGCAGATGCCCGAGCAGCACGGCCTCCACCGCGGCCATGGCCGGAGCCTCCCGCTGCGCCCGCATGCACAGGGTGAAGAGCGCGTAGCAGAGCCCCGTGCCCATGGCGATCACGTTGCCCCACAACCCGGCCGGGGAGAGGCCGTCCAGAAAAAAGAGGACCATGCCTGCCAGGATCACCGCCACGAACCCCCAGTCCGCCGCCCTGGTCCGCTCGCCCAGAAATCGCGGGGCCAGCAGGGCCACATACACGGGCGCGGTGTAAGCGAGGAGGATGGCGTTGGCCGAGGTGGTCAGCTTGGTGGCCAGGACGTTGGTCACCAGCAGCCCGGCGTAGCTGGCCGCGGCGGCCCACTGCAGGCGGGAAAAACGCCCGAGGCACGAGCGTGCCGGACCTTTCGCCCAGCCAAGCCGGCGGTGCAGCACCATTGCCAGCGTGGCCACCGCCAGCGCGCTGCGCAGGCCGGTGATGGCCATGGGGTGCCAGCCCACCAGCTTGATGGCCAGCCCGCCGGAACTCCAGAGCAGCGCCGTGGCCGCCAGGGCCAGGGCGGCCAGGGTGGTGCGGGCGGCCTGAACGGGCGGGGCAGACTGGGAGGACGAAGGGCATACAATGCTGCGGGACACGTGAGGCTTCCTTGCTGATGGTGCATGCACTCGGATCGCGCCTGCCTACGTCAGCGCCGCCCGCAAGGCAAGATGCGGGAACGCGCCAAAATCACACAGCAAGACAATCACCGCACTCATGCCTTGCCCCTGCCGCACCCTTCTGCTATGCCTCCTTCCACCTGTTTTCCTTTTTGTATGGAGCATCCCACATGGCGCGCAAACCCGCCGCACCCGTCGATCCTCAGGCCGCCCGCCTGGAGGCCCTGACCACTGCCCTCTCCACCATCGAGCGCAAATACGGCGCCGGTTCGGTGATGAAACTTTCCGACGAGCATCACGTGGCCATCCCGGTCATCCCCACGGGGTCCATCGGCCTGGACCTGGCCCTGGGCGTGGGGGGCATTCCCCGCGGCCGGGTCAGTGAAATCTACGGCCCGGAATCTTCGGGCAAGACCACCATCGCCCTGCACGTCATTGCCGAATGCCAGAAACTGGGCGGCACCTGCGCCTTTATCGACGCCGAGCACGCCCTGGACGTCAACTACGCCCGCCGCCTGGGCGTGAAGACGGACGAACTGCTCATCTCCCAGCCCGACTACGGCGAACAGGCCCTGGACATTGCCGACATGCTCGTGCGCTCCAACGCCGTGGATCTGGTGGTGGTGGACTCCGTGGCCGCCCTCATCCCCCAGGCGGAACTGGAAGGCCAGATGGGCGAGACCCAGGTGGGTGGCCAGGCCCGGCTCATGAGCCACGCCATGCGCAAGCTGACCGGCACCATCCACAAGAGCCGCACGTCCATCATCTTCATCAACCAGATCCGCATGAAGATCGGCACCATGGGCTACGGCAGCCCCGAGACCACCACCGGCGGCAACGCCCTCAAATTTTACGCCTCCATCCGCCTGGATATCCGCAAAATCCAGACCCTGAAGGACAAGGAAGAAGTCTACGGCTCCCGCGTCAAGGTCAAGGTGGTCAAGAACAAGGTCGCCCCGCCCTTCCGCGAGGCCCTCTTCGATATCCTTTACGGCCAGGGCATTTCCCGCGAGGGCGAGCTGATCGACCTGGGTGTGGACGCCAAAATCGTGGACAAGAGCGGCGCGTGGTTCGCCTTTGGCACCGAGCGCCTGGGCCAGGGCAAGGAGAATGTCCGCGTCTTTTTGCAGGAACATCCGGACATCCGCCAGCAGGTGGAGGATCAGCTGCTGGCCCACTTCGGCATGGAAGGCCCGCCGCGGCACACTCCCCCGGCCGAAGAGGCCCTGGCCGAGGACGAGTTTGACGACGACACCATGCCCGACTAGCCGGGCCAGGCGTTTTTGCCGTCCCACCTTTCACCGCGTATTCGAGTGCACTTCCAGGAGCCCCACACCGTGTTCACCGCCGACGAAATCCGCAGCCGCTTCATCAATTATTTCGCTTCCAAAGGACACACGCCCGTTGCCTCTTCCGGTCTCGTGCCCAAGGATGACCCCACCCTGCTCTTTACCAACGCCGGCATGGTCCAGTTCAAGAACGTCTTTCTGGGGCAGGAGACGCGGGAGTACCGCCGCGCCGTCACCTCCCAGAAATGCCTGCGCGTGGGCGGTAAACACAACGACCTGGAAAACGTCGGTCGCACGGCCCGGCACCACACTTTCTTTGAAATGCTGGGCAACTTCTCCTTTGGTGACTACTTCAAGCGCGAGGCTATCGGCTTTGCCTGGGAATTCCTGACCAAGGAACTCGCCCTGCCCAAGGACCGGCTCTATGTGACCATCTTCCGCGACGACGACGAAGCCGGCGCGCTGTGGCAGGAAGTGACCGGCATCACCCCGGACCGCATCTTCAAAATGGGCGAGAAGGACAACTTCTGGAGCATGGGCGACACTGGCCCCTGCGGCCCCTGCTCGGAAATCATGTTCGACCAGGGCGAACAGATGTCCTGCGGCGAGGACTGCGGCATCGGCATCTGCGACTGCGACCGCTTCCTGGAAATCTGGAACCTCGTGTTCATGCAGTTCGATCAGTTGCCCGATGGCCAGCGCGTCCCCCTGCCCAAGCCCTCCATCGATACCGGCATGGGCCTGGAACGCATCAGCGCCGTCTGCCAGGGCGTCCAATCCAACTTCAACATCA
The DNA here is from genome assembly GCF_054653055.1 of Megalodesulfovibrio paquesii. Classification (NCBI taxonomy): domain Bacteria; kingdom Pseudomonadati; phylum Thermodesulfobacteriota; class Desulfovibrionia; order Desulfovibrionales; family Desulfovibrionaceae; genus Megalodesulfovibrio; species Megalodesulfovibrio paquesii. The sequence continues at coordinate 634,563 of NZ_BAAIGQ010000005.1, read as the reverse complement.
ACCTGTTCCAGGACATCATCAATTTTGCCGCCTCCCTGGCCGACACCCGCTACGGCGCTACCGAGGACGGCGACACCGCCCTGCGCGTCATCGCCGACCACGCCCGGGCCACGGCCTTCCTCATTGCCGATGGCATCCTGCCCTCCAACGAGGGCCGCGGCTATGTCCTGCGCCGGCTCATCCGCCGGGCCCTGCGCTTCGGCACCCTCATCGGGCTCAAGGACGCCTTCCTGCACAAGGTCTGCGGCGAGGTCACCCGCCTGATGGGCACGGCCTTCCCCGAGCTTCAGGAGAGCGCCGCCTTCATGCTCCGCGTGGTCAAGGAAGAGGAAGACCGCTTCTCCCAGACCCTGGACAAGGGCCTGGCCATGCTGGAAGACGAGATGGCCGCCCGCAGCGCCGCAGGCGACATGACCATTGCCGGCGACTTTGCCTTCAAGCTCTACGACACCTTCGGCTTCCCCCTGGACATCGTCAAGGACGTGGCCGAACGCCGTGGATTCTTTATTGATGAAAAAGGCTTCGACGCCCACATGCAGGACCAGAAAGCCCGCGCCAAGGCCGCCTGGAAAGGCTCCGGCGAGGCCGGCCTGGCCGGCCAGTTCCGCGCCCTGTTGGAACGCGGCATCTCCAGCGCCTTTGTGGGTTACGACAGCCTCTCCCGCCAGAGCGCCCTCACCGCCCTGCTGGACGACGCCGGCCAACCCGTCGAAACCCTCTCCGCCGGCGCCAAGGGCTATCTCGTGGCCGACGCCACCCCCTTTTACGGTGAATCCGGCGGCCAGACCGGCGACGTGGGCCAGGCCTGCACCGCCACGGGCGCAGCTACGGTAACCGATACCCTGCGCCCCTCGCCCGAACTGACCGTCCACGTCATCGAAGTGACTTCCGGTTCGGTGGCTGTGGGCCAGCCCGTGACCCTGGATGTGGCCGAGAATGAGCGGCTGGCCACGGCCCGCAACCACACCACCACCCACCTGCTGCAGGCCGCCCTGCGCCGCGTGCTGGGCGAGCACGTCAAGCAGGCCGGCTCCCTCGTCGGCCCGGACCGGATGCGCTTTGACTTCACGCACATCTCGGCCCTGACGGCGGAAGAGATCGCCCAGGTGGAAGAGCAGGTCAACGCCGCGATTCTGAAGAACATTCCCGTCAGCGTCTGCACCATGAGCTATGACGACGCCGTGGCCAGGGGCGCCATGGCCCTGTTTGGCGAAAAGTACACGGATCAGGTCCGCGTGGTGGAAGCGCCGGGCGTGTCCGTGGAACTGTGCGGTGGCACGCACCTGAACTCCACGGGCCAGGCCGGCAGCTTCGTCATCCTCTCGGAATCCGGCGTGGCCGCCGGGGTGCGCCGCATCGAGGCCGCCACGGGCTGGAACGCCCTGCGCCACCTGATGGCCCAGCGTCAGGAGCTTTCGGAAGTCGCCGGGCAGCTCAAGTCCCAGCCGGGCGAGACGGCCCGCAAGGTCCAGACCCTGCTGGATGAGGTCAAGGCCCTTAAAAAGGACAACGAAAAGCTGGCCGCCAAGGCCGCCACGGCCGGCTCCGGCGGCGGCGGTTCGCTCATGGACGGCCTGCAGGAGATCGGCGGCGTCAAGGTGTTGGCCACCAAGGTCGAGGCGCCCAGCGTCAAGGTCCTGCGCGATCTGATGGACGACGTCCGCTCCAAACTGCCTTCGGGCGTGGCCCTGCTCGCCGCGGAAGCCGAAGGCAAGGCCCCGCTCATTCTCTACGTATCCAAGGACTTGCACAGCCGCTTTACCGCGCCATCCCTGATCAAGGACGTGGCCGCCGTGGTCGGCGGCTCCGGCGGCGGCCGCCCGGATCTGGCCCAGGCCGGCGGCACGGAACCAGCCAAAATCGCCGAGGCCATCGCCAAGTTGAAGGAACTGGTGGGGGCGTAGAGCCCCCACACGGCACGGATCCGAGTTGACTTTCCCTCTGAATGGTGTACATTTTGGCCAGCAGTTGAGAGGGCCGCAGGTGCGGTTCGTCAGGGAATACCCCTGCTCGGCTGAACTTTGGTTGGGAGGGCTGCAGGCGCGGTTCGTTGAAGCAGACGCTTCACCCGGCCCTGATCGAAATACCCCCTTGCGCTTGACAGCGTGAGGGGGTTCTGCTTTATCGATTTCATGTACCTGCTCTATTTGGACGATTCGGGATCCCCTGACAATCGAAACGAAGCCTATTTTGTCCTGGCTGGGCTTTGTGCCCACGAGAAGAAAATTTATTGGCTCAATAAACATCTAGAAGAACTGGCTGAATCCATTTCACCTGGCAATGCGGATACGGTGGAGTTTCACGCGGCAGAAATTTTCCCTGGCCGCAAGGCTCCATGGAAAGGCATGGATCGAGAGGCCCGCCGTGATGTCTTGAAACAGGTCTTGGCGATTGGAAAACGAGAGATAAAGGACTGTGCAATCTTTGCCTGCGCCGTCCACAAGGCATCCTATCCAGGAGAGGACCCTGTGGCCTTGGCGTTTGAAGACCTGTGCAGCCGATTCAATCTGTTCCTTAACAGAGTGTATCATAAAAATAACGAGAAGCATTCCGGTCTTATTATCCTCGACGAAAGCGCACATGAAACAACATTGCAGAAGTTGGCCCTCAACTTCAGGAATATCGGGACTCGATGGGGAGTAACAAGCAATATTCAAGAGGTTCCGCTCTTCGTCAATTCAAAAGCCTCCAGATGTATTCAGCTTGCAGACCACATCGCTTATGCCGTCTTCAGGCGCTACAATGCAGAAGACCTGACCTATTTCAACGTCATCGAAAGCTGCTTTGACTCCGACCAGGAAAAGTTGCATGGACTGATACACAAGCAAACGCTGAACCCGCAATGCACCTGCCCTGCCTGCATGTCCAGGAGGCTTGGCGGCGTAAGGCAACCCTGAACTAGACAGATCCGCCCACCCCGTTTTTCCCCCAATCCCCCTAGGCTTGACAGTATGGGGGGATTTTGTTGTATCTTTCAGAGATTGAGTTCCGCACTGCCCTGCCTGCCTTCCCCGCCCCCCGGCCAGGGCTGATGCCAACATTCGAGCCAGGATGGGGTGATGCCGCCCTCGCTCCGCCTTAACATGCTGCATGCCGGGCAGCCGGAACAGGTCGTCTGCCTTGCCGAAGGGCTGACGGCCCTGGCTGCCTTTGCCGGCAAGCTGGACGGGATGTGCGTTGAGCTTGGCGTGGCCACGCTTTCGAGCTTTTTTGACCGCACTGATGCCCAGGCCGACCTGGACGAGCTGGACCTGCTCATCGACGACGGCTCCCATCTGGCGTCCCAGGGCGTCTGGCACGAAGCCGCGACCCTGCTGGCCACCCTGCGCGCCCTGCATGAGGAACTGACTGCCCGGCCCCGGCGCTTTGGCCTGCTTTCCAACAAATATGACGCCGTGCTCGGAGAGCTGGGCGGCTGTGTTGCCGCCCTCTCCGGCCCATCCCGTGCCGCGGCCCGCGCCCATTTGCTGGTACTGGAATGAGCCGCCTGCTCGTCTGTCTTGCCCTGGCGACCGGCCTGCTGGCGATGTGCGCGCCGGCGCGGGCTGGCGAGTCCCTGACCTTTTATGCCGATCAGCTGTACCCGTTTTGTTACGAGCAAAACAATCAGGTCGTGGGCGAGGCTGTAGAGGCTGTGCGGCAGTTGTGCCGGCGTGCCGGCTGCGAACCAAAGTTTGTCATTGCCCCCTGGCCCTGGGTGCTGGAAACCGTCCGCCAAGGCCGGGGCGACGCCGTGTTCACGGCCCTGAAAACACCGGACCGCGAGCAGTACCTTGAGTATACTGAACAACCGTTGGGGGTTACCCGCAACCGTCTGCTGGGCTGCAACAAGGCGGCGCCAACGGTGGAACAGCTTGAGGATCTGACGGGGCGGATCGTGGGGGTGGTGAAGGATTTTGCCTACTCCCCGCACTTTTCCACCAGTCCGCTGTTCGCGCGGGACGAATCTCCCAACGTCGCGACCATGCTTCGCAAGTGTCTGGGCGGCCGTCTGGATTACGCCGTGGTCAACCTGCGCATGCTCCCGCACCTGCAGGAGCAGCACCCCGAGGCTGCCAGACTGCCGATCCAGCCGATGGTGGTCAATGAATCCCCCTATTATATCGCCTTCTCCAAGGCCAGGGGCGCGAAAAGCCAGCACTGGCGGTCGGCCATTTCCAGGGCCGTTCGGGAACTCAGGGCAGAAGGCATCCTCCCGCCGTTGCAGCCTTAGCAGGCCAGCCCCCCTTGCCTGCAGCGGTGTTGCAGGCGGGCTGCGCTGCCACCCATCTGTCGCACAACGGCAGACAACTCGTCACGATCGTGGGGTATTCCACGGGCTTTCCCCCCATTTCCCTGCGTGAGGAGACTGACATGCGTACGGTGATATTGACAATCCTGGCTTTGGTGTTCCCTCTTTCGGCCATGGCCGCCGAGCCGCTGACGTTCGTTATGGAGAGCTACGAGCCCTACGAATATACCGAAGCCGGTGCATTCAAAGGCTTTGACGTGGAAGCCATCCGCAAGCTTTGCGCCAGACTCGACTGCGAGCCGCACTTTGTGGACGTGCCCTGGGCCCGGGCCACGCAGATGGTTCAGGAAGGAGACGCCCACGCCATCTTTTCCCTGTTCAAAACGCCGGAACGAGAAGCGTTCCTGGTGTATCCCGAGGAGCGTCTGAGCCAGGAGCGCAATGTGCTGGTCACGCAAAAAGGCGCGGCGCCAATCACCAGTATGGCCGACCTGGCTGGCAAAACCGTGGGCATCGTCAGTGGCTACACGTATGGCGACCCCTTTGATGCGTCCACGGAATTCACCAAGGAAGAAGCCACCAACAATGACATGCTCCTGAAAAAGCTGGCTGCCGGTCGTTCCGATGCCGTGGTCATCAACCAGCTGGTGCTGGAGACGGTGGCCGGCCCTCTGGGATTGGCCGAGGCCTTTGAAATTCAACCGCTGGTTATTTCCGAAGGCGACATGTTCGTGGCCTTTTCCAAGGCCAAGGGCGAGACTGCCCAAAAATGGGCCGAGGCCTTTGCCCGTGAACTCAAGGCCCTGCGCGCCGAGGGCTCGATCAAATAGACGCACTCTTGCAGCCTTGCCGCCTGTCCCTTCGCGGCCGCCTCCCCCTGAGGCGCTCCAGGGGCAGGCGGCCGCTGCCGTTTGAGCATGGGGGCGGCATGAGGCTGCGTCACGGATGGCGGAGTCTTATGGCGCAGGGAGCGGGCGGTACATCCAGGTAAGCACCGCGGCCATCGCGGCCAGGAGCAGTACCCACAGCGCCAAGGCCCGGCGCGCAGTCCGGGCTGCCTGCTGTTGCTCCCACCAAGCCCCGGGACGCACGCCCTGATACAGGCACACGGCCACGCCGGCGGCGTTGATGCCGATGATGTTGGCGCCCGTCAGCGCCAGGGCTCCCAAGGCCGCCCGCCACTCCCCTTCCCCAACCAGCAGCCCGGCGGCAGCAAGGGGGGGCATCAAGGCCACGGCCACCATCACCCCCACCACTGCCGTGGCCTGCCCCATGGTAAAGCACAGGGTCCCGGCCGCGCCAGCCGCCAGGGCCAGGGCCAGATCCCCCAGGCTCGGGCTGGTGCGCAGGGCCACGCTGGGCAGGCCGGGATCCACCTGCAGAAACATCCCCAGCCCGGTGGTGGCAAGCAGGGCCAGGGCGATGCTGGCTGCCGTGGTCCGGGCGGCATGGCGCATGAGCGGGGCATCGCCCAGGGAGGCGGCAAAGGCCAGGGCCAGCTGCGGACCGAGCATGGGCGCGATGACCATGGCGCCCACCAGCACCACCTCGCTGTTGCGCACCAGTCCCATGGCCGCCACCAGGGCCGAAAGCACCACCAGCAGCAGATGGTTGCGGGACAGGCGGGCCTGATCGTACAGGGAGGAATAGAGTTCCTCGCGGTGCAGGCGTCGGGCGGCTTTTTCCTTGCTGTCCTTGCCGTTCGCCGCCGCGTTGCTGGGAGGCCCGTCAGCATTCGCCGCTTCTGCTGCCGGGTCGGCGGCGGTGTCGCCCTCCGGTTCCGGTTTGATGAGCCGGGGGATGACGGCTTCCAGGGGCAGCACCAGGATGCGAGAGGCCTCGTCCAGATAATGCCGCTGCTCAATCAGATCCGTCACCTGTTCCAGGCTTTCCATGTCCAGCACCACGCGCACCTGGGCCAGTTCCCCATCAAGAAAAGAAAGCCAGTGCGGCGGGGTGGGCTCTTCCTGGTCCAGCGTCTCCATGATGTGCCGGGCCACATCCACATGCACGACGATTTCCAGCAAACGCAGGGCCATGGTGTCACTCCCGCCAGAGGACGATCACCGGTGCGCCGCCACGCTGGAACTGGTAGGCCCGGATGGCCGGATCCGCCTGCGGCCCGAGATCGAGCCGTTGCACGGGGCCGTCACGGCCGAGCATGGCCCGGATGAGGCGCTTGTAGGCGAAGTAGCCCAGCTTGGGGATGTTCTCGCCAGGATCACCCTCGCCGCGGCCGTCGTAGACCAGACCGGTGTTGTCGAAGAGTTGCCCGCGGTCGTGATAGCCTTCTTTGAGGCCATAGGCCCAGAAGATGCGCTCGATGCCCAGGGAGAATCCGTGCACGTGCCGCTTGATCAGTTCGCGGGCCTGATCACGCTCGGACTGATAGGGCAGCTGTCGTGGTGCGGGGGCGAAGGCGTGCTGCCCCCCCCGCATAGGGCCTCCGGGCATTGAGCCGGGCATTGAGCCGGATCCCGGGCCAGGCAGCATCCCGGCGGGCTGGCCAGGATTTTGGCCACCTCCCTGACCCAAAGCCTGGCCACCCCCCTTGCCCGGTGCAGGGCCCTGGCCCGGGCCGGGCAGGCTGGGGGAGCCTGTCCAGGTGCCGGTTTCAGTCATCCAGATGACTGCGTCGCGGTGGCCGGTGGCATCCAGCCGGGCGCGCAGACGGCCATAGAGGCCGTCCAGCCGCTGCCAGTTGCCGACGCCGCCGTAGACATGCAGGTCGAAGATCTGCGCATCCGCCGGCCCGAGTTGTCCGGCCACGGCGGCCAGCTGACGGTCGAGGGCCTCTTCTCCGCCCAGGCCGGTAAAGCCGGCCAGCAGCAGCCGGGCCGAGGGTTGCTGCCGGCGAATGGCCTGGGCCGTGAAGGCGTGCAGGCGGGCAAAGCCCGGCAGATCCGCCGCGCCAGGGCCGAGGTCTGGTTCGTTCTCGAATTGCCAGTACTGCACCCGCCTGCCATACCGCTGCAGCAACGCGTTCAGAAAGGCGGCATAGGCCTCGCGGCTGGGCGCCACCTCCCAGCGGTCCGGCGCGGTCCGGCGTTCGGGAAGCATGATATTGACCACCGCTTCCATGGAGGACGGCAGGGCGGCGAGTTTGGCGTCCAGGGGCGCGAACTGGAAGCGGCCTGCGGCCAGATCCTGCGGGGGCTGCAGGGCCACCCACCAGGCCGTGGCCCCGCGGTGCCAGCCGAGGCCCAGATCCTGCGCCAGGGAGAAATCCGGCCCATCCTTGGGGCTGGCCGGGCTGGCCCCGAAGGGATTGCGCGCGGCCGGGAGGCGCGGCGTTTCCTCGCTGGGCACGGCTTCCAGGCACACCGGATCCGCCCCCACCACCACGGCCACCTGTCCGCCCGTCACGGGCACGGGGTGCGGCTGGAAGAACCGGGCTGCATCCACCTGTTCGCCGGTGGTCTCCTCGGGCACCAACAGAGAAAGGGAAGCCGAGGGAGCGGCCCAAGACAGGTGAACCGCCCCCTGTGTTGGGAATGCTGGCGTGGTGGCGGCCGTTGCCGCGCGTTGCACGCCCCCCACCGCCCGCACGGGCACCTGCCCGGACGGTGCAGGCTGCGCACTCTGCCCCTGCCCGGCCCTGGCCGAACGTGGCCCGTCGGCGCAGGCCTGGGTCAGCAGCAGGGTCGCCGCCGCCAGCAACACGGACAAGGCCCTCAGCCGGATGCAGTTTCTCGCGCGCATGGATGCCTGCCCTCCTGTATGCCGGGTAAGGTCAATGAATCCACCACCTTGACCAGTCCGGCCGTCAATGCGAAAAAGAGGAAGCTAAAGCGGGAAACCATGGACGTCAGATCATGGTCAATGAGCGCATGCACGCCCAGCTCGCCAATGCAGACCACCAGCAACGACCACACATACGGCGCCGCGTCCGGCGGCAGGGGCGTGCGCACCAGCCGTCTGATGTGACTGATCAACCAAATCCAGATCAGCACCTGCAGGGCCACGCCAAGCAGGCCCAGATCGAAAAAGAACGCGAGCCACAGGGAATGCACTTCCGGCTCTTTGGTCAGATGCACGAAGCTGCCCGGACCGAGCCCGCCCAGAAACGTCTCCGGTTCCTGCTGCATCACCTGCAGGGCATCCTTCCACATGCGAAACCGCGCTGCCATGCCGCTGATGTTCTCCATCTCCTCATTGGCGTTTTCCGGTTTCTCGCTAAAGATCAACTCACCGGAATACCCGAAACCAATGAGCAGGCGATCCAGGTAGCCCGGTTCCGCAATCACCACGCAGCACATGACAAAGACCAGAAAGGTCAGGGCGTGTCTGATGAAGCGCTGCCGCAGTCCGGGATGCAAGAAGATGACGGCGAATGCGCCGGCGAACATGCCCATCAGCGCCCCGCGGCTTTGGGTGAGCACGATGGCGTAGAGGAAAAAGCCCGCCCCCAGCATGAGAACCAGACGGGCCAGACGGTGATGGGCCGTGACCCACAGCGCAGCAGCGGCGCAACCGGCGGTGAACAGATAGGCTGCGGCATGGTTGCTGGCCACAAAGCCGCCATTGCGACCGGCAAACACCGTGAACCCCAGGCCCCAGTACCGGTTGAACCAGAACTTGTAGTCCGAATCCCACCACTGGGAGGCCACCACCCCGCCGCCGCAGACCAGCCCGCCCACAAACAGGGCCCAGCAGAGCAGGCGCAAATCCGCCACGGTGCGCAGTTGTACGACAAGACACCAGAAAAGCAGCACATTGGCAACCATGGCTCCAACATTGAACAGGCCGAACTCCGGCGCCCGGGACCAGAACCAGGCCAGTCCCTGCAGGCCCAGGGTCAGCAGCAGCAGCGGCATCAGCCCGGAACCGGGACGCAGGGAACGCCGTTGGGCCACGGCCTCCAGAAAGGTACCCAGCATAACCACGGGCGCCAGGACATGCGGCAGAAAAATCGAGGCAATGTTGCCATCGGGATAGAAAAAGATGCTCGGCGTGGCCACGTAATAACCAGCCACCAGACAGCACCAGCCAATCTTGGGCCGGACCAGCGATGCGCCGACCAGCCCCAGCCCGCCGGCCACGGAGGCGAACACCCACCAGGGCAGGGAGAGGAACAGGCCGCAGGCGGCCGTGAGGGCAGCCAGGCCAAGCAGTGCCAGCGCGGCCTGCAGGCCGCGGCCGGGCTGCGCACGCTCCTGCGGCGGGCCCAGGGCCAGGGGCGAGTGTTCCCATGCTCCCGGCGGCATGGGGCTACCCCACCGTCCCCACAGGGGTCGTCAGGCGGACAGCTTCCACGATTGCGTCCAGGTGATTGACCTTGTCCAGCACCTTGTACAGCAAGGTCGCCTCCTTGACCGTGACCGTGAAGATCATTTCCGTGGTGCCGTCCACGCTGGAATGGAAGTTGCCGGACTCGATGTTCACTCCTTCCTGGGAAAGCACGCTGCTGACCTTGGCCAGCACGCCGGGCTTGTTGCGGGCCAGAATGCGGATACGGGACGGGAACGCGGCCTCCACCTCGCCCGGCCAGGACACGGCGATGAGCCGGTCCGTTTCCAGGCCCTGCACATTGGGGCAGTCCGCGCGGTGCACAGTCAGCCCCTTGCCGCGGGAGATGTAGCCGATTATGGCATCTCCCGGCAGGGGGTTGCAGCACAAGGCAAAGCGCTGCAGCACGTCGTCCACGCCATCGATGATGATGGCCTCGCCCGGCCGGGTCTGGCGCAGCTCTTCCGCTGTGGCTTCCGCAGACTTGGACTGCCCCTTTTCCGGGCGTTTTTCCCCAGGGGCGGCCTTGGGGGTGGGTTTGTCCTCCTCCTTCTGGGGCAGGAAGCGTTTGATGATTTTTCCCGGGGTGATGCGGGCATATCCTACGGCGGAGAGCAGGTCGTCCACGCTCTTGAAGGTCATTTCCGCGGCCAGGGGTTCCAGGGCTTTGTCCTTGAGCAGCTTGCCGAAGTTCACCCCCAGTTTGCGGCCTTCCTTCTCCAGCATTTCCTTGGCCAGGGCGATGGAGCGGACGCGTTCCTCGGTGCGGATGTAGTAGTTGATGCGGGTGCGGGCCTTGGCGGTTTTGACGAATTTGAGCCAGTCCCGATTGGGGCGACGCTGCGAGTCGGTGAAGATCTCCACCACATCGCCGTTCTTGAGCTCCGTGGTCAGCGGAACAAGGCGGCCGTTGACCTTGGCGCCGGTGCAGCGGTCACCCACCTGGGTGTGGATTTGATAGGCAAAATCCACGGGGGTGGCGCCTTCTGGCAGTTCCTTGACGTCCCCTTTGGGGGTGAAGACGTAGACCTCGTCCTTGAAGAGATCGATGCGCAGGGAGCGGAGAAACTCGCGGGAGTCGCTCTCCTCCTTCTGCCAGTCGAGCATCTCCCGCAGCCAGGAGAACTGGCTGAGATCCTTGGCCTTGAGCTTGCCGGAATCCTTGTACAACCAGTGGGCGGCCACGCCGTGTTCGGCGTAGCGGTGCATTTCTTCGGTGCGGATCTGGATTTCAATGCGCTCATACAGCGGCCCGATCACCGTGGTGTGCAGGCTCTGATACATGTTCGCCTTGGGCAGGGAGATGTAATCCTTGAACTTGCCGGGAATGGGCCGCCACTCGGCATGCACCAGGCCGAGCATGGCGTAGCAATCCTTGATGGTATTGACGATGACCCGGAACGCGATGAGATCGTACACCTGATCCAGGGTCAGGTGCTGCTGCTCCATCTTGCGGTAAATGGAATACAGATGCTTGGTGCGGCCGTGGACCCGTCCGCGGATGCCGTTTTCGGCCAGCATGGCCTCCAGTTTGGAGGTCACGTTGATCATGTAATCTTTGCCGAGGGTCTGGTGGCTCTTGACGCCGTCGGCAACTTGGGTGAAGACGTCCGGCTTCAGGTAGCGGAAGGCAAGGTCTTCGAGCTCCACCTTGATCCTATGCAACCCCAGACGGTTGGCCAGGGGGGCATAGATGTCCATGGTTTCCTGGGCAATGCGCTGGCGCTTTTCCGGGGGCATGTGCTCCAGGGTGCGCATGTTGTGCAGCCTGTCCGCCAGCTTGACGATGAGCACGCGCATGTCTTCGGCCATGGCCATGATCATCTTGCGCAGGCTTTCGGCCTGGGCCTGTTCCTTGGAGTCGAAGGCAAGCTTGGCGAGTTTGGTCACGCCGTCCACGATATCCGCCACTTCCTCGCCAAAGAGCGAATCGATTTCCTCGATGGTGGCCAGGGTGTCTTCCACGGTATCGTGCAGCAGCCCGGCGGCGATGGTGGCCTCATCGAGCTTCATTTCGGCAAGGATATTTGCAACTTCCAGTGGGTGTAGCAGGTAGGGTTCGCCAGAGGCGCGCACTTGTCCCTGGTGGGCGGCGGCAGAGTAGACATACGCCTTCTGGATGAGCGCCCTGCCCTCATCCGGCATATAGCCGGCTGTTTTTTCGAGAATTTCTGTTATGCGGATCATGGAATTGTTCGGGTCAGGAAGCGCGCCCGGGGCGGTGGAAGAAGAGTGGAGGTGGTTGCCAATTTTCGTAAATAGGGTAAAACCCCTTGTACTGCGCAACACGCCCGCAGTACAACAACAGCGGGAGCAATTAAAGTATGGAGGAAGGCGGGCAAAAAGCCAAGCCTCCCTTGTCACGTTGATGCAAATCGCGTAGGGTCCCAGTGGTCAGACTGCCGCCCTCACGCGCGCGTCAACAGAATTTTTCCATAGATTTTCAATCCCCCCAACAGATCAAGGAGCCCTCTGCGGCATGGATGCTGGCAACGAAGCCCTTCTGCGAAGCACTTTGCAGGAATTCATCAAGGATTCCATCCCGGAGTACATCCTGGAAGGCTCCCAGTTCATCGTCGCCAGCGGCGGCGTGCAGAAAATCAGCCTCAAAAAAGGTGATCCTTTCTGGGAAGTGGAGGGCAACGTCCAAGGGGATGATTTCCAAATCTATTCTCCGGAAGTCACCATCAACCTGAAGGACCGGCGCGTCAACTACTTCTGCAACTGTCCGGACTCCTTTTCCGGGGTGTGCCGCCATGTGGGCGCCACGGCGCTTAAGTTCCTGCACTCCCTGGAAAGCGCCGGCGACGAAGATGACGCCCCGCCCCCGCTGCCAAAAACCGAATGGCGCCAGGCCTTCCGCAGCTTCTTTGCCACGGAGCCGGAAGCCGAACCCGGCCGCCATTATCTCATTTACCGCTTCTTCCCCGAACCGGGCCGCCTGCAGATTGCCTTCTTCCGCGCCCGCCAGAACAAATCCGGCCTCTCCACCGTGCACCAGGAAGTGACCCTGGAGCAGATCATCCGCAACCCGGAATGGAGCGAGGGCGCCCCGCAGCTGCCCCGCGTGGCCCAGCTCATTGGCCAGTACATCGACTACTACGGCCACCGCGTGGAGGTGCCAGACGGGCTCATCACCTGGCTCCTGCGTTCCATCCGCCGCGAATATTACCTCTTTTGGCGGGATACGGACCAGCCCTGCCGCATTGAGACCAAACCCATGCGGCTGATGCTCAAGCCCCAGCTGGAAGAACAGGGCCTGACCCTGGACGTCTTCCTGGGCCGAGATGGCAAGCCCCCCTTCTCCATCCTGGGCAAGGAAGCCCACTTCTACGGCCAGCTGCCCATCTGGGTCTGCTGGAACCGCGGCTTCTACCCCGTGCAGACCGGCCTGGAATCCCAGCTGGTCCAGGAATTGGTCCTCTCTCCGCCCGTGGTGCCGCAGGGAGACATCTCCGAGTTCCTCGACCGCGTCTGGACCCGCCTGCCCGTGCAGGAACTGTACGACCAGGAAGCCTTCCTGGCCCACATGGAGCCCCTCTTTGTCCCGGCCAATTACAATCCCAAGCTCTACCTGGACGAAGAAGGCAGCCTGCTCACCCTGCACATCGAGAACATTTACGAAACCCAGTACGGCGAGCATTCCCTGCCCGGCCCCAACCCGGACCTGATGACCGGCTCCGTCACCTACGAGGGCAAGTCCTTCCTCCTGCGGCGCGATCAGGACCAGGAAGCCCATCTGGCCCAGACCCTGCAAGACATGCAGTTCCAGCCCCGTTCCCCCAGCATGTGGTTCCTGGAGCCCGAGGAAGCCATCTCCTTCCTTCTGGATGCCTACCCCACCCTGGTCCAGCAGTACCGCATTTACGGCGAAAAGAACCTCACCCGCTACAAGGTCCGTCTGGCCCAGCCCCAGGTGGTGGCCGAGGTCAAGTCCGACGAAGAGGAAAAGTGGTTCACCCTGGACCTGGAAATCCAGTACGACGACCAGCGCGTGCCCATCGACAAAATCTGGGCCGCCTGGAGCCAGGGCAAACGCTACGTGCAGCTCAAGGACGGCTCCTACACCTCCCTGCCCGAGGCCTGGCTCAAAAAGCTGGAGCACAAGCTGCGCGCCCTGGGCTTTGATCCGGACAAGCCGCCCAAGCGCCAGTTCAAGCAGTTCGAAGCCCCGGTGCTGGACAAGATCCTGGAAGATATTCCCGACGCCGTGACCGACCCCTTCTGGAGCTCCCTCAAGGAAAAGATCCACAGCTTCCAGGAGGTTATGCCCGTCAATCCGCCCAAGAAGCTCAATGCCAGCCTCCGGCCCTATCAGGTCCAGGGCCTCTCGTACCTGAACTTCCTGCGCGAATACGGCTTTGGCGGTATCCTGGCCGACGAGATGGGCCTGGGCAAAACCATCCAGACCCTTTCTTTCATCGCCCACGTGGTGGAAACAGGGCAGACCGGCCCCAACCTCATCGTGGTGCCCACCTCGGTGCTGCCCAACTGGGAGCGCGAGGCCGAGAAGTTCGTCCCCCACCTGAAGCGCCTGACCATCTATGGCGCGCGGCGCGAGGGCATGTTCAAGCTCATCCGCGAGTCCGATCTGGTCCTGACCACATACGCCCTGCTGCGCCGCGATCTGGAAGAGCTGCAGAAGGAAGAGTTCAACTCGGTCATCCTGGACGAGGCCCAGAACATCAAGAATCCGAACACCATCACCGCCCGCTCCGTGCGCCGTCTGGCTTCCAAGCAGCGCATCTGCCTCTCGGGCACGCCCATCGAAAACAACCTCTTCGAGCTGTGGAGCCTCTTCGAGTTCCTCATGCCCGGCTTTTTGGGTTCGCAGCACAGCTTCCAGCGCGGCATCGTCAAACCCATCAAGGATGGCGACCCCGAAACGCTGGACTACCTGCGCTCGCGCGTCAAACCCTTCATCCTGCGCCGCACCAAAAAGGAAGTGGCCCAGGACCTGCCGCCCAAGGTGGAGAACGTCTACTACTGCGCCCTCATGGACGAACAGCTGGAGCTGTACGCCGCCCTGGCCAAAAAGCTCAAGGAACAGGTGCTGCAGGACGTGGACGAAAAGGGTCTGGCCAAGAGCCAGATGTCCATCCTGGACGCCCTGCTCAAGCTGCGCCAGATCTGCTGCCACCCGCGGCTGCTCAAGCTGGACATGCCCGGCGTGTCCACCAACCTGCCCTCGGGCAAGTTCGACGCCTTCAAGGACATGATCACGGACATCATCGAGGAAGGCCACAAGGTGCTGGTCTTCTCCCAGTTCGTGCAGATGCTGCACATCATCCGCAGCTGGCTGAACATCCAGAAGATGCCTTTCGCCTACCTCGATGGCGCCTCCAAGGACCGCTTCGATCAGGTGGATCGCTTCAACAACTCGCCGGAAATCCCCATCTTCCTCATCTCCCTGAAGGCCGGCGGCACGGGCCTGAACCTGACCAGCGCGGACTACGTCATCCACTACGACCCCTGGTGGAACCCGGCCGTGGAAAACCAGGCCACGGACCGCACCCACCGCATCGGCCAGACCCGCCAGGTCTTTGCCTACAAGCTCATCTGCCAGAACACGGTGGAAGAGAAGATCCTCAAGCTGCAGGAAAGCAAACGCGACGTGGCCGAATCCGTCATCCCCGGCCAGGATGCCTGGAAAAGCCTGACCCGCGACGATCTGGAGATGCTGTTCGAGGTGTAGACCAGCTGCACGCAACCATCAGCCCCGCCGCGCAAGCAACACCGCACGGCGGGGCTGTTTGTTTTCTGTTAGTCTCTTCCCATGAACGACCGCGTGGACTCCTCCAGCAGCGAGGAGGACCAGGCCAGACTGCCTATCACCAACGCAGCCAGCAGCAGCGCGGCCACAGCCATGAGCACGGGCAGGAAGATGTCCTGGGTGGCCTGTTGGATGGCTTTTCTGCTCACGGCGATGCCAATCATGCCCGAAATCTTGCCGTCGCCATCCCTGATGGGCATGTAGGCGGCATTGTACTCCTGGCCCATGATCATGTTGCGGCCCACGAACTTGTCCCCGCGGGTGAGCACCACTTCGGCAATCTTGGGATTGTTCAGCATTTCGCCCGCAGCACGCTGGCCATTGTTCATCAGCGTGGTGGAGACCCGTGTTTCCCCTTCAAAGATGGAGCACTCCACTCCCAGCATGGTCTTGAGCCTGTCCACCAACGCGTCGCCCATGGACAAATGCCGCCCTACCACCAGCGCGCCGACGATCTTGCCGTCCAGCCTGATGGGTGCAGCAGCGCGCACGGAGAACTTGACCACCGTGGCAGTCTCCACCCCCGTGGTCACCTTGCCGGCCAGGGCCCCACGCACGTTGGCCTGGTCGATAATGTTGTCGTCCCATCTATCGGAATGGCCTCGCGCCAGCACCCATCCCGTGGTGTCGGTGACGGAGGCCGAATTCAATCCGCCTTCGGTCCAAATCTGCTTGGCCAGGGCCTGCGCTTTTTCATGGTCGCGAGCCACCACGGCCGCCCCAAGGTCCTGCATGGTCGCCCCAAGGTAAGCTGCCGCAGCCACGGTGCGTTCCTGGTCGGCCAAATATTCGGTGGTTGCGTAGGCCTTGGAGCTTATTTCCTCCTCAGCGTGTTTATTGAAATAGTCCGTAAAAATGAAATAGCAGGCCCCGGTGATGCCCAGCCCGACAAACAGGGCAGTGCCCACAAGGAAGGACAACAACTTCATACGACTCACTGATGCCATGACGTATCCTCAAATACCTTTATGAAAAGTTGCGGCATGCGTAAAAAAAGCAGCCTCAGCCGCCCCTCGCCTGCGCTCCCCTCACCTGTCCGCCATCAGAAGATGGCCTGTGGTTTTCGCCTACCATTACCGATTTTTCACGTCAATATTTCGAGTCTTCTGGTGCGGACATTCCCTCATCAGGTGTTGACTTTACCAACCGGTTGACTTAACCACATGGTTAAACCAAACGGATGGTAAACCATGACTGACTCAGACTCTCCCACCAGCTCCCCGCGAGAGGCCATTCTCGACGCCGCCGCCACCGTGTTCGTCCAGGAGGGTCTGGCCGGGGCGCGGGTGGACGCCATTGCCAAGGCCGCCGGCGTGAACAAGGCCACCCTGTACTATCATGTGGGCGACAAGACGGCCCTGTACGAGGCCGTGGTGGAACGCCTGTTTCAACAGGCCGTCACGACCATGGAGGCCGCCGCCATAAGCCCCGACCCGCGCCAACGCCTCACGAGCATCGCCCACGCCATGGCCCGGCACTTCCAGGCCAATCCCGGTCTGCCGCGGATCATGGCCTGGGAGCTGGCCTCGGGCGCAGCCAGCCTGCCCCAGACGGCCCTGCTGTCCTGGGGGCGCATTTTCTTTGTCATTTCCAACGCCATGCGCTCCCTGGGCATCGAGCCCGTGCCGGCTTACTTTGCCATGGCCGGGGGGACCATGCTGTACTTCCTCACCGAGCCCCTGCGGCAGCGGGTGGCCAGCACCGTGCCCGGCGTGCCGGCGGAGCTGGGCAAGACCAGCCCCGAGGCCATGGCCGATTTTCTGCTGTCCAGACTCCTGCCCCCCACCGCATAGGGAGAGTGTCATGCGCCACCCCTTCCTCATCCCCCTTCGTCCCCTCCGCGTGCTCTGCCTGCTGGCCACCGGGCTCCTTGCCGGTTGCCAGGAACCCGAACCCGGCCTCTACCAGGGCTACATGGAAGGCGAATTCGTCTATGTGGCCTCGCAGTACGCCGGACGGCTGAAGACTTTGCCCCTCACCCGTGGCGCTATCGTCGCGCCCGGCGACCTGCTCTTCGTCCTGGAAGATGATCTGGAGGCCCAGGCCGTGGCCCGGGCCGAGGCCAATGTGCAACGCGCCCACAACACCGTGTCGGACTTGGAAAAAGGATTGCGGCAAGAGGAACTGGACCAGCTGCGGGCCCGCCATCGTCAGGCCAGGGCCCAGTTGGAGCTGGCCCGGGCCGAAAGCACCCGGCGCGAGGCCCTGCGCAAGAGCGGTGTCATCGCCCAGGAGGAGTTGGATCAGGCCCGCACCAGCCTTCGCAACGCCGAGGCCGCCGTGGCCGACCTGGAAGCCCAGCTGGCCACGGGGCATCTTGGCTCCCGTGAGGACCAGCGCGCCGCCGCCCTGGCCGAGGCCCGCATGGCCACTGCCGAACTGGAACAGGCCCGCTGGCAGCTGGAGCAGAAGCGGCAGGTGTCCCTGGTCAACGGCACCGTGTTCGATCTCATCCACTACCCCGGCGAATGGGTGGCCGCGGGCAGTCCGGTGCTCTCCATCCTGCCGCCGGAGCACATCAAATGCCGCTTTTTCGTCCCCGAGACGGAACTGGCCGGCCTCCACGTCAACGATCCTGTGGCCGTCCTGGTGGATGGAATGCCGAACCCTGTGCCCGGCTGGGTCAGCTACATTTCCCCCCAGGCCGAGTACACGCCGCCGGTGATCTATTCCCAGCAGTTCCGTGCCAAGCTGGTGTTCATGATCGAAGCGCGCTTCCCGGCCTCCGCGGCCAGGAATCTGCACCCGGGCCAGCCGGTGGATGTGCGTGTGCGCCTGAACACACAAGGGAGTTGAGCATGACTTCCGCTGCTGACATCATCATCGACGTCCAGGGCGTGACCAAGCGCTTCGGGCACAAGACCGTGGTCAATTCCTTGTCCCTGCAGGTGAAACGGGGTGAGATCTTCGGCTTCCTCGGTCCCAACGGCTCAGGCAAGACCACCTTCATCCGCATGCTCTGCGGCCTGTTGACCCCCGACGCCGGCGAGGGCACCTGCCTGGGGCTGAACGTGCGCACCGAAAGCGAGGCCATCAAGCGCCAGGTGGGCTACATGGCCCAGAAGTTCAGCCTCTACACGGACCTGACCGTGCGCGAGAACCTGGAGTTCATGGCCCGCATCTATGATGTGGCCAACCGGCGCAAGGCCGTGGCCGAGGCCATCGCCTTCATGCAGCTCGGGCCGTACATCGACCAACTGGCCGGAACCCTTTCCGGCGGCTGGAAACAACGCCTGGCCCTGGCCGCCAGCTGCATCCACCGGCCGGTCCTGCTCCTGCTGGACGAACCCACCGCCGGCGTGGATCCCAAGGCCCGTCGCGATTTCTGGGACGCCGTGCACGTCCTGGCCTCCGAGGGCGTCACCTCCCTCATCACCACCCACTACATGGACGAAGCCGAGCGCTGCCACCGCCTGGCCTATCTGGCCTATGGCAATCTCCTGGCCCAGGGCACCGTGCAGGAGGTTGTGGCCTCCTCCAAACTGCACACCTGGGAAGTCAGCGGGCCGGATCTGTACGGTCTGGCCGCCAGTCTGCGCAAGCTGCCCGGCGTGGAGCAGGTGGCGCCCTTCGGCTCCACCTTGCACGTCTCGGGCGTGAATGCGAATCAGCTCCGCCAATCCCTGGAGCCCTTCTTCCACGGCCCGCACCGCTTTGCCGAGGTGGACACCTCGCTTGAGGAAGTCTTCATCAGCCTGATGACCGCTTCGCAGCAGGGCCAGGCAGCCTCGCCGCAGCAGGAGGCCGCATGAACTCTTCCCGCCGCTTTTCTCTGGGACGGTTCTGGGCCATGGTGGTCAAGGAATTCGTCCAGATGCGCCGCGACAAGCTGACCTTCGGCATGATGGTCGGCATCCCGCTCATGCAGCTGATCATCTTCGGCTATGCCATCAACAACGACCCCCGCCACCTGCCCCTGGCCGTGCTCAGCTTCGACAACTCGCCCTTCTCCCGGGCCATCGTGGCCGGGCTGCAGCACAGCGAGTATTTCGACATCACCCATCACCTGAACGATGCGGCCAGCGGGGACCAGCTCCTGCAGCTGGGTGAGGTGCAGTTCGTGCTGACCATCCCGGCCGGCTTTGCGCGCGACCTGCTGCGCGGCGAGCAGCCTTCCCTGCTCCTGCAGGCCGATGCCGCAGACCCGGCCGCCACCTCCTTTGCCATGGGTGCGCTGGATACCATCGTCCGCCAAAGCCTGAACCGCGACCTCGCCGGCCCCCTGGTCTCCCTGCAGGCCTCCTCCGCGCCGGCCCAGACCATCGTCCACCGGCTGTACAACCCGGAAATCCAGACCCGTTACAACATCGTCCCCGGCCTGATGGGCGTGGTGCTGACCATGACCATGGTGGTCATCACCTCCCTGGCCATCACCCGCGAGCACGAGCGCGGGACCATGGAAAACCTGCTCTGCACCCCCGTGCGCCCCCTGGAAGTGCTCCTGGGCAAGATCGTCCCGTACATTGTGGTGGGCTACATCCAGATGGGCCTGATCCTCGTCGCCGCGGCCTTTCTCTTTGAAGTCCCCATCCACGGCAGCATCCCGCTGCTGCTGGCCGTCTCGTTCCTGTTCATCGCCGCCAACCTGGCCGTGGGCGTGACCTTCTCCACCATCGCCAGCAACCAGCTGCAGGCCGTGCAGATGGCCTTCTTCTTCTTCCTGCCGTCCATCCTGCTCTCTGGCTTCATGTTCCCCTTCCGGGGCATGCCGGGCTGGGCGCAAACCATCGGCAGCGTGCTGCCGAACACCCACTTCCTGCGCATCGTCCGCGGCATCATCCTCAAGGGAGCCACCCTGGCGGAAATAGCCCCCGAACTCGCCCCCCTGGCCGGCTTTTTGGTGGTGGTGCTGCTGATCGCGCTGAAGCGGTACCGGAAGACGTTGGATTAGGAGAACAAAAAGATAGGAGATGATTGGGGGAACTGAGTTCCCCCAAGCCCCCTCCGGCGGGGGTACAGGAATCAGGACAAAGACTCCGGCGGCCAGGACATCTGATTCCACGCGGCGAGTGTCTCGCACACCTTGGTCATGTGCTTCTTCCAGTCGAAAAGCGATTCGAGTTCCGCTGTGGAGGTCAGGCGGCTTGCAACATCCAAGGCCAGGGAGACCTTGTCCAGGGTGTGTGCACGGCAATACGCCGGCTCACCCTCGGACTTTCGTTTTCCCTTGGGCAACGCAAGGTGCGTGACTGCATAACTGGCCTTGCGTGATTTTCCCTGAGGCAAGAAGAATGGCTCGTATTGCCCGATGGGTGGCAACTCTTCCTTCTTCCATATCGTCTTCAACACACTTACGGGGATGTAGCTCTCGATCTCTTTTGCCTGAGTCGCCCAGAAATGTGTCGATCCAAGTTGCTTGAGTTCCTGCTCCATGCGTTGCACATGTGTTTTAAGTTGCGCTCCCTTCCCGGTCTTGCTCGTCCTGTCTCCATCGCAAATGACCATCATATTGGGGTTGACAGGCATGAAATTCGTCTTGTCCTGATCCTGACATTCTGGTTCCGCGCACTGCGTTCTCGTCAACAACGCACCGCCATAAAAGGCGCACTGGTAGTCCCGTCCTTCGCGGAACACTCCCCCTGCGTACAATTCAATCCACTTGTTTACATAGATGCGGTCCGACGGGCCTTCCACCCAAATGATGCCATTGGCCAGCATCAGATCGGAGGCTTTGCACCCAAGCTCCTGCACCACTTCCAGCTTCCCGAAATGATCCGTCACCGTCTTGGTGGTCGCCCGCGTGCCATCATGCTGCACCAGCACAAACTGGGCATGCGGCGCGCCGGCAAAGGCATCCAAAAGGACAGGAGAATGCGTGGTAAAAAAAATTGGGACGTCGTGTTTCAAGGCGAATTCTTCGATATGCTTCAGCAATCGGCGAAGGAGCGAGGGGTGGAGGTTGTTTTCGAGTTCTTCGAAGCAATAAACCTGTTTCTCTGGCTTATGAATGCCTAGCAGTTCATCCAAATGAAGAGCCAACACGGTATGCAAAACGGTCTTCAGACCGCTTCCTGATCGTGACAAAGGAATTCGAATGCCATTGCTATTATCTACAAATATTTCCCACCTCCCTTCAATCCCAGAGTCATCCTCCAATTGATGGACATCAATATCTATTATCACAAAGTTGTCTTTGACTATCCCATTAATCAACTGCAATAAGCGTTCTTTAAAGCGCCTTATTCCTTCATAATGCTTGCGCATTATGTTCTGCATGACGTTTGTCAATCCAGAACCGTCAGGCCTAAAAGCCTTGCTCCATCTACGTTTCTCCAGATAGCTGTGCGATTCTGGGATAATATTGCGTTCCGCACCTACCATAATAATAGGTCCAAGCTCAAATTCTTCCACTTTGAATTTCAATCGGCCACCAAACAAATCGCGCAACTTGCTATATTTTTGATCTTCATCTGCGACATTTACAGATGTACTAATGGGGAAAACGTCAAACATCCCGTTCCAGTATGTCCATTCAAGATCAACCACCTTAAGGCTCTTCAGGAATGACTCAATGCTACTTGCATTAATGGTGCTATTGCTCTTCAAAATTGCTAAAAGACCATCTCCCGAAGTACTGTATGAATACCTCCAAGCTACTTGGTTCTCCTTTAATGCCGCACGTCCCTTCAGC
Organism: Megalodesulfovibrio paquesii; assembly: GCF_054653055.1. Lineage (NCBI taxonomy): Bacteria > Pseudomonadati > Thermodesulfobacteriota > Desulfovibrionia > Desulfovibrionales > Desulfovibrionaceae > Megalodesulfovibrio > Megalodesulfovibrio paquesii. The sequence goes on along the minus strand of NZ_BAAIGQ010000005.1, from coordinate 612,699 downwards.
ACATCCAACAGCCGCGACTTCCCGCTGTTGTTTTTCCCGATGACGACGTTGATGTGTTTCAACTCGTCGAAGCCAGCATATTTGTCGGTAAAGCAGAGGTAGTTCTTGAATTTGATACCAGGTCTGTTCATGGGGCAATAATATCCTGAGCCTGACATTTCTTCAACAGGCCGCATGCAATCCCCCATACGCCACAGGGCCGGCCTGTCTCGTCTGCGAGACAGGCCGGCCCCATAGTCCCCCAACCGGAGGGGGCGCGGGGGAACTCAGTTCCCCCGCATCTTCTCTGTTCTTTTCCCCTCTCTTCTCCCCTACTTCTCTCCCAGCACTGTCGCCAGCTTCTGCGCCAATGCGCGGCCGTCAGCGTCGTCGGGCATGAGGGGGAGGTGGCCCAGGAGGCCCAGGCCTTCGGAGGCTTCGTGGAACTCGTCCTCGCTGCGGGGGTCCAGGACGGCGGCGTTGACCATGGCATTGATGCGCAGCAGCTTGCCGGCAAAGGCCAGAGGGTCGCCATCGGGCAGGATGTGATCAAAGATAACCAGCTGCGGCGGGGAGTTGGAGACGAAGGCCAGGGCGGCCTCGCCGGTTTCCACGTGCCGCAGGGCCTTGCCGCTGGAGCCCAGGCCCTGGAGGAAGGGCGCGATATCCGGCAGGCGGGGGGTGACCATCAGGATGGTGGGGGTGATTTGTTTTGGCATCTTGGGTGTAAGCACCTGGCCTTGCCAGGAGGAGATGGCCTCGCCCAGGGTGTTGAGTGCCAGGCGGGCACAGTGGTGATGATCGTCGGGCAGGCCGCCCAGGCTCTCGGCCAGCTGGTCCGGCTCAATCCACAGGGCTTCCTCGGCGCTCTTGCCCACCACCATATCGCCAAGGGCCGTGGCACAGGCCGTGGTGTAGGCGCAGCCGCGGACCAGGGCGCGCATTTCCTGGATCACGCTGCCGGCCATGCGCAGTTGCACGAGCATGGAGTCTCCGCAGGAGCCGGTCATTTCGGCAATGCCATCGGGATCGGGCAGCATGCCCAGATGGCGCTGGGAGACGAGCTTTTCCAAAAACTGGCCCGGCAGGGAGGCCAGCTCTTCCTCGGTCATATGGCGATGTGACATGGGGGTTCGATCCTTTGTCGCCGCCCGGTTACGGGGTCTGGAATCTGTCGTCGGAGCGCGCGGCCCCGGCGCCATCGTGGCGTTCGGCGAGCCAGCCGAGGCGCACCGAATCAGGCGTGGGAACATCGAAAGACGGGACAAAGGGTTTTACATCCAGCAGGGGGGAGCCGTCCAGCATGTCCACGTCTTCCAGGAGCAGGCGTACGCCTTCGACCCCGCGCAGCCGGACCACGGACAGGCCGATGGGGTTGGGCCGGCAGGGGGCACGGGTGGCGAAGACGCCGTGGGCCCGGGCGTCCAGAAAGGGGGTCACCTGCAGCTTGCGCGGCCCAACCTCGTGGAAGACATACAACAAAATCACGTGACTGAACCCCTCCAGGTGCAGGAGCCCGGCAGCAAGATGCGGGGCGAGGAGGGCCTCGCCAGGCACGCCGCGGGCGCCTGCAGGCTGGATGGGCATGGATTCAGGCCGGGTGTGCGGCGTTTTCAGCACGCCGATGGCCGAGAAGGCGAATTCGGTCACGAACAACCGCCACCGCAGGTGAATTCCGGCTGGAACTGCTTGAGCGCGCCGTCGAGCAGGGCCTGCACGGCGTAGCCCACGCTGGGGGCGCCGCCGCCGTGGTACACGGCAATGCCCACCTGCTGGAAGCCCATCAGCGGACGCATGCCCATGCCGCCGGCGATGAGGGCCTGCACGTTGTTGGAAGCCAGATGATTGACCGGCGCCATGCAGCCACCCTGCACATGGGGTACGTTTTCCAGGGTTTCCACGGCCGTGACCTGCCCGTTATCGGCAGTGACGATGGTGTAGATATCGCAATGGCCAAAGTGTTCGCCCACGGCGGCTTCAAGGCCACCGGGCAAGTTGGAGGGAACGGCGATGCGGATCGCACTCATTTCAGACGCTCCTGAAGGCCGCCTGCGCGGGGGTTCCCGCCGGCGGGCAAGATGGTTTCCAACATGGTTTCCACATGATTCCAGGCCTCTGCCAGGGGCGGCGTGATGGCCGCGGGCGGGCACTCCGTCACTGCCCTGCCCTGGCGCATGGCCCGGACCACGAGGTCGTCAAAGGGAAGATAGGCCAGAACCCGATGCCCCTGCCCCCGGCACCAGACGGCCATTTCCATGGCTGCCTGAGGGTTGAGATCATACTTATTGATGATCACCCCCGCGGGGATTCGGAAATGGGCGCACAGGGCGGCCACACGCTCCAGGTCGTGCCGGCCCGAGGGCGTGGGTTCGCTGACAATGACGGCCATGGACGCGCCGGTGAGGGAGCTGATCACCGGGCAGCCGATACCGGGCGAACCATCGCTGATGATCAGGCTGCAGCAGTGGGCCGCGGCCACTTCCCGGGCCTGCTTGCGCAAGAGCGCCACCAGCCGGCCAGAGTTTTCCTGCCCGGGGAAGAGCCGGGCGTGCACCATGGGGCCGAACCGCGTGGAGCTCAGATGCCGCACGCCACAATGCCGCGGGGTGGTGCTCACGGCCCGAGCCGGGCACACCGCCTGGCAGACCATGCAGCCTTCGCAGCGGAAGGGATCAATGACAAACTGGCCATCGCGCTCCGCAATGGCTTCATAGGCGCAGGAGTCACGACAAATCCCGCAGCCGGTGCAGGCTTGGGGGTCGATGTGCGGCTCCTCGCCGGAGATGAAATCCTCTGTTTCCAGGATGGACGGCTGGAGCAGCAGGTGCAGGTCCGGCGCGTCCACATCCAGATCGCACAGAATGGACTTGCGGGCCAGATGGGCAAAGGCCGCGGTGACGGAGGTCTTGCCCGTGCCACCCTTGCCGCTCAGGACAACCACTTCGCGCAGGATGTTAGTCATGGCGGCCTCCCGCGGATGCGGCGGCAAGGCGGGTGCGGATGGCGTCCCGCAGGTTACGGAACAATTCCGCATAGGTTTCCGAGAGTTCACTCACCCGGCCGCCCCGGGAGTAATGTTCGGCAATGGCGCGCTCGAAGGGAATCGCCGCCAGCACGGGAATGGATTGTGCCTCGCAGATGGTCCGCACAGGATCCTCGCCCGGCCCGCCGACGCCAGCCCGGTTGATGACCACACCAATGGGCCGGCCCAGGGGAAGAAAGGCTTCCAGGGCCAGGGCAAAGTCGTGCGCGCCAAAGGGAGTGGGCTCGGCCACCAGCAGCACGGCGTCCGCGTCCAGCACGGCCTGCATGGCCGGACAGCTCACACCCGGGGGGCCATCCAGGATGGCATCCCCCGTGCCCGGCCCCATGGCGCGCAGCAACGCACCCAGGCGCCGCTTGGCCGCACGCATGAGGGGCGGGCTCATGGCCTCGCCCACGCGCAGCCGGCCCATGAGGAACGGCTGCGCCACACCGGATGCGTCCTGCACCCGCCCCTCCTCCAACACGCCCAGTTCCCGCGTCCCTTCGGACAGGGCCTTTTCCGGGCACACCACAAAGCAGCCGCCGCAGCCGTGACACATCTCGGAGAACGCCGTCACCGTGCTGCCCAACATGGCCAGGGCCTTGAAGCGACACAGTTCGGCGCAGGCTCCGCAGCCGGTACAGCGGCTGGTCTCCACCACCGGTACCCGCATGGAGACGGTGGTGCTTGTGGCAAGCTCCGGCTGCAGAAAGAGGTGCAGATTGGGCGCTTCCACATCCAGATCCACAGCCACGCAGGGCCGGTCCCATACCGAGAAGAGTGAGGCGGCAACGGTGGTTTTGCCCGCGCCGCCCTTGCCGCTGGCGATGGCGAGAATCATACTCCCGCCCTGGCTACTTGTTGGGTCCGGAGGCCATGGGAACCTGACCATCCAGATATCGCTGCACGGCCTGGCGGATGGTCACTCCTTCCAAATCCTGGCCAATCTTGATGCCCGCCGCCTGCAGGGCCTGAAAGGCCTTGGGGCCGACATAGCCGGTGAGGAGGACTCCCGCACCAGATTTGGCCAGCAGTTGCGCGGCATTGATGCCAGCGCCGTGGGAAAGGGTCTGGGATGCGCCATTATCCACATACTCCGCGGCCCAGGTGGCGGAATCCACTACCACAAAACCGGCGGCACGACCAAAACGGGGATCCACGAGGCCGTCCAGGCCGGGACCATCCGCTGTTACTGCAATGCGTTGCATGGATTGCTCCTTTGCGCTCGTGGCGCTGTCCAAACGGGTTGCACTGTCTGTCGGGGCGGCTGGATTCGCGGCTTCCATCATTGCCGAGGCCAGTTGGTATTCCCCGCCCTCGATGCGCAGGGCGTGGCCTTCCACCAGCACCGTGGCCAGCACCTTGCGGGCCTGGGCCAGGATGCGGCCAAAGGTGTGCCGGGAAACACCCATGCGGGCGGCGGCGTCCTCCATGGTCAGGCCTTCGTAATCGGCCAGCCGCAAAGCCTCGAAGCAATCCACTGGAAGGTAGATCTCCAGGAGTTCGGTCAGCGGGCGCCCTTGCGGCTTGAAGCAGACAGTACAGGGTGCGGCCGCCACCAGGCGGCATTGTCTCGGTCTGGGCACGGTGTTATCTCCGTTTTGCTCAAACGAGCAGGTATGCCTCGCGGCCGCCCCTGTCAATCCCCAACCTGCAAGTTGGGGAATATTCCTCAGATAAAACCTCTAGCCTCTGTTTGCCCGACGCAGGCAGGAGCCGTCTCTGCGACGGCGCTGCATGGGCAGGCCGGCGCCCTGCTGCTGGGCCTGCCATTCTTCAGGCAACTGGTCTTGCTGCAGGCCGGGCTGGCCTTCCAATACCCGGACACCGCCGGGACCTACGCCGCGGCCCTGGCCCATACCTTGTCCCTGGCCTTGGCCCATGCCCATTCCCTGGCCCATTCCACGCCCCTGGCCTCTGCCACACCTTCCGCCATTTCCTCTACCGTTCATGGTCATCCTCCATTTGATGCAACCGCCCGCGCTGTCTTTTGCAGCAGGGCCGTCTGGTGCAGGGCATGGGCGTTTCATCGTCCGTGGCCTGCGTTTCAATCTCGCCGGGTTCACCGGGTCCACTGATCATGTGTTCCTGCTCCGCACTTTCGATGCGGATGGCCCATCCAGCGCTCAGCGCCCTGGCCACCAGACACCTGGCCTGGGCCAGAATTCGCCCCAGGGTGGCCCGGGAGACGCCCATTTGCGCCGCCGCGGCCTCCTGATCCAGGCCCAGCGCATCCACCAGACGCAGCGCCTCCAGGCCGTCCAGGGGCAGAACCACCCCGCGAAGCAGGCCAGCCGGGCATTGCCGGGTGCCCCCTTCGGGCTTGAACACGGTGGCGGCCGGCTGCTGGCCGATACGCCGACATTTTCTTGGTCTGGGCATGTCACTGTTCCTTTATGAGCGTATGCTCAAAATAGGCATAATTTGGATACACGTCAAGGGGTAAATCTAAAAGCGGAGGCACAAAAAAACGCCGCCCTTACGGGCGGCGTTCCGATCCATTCCCAGCCGGCACCACTCAGCGTGCTTCGAGAATCGTTTTGATCTGCTGGTCCTGCACTGCGCGCCAGTTGATCTTGGTCAGTCCTTCGTTGAAGACCCGGGCCATCTCTTCGCCTGCCGCATCGTTGCGGAAGCAGACGTGCAGATCCCAATCCATGATATCCTTGGCATTGTACGCCACATTGGCCTTGAGTTCCGCCAGGGAAGGATCCGCGGCCAGCAGATAGTTGAACACGAACTTGTCGATAAGCGCCGCATCCATGCGGCCCATGGCCACCTTGCGGATGGAGGTGATATCGTCCGCGGATTCTTCCACCTTCAAGGTTCCAGCGTCGATCATCTGCTGCACGGCAGGCGGGTTCACATAGCCGGCCACAATGCCCACGGTGATCTGCGACAGGTCCTGCACGGTGCTCCAGGCAACAGGCGCATTCGCCTTTTGCACCAACCCCAGGGGGCCCACGCCCATGGGTTGGGAGAAGATGAATTCCTTGGCCACTTCCTCGGAAGGATACTCGGGGAAATAGCCAATGAAAGCAGGGTCTTCCTTGGCAGTCTGCACGGCCCGGTTCCAGGGGAGGAACTCAATCTCCACCGTGTAGCCCATGGCCTGGAAGGCCTGACGCACCACTTCCGCCGAGGCGCCCTGCCCCGGCAGGCCTGGGCCTGTGTAAGGCGGCCATTCCAGGGAGGTCAGTTTGACGATCTTGCCCTGAGCCTGGGCGGTTCCTGCCAAAAGCAACACGGCGCATGCCGCGGCCAGCACCATACGGATCATGAGAGTCCCTCCTCCCTGCAGTCACAGTGGGTTGCCGCCAGTTTCCATCTGCCAGTTCTGCTCTCGTACAGGGCCGATGTTATGGCCGCATGCCGGGCATATGGAGATTGGACCGTCCGTGTGACGATTGGGTGGAGCGCCTATTGTCGAGGCGGGGATTGCAGCAGGAGCGTCACCGCGGCGCGCTGTTCGGCCAGGGCGTCCATTCCGGCCAGGGCTGCGTCCACGGCCTGGCGCAGGGTCTCGCCCTCTGGCCCCTTGCGGAAACAGACGTGCAGGGTCTTGTGCTCCAGAATTCGTTCCTGGGCCCGCACCTTGCCGGCCTGGGGCGCCAGGGACGGATCTGTGTGCAGATGGTGCCGCAGCACCAGCGGGTCAATGACCGCCAGGGGCAAGCGCCCGGAGAGGACCTTGCGGATATTGGTCAGATCATCCGCCACGGCCTCCGTGCGCAACTGCCCGGCCGCAACCAGCGCATCGAACCGGACGGCATTGACATAGCCCTGCACCACGCCAATGGAGAGGCCGGCCAGATCCTCAAGCGTCTCCCAGGGCACAGGATGCCCGGTACGCTCCATGAAACACAGCTCGCTCGCGCCGATGGGAGCAGAATACACAAACTCCGCCAGCCGGTCTGCGGACAGGTACTCCGGGAAAAATCCCACGAATGAGGCATCCTTCCGGACGGTTTCCAGCACCCTGGCCCAGGGCATGAACTCGATACGCAGTTCCATGCCCGACGCTTCCAGGGCCTTGCGCAGGACCGTGGCCGTGGCGCCGTTGCCCGGCAAGGTGGCGCTGGTGTACGGCGGCCACTCCACCGAAGCCAGTCTGACCACGCGCAGGGAGGCGCCTGCCGTGGCCGTGGGGCCCTGCGCCTGCGGCCCCAGCAGCCGCAGGCAGACAATGCCGCCGAACACCAGCAGGAACATGGCCCCCAGGCGAGCGAGCCCTCGCAGTGCCGGCACAGCGTTCATGCGGTACATTATACAAGACAGGGTCGCCAAGCCCACAGGACAGCACCGTACAGGCGCATTCGTCCCTCGGGGTGTGCGCGATACTGCAGCGCCGGTATGCTCATTGGGGTGGCAGTCGGACTTCCTGGCCGCTGCGCAGGTACATTGGATAGGGTTGCCCGTTGTAGTGCAGGGTCACCACGCCGGCGTCCCCCACAGTCAACAGACAGTACGCATTAAAGCTCAATTCCAGGGTCTGCCCGGCATTGAGAAAAAAGTCCTTGCGCGTTGCACCGTCCACCATGGCGGTGACCCAGGTGCTGCCGTGCGCGGAAAGCTGCACGCCGCCGGCAGCCTTGGGGCCCTGATCCAGGCGTGGCGCGTCCGGCTCGGCAGCGGAGACGGGTTCTGGCGCTGCGTAGGACGCTGGGGCAGAGGCCTGCGCCTGCTGCGAAGCCGGGGACGCGGGCGCGGCTTCGGCGGGCGCAACGGCATCGGACGCCGCAGGAGCGGCCAGGGAGGCGGTGTCTGCATCGGTCCTGGCCGGGGCGCGCACCACAGGAGGCGCAGGCGGCGGAGCAGGGGCCGGTTCAGGGGCCGGTTCAGGAGCTGGCTCAGGAGCAGGGGTCGGGGCAGGCACCTGCCTGGGCTTTGTGGCAGCCGGAGGCGTGACAGGGGCAGCGCGAGGGGCCGGTTCGGGCGCCAGTTCCGGGGCAGGCGCCGGGGGAGGCGCTGCGGACGCCACGGCCTGCGGCTCCTGGGTGGCTTCTGCGTTCTTGTTCAGCTTTTCCATGCGGCTGCGCCAAGCGCTTTCGCCAGCCGGGGTCCGTTGCCAGACGCCAGCCGCGTTGCGTTCCGCCTCGTACCACGCATCTGTCTCGGCATCATACTGTTCAAAACGCCCGGTCGTCTCCAGTTCCGGATCCAGCGGCTCTGTTTTGCGGATACCCGGCTCCACCACGGTGTACTGCACTGCCTCTGGGAGCTTTTCAAACATGAGACAGGACGCCACGCTGAGCATGCACGACACGCACAACACTGTTCGCGCCAACCGAAGCAGACACGTCAGAACATGACGACCCCGGGACCGCTGGACGCGCCGACTCGTGGACAATTCGGGCATGAGCTAACCTTATTGAAGAGCTGAGGTTGAACACTGTACTCCAGGATGCCTCAGGCGAGGGTACCTCATCCCGTCGCGTCCTGCAACGTTGCCGTTACCAGACCTTTCGCAGAATTCCCCGCCCTGTCAGACCGCCTATATCGCAGGTTGGCGGATGCCCCGGGATAGGCTACGGTGACGCAACCGCTGCCCTTTCCGTTCATCTCGCCGAGAAGGAGCTTTGCATGATTGATCGCACCTCCGCGTATGGTCTGGATATCTCCACCCCGCTGGCCACGTTGATAACCGATGTCTGCGCCGATGTCGGCACAACGCCGGAACAGTTCTGGACCGGGCTGGCCAGTCTGGTGCGCAGCCTTGGCCCGCGCAACCGGGAACTTTTGGCTGTTCGCGATACGTTGCAGGCCAGACTCGACGCCTGGCACCTGGAGCGCAAGGGCCAGCCCTTCGAGCCGGAGGCCTACCATCGCTTTCTGCAGGAAATCGGCTATCTCGTGCCGGAGGGCCCGGATTTTGCCATTGAAACCGGCAAGGTGGACCCGGAAATCGCCACCATCGCCGGCCCGCAGCTGGTGGTGCCGGTCACCAATCCCCGCTACGCCCTCAACGCCGCCAACGCCCGCTGGGGCAGCCTTTACGACGCCCTCTATGGCACCGACGTCATTCCCGAAGACAATGGCCAGACCAAACGCGGCCCGTACAATCCGGCCCGTGGCGCGGCCGTGGTCCGCTATGTGAACACCTTCCTGGATCAGGCCTTTCCCCTGGCTGCCGGCTCCCACAGTCAGGCGACGAGCTATACCATCGCCGATGGCGGCCTGCACATCACACTGCAAGACGGCCAGGTGGCGGCGCTGAAAAACCCGGCCCAGTTCGCCGGCTATCAGGGCGCGCAGGACGTGCCGGCCGTCATCCTCCTCGTCAACCATGGCCTGCACTGCGAGTTGCACATTGATCCCACCCACCCCATCGGCCAGGCCAGCCCGGCCGGCGTCAAGGATGTGGTGCTGGAAGCCGCCCTGACCACCATTCTGGACTGCGAAGACTCCGTGGCCTGCGTGGACGGGCCAGACAAGGCCCAGGCCTACGCCGCCATCCGCGGCCTCATGCGTGGCGACCTGAGCGCCAGTTTCCCCAAGGGTGGCCAAACCATCGAACGCCGCCTGAACCCGGACCGCCAGTACACCACCCCCCATGGTGCCACCCTGACCCTGCCCGGCCGCAGTCTCCTGCTGCTGCGCAATGTGGGCCACCTGATGACCACCGACGCCGTGCTCCTCGACAGCGACGAGATCCCCGAAGGCATGCTGGACGCCATGGTCACCGGCCTGCTGGCCCTCTACGACCTCAAACACCTCGGCAGCGTCACCAACAGCCGTGCCGGCTCCGTGTACATCGTCAAACCCAAGATGCACGGGCCGGAAGAGGTCGCCTTTGCCTGCCAGATCTTCGCCGCCGTGGAAGCCGCCCTGGGCCTGCCGGCCCTGACCCTCAAGGTCGGCATCATGGACGAGGAACGCCGCACCACCGTGAACCTCAAGGAGTGCATCCGCCAGGCCAAAGATCGCATCGTCTTCATCAATACCGGCTTCCTGGACCGCACGGGCGACGAGATCCACACCAGCATGGAGGCCGGTCCCATGGTGCCCAAGGATGCCATGCGCGGGGCCACGTGGATTGCCGCCTACGAAGATTGGAATGTGGACGTGGGCCTGCTCTGCGGCATGCATGGCAAGGCCCAGATCGGCAAGGGCATGTGGGCCAAACCGGACCGCATGGCTGAAATGGTCTCCACCAAAATCGCCCATCCCAAGAGCGGCGCCAACACCGCCTGGGTGCCCTCCCCCACGGCGGCCACCCTGCACGCCATGCATTATCATCTGGTGGATGTGGCCGCCCGGCAGCAGGAGCTGCTCGGCCAGCTGGCCATCGCCCGCCGCGCCCGGCTGGACGAACTGCTGGAGATTCCGGTCCTGTCCGAAGAAGATCGCGCCGCCCTCACCCCCGGACAGATCCAGCGCGAACTGGATAACAACGCCCAGGGCATCCTCGGCTACGTGGTCCGCTGGATCGACCAGGGCATCGGCTGCTCCAAGGTGCCGGACATCAACAACGTCGGCCTGATGGAAGACCGCGCCACCCTGCGCATCTCCAGCCAGTACCTGGCCAACTGGCTGCTGCATGGCGTCTGCAGCCGCGAACAACTCCTCGAAACCCTGGCCCGCATGGCCGCCGTGGTCGATGCCCAGAACGCCGGCGACCCGCTCTACCGCCCCATGGCCGCCAACCTTGAGACCAGCGTGGCCTACCAGGCCGCCCGGGACCTCATCCTCAAAGGCCGCGCCCAGCCCAACGGCTACACCGAGCCCATCCTCCACGCCCGCCGCCGTGAGGCGAAGGCGGGAAGGTAAGAATAGAACGGCGGGATAAGAACAAAGAAATTGGAAAACACCAGGGGGGATAATCCCCCCTGGACCCCCTGATAGTGTGAGCGGCGCTTCCGGTTCGTGCACGAACCGGAAGCGCCGCTCACACTATTGGTGGGGGCCCGGGGGAACTCAGTTCCCCCGGATTCTCATCCTGCTGTTTCATGTTAGTGCGCCGCCACAGGGGCCGCGCCGCGCCTGGCCCGGCGCAGGAGCAGCGCGCCGGGGACACAGATGGCCGAGGTCAGGGCCAGGAACTGGAAGCATTCGATATAGGCAAGCAGCGTGGCCTGCTGCACCAGGAGGCTTTGCAGCACGGCCATGGCCTGCAGTTTGGCCTGAACGAGGTGTGTGTGCTGGGAAAAGTACTGCACCAGATGGGTGAAGAACTCCTGGAACTGCGAGTCCGTGGCGCTGTAATTGTGGCTGAGCAGGGCCTGATGGCGTTGTGCCCCGCGGGAGAGCATGGTGGTGACGACGGAAATGCCCACGCTGCCGCCGAGGTTGCGCATCAGGTTATAAATGCCCGAGGCATGTCCCATCTGCTCCACGGGCAGCCCGCCCATGGACACAGTGGAGAGCGGCACAAAGACAAAGCCCATCCCCAGCCCCATGATAACATTGGGCCAGGCAATAAAGCCCTGGTTGATCTGCAGCGTGATGCCCGAGAACTCGTAGGCTGTCAGCATGAGGATGGCGAAGCCGAAGATGATCAGCTTGCGCGGGTCTATCCTGGATATCAGCCGGCTGACCAGCACCATGGCCGTGATGGCACCCAGGCCGCGGGGGCTCAGGGTCAGGCCGCTCTCCAGGGCCGAATAATTCATGAGCGACTGCAGAAACAGAGGTTGCAGGGTCACGGTGGCGTACAGGATCACGCCCATGCAGGTCATCAGGGCCGTGCCAATGGCAAAGTTGCGATGCGCCAGCACCCGCAGGTTCACCAGGGGCGACTTGACGCGAAACTCCCAGGCCACAAACGCCAGAAAGGCCAGGACGGAGATACCCGAGAACCAGACGATCCAGGGCGTGGCAAACCAGTCTTCCTGCTGGCCCTTGTCCAGCACCACCTGCAGGGTGGAGAGCCAGAGTGCCAGAAAGCCGAAGCCAATGTAGTCCACGCCGCCACCGCGCTTTTTGGCCTCCGCCAGATAGGGCGGATCCTCCACAAAGGCCTGGCACATGAAGAATGCCAGGATGCCGATGGGCAGGTTGATAAAGAACATCCAGCGCCAGGAGTAATTGTCCGTCAGCCAGCCGCCCAGGGTGGGGCCGATGATGGGCGCCACGACCACGCCCAGGCCGTAGATGGCCATGGTCACGCCGCGCTTGCCTGGGGGGGCGCTTTCCAGAAGGATGGCCTGGGAGAGGGGCTGCAACGCGCCGCCGGCCGCACCTTGCAGAATTCTGGCCACAATGAGCATGGGCAGCGTGGTGGACAGGGCGCACAGGCAGGAGGCCAGGGTGAAGCCAACCACGCAGAGCAACTGAAAGCGTTTGCGGCCCATGTGGATGGAGAGCCAGCCGGTCATGGGCAGGACAATGGCGTTGGAAACCAGGTAGCTCGTCAGCACCCAGGTGGCTTCGTCCTGGGTGGCGGAGAGGTTGCCGGCAATGTGCGGCAGGGCCACGTTGGCCATGGTGGTGTCCAGCACCTCCATGATCGTGGGCAGCATCACCGAGGCGGCGATGAGCCAGAGGTTCACGGAGGGCTGCCAGGGCTGCGCGCCAGAGCCTTGAGCCGGGGCGGGCGCAGCGCTCATTGCTGGCGCACCTGCACCTTGGGCACCACGGACATGCCCACGCCAAGCAGTGGCATGTGTCCGGGCAGGGGTGGATCAAAGACAATCTTGACCGGCACGCGCTGGACCACCTTGACGTAGTTGCCGTTGGCATTCTGGGGCGGCAGCAGGCTGAAGGCCGCGCCGGTACCGGCCTGGATGCTGTCCACCCGGCCGGTGACTTTCAGGTCGGGGTAGGCGTCGATCAGAATCTGCACGGGCTGGCCGGGGCGCATGTCCGTGAGCTGGGTTTCCTTGAAGTTGGCTTCCACCCACAGCTCGTCGAGCACCAGATTGAACAGGGCCTGCCCCACCTGGATGTAATCCCCGGCCTCCACATTCTTGTTCGTCACCCTGCCGCCCTGCAGGGCCTTGATTTCGCAATAGGCCAGATCCAGTTCTTCCTGGGCCACCAGGGCCTTGAAGCGTTCGATGGCCGCCTCGGCCGTACGGATCTGGGCAGCGGCCAGATCGGCCTGGGCCTGGGCGGTGTTCACGCGCTTGCGGGAGGACTCCAGCTCCGCCGTGGTGGTGCGGGCCAGGGTTTCGGCATTGTCCAGAGCCTGCTGGGAAACAGCGCCCGTGCGCACCAGCTGACGGTAGCGTACGAGATCGGTATGGGCGTTGCGGGCTTCGGCCTCGTTGGAATCTGCCTCAAAGCGCGCCGATTCCACGGCGGCCCTGGCCGCGGTCAGCTGGGAGCGGGACTCCTCCAGCTTCTGCCGGGCCTCGTGCAGGTTGGCGCGGGCCTGATCCAGTTTGACCTGGAACGGCGCAGGGTCAATGCGCACCAGCACCTGGCCGGCGGCCACCTCCTGGTTGTCCGTTACCAGCACTTCCAGCACGCGGCCGTCCACCTGGGGGGCAATGGCGCCGACATGCCCGGCGATGAAGGCGTCGTCCGTGGTTTCGTAGATCCGCTCCTTCCACCACCACCAGCCACCGCCAGCCAGGCCAGCCAGTACAAGCAGCAGAAGGAGAAATCTGGCGGAGGACTTGCGGGTTGGAGCAGAGGAACGCGGCGCGCCGGTGGCCGGCGCGGCCTGCTGCGTATTGTCAGCCATGGGGATTACAACTCCTGGTCGCAGTCGCTTGCGTCCAGGCGAACCTTGGCAAGCAGGGAGATTAATGTCTTGAGCTCTTCCGGGGTCAGGTTGGCCAGGGCCAGACCATGCAGCCGGAGGATGTCCGGCATGACGCTGGAAAGCAGCGCCCGGCCCTCTTCCTTGAGGGCAATGCGCACCACACGGCGGTCCTTGGCGTCTTCCACGCGCTCCACCAGGCCATCGCGGACCATGCCGGAGAGCAAGGCCGAGATGGTGGGGTACGAGACACTGGAAAGTTCGGCCAACCGGCACACGGGCAGGGGTTCTTCCCCGTGGCTCAGCAGGGCCATGACCAGGAAACGGCCGTACGAGAGCCCGCGTGTGGCCAAATGGCGTTCGGCCACGCGATGCAGGGTGCATCCCGTGCGCAACACATGCAGATAGGCCTCGGTCACCAGGATATCCATATCCGGAAACGAGGCCGCCTTTTTCAGCAAGGTCTGGTAACTTGGCATTTCTTTGAGAATCATGGCTCCACCTTTTGGACGCTAATCATTTGCAGGCTAAGTTTTGTCAAGAGAAATGTCGGAGCCAAAACTGTTTGAAACATTCATGACCTCCCTCTTCAAAAAGATGCATACGTGACATCCTCAGCCCTTTGGAGATATGGATTTTTTCATTCGCTGCGGCTATGGTGCGCCATCGCGCGCGTTCACTGCCCGCGTCATTGGTTTCAACCTGCAGAGGATGACGCGTCCTTGAGCACTGTAATCTGCCGCACCGTGGGTCTGGGCGCCTCAGCTGGCGGACTGGAGGCGTTGGAGGATTTTTTCCAATCCATTCCGGAAACCGTGGCCTGCGCCTTCGTGCTGGTGATGCATCAGGATCCCCAGCACCACCCCCTGCTTGCGGATCTGCTGACCCGTCATACGAAATTGCCGGCCGTCCTGGCCGAAGACGGCATGCCTCTGGAAGCCGGCCGCATCCACATCATCCCCCCGGGGACGGTGCTTACCCAGCACACCGGCGTGTTGCGCCTGCAGCGCGCCTCAGCCCAGCGGACCCTGCATCACCCCATTGACGAGTATTTCAAATCCCTGGCCAAGGATGCCGAAGGCGAGGCGGTGGGCGTGATCTTTTCCGGCGCCGGCAGCGACGGGGCGCAAGGGCTCAAGGAAATCAGCGTGGCCGGCGGCATCGCCATGGTCCAGGAGCCCGCCACGGCCCGCTTCGACAGCATGCCCCTGGCCGCCCTGGCCGCCGGTGCGGCAGATATCGTCCTGTCGCCGGCCCAGCTGGCCCTGCGGCTGCTCGACATCCTGCGCCACCCCCCGCACCTGCGCCAGGACCAGACCCTGCGCGACGGCCCCGACGCTTCCCTCCTGGATTCCATGCTCCCGTGGCTGGAGCAGCACACGGGTCTGGCCTTCAAAAACTACAAGCGCACCACCCTGATCCGCCGCATCGACAAGCGCATGCGCCTGCGCGATGCAGGCACCCTGGCTGCCTATCGTGAACTTCTGGAACACGACGCCGACGAGGGCATGGCCCTGGCCCGGGAACTGTCCATCAGCGTGACCAGCTTTTTCCGCGACCCGGACGTCTTTTCCCTGCTGGAACGCGAGGTGCTCCCTGCCCTGTTTTCCGGCAACAAGGACAGTGATGACCTGCGCCTCTGGGTGCCGGGCTGCGCCTCGGGCGAGGAGGCGTACAGCATCGCCATGCTGCTGCAGGAGTACATGCGCCGCCATGCCGTGCGCAGGAAGATCTCCATTTTTGCCACCGATGTGGATGACACTGCCATCGCCCGCGCCAGGGCCGGCCTGTACCCGCAAAGCGCCGTGGCCGAGCTGCCCGGTGCGCTGCTGCACCGCTATTTCCTCTTTCAGAATGGCGACTATTCGGTCAACACGCCCCTGCGCAAGATGATCGTCTTTGCCCGGCACGATCTCTTCTCCACACCGCCCTTTTCCAGGCTGGACCTCATCAGCTGCCGCAACCTGCTGATCTATCTTACCCCTTCAGCCCAGAACACCCTGCTTCCCCTGTTCCACCATTCCCTGCGCCCCGGTGGGCATCTGGTGCTGGGGGTGGCCGAGAGCCTGGGTGAGCACGCCCGGCTCTTCACCCCGGTGCATCCCAAGTGGAAGGTGTTTCTGCGTCGGGAAATCCCTACGCCGCCGCCGGAGTATCCGCTGCTGGTCAAAGGGGCGCCCCTGGAAGAGACTGTTGTCCGCAAGCTGGCCGCCACCCCGCCCCAGGTGGATCTGGCCCAGCTCTTCCAGCGCACGCTGCTCAAAACCTTTACCCCGCCCAGCCTGCTGGTGGATGAGCATGACGCCTTGCTGCACACCGAGGGGGATCTCACCCCCTTCCTGGAGCTGCCGCAGGGCAAGTTCACCAGCGAGATCGCCCGGCTGGTGCGCCCGTCCCTGCAGCTGCCCGTGCGCAATGCCTTGCGCCAGGCCCGGCGGCAGGGACGGTCCATTGTGCTGCAAGGCCTCTCCATGCCGGAACGGCCGCAAAGCCTGATCGACATCCAGGTGCATCCCCTGCGCACGGAGGCTGTGCAGGAGCAGTGTCTGATGCTGTCCTTCGTGGAACGCCTTCGCCCCGCGCCCATGCCGGCCGAAGATGGCGCTGCAATGGACGATCCCGAAATCTGCCCCGTCTGTTGTGACGCCCACGATGAACTCATCAGCCGCCTGGAGGAGGAGCTGCGCATCACCAGCGAGCAACTCCGTCTGGCCGTGCAGGATCTGGAGGCCTCCAACCAGGAGCTCATGGCCTCCAACGAAGAATTGCTCTCCATGAACGAGGAGTTGCAGTCTTCCAACGAGGAGCTGGAAACCTCCCAGGAGGAACTGCAGGCCCTCAATGAGGAGCTGACCTCGGTCAACACCGAGCTGCAGGCCAATATCCTGGAGCTGGACCGCTCCCGCAGCGACCTGGAAAACCTCTTCCGGGCCACGGATATTGCCACCGTGTTCCTGGATTGCTCCCTGATCATCCGGCAATTCACCCCGGCGGCCACGGGCATCTTTCATGTGCAGGAAGGCGACTCCGGCCGCCCCCTGCAACATTTTGCCAGCCAGATCCAGGGATTGGATATCGCCACCATGGCCGAGGCCGTGCAGGCCACCAGGGGCCGGGTGGAACAGGTGGTGCACACCAGTGGCGGACCGGACCAGCCGCGGCGCAGTTTCCTCTCCCGCATGTTCCCGTATTACAACATGGCTGGAGAAATGGATGGTCTGGTGCTGACCTTTGTGGACATCACCGACCGGCAGCGCATGGAAGACGAGTTGCGGCAGCATCGGGACCGCCTGGAGCTGCTGGTGCAGGAGCGCACCCGCCAGCTGGCTGCCAGCCGGGCCCGGCTGCGCACCCTGCTGGACCACTTTCCCAATGGAGTGGTCCTGCTTTTTGATCAGGACCTGCGGTTTCTGGTGGCTGCCGGGGAGGTGCTGCCCGTCCTTGGTCTCCCGCAGCTGGAAGGCCACACCCTGCCGGAGATGCAGGACCCCGAACTGGCGACCCTGCTGGAGCCGCTGTTCAGGCAGGCCCTGGCCGGGCGCAGCGTGCGGCAGGATCTGCTTTGCCACGGCCAGACCCTTGATGTGTGGGTGCTGCCCGTGTGCAATGAGGCCGGGGAGCCCGAAGCCGGCATGGTCATGGCCCAGCTGGTCACGGAACAGCGCCGCATCCAGCGCGAGCTGTCCGAAACCCTGGACCGCTTCAAAAAGGCCTTTCGCGCCAACCCGTCCTTCATGCTCATCTCCACCCTGGAGGAAGGGCGCATCGTCGAGGTGAACGACGCCCTGTGCGCCATGACCGGCTATACCCGGCAGGAGCTCATGGGAAAATGCTCCACCCAGGTGGGCATCATCCCTTCGCCCGAGGAGCGGACCGCCTTTGTGCACGCCCTGCGGACCAACGGCGCCCTGCACCAGAAGGAACTGCGCATCGGCACCAAGCGCGGCGCCGTGTTGAACACCCTCATCTCCGCGGAACTCATCGTCCTGGGCGGCGAACCGCACATCCTGACCGCAGGCATGGACCTCTCCGAGCGCATCCGTCGGGAAAACCAGCTGGCCGCCGTCATGGAGCAGGTGCCCGCCGCCGTCTGGATCGCCCACGACCCCCAGTGCAGCCGCCTGGAGGGCAGCCGTGCGGCGTATGAACTCATGCGCCAGCTCCCGACCAGTGGCGGCCCCCCGCCACGCATCTTCCAGAACGGCCAGGAGCTCCCCCTGGCCATGCAGCCCCTGCAGCGCGCCGCCCGGGAAGGCCGGCCCCTGCTGGACTTTGAACAGGATCTCCTCTTTGACGATGGCGAGGTCCGGCACCTTATCGGCAATGCCGTGCCCCTGCGGGACAACACCGGCGAAATCACCGGCTCCGTGGCCGCGTTTCTGGACATTTCCGAACGCGTGCACATGGAGCAGCACCTCAAGGAAGCCCGGCTCCAGGCCGAGGAAGCCAACCGCGCCAAAACCGCATTTCTGGCCAACATGAGCCACGAACTGCGCACGCCCCTGAACGGCATCATGGGCATGGCCCAGCTGGTGCAGATCAGCACCCTGGAAAAGGAACTGCAAGACCAGGCGGACATGATCATCGAGGCCTCCCGGCACCTGCAGTCTCTCATCGACGATCTGATGGACATCTCCCAGATCGAGTCCAACCAGATCAAAATCCGCTCCTTCCGCACCGAGGTGCAGGAGGTGCTGCAACGGCTCACCGCCATGCACCAGCCCGAGGCGGATCGCAAGGGCATTGCGCTGCAATGCCTTGTTGACGACAACGTGCCTGAATCCATCGAGGTGGATGGGAAACGGCTGGCCCAGATCCTCAACAACCTGATGAACAACGCGCTCAAGTTCACCGAGCGCGGCAGTGTCAGCGTGCATGTGAGCATCATCAGCCCGGCCGCGGAAACCCCGCCCTCTCCGGGGGCGTTCGCCGGAACCTCCCGCATTCGCTTTGCCGTGCGCGATACAGGCATTGGCATTATCCCTGGCCAGCACGAGGCCATCTTCAAGACCTTTTATCAGGTGGAACCACACCTGACCCGCTCCAGCCAGGGCACGGGGCTGGGGCTTTCCATCTCCCAGCGGCTGGCCCGGCTCATGGGCGGGGACATCACCCTGCAAAGCTCCCTGGGCCTGGGCAGCCTGTTCACGCTGGAGCTGCCCTGCCAGGCCAGCCCCGCGCTGCCGCAGGAGGAACGTCGCACGGCCGATCCCGCCCCGCTCGGCGACACCCCGCTTCATGTGCTGGTGGTGGAGGATAACAGCGTCAGCCGGCTCTTCATGACCACCATGCTCAAGAAATCCGGCTGTACCGTGGATGAGGCCATGGACGGGGTGGAGGCAGTGGAAAAAGTGCGCAGCGCGGCCTATGATGTGGTGTTCATGGATATTCAGATGCCACGCATGAATGGGCTGGACGCCACCCGGGCCCTGCGGGCCGATGCGGATTCGCGCGTCCGCAACTGCCGGGTCATCGCCCTGACTGCATATGCCATGCCCGAAGACAAGCAACAATTCCTCGATGTGGGCATGGACGGCTTTCTGGCCAAGCCCGTGACGTTTGATGAACTGCACGCCATCCTGCAGGCCACGCAACCCTCCTCGTCATGAGCCACCGCATGCCCTCCTTTGTGATCCACCCAGCAACCTCACCCCGGCGCCAACGACCGCGGTAATGGCCAGCATGCGTCAGAGGTTGCGTTTGCCGCGCCCGGATCATGGCGCTCCGGCCCTGGCACTGTGGCAGGCACAAGCGGGGGCGCCCTCCCTGTCCGCCACTGTGAGCGCCCCAATGCACCCCTGCCGGCAGGCGCAATCATGAATTCCATGACCAGATTCCTGCTCGGGGCTCTCGACTACGCAGACCGGCACGGCAGCCGCCCGGCATTGCTGACGGTGCAGCGCGGCCTGGCCATGGTGCTGCCGCTGGTGCTGGTGGGCGCGGTGGCGTTGATGGTTCGCGAGGCCCCGCTCGGGGTGCCGCATGGCCTGGATGCCCTGCTGGGCCCGGCCTGGAGGGACCTCTGCGACACGCTGCTCGCCGGCACCTTTGGCATTGCGTCCCTGGCCCTGCTGTGCGCCTTCAGCGGCATCCTGGCCCAGATCTCCAACCAGCGCCGCGCCGGGCCATTCGTCAGCCCGGTCATGGCCTGTATGGTGGTGCTCTCCTGCTTTTTCGTCCTGCTCCGCCCCCAGGACAAGGCGACCCTGCAACTGGCCTTTTCCATGCACCGTGGCCTTGTGCTGGCCTTGCTGGTCAGTGGCGTGGCCAGCACCGTGTTCCTGCGCCTGACCAGGATTTCCCTGCTCCAGCTGCCCCTGGGCACGGCCGGACACGACCCCGTGGTGCGAGACGTGTTCACGGTCATGCCGGCCGGCGCTGCCACCATTGCCCTGTTCGGGCTGCTCAGGCTGGGGCTGAACGCCCTGCATGTGCCGGATCTGTATGGCGCCACGCAGGGCCTGCTTTTTCTCCCCTTCGCAGGTGCCGAGGACGGGCTGGGCTTTGGCCTGGGCTACACCACCCTCTCCCAGTTGTTCTGGATGGTGGGGGCGCACGGGCCGAATCTGCTGTACGGCGTGGCGGAACAGATCCTCACTCCGGCGGACCTGGCCAATGCCGCAGCCATGAGCCAGGGCCAGACGCCACCCTTCATCCTGACCAAGACCTTTTTCGATGCCTTTACCCGCATGGGTGGTTCCGGCTCCACACTGAGCCTGATACTCGCCATCTTCCTGGCCAGCCGGGACGGCAGCACCCGCAAGCTGTGCCGCATCGCCCTGCTGCCCGCCCTGTGCAACGTGAACGAACCGTTGCTCTTTGGCATTCCCCTGGTGCTCAATCCCATTTACTGCATCCCCTTTCTGGCCACCCCCCTGCTCCAGACCCTGACGGCGTATCTGGCCACGGCCCTGGGTCTGATTCCGCACACCACGGCCAGCATCTCCTGGACCACGCCGGTCATCATCGCCGGCTATGCCGCCACCGGTTCGGTGGCCGGGGCGCTGATGCAGACTGCGAATCTGGCGCTTGGGGTGGCAGTGTACCTGCCCTTTGTGCGTCTGGCGGACACCCTGTCCCAACGGCAGGGGCTGCGGGTGCTGGATGTGCTGCAGCGGGCGGCCTCCCGGTACGAAACCGGGCGTGGGGGTCACAAATGCGTGGATCTGCCCGGGGAGGCCGGCCGGCTGGCCAAGGCCCTGACCAACGATCTACACAGCACCCTGACCACCCCCGAGCATTCGGAAAGCCAGTTGTTCCTGGTCTACCAACCCCAGCTCAACGGCAACGGGCGCGTCTCGGGTGTGGAGGCCCTGCTGCGCTGGCGGCATCCGGCGTACGGGCACATCGCCCCGCCCATTGCCGTGGCCTTGGCCGAGGATACGGCGCTTATCGACCGCCTGGGGCTCTTCGTGCTGACCCAGGCCTGCCTGCAACGCGCCGCATGGGTGGAATGTGTGCCGGATGCCTTGCGCGTGGCCGTGAATGTCTCGCCCCGGCAGTTGATGGATCCGCATTTTCCGGCCCATGTGCTGCGTATTGTGCACCAGAGCCGGATCGTACCCTCGCAGCTGGAGCTGGAGATCACCGAATCATCCGTCCTGGAGCCGGACACCCGCGCCATGGAATCGCTGAAGCACCTGCAACAGCATGGCGTGCATGTGGCCATCGACGACTTTGGCATGGGACATGCCTCGCTGCGGTACCTGCGGGCTTTTCCGGTGGACACGGTCAAGATTGACCGCTCCCTGACCCAGGGAGTGGAGGGTGGCGTGAACGACCACATCGTGCGCAGCATTGTGGAACTGAGCCAGGCCATGGGCATCGGCACCGTGGTGGAGGGTGTGGAACAGCCTGAACAGCTGGAGCGGTTTCGGGCGCTGGGCTGCACCACCTTCCAGGGCTATCTCTTCAGCCAGCCGCTGCCTGGCGCAGACTGTCTGGCATTCATTCTGCGCCGGCAGGGGGCGGCCATTTGAGGCCGTCTCCTGCCAGCGTTTCTGCCTGCCCGCAGCCCGCTAGCGGGCGCCGTCTCGCTTGAGTTCCTGCATGAGCGCATCCAGGCGCCTTCCCTGATCCGCCAGCCGGGCCACGGCCTCGGCGCTCTGGTGCATGGAGGCGGCCGTTTCCGCGGAGATGCCCTGCACCACCTCGATACTCCGGGCAATCTCCTCGCTGGCGGCGGACTGCTGCTCCGAGGCCGTGGCGATGGAACGGACCTGATCCGACGCCTGATCCACCAGTGTGACGATTTCTCGCAGGGCCTGCCCCGAGGCGTTGGCCATGCTGGTGGCCCCGGCCACAGTGGCCACGGCCTTTTCCACATTGGCCACGTTCTTGGTGGCCCCCTGCTGAATGCCATGAATGGCCGCCCCCACCTCGCGGGTGGCTTGCATGGTTTTTTCGGCCAATTTGCGGACCTCGTCAGCCACCACGGCAAAGCCCCGGCCGGCGTCCCCGGCCCGGGCCGCCTCAATGGCCGCGTTCAGGGCCAGCAGGTTGGTCTGGTCGGCAATGTCGGAAATGACGTCCATGACTTGCCCGATGCCCTTGGCCTGCTCGCCCAGCTCGCCCATGTCCGCCTTGAGGGCCAGGGCGTGTTCGCTGACTTCGGTCACCCCGGCCACCACCTTGTTGACCACCTCGGCACCTTCCAGGGCTTTGTGTCGCGCGGCATCGGTGGTGTCTGCGGCCTGGGAGGCATTTTTGGCCACTTCCAGCACGGTGGCGTTCATTTCCTCCATGGCCGTGGCGGCTTCCGTCACCCGGCTGGACTGCACCCCTGCGCCCCGGCTGGCCTGCTCAACCGTGGAGGCAAGGTCCACCGAGGCGGTCGAGATGATGGCCACCACAGACTCCAGCCGGGACGCAGCCTGCAGCAGCCCTTCGGCCTTGGCCTGCTCTGCCGCCAGCCGGGCGGCCTCTGCCTGCCGGCTTGCCGTGGCGGCGGTCTCCGCGGCCCTGCGGGCCTCCTCGCCCTGAAGCCGGGCCTGCTCCAGGGATGTCCTGAGGCTGGCAACCATGGTTCTGAGGGAATCGGCCAGACGCCCGATTTCGTCCCGGGACTGCACCTCCAGCCGATGCTCCAGCTGGCCACTGGCCACAGTGGTGGCAAAGGTGACGGCAGCATCGAGAGGTCCAAGGATGCTGCGCGCGGTCAGGAAAAAGAACACCCCCACCACCAGCAAGGCTCCCAGCCCAACCCACAGGCTGGCTCTGGCGGCACTCGCCACATCCGCCTGCAGGGCGGCACCGGCCTCGTCCAGCTCCTGCCTGATGGAATCCGCGATGACCTGCAGGTGCACCAGGGCGCCATCTGCGTTTGCATCGATCACATCATCAATCTTTGCATAGTCTGCCTCCGCTTCCGGCGTGTTCGCCCCGCCGTGCTTGCGGATGACCCGCGGCAGCTCCTCCTGCACGGCCTGCACCAGGGGCGGCAGCTCGGCGGCCAGCTGCTCTGCGGCGCGCTTCTCTTCCGGTGTATCGGCACTGTTGCGCAATGCTGGGAGATTCTGCGTGAGCATGGCGGCGCTGTCGCGCATCAGCTGCATGCGCTCGGCGCTGACCGCCCCTTCCGCCTTGTCCACGATGGCATCCATGGCCGCCAGGGTCAGCTCCAGCAGTGTCCTGCGCATTTGCTCCGTCATATCAAGCTGCTTCAGACGTAAGGCATTGGCCTGGGAGGAGATGGAAACCTGCTCACTGGCGTGGTACGTATTCCACGTCGTGAAGCCCAACGCCACGGCAATCATTGCCCCAAGCAGAACAAGGCGCAGTTTGATAGTAAGGTGCATGGGCAAGGTCTCCTGTTGCGCTATTGGTTAAGAGCACGAATCCAGTACATTCCTGGCGGGCTCATGGAGCCTGTCGGCGCGTTGGTCCCCCTGCATGGATTGAGCATATCAATTAAATGGAGCAATAAGAAGAGCGTCACACAAATTTCCCTACAGTCCCCCCAAATTTCCCTGCAATCTCCCCCAAAGACAGATGGCATTTTATACCGGACTTTGAATACCTCCAGCCCGCGAGGAGGGGCTTTCCGTGTGCGTGAAGCGCGGCGTTTCCGTGTCCCAGGACTGCCCCACCTCCCGGCCACGCTTGTAGCGGAAATCGCATAACGCATCCCCCTGGGCCAGGGTGTGGGCCCGGCTTAGGCCCGTGCCCTCGTAGCGGGAGGAGAGAAAATCGTTCAGGCAGAAGTACGGCGCCACCTCGGCCTCCCCATGGGCCCGGAACAGCAGCAGGGCCCCGCACTGGCTGTAATTGTGGCCGACGTCAAAATCGTCCCCCCTGGCCGGATCGCCAAAGACAACCTCGGCCACCCAGTCATCCGGGGAACGGCGCAGCTGCGTGGCCGCGGCCCAATCCCGCAACGCCTGGTAATGGGCAGGGCTGAAGTACTCTTCCCCACGCTGCGCCAGCACCACCGCCGGCGTGGCGGCCAGCTCGGCATCGCAGAGGTCATAGAGCAGCCGGCCGGCATCGGCCGCACACAGCCCATGGGCCTTGATGCCCTTGGACATGGCGATAAGCCAGGCCGCCTGCACCAGATATTCCTGGTTACGATTAGGCGCGCCGCCCTCCCCCGGCTGCGGGGGCAGCACCGGCAGCGTGGGCAGCAATTCCTGAAACACCACCCCCATGTGCGTGGTGGCGTCGTGCGCGGCAGCCGCGCCCAGGCGGGGAGTCAGCATCTGCTCCATGCCCTGGCACATGGCCTCGAACTCGGCCACCCGCCGGCTGGGCAGGGCCGCTGGCGGCCCTGTCTGGGCCATGGCCCGCGGCGGCAGTATCCACTGCGGCAACAGCAGCCCGCAGCAGCCGATCAGACCGGCCCGAAGAAAACGTCGGCGCGAGGGAACACAATCAGCATGTTGCACAGCCCTTGCTCCTGAAAAAATTCTACTGATGTGGAATCATGTCTTCTTGAAATGCAGGGAGATATATTCAAGGGCATCCCGGACGCCGAGCTTGCGGCTGGAACAGCCCACGCGGATGAAAAACTCATCCTCCCCGGATTTGCCCTGCAGAAACACCGGCGCGGGGCTCTGCCGGCAGGTGGCCACACAGACCGTGCCTTCGGGCGTTTCCTCAAAATGCGTGGCCACATACGGGCACACTCCACCCCCCAGGCCGGACTCCACCACCTGCCAGAAGTGCAGGCCGAAGCGGTCCAGATTGGGGAAGCCGTCCGCGGCCAGGCCGTGCACGGAACCATCGTCGCGAACCCCGATGAGCAACGTGCCGCCGCCGGAATTGAGAAAGGCGGCCAGAGTCTTCAGGCTGGCATGGGTGATGGCCGTGTCGTGCTTGTTGGTCTGCAGATTGAGCCGCAGGGTGGACTTGAATTCCAGATGATAGCTTTCCCCTTCGGCAATGAGCTGGCGCAGGGAGAGCCGGCGCGGCGCCGGGGCGGCACTCAGGTACTCCCGCACGGTCCAGGCGTCGCGGCGCAGGGCGCGGTAGCGGGCCAGGGCCTCGGCGGCAGGCCCGGCCTTTGAACAATCCAACCGCAGGCACGCGGCCACGCCAGCGTATTCCGAGGGGGAAAGGGAGTTGATGCTCAGGAGGATGGGCAGCAGCACACCGACCTGATGGCGATTCGTCAATCGTCCCAGCACAGCCAGGCGCTCCGGGGGCGCCTCCTGCAGCACCGCGGCCACGGCGCGGGAAAAACTCTCGAAATCCCGCAGCACGGCCGGGTATTCCACCAGATCATGCTCCAGCAGAAAGGCCACGGCCTTGTCGAAGGCTTCCACCAACCCGCCAAACTGCAGAAACATGGCCGGCAGGTCCACCTCCAGCAGCAACGCAGACGCCGCAGGGGCGGCAGCGCCAGCCATGCCGGGAAACCGCCGCGCCACCAGAGGGTCTGTGGCCAGCGCCTGCAGCAGGTTCTGGCGGACCTCTTCGGCAGCCGGCTCCACCTCGTCCAGTTGCGCCTCCAGCAACTCGCGCGCGGTCAGCGTGTCGGGATCGGCCTCACAGGCGTCCCGCACCACCAGCTCAAGCAGCCGCAGGCTCGGGGAAGCAAGCTCCCGGCCAGCCGGGGTGCGGGCCACGGCGCCATCCTGATGCAGGGCAAAGCCGGTCTCCCGTTTGACGATGTCCACCATCGGCGCCATAAGCAGTCCTTTTTGTTCAGAGGCGAGTCTGCCACTGTCATAGGCGCGAACCGACCGGGAAATCAAGATGTCCTCGAAAACATACGCGGACGCGGGCGTTGTTGGTTTACACCTGCTGCGCAAGCGGGGTATGGATAAGGACAGTGTATCCTTTTTCCCCGTTTGGCCCGGTAACGCCCCGACACCGGCGTTCCCCCGAAGGAGATGCCATGGCCAGCAAGCGCCACGCAACCGCGCCCCGTTCCAAAAACCAGTCCCAGTGCAGCCCTTCCCGCACGGATTGCAGCCCCGAAGGGCTGCGCCAGGCCGTGCTGGATCATCTGTATTACTCCACCGGCCGGGTCCGGGAAACGGCGCGGGTGGAAGACTGGTACGTCGCCGTGTCCCTGGCCGTGCGGGACCGCATGGTCGAGGCCTGGGTGGCCGGCATCGAACGCATCGCCGCGGCGCGCTCCGTGCGCTGTGTGGCCTATCTTTCCGCGGAATTTCTCATCGGCCCGCAGTTGGGCGCCAATCTGCTGACCATGAACCTGACCGAGCCCATGCGGGAGGGGCTGGCTTCCCTGGGGCAGAATCTCGACGACATCATCTTCCACGAGCCCGAGCCCGGCCTGGGCAACGGCGGCCTGGGCCGCCTGGCCGCCTGCTACCTGGACTCCCTGGCCACCCTGGGCGTGCCGGCCATCGGCTATGGAATCCGCTATGAATACGGCATGTTCCGCCAGGCCATCGAGGACGGCGCGCAGGTGGAGCTGGCTGACAAGTGGCTCAGGCACGGGTTTCCCTGGGAACTGGCCCACGTTGACCAGCGGTATGAAGTGGGCCTGAGCGGGGAATCCCATCTGGAATCAGACGCCGACGGGGTACTGCGCGCCCGCTGGACTCCCGCCCGGACCATCGCTGCCTGCCCGCATGACATCCCCGTGGCCGGTCATGGCGGCAAGCACTGCAACCTGCTGCGGCTCTGGCGGGCCGAGGCCGTGGAGGCCTTTGATTTCGAGGCCTTCAATACCGGCGCGTACTTCAACGCCGTGCATGACAAGATCTTTTCCGAAACCATCTCCAAGGTGCTCTACCCCAACGACGACCCCTACCAGGGCAAGCAGCTGCGTCTTGGCCAGCAGTACTTTTTCGTATCGGCCTCCCTGCAGGACATGCTGCACATTCATAAAAGCCTTGGACGGCCACTGGATACCTTCCATGAGACCTTCGCCGTCCAGCTCAACGACACCCACCCGGCCATCGCCGTGGCCGAACTCATGCGGCTGCTGGTGGACGTGCACTGCCTGGACTGGGACACCGCCTGGAGTGTGACCACCAGGACCTTTGCCTACACCAACCACACCCTGCTGCCCGAAGCCCTGGAAAAATGGCCCGTGCCGCTCTTTGCCGGCGCGTTGCCGCGGCACCTGGAGATCATCTACGAAATCAACCGCCGTTTCCTGGATGCGGTCCGGGCTGCCCATCCTGAGGATCCGGACCTGCCCCGCCGCGTGTCCCTCATCGACGAGACCGGCTCCCGCTCCGTGCGCATGGCCCACCTGGCCAGTGTGGGCAGCCAGAAAATCAACGGCGTGGCCAAGCTGCATTCGGACCTGCTCAAACAGGATGTCCTGCGGGACTTCGCCCTGGTCAGCCCGGAGAAGTTCACCAACGTCACCAACGGCGTCACTCCCCGGCGCTGGCTGGCCCTGTGCAACCCGCACCTGGCGGCCTGCATCTCCCGCCGCATTGGCGTGCGCTGGCTGGATCATTTTGAAGAGGAAATCATCCAGCTGGAGGCACATGCCGACGACCCGGTCTTTCAGGCCGAGTGGCGCGCCGCCAAACAGGCCAACAAGACCCGTCTGGCCGATCTGGCCAGACGGTTTCTGCATGTGGAACTGGATCCCGCAGCGCTCTTTGATGTGCAGGTGAAGCGCATCCACGAATACAAACGCCAGCACCTGAACGTGCTGCGGGTGATTGCCCTGTACAACCGCCTGCGCCGCAATCCGGGCATGGAGTTCGTCCCCCGGGCCGTCATTTTCGGCGGCAAGGCTGCGCCCGGCTATTTTCTGGCCAAGCAGATCATCCTGCTCATCAACCGCGTGGCCGAGGTGGTCAATGCCGATCCTGCCGTGGCCGGTCGCCTGCGGGTGGCCTTTGTGTCCAACTTCAACGTGCGTAGCGGGCAAGTCATTTACCCCGCCGCGGACCTCTCCCAGCAGATTTCCCTGGCCGGCAAGGAGGCCTCGGGCACGGGCAACATGAAGTTCGGCATCAACGGCGCCGTGACCATCGGCACCCTGGACGGTGCCAATGTGGAAATGCGCGAGGCCGTGGGCGAGGAGAACTTCTTCCTCTTCGGCCTGACCACCGAAGAAGTCCAGGCCTTGCGCCGCACCGGCACCTCCCCCGCCGACCAGCTGGCCGCCAATCCGGAACTGGCCGAGGCCCTGGACCAGATCGCCTCGGGCCTGTTCTCCCGGGGAGACACTGGCCTCTTCCGCCCCCTGGTGGACAACCTCATGCACCGGGACGAATACCTTGTGCTGACCGACTTCGCCTCCTACATGGACTGCCAGGACCGCGCTGCCGCTGCCTACGCCGACCCTGCCGCCTGGACCCGCATGTCCATTCTCAATGTCGCCCGGCTGGGCTACTTCTCCTCGGACCGCGCCATCCGCGAATACTGCAGCACCATCTGGAATGTGCCTGTGGAATGACGGCTGGCACCCTCCTCACTTCCGCAGTATGGCCCGACGGGCTGCCTTGGTGCAGCAAGACAGCCCGTCGCGATGCTCGTTCCGGTTCTCGGTCCGATACCTGGCCGGCTATGCCCCGGCCCGCTCGGCCAGCGCCTTGCCCATGGCCTTGGCTGCGGCACAGTCCTGGGGAAAGACGTCTTCGCGACGTTTGGCCTTGGCCGCGGGATCCCAGCGGGTGGAGAGGTATTTGCTGTAGTCCGTGAACTGGAGGGTATCCGTGCAGATCTGGCGTTCGCAGTTGCCGAACACGCGTTCCATGAAGCCTTTGACCCGGTCGAGCATGGGCTCATACTGGAAGGTGGGGATCATCTCGTCCGGAATATTCATGGTGTAGATCAGCCCGGCCTGCAGTTTGCCGGGGAAGATACAGGCGTAGTCCGGCGTGTACGTCAGGAAGGGGAACATCAGCCGCTCCAGGAAGGACCGCATCTCGCCCGTCTCCGCCCCAAAGTACACCGGCGTGCCCAGAATCAGCACATCCGCCTGCTCAATGGCCTGCAGCACAGGAGTGATTCCGTCTTTGACAGCACAATGACCATAGTGCTTGCCGCCAATCTTCTTGCAGGCGAAACAGCTGGTGCAGCCGCTGTACTGCAGATCATACAAGTGAATCAGCTCGGTTTGTGCGCCGGCTTCCCTGGCGCCGTCCAGAGCGTGCTGCAACAGCGTGGCAGTATTCCAGGTTTTCCGGGGACTTCCGTTTATGGCAATGGCTTTCATGCTGGCTCGCTTGGGTGAAGGTGAACACGAAGGGATCTTTTCAATACGATCCGTCTCGTATCACAACCACACCCGCGCCGCAATGGCTTACATTGCTGACCGTATGGACGTTCCGGAAGCTGAATGCGACGTGCAACGGGCCGACGCTCCCTGCCTGCGGGGAGGACGAACGCCCCACCCCGGCCAGATTCCGGCCAGATTCCGCCCAGATTCCATCCTGATGCCGCACAGGACGCCTTGCGCCGGGGCCGAACGCCTCCAGCTGTGGCGCGGCATCCAATCAGCTACACGGCTTCCCAGGTGCGGATTTCGTCCAGGGCCTCGTCGGTGATCAGTTCCATTTCCTCGCCATGTTCCAGACCGGCGCAATGGAGAATGCCGTGGCACAGCAGGCGGTAGAAATGTTCGCGGGGGGACTGGCCATAGAGCCGGGCTTCGCGGGCGCAGGTGTCCAGGGAGATGGCCACCGCGCCCAGGCGCATGGGCCGGTCGGGATCTGGCTCGCCGTCCTCACCGTCATCATCACTGGCTGGATCGCCCTGATTGGCCAGACAGTCCCGGCCATCGTCGGCGTAGTCTTCGGGCAGGAAATCCTCGCCGACGATCTGCGGAGCCTCGCAGTGCAGGTCGTCGGTGTCGGGGAAGGAAAGGACGTTGGTGGGGCCATACATCCCCATGAATTCACTGTTCAATTCTGCGATGGTGGCGTCATCCACAAGGTCTAGTTCCACCAGGCTCCCGCCCAGCCCCAGACGCTCCAGCAACCAGGTGACAAAGGCGTCCATCTCCACGCGCGAGGTGGTCACGAGGTAGCCGCGCGGCGTGTTGCGCGTGAGGGTGATCATGGCGTCTCCTTATGGGGTCTGGCGCGATGGGTATTATTGTAGCAGGCCTTTGATGACATCGCCCATTTCCGGGACTTCGGCATGCATTTCCCCGCGGGCTTCCGGGGGCCGTGTGGGGCCGACCAGCGGCAGGGGGCCGGAGGACGGGCCCGCCGGGGGAGCGCCATGCGCACCGTGTTGGGCACCGGGGTGGGCCACCGCGCCGGGCAGCGGACCGGAAGCGCAGGGTTTGGCATCCTTGCGGGCTTCGGGATACTCGATGCGGGTATGGAAAATGCCGTTCAAAATCCGCACAAAGCAACTGCTGGCCTGGGTCAGATCCTTGAGGGTCAATTCGGATTCATCCAGCTGCCCGTCAGTGAAGATACTGCGGATAATGGTATCCACATGGGCCTTGATGCGCGCCGGGGTGGGCTCCACCAGAGTCCGTCCGGAGGCTTCGATGGCGTCGGCCAGGAGTACCAGGCCGGCTTCCTTGGTCTGGGGTTTGGGGCCCGGGTAGCGGTAATCCGCTTCGGAGACCGGCTCGCCGCCCTTGGCCTCGGCCTGTTCCTGGGCCTTGGCGAAGAAGAAGCGGATGAGGCTGGTGCCGTGGTGCTGCTGCAGAATATCAATGATTTCGGGGGAGAGCTTGTGCTTTTTGGCCAGCTCCACGCCCTTTTTGACATGGGACACCAGGATGAGGGCGCTCATGGAGGGGGCGAGCTTGTCGTGCTTGTTGCGACAACCCATCTGGTTTTCAATAAAATACTGAGGATTTTTGATTTTTCCCACATCGTGATACAGGGCCGCCACCTTGGCCAGCAACGGGTTGGCGCCGATGGCCCGGGCCGCGGCCTCCACCATGTTCCCCACAATGAGGGAATGATGGTAGGTGCCCGGAGAAGAAACCATCAGTTCCTGCAGCAGCGGCTGTTCCAGACTCATTTGCTCCAGCAGGCGGAAGCGCGACGTGTAGCCCAGGAGCATTTCTGCTATGGGGCCCAGGGCCAGCACGCAGAGCAGCGAGAGCAGCCCGTGGGCCACCACAAAGATGACGCCGGCCCAGATTCCATCCATGGTCTGCGCCCTGAGCAGGTGCATGCCTATCCAGGCCAGGAGCAGCAGGCCGGTCAGGGGCAGGACACTGCGCAGGACCTCGGTTCGCGTCTCCGTATGCTTGATGAGCAGACTCATGGAGATGGAGGCGAGGAAGTAGAAGCAGAAGAGTTCCAGCCCGCCCCCGGCCATCTGCGCGCAAAGAAACGCCAGCAGAATGGCGGCGGAGACGCAGGACGCCGCGGAAAAATACAGCGCCAGCACCCCGCCGGCACCAGCCAGGGGCGCCACCAGGGGTAGCAGATCGCCACTCAGCAAGCCCAGCCGTTCACTCAGGGGCGCCTCAATGGCGGCCAGGAGTTTGGTGCCGCAGGCAAAGAGCAGCACCAGTCCGGTCATGAGCAGGGCGTCCCGGTTGGTCACGGGGCGGAAGAAGCGTCCCTTGGGTGCAACGATCATGCCGCCGGCAAAAAGCAGGCTGAGCAGGAACACGCCCAGGGGGCGCAGGGGATCGAAGTGGTCGGGCACCTGGGTGTACAGGGCCTGCAGCTTGAGCTGTTCCTGCGGCCCGACCCGCTGGCCCTGGCGAACGACCATCTCGCCGCGGCGGATGTGGTAAAAAACCGGCTCCAGAGACCGCATCACCGTATCGATGCGCTCGCGGGTGGCCTCGGGGTTCAGGGCCAGGGAGGAGCCGATGAGCGGTTCCACCAGTTCCATGATGGCGGAGCGGATGCGCAGGCTCTTGTTCAGATCCCGCCGCAGGTACTGCTCCAGCTCACGGACCAGATCATCCACGTCGCGAATCTGGGTTAGATCCGAGCGCAGCACCTCCGCGGCGCCGACAATGCCCGCCACACCGTCAGGCGCCTGCCGGACCACGATGCCCGCCGGGAATTTCTCCAGCATGCGCGAATCCAGGACCACGCCTTCCTGCAGCTTGTCCGCAAGCCATTGCCGGACATCGTTGCGAATAAAGCTCTGCAATTCCGCATCCCGCAACAGATGGAAGCTGGTGCGGGAAAGCTCGCGGTTGATCAGTTCCGCCGCCTGCCAGCGCGCGTCTTCCATGCTTTCCATGGTCGCGTTGTTCAGGACGGCAAAGACCGCCTCCAGCCTGGAGGCCATGCGCGTGGCGGCGTCTCGGGAGAGGTCGAAAATGGGGGGCTGGTTTTCGGCAATGCGGCGGATTTTCTCCAGGGTGGAGTTGCGATCCTCCACCAGCATGTCCTGGCTGGCCATGACGTCCTGGGTGGCGATTTCGCCTTCGGCGAACACCTTGACTCCGGGCGTGTGGCGCACGCCCACGAGCAGGCTCATGGCCCCCAGGGACAGAATAAAAGCCAGCATGCCGACGTGCGTGCACAGCCCATCGGCCAGACGGGCCAATGCGCCGGGGGCCAGTAGCGCGCTAAGGCTGGTCTTGGGCATTTTCGAAACGTTCATACGCTTTCACGATGCGGGCCACGAGAGTATGGCGGATGACATCCGCCTCTTCAAACTGCACAAATGCGACGCCGTCCACGCCCTTGAGCACTTCCCGGGCCTGGACAAGACCGGACCGCACCCCCCTGTGGCCCGCAGCCGGCAGGTCGATCTGGGTGACGTCGCCAGTAATGACCGCCTTGGAGCCGAAGCCCAGGCGGGTCAGAAACATTTTCATCTGTTCGGGCGTGGTGTTCTGCGCCTCGTCGAGGATGATGAAGCTGTCGTTCAGGGTGCGGCCGCGCATGAAGGCCAAGGGTGCGATTTCGATCACGCCTGTCTCCAGCATTTCCTGCACCTTGCGCGCTTCGAGCATGTCATGCAGCGCATCATACAGGGGCCGCAGATAGGGATTGATTTTCTCCGTCAGATCGCCCGGCAAAAAGCCCAGCCGCTCCCCTGCCTCCACGGCGGGGCGCGTGAGCACCAGACGGCGGATCTCCCGCCGCATCAGAGCCGCCACAGCCAGGGCCACGGCCAGGTACGTCTTGCCCGTGCCGGCAGGGCCGATGGCAAAGACCATGTCATGCTCGTGCAGGGCCTGCACATAGGCGCGCTGGTTCAGGGTCTTGGGGGCCACGGTCTTTTTGGGCGAGGCCACCAGGACGGCCTCCTTGAACAGGCGCACGAGATCCGTGCCCGGCGAACGCACCAGCGTGTCCCAGGCAAAGGAAAAATCGCGACGGTTCAGGGGATGCCCGGCCTTGAGCAGCCGGTACAGCTGGACCATGCAATTGGCCGCGCGATCCGCTAGCACCTTGTCCCAGGCGCGCACGGTGAGCGTGGTGCCGCGACTGTGCAGCTCCACACCCGCCTTGGCGGCCAGGGCGTCAAGATGGGAATTTCCCGGCCCGAACAGTTCTCGGGCCAGGGCGGGATCGTCGAATTCCAGGCTTTGCTCAATGGCTTCAGTCGCCTGCATTCACGCCTCGAGCCCGATGTTCGGGATGTTTCCAGCGCATTTTGCGCCAAAACAGTCTCCCGAAAACGGGCCTGCTCCGCCGGCGAGGGAATGGTGATGCGTTGCAGCCACCGGCTCCATGCTCCTCATGCTGCATCCATTGGAGTATGGAGCATTTTTCATACAAGTCAAGTCCGCGTGTTGCACACCGTGTTCTTACGCGTGCTTTGCGCCGGATTTGCAGGCGCCGGAGAGTGACCAGTTCCCCGGCGCCCGCGGCGCGCCGACCTCCTCAGCTGGACCGGGAGGAGAGAGGACCATCTGCCGAGGCCGGCTGCTCCCCTGCGGGACGGGGAGATTCCTGCGAAGCCCTCAGAAAGGGCTTCAGTGATTTATCCAGAAAAGTCCGTGGCCGCTGCTGTGAGGAAATGCTCGGAACCCAGGTCATGACAACTGTTCTCCTTGGGATTCGTGGCGGGAAGCGTCCAGAAGACCTTCCAGGGTTTTGGAAAGTGAGGAAAGCGAGGCGCTGCGCATGGCCAGACACGGCTTCATGCACTGGCGACAGGCCTGTTTGACGCAGTGGAAGGCCTCGTGGCTGACACAGTCCATGGGGCAGAGCACCGCATCGGCCTTGGGCAGAATCTGATGCAGGCGGGAAATGGCATGCTCGCGACCGCCGTCGTGGTGCACAAACTCACCGCCCAGGCTTTCGACCATCTCCCGATAGTGCACGGCCATGCCCGACCTGCCGCCCACATACAGGATGCACTTGCCATTCAGGGAGCGATCGATCTGATCCGGACATCCCAGCCGCGGCCCTTCAATGCCCTCTGCCTCCGGCTCCAGGCCCTCGCGCGGGCACCGCTGCCTGGCCTGCATTTCCAGCACCCTGGCCAGTTCCTTTTCCAGCACCTCGTTCTCCACACCTTTCTCGGCCAGCATGGCCTCGGTGTGTGCAAGGCGCTTTTCCAGGGATTCCACAATTTTCAACGCCTGGGCGCGTTCCTCGTGCGCCAGCCGCAGCGACTCGAACAACTGCTGGAAGGCGATGGAGCTGCCGCCGGTGCGAGGGGCTTTCTTCTCGGCAGCCAGCTCGCGATTGCGCTTGGCCAGATCCCGAATCCGCGCCCGGTAGGCCCGCTTGACCGTGGCCAGGGTTTCTTCCACCTCGGCCAGTTTGGTTTCCTGGACCTGCAGCCGGCGGATATCGGCCCGGTTGGAAGCCCCCACCAGATGCGAGAGCATGTGCACCTGGCCGAAGACCTCGGAAAAGAGCTCCTGGCCCAGATACGGGTGCGTCACCAGCGCCCAGAACGGGCCGGGAATATCCCCGCTGGCCACGCATTTTTTCCAATATGCCCGGCGTTCCTTGTCGTCCAGCGTCTGAAGCGCCTGACGCACATGGCGCATGTACTTGCGGTCCAGATGTTTTTGGACCAGCTTGGCCGTGCGGCTCTCCTCACGGCAGAACCGGACCAGGGCGGAATGAAACATATAGTCCGTGGCATCGTCCGGGAGGGTCAGCCCTCCCCTGCGCGCCAGCCGGCGGCATTCTTGCAAGGTAAGACAGGTGCCCACCACGGCGCACTGCAAATCCGGCAGTTCCCACAAGGCGCGCCGCTCGGACATGGACGCCTGCACCGGGCCCGACGGGGAGAGATGATCGAGGAGCAGCATGGGATCTCCTGCATTGACGGTGTTGGTTCCTGTTGCCGGAGGCAGCGCGGGAGCGCCGCCGTCCGTGTCTAGTTTGGTATTGAAATTCATTCTCATTGTCAACAGACTTTTTTTAAAAAATGCTCCAGTTTTTCACAACTCACTCGCAACTCCCGCCATTGCTCAATAATTGCCTCCCCCCAAAAGATGCGCTTGCCGGGATGCCCTTGGCGGATCTAGTCTTGCGCAATCAGGAGCCTGTCGGAGTCGCATCCATTCTATTTAAGGATACTCGCCAATGCGCACTGTGTTGCTGGTGGGAGGCGCCCGCCCCAATTTCATGAAGCTCGCGCCACTGTTGCGCGAGTTGCGGACCCGTCACACACACCGGGTGCGGCCTTGCTTCGTGCACACCGGGCAACACTATGACGCTGCCCTTTCAGGAGAATTTCTTCGCCAGTTCGACATGCCCGCCCCGGACCATGCCCTGGGCGTGGGTTCGGGCAGCCATGCGGAACAGACCGCGGCCATACTGGTCGCCTTCGAGCGGGTCTGCCTGGCTGAGCAGCCAAAGCAGGTGGTGGTGGTGGGTGACGTGAATTCCACCCTGGCCTGCGCCCTCGCCGCGGCCAAACTGCACATTCCCGTGGCTCACGTGGAGGCCGGTCTGCGCAGCTTTGACCGCAGCATGCCGGAGGAAATCAACCGTCTGCTCACCGACGCCCTGGCCGACCAGTGCTTCGTCACCGAGCCCAGCGGTGTGGAGCATCTCCTGGCCGAGGGCAAGCAGCCGGAGCAGATTCACCTGGTGGGCAATCTGATGATCGACACGCTGTTCCAGCAACTGGCCCTGCTCCAATCCCAGCCCCTCGCCCTGCCCTGCCCCGAGCTCCAAGCCCTGCCGGGCAGCCCCTACGTCGTGGTCACCCTGCACCGCCCTTCCAATGTGGACCAGCCGGCCCGCCTGCAGGACCTCGCTCGCGCGCTCATGGCCCTGGCGGCACGCCTGCCGGTGTGCTTCCCCCTGCACCCGCGCACGCGCCAGCGGCTGGAGGCGGCCGCCCTGCTCGCGCCCCTGGCTGCCGCCGGCGTCCGCCTGCTGCCGCCCCTGGGCTATGCGGCGTTCCTGACCCTTTGGAAGGACGCCGCCCTGGTCCTCACCGACAGCGGAGGCCTGCAGGAAGAAACCACGGCCCTGGGCGTTCCCTGCCTGACCCTCCGCCCCAGCACCGAACGCCCCATCACCCTGGAGCTGGGCACCAACAGACTTGTGCCGGGGGGCGCGGAGGAGATACAGGCGGCGGCGGAAGAAGTGTTGCGGGAGGAACGGGGGGGGCGAGGGAGACGGGGAAGGATAGAAATTCCGCTGTGGGATGGGCGGGCGGCGGGGCGGGTGGCGGAGACAGTGAATAGACTTCTTTAACGCATTAAAACTTCTTTATTGACATTCCAATGCTAATAGATATCATATTTTAAAATCACATAAGGACTAACTATGAGTTATCGTGTAAAAGAGCTCGAAGTCACCTGTGAAAAACCCTTTGCCAATGACGCTTTGAAACGGGAGCCACACGTCACTTTCCTGGCCGACCTCATCCAGAAACTGGATGGACCTTTCGTCATGGCTTTGGACTCCCCGTGGGGCACTGGGAAAACTACATTTGTTCAAATGCTCAAGGCGAATCTTCAAAACCAAGGAGTGCAATGCACATACTTTAATGCCTGGAAAGTCGACTATGTTACTGACCCGCTGGTTGCTTTGGTTGCTCAAATCGACAAAGTTGCACTTGGCGACCAGGAATTAGAAAGTGGTGTACAAGCGCACCTCGGGAAACTCAAAGGGATTGTTACCAATTTAGCAAAAAATGGTGCCGTCGCCATCGTCAAGGCAGCCACTTATGGAATGCTTGATTGCAGCAAAGAAGTTGAAACAATAGCCGCAAATTTTTGCGGAACTGCCGCGGACAATATTATCGATGAGTTCACCAAGAAGCAGAATTTACTCGATGAATTTCGGAAGGCGCTATCAGAAACCGTGGCAAACCTTTCCGAAAAGAAAAGCAATACCAACCTCGTCTTTTTCATCGATGAGCTAGACCGCTGCCGCCCGACGTTTGCGATCGAACTGTTGGAGCGCGTCAAACATCTCTTCGACGTTCCGAACCTTATTTTTGTGGTGTCCATCGACAAGAAGCAACTCGTCGCCAGCACCAAGGCGGTGTATGGGGCTGACATTGAGGCCGCCGAATATTTACGGCGATTTTTTGACCTTGAATACAGTCTCCCGGCGGTGAGCCTGGAAGCCTTCATCACTCAGACCGTCAACAATCTTGACATCTTCCCCGATCACGAGAATTCCACAATGGCCCGGCGACATCGGAGAGAATCATACATCAATTACCTCACGTACATTGTAGAGAGTTTTGAGCTTTCACTTCGCTCTACAGAAAGATGTCTAACACGACTTAAAGTTTTGACCGATCCCCAACAGCAAGAGAATTCTCTTGAACCTGTGCTGATTATTCTTCTCATTGTCCTTCATTTGTCCAATCAGGAACTCTTCAAGCGTGTTCTCCACAACACCATTGGGCCAGAGGAAATCCTGGCAACACTGCCTCCAGCAATCAGCGCCACCAAGAGTGGCACTTCCGAGGAAAAAGACCAGCTGTACGCTGCGCTGGTCGCAGCGGATCCCGACTTTGAACGATTTAAGAAGAACATTGAACACTTTCAAATAATATCCAAGAATGAATCCTTACACCCAACATTGAGAAATCATGCGATTCAATTGCATCATGAGCTACTTAGTTTGTCTTTCGCGCACCGATCTAACGGTCCAGCATTTTACACTAAGCTCGCCGAAATGGTCAGCTTGGCTGCCAACATAAACCCAGGTTAACAACAGACGAGACAGATGCCAAACACCTCCGAACCCAATACAGCCTTGGCACGCAACAGAAAAAGGGCCTGCAGTCTCTTCAACTGCAGGCCCCTGTCCTGTCTGGTAGCGGGGACCGGATTTGAACCGATGACCTTCGGGTTATGAGCCCGACGAGCTACCGAGCTGCTCCACCCCGCGACACTGGTGGCGCGATGCGCCATGTGGGTGCTGGCGTCTGGCTGGGCCGCTCCGGCATTGCGGGCGGGGCCATTGGCCTGCGTCATCAAATTTCGCAAAGAAAATGGGCCTGTCGGTCGAGCCGACAGGCCCTTGCGATCTTGGTAGCGGGGACCGGATTTGAACCGATGACCTTCGGGTTATGAGCCCGACGAGCTACCGAGCTGCTCCACCCCGCGTCAAGGAAGGTTGTTTCTATGTGCTTTCCTGCCAGCCGTCAACCACTATTTTCAGTTTTCTGAAAAAAGTTATCTCAGCTCGCCCGGCTGCCGGCAGGTACGGGGCCGCTGGCCGTCAGCAGTTCCATGCCTTCGGGCGTGCGCACGGCCGTGATCATGCCATGGGAAACCTGGCCACGCAGCTCGCGGGGCTTGAGGTTGGCCACCACCACCACCTGACGGCCCACCAGGGTCTCGGGCGTGAAGAAGGCGGCAATGCCAGCCACCACCTGCCGCGGCTCGGGCTCGCCCAGGTCCACCTTGACCAGCAGGAGCTTGTCCGCGTCGGGGTGCTTGTCCACCTGCAGCACCGTGCCCACGCGCAGGTCCAGCTTCTGGAAGTCCTCGAATTCGATTTCCGCGGGCGGCGCGGCGGGTTCCTTCTTTTTGGCGGCCTTCTTTTCCTTGGCCGACGGCTTCGCTGCGGTGGGCGCAGGACCGGACGGCTCGGAAGGCTCGGCCGGGGCCGGGGGCTCCACCCGGGGGAAGAGCGTGGAGACGGCGGCCAGGGTGACGCCGGGGACAAGGCCGTTCCAGCCTTCCACCTCGCCCTGCAGGGGCGGCAGGGCCTCGGGGTCGCAGCCCAGCTGGGTCAGCAGGGTTGCGGCGGCCGTGGGCATGACCGGCAGCAGGTGGCGGGCCACCTTGCGCAGGGCCTCCAGGAGCACATAGAGCACGGTATCCAGCCGGGCCTGATCCCCGGCCTTGGCCAGGGCCCAGGGCTTGGCCTGATCCACGAACTTGTTGCAGGCCCGCACCAGTTCCCAGAGCGCTTCCAGGGCCTTGGAGAACTCCATCTGCCCGAAGAGCTGCTGGAAGTTGGTCACGGCGTTCAGTCCCAGGTCCACCAGGGCCTGATCATCTTCCGTCAGCGGGCCGCAGGTGGGGACAACGCCGCCGCAGAATTTCTGGGTCATGGAGAGCACGCGGTTGCAGCAGTTGCCCAGGTCGTTGGCCAGGTCGGCATTGATGCGGCCCACCAGGGCGTCTTCGGAAAAGCTGGCGTCGCTGCCAAAGTGCATTTCGCGGTAGATGAAGTAGCGGAAGGCGTCCAGCCCGTACTTGGCGGCCATGTCCAGGGGGGCGACGACGTTGCCCAGGCTCTTGGACATCTTGGTATCCTGGACGAGCCAATAGCCGTGGACATTCAGGTGCTTGTAGACCGGCATGCCCGCGGCGTGGAGCATGGTGGGCCAGAAGATGGCGTGGGGCTTGAGAATGTCCTTGGCAATGAGGTGCTGGGCGGCGTCCCAGTAGCGCATGCCGGGGCCGTCGGGCCATTCCAGGGCGGTGAGATAATTGAGCAGCGCGTCGAACCAGACGTAGCAGACGTAATTGGTGTCGAAGGGCAGCTCAATGCCCCAGGTCAGGCGGGTTTTGGGGCGGGAGATGCAGAGGTCTTCCAGCGCGCCGGATTCCAGGAGGCTGAGGACCTCGTTGCGGTACCGACGGGGGCGGATGAAGTCCGGATTGGCCTTGATATGGTCGATGAGCCAGGCCTGATGGCGGCTCATGCGGAAGAACCAGTTCTTTTCCTGAATAAAGGTGGGTGCGGTCAGGTGCTGGGGGCACTTGCCGTCCACAAGTTCTTTTTCGGTATAGAACCGCTCGCAGCCGGTGCAGTAGTGGCCGCCGTACTCACCGAAGTACAGATCGCCGGCGTCGTGAATCTTCTGCAAAAAGGCCTGAACGACCTTGATGTGCCGGGGTTCGGTGGTGCGGATGAAGGCGTCGTTACTGATGCCAAGCTGAGGCCAGAGGCTCTGGAAGAGTCCGCTGATCTCATCCACATACTGCCGCGGCGTCTGGCCGGCCTTTTCCGCGGCTTCGACGATCTTGTCACCATGTTCATCTGTACCGGTCAGGAAGAAGGTTTCCTTGCCCAGAGCGCGCTGGTAGCGGGCCATGGCATCGGCCACCAGAGTGGTATAGGCGTGGCCCAGGTGCGGCTTGGCGTTAACGTAATAGATAGGTGTGGTGATGTAGAAGCAATCGGCCATGATGGAATCCAAATGCAAGAAAGGTGAAGGGAAAACCGGCTGCGGTCCGGCGACTATTCAGATGGAGAAGACGACTCGCCACCGGCGCTGCCGCCATCGCCACCGGCGGAGCCGCTGCGCTTGTGCCGCGGCTTGCGCTTGCGGCGGCGACTGCGGGACGACTTGCGGGGCTGGCCATCGGCGCTCTGGGGCGGGCTCTGCTCGGCGTCGGCACGCTGCGGGGCAAGCCCGGCGGCTTCTCCGGCCAGGGCCGCTTCGGGGGCTGGCGTGTCGTGTTTGCCTGCGGCCAGCGCCTCGCGGGTCTGCTGGGCGGCCAGCTCCTGGCGGCGCTCCTCACGGGCGCGCTCCTTGCGGGGCTTGTCCGGACGGGGCCGGGCCGGACGATCTGCCCTATCCGCCCTATCTGGACGCTCTGCCCGATCTGCCCGATCTGGGCGATCTGCCCGATCTGGGCGATCTGCCCGATCTGGGCGTTCGGCACGTTCGCCCTTTTCCGGCCTGTCGGATCTGCTGTCAGATTTCTCCGGCCTGTCCGATCGGTCCGCGCGTCCCTGCCGGTCACCCTTGCCGGCCTTGGCCTGCTGCTCCTGCTGATGCTGCTGATTCTGCTGATTGGGATCCGGCCGCCGGGGCTCCATGGCCTCCCAATCTTCCAGGGTGATTTCCTTTTCCTCGTCGCCCTCCACATACACGCTCAGGGAGTTGCGGAAGAAGTTCGCCCGCAGCACCTTCACCGCGCCCATGGTCGTCAGGTACTTTTTGCCGATTTTGGGGCACTGCTTGTGGAAGTGCTCGTAATTCTCCTGCTCAAAGGAGAGGCAGCAGAGCAGCCGGCCGCACATGCCGGAAATCTTGGTCGGGTTCAGGAACAGGTTCTGCTCCTTGGCCATCTTGATGGTCACGGGGGCAAACTTGCGCAGGAACTGCCGGCAGCAGCAGACCAGACCGCAGTTGCCGATGGCGCCGATCATCTGCGTCTCGTGACGCACGCCGATCTGCCGCAGTTCGATGCGGGTGTGGAATTCCTTGACCAGATCCTTGACCAGCTCGCGGAAGTCGATGCGGTTGGGGGCCGTGAAATAGAAGAGGATCTTGGACTGATCGTGCAGCACTTCCACGTCCACGAGCTTCATGTCCAGATCGTGTTCGCGCACCAGACGGCGGCAGACATGCCAGGCCTCGCGGCCGCGCTCCAGGTTCTCGGCGTGGCGA
Organism: Megalodesulfovibrio paquesii; assembly: GCF_054653055.1. Classification (NCBI taxonomy): domain Bacteria; kingdom Pseudomonadati; phylum Thermodesulfobacteriota; class Desulfovibrionia; order Desulfovibrionales; family Desulfovibrionaceae; genus Megalodesulfovibrio; species Megalodesulfovibrio paquesii. Next base: position 570,973 of record NZ_BAAIGQ010000005.1, on the reverse strand, counting down.
TCAAGATCCCCGGGGCTTGCCAGACGCAGCAGCGGCTTGAGCTCCTGCCCCACCAGATCCTTGGCGTAATCCGGTGGAATCTGCTCCCGGCCGGCCAGCACCAGGGAGACGAGCCCCATGGACAGGCCCTGCTCGGTCTCCACCAGCACATGGTCGCCCGGGCCGGCTTCGACACCGGCGGCCTGGAAGAAATACAACTGCCCGTGCTCGCGGAACTTGAGCCCCACCACGCCCTCGCCCGGAACAGGCGGAGGCGCCTCCGGCAGCACCGGCGGAAGCGGATCGCCCTGGCTGTCCGGATGCTGCGGCCCGGCTTTGGCGGCCAGTTCCGTCACGGCCAGTTCCGCTGCCGGCATGAGCGCCACCTCGTTTTCCAGGCTCGGGGCTGGCCGGTCTGGCTCCAGGTGCGGCGCTGCCTGCGCTGTGTGCCCCGAAGGAGGCACCATCATGGCTGGCTGCGTGTTTTCATTAATTATTTCACCCGCAGCAGGCTCGCTCGCCGGCTTCGTCTCGGGCGCAAGAACCGACACCGTCTCCACAGGCAGAGCCTCGGCAGCGTCTGATGCGTTGGCGTCGGGAACGGCAGGGGCGTCCTGTGCGGGCGGCGGGGCCGAATCGGGGGGAGGGATATGCGTCTCGTCTGGGACCATCCGCCGCGAGTACTGCATTTTGGACCAAACGGCAAGCGCGTCGCCTCCGGGCGGGCAAACCCCATCGCAACGCTTGCATTTTTTCGCCGTCTGACACAAGAAGAACACCACGGAGAGTTCCCCATGCTCAGTCGAGACGACGCCCTGCACCTGCTCAAGGCCCAGGACCCGGACCAGTCGTTGTTCAACCACGCCCAGGCCAGCGAGGCCGTGATGGCCGCCCTGGCTGCGCGTCTTGCGCCCTGCGATCAGGAAGCGTGGTCCCGCACTGGCCTCCTGCACGACCTGGATTTCCCCCTCACCAAGCAGGATCCCGCCCGGCATGGCCCCATGGCCGTGGAGATGCTGGGTGGGCAGCTGCCGCCCGAGGCCCTGCAGGCCATCCTGGCGCACAATGAGGAATATACCGGCATTGCCCCGCAGAGCACGTTTGACTACGCCCTGCGCTGCGCCGAGGCCGTGACCGGGCTGGTCTTTGCCACGGCCTACGTCCGGCCCCAGGGCTTTGAGGGGATGAAGGCCTCCTCCCTCAAAAAGAAGATGAAAGACAAAGCCTTTGCTGCCAATGTGAGCCGGGACCGCATCCGGGAATGCGAGCAGCTGGGCCTCTCGCTGGACGAATTCCTGGCCCTGTCCATCGAAGCCATGGCCGGCCTGGCCTGCCGCATCGGCATCGGCGTGGAACCCTGATATGGACGCCTGCGTCTTTCTCGCGCCCCGCGTCCCCCTGCCGGCGTCCATTTCCCGACAGTCTCCGTTCTGGCTGCTGCCGCTGGCCAACCGCCCGTTGCTGCTGCGCATGCTGGAAGGCCTGGCGGCTGGTGGCATCCGCCGCTGCCATCTGTTGCACGGGCCCGGAGATCTCGAAGCCATGGAACTGGTCCGCGGCCGGCTGCCCGAGACCCTGGCCGTGGAATGGCTGCCCCGCGGCGAGGGCACGCTCATGGAAACCCTGACCCGCCTGCGCGGGCATCTGGGCGAAGATTTTCTGGTGCTGCCCTTTCCGCATCTGGTTGGCCCCTCCGCGCGGCTTCTTCTGGAAGAACACCGCCGGTACCACAATGCCTGCACCGTGGTGGCTCCGGAAAGCGGGCAGAAACAGCCTGGCGCCGCGCCCAAACTGTTCTGCTGCAACCAGGCCGTGCTCGGCCTGCCGGCCACCCTGCCCTGCGACGACTTCACCACCCTGGCCAAGGCCCTGCGGGACGCCGGCGCCCGGGTGGGGCTGTGCGAAGCCCCGGTGCCCGTGGCCCCTCTGGAAGGCCTGGCCGACCTGCACAAGTGCACCATGCGCATCCTGCGCAAGGAGCTGGACGGCGCAGACCGCCCCGGCCTGCGGCTGGAGCCCGGCGTGTACGTGGGCCGGCACTGCACCATCCACCCCACGGCCCGGCTTCGGGCCCCCGTCCTCCTGGGCGAACACTGTCACATCTGCCGCGATGCCGAGATCGGCCCCGGCGTGACCCTGGCTCCCGGCACGGTGGTGGAGCGGGCAGCGGCCCTGCGTGAGACCGTGGCCCTGGGGGATTGCATCATCGGCCCGCTGCAACGCGTGGAGCGGGCGGTGATTCAGGCCGGTCTGCTCTTCCGCATGCCGGACCAGGCTGTGGCCCTGGCGGCGGATCCACACTTTCTCGGCGCGCAGCCGGCCCATCCGCCCCTGGACACCGTCAATGCCCTGGCCCAACGCGCCCTGGCCGGGCTCATCCTGCTCATCTTTTCGCCCGTGCTGGCAGGCATGTACGCCATGCATCTGGCCCAGCCCCGCAAGCGATTGATCTACATGGCCACCGTCTCCGGCGAGGCTCGGGAAACCGCGGACGGCAAGATGCGGCTCAGGCGCTTCCGCATGCGGACGTTCAGTTCCAACCATTTCCTGGTCCGCCACCTGCCCTCGCTCTGGGACGTGCTGACCGGCCGGCTGCGGCTGGTGGGGGTGGAGCCGTTGCCGCCGCGCTCCGCCGGGCTGCTTCGCGAACCCTGGCAGCGGGTGCGTTTTTTTGCGCCTGTGGGGCTGATCACCCCCTGGGTCCGCCTGCCGGGCATCCCGCTGAGTTTTACGCAAAAGCGCGTCCTGGAACAGCAATACACCCTCACCCGCACCGTGCGGGGGGATTTTCGCCTGCTGCTGGCCGCCCTGCTCAGGGCCCTGCGGGGGCACAAGGGATCGGTCCGGCAGTCGCCCCTGCGCCCAGGGTCAGCACGACAGCCGGCCATGCCCCGGACGGGTCCGCCGCATGGGCCGCCCGCTTCTGCGGCTTCAGCCCAATCATCCGCACCCAAACCATCCAGCCCCCAGGCATCCAGCCCCCAGGCACCGCCCCCGACGCCGCCGCAAAAGCAGTGAGCGGGGCGTCAACCCTGCTGTTTCAAACGGTTAACGTTGCGGATTCCTGCTGTGTCCCGGCAGTTTGTTTTGACCACTCCACAAAAAACAGGCATATCTCAGCCAATGCATACACGTCACGGCCATATCGAGCGCAACACCAAGGAAACGCAGATCAGCCTGCGCCTGACCCTGGACGGGACAGGCACGGCGGACGTCTCCACCGGCTGGGGATTTGCGGACCACATGCTGACCCTGATCACCTTCTGGGCCGGCTTTGACCTGCACCTGACCTGCACCGGCGATCTGGAAGTGGACGCCCACCATACCCTGGAAGACCTCGGCCTCTGTCTTGGCCAGGCCTTTCTGCAGGCCCTGGGCGACCGCAAAGGCATCCGCCGCGTGGGTAACGCCAAGGTGCCCATGGACGAAGCCATTGCCGAGGTGGCCGTGGATCTCTCCGGCCGCCCCTGGATCGTCTATGACGATGCCCCCCTGCCCGCCGTCATCGCCGGGCAGGAAAAGGATGTATGGCGGGAATTTTTCAAGTCTTTCGCAGTGGCAGGCAAGTTGAACCTGCACCTGCACTATTGTTACGGCCTGAACGGCCATCACCTGCTGGAGTCCGCCTGCAAGGGGCTGGGACTGGCCCTCAATGAGGCTGTCCGCATCGAACGCAGCGGCGTATCCAGCACGAAAGGGAGTCTGGATTGATGGAAACCATCACTCGCATCCGCCAGCCGCGTTGCATCGTGTTGTGCCTCGTCTGCTGCCTGGCCGCGGCCCTGGTTGTGGGCGCCGCAGGCTGCAAGGCCAAGCCCGCCAACCCCACCACCCCTGGCAATCCCGCCACCGCCAGGGGCGGCGCTGCAGAAACGGCCCAGGTCTCCCCCCTGGCCGAGATGGGCGTGAGCGCCGTGGCTGTGGCGCCCTTCACCCAGGTCTTTTTCGAAAAGGAAATCCTGTTCGGGGATATTCCTCCCGGCAGCGAAACCGCGCCCCAGGCTGCCTTGCAGCAGCTGAATTTTGAACTGCAGTCCTCCATGCACGTGCTGGCTCCCAGCGAGCAGGTGGCCGGCTGCATGAGCGCCGTGCCCGTGCCGGCGGCCCAGCATGCCCGCGCCCTGGACCGCTGGGTGCAGATTGGCAGCTGCGCCGGGGTTTCGCACCTGCTGGTACCCCAGGTGGCGTATTGGGTGGAGCGCCGCGGCGGCCCCATGGGTTCCGACCGCCCGGCCGGCGTGGTGCTGGACTTTTTTGTGGTGGACGTGCGCGAGCACTCCATTGTGGGCCACTACCGCTACGCCGAATCCCAGGTCCCCCTGTCCGCCAACCTGCTGACCGTGGGCAAGTTCTTCTCCCGCAATGGGCAGTTCGTGCTGGCCACGGATTTGGGCCGGGAAGGCATCAAGCAGGCCGTGGCGCGCATGGGGCTCTAGACGATGCAGCTCTTCCCCGCCATCGACCTCAAGGACGGCCGCTGCGTGCGGCTCAAGCAGGGGCTCAAGGATCAGGTCACCGTTTTTTCTGACGATCCCGTGGCCATGGCCCGGCATTGGATCAGCCTGGGAGTTTCCTGGCTGCATCTGGTGGACCTGGACGGCGCCTTTGACGGCGCTCCCCGCAATCGCGGCATCATCGAGGCCATTTGCGCCCTGCCCGGCGCGCCCAGGCTCCAGCTGGGCGGGGGCATTCGCGATCTGTCCACAGCCAGGGCCTATCTCGACGCCGGCGTCACCCGTCTGATCATCGGCACCATGGCCCTCAAGGAGCCAGAGGCCTTCAAGGCCCTCTGTCAGGCCTGCCCCGGCCAGATCGGCGTCTCCCTGGATGCGGCCGACGGACGCCTCAAGACCAAAGGCTGGGTCGAAGACGCCGGCCTGACCGTCATGGACGTCCTGCCCCGCCTGGAAGCCGACGGCGCCGCCTTTCTCATCTATACCGACATCAGCCGCGACGGCATGCACAGCGGCGTGAACTACCCGGCCATGGAAGCCCTGGTGCACGCCACCACCCTGCCCGTGCTGGCCGCCGGCGGCGTCTCCACCATGGACGACCTCAAAACCCTCGCCCCCCTCGCCTCCCACGGGCTGGAAGGCGTCATCTCCGGCCGCGCCATCTACGAAGGCACCCTGGACGTGGCCGAGGCCCTGGCCTGGCTCAAGCAGGTGTAGGGAAAAAGAAATGAAAGACAGACGGGGGAACTGAGTTCCCCCGCGCCCCTCCAAAAAGGGGACAATAGAAACGGCCGGGAATGACGCGTCCACGTCATTCCCGGCCGAATCTTTTAGGAAAAAGAGGGAGCGCCTATTCGTGCCGGCGGGGCAGGATCAGATTCAGCACAATGCCAGCCACGCCGGCCAGGCCGATGCCCTTGAGACTGAAATCACCGATGCCCAGGCCCATGTCCCCAATGCCGAACACCAGGATCACGGCAATGATGACCATGTTCCGCGGATTCAACAGGTCATCCTTGGCCCGCACCAACGCATTCATGCCCACCACGGTGATGGCGCCGAAGAGGATGATCAGGATGCCGCCCATCACCGGCACCGGCACGGTCTGCAACAGCGCCCCCAGCTTGCCCACAAAGGCCAGCACTACAGCCGTGATGGCTGCCCAGGTCATGATGGCCGGATTGAAGGCCTTGGTCAGGGCCACGGCCCCCGAAACTTCCGAATAGGTGGTGTTGGGCGGCCCGCCCAGCATGGCCGCCAGGGTGGTGGCCAGACCATCCCCGAGCAGGGTGCGGTGGATACCGGGATCCTTCACGAAATTCTTGTGCGCCACCTGGCCGATGGCCAGCACGTCGCCCACATGCTCAATGGCCGGCGCAATGGCGATGGGCAGGATGTACAGGATCGCCTCCCAGCTCCAGACCGGCGCCACAAAGGCCGGCATGGCCAGCCAGGCCGCGTTGCGCACCACATCGAAGCTGATCATGTTGAACAGCAGCGCCGTGGCATACCCCGCCGCCACACCGCACAGGATGGGCAGCAGCTTGAACCAGCCCCGCCCCAGGATGGATACAAGCATGGTGGTGACCAGGGCCACCATGGACACGAACAGGGCCGGCGTTTCCGGCACCAGCTGGATGGAACCATCACCGGCCTTGCCCAGGGCCATGTTCACGGCCACTGGCGCAAGCTTGAGGCCGATGACCATGATGACCGGCCCGGTGACCACGGCCGGCAGAAACCGCTCCAGCACCTCGGGGCCGCGGACCTTGATGGCCATGGACAGCAGCACATACACCACCCCGCTGGCTGCCAGACCGCAAAGGGTGGGCGGAATGCCCCAGGTTTTGACGCCAAAAATAAGCGCCGGGATGAAGGCAAAGGAAGAAGCCAAAAACACCGGCACCTTGCCCTTGGTGACCGCCTGGAACAGCAGTGTCCCGGCTCCGGCCGTGAACAGGGCCACATTGGGGTCAAGGCCCGTCAACAGTGGCACGAGCACCAGTGCGCCGAATGCAACAAAGAGCATCTGCGCCCCAAGCGGCGCATCCTGCAGACGAAACCGATAGGCCACCGGATCCGACAGTTCTGCCATGGCGCGTCTCCTTCCCTGCTATATGGTTGGTATGAATTGCCGTCTTCGCGCGCAAAAAATGGGGGCCTCGCCCCCGTCTGCAACATTTCCCACGTCCCATTCCCGCTTCCGGTAGCGCCATCACAGTGTACGGCGCCAGCCGCATGCGCAGGAACGGGGATCGGGGGAAGAGCCTTTCATCAGAAAGGGGTTCCCCCGAGGCCGTCATCATCGTCCCGCGCCCTACCCGGCCATCTCGGCCAGCAGTTCTTCGGGCAGGTCAAAGTTGTAATGGACGTTGGACACGTCATCGTTGTCATCCAGGGCGTCCACCAGCCGCATGAGCTTGCGACCGGTTTCCACATCCACCTCCACGGTATTCTGGGCCACCATGGAAAGCTCGGCGCGTTCGGCTTCCATGCCGGCGGCTTCAAAAGCGGCCTGCAGGGCATCGAACGTGTCCGGGGTGCTGTGGACTTCCCAGGCGTCGCCGTCGTCCACCACGTCTTCGGCGCCATGCTCAAGGCCGATCTCCATGAGCTGGTCTTCGGTATACTTTTCCTTGGGAAAGACGAACACGCCTTTCTTGTTGAACATCCAGCCCACGCAGCCGGCTTCGCCCATCTGGCCGCCATGCTTGGCCAGGATATGGCGGACGTCAGCCACGGTGCGGTTGCGGTTGTCCGTGGCGGCTTCGATCATCAGGGCCACGCCGCCGGGGCCGTAGCCTTCGTAGGTCACTTCCTGCAGATCGCCACCTTCCAGCTCGCCGGTGCCTTTCTTGATGGCGGTGTCGATCTTGTCCTTGGGCAGGTTCACCTTGCGGGCGGCATCCAGGGCGGCGCGCAGGCGGGGGTTGCCCGCGGGATCGCCCCCGGTCTTGGCGGCGATGATGATTTCCTTGACCGCCTTGGTGAAGGCCTTGCCGCGTTTGGCGTCCTGACGGCCCTTGCGGTGCATGATGTTTTTGAACTGACTATGGCCGGCCATCGCTGCTCCTCAGAATAAAAAAGGCTGCACAAAAGGACGCGCCGGCAGTCATGCCGGTGCGCCCTGAAAATCCAGTCCCACGAAAAAAATTTCTTTCGATTCGCTGCGTGAGCTTTTCGGTTTGTGGATTTTCACGGTCTTAAAGGACTGCTGCATGTCCTGCTGCAGGGCCTTGGAATCCGGCCCCATGAAAACTTTTACCACAAAGCGTCCGCCATGTACCAGATGGGACCGGGCCAAGGCAAGGGCTGCGAGGCACAGATCGTGGGACCGGGCCTGATCCGCGAACTTCACACCCGTGGTTTTGGGGGCCATGTCCGAGATGATGACGTCGAAGGGCGCGTTGGCGACAATGAGTTCCTGCAGCCGCGGCGAGGGCTCGAACACGTCATCCTGTAGAAAAATCACCTGCGGCGGGAAGCCCGTGCCCGTTTCCTGCAGGTCCACGCCCAGCACAAAGCCCGAAGGACCGACCTGTTCCGCGGCGTACAGCGTCCAGGAGCCTGGGGCCGCGCCCAGGTCCATGACCCGCTGCCCGCGTTCGAAGATCTTGAGCTGATTGTGGATTTCCTTGAGTTTGTACACCGAGCGCGCCGGGTACTGCTCCTGCTTGGCCTTCTTGAAGTAGTGGTCCTGATATTTTTTCATCTTGCGATCGTCCTTGGGCTTCTCCATACTCATCCCATGCCGCAACTGCAACGTCCACCGCGCCCCGCGCGCCACCGCATCCTCGACGAGCTGGGCGCACCCCGGACCCTGCTGGACACGCCGGACCAGTACGAATTCCTGGCCGGGCCGGGACCGCTGCTGCTGCTCAGCCTGGGCCCCAATCCCCAGGCCGCCCTGGAAGCCCTGCCGGCCGCGCTGCGGAACATGCCTGCGGCGGTGGTGGAAAGTGCGGACTTCCTGCGTCAGATGCCCGCGGGCTGGCGCGAGGCCTGGCCCGCACACTGGACGCCCGTCGAACCGGCATCCATCCCCGCCGGGGCCAGCATACTGCGATATCGCCCCGCGGCACGGCTGTTCCCCTCCTTTTGGGAACCGATTCTGGCCCGGCTCACGCTGGAGCGGCTCTCTCAGAATCTGCCCCCAGGACCTCCCGCCACCACTGTGCCCACCATCGCCCTCCCCGGCTCGGAGCAGGAGCTGCTCCACCGCGAACTGGCGGACGCCATCGCCCGGCTCGGCTTTGCCCTGGCCCCGCCGGCAGACTCCGTGCAGCTGCTGCTGCGCCAGACCCGGCCCTCCCTGTTCTTGAGCGTGAATGCCCGTGGCCTGGACCCCTGGGGTGAGGCGTTTCATCTCCTGCGCGCCGCCGGCGTGCCCGTGGCCATCTGGTGCGTGGACACGCCCTGGCACATCCTCTCGCGCTGCAAAGGCCCCTGGTGGAAAGCGGCGCATCTGTTCGTCACGGATCATACCTTTGTGGAGGATTTGCAACGTCAGGGCGCGACTCACGTGGTCCATCTGCCCCTGGCCGGCTGGCCCGAAGGGTTTGCGCCCCAGGGCGCGCCAGATCCAGCGCTGGCAGAGCACGGGCTCTTCGTCGGACGCACTGCCTTCCCTGGCCGGGACGCCTTTTTCGCCAGCCAGCGCCTGCCGCCCGGTCTGCTTGAGGCAGCCCAGGCCATGCTGGAAGCGGGAGATCGCCCTGATTTGTGGTGGTGGATCAATCAATTACATATCACTGACCGCTGGCCCGGCCCGGCCATCCGCCAGGCCGGCCTGGGCGCGGCCGAATCGAGCCTGCTCTGGCGACAGCGCTGTCTGCAGGCGGCCCTGCAGGCCGGGTCACTCACGGTGATGGGCGATGACGCCTGGGCCACGGTCCTTGCCGGGCATCCCACCCTGCGCCTTCACCCGCCCGTGGACTACTACGGCCCCCTGGCCCGCCTGTACCGCGACGCCGCCTGGGTGCTCAACTCAACGAACCTGTTGCTCCCCGCCGGCTGCACCCAGCGACACTTCGACGTCTGGCTGGCCGGCGGCCTGCTGGTCACCGACGCCCACGCCGGGCTTTCCCTCTTTCCTGAAGATCTCGTCCGCCCCATCCGCTTTTCCAAGGCCGCGGATATCCCGGCCCTGGTCAACCTCCTGTCCGCCCAGCCACGGGAGACCGCCGCCCTGCGCCGGGCCTGGCGCGAGGAAATCACCTCCCGTCACCGTTACACCCACCGCCTGGCCACCATCCTGGACACCTGCACTTCCAACCCCCCCCGGCCCAGACAATCCGCTTGCCATTCGTCGCCGCAGGGCATATAAGACCGTTCTTTGCAGTGGGGACGTAGCTCAGCTGGGAGAGCGGCGCGTTCGCAACGCGTAGGTCGAGGGTTCAAATCCCTTCGTCTCCACCACAAGTATTTCAAGGGCTTGGGTCACAGATCCAGGCCCTTTTTTTGGTGTGCGAACAGCTCCATGCGCTTTTTTTTGCACCATTTGAGTTTTATATTCTATCAGGCTGGTATAGCAGCATAAAAACATTATACTACATGCAAACAATCCCTGATGCCTCAACGTGAAAATCGAGCTGGGATCAGACATTCTCTTGAGGATAGGAATACCCATCTGATTTCGTGGAGGATCGTCAGCCCGGATGCCGGGAGTTTGGCTGACTCACGGCGCCTGTGGCCCTGGGGCCGCAACGCGTCGCAGCGCCTGAGAATGTCTTGCAAATCCATTCCCCCAGGCATATCTCATTTTCTGGCCTCATGCACGGGTTGCATACCCTTACGCGCCGGGAGCGTGCCCGCATGGACAATGCAGCCGGACGGTTTCGCGAGCTTGTGGAGGTGTTGCTGCGTGAATACAACGGTCTCTTTCCTGACGACTCCTTCACCCCGTTCTTTGATGTCCAGGACATCCGCCCTGGCGAGAAGTGGCCGGACCGGCTCCGATGCGAGCTGCGGCCGCCCTGGCCTGCGTTGAGGAGCGCTGCCATCGAAGAGGCCGCCAACCGGTAACCCCCATCTCCCAGGACCATCCCATGCACGACCTGACCTTCTCCCCCCTCGCGCCGGAGGACACTGCGGCGCTGGTGGATCGTTGCGCGCCGCTGTTGGATGACCTTGTGCTCCGGCCCGAGGCGCCGGTGCTGGCGGCCTCGCCGTCGTTTTATCCGGGCTGCCGGCTGCTGGCCGTACCGGTGGCGGCGGTGATGCCGGAGGCGGCGGAAGCCGCGGACGGGATGGAAGCGCGTGAGGATGCCGAGGTGTTGGAGGCGTTGCAAGCCACGCCGCGGGTGGTGCATCTGCTCCTGGGGCCGGACGGAATGGAGGGCGAGGCCACCCTGCTGGACTGGACCAACGCGCCCATCTACGCCTTCAACGAGCGCCTGCCCATCCGCCTGGAACCGGCCACCCTGCCCTCGTATGTGAAATTCTTCTTCCACTTCGTGCGCGGGCAGCTCGGGGCCTTCAACATCGTGGAGCGGCCCGAGGACATCACCTGGCTGCCCCAGGCCACCCAGGCGGACAAGGACGCCGTCCACGAGCGGCTCATTCCCCTGACCTTCCATGGCCTGGACGAAGACAACTTCTACCGCTTCACGGCCACGGTGCTCTTCAAGGACGCCCTCTTCCGCACAGACATCGTCGTCGCGCCCATGCCCATGGAACTCTATAACGAGGAACTGGGCGCGCCCGAGCCCTTCACCCTGGGCCAGCTGGCCCTGCGCGACGAGGACGTGCTGCTGGAAGACCTGCCCGTGCCGCCGGATTTTCACCCGGATCTGCATCAGCTCCCCTCCCCCCCAGCCCTTTAGGATCCCCCCGTGAGCACCCAGGAATGCACGCTGCTGCAGTGTTTTGTGGAAAACGGCCTGCCGGCCGCCGTGGCGCCCATTTATCGTACCCTTGAAGTGGACGAAAAGGGCCAGTTCGCCCTGGAGGCCCTGCTGACGGCGCGGGAGGAGGTGACCCAGGCCGCCGCCGGGCAAAGCCGGATGGTCCTGGATCGCATTCTTGACTTTCAAGGTCGAAAAACGCCCTTCCTCATGCCAAAAGACTTCCGGGCCGCCGCCCGGCGTCATCCCTGGCTGCTGCTGTATTCGCCCCTGGCCCGCTACTATCCCGAGGCGTTGGAGCCGGAGACCTCCCTGTCTGGTCAGCGTCCTGATGCCGCCATCCGCTATTTTCTGCCCCAGGAGGCCGACACCGCGGACCGGGGCGCACGACAGGTGACGGTGTTGCTGAAGGATTTCGCCTCGGATGCATACAATCTTGTGCCGCTCCTGGTCATGGACGAGGAGGAGCCCGCGGCTGGGATTCTCTTGTACCTCAAGGAACGCACTGACGGCCGGTATGCCCCGGTGGCTGTGTTTGGAGGCGAGGTGGAGCGGGCTTTCCAGTCTGCGCCCGTCCAGACATCCTCAAGCGCCCCAACTGCCCCGCCGCCCCGCCGCCACATCGCCGATCCCCTGGGCCGGGCCATGGCCGTGCTGCTGGACGTGGCCCTGGAGCGCGAAGGCCTGCTGCCGGTGGAAACAGGCGCGCCCCGCGTCCCCCTGGGGCGCGGCCTCTCCTGGCTGGCGGCGCGCATGGCCGACCGGGAAGTGGTGGCCCTGACCACGGACATCCCCTTTGCCGAGCAGCCGCTGCTTCGTCTGTTGCAACAGGATGTCCGCCTGCCGCTGGTCAACGCCACCATCCTGGGCCCCACCGAGCCGGTGCTGCAGCTGCCCTGTCCCAGCCGGGCCTCATTGGTGGTTCTGTCCATGACCGCCTACCCACGCCTGGCTGATGCCGAGCGTGTGGCCCATGACCTGGCCAGCGGCGAGCATGCCGTGCTCATCACCTGCACCTCCATGAAGGCCCTGCCAGACGCCATCCACGCCCTGACGGAGTGGGATATTGCCCTGCCGCGCGTCGATTGGGAGATTTTTGGCCGGCTTTTCGCTGCCATCTTCGAGGCCGATCCGCCACAGCATGAGGATCCGCCCACCTGGATTCGCTACGTGCTGCCCGTGGATCTGGCCCGGGTGGCCCGCCTGGAAACCGATCCGGCCAAGGCCTTCGCCCTGCTGGCGCAGCGGGTGGAGGAACGCCTGACCCGGCTCACCCCGCAACATGGACCATCCCTTCAAGATCTTTGCGGTTTGGGCGAGGCCAAGGTGCGGGCGGAGCAGCTCATCGCCGACATCCGGTCCGCCCTGGCCGGGGACATCGCCTGGTCCATGGTGGACCGGGGCATGCTCCTGGTGGGGCCTCCCGGCTGCGGCAAGACCTCCCTGGCCCGGGCCATCGCCAAGGACTGTGGCGTGCACTTTCTGGAGTCGTCGGCCACGGCCTGGCAGATGGCCGGCTACCTGAACGACCACCTTTCGGCCATGGCCAGGGACTTTCAGGAAGCGCGGCGGTTTGCGCCTTCCATCCTGTTCATTGACGAACTGGATTCCATCGGCAGCCGCGAGAGTTTCAGCGGCTCCAACGCCGCCTACCACACCCAGGTGGTCAATGCCCTGCTGGCTGAGCTGCAGGGCTTTTCGGATCGGGACAAGGTCTTCGTCATTGCCGCCACCAACCACGTCGCCGGGGTGGACCCGGCCCTGCGCCGCGCTGGCCGGCTGGATCGGGTGGTGGAAGTCTCCCTGCCCACCATGGACGCCCTGGAGAAGATCTTCGCCTACTATCTGGAACGTCAACAAGTGCCCGAAACCGTCAGGGCCACGTTGACCTTACGCCCCCTGGCCGAGGCGGCCTTCGGCAAGACCGGTGCCGACGTGAGCCTGGCCGTGCGCGGGGCCCTGCGCCGGGCCAGGCTGGCCTGCCGGCCCCTGTGCCAGGACGATCTGCTGGCCGAGCTCTACAACCGCCCGCTGGAAAACGACTTTGCCCGCCCCCTGCGCGGGGAGAGCCTGCGGCGTGTGGCCATCCACGAGGCCGGGCACGCCGTGCTCCGGCTCACTTCCAACGGCGCCCTGGGCGGCGTGGCCTACATGTCCATCGTGCCCCGGCCCGACGGCTCCCTGGGCTTCATGGCCGCCCAGCCCGATCCGGACACCTCCGTGCGCACCCGCGCCGACTATCTGGCCCTCATCACCACCATCCTGGGCGGCCGGGCGGCGGAGGAGGTCTTCTACGGCCCCGAAGCCGTGGGCGCCGGCGCGGGCGGCAGCAGCGCCAGCGACCTGGCCCGGGCCATGGCCCTGGCCCTGGACATGGTCTGCCGGCTGGGCCTGGGCAGCGACCAACGCCTCTGCTGGCGGGAGACGCCCACCCGCGACGACATCCGCGAGGCCGAGCAGCTCCTGGCCGACGCCTACACCCAGGCCCGGGACACCATCCGGGACCAGCGCCACACCGTGCAACACATCGCCACAGCCCTGGTAGCCCGCCAGGAACTCTCGGGCGAGGAACTGCGCCAGCTGCTGGATGGGATGGGGCGATGAAAGTGCTGCCTCCGCCCTTCCCCGTCCCGGCGCCGGGCCTTCATCGAGGACGCCGCCGGTCGCGTCCTGCTGTTGCAGCGAACCAACACCGCTGACACAAACGCCCCACGCCCCCGGCCTGGGGGGGCGAGTGTTAGAGGATTAGGCAAATAAACGACAGTTTTTGCCCTTGTCCGGCTTCAGGATTTCTTCCATATTTCATACTGATCACCTCGCGTGCTGGCAGGATGCCATCCCGGAATCCATGCGTGCATATGGTCAAGACGAGCCGTGCCACGTGCCGTGGGCGCGATGGCCGGGCCTGCCGGAGCATATGTGGCGTCATGGGCTCTTGTGGTGGGCGGACATCCGCGCCATCATCCGAGACGGCACAGCGTGTTGATCCGACCTGCATCCACCATGCACACTGGCAGGGCTGCTTCCTGGCCCCTGCCGTCACCTTGTCTGCTTTTTGGGAGGGTCCATGCGAACCAAACTTGGCGGCGTCAATGCCCTGTACCCCACACCCACCGTGCTGGTGGGGGCCATGGTCAATGGCAAACCCAACTTCAACACCATCGCACACATCGGCATCCTGAATTATGGCCCCGGGGCGGAAGGCTCGCGGGAGCTCATCTCCGTGGCGATGGCCAGACGGCATTACACCCCGCAAGGCATCCGCGAGCACGGGCAATTCAGCGTCAATGTTCCCTCCGAGGCCATGATCCGCGAAACCGATTACTGCGGTGTGGTCAGTGGCGCCAAGGAGGACAAGTCCAGCCTGTTCACCTTGTTTTTCGGGGAGCTTCCCGGGGCTCCCATGATCGAGGAATGCCCGGTGTGCATGGAATGCCGACTGGTGGATACCTATGAAGTCAAAGGGTATCACGTTTTTATCGGCGAGATCATGGAAACCCACGCCCGCGAGGAGGCACTGACCGGCGGCAAGCTGGATCTGGCCAAAATCCGGCCCCTGCTCTTCGACATGAACAGCCGCAAGTACTGGGGGTTGCGCCCCGAGCCCGTGGGCGATTGCTGGCGCATCGGCGCCGACCTAAAAAAAGAACGCCAGGGCCGCTGAGGGATTCCGCACAGTCACCCGCATGCTGCACCGGGCAGGGGCATGCCGGATTTGAAAACCCGCAGGGCAGCACACAGGACGCCGGGGCGCCAACCGTGCGCCCCGGCGTTGCACAATCCGCAGCCCTTGCCCGGCCTTATTCCGCCGAAGCCACCACCGCTTTCACGCCTTCCAGATGCTCCAGGAAACGGGACTCTGGTGCGATGATGATGACCATGAGCAGATCGTTGCCGCGAGGAATGACGGACATGGCCATATTATAGTAATGCGGCGTGGAGATGATCTTGTCCTTTATCATCGAGTTTTCGTCGATGCCGTATTCCTGTTCCACAGCCTCCCGGCGACGGTCGACCTTAATGTACTTGTACACGCCAATACTGCGCTGGCCTGCACCTGCGGCTACGGTTTCCACGGCCAGAGGTTCCACGACCACGGCATCGCGCATATGGCCGACCACCGCCTCGGTCAGCTTTTCTGGCGAAAACTCACTCCCCGCTCCCGGAAGCACCAGCACCCGGCCCTCCACCCCGCTGCCATCCACGGCAAGAATCTTGCCCATGCGCGCCAAGGGGGAACTTGGTTCACTCAATGTGACCAGCGGACCGGCCGTGCGCAAGATCTCAAAGGCGATGATGGCATCCATGAAGTCGGATTTTTTGCCACGCTGGCTGCTTTCAATCATCTTTTTGAGTTGCGGTTTTTTGGTCAGGGCCACTTCCAGGGCGCTGGGCGGCGCGCTGAAGGACCAGGCATCGGGCATATCGCACATGAAGCCGCCAAGACGCTGCCGGGAACAGGCCACCTGCGGCCGGGCCTGTTCAGCCTGCAGTGCCGCGAGCCGGGCAGTCTGCTCCACACTCCCCGCCTTGCCGCCCTTGCCGGCTTGCGCAGTCTTGGGGGACTTGCCGCGCTTGCCCGAGGGGGGCGGGGCCTGGGGTTCCGGCTGGGTGGCCGCCTGGGCCAGAAAGGGGAGTTTGTGCTGCCTGTCCATGTCCTGCACGGCCTTTTGGACCAGACGCTGGGTCACGGTACTCAGGGTCAGCCCGCCCGCCAGGGAGGAGTCCACCCCCAAAAAGCCGGTCAGCTCCCGCATGATGGTGGCCTGCTCGGTAAAATTCCCTTCATGGAGCTTGCGCCCAGTCGCGCCATCAAGCACGCGATAGGCCATGGTAATATTCCAGTGGCGCGTCTCCTTGGCATTGCTGATGGAGCCGATCACCCCCTGGCCAAGGGCCGCGCTGCCAAAGAAGCTGCCCACAAGCGCCCCGGCAAACCGCGTGGAGTCCTTGTCGGCATAACTGAAATCAGTGGTTTCGAATTTCACGTCCGCAATGTTGAACATGACGACCCATTGCGGCGGCGTCAGATCGTGCCTGGCAAAGGTGGCCGCCATGGACCCGTCGCCCATGTTCGCCGCCAGGGCAATCTCCTGGTAGATACTGTCCAGCGAGGACCGTTCCATCACCCGGAAATTGGCCTTGCCAAGCTCCAGCTCGCCATATTCCCGCAAGGTTTCCGGCTTGATGCGCGTCATGAACTCGTAGCTGTAGGTCGATATGGTCCCCGGCACCACGGCCACTGTCGGGCCCACCTGGGCGGCGTTTTCATACTTTACTTCCTGATACAGGTTCGGCGCTGCGAGCTGACGGGCAGTTTCCATGGATTTGCCACAGCCCGCGAGCAAGCCAAGGAGCAGCAGCACACAGCAAAGCTTCACCACACGCATGATCCCCTCCAATGTCACATAAATAGTCCCCGGTGAACGCAAGCGCGGACATCGGCCCCCTTACCACCCACGTCTCCCTGCTCCTCTGGCGATATCCACGATGTAATGATGTTGCACTATCAATGTGTCACCGTATTTCGTCAATACTTTTTTGAACTATCTGTAATGTTGATTTAATATAGATTGTTTCATGATTTTGTCTTGAAAAACTCCGAATTCTCATCCCGCGGGCTCCACCGCTGGACCTTGCCCGTCCCGCCTGCCCCTCGCCTTGCAGGGACGGGCGATCTTGGGTACAGGGCCATCATGCATCCCAGTATCGCCGAACCCGCCCCCAATATGGCAACGCTGACAGCCTGCTCCACTCCAGGCTCTGACAATGCGCCAGCTTTTCTCCAGGCCGGCATGCTGGCCGGCCTGGGCTCCCGATTCTTCGCCTGGTGGATTGATACTCTGCTCCACGCCATGCTCTTCTGGATACTGGCCGGCGGGGCTTTTCTACTGGCCATCCAACAGGAGCTGGCCCTGGAGCTGACCTTCGAAATGCTGGGCGAGGCGTTTTTCGGTGATTTTGACGTCCCCGTGCGAATGCTCGCCACCCTGGCCGGCTGGGTGACGCTGGCCTGGGTCCTCACCGGTCTGCTCTATTTCTTTGTGCAGGAGTATTGGATGGGTGGCCGTACGGTGGGCAAACGGCTGCTGGGAGTGCGGGCAGTCATGGCAGACGGCCGGCCCCTGACCTTTTCCGCCGCACTCGTGCGCACCCTGTGCCGTGTGTTCGATGAACTGGTGCTGCTCTGGCTGGTGCCCGTGTTTTCCGGACGCAATCAACGACTGGGGGACATGCTCGCCGGGACGGTGGTGGTGCAGGAGGGCCGGCATCGGGAGCGCTCGCCAGTCCGCCTGTGCGAGCATCTGCTGGCCCGGCCGGCGGAGGCGCTACGCTTCCCCGTGGAGGCAGCCCGGTTGGACCGGCTGCGCAGTGCAGACCTGGAAGCCATGATCATGCTGCTGGAACGCTGGGACCGCCTGACACAACCGCAGCAAGAGGCCCTGGCCTCGCGCCTGAGCGGCAACATCGCCCTGGCCCTGCAGTTGCCTGCACCGGTGCAATACCAACAGCTCATTTTCCTGGAAGACGTACTGACGCAGGCCCTGCAGCGGCTGCCGCAGCAAGGGAGTTCATAATTCAGGATGCCCGGCCTGCTTCACGCAGAAGGAGGCGCATTGGGAACCGGCTCGGGAGAAATGCCTCGTCAGGCTTTCTCCCGATTTTCTTTGATCCCGCCTACCGCCCCCGGGCCTGATAGCGGGCCATCTTTTTTTCCAGCCGGCGGGAGAAGGCGGTGAGCACGTAGCAGATGCCAAAATACAGCAGCGCGATGGCGATGAAGATCTCCGTTGGCGCGTTCATGGTCCGGTTGTTGACCTGGGTGGCAGCCTTGGTCAGTTCGTTCACGCCGATGATGAAGGCCAGGGAGGTATCCTTGGTCAGGCTGACGAACTGGTTCACAAAGGAGGGGATCATGTTGAACAGGGCCTGCGGCAGAATGACGTGGCGCATGGCCTGGCCCCGGGTCAGTCCGGTGGAACGGGCGGCTTCCAGCTGGCCCTTGGGAAGGGAAAGCACGCCGGCGCGGATGATCTCGGCAATGTAGGCACTGGTGAACACGATCAAGGCAATGAGCGCACTCTGCGCACCGGGCAGGCTGTGCCCCAGGAGCGCCGGAGCCAGAAAATAGAACCAGAAAATGACCATCAACAGCGGCGTGCCGCGGATGATTTCGATGTAGGCCAAGGCCGGCCACCTGAACCAGCCCGAGGGCGACATGCGCAACAGCCCCACAAACAGCCCCAGCCAAAACGCCCCGAAGATCCCGCCCAGGGCCAGCACAATGGTCATGGCCAGGCCGCCCAGCTCCCCATTGGGCCAGGCTCCCAGCAAAAGATACTGCAAGTTGTTGGTGACGACGTCCCAGCGCATTCCACTCTTCCCTATCGCGGCACGATCTTGAGCACGCGTTTATTGTACATGTTGACCGCGAAAGAAATAATCAGCGAGATGGAGAGGTACATCAGCGTGGCCACGGTGAAGGATTCCAGGCCATGGAAGGTGTACGACTCGATCTGCCGCGCCATGTACGTCAGTTCCATCACCCCCACGGCCATAACCAGGGAGGAGTTCTTCACCAGATTCAAAAACTGGGAAATCAGCGGCGGAATGATGATGCGGAACGCCTGGGGCAGAATGACAAACCGCATGGCCTGCAGGAAGGACAGGCCCGTGGCCCGGGAGGCCTCCAGCTGCGTCTTGGGAATGGCAAACACCCCGGAGCGGATATCTTCTGCAATAAAGGCGGCCGTGTACACCGTGAGCGCGATGACACCGGCGGCAAACTCGAAATTCTGCTGATAGAGCCACTGGTTCACGAAGTCCGGCAGCACGGAATATGAGCCGAAGTACCAGAAGAAAATCTGGACCAGCAGCGGCGTGTTGCGGAAGAATTCCGTAAAGGCCGCGCTGCCCCAGACCAGCGGCTTGATGCGCGACAGACGCAGCACCGCCACCAGCGTGCCCAGCAGCAGCGAGGCGACGATGGAGATGCCGGAAATCTGCAGGGTGGTGATCAGGCCCTCGCGCATCCATTGGCCGTATTCGCCGGATACCACGAGCCCCCAGTCAAACGTGTAGGACAAGTCGTGCCTCGTTCGCAGTCAGTACGCCGGCAGCAGCCAGTACGGGCCCCGGCGGACGGTGAGGCAGGGCCGGAAAGCGTGTTCCGGCCCTGCGACAATGCAGTGCAGCCTGAAAGGTGATCCCTCTGGCGCCGGTTAGGGCCAGAGTTCCAGCTTCCAGTTCAGGGGGATGTAGTTCGGAGTGTCCTTGCCGAACCACTTGTTGTACATGGTCTGGAACTGGCCGGTTTCCCAGAGTTCCATCAGCGTCAGGTTGACGAAGTCGCGGAAGTCGGAATCGTTTTCCACAATACCCAGGCCATAGGGTTCGGGGGAGATGTAGTCACCCACGATTTCATAGTCGCCGGGCTTTTCGTCGCTGTTCTTCAGACCAAGCAGGATGGATTCGTCAGTGGTCACAGCCACGACCTTGCCCTGCTTGAGAGCCAGGAAAGCTTCGGGGTAGGTTTCAAAGGAGACCACGGTGCACTCGGGCTGGGCCTTCTTGACGTTCTGCTCGGAGGTGGACCCCTTGGCGGAACCGACCTTCTTGCCGGCCAGATCGGCCGCGGACTTCACGCCGCCGTCCTTCTTCACCAGCAGTTTCTGCCCGGTCTGGAAGTAGGTGATGGAAAAGTCCACCTGATCTTCGCGTTCCTTCTTGTGGGTCATGGTGGCGGCGATGATGTCGATGTCACCCTGGGTGAGCATGGGGATGCGGGTGGAGGAGGTCACGGGCTTGGTTTCCAGCTTCACGCCCAGCTTGTCGGCCAGGGCCTGCATGAGATCGATTTCAAAGCCCACGATCTTGCTGGTCTTTTCATCCACATAGCCGAAGGGGACCTGGGAGTCCTTGACGCCGGCCTTGAGCACGCCGGCCGCCTTGATGCTCTCCGGTTTGCCGGCAACAGCCGGCACTGCCACCACGAGCGTGGCCAGGGTCAGAACCACCGGTTTCATCACATTGCGCATCGAAGCCTCCTGATCGTAAACGTGCGGGCGGTCCGAAGCCGCCGTTGGCCAGCCGCCGCAGCGGACGCTGCGCGCACCGGCCGCGCCTTATAAAATCTCACGCAAGAACGCCTGAGTGCGCTCGTGCCGGGGATTGGAGAAGAAGTCCTGCGGAGCGCCTTCTTCAATGATCTGCCCGCCATCCATGAAGATCACCCGGTCCGCCACTTCGCGGGCAAAGCCCATTTCGTGGGTCACGCACAGCATGGTCATGCCGTCGCGGGCCAGATCTTTCATAACGTTCAGGACTTCGTTGATCATTTCCGGATCAAGCGCGGAGGTGGGCTCGTCAAAAAGCATGATCTTGGGCTTCATGGCCAGGGCCCGGGCAATGGCCACGCGCTGCTGCTGGCCGCCGGAAAGTTCGGCCGGGTACTTGCGAGCCTGATCGTGGATGCCCACGCGTTCCAGCAACGAGAGGGCCACCTCTTCGGCCTCGGCCCGGGGTACTTTTTTGACCTTGATGGGCGCAAGGGTGATGTTCTTGAGCACAGTCAGATGCGGGTACAGATTGAACTGCTGGAACACGATGCCAATGTGGGTTCGCAATTCGTTGACGTCCACGTCAGGATCGTGGATGTCCTTGCCCTCTATGAGGATGGTTCCTTTCTGGTACTCTTCGAGTCGGTTCACGCAGCGGATGAGCGTGCTCTTGCCCGAGCCGGAGGGGCCGCAAATGACCAGCACCTCTCCCTGCTCCACGGTCTCGGAGACGTCTTTGAGTACGTGAAACTCGCCGTACCATTTGTTCAAGGCTTTGATTTCAATCATGGCCATGGGACGGGCCTTTCTCCTTGGGAATCATGCCCCAGGGCTGGACGATCCGGAAATCGTCACCTGGCCTGGGATGCAGCCAGGGCTGCTGACAATTTTGTAAAATAATCGCTGTCCGTTGGCTTCAAAATGGTATGGACGGGAATTGTGACGAAGTCAAGACAGGGGGCAGGGGTTGCCCCGCCCCCTGTCTCATCCATATCGAGATGCCAATACTGCGTGCGGTTACTTGTCGGCCTTCTTCTTGGCGCCTTCCAGCATGTGCCGTTTGGCAGCCGAGAGTTCGGCCTTGCGCAGGCGGATGGACTGCGGCGTTACTTCCACCAGCTCGTCTTCCTTGATGAAGTGCAAGGCCCGCTCCAGGGTCATGGGACGAACCGGGGTCAGGATGACGTTTTCATCCTTGCCCGAGGCCCGCATGTTGGTCAGCTTCTTTTCCTTGGTCGGGTTGACGTTGATGTCGTTTTCCCGGTTGTGCTCCCCCACCACCATGCCTTCGTACACCAGATTGCCAGGCTCCACAAACAGTTCGCCGCGCGGCTCCAGGTTGAAGAGGGCATAGGCCACGCCCGCGCCCTGGCGGTCGCAGACCAGCGAGCCGGTAAACCGCGTGGGGAACTCGCCGCGGTAGGGCTCGTAGCCATCCAGGATGGAGTTCATCAGGCCGGTGCCCTTGGTATCGGTGAGGAACTCGTCGCGGTAGCCGATGAGGCCGCGGGAGGGGATGGAGAACTCGATGCGCACGCGGCCGGTGCCCTTGTTCACCAGGTTGGTCATGCGGCCTTTGCGCTGGGAGAGCTTTTCCGTCACCACGCCCATGAAGGCTTCGTCGCAGTCCACGTACAGCTTTTCGATGGGCTCGTGGAGCTGGCCATTGATGGTTTTCAGGATGACCTGCGGCCGGCCCACAGTGAGTTCAAATCCTTCGCGGCGCATGGTTTCGATGAGGATGGCCATCTGGAATTCGCCGCGGCCCTTGACGAGCATGGCGTCCTTGCCTTCCCCTTCTTCCAGACGGATGGCCACGTTGCGCAAGGTTTCGCGCACCAGCCGTTCGCGAATCTTGGCGCTTTGCACATGCTGGCCTTCGCGGCCGGCGTAGGGCGAGTTGTTGGGCATGAACTGCATGGCCACGGTGGGTTCATCCACGCGAATACGCGGCAGGGCCACGGGGGTATCCTTGGCGCAGATGGTGTCCCCGATCATCACGTCTTCGATGCCGGCCAGGACGGCGATGTCCCCTGCCTGCACCTCGGTGGCGTCCACAAAGCCCAGGCCGTGGCACTGCTGCAGCTTGGTGACGCGCAGGCTTTTGGGCTGGCCGGATTCGGGGATGCAGGCCAGTTCCGCCCCGGCCTTGGCCATGCCGGAAAAGACCTTGCCGATGGCCAGACGGCCCAGATAATCGGAGTAGCCCAGGTCGGAAACGAGCATCTGGAAAGGCTTGTCCGGCTCGCAGACTGGCGGGGGGATGTGGGTCAGAATGGTTTCGAAGAGCGCGGAAAGGTCGGTCTCTTCGCCCTCCAGGCTGCGCTTGGCCAGCCCTTCGCGGCCGATGGCATACAGCACCGGGAATTCAAGCTGTTCCTCTTCGGCGTCCAGATCGATGAAGAGGTCATAAATCTCATTAAGGACCTCGTCGGCGCGGGCGTCCTTGCGGTCGATCTTGTTGATGACCGCGATGACCGGCAGATGGGCCGAAAGGGCCTTGCGCAGGACGAACCGGGTCTGCGGCAGGGGGCCCTCGGCGGCGTCCACCAGGAGGATGGCGCCATCGGCCATGGAGAGGGCGCGTTCCACCTCGCCGCCGAAGTCGGCGTGGCCGGGGGTGTCGATGATGTTGATTTTGATGTCGTTCCAGGTCACGGCGCAGTTCTTGGCCGCGATGGTGATGCCGCGCTCGCGTTCGAGTTCCAGGCGATCCATGAGCCGGTCGTCCACGGCCTGGCCTTCGCGGAACAGGCCGGATTGTTTGAACAGCGCGTCCACAAGAGTGGTTTTGCCGTGGTCGACGTGGGCGATGATGGCAACATTGCGAATGGCGGCATTGCGGCGCGAAGCCTGCATGGGGTGTGCTCCTGCAAGAGATACGGATGGAAGAAATGTGGGAGACTAAGGTCGAATGTGCGCGACTTCTTTACCAGGATCTGCCGCGCTTGCCTAGGACTTTGTCCCGAGGATTTCCGAGCCGTCTTCCCCCTTTTGTGCAAACCCATTGACTCGACCCCTCAACTATGCGATATTACGGAATCTTACCACCCTCTTCCCCGGGTTTTCCATGCGACGCATCCTGATTGTAGACGATTCCCCTGTTGCCGCCCTGCAGCTGGAGCATTGTCTGGCCAAGGCGGGCTATGAAGGGATCGTGGTGGCGCCAAACGTGCGCAACGCTTTTGCTCTGCTGGAAAAATCGGAAGCGGCTGATTCCCCTGCCGCACAGCCGGCGTTTGATCTCATCCTCATGGATATCAACATGCCGGACATGAACGGCATTCAGGCCACCCGTCTGCTCAAGGACGACCCCCGCCTGCAGGACATCCCGGTCATCCTCATTTCCGCGTCAGACGACAAGGAAACCCTGGAGCAGGGCTTCAACGCCGGGGCCATCGATTATCTGACCAAACCCATCAATCTTCTGGAGTTGCGGGCCAGGGTCAAGGCCGCCCTGCGGCTCAAGGAGGAGACGGACAACCGCAAGGCCCGCGAACGTGAACTGGAAGCCCTGAAGAACAAGTTCGAACTGCTTTCCAACCTGGACGGCCTGACGGGCATTGCCAACCGCCGCCGCTTTGACGTGGTCTTTGCCGCGGAATGGTTGCGCGCCCGGCGCGAGCAGACGCCCCTCTCCCTCCTCATGATCGACATCGACCACTTCAAACTCTATAACGATACCTACGGCCACCTGCAGGGCGATGCCTGCCTGCGCGCCGTGGCCAAGGCCGTGGCCGGTTCCATGAACCGCCCGGCGGATCTCGCCGCCCGCTTTGGTGGTGAGGAATTTGTGGCCCTGCTGCCCAACACCGAACCCGACGGCGCCCTGGCCATTGCCCGGCACATCCAGGATCTGGTGGCCGAGCTGGAAATTGCGCACGCCAGCAGCCCGGTGCATCCTCTGGTTACCGTGAGCATCGGCGTGGCCTGCGTGCTCCCCGATCCTGCCACCGACGCAACCGCCCTGATCCGCGCCGCGGATAACGCCCTCTACGCCGCCAAGCACGCCGGCCGCAACTGCATCAAGCTGGCGGAACAAGTGGCAACGGTTCCTGCACACCCTTGACATGCATCAAGGCCAACCGCCCGCCTCTGCCTTACGTTCGGCTCCGATACATGCAGCAAGAAAGGAGCCGCCATGCAACATCCTGCCACATCTCCCCTCCCCTCCTGCGAACAGGCCCCCACGCAGAGCGCCATCCGGCAACGCGATCCAGCCACCTGGGCCATCAAACCCCGCGCGCCCCTGGGGCTGATCACCCCGGACGAACTGCGTCGCATTGCCGACGCAGCCTCGACCCATGGCGTGGAAACGCTGAAGATCACCTCGGGGCAGCGCTTCATCCTCCTGGGCATCCCGGAGGGACAGCTTGAGCCATTGCGGGAAGCCCTTGGGTCTTCAGGCACGACCTTCTGCCGCAATTACGTGCAGGCCTGCCCAGGCACCGCGCACTGCAGCCATGCCGTCCAGGACTCCCTGGCCATGGGTAAGGAGCTGGAGGCGCTGGTCTTTGGGCGGCAGTTTCCGGCCAAGGTCAAGCTGGGGGTGTCTGCCTGCCCGTTCTGCTGCGCGGAAAGCCAGGTCCGGGACATCGGCCTGGTGGGCCGGCGCAATGGCTGGCATGTGTATGTCGGTGGCAACAGCGGCACCAAACCCCGCGTGGCCGATCTGCTGGCCAGGAATCTGCCGGATGCGCAGACGCTGGATGTGGTTCGCCGATTCCTGGACCACTATGCCGCCACCTGCGTGGGCAAGGTCCGTGTGGCCCGGTTTATCCAGCAACAAGGGCTGCCGGCCATCTGCGAGGCGCTGGGAGTGCCCCCGCTTGGCTAATCCCTTTACCCCACTGCTTTCATAGAGTATGTCGATGCAAACACTCTTGGAGTATCGACCATGCACGTGCTCTTGATCCTGTCCAGCAACGACCCTGAAATCAAATGGAATGCCCTGCGGTTTGGCAACTTCTTGCTCAACGAGGGCGAGGATGTGTGCGTTTTTCTCAATGGCTCTGCCGTCTCACTCTATGAAGGCGACAGTCCGGAGTTTCCCATTGCCGAGCAGGCCAAGCTTTTTGTCCTGAGCGAGGGCGTCCTCGCCGCCTGAGGCAAATGCATGGGCGTCCACGGGATGGACGCAATAGAACACGTTGAGCTTTCCAATATGAAGTTCCTGTACGAACAGATGCAGAAGGCGGACAAGATCATTTCCTATTGATGCCGGGCACCTTCAGCCGCAACGCCTCATAGAACGCATCCAGCACCACGCCCCCGGCCTGGAAGCGGTCCTGATCCCCGGCATGCCTGAGGGCAATGCCGGCCAGGGCCGCGGCCAGACCGGGGGTTTCCGCATGGCCGTAGCGCGTCTCGCGAAGGTCGATGTCGTGAACCATTTCGCCCAGACGGGCCAGGGCGTCGTCGTGCAGGCCCAGGCGGAGGATGAAGGTTTCAAAGGTGCAACGCTCGCCTTCATGTGTGAAGTCGGCCTGTTGCATGTCAAAGGTCACCTCCCCCGGGGCCGGCGAGTGCGTGGCCGTTTCCACAAAGGCAAAGGCCGCGTCTGGGTCGATGAATCTTCTGATGAGCCAGGCCGAGGCCATGCGGTCCACATGCACGCCGGCCCTGGTGACCCAGACTTTGCCCTGGAAGGTTTCCAGTGACCGCGCCACCTCCCCGGCCGCCAGCACGGCCCGTTCCCCCTGCTCCCGCAGCCGGGCCCCCATGCCTGCCACCAGCCCCTCCACCACATCGCCCCCCGGCGCGTTGAAAAAGTCCACGGCCCGAATCTCAGCCAGTTGTCGGCGCAATTCGGCCAGGTTGCGTGCGGCGATGTCCGGCGCCAGCGCCGCCAGCCCCTGCTCCACTCCCCTGGCCTGGGCCAGAAGGGCCGCATAGTCCTGCTCCCTGGCCTGCTGGAACAGGGCCCGCACCTGGGCGTCTTCCAGGCCGGCCACAAAGGCCGCCTCCACCACAAAGGCCTTGCCACCGCCGTCCTCGATTTCCCGCACCAGCCAGCCCAAATCCTCGCGATGCTGGGCCGTATCCGGCAAGGCGTAGACGGCGTTCTTGAGGGCCACAGCCCCGAGCCCTGCCAGCCGCTTGGCAACTTTTGCCCGCAAATAGGCCGGCTTGGGAGGGATATTGTGAATGCACAGCAGCCAGGGATGGGTCATGGTCACTCCTTCGATCAATTGCCAGATCAAGGCAACGTACAACATGCCAATTGACACGGCAAGCCCACATGCGTATATAGCAATTGAAAGTAAATAATCCCAATAAACATAACAATTGGCATCACACCAAAGGAGCCTTCATGCACCCTGCCGCTTCCCTCGCCGCCCAGCTCATGGCTGCTGCCGCCCGCACCGCCCCCAAGGCCGGGGGCAAGGATTTTCTGGAGATCATCATCATCGACAACCCCGAAGACCTGAAAAAGATTGCCGAACGCATGGCCGCCTATGCGCCGGAGTCCACCAATGAGGCCTTCTGGAACCGCGACGCCGCCAACTGCGCCCAGGCCGAGGCCGTGCTGCTCATCGGCCTGTCCAAGTTCACCGCTGCGGGCTACGACTGCGGAGCCTGCGGCTTTGCCACTTGCAAGGAATTCGTCCAGGCTCGCCAGGCGCAGGACAAGGAAATGGGCTACGCTGGCCCGCATTGCGCCATGCGGCTCATGGACGTGGGCGCGGCCCTGGCCTCTGCGGCCAAGTCGGCCAGCATCCTGTCCATCGACAACCGCGTCCAGCAGCGAGTGGGCGCCACGGCCCGCGCCCTGGGCTACATCAACGCCGAAGTGGTCATGGGCATTCCCCTGGGCGTCTATGGCAAGTCCCCCTTCCACGACCGCGCCGTGGCCGCCGCCAAGCATTAAGGAAGATGCGAGGGGAAAACCCGTTGGCAAGGGTTCTTCCCCTCGCGCTCCCCTTTCCCAAACTTCTTGGTGGGATTTCCTGCCAGAGGCCCGATGAACGCCATCAATTCCCTGTACGGGGTCGGTTTTCTGGCCCGATTCTCCTATGCCCTGGCCCGCAACCCGGTGCTGCCCCTGTTTGCCCTGTTCCTGGGCGCCGGGCCGGAAGCCGTGGGGCTGGCTGTGGGCATTTCCACGGTCACGGGCATTTTCTTCAAGCTGCCCTCGGGGGCCCTGTCCGACGTCATAGGCCGGCGCAAGACCATGCTGGCCGGGCTGTGGGTCTTTGCCGTGCTGCCCTTTGCCTATCTGTTCATCCACAGCTACTGGGCGCTGGTGGCCGTGCGATTCTTTCACGGCCTGGCCACGGCCATTTACGGCCCGGTGGTCATGGCCGTGGTGGCGGACCTGGCTGGCGAGAAAAAAGGCGAGATGCTCAGCTGGTTCTCCTCCGTGACCATCATCGGCACGCTCCTGGGCGCGCCTGTGGGAGGATTCATCCTGCATACGCTCTTTGGGGGCGAGGCAGGACCGGGGTTGTGGGCCTTCCGCGCGGTATATCTGGTGAGCGGCGTGCTGGGCGTGGCCTCCCTGGTGCTGGGCTGGCGCATTCTCAAGGGCGAGGAACGCATCGGGCATACTGGCGGCCTGCCGGCGCGCTGGGCAAAATTCAAGGCTGGCATCCGGGAAGTGCTTTCCGACCGCCGGGTGGTGGTGGCCTCGTCCATGGAAGGTATTCAGAACATGACCATGGGCGCACTGGAGGCCTTTTTGCCCATCTACGCCGTCACCGTGGCCGGGCTCAATGAATTCCAGGCCGGCCTGCTCTGGGGCGCGCAGATCGTAGTCACCATGCTGGCCAAGCCCGTGATGGGGCGGATTTCTGACCAGTATGGACGCAAGCATGTCATTGCCCTGGGACTCATCGCCTGCTCCCTCTCGTTCATGGCCATCCCCTGGCTGGGCGGCTTCTGGACGCTGCTGCTGGCGGCGCTGGTCTTCGGCCTGGGCGAGGCCTTTGTGACCTCCTCCTCTGCGGCCCTGGTGGCGGACATCTGCAAAAAACAACACTATGGCGCGGCCATGGGAACCTTCGGGACCATTTTCGACGTGGGCCACGCCTCTGGCCCCATCCTTTCGGGTCTGCTGGTGGGCGCCCTGGGCTTCAGGACCGCCTTTGCCCTCATGGGGGTGGTATTGCTGGCGGCCCTGCCTGTGTTATGGAAGGGCATCCCCACCTATAGCCCCCGGAGGACCCCATGAGCCACGCCCCGACGCCTCTCACTGCAGAAGAGACTGCCCTGCTGCGCAAGCTGGGATTGCCGGAAAAGGTTCTCCAGCACAGTGAACGTGTCACCACGGTGGCGCTCTGGATGACAGACCAGCTTCGGCAGGGCCCGGAGGACGAGGCCGTGGACCGTGAGCGGGTCCGCCGCGCCGCCGTGTTCCACGACCTGGGCAAGGTGCAGGATGGCGGCGTGTTGCACGGCGTCATCGGCGCACGCATCGGTCGCGAATTGGGCCTGGAGGAACACGTCTGCCGGACCATGGAAGTGCATGTTCGCAGCGGCGTGCCCCCCGAAGACGCCGAACGCTACGGCCTGCCCCCGGGCGATTACCGGCCCGAGACATTGGAGCAAAAACTCGTCGTCCTGGCAGACAAACTCATGGATGTGCTTGAAGCCGGCAAGGCCGCCAGCCCGACCGAAGCCCTCGAGCAGCTGGAATCCATCCTGGAGCGTCACCCTGCCCTGGGCAAGGATCCCGCCACCACCGCCCGCATCCTCGCCCTGGCCGGGGAATTCAGAGCCGCGCAAAAAAACTGAGCAGAACCGGGTGGGGATACCGTTGGCAGGGGAAAACGGGACGCCCCACCCTTCACGCGCTACCGAATGCGCAGCATGGGGCAGGCATCCTGCGCGGCGAGGGGGACGGCCTCGCCGATGACGGCGGCCAGTTCGCCGCAGTCTTCGAGCCTGGTCACAGCCTCGCGCAGTTGTGACGGTGGCACCCCCAGGACCAGCCCCCCGGAGGTCTGCGCATCGAAAATCAGATCAACCTTCACCGCGTCCAGCCCGGTGGCACAGTCCAGGGCGCTCTCGCAAAAGCGGCGGTTATTGTGGCTGCCTTCCGGAAGCAGGCCCATGCCCGCCAGCTCCACCGCCTCGGGAATGTAGGGGATGGCGGCCTGCTCCAGGACGATATCCACGCGCGAGGCCCGGGCCATTTCCAGCACATGCCCGCCCAGGCCAAAACCGGTGACGTCCGTGGCTGCAGCCAGCCCCAGGGTGCGGATGACTTCTCCCCCGCCCTTGTTCAGTCGGCCAGCCCAGCGATACAACAACAATTCCAGCTGGTCCCGCCCGTCCCAGTCGGCCTTGACCGCCGTGGCCAACACCCCCGTTCCCAGAGGCTTGGTCAGGATCAGGGCGTCCCCGGGCCGGAGCCCCCCGTTGCGCGCAATGCGGCCAGGCTCGATCAGCCCCGAGACGGCCAGTCCGAATTTGATGACCGGATCATCCACGGAATGCCCGCCGGCCAGCACCGCGCCAGCCTCCAGCACCTTTTCCAGGCCGCCCTGCAACATGGCCTGCAACACGCCAAGATCCAAGGTTTTTGCCGGGAAGCAGACGATGTTCATGGCCGACCATGGCACCCCGCCCATGGCGTAGACGTCCGAAAGGGCGTTGGCCGCGGCAATCTGCCCGAACCGCCAGGGGTCATCGACAATGGGCGTGAAAAAATCCACCGTCTGGATCAACGCCTGCCCAGACGGGAAAGACAGCACCACAGCATCCTCGTTACCGGTGGCGCCGGCCAGAATGCGCGGGTTCTGCGGGGCCTTGAGCCCGGCGAGCACCACCTCCAGGTCCCCTGGAGGAATCTTGGCGGCTCAGCCGGCGGCAGGCGCAGTCAGGGTCAGTCGCGGGGTGGCAGTCATGGTTCCTCAAAAAGGGGCGAAGGAAAGCCCGGTTAGGCGGCAGGGGGTTCGCCGCAATGTGTCATCAGGTAGTTCAGACAGGACTGCGCGGCGGGGAACAACACCCGCTGGCTGTGCGTAATGCACCAGAATTCCCGTTCCATGCGTAGCGCTGGCAGCGGGGTCTCCACCAGCTCGCCGCGGAGCAGGTGCTGCGCCGCAGCCAGACGAGAGGTGATGGCCAGCCCCATGCCGGCAACCGCACAGGCCAACAGGGCCTGCGTGGAGGCGACCTCAATGGCAAGCCGGACGGTGCGGGCATCCTTGCCTGCCCTGGACAGGGCCTGCTCCATGGCCAATCGCGTGCCTGAGCCGGGCTCGCGCATGACCCAGGGCTGACTCAGCCGTTCCTCCAGGGACAATGATTCCCGCACCCGGGGAAACTCCGGCGCTGCCACGCACACCAGTTCGTCTGCCCGCAGAAACGTGGCCACCAGATCCGACCGGTCCGGACGAGCGCCCGCCACGCCAAGCATGCACCGCCCCTCGGCCACCGCATCGGTAATTTCGGCAGAATCCCCGGTTTCCATGCGGATGGAGACATCGGGATAGGATTTCACAAAGCCCGCCAGCGCCGAGGGCAGCAGCGAGCCTGCCGGGATGGTGGATGCGCCCAGGGTCACTTCCCCGGTAATCCGGTGCATCAGCCCATGCACTTCCGCCTTGGCCAGCTCCACCATGCGAAAAATGTCCGTGGCTCTGGAATACAGGGCATTGCCAGCCGGAGTAGGCAGCACAGAGCGGCCCATACGATCGAACAGCCTGGCGCCAAGTTCCTTTTCCAGGGTCTGAATATGGGCGCTGATGGTGGGCTGGGACAAAAACAGCTCTTCCCCGGCGCGGGAAAAGCTGCGGCGTTCATACACCTTGCAGAAGGCTTCCAATCTCCGAAAATCCATATTGCGATCCTCCCCATCGAAAATATCAATACCATTGTTCAAAAAAAAGCAAGCCCCGAACATTGGTCGGGGCTTGCCTGGAGGATGCGTACGGCAGGCTTAGGCCTCGGCAGTGGCGGCTTCGGGAGCGGGGGCCGCTGCCGGAGCTTCCTTCTTGGCCTTGGCAGCCGGAGTATCGCCTTCGTAGCGAGTGAACTCGATGATGGCCATGGGCGCACAGTCACCGGTGCGGGGCTGGCTCATGCGCACCACGCGGGTGTACCCGCCACCGCCCGCGGCAAAGCGGGGGCCGATTTCGTCAAACAGGGTTTTGACGAGCCCGTGGTTGCCCAGCACCTTGTACGCCAGACGGCGGGAGTGCAGGTCGTTGCGCAGGGCCAGGGTCACGAGCTTGTCGGCCACGGGGCGCAGCTCCTTGGCCTTGGCTTCGGTGGTCTGGATGCGGCCATGAGTGATCAGGGCCTTGGCCATATTACGCAGCAGCGCCTTGCGGTGTTCCCAAGTTCTGCCGAGTTTGCGTCCGCGTTTGTTATGCCTCATGTTGCTCTTTCCTCTTGAGCCATTCCTGGTAGCGCTGCTCGAAGTTGTCCACCTTCACCCCGAATTCCAGGCCCATGTCCTGCAGCACGCGACGAATCTCGTCCAGGGACTTGCGACCGAAGTTCTTGGTCTTGAGCATGTCGTTTTCCGTGCGCTGCACCAGCTCGCCCACGAGCGAAATGTTGGCGCTCTTGAGGCAGTTGGTGGCGCGGACGGAAAGCTCCAGCTCATCAATGGACTTGAAGAGGTTTTCATTCAGGTCGGAAGACAGGGAGGACCCGATGCCATCTTCCTGGGAAACCTCTTCATCGAAGTTGATGAAGACCGTCAGCTGATCCTTGAGGATCTTGGCCGAGTAGGCGATGGCGTCTTCGGGAGAGACGCTGCCATCGGTCCAGACTTCCAGAATGAGCTTGTCGTAGTTGGTCATCTGGCCCACGCGAGCCTGTTCCACGGTGTAGGCCACGCGGCGCACCGGGGAGAAGCTGGCGTCGAGCTTGATCAGGCCGATTTCGTCGGACAGGCCCTCGTGCATTTCCGCCGGCACATAGCCCTTGCCCATGCGAAGTTCCAGCTCCATGTTGAGCGGGATATCTTCCGTCAGGGTGGCGATGTGCTGTTCGGGGTTCAGGACTGCGACGTTGTGCGTCTCTTTCACCGCAGCAGCCGTGACGACTCCGCGCTGATCCGCCTGGAGGTGGATGCGCTGGGGGTCGTCGGAGCTCATGGCGAAACGCACCTGCTTGATGTTGAGGACGATGTCCGTCACGTCCTCCATCACGCCGGGGATGGTGGTGAATTCGTGCTGCACCCCTTCGATGCGCATGGCCACCGGTGCGGCGCCCTGCAGCGACGACAGCAACACGCGCCGAAGCGCATTGCCGATGGTGGTGCCGAAGCCACGTTCCAGGGGTTCGCAGACGAACTTGCCATACAGCACGTCGGACTTGCCGTCGCGCACGATTTGCTCGGGCCTGACGAGTTCTTGCCAGTTCCGGGTGTTGATGAGCCGTTCGCCTTGTCTGATGAGCATGGTCGGCGGCCTTCCTTACTTGGAATAGAGTTCGACGATGAGGTGTTCGGCGATGGGGAAGGTGATGTCCTCGCGCTGAGGCAGGGCCTTCACGGTGCCCTTGAAGTTCGCGCCGTCCACTTCGAGCCAGGCGGGGCAGCCACGGCGGGCGATGACGTCCTGCGCTTCCAGAATCACCGGAATCTTGCGGGAGCCCTCGGCCACCAGAACCACGTCGCCAGGCTTGCAGCTGTAGGAAGGAATGTCCACCCGATGGCCGTTGACCTGGAAGATGCCGTGACGCACCAGCTGGCGGGCCTGGTCGCGAGAATTCGCGAAGCCCATGCGGTACACCACGTTATCCAGGCGGCGTTCGATGAGGGACAACAGGTTCGTGCCGGTAACACCCTTCATCATGTCAGCCTTCTTGAAGTACGCACGGAACTGGTCTTCAAGAATACCGTACATGCGGCGGACCTTCTGCTTTTCACGCAGCTGCACGGCATAGTCGCTCATCTTGCGGCGCAGCCGGCCGGCCTGGCCGGGGGCGTAAGGACGGCGCTCGTAAGCGCACTTGTCAGTGTAGCAGCGGTCGCCCTTGAGGAAGAGCTTGGCGCCTTCGCGGCGGCAAAGGCGGCATTTGGCGTCTGTATAGCGGGCCATGTAATCTCTCTCCTATTCCTCAAATCCCTTAGACACGACGCCGTTTCGGAGGACGGCAGCCATTGTGCGGGATGGGCGTGATATCACGAATGAAAGTCACCTTGAAGCCGGCGTTGTTGATGGCACGCATGGCGGATTCGCGGCCGGAGCCCGGACCCTTCACATACACGCCCACGGTACGCATGCCATGATCCTGTGCCTTGCGAGCTGCTGTTTCAGCAGCAATCTGCGCGGCGAAAGGGGTGGACTTGCGCGAACCTTTGAAGCCGGAACCGCCGGCGGAAGCCCAGCTGATCACGTTACCCTTGACGTCGGTGAACGTGATGATGGTGTTGTTGAACGTTGCGCGGATGTGGGCATGCCCAACCGGAACGTTTTTCTTCTCTTTCTTCTTAACTGTGCGCTTTGGCTTGGCCATGATGCTCTCTACCTGTATGCTCGATCATCTGGTTGCATGAATGGATGCGACCGTCAAAGGACAGGGGCCTACTTCTTCTTCTTGGCCACTGCGCCACGACGCGGCCCCTTGCGGGTGCGGGCGTTGGTGTGGCTGCGCTGGCCACGCACGGGCAGGCCGCGACGGTGCCGCAAACCGCGGTAGCAGCCGATGTCCATCAACCGCTTGATATTGGCCGTGATTTCACGGCGCAGGTCGCCTTCGACCTTATGATTGGATTCGATTTCCTTACGGATTTCGTTGACTTCTTCAGGCGTCAGGTCATCGGAGCGCTTAGTCCAGTCTACGCCGGTGGCGTCGAGGATCTGCAGCGCCGTATGACGGCCGATGCCGAAAATGTAAGTCAGCGCAATGTCCATCCGCTTGGAGCGGGGCAAATCAACGCCTGCAATGCGCGCCATCGTACTCTCTCCTTAGCCTTGCCGCTGTTTGTGGCGGGGGTTTTCGCAGATGATGCGCAGCACGCCCTTGCGCCGGATGACCTTGCATTTGGGACAAATCTTCTTGACAGAAGGCCGCACCTTCATGGCCTTGCTCCTTTTGCTGCGTCTCGTTGTAAACATTCGCGGCGCTCAGGGCGCCTCGTTGGCTTCCTGTCGCCCGTCGCGCTTTTCTTAAGGAACACTCAGAATGTAGGGACCGTCGTCGGTCACTGCCACCGAGTGTTCGAAATGCGCTGCGAGGCTGCGGTCTTTTGTGACCGCCGTCCAATTGTCATCGAGGATTTCCACCTCGCTCGCCCCCATGGTCACCATGGGTTCGATCGCCAGGACCATGCCCACTTTCAGGGGCACTCCTGGCATGCCTTTAGGCACGAAGTTCGGAATTTCCGGCTTTTCATGCAGCCGGCACCCGATGCCGTGCCCGACGAAGCGGCGGACCACATCAAACCCCGCCTGCCGCACGTGTTCATGAATGGCGGCAGACACATCGTACAGCTGGTTGCCTGGGCGAACCATCTCGATTCCGCGCATGAGAGACGCTTCCGTGACCTGCAGCAGCCGCGTTGCAGATTCGGATATCGCCCCCACCGGGAAGGTCCGGGCAGAATCGCCATAAAAACCGTTATGGACGACGCCCATGTCCAGGCTGACGATGTCGCCTTCCTTCAACACACGTGAGGAAGGGAAGCCATGTACCACTTCTTCGTTCACAGAACAACATAAACAATAGGGGAATCCGTGGTACCCTTTGAAGGCAGGCTGGACCCCAAACTCCCGGCACATCCGCATGGCGATCTCTTCAAGGGCCATGGTTTCTATGCCTGGCTGCACGGCCTTGCCAAGTTCATCCAGAACTGCGCAGACCATGCGGTTCGCTTCCCGAAGATGGGCAATTTCTTGCTCATTCTTCAGGAAGATGCCGCGATATTTCTTCACTGTCGTCTGCCCCGAACCCGTCCCTTTTGCATCAGGCCTTCATATTGCCGGGAGATGAGGTACGATTCGATCTGGCCCATGAAGTCCATGGCCACGCCCACCACGATGAGCAGGCTGGTGCCGCCAAAATAAAACGGCACGTTGAACTGGCGGATCATGATCATGGGCAGCACGCAGATCACAGAGATGTAAATGGCACCCCACAGCGTGATGCGGGTCAGCACACGGTCGATATATTCCTGCGTCTTCGTGCCAGGCCGAATGCCCGGGACAAAGCCACCCTGGTTTTTCAGATTCTCGGCGATATCCTTGGGATCAAAAATAATCGCCGTGTAAAAAAAGCAGAAGAAGACAATCATGGCCACAAACAACACATTGTACAAGACGGTGTTGGGCGCAATGTAGGCGGCCATGTGCTGCAACGGCTCCCAGGTGGAGAACTGGCCAATGGTGGCCGGAAACATCAGCACGCTGGAGGCAAAAATTGGGGGAATGACGCCCGCAGTGTTCACCCGCAACGGCAAGTGCGTGGATTGGCCGCCCATCATCCGCCGCCCCACCATGCGTTTGGCGTATTGGATGGGGATTCGCCGTTGGGCTCGCTCCATGAACACAATGAACACCAGCACCGCCACCATCATCGCCGCCACAAGCAGCAAAACGAGCACGCTCATTTCACCGGTACGAATCAACTGGAAGGTGTTGATGATGGCCCGGGGAAAGCCGGCAATAATCCCAGAGAAAATAATCAGGGAAATGCCGTTGCCAATCCCCTTTTCGGTGATTTGCTCGCCCAGCCACATCACAAAGATGGTGCCGGCTGTCATGGTAATCACCGTGATGAGGCGGAAACTCCAGCCTGGATCCAGCACGACCGGCGCCCCAGTGGGCGAGGCCATGCTTTCCAGCCCCACAGCGATGCCGAAACCCTGGAACAGGGTGATCAGCACGGTGCTGTAGCGGGTATACTGGGTGATTTTTTTGCGGCCGGCCGCGCCCTCTTCCTTCTGCATCCGCTTGAGTTCAGGCACGGCCACCGTCAGCAACTGAATGATGATCGAGGCCGAGATATACGGCATGATCCCGAGAGCCAGGATGGACAGGTTGGAGAGTCCGCCGCCAGAAAACATGTCGAATAACCCGAACAGGGTATTTTTCATGCTGGCGAAAAAGTCCTGGAGCGCGCCTGCGTCCACACCGGGTACCGGGACGTGAATGCCCACGCGGTACACGGCCAGCAGCAGAAACGTCCAGAGCAGTTTCCTTTTGAGTTCAGGCAACCGCGCCAGATTCTCCACACCTGTCATAGCCATGCGTCTACCTACCCTTCCAACGCCTTGGCGCTGCCGCCGGCGGCTTCGATCTTGGTCTTGGCCTGTGCGCTGAAGCGATGGGCTTCGATGGTCACGGCGGCGGTGATTTCACCATCGCCAAGCACCTTGACCACCGCACCCTTCTTGCACAGCCCGGCAGCATACATATCGTCGAGAGTCACTTCCGCCTGTCCGGGGAAGGCTTCGATAATGCGGCCGAGATTCAGGGGGGCGCAGACCGTTTTGAACAGATAGTTTTTAAAACCGCGCTTGGGCAGGCGGCGGGCCAGAGGCATCTGGCCGCCTTCGAAGCCAGGGCGCTTGGTGCCACCCTTACGGGCCTTCTGGCCCTTGTTGCCCTTGCCGGCAGTGCAGCCCCAGCCGGAGCCGGAACCACGGCCAATGCGCTTGCGTTCCTTGCGTTCCTCGGGGAAGGGATACAGATCGTTAAGACGCATGAGATTCCACCTCCACGAGATGCACCACGCGATTGATCATGCCGCGGATCACGGGAGTGTCCGCATGGGCACGGGTATCGTTAAGTTTGCGAAGTCCCAGGGCCTTCAAGGTGGCGCGTTGCGCCGGCTTGCAGCCGATGGGGCTTTTCTTCAAGGTGATAGCGAGCATGACGGCATCCTTCGCTGTGCTTCAATATGGTTGCTGACCGGGTTACTTGCGGGGCGTTTCCAGCGTCTTGCCGCGCAGCTTGCCCACGGTTTCCGCATCGCGCAGGGAGGTCAGCCCGGCGAACGTGGCTTTGAGGACGTTATGCGGATTGTTCGTGCCGATGGCCTTGGTCAGGATATCGGTGACGCCCGCTGCTTCCATCACAGCGCGCACCGGGCCGCCTGCGATGATGCCTGTCCCCTTGGAGGCAGGCTTCAGCAGCACCCGTCCGGCCCCGAAGACGCCAGTCGTCTCATACGGCAGCGTCCCGTCGAGAAGAGGGATCGTCTTCATGGTCTTGCGGGCGCGTTCCGTGGCCTTGCGGATTGCCTCGGGCACTTCCTGCGCCTTGCCCAGGCCGGCGCCGACCTTGCCGTTGCCGTCACCCACCACGACCAGGGCGCTAAAGCTGAAGCGGCGGCCGCCCTTCACAACTTTGGCCACGCGGTTCAGGTAGACGATCTTCTCAATAAAACCGGATTCGTTGGTTTCCTGTGCGCTCACCGTTATGCTCCTGAATTCGCGTGCCTAGAAAACGAGGCCCGCTTCCCGGGCGCCGTCGGCCAGGGCTTTGACCCGACCATGGTACAAATAGCCATTGCGGTCGAAGACCACTTTCTCGATGCCGAGTTCCTTGGCCTTGCGCGCCACTTCCTTGCCCACTTCCGTGGCCACGTCCTTGGTAAGGGACGTCATTTTGATGGAAGAGGCGGCAGCAATGGTTTTCCCGGCAAGATCGTCCACCAGCTGAGCATAGATGCTCTTGTTGGAACGGAAGACAACCAGGCGGGGACGCTCGGGGGTGCCGTTGATCTTTTTGCGGATGCGCATTTTGCGCTTGAGCCGCATTTTGTTCTTGTCCATGCTCATGGCTGCACCTATTTCTTGCCGCCGGACTTGCCGGCCTTGCGGCGGATGGTTTCTTCCGCGTACTTGACGCCTTTGCCTTTATACGGTTCGGGCGGACGAATGCGGCGGATGGTGGCGGCAAACTCGCCCACCGCCTGCTTGTCCACGCCGGAGAGGGTCAGCTTGTTGCCTTCGACCTTGGCTTCGAGGCCCTTGGGCAGGTCCAGCAGCACCGGGTGGGAAAAACCCAACGCCAGTTCCAGGGCCTGACCTTTGACAGCCACCTTGTAGCCGACGCCGATCACTTCCAGGGTCTTGGAAAAACCTTCCTTGACGCCGTGGATGCAGTTGGCCAGCAGCGTGCGGCGCAGCCCATGCTGGGCCCGGGCCAGACGCGATTCATCGTTGCGGGACACAGTCACCTTGCCGTCAGCCACAGTGTAAGCCACCGAAGGATGCACGGGGGTGGAGATGGTCCCCTTGGGGCCCTTGACGTCAACAGTCTTGGGGCCCACCGTCACTTCCACCCCGCCAGGGATGGGAATGGGGAGTTTGCCGATGCGTGACATGTGCGTTCTCCTACCAGACTTCGCAGAGCAGTTCGCCGCCCACGCGCTGGGAATGCGCAGCTTCACCAGCGAGCACACCCTTGTTCGTGGACAGGATGCAGATGCCCAGGCCGTTTTGCACGCGGGGGATTTCATCCGCAGCCACGTACACCCGGCGACCAGGCGTGGAGACGCGCTTGAGGCCCGTCACCACCGGCTTGCCGCGATGGTATTTGAGGGTGACACGCAGGGAATTACCTTCCACTGCGCAATCCTCGATGTACCCCTCTTCCTTGAGGATGACTGCCATGGCAGCCTTGATCTTGGAGTTCGGGATGAGCACATCCTTGTGCAGCGCTTTGAAAGCGTTGCGGATGCGCGTCAGCATGTCGGAAATGGGATCGGAAATGTTCATGGCGCGTTCCTTGCGAACACCAGGCTACCAGCTGGACTTGCGAACCCCGGGCAGCTCGCCAGCCAGGGCCATGTTGCGGAAGCAGATGCGGCAGATGCCGAAGCGGCGCAAAAACGCGCGCGGACGGCCGCAGATGGGGCAACGGTTGTAACCCCGGGACGAGAACTTGGGCTTGCGCCTGGCCTTGACTTCGAGTGACGTGCGAGACACGGGGAACTCTCCTTGCTTCTCTTGAGGGCCTTACTTCTTGAAGGGCATGCCCAAGAGGTCCAACAGGACCTTGCCTTCCTTGTCCGAGGAGGCGGTGGTGACGATGGTAATGTTCATGCCTTTGACACCTTCGACCCGGTCAATTTCGATTTCCGGGAAGATGGTGTGCTCCTTGATGCCCATGGTGAAGTTGCCGCGGCCATCAAAGCCACGGTCGCTCACGCCCCGAAAGTCGCGCACGCGCGGCAGGGCGAAGTTCATCAGTTTGTCCAAAAAGTCCCACATGCGGGCGCCACGCAGGGTCACGCGGCAACCAATGGCCATGCCTTCGCGCAGCTTGAACGCCGCGATGGACTTCTTGGCCCGGGTCACCACCGCCTTCTGGCTGGCGATGCGAGACAGTTCGGAAACAGCGTCATCGATGAGCTTGTGGTTCTGGGCACCTTCACCAAGGCCCATATTCACAGACACCTTCTCGATGCGCGGAATCTGCATGGAAGAGGAGTAGCCGAACTCCTTGAGGAGCGCGGGGGACACCTTTTCGTGGTAAATCTGTTCCAAATGACACTGGCCCATGACCCTACTCCATCACTTCGTTGCACTTCTTGCAGAAGCGCACCTTTTTGCCGTCTTCCATGAGCTTGTAGCCCACACGCGTGGGTTTGGTGCACGCAGGGCACATCAGCTGCACGTTGGAGATGTCCAGGGGCGCTTCCTTTTCAAGGATCCCGCCGGCCTGCTGCCGGTACGGGTTGCCCTTGGTATGGCGGCGCACCATGTTCACCTTTTCCACCAGCACAGATTCTTTTTTGCGAAGGATGCGCAGGATCTTGCCGATCTTGCCCTTGTCCTTGCCGGCGATGATCATCACCTTGTCGTCTTTTTTGATGCGGCACTTGGCGAGCATGGCGAACTCCTAGAGCACTTCCGGGGCCAAAGAAACAATCTTCATGAAGTTCTTGGCCCTGAGCTCGCGCGCCACGGGGCCGAAGATACGGGTGCCCACGGGTTCGAGCTGGTTGTTCAAAAGCACCGCAGAGTTGGTGTCGAAGCGGATGTAGGAGCCGTCGTTGCGGCGCACTTCTTTCTTGGTGCGCACCACAACAGCCTTCATCACGTCGCCCTTTTTCACCTTGGCATGCGGCATGGCATCTTTGACCGAGACCACGATGATGTCGCCCACGGAGGCGTAGCGGCGCCCGGCTCCGCCGAGCACCTTGATGCAAGCCACGCGCTTGGCGCCGGAATTGTCGGCGACATCAAGATTGGATTGAATCTGGATCATGGCGCGTTCCTTACACAGCCTTTTCGAGGACTTTCACCAGGCTCCAGCGTTTGCGGGCAGAGAGAGGACGAGATTCCACAATCTGCACCTTGTCGCCGATCTGGCATTCATTGTTGGCATCGTGCGCCATGAACTTCTTCCGGCGGCTGATGTACTTCTTGTACAAAGGATGCATCACCAGGGTGTCAACCTGCACGACAATGGTCTTGTCGCACTTGTCGCTCACCACATTTCCGACGAGCATCCGCTTGTTGCCTTGCTTCTCAGTCTGCGCCACGTCGCTCATGGCCTTACTCCTTGCCCGTTTCCTTTTGCTTCAACACGGTCATGATCCGGGCGATGGTCTTCTTCACCTGGGGGATGCGGGCAGTATTTTCCAACTGAGCCGTGGCATGCTGAAAGCGCAGATTGAAGAGCTCTTCCCGAAAGCCAGTCAGCTTTGCCCGCAAATCGTCGGCCGTCAGGCCGCGCAGTTCCTTGACATCCATGATCGTCCTCCTACACCGCTTCTTCGCGGACGACGATGGTGGTCTTGATGGGCAGCTTGTGCGCCGCGCGGGTCAGCGCAGCCTTGGCCAGCTCCAGATCCACACCCTTGATTTCGTAGAGCACCTTGCCGGGCTTCACCGGAGCACACCAGCCCACCGGGGCGCCCTTACCGGAACCCTGCCGGGTTTCCGCAGGCTTGGCAGTCACAGGCTTGTCCGGGAAGACGCGGATCCAGACCTTGCCGCCACGCTTGATGTGGCGCATCATGGCCACACGGGCTGCTTCGATCTGCTGGTTGGACAGCTTCCCGTGCTCCAGGGCCTTCAGGCCGATGTCGCCGAACGCCACGGAATTGCCGCGAAGAGCCATGCCGCGCAGCCGGCCTTTTTGCATCTTGCGGAATTTGACGCGTTTTGGGGAAAGCATTATTGCACCGCCTCTTGGTCAAGGATCTCGCCTTTGTAGATCCACACTTTCACACCGATGACGCCGTAGGTCGTGTTGGCACGAGCCACACCGAAATCCAGGTCCGCACGCAGGGTGTGCAGGGGCACACGGCCTTCACGGTACCATTCGCGGCGGGCGATTTCAGCACCGGCCAGGCGGCCGGAGCAGGCAACGCGGATGCCTTCGGCACCAAACTTGCGAGCCAGGGACAGTGTCCGCTTCATGGCCCGGCGGAACGCCACACGGCGTTCGAGCTGCAGGGCGATGTTTTCGGCCACCAGCTGGGCGTCAATTTCCGGACGGCGAATCTCGTTCACTTCGATGGAGAATTCGTGCCCGAACTTTTGCTTCAGATCGCCGCGCAGCTTTTCGATCTCCACACCCTTGCGGCCGATGACAATGCCCGGACGCGCAGTGTGGATGATGATG
Organism: Megalodesulfovibrio paquesii; assembly: GCF_054653055.1. Taxonomy (NCBI): domain Bacteria; kingdom Pseudomonadati; phylum Thermodesulfobacteriota; class Desulfovibrionia; order Desulfovibrionales; family Desulfovibrionaceae; genus Megalodesulfovibrio; species Megalodesulfovibrio paquesii. Next base: position 529,145 of record NZ_BAAIGQ010000005.1, on the reverse strand, counting down.
CGAATCTTCCCGCCGGCACGCTCGATCTCCAGTTTCGCCACTCCAGCATGATAGAGCAGCTTTTTCACAAACTTGCGGATCTGGTGATCCTCGTACACGAAGGCAGGGTATTCCTTCTTGCTATACCAGCGCGACAACCAATTCTTGTTGTAGCCGAGCCGGAACCCGTATGGATGGACTTTCTGACCCACGGCCGTCTCCTCGCCTTATTCCTGTTCCGCCACAATCACCGTGATGTGGCTGGAGCGCTTCAGAATTTTGTTCACGCGACCCATGGAGCGGGTGAGATGCCGCTTCCAGGAGGGGCCTTGGTCCACAATAATTTGCTTGACCACCAACGAGTCCACATCCACTCCGGGAAGCTGCTCGGCGTTGGCCACAGCGGAAGAGACAACCTTGGTCAGCATTTCCGCTGCTTTCTTGGGGGTAAATTTGAGGATGTTGAGCGCATCCTCGACCGGGCGCCCCTGGATATTTCGTGCCACCAGCCGCACCTTGCGGGGGCCGATGCGCATGTGTTTTGCGGTCGCTTTGACTTCCATGATCCCTGCTCCCAGGCGCTAGCGCCAGGCTACTTCTTGCCGGCCTTGGCCTTTTTATCGGAGGCGTGGCCGTGGTAGGTTCGCGTGGGGGAAAATTCGCCCAGCTTGTGCCCAACCATGTTCTCGGTCACAAAGACCGGGATGAATTTGCGGCCATTGTGCACCGCAAACGTGAGCCCAACCATTTCAGGCACAATGGTGGAACGGCGCGACCAGGTCTTGATGACGCGGCGATCGCCGGATTCGTTGGCCCGATCCACCTTGGAAACCAGGTGGTTGTCCACAAAAGGACCTTTGCTCAGTGACCGAGGCATGCGCTCCTCCAATACCCTTTCGACTAAAAATGATTACTTCGCGCGACGGTGTTTGACGATGAGCTTGGAAGACGCCTTCTTCTTGTCGCGAGTCTTGTAGCCCTTGGTCGGCAAACCCCAGGGGGTGCAGGGGTGGCGACCGCCGGAGCTGCGGCCTTCGCCGCCGCCCATGGGGTGGTCCACAGGGTTCATGGCCACGCCGCGAACCTTGGGGCGCTGACCCAGCCACCGATTGCGGCCGGCCTTGCCCAGGGACACGTTCTCGTGGTCAATGTTGCCGACCTGTCCCACCGTGGCCAGACCATGCGCCAACACCTTGCGCACTTCGCCGGAGGGCAGACGCAGCAGGGCGTACTTGCCTTCCTTGGCCACCAGCTGCGCATACGTGCCAGCAGCGCGGCAGAACTGGCCGCCCTTGCCGGGGTGCAGTTCCACGTTGTGAATGACCGTGCCCACAGGAATCTTCTGCATGGGCAGGGCGTTGCCGGGCTTGATGTCCACGGCGTCGCCAGCCATCACGGTGTCGCCCTGCTTCAGGCCCAGGGGGGCGAGGATGTAGCGCTTCTCACCGTCCGCGTAATGCAGGAGCGCAATACGGGCGCTGCGGTTAGGGTCATATTCTATGTGGGCCACCTTGGCGGGCACATCGAACTTGGTGCGCTTGAAGTCGATGATGCGGTACAGGCGCTTATGGCCACCACCACGACGACGAGCAGTAATACGTCCATTATTGTTGCGGCCGGCCTTCTCAGTAAGACCTTCGGTCAAAGACTTCTCAGGGCCCTGCCGAGTGATCTCGGTGAACTCAGAGATGGTCTGGAACCGCCGGCCGGCGGAAGTGGGCTTCAAGGTACGAATAGCCATGACTAGACCCCTTCAAACAGCTCGATTTTTTCGCCCTCGGCCAGGGTCACATAGGCCTTTTTGAAGCCGGACTCCTTGCCAACCGCGCGACCGAACTTGGTACGGAGACGGGGACGCTGGCGAATCATGTTCACGCCCTCGACCTTGACTTTGAAGGCCTCTTCCACCGCCTTGCGGACCTCGATCTTGTTGGCCTTTGGGTGGACGAAGAAGATCACCTGATTGGCGCTCTCCTTGGCCAGCGTGGCCTTTTCCGAGATCAAAGGCTTAAGCAGAATCTGCGTATAATTCATCACAACGTCCCTCGTATGCCTGCGCGGCGGCACGTCTCGCCGCCGCGTTGCGTTCTCCGGATCTTGTTACTCGCCCTGCCCTTCACCCAGGAAGCGCGATTCCACCTGGGAAACGGCATCCTGCAGCAGCACCAGCTGCGGGTGGACAAGGATGTCGCGAACATTCAGCCGCTCCTGGGAGACCACCGTCACTCCAGGAAGATTGCGTGCCGAAAGAGCGAGATTGTTATCTTCTTTCCCCAAAACAATCAAGCATTTTTTCAGATCGAGTGTTCCCAGAATCTGAGAAAATGTTTTCGTCTTGATTTCAGGCATATCAATGGTGTTCAGCACCAGCAGGCTGTCGTCCTTCAGGCGGGCGGACAGGGCCATGCGCATGGCCAGGCCGCGCACTTTCTTGTTCACCTTGAAGTCGTACTTGCGAGGCTGGGGGCCGTGCACCACGGCGCCGTGCCGCCACACCGGAGACCGGTTGGACCCGCAGCGGGCCCGGCCGGTGCCCTTCTGACGCCAGGGCTTCTTGCCACCGCCGGAGACGAAGGTCCGGGTCTTGGTGGCGTGAGTGCCGGCGCGCTTGGCTGCCATCTGCGCACGAACCACGAGATGCAGGATCTCGGGACGCACTTCCACTTCAAAGACTTCGGGAGCCAGCGTCAGTTCACCAACGGGCGCCTTGGTCTGATCGTATACTTTCACAACGGCCATGACGCGCCTCTCTACTTGAGCTTGCGGACCATGACGATCCCGTTGCGGGGACCGGGCACAGCGCCGCGGATGAGAATGACGTTGTCTTCGGGGCGCACGTCCACCACTTCCAGCTGCATCATGGTCACCGTACGGTTGCCCATGTGGCCGGCCATCTTCTTGTTCTTGAAGATCTTGCCGGGCCGGGTGCGGTAGCCGATGGAGCCGCCGGACCGGTGCACTTTTTCGTGGCCGTGGGAGTCAGGCGCGCCTGCGAAGTTCCAGCGCTTCATAACGCCCTGGAAGCCTTTGCCTTTGCTCGTGCCGGACACCTTGACCTTCTCCCCGGGGAAGAAGAGTTCCACGGTGAGATCCTGGCCGAGTTCATAGTCGCTCACATCGTCAAGCCGCAGTTCGCGCAGGTGGCGGTACAGGCCTTTGTCTGCCTTGGCCAGGTGGCCGCGCTCCGCCTTGGACAGCTTGCGCTCCTCCACCGTGTCGAAGCCGATCTGCAGGGCGCTGTAGCCATCCTTCTCGACGTTCTTGATCTGAGTGATCGGACACGGGCCTGCAGCGAGCACGGTGCAGGGGACAGCAGTGCCGTCGGAGTTGTAGATACGGGTCATGCCGAGCTTGCGACCCAAAATGCCGATGGACATGGTCGTTCTCCTACAGCTTGATCTCGACGTCCACGCCAGCGGGCAAGGAAAGCTTGCCCAGGGCGTCCACGGTCTGCTGCGTGGGCTCCATGATGTCCAGGAGCCGTTTATGAATGCGCATTTCGAACTGCTCGCGGGACTTTTTATCCACGTGCACAGAGCGCTGGACCGTATATTTGTGGATATTGGTCGGCAGGGGCACAGGGCCGGCAATGCCGGCGCCCGTGTTGCGGGCCGTATCCACGATCTCGGCCACCGCCTTGTCCAAAATGCGGTAGTCGTAGGCCTTCAGTTTGATGCGGATGCGATCGCTGGAAACAGTGGACATCGTAGGTTACTCCATGATCTCGGACACCACGCCGGCGCCCACGGTGCGGCCGCCTTCGCGGATGGCGAAGCGCATGCCTTTTTCCATGGCGATGGGGTGGATGAGCTCGACCTCGAAGGTCGCGTTGTCGCCGGGCATGACCATTTCCACGCCCTCAGCCAGCTTGATCACGCCGGTCACGTCCGTGGTGCGGATGTAGAACTGCGGACGGTAGCCGGTGAAGAAGGGCGTATGCCGGCCGCCTTCTTCCTTGGAGAGCACGTACACTTCGGCCTTGAACTTCTTGTGCGGGGTGATGGAGCCCGGCTTGGCGAGCACCTGACCGCGTTCCACGTCTTCACGCTTGATGCCGCGGAGCAGCGCGCCGATGTTGTCGCCGGCCTGGCCCTGATCCAGCAGCTTGCGGAACATTTCCACGCCCGTGCAGGTGGTCTTCACCGTGTTCTTGATGCCGATGATTTCCACTTCTTCCCCAACCTTCACCACGCCGCGTTCCACACGACCAGTCACCACGGTACCGCGGCCGGAGATGGAGAACACGTCTTCGATGGGCATCAGGAAGGGCTTGTCCACGTCGCGCACAGGCTCGGGGATGAAGCTGTCGCAGGCGTCCATCAGTTCGTAGATGCAGTTGTTGGCCGCGTCGTCGGCGGTGTCGGACTGCAGCGCGCCCAGGGCGGAACCGCGGATGACCGGGATGTCGTCGCCGGGGAAGCCGTACTTGGAGAGCAGCTCGCGCACTTCCAGTTCGACCAGTTCCAGCAGTTCGGCGTCGTCAACCAGGTCCACCTTGTTCATGAACACCACCAGCGTGGGCACGCCGACCTGACGGGCGAGCAGGATGTGCTCACGGGTCTGGGGCATGGGGCCGTCCGTGGCGGCCACCACGAGGATGGCGCCGTCCATCTGGGCTGCGCCGGTGATCATGTTCTTGATGTAGTCGGCGTGGCCGGGGCAGTCCACGTGCGCGTAGTGGCGCTTGGCGGTCTCGTACTCCACGTGGGCCGTGGCGATGGTGATGCCGCGTTCCTTTTCCTCAGGCGCCTTGTCGATCTGGTCGAAGGCCACGAACTGGGACTGGCCCTTCATGGACAGCACCTTGGTGATGGCGGCCGTCAGCGTGGTCTTGCCGTGGTCGATGTGGCCAATGGTGCCGATGTTGACGTGCGGCTTGGACCGTTCGAATTTTGCCTTGCCCATTGTATAGTCTCCTCGTCTCGCAGAGAACGGGTCGTGCTTTTGTGGCGCCCGAGCTACTTGCGCTTAGTGATTTCTTCGGCCAGTTGAGCCGGAACTTTTTCGTAGTGATCAAACTGCATGGTGAACGTGGCGCGGCCCTGGGTCTTGGAGCGCAGGTCCGTGGCGTAGCCGAACATCTGGGCCAGGGGCACCTCCGCCTTGACCACCTGGGCGCCTGGGCGGGCTTCCATGGTGGTGACGCGGCCGCGGCGGGAGTTCAGGTCGCCCATCACGTCGCCAAGGTATTCCTCAGGGGTGACCACTTCCACAGCCATGAAGGGTTCCAGCAGGGCCGGGGAGGCCTGGTGGCAGGCTTCCTTGAAGGCCATGGAGCCGGCGATGTAGAAGGCCTGTTCCGAGGAGTCCACTTCGTGGTAGGAACCGAAGACCAGCGACACCTTGAGGTCCACCACGGGGTAGCCGGCCATGACGCCGCTCTTCATGGCGTCCTTGATGCCCTTGTCCACCGCGGGGATGTATTCCTTGGGAATGACGCCGCCTTTGATGGCATCCACGAATTCGTAGCCACCCTCGGGATTCGGTTCGACCTCGATCACCACGTGGCCGTACTGGCCGCGACCGCCGGACTGCTTGGCGTACTTGTGGTCCACCTTGGCTGGCTTGGTGATGGTTTCGCGGTAGGCCACGCGAGGCTTGCCCACGTTGGCGTTGACGCCGAATTCCCGCACCAGACGGTCAACGATGATTTCCAGATGCAGTTCACCCATGCCAGCGATCAGGGTCTGGCCGGTTTCCTCGTCGCTCTTGACGCGGAAGGAAGGGTCTTCCTTGGCCAGCTTGGCCAGGGAGTCGGAGAGGGAGTCGCGGTCGGCCTTGGATTTGGGCTCAATGGCGACTTCGATGACCGACTCAGGAATGGTCATGGATTCCAAAGCAATGGGCCGCTTTTCGTCGCACAGGGTATCCCCGGTGGCGGCGTATTTCAGGCCCACGGCAGCCACGATATCGCCCGCGCCAGCCCACTTGATTTCCTCACGCTTGTTGGCGTGCATCTTCAGGAGGCGGCCGATGCGTTCCTTCTTGCCCGAAGCGCCAACCACAACACCCATGCCGGATTCGATGACGCCGGAGTAGATGCGCAGGAAGGTCAGGTGCCCGACATACGGGTCGGACATGAGCTTGAAGGACAAGGCGGCCAGGGGCAGGTTATCGTCGCAGGGGCATTCGACTTCTTCGCCCGTGTGCACGTTGGTGCCCTTGATGGCTGCAATCTCCAGAGGAGAAGGCAGGAAGTCCACCACGGAGTCGAGCAGGGGCTGCACGCCCTTGTTCTTGAAGGCCGAGCCGCAGAGCACCGGGGTGCAGATCATGGCGATGGTCGCCTTGCGCACGCCCACAGTCAGCTCTTCGGGGGTCAGCTCTTCGCCGCCGAGGTACTTCTCCATCAGGGATTCATCTTCTTCCGCCACGGCTTCCAGGAGTTCCAGACGACGGGCGTCGAACTCGTCCTTGAACTCGGCAGGCACGTCTTCGACACTGAACTTGGAGCCCTTGGACTCGTCGTCAAAGAGAATGGCCTTGCCGGCGATCAGGTCCACCATGCCGCGGAAGTTGTCTTCGCTGCCGATGGGGAACTGGATGGGCACGGGCTTGGCGCGCAGGCGGTCGCGGATCATGTCCACGCAACGCTGGAAGTTGGCGCCGATGCGGTCCATCTTGTTGACGAAACAGATGCGGGGCACGCGATACCGGTCCGCCTGCCGCCACACGGTTTCAGACTGGGGCTCCACCCCGGCAACGGCGTCGAACACGGCGATGGCGCCGTCGAGCACGCGCAGGGAGCGCTCCACTTCCATGGTGAAGTCCACGTGGCCGGGCGTGTCGATAATGTTGATGCGGTGGTCTTTCCAGTTGCAGGTGGTGGCGGCAGACGTAATGGTGATGCCGCGTTCCTGCTCCTGAACCATCCAGTCCATGGTGGCCTGGCCGTCATGAACTTCGCCGATCTTATGCGAAACGCCTGTGTAATACAGAATGCGTTCGGTCGTGGTGGTCTTCCCAGCATCAATGTGGGCCATGATGCCGATATTGCGCTGCCGATTCAAAGGGACGACGCGTGACACAGGGTGCTCCTTGACTTGCCTTGTCTTGCCGAGGTCAGCTCAGGCCGGTTCGCACTACCAGCGGTAGTGGGCAAAAGCCTTGTTGGCGTCCGCCATGCGATGGACGTCTTCCTTTTTCTTCACAGCGCCGCCACGATTGTTGAAGGCGTCGGTCAGTTCGCCGGAGAGCTTGTTGACCATTCCCTTCTCGCCGCGGGCGCGGGCGTAATTGATGAGCCAGCGAAGAGCCAGGGCAACCTGACGTTCGGGGCGCACTTCCATGGGCACCTGGTAGGTGGCGCCGCCCACACGGCGGGGCTTGACTTCCATGTGCGGCTTGACGTTGTCCAGGGCGCGCTCAAAGGCACGCATGGGCTGTTCGCCAGTGCGCTCGGCGAGCACTTCCAGCGTCTTGTAGAAAATGGCTTCAGCATTGGCCTTCTTGCCGCTGAGCATGAGGCGGTTGATGCACTTGGCAGCCATGCGGCTGCTGTACACCGGATCAGGCTGAATGCTGCGCTTGGGTGTGGAACCTTTCTTGCGAGGCATGGGGGCTTCCTTGCTTGAAGAAGATGGCTATTTCGGCCGCTTGGCGCCGTACTTGGAACGGCTCTGGCGACGATCATTAACGCCGGACGTATCCAGGGTGCCGCGCACGATGTGGTAGCGGACACCGGGAAGGTCCTTGACGCGGCCGCCGCGGATGAGCACCACGGAGTGCTCCTGCAGGTTGTGACCTTCGCCAGGGATGTACGCCGTGACTTCAATCTGATTGGTCAGACGCACACGGGCAACCTTGCGCAAGGCCGAGTTCGGCTTTTTGGGCGTGGTCGTGTACACGCGAGTGCAGACGCCGCGGCGCTGGGGGCAGGCCTGCAATGCCGGGGTCTTCTTGCGCTTGCTCACTTCCAGGCGAGACTTGCGGATCAACTGGTTAATGGTAGGCATTGCCTTCCTCCGTAAAAGCTCCAAAAATAAAAAGAACCCCCCGGCTTAGAGACCAAGCCGTAAGGTGACGCGCCGTCATGAAGCGACGCAAAGCCCAACACCTCTATCCAACCTGCCCGACACTGTCAAGGGTGAAGGTTGGTTCGAGCAACAAATAATCTGCTGCCGTGCTGGGTCAGCGACCCTACCACAATATTTCCCAGAGCGCCAGATGGATCACCAAAAGATCTCGCGCTCGGGACCGGGCATCCGAATACGCCGACGCTTCCGGCAGTCTGGCCTTCCGGGTGTCGCTGCCAGTCTGGCGTTTCGAGGGCCGCAACGAGACGAAGCTCTTGGCGAGACTAGCTTTCCGATGACACCCAGGCCTCGCGCACAGTGCGCAGCCCGTACCCCTCCAGGGTCGCGGCCTTGGCCTGCAGATCGTCCAGGAGCATGGCCAGACACTGCTCGCGCAAGCGCTGCACGTCATCCTCTTCGTAATCCATTTCCAGCTTGTACAGATTGCCCAGGGAGCTGGCCATGGAGCGGCGGTTCTTCTGGGCGCTCTTGCCGCTGGCCTTTTTGTGGGACACGGCCAGCGCGCCCTGGTAGACCGGGAAGAGCCCCTGGCTGCACAGCCGCAGGTCGTGTTCCAGGTCATCATACTGGGTGGGGTTGAAGCGCAGGTCAAAGACGCCCACGCGGTCCAGACTCTCACGGGTGAAAAGATGGCAGCAGCCCGTGACCGAGGCGCAGGGGCGCAGATAATCATGCTGCCCCAGGTCCATGGCCTCGTGATGCACGCCGGAAAGGCGGATGCGGCGCGGATAGGCCGGGGCAAAGCCGCCGGGTTCGGGCATGGGAGGCGGCTCGGTCAGCTGGAAGTCCGCACTCTGGATGCGCCAGGGCGTTTCGGCATCCACCACCTTGCAGCCCCAGACTCCTGCCGCGGGATAGCGCTTTTTGGCAGCATAGAGGCGTTCCAGCCAGTCCGTGGGCACGGTGGCGTCGTCATCCAGGAAGATCACATCCCCGCAGCTGCGGACCTCTTCCGTGGCCAGCAGCCAGTTGCGGGCCGCGGGGGCGCCGATGTTCACCGGCAGCCGGATGGTGGTCAGCCTGTCCTTGAATTTCGCCCGCCAGGCGGCGAGCACCCCGCCCGTGGCATCGGCCGAGCCGTTGTCCAGGGCCAGCAGCCGGGCATTGTGCAATCGGCTGGCAGCCAGCGCCTCCAGAGCCAGGTTCAAATCCTTGGCTTTGTTGAAGCTGTACAGGCACACGGCCACGGGCACATCCGGCGGCTCCAGGGCATCGGCCACGCCGGTCAGCCGGTCGTGCACCATCAGCAGCTGGCTGACCAGCCAGGGTCGGGCGTTGAGCGCCTGCTGCCAGAGGGGGGCAGCGCGGTCGGCCCGGTCCTGCCGCCAGAAACTCTCGGCCAGACGCAGCTGGCACAAGGCCTCGCACTCGCAGCCTTCCCTGCCCTGAGCCTGCCCATGCGCCTGGGCAAGGGCCTTGGCGAACAGTGCCCGCGCCCCTTCAAAATCCTCCCGAAAAAACTGCACTTCCCCGCGCATGCGCTGCACCAGCCAGACCATGGGGCGCGGGGCGTGGTCCTGAAACTGCTGCAAGAGGCCGTCCAGCCAGTCCAGCTCGCCCAGGTACACCGCCAAGCCGGTGGCTTCGCGCATCCAGAACGAACTGCCCGGGGCATCCTGCAGCTGGCGGGTGCAGAGGTCACGCACTTCGTCGAACTCCCCGGCCTGCTGCAGCTGGCGCAGGGTCTGGGCCTCGGCGGGCGTCTCGAAATGATGCACCGCGGCAACCATCGTTTCGCGCAGCAGGGGCAGATCGGGAAACATGCCCGCGGCGGTCAGGGCATCCCGGGCCAGCGACCCATCCAGGGGGTCATGCTCCCAGGCCAGGGACAGGAGTTCCGCGCCCAGCCGGGCCAGGGCCACCCCTTGCGGGTCCCTGCGCAGGGACTGGCCGTCCATGGCCAGGGACAGGGCCAGCCGGCCGGTGCGTTCAAGATGAAACCGTCCGGAAACGCCATGCAGCAGCCGCTCCAGCACGGGAGCGGGACAGTCGCCAAAAGGGAATCGATATGGAGCCGACGCCATGATGATGCAGTCCTCTGCTTGACAGGACGGTGGATTGCGTCCCAGATGTCAAATGCCTGCTGCACCCCTAGCCCGAGCGCGAGGCTTTCGCAAGTCATGTCCATCCATTCTGCTGCATTGCTCCCCTCCCCTGCCTGGCCCGGCGCATCCTTTTATGATGTTCTGGCCCGGCGGATCCTCCTCTGGAAATACGGCAGCCAGGGCCGGGTGTGCGCCGAGCATGCCCTGGAACAGGCTGTCTCCGCCGCGGGCGAGGACTCGCGCTTTCTTGGCCCGGCCGCAGGCATGGCCTTCTGGATGTGGCAGCAACGCCCGCTGCATGCAGGATTGCTGGAGACGCTGCTCTCCCTGGAGCGGCTTTCCCCCTTCCTGCCCGCCGGGACCCGCGCCGCGCTGGCCAGCCTGATCAAATTCAAGCCCCTGCTCAACACCCTGGATGCGGCCTGGCAAGCCGCCTGGGACAAGGGCGAGCCGGCCCGCTGTCGCGAACTGGTGGACCGCACCCTGCCCCCGCCCCTGGCCCGGCACCCCTCGGGCCTGGGCGACCGCCTGCTGGCGCAGGCCTTATTATATGATGCGGAATATTCTGCGCAGGGAACGGCTCCGACCCTGCTGCACGTGCTGGATTCGCTGGACGCAGCGCCTGCCTTTGCCGCCTGGGCGGCTGTGGCCCGGGCATTCCTGCTACGCGAGGCCGGCGACCCCGACGGTGCGGCCCGCTCCCTGCTCCCGGCCTGGCGGGCCATGCCCTGGCATGTGAATCTGGCCTGCGTCCTGCATGACCTGCTCCACCTGCCCCACTTGCACCACTCGGCACAGGCACCCCTGCGGGGCAGCGCCACGGCGCAGACCCTGGCCATGTCCCGCCACACGGTCGTCTGCCTGTACACCTGGAACAAGGCCCGGCCCCTGACCCAGGCCCTGGACGCCCTGGCCGGGAGCGACCTCGGCGAGGCCCGGGTCCTCCTCCTGGATAACGGCAGCAGCGACGCCACCCCCGCCGTCATTGAGGAGTACGCCCGCCGCGCCCCGCATCCCGTGGATATCCTGACCCTGCCCGTGAACATCGGCGCGCCCGCGGCCCGCAACTGGCTGCTGGTGCAGCCGGCCGTGCAGGCGGCCCGGCAGGTGGCGTTTCTGGATGACGACGCCATCGTCCCGCCGCACTGGCTGTGGGCGATGCTGGAAACTGCGGCCCGTCACTCCGGGGCCGGCGTCGTGGGTTGTCAGATCGTCGGCCCGCGCCCGCCCTATCCCCTGCAGGCCGCGGACTTTCACCTGCTGCCACCAGCCCTCTGCCCCTCGGGCTTTGCGGATCTGCGCGAGCGCATCCACATCCTGGACAATGGCCTGGGCGAAGCCGCCCTGGGCCTGTTCGCCTACGAACGCCCCTGCGCCACGGTCACCGGCTGCTGCCACCTGCTCACCGAGGCCGCGTTGCGGCATCCTTCATTCAGGGTTTCCCGCTTCGACATCGCCTTCTCCCCCAGCCAGTTCGACGATGCAGCCCGGGATCTGCATGGTGCCCTGGCCGGCCTGCCCGCAGTCTGCTGCGGTGGCCTGCGGGTGCGGCATCTGCAGCATTCCAGCCTGTCCCAGGCCAAAACACCCTTCCAGGAAGCGCGCATCCGAGCCAACAAGGCGGCCATGGAACTGCAGTTTCGAGATGAGGACGTGCTCCGGCTGGCGCAGGAGGATGCAGCCCGCACCCTGGACCATCTGGCCCGGGTGTTGAACAGGTTGGAAGCGCTGGACAAGTGAGCTGGGCGCGGTGCGACCCGTACACCACAGCACCAACATACCGATATAGCAATATTTTCCCGGCGTTGCCCGCACCCGCCCTACCGCGCGCTCCACTCGCGGATCAGCTGCTCCAGGCCTTCCTCGCCCAGGCTGCTGGTCTCGTACATGCCTTTGGCCATGCGCTGGCGCCAGGCCTCGTAGAGCAGAATGGCCGCGGCCACGGACACGTTCAGGCTCTGAACCATGCCCATCATGGGGATATAGACCTCGTCCGGGGCCAGGGCCTGGAGCTCCAGGTCTGCGCCGCGGTGCTCATTGCCCATGATGACCGCCGTGGGACGGGTGAAATCGTAATCCGTCAGCGGCCTTGCCTTTTCCGAACAGGCCGTGCACAACACCTGCATGCCCTGGGCGCGAAAGCCTTCGACCATGGCTTTGGGGTCGGAGTGCCGCTCTGTGCCCACCCATTTGCGGGCCGAGGCCGAGGTTTTTCGACCCAGCACGGGAAAGGCCGTATCCGTATAATACAGATGCACCTTGCTCACGCCAAAGGCGTCGCAGCTGCGGTACACGGCCGAGACATTGTGCGGGTCATGGATGTTGGCCAGAACCAGGGTCAGGTCGTGCTGCCGGGCTGTGGCCACGCGGCGGACCTTGGCGGCACGCTCCGGGGTGATGCACTCGGGGAGTTTGTGTTTTGGCGTCATGGCGAGGGTGTGGTACGCAATAGTCGCGCTGTGTGCAAGCTTCTTCCCTGGGCTGCGCAGATTCTGGCTACTCCAACCAATCGGAGCGCGCATGGAACGTCACCTGCTGCTGACCGTCTCGGCAGATCGCGAGGCGGCTTCAAACGTTCGCTTCATCCGCCATTTTTTTGAGGATCTGTGCCGCTTGCGGATCACGCTGTTCTACGTGGCCGCCCGGCCCATGGATTCCGACTATCGCTTTGTTCCCAGCATCCTGGAAACCGGCAAGCCCCTGGAAACGCCGGTGGAGGAATTGCGTTCTCCCGAAGCCCGCGCCGCCCTGCAGCATACGCAGGAATGGCTGATGCGCCAAGGCTGCCCTCCCGAACACATCGCCACCAAGGCCGTGTTCTCCCGCTTTGGCATAGTCCATGATATCATCCAGGAAGGGCATGCCGGCAAGTACGACGCCGTGGTCCTTGGCAAGCGCTGCGTCTCCTGGTTCGACACGCTGTTCGACGATTCTGTCACCAGCCGTATCCTGTGGGAACGCATTGACTTTCCGGTGTGGATCTGCCGGCGCCCCGAAACCGGGTTCACCAGGCATGTGCTGCTGTGCCTGGACGGGTCCGACGCCAGCCTGCGCATGGCGGATCATGTGGGCTTCATGTGTGCCGAGGTGCCAGGACAGGAGATTCACCTGTTTCACGTTGCCAATGCCGCAGGTCCTAGGGAGGGCCTCTTCCGGGAGGCCAGGCAGGCACTCTCCGAAAACGGCGTCCACGAATCGCGCATCCAGGAACTGGCGCCCCAGGGGGATTCCCCTGCGCAGGCCATCCTGCAACAGGCCAGAGCGGGGAAATATGCCGTTGTGGCCCTGGGACGCCGCGCTGTTTCCAAATCGGATTCCCTACCTGCGCAGTCTGGCCCGTCTGTTTCCGAAAACATCCTCAAATCGTTTGAGGATTTTTCGTTATGGATCAGCAAATGACCCTGAGCGCTGCAGAAAGCCCAGTGCGGCAAAAATCCGCGTCACCCTCTTGTCATGTTGCGGTGTTTAAGCTACAAGAATTTCCAGCCATTAAGGCGGGCCAAGACAACCTTTCTGCTACCATAACGCGTGTTTTTTTGACGCTGAACACCAGGTGTGCGCAATCATGCCTTTCTATTGATGCGCCCTTATCCCTGGTCCATGCTACGGGGCAGACTCTGTGACAGATCACGCATCTTCCATTGGCACCACGTCGTCGGCGCATCATGCAGCCGGCACCAGTCACGTTACCGGATCGAGCGCGTTGGAGCGCATGGATGAACATCATCACGGAGGAGACAGCGCCAATGGCTCTGCCTGCAACGTGACCGGCTTTGTGCTGACGTTCATCCTGATGATGATCACGTGGTGTATTCTCTCAGGCTTTTTCGACTCATTCCACCTGACCATGGGGGTGATTTCCAGCCTCATCGTCGCCTGGGGATCGCACGACCTGCTGTTCTCCACGCCCACGTCAGTGCGTCTGCAGGAAACCTGGCGCATCTGGCTCGGCTTCCCAGCCTATTTTATTTATCTTTTCGTAGAGATATGGAAAGCCAACATTTACGTGCTGAAGATGTGCTTTGCCAGAGATGTGGAGAAGGTCATTGATCCGCATTTGATCACCTTCAAGACCACCCTGCGGAGCCGCCTGGCCATGGTCACCCTTGCCAATTCCATCACCCTGACCCCCGGCACCATCACTGTGGAAGTGGACTACGACGGCATTTTTACCGTCCACGCCATTGATGAAGCCATTGCAGAAGGGTTGCTCAAAACGGAAACCAACGAGATGCAGGCACGCATCGCCAAGCTGTTTGGAGAACAGTAGCCATGGAGCAGTTTATTTTGTATTCTGGCGTGTTCCTGGTGCTGCTGATGATTGCCTCAACATACCGCGGCATTGCCGGGCCCACAGTGTTGGACCGCATCCTTTCCGTAAACGCCATCGGCTCCAAGACCACTGTGTTGCTTGTGCTCATCGGCTTTTTGTATGGACGTGCGGAGATGTTTGTGGACATCTCCCTGGCCTACGCCATGTTGAACTTCATCGCCGTCATCGCAGCGGCCAAGTACTTTCATAAGCGGCGCGGGCAAAACCGGGAAGTCTGCTACCTCTCTTCTCCCAAGCGGTAGTCGAGCCACAGGCATTTTGCAAAGAGAGCCCTGCATGGAACTTGCAATCGACATCGTCTTTGTTGCCCTTACGCTGCTCGGGCTGGTGTTTTACCTTGGTGGCACCGTAGGCATCATTCGTTTCCCGGACTTTTACTCCCGTCTGCACGCTGCCGGCAAGCTGGACAGCCTAGGCGCACTGTTGATGCTGACTGGTTGCGCCATACTCGAACTGCAGCATTTCAACCTGGGCACCGTGCTGACTGCGCTTAAAATCATGCTGATCATGGTGTTCGTTTTCCTGGCCAGCCCCACGGCCACGCATGCCATCGTGGACGCGGGCCTCGCCAGCGGGCACGCCTTCTGGACAAAACGCCAGCGTTTGCCCAAGGATGCTGAGCAAAAGGCGCAGGAGGGTCACTGATGTTTTGGCAGATTGATAATTTGGTGCTCACCCTGGTGATCATCTGCGCCATCGCTGCTCTATCCATCAAGGATAACCTCTCTGCCGCTCTCTTCTTCGGGGCATACAGCTTCATGATGTGTTTGTTGTGGGCCATCATGGGCGCGGTGGATGTGGCCTTTACTGAAGCCACAGTTGGTGCCGGCGTTTCCACGGTGTTGTTCATTGCGGCCATCTTCCGCACTTCCAGGAGGACAACGGATTGAAAGCGCTCGCCTGGATCAGTTGCCTGCTGCTTGGCGCGACCATGCTGTTCGTGGCAACGAACTTTCCGGACTGGGGCGACCCCAACTCCCCGGCTTCGTTGCATGTATCGCCGTACTACATCGAGAACGCCATTCCGGACACCAGCGTTCCGAACATCGTTTCCGCCCTGCTTGCTGACTACCGGGGCTACGACACCATGTTCGAAACCGCTGTGGTGTTCACGGCTGCCATGGCCTGCTACTTCATCCTGCGGGTACTTGGCTGCGAAATTTCCGGCCAGCGCCTGTACCGTCATCTTGAAACGGGTATTTTGATCCGCACCAAGCGGCCCATCAACATGCCCATCGGCTCCAGCTTCAAGCGTGTGGAGTCCGTCAGCCAGCGGTACGACTTCATCACGGCCAAAGTATGCCGTTTGATGATTCCTTTCCTGCAAATCTTCGGGCTCTATATCATCGTCCACGGGCACCACAGCCCCGGCGGCGGCTTCCAAGGCGGCGTGGTGCTTGGGGCAGCCTGGATTCTGCTGGCCATTTCCCATGATCTGCAGTCTGCCTGTGACCGATATACCGAGCGCCGCATGTTCGTGTATGTTGCCCTCGGGGTATTGATTTACGCTGGCACAGGCGCGCTCGCCGTGATGTATGGTGGAAACTTCCTGGATTACAGTTCGCTGGCTCCGTTGTACGGCCTCGATGCCATTGCCTCGCGTTCGTTCGGTATCTTTGTGGTCGAAGTGGGGGTCGGCTTCACCGTCATGGCCACCATGATCCTGTTGTACAACTTCCTGTCCAGCGCCGGCCGCTGCGACGAAGGGTTGTAGGAGGACGTCGTGTTAGACATGCTCTTGGACATCCTCTCCACGAAATACAATTATGCCGGCTTCATCATTTTGATGTGCATCGGCTTGTGGGCCATGATTGGCAAACGGAACTTGCCCAAGAAGATTCTGGGAATGAACATCTTCCAGACCGCCATCATGCTCTTTTACATCTCCATCGCCGTAAAAGCCGGTGCAACATTGCCAATCATCGACGCTCACGGCGCACATGGTGGTGAACTGCATGTGAATGCAGCGGATTACCTGAATCCGCTGCCCCACGTATTGATGCTGACTGCCATCGTCGTTTCCGTTGCCACCCTTGGTGTTGCGTTGGCCCTGGTGCAGAAGATTTATCGCGAGCACGAGACCCTGGAAGAACCTGAAATCCTGGAACAGTTGCGGAAATGAGCCCACACTTCCCGGCCCTTTTGGTCACCGTGCCGCTCCTGATGGCCTTCATCACCACCCTGCACGGGTGGCTGGGCGGCAAGCGATCGTTCTATTTCGCCTTGTTCACCACGGTAGTCTGTTCCTGTATGAGCCTGTTCCTGCTGGTTCATGTTCTCGAGCAAGGCCCCATCCTGTACAAACTTGCCGGCTGGTCCGCGCCCATTGGCATCACCTACAGGGTTGACGGCCTGAATGCCGCCGTCCTGACAGTGATGAGCATTGTGGCGTTTTTCGTGATCGCAGGCACCAAACCCTCGGTGGAGCGCGAGCTTTTCGGCAAAGAGCCCGCGTTTTACGCACTGGCCCAGCTGGCGCTCTGCGGCCACCTGGGGATGAGCATCACAGCGGATGCATTCAACTTGTACGTGCTGCTTGAGATCACTGCCCTGTCCGGTTATGCCCTGCTCGCGGTGGGCCGGCCGCGGGCCTATCATTCCGTGCTCAATTATCTGCTTATCGGCACCATCGGGGCCTCTTTCTACCTCCTCGGGGTCGGCTTTCTGTATATCAAAACCGGCAGCCTGGACATGCTGGATATCGCGCAGCGCATCCAGCCCATCGCCCATGAACCCACGGTGCTTGCAGCCATCGCCCTCATTGTCCTGGGCATGCTCATCAAAATGGCCTGCTTTCCGGTGCATGCCTGGCTGCCCAATGCCTACACACACGCCTCCTCCGCAGCATCAAGCCTGCTCGGCCCCATGACGACCAAGGTCATGGTGTATGTGGTGCTGCGAATGATCCTCACTGTCTTTACCCCTGATTTGGCGTACAGCCTTCCCGCATTGCCTGAAATCCTGGTCTGGTGCGGCACCGCCGCCATCATCGTCGGCGCGATCATGGCGCTGGCGGCCAAGGATTTCAAACGAATGCTCACGTGCATCATCCTCTCCGAAGTCGGCTACATGGTCGGCGGGGCATGGCTTGGGACACGGTTGGGCTTTACGGGCGCCGCCCTGCATTTGGTAGGCGATGCCCTGATGACCGTCACGGTCTTCCTTGCTGCGGCCTGTCTGACACAGCAGCTCGGCAGAACACAGCTCTCCGAGCTCAAAGGTGCCTTCGGAAAAATGCCTGTCACCATGGGTGCCATGGCTGTGGGGGCTATGGCCATGATCGGCGTGCCGCCAACCTGCGGTTTTTACAGCAAATGGTACCTGTTACGCGCAGGAATTGAACAAGGGCAGACTGCCTATGTCATTGCCTTGTTACTCTCCAGTCTGGTGAACGTGGTGCTGTTCTTCAGAATTTTTGAAATTGGATATTTTGAACCGCTCAAGGCCGGTCATGGCCATGGCGACCACGGACATGAGCTGGGGCACGGGCACGGCGAAACGCATGCAGCGCCTACGTTCCAGGAAGCTCCATTCTCCATGGTTGCCATGCTCATAGTGGCTGCGGCTTCTTGCATTGCCCTGGGATTCGCCACTCCGTGGCTTGTGGACCTCATCGACTCGGCCCTGCCGCCGACGCTGCTCTAGGAAGATAGATCCATGACTGCTCCGGCGCTTGTACCCTCCATGATCCCTTTGGCCGCGGTCCTGGTCAGCCTTTTGGCCATCGCCGGCATCGCCACCGCACGCACGCCGAATATCCGCGAGGCCTGGACCTTCGGCGCGGCTCTCCTCAAATTCCTTCTGGTCCTGTCCCTGCTCCCTGCAGTGCTGGCCGGCCAGGAGCCTTTTTGCCATGTGGCCTCCTTTGCGCCCGGCCTTTCCCTGGCATTCAAGGTGGATGCCATGGGGATGCTCTTTGCGCTGGTCTCTTCCTCGCTTTGGATTCTGACCAGCTGCTACTCCATCGGCTACATGCGCACAGAAAACGAACATGCGCAAACACGTTATTACTGCTGTTTTGCCATGGCCCTCTGTGCCACCATTGGGGTAGCCTTTGCGGCCAACCTGTTCACGCTGTACTTGTTCTATGAGTTGCTGTCGTTTGCCACCTGGCCATTGGTCACGCACCATCAGGATGCCGAAGCCCGGCGCTCTGGTCGCAAATACCTGGGCTACATTGTTGGCGGCTCCATTGCGCTGGCCTTGCCGGCCATGGTGGCCATCTTTGGCATCTCCGGCACCCTGGAGTTTACCCCGACAGGCATTCTTTCCGATGCCGTGCTGCGCCCGGGCCACATGGCTGCACAGGCAGGTGGCACCGGCGTGGCGCTGACTGCGGGCATGACCACCGTGTTGCTGCTCGCCTTTGTGTTCGGGTTTGCCAAGGCAGGGGTGATGCCGCTGCACAGCTGGCTTCCTGCAGCCATGGTCGCGCCCACTCCGGTTTCTGCCCTGCTGCATGCGGTGGCTGTGGTCAAGGTCGGCGCATTCTCGGTGTTTCGCGTCATCACGCATGTGTTCGGCGTGGACATTCTTTCGGCCTTTGATCTCGGCAACCTCGTGGCCATCATTGCCTCGGTGACCATTATCGCCGCATCGCTGATCGCCTTGTCGCAGGATGGCCTCAAGCGACGGCTGGCCTTTTCGACAATCGGGCAATTGTCCTACATCCTGCTAGGTGCGGCCTTGTTGTCTCCCAAATCCCTCACGGGCGGCCTGATGCACATTGCGCTGCACGCCTTTGGCAAAATCACACTCTTCATGTGCGCTGGAGCCATCTTCGTGGCGACCGGCAAATCGAAAATCAGTGAGATGGATGGCCTGGGCCGGGCCATGCCGGTGACCATGGGCGCCTTTTTCCTGGGTGCACTGTCCATTATCGGCCTGCCCCCTTGCGGTGGCTTCATCAGCAAGTGGTACATCCTGCAAGGTGCGCTGGACACGGATCAGATCAGCTTTATGGTTGTCCTCCTTGGCAGCTCGTTGCTGAATGCCGCGTATTTCTTGCCCATCATTTATCGCGCGTTTTTCAAGGAACCGACCGCCCCCATCCACTTTCATGATGAATTCCTGCCTTACCAAGGCTTTTGTGTGACGCCGCCGACAATCACCGCTGTCGTGAGCGTGTTGCTGCTGATCTACCCGCAACCATTTTTGCAACTGGCCCAGATGGCGGCGGCGCAGATTACTGGGATGTAGTGGCATGAGTGGTCATCTTGCAGCACATTGGCGAGCGGTCGCCACAAGGCCGGTTCCCCCGGCTGGACGCTTTGTCTTTCAGGAGCTGGCATGAGCAACGCACCTTCGCCGAACGCTTTCGGCAAGCCCTTCCTTGTCTTGCTGAGTCTGGCCATCCTCTCTGTGTTGGCTGGGTTGGGTGTGGATATGCACGCCCACTTCCCCTGGGAAGCGTATCCCGGTTTCTTTGGAGTGTACGCCTTTGTTGTCTGCATCCTCCTGTGTGTGGTGGCGGGATTTGTGCTGCGACCGCTGGTAAAACGTCCTGCTGACTATTACGACAAGGACGGGAACTGACATGCCCTTCTTGCTTCCGCCCTTTATGCTGTTGCTGCTGGGCGCACTTACGCTGCCGCTGTTTACTGCCCGGCCCGTGAAGTCCGCGCTTGCCGTCGCGTTTGCCGTGCTGTCACTGGTCAACTTGCTGCTGCTGCCCATGGGTTCGCACTTCAGCGTTCCTTTTCTTGGGCAGGAAATTGTTCTGGCCAGAATTGACTCCCTGGCTCTTGTGTTTGGGATAATCTTTCATCTTGCTGCCATTCTTGGCGTCATCTTTGCCTGGGGATCGACAAGCAGCACAGAGCGCGTGTTCGCACTACTGTATGCCGCAGCCGCCCAAGGAGTCGTCTTTGCCGGCGATATGCTTTCTTTCTTTCTGTTCTGGGAAAGCCTGACCGTCTGCGCGGCAGTGATCATCTGGTCCCGCGGGGACGCCGTGGCGCGTGGGGCTGGGTTCCGGTATTTCATGGTGCACGCTGTGGGCGGGCTGTTGCTGTTGGCCGGCATTGTTCTCCACGTGCACAGCGCCGAATCCCTTGCCTTCGGCCACATCGGGCTGAACTCGCCCGGCGGACTGCTGATTTTCCTGGGGTTTGGGGTGAATGCCGCTTGGCCGCTGCTGCATGCATGGTTGCCGGATGCCTATCCCAGCGCCAGCCCGACCGGTTCGGTGTTTCTCACCGCATTCACCACCAAGGGAGCAGTGTACGCCCTGGCGCGCGCCTTTGCCGGCGAGGAATCGCTGATCTGGATTGGCGTCGTCATGGCCATCTTCCCCTTGCTGTACGCCATGATTGAAAATGATCTGCGCCGCGCGCTTTCCTGGTGCCTGATCAACCAAGTCGGGTTCATGATGATTGGCATCGGCATTGGCAGTGAATTGGCCCTTAACGGCGTGGCAGCGCACGCCTTTGTGCACATCCTGTACAAGGGACTGCTGTTCATGAGCATGGGGGCGGTGCTTGCCAAGACAGGCACTTGCAATGCCACCCGGTTGAGCGCCATGGGGGGCCTGGCCCGGCAGATGCCGTGGACCTTCGCCTGCGCCTGCCTAGGCGTGGCATCCATCTCTGTGCCCTTCTTCTGCGGCTTTGCCGGAAAGTCTCTGATCATCAGCGCCACGGCGGAAGCCCATCTGGCTGGCGTGTGGCTTGTGTTGCAGTTTGCTTCCGCCTGCGTGTTTCTTGCCGGGTTGCGGGTGGTGTGGGTGGCTTTTGGGCCAGGAAAAGCGCCTACCAGCTACCAGGGCTTCACGGTGGAGGAAGTTCCCTGGGGAATGCGCCTCGGCATGCTGCTGACCGCATCAGTAAGCCTGGCTGTGGGACTTTTCCCTGGGGATCTGTATGCCATGCTGCCCAACGCCATGGAATATCATCTGTATTCAGCCGGGCATCTGGTCTCGCAGTTTCAGGTCCTGCTGTGCACCGGCCTTGCCTTCTGGGTGCTGGTTGCCAAGGGCTTGCTGCCAGCCAATGTGGATGGTCTGAATCTTGACGTGGATCTGCTGTACCGCCGCGCGGCCGCGATCTTCTATACGGCAATGGATGCCTTTTGGAACCGGCTGAATACTGCATGTGAAGCAGGATTTACGGACGGCATCGTTGTGGCCGTGGCCAGGGTGCATGATCAACTGGTGTGGCGACTTGCCCGGATCGTCGCCATCCCTTCGCTGGTGTTTCTGCCCGAGGCTGAACGCAACAAAGCGCGCGACGCCATCCGCCCTGCACTCGAAGTTGGCGCCGTGCCCATCGGCTTGACCGCCTTTGCTACGGTTGCGTTTCTGTGCGTCGTGGTGCTGGCGCTGCTGGTTTGATCGTAGTTGCAGACCAGTGACTGACAGTGACGGTGGCACTGCGCTGCCGAATATCCGTTATGATTGACAGCAAAAGAAGATTCTCTACGGAAAGCATGTGCGGCATTGCGCCTCCCATGCTGCCAGACTTTCTTCCAGGAGACAGGCATGGCAAGCCCCATCACAGTTGATTTGTTCCAGATTCCGATGCTTCGCAACGTTGGCGTCGAGATGCTCTCCCGACTGATTCCCATCTCCGAATACCGGCGTTATGGCGATGGCGAACGGATCTGCTCGCTTGGCGAACCAGCGCATCATTTTTTCATCTGCCAGCGGGGAGAAGTGCTTTCTGAGCAGGCCATCGGGCGAGATATCTCTGCCACCGTTTCTGTCATTTCGCCGGGCTCCTGTTTTGGCTGGGCCGCGCTGTTGCCGGATGCGACCTACCGAAGCGATACCACCAGCCAGGGTGACACGGAGTGCATTGCCATTGAAAGTGCGTCCATGCGGCAGCTGATGGAAAGCGACCACGAGTTCGGCTTTCATCTGTACAAGGCCATGTGCGGAAGCCTGGTGGACAGGCTGTTCACCCGGACGGATCAACTGCTGCAGCTGCTGTCGCTGCATCCTGACCTCCGCGCTGCCATAGTACGCGACGAATAATGCTGCGGCACGCAGCTTCCGTGAAGCCGGTGCGTCATCACGCACCGGCTTTTTTTTGGTGAAAAGGGGCGAATTCTAGCGGTTGTTTTCACAAACAATGCGTCGCCTCACGAAGCATTGATTTCCAAAACATGCCGAGAGTTCGAGGAAAACCCCTGATAATTCGTTTCAACACTTGTGAATTAAATCACTAGCAGTGCTTTCCTCTCACTTGGGGACCGAATTTTTTCTTGACGCCGTTTTGACAAATATGCGCTAGCCAACTGCCATCGCTGACAGTTTTTTTTTCGGCTGCGTGAAATTTTCTTGCCATTTTTGCGGGAAGGAAGTAATCGCTGCCTGAAGAGCAGACGGAACGAGCGCTTGTTCTGTTTTTTCACAAGCGCCCCTCGCACCCGCCAACGTCGTCGTTGACACGCCGGAAACTGGTCAGGGGGGGAACCAGCGATGCCATGGATGTGCGCCTGCAAAACGCGCAGCATGTATCGCTTACTAGCTAGCAGAACGTGCCGGGCGCCCGCCGGCCTTCTTATGATGTGACTGGGCGATTGTGTTCAACTGATGGAGGAAGTTGGTATGAGTTTCCAAGGCGTGGTGAAGTGGTTCAATGAAAAGAAGGGGTTTGGTTTCATTCAGCGCGAAGAAGGCGATGACGTTTTCGTGCATTTTTCCGCCATCCAGGGCAATGGGTTCAAAACCCTGCACGAAGGTGAGCGGGTGACGTTCGATATCGAACAGGGCGAAAAAGGCGTTCGTGCGGCCAATGTCGTCCGTGTCTAGCTAAGGTATCTTATGATGATTGGCTGTTGACTCGAATCGACAGCTGCCAACCGGGCTTCAGCGTACCGCGACTCGCTGAAGCCCGGTTCTGTTTTGTCCGCAAGTTGGTGCCCTGCTCTCCCTCTGCCCCCCCCGCGAGAAGGGCGCCGCGCATGCACACCTGGAGATCTCTCGACCTCCGAAGCGCCATCCCCTGCCCTTCCATAACGCTCCCGTAGCGGCGGGCAGGCCACGGCAAGGCCTCAGCTGTCGTTGCTCAACAGTACATTGACGACTTCCTTGAACTGTCGCTCAAACTGCGTGAACGCTGCTTCCAGGGCCGACAGAGGCAGGCCCACCGCTTCCCAGACTCCGGGTTCCAGCTGGGGGATGGGCCGGGGGGACACGCCGCGTACCAGATCCATGGCCACGCTGAGGACATCGGCCAGGTGCAGCAAAGCCGCCTCCTGCACCTGATGCGCCTTGAGCGGCTCATGATGAAAGCTGACCATATCCCGCAGGGCATCCGGAAAGTGCCAGGCTTTGAGCAGGTGGCTGCCCACGCGGGCGTGATGGAAGCCAAACACTTCCAGCTCGGTTTCATGCAGGGAAATGTTCTGCTCCTGGGCCAGAGCCAAAGCCTTGGCCGAGGCCTTTGGGTATTTGCTGATCAGGATGAGGCGGCCCAGGTCGTGCAGCAGTCCGGCCACGAACGCGCGCTCCTCGTCCAGCCCGCCCACGAAATTGGTCAGGATACGGCAGAACACACCACAGGCTGCGGCATGCTTCCAGAAGCGCAGCATGTCCAGATACGCCGACGGCACTCCCTTGAAAAATCGGACGGCCACAACGCCATAGGTGAGCGTGCAGAGTTCCCGGGTGCCAATGAGGGTGACGGCGCGGGGGATGGAGTCCACCTTGGTGGGAAAGCCGTACAGGGGGCTGTTGACCAGCCGGAGCAGGTTTGCGCAGAGGCTGGTGTCCCGGCTGATGATTTCTGCCAGTTTGGTGCTGGAGGCGCGCGGATCCTGGATCACTTCCTGGATCAGCTGACAGATTTCCGGAAACGAAGCCAACTCCACCTGCCCATCGGCCACTTGCTTGGGGTTGGTTTCTCCAGGCACAAGCTCGGCCGGGCCGTCATCCGTGCAGATGACCCCGGGCCGCGGTGGTTCCTTGCCCTGCATAAGCCGGCGGGCGAGAGCCAGTTTCGTGAGCCGTTTGATTTCCGAAAAGACCGCATCTTCTTCCGCGCGCGAAGGAAAGTACAGTTCGCACATGCGTTCCGCGTATTGCAGGGCCAGGGGCTCCAGCCCGTTCATGGATTGCGCCAGCGCCTCTTCCCGGCTGATGTTGCTCACGGCGGCCTCGGTCACGCCCCAGGCCCTGAAAATGCGAAGATGTTTGTCCTCGATGACGGCGCCTTCGGAAAGGATCCGCCGGCCATTGGGGAGAATGAGGTCCTTTTCCAGGACCATGCCTGGCCTGATGTCCTGCGCGTTGATGACGCCCATGTGGCCTTCCTCGTCGGTCTTGGGTCTCGTCAGGGCACGTTACTGCTGGGAGGCGCGAAGGGCCTGGTCCAAATCTGCCAGGATGTCGTCAGCGTGCTCCAGGCCCACGGAAATGCGGATCAAATCCTCAGGAACGCCAGCGGCTGCCAGCTCCGCGGAGGTAAGCTGGGAATGCGTGGTGCTGGCCGGGTGGACCACCAGGGTTTTGGCGTCCAGGATATTGGCCAGGTGCGAACAGAGCTGGACCGACTCGATGAATTTCCGCCCCGCGGCCAGCCCGCCCTTGACCCCGAAGCCGAAGACCGCGCTGGGTCCCAGCGGAAACAGCCGCGCGGCTCTGGCGTGGTCGCGATGGCTGGGCAGCCCGGCGTAATTGACCCAGCTCACCGCGGGATGAGTTTCCAGAAATTCCGCCACGCGCTGCGCATTTTCACAATGCACGCGGGCGCGCAGGGGCAAGGTTTCCAACCCCTGCAAAATAAGGAAGCTGTTCATGGGCGCCAGGGCCGCACCAATATCGCGCAAAAGGCCCGTACGCACCTTCAGGCAAAAGGCTGTGCAGGGCGTACCTTCCAGCTGGCACAGGGCGTCCCAGAAATTCAGCCCGTGATAGGTGGGATCCGGCTGGGTGATTTCGGGATACTTGCCCGACGCGCCCCAGTCGAAGGTGCCGGCCTCCACAATGGCCCCGCCAATGCTGGTGCCGTGCCCGCCGATGATCTTGGTCAGCGAGTAGACGGCCAGGTGCGCACCAAAGTCGAAGGGATTGCAGATGGGTGGAGGGGCCACGGTGTTGTCCAGAATGAAGGGAATCCTGTGGGCCTCGGCAATGCGGCCGATGGCTTGCAGATCATCCACATTGCACCGCGGGTTGCCGATGCTTTCGGTGTAGAGCAGTCGGGTGTTTTCGTCGATGGCCCTGGCAAAATTCTCGGGGTCCGAGGAGTCCACGAACCGGCACTCGATACCCATTCGCTTGAGGGTGTATTTGAACAGCGTATTTGTGCCGCCGTACAGGTTGGAGCCGGAAACGATATTTTGGCCGGCTTCGGTAATGGCCAGCACGGCGTAAAAAATGGCCGACATGCCAGAGGCCGTGCACAGCGCCGCCGCACCGTTGTGCAGGGCGGCCAGGCGGCGTTCCAGCACATCGGTGGTGGGGTTCATGATGCGGGTATAGATGTAGCCGTTTTCCTTGAGGGAAAACAGATCCGCAGCGTGCTGGGCATCCCGGAACATGTAGCTGGTGGTTTGATAAATGGGCACGGCCCGGGAGCCGGTGTCGGAATCCGGAGTGTGCCCGGCATGCAGGGCCAGAGTCTCAAGGTTCCAGGATGTCTTGCCAGCCATACAATCTCCTCCTGTATAGGCGATACCCCGGTCGCGCAACAGGCCGAGTAACGGCTACAAGCGCGCCATCATTCATTCATAGAGACTGCGTCGAAAAAAGGCAACCACTTCAAGTTGATCCCCGCCGGGAATGGCGGTAGAGGTCCTTCGGAGACGGCCCCGGCCTTGTCCTTCTGTCACCCCTGCCCGTTACACTGCATCACTTCATTGAACATGTGGCCGTCGCAAGGATTCTGATCATGAGCAGCCTGTCTTCCGCCGGGTTGAACACCCGATGCGTCCACGCCGGCACCCAGCGCGACCTGCGCGTGGGCGCGGTGAACACGCCCATTCACGCCTCCTCTTCCTTCCTGCATCCCAATGACCTCTCCCCCTCGGTGTGCTACCCGCGGTACATGAACATTCCTGTGCAGCAGGCCGTGGCAGACAAGATGGCCGCCCTGGAGAGCGTGGGCCTGGAGCCGGATCCTGCCCGCAACGTCCGGGCCATGGCCCTTTCCACAGGCATGGCCGCCGTGAGCGCGCCGCTGCTGGGGCTGACCAAAGTCGGGGACCACGTGGTGCTGCAGGCAGATCTCTACGGCTGTACCCACTGGCTTACCGTGAACGAACTGCCCCGCCATGGCGTGGACTACACCCTGGTCCGTTCCAGCGATCCTGAGGCCATTGCCGCGGCCTGCACCAGCCGGACCAAGGTCATCTATCTGGAATCTCCGAGCAATCCCCTGCTCAGGATTGTGGACCTCGCCGCCGTGGCCGCCGTGGCCAAGGCCTGCGGGGCAACGAGCGTCATCGACAACACCTTTGCCTCGCCCATCAACCAGACGCCCCTTTCCCTGGGTTTTGACGTGGTGGTGCACAGCGGCACCAAATACCTGGGCGGGCATTCCGACCTCTCCTGCGGCGTGGTGGTCGGCTCTGGCGAGCGGTTCGACGCCATGTTCAACTGGGTTGTGGGCGTGGGCTGCACCCTGGGCATGCAGGACTGCGCCCTGCTGGAGCGCAGCCTGAAAACCCTGGCCCTGCGCATGGAGCGGCACAATGCCAATGGCATGGCCGTGGCCGAGTTTCTGGACCAGCATCCTCGTGTGGAGCGGGTGAACCACCCCGGCCTGCCCACCCACCCAGGCCATGACATTGCCTCCCGCCAGATGCGCGGCTTCGGGGCCATGCTTTCCTTCGAGCCCCGACTGACCCCGGCCGAGGTGCGGACCATGCTGACCCGGCTCAAGGTTATTACCCCTGGCATCAGCCTGGGGGGCGTGGAATCCCTGGCCACCCTGCCGGCAGAAACCTCCCACGTGAAGATGACCGCGGAGGCGCGCAAGGCCGCCGGCATTGCGGACACGCTTGTCAGAATCTCCGTGGGCATCGAGGATGCGGAAGACATCATGGCCGACCTGGACCAAGCCCTGGGAATCTAACATCCTTATGCCGCGCCGGGGAGCCGGCTTCAGCTTCCGTCTCCCCGGCCTGATGCGCCCCCGACGCTGCCGGGAAATCCAATGCCCTGGCATTGCACATACAATTCTTTTGCATTCCGCCCAATTGCCATCGGAGCAGCTTGAGGGTATGGAGGGGCATCCATGATGTCTTTCCACGGCGTTTGCTGATGTCCCTGCCCATGTCTTCTCCATCCTCGGCTCGTGGTTGCGAGCTCCCCCCGTTGTTCACCGCCCTGGTCGTCGATGACGATCCGAACGTCTCGGCCACCATCTGCCACGCCCTGAAACAGGCCGGGTTCGAGACCCTGGCCCTGCGTCAGCACCACGACGTGCCCCACGAGATTGAGGGCCGCCGATTCAACCTTGCCTTCATCGATGTCCGCCCGCCCGATGCCCTGGGGCTGGATCTTGCCGCCACCCTCAAGCAGACCGGCCAGGTGGGCGACTGCATCGTCATGGCTGCCGGCGCCCCCTTTGACACGGTGGTCCGCGCCGTGCGCCTGGGGGCTTATGACTTTCTGCAAAAGCCATTTACTCCGGCAGACCTGAAGCTGATCATCGCCCGAGTCCGGGACCGCTGGGACCTGAAACAGCGCGTGCGCCGGGCCGAACTGCAACACGCCGCGCTCATCCAGAATATCCCCCTGCTCATCTACGCCCTCAATGCCGAGATGGAGCTGTGCTTCATCAATAAAACCGTGGAGGAGATGCTCGGCTTCACCCCCGAGGAGGCCATGGCCGTGCCGCGCTGGATGCTGGAGCGCGTCCACCCCCAGGACCGCGACGCCGTGACCCAGCTCCTGGCCCGCAGCTTTGCCACCGGCCAGCCGGGGTCTATCGAGTGCAGGCTGTTGCATCAGCGTGGCTCAATCATCCACGGCATCATCCGCACCATCCCGTATCTGGAGTGCGACACCGATGCCGGCCAGATCCGCCGCCTGGACGGCATCTTCGTGGACCTGACGGACCGCATCCACCTGGAGCAGGCCCTGGTCCAGAGCGCCCGGCTCAAAACCCTGGGCGCCATCAGCGCCGAGGTGGCCCACGAGGTGCGCAACCCGCTCATGTCCATCGCCGGTTTTGCCCGTCGTCTGGACAAGAAGACGCCGGACACGCCGGAGGTGGGCATCATCCTGCGCGAATCCAAGCGGCTGGAAAGTCTGCTCAATCGGATTCGGGACTACCTCAAACCCGTGCCCCTGCGGCCCGTGGACGTTTCCCTGAACGTCATCCTGGCCGACGCCCGGCACCGCGTGGCCCCGGAAATCGACGCCCGCCGGGTCTGGTGCGCCATGGATCTGGATGAGCATCTGCCGCCCGCCCTGGGGGACCCCCAGGTGCTGGAACAAGTGGTGGTGGACATTCTGCGCAATGCCCTGCAGGCCACCCCGCCCGGGGGGGAATTCCGGCTGCGCACCGTTGCCGTGTCCGGCAGCGTGCGGCTGGAATGCCGCCACCCCATGCACCCCGAGCGGCCCGTCAATCCGGACATGGTCATGCTCCCCTTTGACGAAGGCGGCTTCAACGACGGCCTGCCCACCAGCCATCGCCTGATCACGGCCATGCAGGGCACCATGCAGGTGGCTCTGGAACGCAATGCCGAGTCCGGACAACACCCTGGCGGAGAAGAAGTCGTCGTCACCATCAGCCTGCCTCGTGGCGGGAATGGGCAGGGCGAAAGGCCGGATCCACTCACGCGCGCCGTCCAGGCCGCCGGCCAGGAATCGACCGATCATGGCAACGGCCTCAACGGCATGGAACAGGACCCCGTCCGGTACTGCTTTGAGCCCGCGGTCCCGGTCCTGGCCGCCGGACTGTTCGAGGACCTGCTCACCCGGGCCCTGCGCAGCGGGCATGCCCACGGCATGGTTGTCTCCCTGTTGCTGCTGGATCTGGACCGCTTCGAGCCCTGCCTGCGTACCCGAGGCCAGGCCTGGGCCGACAGCGTGCAGGACAGCGTGGCAGCGGCCATGGACAGGGTCCTGGCCCGCACGCCCACAGCCATGGTCATCCGCCACGGCTTCCACGAGCTGGCCGTCATCCTCCCGGGAACCGGGCTGGACGAGGCCGTGCACCTGGCCGAGAACCTGCGCAAGGCCGTCCTGGCCCTGGGCATTGTTTGCAATGAACAGACGCCCGACGACGTCCTCACCGCCAGCCTGGGCGTGGCCGCCAGCCTGCCCGACCTGCCCTTGGCCTATGCCGACATCCTGGCCGAAGCCGGCAAGGCCTTGTTCCTGGCCAAGCAACGCGGCCGCAACGCCGTCTGCTGCGCCCCGCCGGGACTGTCCTGAACCGATGCGTATTCGGGAAAGGGGCGGGCCAAATCCACGGCCTGCCCCTTTCGTTTCTGGCTCGATTGCTGCATACTCCTTGCGCATGAGCCCTGTGCGTCGATTTTTCCTCCTGACCGGCCTGCTGGCCCTGACCCTGCTCGCCCCGTTCCTGGCCCGGCAGGGCCTTGCTGCGCGGCCAGACGCAGGGATGGTTCCTGGCGCAAGGACGGTTCCTGGCGCAGGGACGGTTCCTGGCGCAGGGGCAAGCATTGACGCAGGCGGGCTGGAGCGCATCGGCCCCATGGGACATGTGGACTGGATCCAAAAGAAGGCCGTGGCCTCAGGCCAGGGATTTGCCCCGGCGCGCATCGCCGAGCCTGAGCGCCGCCGGCAGTTCGCCCGCCGCGCCGCCGTGCTCGATGCCCGCCGCAATCTCCTGGAAGTGCTCGAAGGCGTGCGCCTGCAGGGCCAGACCCGTCTGGCGGAAAAAACCGCCACCCAGGATATCGTGCGCAGCCAGGTGGAAGGCCTGCTGCCGCGTTCCATCATCGAAGCCGTGGAAGACATGCCCGACGGCAGCGCCCAGGCCCGCGTCAGCGTGGAGCTGCGGCTCATCGGCCTGGAGGTGCTCCTTCCGCCCGCGCCGCCCGCCGCCACCCCGGACAGCCGAATCCCCGGCGCCGTGCATGCGCCCATCCAGCTGCCACCCGGCGCCACGCTCGCAGGCAATCAGTCCGCGCCCCCTGCCAGCGAGGGCCTGACCCGGAATGACACCGATGGCGACACGCCCTTCCTCGCCCCCGAGGTTCGCGGGCTGGTCCGGCGTGAGGACAGCGCCGCCCCTGCGCAGTCCGCCACCGAGCCGCCGTCCGTCCAGGTACCCCGGATCGTCGTGCCGGCCGCGCCGCCGGCTCCGGAACCCATCCCCGAGGATCTGCCCACGGGCATTGTCGTGGACGCCCGCGGGGCCGGCTTCGAGCCCTCCCTGGCGCCCTCCCTGCATGACGACGCCGGCGAACTCTACCCCGCCAATCTGCTGACACCCGAGGTCATCTCCAGCGAGGGCATTGTCCGCTATTATCGCGACCTGTTCCCGGCCATGAGCAGCAAGGCCGCCGGCGACCGCCCCCTGGTGGTCAAGGCCCAGGGGCTGCTCCCCGGCCGGACAGACGCCCTCCTGCTGACCCCCGAGGCTGCCAGCCAACTGCGGGGTCTGACCTCGCGCCCCTACTCGCCCCTGCCTCGCGGCCGGGTGATCATCGTGTTTTAGGTGGCCCCGGCATGCCTCCGGCCCATCAGGATCCGCATCGCGGCTACCGCCGGCTGACCGGCTCGCAGGCCGGAGAGGTCGCCTTTCAGCTGGTCCAGGCCCAGAGCGACCTGCATATCGTCGCTTCGGCGCTGCCCGACGTGGATCTGGCCGCCCTGGCCTCCCAGAGCCTGCGTGCGGCCCGTTCCATGATCCAGACAGCCATCGACCTGGACCCCG
This sequence comes from Megalodesulfovibrio paquesii, assembly GCF_054653055.1. Lineage (NCBI taxonomy): Bacteria > Pseudomonadati > Thermodesulfobacteriota > Desulfovibrionia > Desulfovibrionales > Desulfovibrionaceae > Megalodesulfovibrio > Megalodesulfovibrio paquesii. Next base: position 497,947 of record NZ_BAAIGQ010000005.1, on the reverse strand, counting down.
CCTTCCAGCCCGCCCTGACCCCCTTGCGTGCGGCTGAGGGGGCTCCTGCGCTCATCCAGGCCATGTGCGAGGCGGCCACCCTGTGCGGGGTGGGCCCCATGGCCGCCGTGGCCGGCGTGGTGGCCGAACACGTGGCCCGCGCCCTGGCCGCGGCCGGCTGCCGCACAGCCCTGGTGGAAAATGGCGGGGACTTGTTTTTACTGGCCGACACGCCGCGGGTGGTGGCCGTGCTGCCGGATCCATCCAGGCTGACCAGCCAGACACATCAGGGCCAGCGGGACGAAAAAAAGGCCGGACTGGGCCTTGCCCTGGCTCCGGACGATCTGCCCTGCTCCATCTGCAGTTCCTCGGCCACCATCGGGCACTCCCTGTCTTTCGGGAGGGCCGAGCTGGTGGCCGTGCGCAGCCCCTCGGCAGCCATGGCCGACGCCGCAGCCACAGCCCTGGCCAACCGCCTGCGCTCCGGCCAGGATATCCCCGCCGTCCTCCGGCACGCGCAAACGCTGGCGGAACTGCCGCCTCCCATGCGGGTGGAGGGCGTGCTGGCCGTGTGCCAGGGACGGATCGGGGCCTGGGGAAAAGTGGAGCTGACGGGCTGCTGAGACCGGACTTAAAAAGCCTTGACTATCAGGGTGTTAGACTATCTCTAGACTATGTTTATAAACTGTGGAGAACATCCACGGCCAGTTAGCGCTCGCCGGTGCGGCAATAGGCTTTGGCCAGTTCCACCGTGCGGGCCAGCTGACGGCCTACCGGCGTTTCCAGGGACATCTCGCGCTCGATGTTGGTGATGCCCTTGATCACGGTCGAATGCTTGCGGTTGAAGCGGTCGCCAATGTCCTGCAACGAGAGCTCGGTGTATTTGCGAGCCAGAAAATACGCAGCATTGCGGGCCTGCACGATCTGACGCTGCCGGCTTTTGGAACGCAGCTCCTTGGGCGAAAGCTCAAACGCATCGCAGACGAAGTCGATGATCCGGTCCATGGAGAACTGCGGAATGTCCGGCTCGTAGTGGCTGAGGACTTCGCAGGCCAGTTCCAGAGTGATCTTGTGGTTGAGCAGCCGAGCCTTGAGGATGAGGTTCTGCAGACAGGCTTCCAGCTGGCGGATGTCGGCATTGATGCGCTCGGCCAGCAGTTCCGTCACGTTGTCCGGCAGGGCCACGTGGAAGCTTTTGGCCTTCTGCTCCAGGATCCGCTTGCGGGTCTCAAAGCCTGGCTTTTCGATAACCGCCAGGAATCCAGAACAGAATCGCGATGCCAGCGTGGTATCCACATCCTTGAGCTCCCGCGGCAGGAAGGACGAGGTCATGATGACCTTGGCGCCGCGGTTGTGCAGGGCCTTCATGGTCGAAAGCAGCTCATCCTGCATCTTTTCCTTGCCCTGGAAAAAGTGGACATCCTCCAGGAGCAGAATGTCCACCCCATCCCGGAACCGGGCCTTGAAACGCTCCACCTCATTGCTGCGGAGCGATTGCACCCACAGCCGGCCGAATTCCTCGGCCGTCAGGTATTCAACCCGCACCTGCTGGCGATTGGAATAGGAGCAGACGGTCCTCCCCACGGCCTGCAGCAGATGCGTCTTGCCCAGACCAGGGGTGGAAGACAAGAACACCTGTTCTGATTCCAGGGTCTTGTCGCACAAGGCGCGGGCCGCGGCATAGGCCAGCTGGTTGCTGGGGCCGACGACGAAGTCGTCGAAGGAAAATTGCCAGCAGGGGCGGGGTCGAATTGCGCCCATGGTGTCCATGGGGGACTGCAGAGGCAGTCCGAGCTGCCGCGAACCGGTGGCGGGAGAACACGAAGGGACCGCCGCGCGAGGCAACGGCGCAGGCCGGACGGCAGCAGACGGCAGCGCGCTGCCCCCGGAGCAGGCCGTGGCAGCTGGCAAGGTATCGCCAACTTCGATGACAGGCTCGGCCATCACCACCACGTCCACCGGGGTGCCAAGTGCTGCTACTGCCGCCTGCCTGATCTGATCAAGCAAGCGGTCACGAACCCAGACGGCAACAAACTCATTCGGCGCTTTCAGGCGCAAGGTTTGGCCGCCGGGAACGGCCGTGAGGGGAGCAATCCAGACCTGGAACAGGCCAGGATTAACCGTTTTCTGCAGGATTTGACGAATCTGGTCCCAATGCGTGTTCATGGGGTAGAGGTCTACAAGGCTGAGGTGGTTCGAGCAAGGGGCGAATTAACTCTGGAGAAGGAAGTTACATCGGGTTGCTTTCCATAGGGAACACTTCAGTTAACCATCTGAAATTCCAAGGTCATCCAGCAAAAGCCTTTGCAACCGCCATCCCCCTGAACGCTCGTGCGGCAAGGGTTTTCACAGAACCACGGGTTCAATTTACACAGCTGTGAAAAAAAGTTTTCCACATGCCCCCCTTAATTTTACGCTGTTTTTCAGACATGGATACTTTTTTTCATCGAGCTTTAGGGGTTGACACCAAAAGACGCTTGAGCAAAACCTGCCCAAGCGTCATTGAGAACAGCTTCCATCTGCCGGATTTCCTGGGAAAATCAACGCGACTTCATGAAAAAATGGAGAGTTCCGCATCATTGAGAAAAGTGTAACAATCTCTGCCTGTTCAAGATGGCTGCCGCAATGGATACCGCCCACAGGTAAAGCGTTCTCCCTCGGGGCAATACCCCAGCTGTTCACAGCGAGCCCCTGCCGCCGTGAACAGCTCCGGCAGTGCCTCCCGGCACAGGGCCAGCATTTCGTTGGCCAGGCCGCGAATCTCCCATTGGGCCCGACTGCAGCAGCGCAGGGAGAAAAAGTGCAGGAGCGCCCGGCAGTTCATGGTGGTCACGATTTTGGACTCCGCAGCCTGCGGCAGGACAAAGCGCGCGTCCTCCTTGGCCTTGGCCCCGCGGCCGGCCTCCTCAAGCAAGGCTTTGAGCTCCTGATAGGCGCTGGCGATGTCTGCCATGCAGGCTTCAAAGCGCGCCAGCGCCGCCGGGTTGCGGGCGATGGCCGGGGGCAGGATGTAGTCGAAGTCCGTCTCGTCCACGTAGCGCTGGCTCTGTTGCGAATAGGAGGCAATGCGGTGGCGCACCAGCTGGTGCGTGCAGGCCCGCGAGACCCCCTCGATGGCAAAGGTGAAGCTCACGTGCTCCACGGGGCTGTCGTGTCCGGATTCGAGCACCTGGCGCACAAAGGCGGCCTGCTTCTCGCGCTCGATCTCCCCGGCCACCAGACGCGGCCACATCTCGCCCACGAAACCGGCGTGGTAGCATTGGCGGAAGGCGGCATAAATCAACGACAGCGCGTCCGGCGTCACGGCGAGCAGCCGCACCGAACGGGAGGCAGCGGGCATGTCAGGCTCCCATCAAGAGGCCAAGGTGCTTGTACGCCCGCGCGGTGGCCACGCGGCCGCGCGGGGTGCGCTTCAAAAAACCGCGCTGGATGAGAAACGGTTCGTAAATATCCTCGATGGTTCGCACTTCCTCGCCCACGGCCACGGCCAGGGTCTTCACCCCCGCCGGGCCGCCGCCATAATGATGGATGAGCACTTCCAGGAGCTTGCGGTCCATCTGATCCAGCCCGTGCTCGTCCACATCCATGCGCTCCAAAGCCACACTGGCGATATCCTTGGAAATAACGTCCGATCCTTGCACGACGGCAAAATCGCGCACGCGTCTGAGCAGGCGGTTGGCGATGCGGGGGGTGCCGCGGGAACGGCGGCCGATCTCCAGCGCCCCGTCTTCCTCCACCGTGGTTTGCAGGATGCGCGAGGCCCGTTGCACGATTCGCGCAAGCTCCTCAGGGCTGTAAAACTCCAGGCGCAGCAACGCGCCAAAGCGGTCGCGCAATGGCGAGGTGAGCAGGCCCAGGCGCGTGGTGGCCCCCACCAGGGTGAAGGGCTCCAGATCGATCTTCACCGTGCGGGCCGCAGGGCCCTGGCCGATGATCAGATCGAGGCTGAAATCTTCCATGGCCGGGTAGAGAATTTCCTCCACGGCCGCGGGCATGCGGTGGATTTCGTCCACAAACAGGATGTCGTTGCGGGAGAGATTGGTCAGGATGGCGGCCAAGTCCCCGCCGCGTTCCAGCACCGGGCCGGAGGTGCAGACCAGATTCACACCCAGTTCCGAGGCCATGATCCGGGCCAGGGTGGTCTTGCCCAGGCCGGGGTTGCCATAAAAGAGAGTGTGGTCCATGGCCTGGCCGCGCTCGCGGGCAGCCTGCAGGTACACCGCCAGATTGGCCCGAAGCTCTTCCTGGCCGATGAAATCCTCAAGCCGTTGCGGGCGGATGTGGTCGTCTTGGCAGGCGATTTCCATGGGCTACTTCTTCACGAGCCGCTTGAGCACGGCGCGCAGGGCGGCGGTAACGTCCAGATCCGGCTCCTCCTTCAGGACAGCGTCCAGCACGGGGCGGATCTCTTCTTCCACGTAGCCCAGATTGGTCAGGCCCGTCAATGTATCCCTGTACACTGCTGATTTTCCAGCAAGAACAGGAGAAGTCGCCGCGGTCTTGCCCTTGCGGCCGGCCGGGGCCTTGAGTTTGTAGGACAGCTCAAAAAAGATGTGCTCCGCGCTTTTCTTGCCAATGCCCGGCACCACGGTCAGGGCGCTGGCTTCCTGCTCCAGGACCAGGCGGCGCAGGTCCTCAGGGCTGAACACGGCCAGGATGTTCACCGCCGTCTTGGGGCCCAGGCGGGCAATGGAGATGAGCAGGGCAAAGCAGTCGCGGGTGTCACGGTCCTGGAAGCCGAAAAGCTCCAGGGCGTCTTCCCGGACGATGGTCTGGACGTGCAGGGACGCCTCGTGCCCCAGGCGCAGGCCGGCCAGTACCGGGGTGGGACACACCAGCTCGTAGCCCACGCCGCCGGAGGTGAGGATGACGCAGGATTCCTCATCCACGTGCAGAACGACGCCCTGGAGGTAGGCGATCATGGCTCAACCCTCGTTCTCTCAGTGTGCGCGGCCAGACGGGCGAAGCGGCGGTGGTTCAAATGACAGACGGCCACGGCCATGGCGTCCGTGGCGTCCTTGGCAAAGGTCCCACGGCAGGCCAGGACGCGCTGGACCATGAAGGCCACCTGTTCCTTGTCTGCCCGGCCCGTGCCCACCAGGGTTTTCTTGACCACCGAGGGCTCATAGCCGGCCACAGCCAGGCCATGCAGACCGCAGGCCGCCAGGATGGCCCCCCGCGCCTGCCCCAGGATCAGGGCCGTGGCCGCGTTCTTGGCCGTGAAGATTTCCTCCATGGCCGCCTCGTCCGGCGAGAAACGGTCGATGAGATCAGTCACCCCCCGGAAGAGCCGGGACATGCGCAGGGACATGGCCGCGGACGGGTCTGGCCGGAGGGTGCCGGCTTCCACCAGGGTGGCCTTGCCGGAGCACTCCTCCACCACGGCATACCCCGCCACGCGGCTGCCGGGGTCGATGCCGAGAACGCGGATCATGCGGCGCTGCCCGCGAAGTGACGACCCTGTCTCATTATAATAGACTAGAAGGGCACATCGTCCATGCCGCTGGCTTCGGAGGGAAAGGCCGGGCCGAGGTCTTCCTCCTGCTGCTGAGGCGCGGGCTGGGGCCGGCGCTGGGGCTGGCCGCCCTGGGGACGATTCTGCTGCGGCCGTCCGCCGCCCTGCTGATAGCCGCCGCCTGGGCCGCCTGGGCCACCCTGATACCCGCCACCGCCCTGGTAGCCGCCGCCCTGCTGGGGCCGTCCGCCACCGCGCTGACCGGGAGGCGGGGGGAAGCCGCCGTCGTCGGCGTCCATGGCAGGGCCGGCGCCGTCATACTGCTCGCGGGCGCCCTTGGGGTCCAGGAACTGCACGCGCTCGGCCACCACTTCCGTGCTTTTGCGCTGGCTGCCCTGCTGGTCCTGCCACTTGCGGGTCTGCAGGCGGCCTTCCACAAACACCAGGGAGCCCTTGCGCAGGTAGTTGGCGCAGTTTTCGCCTGAGCGGTCCCAGACAACGATATCGTGCCACTCGGCGCGATCCACGCGGTTGCCGTCGCGGTCCATATAGGACTCGTCCGTGGCGATGGAAAAGTTGGCCACGGGCTTGCCTTGCTGGGTGTAGCGCAATTCCGGATCCCGGCCCAGGCGGCCGATGAGCATAACCTTGTTGAGGGTGGGCGCCATGGGGAACTCCTTTGCGGGCATGCCGCTCTCGGCCGGGGTGGGAGGCGCCAACCCCGGCACTCCCTGTCCCGTCCGGAACAGAATTATCGATGCGTCAACTCAGCCGGCAGGCTGGAGGTGCTAATCGGGCACTGGCGTGGCCATGGGCTCCAGTTCGGCCAGCGCGTCTTCCAGCTGGTTGGAGAAGGCGTTGGCCTCGGCAGGTTTCCAGTCGGCCAGGGCATTTTCCAGGCTGCGTTTGCGGCTTTTGGCCACGGCGAGCGGTTTTTCCAACGCGGCCTTCACCTCTTTGGGGTGCTTCCCAAAAGCGAGGGCTTCGTCAAGGGCGTCTACCAGTTCCAGCACGCCTTTTTTCGGCTGCGGTCCCGTGGCCGGCACGGCGCCCCAGGCCAGATGATGCAGCCGGGGCCAGGCCCGCTCCACGTCTTCAGGTTTGTACGTGTAGGCCGTGACGATGACTTGCAGATACTTGCCCATTGCCCTCCTCCCGTGTTGCGCCTAGCCTTGCTCCTGCCATTCGGTCTGCACGCGGACGATGACGTCCTCAATGAGCGGCAATTGCTCCGGCGGGCAGACGCCCACCAGCGGCTCGCCGGCGTCCACGTTCTGGTTGTGCTGGAAGTAGACCGCGTAGATGACCCCCTCCGGCCCCTGGTAGCTCACCGGCGCCTCGCGCTTCATGCGGGACATGATGAACAATTCCAGGCCTTCATGCACAGTCACCGAGCGCGAGCCCGAGGCCTTGACCTTGAGGTCCACTTCCGGGGTGAAGTAATACTTGGCCCGGTCCGGTGCGCGGAAGAGGTACAGGGCCTGCTTGAGGATCATCTGCAGGACTTCTTCCTTGGACAGATAATGCCGGATGCGGGCGATGGGCGTGCCGGCTTCCACGAAGCTGCCAGCCAGATCCGTGGCCAGCCAGGCCAGGTCGCCGCTTTGGCAGGCCCGGATAGGCTTGGTATTGCGCTCGCGCTCCAAAGAGGCCAGCGCGGTGCCGGGGGTTTCCTTCCACATGCCTCGCGGCCCGTGGACCTTGGCGCCGGGGGAGATATCCGGGAAACTGAGCACGCCGGTGTGCGGCGTGAGGATGTCTATTTCCTCGAAGGGAGAAGCCTTGATTTCTTCCAGGAGGGCGGTAACGTCGAGCATGCTCCTGGCCTCCTAGCGGTAGTACAGGTTGCGGCCGCCCATGGTGAGCAAAGCCTGAATGCAGTTGCCGCGCAGTTCCCGACGGTCCCAGATGCCCTGGATATGCCCGCGGGAGAGCGCCCGGTACGCGCGATGGTAGTCCGGCGGAATGTCCAGGCCGGTGGTTTCCTTGATGACCCCTGGACCGGCAAAGCCGATGTTGGCCGAGCGCACGCTGAACTGGTACGGCGAGCAACCCAGGAAGCTGGCCACCGGACCGGCGTAGGAATTCGTATCGTAGATGACCATGTACAGCCCGCCGGCATCGATGTACCGGCGCACAGCCATGGTGCAGCGGGGCATCTGGATGACGCCGTTGGTGCCTTCCTGGATGCGGATCCCGGCCGTGCCGTGGACGTAGGCGATGAAGGGGAAGCGCTTCTTCAAGGCCCGTTCGGCAGCCTGGAAGAACTTTTCGCCTTCGGCCGCGCCCACAGAGCCGCCGCGGAAGGTGCCGGTGAGCATGGCCACCACCACGCGGGTATTGTCGATGCGGGCCTCGAAGGTGCGGCAGCCGCTCTTCATACCCGTGCGCTTCTTGGCCTCATCGAGTTTGGCGTCCAGACCGGGATACCCCAGGGGGTTGCCAGCCTCGATTTCGGCGTTGAACTCATAGATTGAGCCAGGGTCGCAGATGTTGTTGACGAACCACTGCGGCTCCATGGGGAAGTGGTGCCCGCAGTAGCTGCATACACCAGCCTGATCGCCGTAGAGATCCGGGGCCCAGAGGTCCAGGCAGCCGTGGCTCACGGCATTGGGGCAGGTGATGGCCTTGTCTTCCTTGGCCTTGGGGCTCACCCAGCGCCAGCCGCTGCCGGCAGCGGGGTCTTCCCAGTAGGAAAGCTCGGTCAGTTCCTTGGCCTTGCCATGGTTCAGGCCGGGCTTGGAGTTGAACATGGCGCGGATGGCCCGCCAGGGCGAGAGCAGCTTGCCCACCACATACTGTACCTCCGCGCCCACCTCTTCCAGCGTGTGCACCACGACCTTCTGATGCTTGCGCAGAAAATCGTACTTGAAGAACGAGTAGACGCTCCAGCCCACGTCCTGCACGCCGGCCATGAACTTTTGCTTTGCCGGCCGGGTGTCCCGGGAGGCCCACCGGCTCATGCGGGCGTGGCGGGCATAGCGCCGGGCCAGGAGATCTTCCTTGGCGCCGGTGTTGAGCGCCCAGCGCACGTAGAAGTTCTCGGCGGTGTAGGAACCCTGCTTGCGGCGGCGCTCCATGCGGCGCACGCCCATGGCCCGGAAAAACTTGATGCCTTTGAACTTGAGGTAGACTTCGTCCGTGGCGGCCACCACTTCCTGGCGCAGCATCTTGAAGAAGTCATAATGCTCGGGCCGAGCGCCCAGCGGAGGCTCCTGGATGATGCGATCGATGTAGCCGAAGCGGACGTTGTCGTCGGCGGTGATCTTCAGATTCTTGGCACAGGCCTCGATGAGCTCCGGCGTGGCGCGCTGACCATCGCGCAGGCGGCCTTCGATGGCTGCCCCACCCTCGGGGGAGATGACGGAATAGTAGCCGTGGGAGAGCATCAGCCGCATGTCTGCCAGGGCAATGGCCTCGGCCCCGCCGGACCCGCCTTCGGAGAACACCGCCACCACCGGCACCTTGAGGGCGGACATTTCATACAGATTCTTGGCAATCTGCTGGGCCGCGCCGGGATAGTCCTCGATGGGGTAGGCGCCAGGGGTGAACACGTAGGTGTGAATCGGGATGTTCTCCGTTTCAGCCACCTTCATGTAATGCAAGGCCTTGGCGTTGCCCCAGGGCTTGACCGAGCCGCCATTGCGGAATTCCTGCCCATGGCCTTTTTCCTGCCCGATGACCATGACCGGCTGGTGCACGGCCTTGCCTCGGGAGCGGCGGGTAATGTAGGCCCGGGCGATGACGATGGAGGGGTCGATGGAGTATTCGTCCTGCCCGCCGATCTCGGTATAGTTGTCGTAGACGTTTTCCAGAATATCCTTGAGGCAGATACGCTGCGGATGGCGCACGATACGCACGCGATCCATGGGCGTCAGGGCCTGTTCGAGCTGTTTTTCAGAAAACTCGAAGAGCTCTTCCAGGGTTTCCAGGGCCTTGATGCGGCGTTCCTGAGTCCAGTTGCGCTCCAGGGTCTGGATTTCCGCCAGCTCGGAGGCCAGCAGGCGGGTATGGTCGTTTTCTCGATGGCCGAGGATGTCCTGGATGTAACGCAGGCGATCGGCCAGGATTTGCAGTTTTTTATCGGTATCCATGCGCGGCTCTGTATGACGTGCTGTGCGTGATGGGCGAGGCCGGAAGGCAACGCGTGAACAGGGCTAGAATTCCAGGATGCTGTCTGTCCTGGCGCTCAGAAAGGCCAGGTTGGACTGCATGGCGCCGCCGGCGTTGTCGCGGCCTTCGAGCACCGTGTGCTTGAGGAACTCCTTGCCCCTGGCCTTGGCCTCGGCCAGGTCCGCCCCCCAGATGATGGCCAGGGCGAGGTTGGGGTCGTATTCCGTGGGGATGTCGTAGGCGGTGTCCGGGTCGGACCAGGTGGGCACCTGGGTGTGCAGGCGGACCCAGTCCCGCCTGGGGGTTTCGAACCTGGTAATGCGGCCGACCCAGGGCGTGAACTTGTTCTCCGGGCATTCCGCAATGATGCGGTATTCAATGCCCACCCCTTCAAAGACGATGTCGTCCTGGGTGTAACCCATGGGTTCGCCCAGCCCCATGCGGATCTGCTCGGCGATGATATCCACATTGGACTCAAGGCCGCTCTTCTTTTTGATGCGGCTGATCATGGCCGAGACACCGTTCTCCACCTGGATGCGGGTGTTCACTTCCATGAGGAACGGGTTCCCCGTGGGTGTGACAATCCATTCCCAGGTGCCGACGTTGTCGTACTTCACCTCGCGGGCCATGGTCAGGGAGTGCTGGGTGATCTCTTCCAGGACCTTGGCCGCGTCGAAGTTATAGGCAATGGTGGAAGGATCGAAGCCGGGGGCGATTTCAATGCGCTTCTGCCGGCCCGTGGACTGCACGGTGCAGTTGCGGGTGCCAAAGTGGGCCACGTGGCCATGCCTGTCCGCCGCCACCTGGACTTCCAGATGGTTAAAGGTGTGCACACGCTGTTCGATGAGCACGCCTTCGTCGCCGAACTGGCGTTTGGCGTAGTTGCGGATGCGGCGATACACAGCGCGGAAGAGGTCGATATCATGGACTTCTTCAATACCCATGCCTCCGCCACCGGCCGAAGCCTTGACCAGGACCATGGGCCGCTCGATCCCCTGCTCCGCCTGAAAGGCAAAGAGGCTCTCGGCAATTTCCTCGGCCTCAAGCTCATCATAGATGGGCTTGTCAGAACCGGGAACAGTGGGCACGCCCAGGGCGCGGGCCAGCCGCTTGGTGTTGATCTTGTCGCCCAGCTCGCGGATCACCCGCCAGGAAGGGCCGATGAAGATCAGCTTCCGGGTGCGTTCCGTCACCCGGCGGGCAAAGCGGAAATCCTCGGCAAAAAAACCGTACCCGGGATGCACGGCCGTGGCGCCAGTGGCGTCGGCCACAGCCATGAGCTCGTTGGCGTCCGTATAGGAACTGATGCGGCAGACGGCCTCATCCCCGCCCAGTTTTCTGGCCAGGGCCACGTGTCCGCAATGCACATCCACCGGCGTGTACACGCAGACGAATTCCACCCCGAGCTTTTTGCAGGATTCAATAATCCTGACGGCGATTTCCCCACGATTGGCCACAAGGACCTTGTGCGTATCCACCAATTCTCGCTCCACTCTGCCGGACCGGCGGCATGAGGGCCGGTCACGCGCAATTCGGTTGTATTTTCGAGACATGAACCGCCGCGATACGCGGCGGCAGCACGGCATGGGGGCATGCCGTCTTCCTGCCGGAACGGCAGGGGCGCAAGGCAGGCGGAGGCTAGCGGTCTTCTTCCTGAACGTGCCTGAGGGCAATGAGCCGCTTCTGCACTTCCAGCACCAGCTTGTCCAGCCGGCTTTCCTTGCGCGGGTCCAGCTCCTCAAAGGTACAGCCCGCCTCGCCATTGGCGAACAGGCGGCGCACCTTGGCGAAGAGCCCGGCAATGTACAGCTTCTTGTTCAACAACAAGTCGCAGGCAAACACTTCTCCCCAGGCCAGCGCGCCTTCGGGCACCTCGTGCAAGGCGATGCCAGAGGCAGAGATGTCACTCACAGCCACGGACATGTTCAACTTGGGGATCCACAGCTCCAGGCCCGTGGCCCGGACACGGTACGCCTTGCGCTTGTTCTCGCCCTCTTCCGGCATTTCTATGGAAAAATCGTCCTGCTCCATGACCGCCCCGACCTCAAGGAATGTGTTGAGGATGGAATCCAGACTGAAAGGAAGCCACGCGCCACCAACTCCAGCCCTGGCGGATGGCTGCTGATACCCCAAAGGGCCGCGGCAGGCAAGCGGCTTTCAGGCCCTACTTGCCGACCTTTCGTTCCAACACGAACTCCACGCGCCGGTTCATGGCCCGGTTTTCTGTGTTTGTGTTGGGCACAATGGGCTCCAGCTCGGCCAGCCCCGTGGCCGTCATGCGCTTGGGCTCCACGCCCTGCTCCAGCAGGATGCGCAGCACATTGACCGCGCGCATGGACGAAAGCTCCCAGTTGTCCTGAAAGCGACCGCCCGGCGCAGGGGGGACATCGTCGGTGAACCCTTTGATATTAATGGTCTGATCAACATGCTGGATGAAGATGTCGCGCATTTCGGCAATGACCTTGCGCCCCTCGGCGCTGATCTCGGCAGACCCGGGCGCAAACATCACATCCGACGGCATGCGCAAGGTGATGTGCCCTTCATCAAAGACCGAGCTGACCAGTCCTTCCACCCCTTTGCGGTTCAGGAAGGTGCGGATTTCGGAAAACACCTGACGTTGCTGGGCCATGATCTGCTTTTGCAGCATCACGGTTTCCAGGATGGCGCCCTCCTCCGACTGCACCTTGGTGGTGAACACGCCGCTCTCATTCTTGCCCAGGGCACGACGCACGGACGTGAACGAATCGGTGAAGCGTTGCACGTCCAGGGTGGACATGGCGAACAGCAACACGAAAAAGGCAAACAGCAGAGTGAAAAGGTCCGCATAGGTAACGATCCACTCGGGGATCTCCTCGTCCTCTTCATCTGGCGGCGCCAGCAAGGAATCGCGATCTTCATCCATTGGTGTTGCTCACTCGCTCTTCGGGAGGAATGAAGGAAGAAAGCTTTTCATAGACCAGTCTGGGGTTGTTGTTCTCCAGAATGGATTTTGCACCTTCAAAAATGATGTTCAGCTGCACTTCTTCCTGCAATGTACGGGCCTTGAGCTTGCCCGCCATGGGCACAAAGAGCAGGTTGGCCAGAATGGAGCCGTAAAAGGTGGTCACGATGGCAATGGCCATGGCCGGTCCGATGGATTTCGGATCCTGCAGATTGGTCAGCATCTGCACCAGCCCGATGAGGGTCCCGATCATCCCGAAGGCCGGCGCAAAGGAGCCCAGACGCTTAAACACGGCGATGGAGATGTTGTGCTTGCGCTTCATGGTCGCAATCTCAATCATGACCGTATCCCGAATAAGCATGGGATCCGCGTTGTCAGCGATGAGCTGGCAGGCTTTTTTCAGGATGGCGTTTTCCGTTTTGATGCGCTCCAGCGCCACCAGCCCCTCGCGGCGGCTGATTTCGGCGATGCGCACCATGGTGCTCACCACTTCCTGCGGCTTGACCCGGCGGGCCATGAAAACCCGCATGCCACCAGAAAAGGCGCTCATCACCTCTTCCAGCGGGAAGGTCACCAGGGTTGCAGCAAAAGTGCCTCCAAACACGATCATGGCTGAAGGCGCGTCCAGAAAGATGGAGATGGAGCCGCCCATCAAGATGGCCGACACCACCAGGGCAAACCCCACTATGATACCGAAGAGCGTTGCAAAATCCATGGGAGGGGCCTATGGTCCGCCGGTGAGAAGTTCCATGTTCATTGCCTTCGCCTGTAATTGGCGCCGCTCGGCGAGGCGCCTCCCCTCGCTTCCACGGTGAATCCTATGCAAAATACGGAAAAAGTAAAGCTTGCACTCGATTATGTTTTCAACAATTTGCCTTCCAACACACCTCGCGCGGCCTGGGCTGTTATTCTTGGGACAGGCTTATCCGAGGCCATGGACGGCGTTGAAGTCATTCATCAAATTGATTTTGCAGACATTCCGGGTTTTCCCCCTGCCACGGTCACCTCACATCAGGGATGTTTCTCCCTGGCAAAACTCCGCAACACGCACGTGTGGCTGCAATGCGGCCGCCTGCATCTCTATGAGGGCCATTCGGCCGGCGAGGTGGCCTTGCCCGTGCGGGTGCTGCATGGCCTGGGAGTCCGGCGGCTGTTGCTGACCAATGCTGCAGGCAGCCTGAACAGCACCTGGGAAGCTGGCGACCTCATGCTGGTGGCCGACCACATCAACCACACCGGCCACTCACCGCTGATGGGCCCCAACGCAGAGGCCTGGGGCGACCGGTTTCCTGACATGACCGCCGTCTACTCACCCGCCATGCAGCATCTGCTCCTTGATGCCGCCAAGCGCTGCGGCATCCGGCTCCGGCGTGGCGTGTACATTGGCGTGCACGGCCCGGAAATGGAAACTCCGGCCGAAACCCGCATGTACAAGCGCCTGGGCGCGGATGCCATCGGCATGTCCACGGTGCTGGAGGTCATTGCAGCGCGCCATCTGGACATGGAAACCGCGGTGCTCAGTGTGCTGACCAACACCAACCTGCCAGGCAACATGGCCCCGGCCAGCCTGGAAGACATCATCGTCGTCGCCAAGGCCGCCTCCAGGGATCTGGCACACATCATCCTGGAGGTGGCCCCTGTGCTCGGTGCTGCAGGTCCGCTGCCGCAGGCCGATTCGCGCGGCTGATCCGCCCCAGGGGTGCATGCCGGCCGGTAGCACCGAGCGACGCACCGGCCGCGCGGCAGCTCCCGTGATTGCACAGGAACCGCCGCAAGGTCGGCGCAAGGTCGGCACGCGGCCGGCGCAAGGCCGGCATGGCGGAGACTACTCGATGAGATCTCCAGGCCGCACGCGCAGAATCACCAGCTCGCCAAGCCCAAAGCGCTTGTGCAGTTCGGACTTGATAGGCACGATATCTTCGCGATGCTGCCGCGATCCGATCATGACCCGATAATGCAGGCCCTTGGCGCCCAGATCCGCCTCCATCAGTTTGGCGTCCACGCCGCGCTGACGCAGTTCGTTGGCGCGCTGAACAGCCCGATCCTTGGATTTCCAGGAACTTTCCAGCAACGAATAGACCGCAGCCTCCCCCGGACCCGGCGTGGGCGAACTGCGGCGGGCGGGCTGGCTGTTGGCGCCGTTCGATACGGCGGCAGAAGGGCTGGCAGGCTTCTCGGGCTTCTCGGATGTCCCGACCGGCGCAGTGGACGCCTGCGCGGCTGGCAGACTTGCTGGCGCGGGAGTAGGAGGTTGCTCTTTTTGTTGTTTATTCGCAGCTTTGGCAAGAGACGCCGGCAACACTGGCGTGGAGACGACATACTCACCGCCAGAGGGGGGCAACGCAGGCGTGGCGTTGACTGGCGCTGCCGCGGGGGGGGAGGCTGGCGCCATCGTCCGGGATGATGGCGCAACAGTGGCGTTAGCAGCGGAACTCTCTTTTGCACCGGACTTGCCTTGCGGGGAAGATGCCTCTGCCGGAGCGGAGCGAGACGCAACAGATTTGTCCGCGGCTCCGACACCAGAGGCCCCGGAGGTGGCAGTCGCATTGCCGGCAGTCGCATTGCCATGATCCGATGCGAATTTTCTGGCTGACTCGACTGTCGATGCTGGCGCAGCCGCGGTGCGGGTGCCGCTGCCGGCCGTGGCGTTGGCGCCAGCCGATGCGGCAGTCGCATTGCCGGTCGCCGCGGCAGGCGCAACGGGCCTGGCCGCCGTGGCATTGCCAGAGGCGGCCGGGGACGGGCGCAGGTCCGTGGCATTGCCAGCCGGTTCCGGGTGCGCGGCTGCAGCCGCTGGAGCCTTTTCCGGCTTTCCGGACTTCTCCTGCGATGCCGCACGGCTGGGCAGATGGGTGATGGAATACGCCGCAGGGTTGGAGGGAGGGGTATCCAGGTCCAGAATTTCCATGTCCGAAGACAAGGGATCCAGGATGGTATCCGGGGTTTTTCGCGGCACTGTGCGCGCTGCAGGCGCGCCTGCCCCGGCATCCCGGGCTTCCAGCTGGGCCAGATCCTGTACCGGCGCGGCGGGGTCCACATCCTGCCCCCGTTCACGCAACGCGAGGGCGCGATTCAAGGCTCGGCGGATGGTGTCGCCGGCCATCAGCTTGTTCTCCTCGCCGGCCAGGGCCAGGGTTTTGTCCTTCTCCGCCATGGCCTGGGATCGTTTGTCCTGCAATCTGTAGAGCACCGTCAAAAAGGCGTGCGGCACCCAGTGGGTGGGCGCCAGCTCGGCGGCCTGCTCAAAAGAAAGGGTTGCCTCATCAAAGCGTCCCAGTTCAAAGCTGGCGTAGCCGGCCCCCTCATGCGCAATGGCCATGCGGGGATCCGCCGCGATGGCCATCCGGAACGCTTCGAGCGCTTCGGGCCATTTTTTCAGGGCAAAATAGGCATTGCCCAGCCGCCACGAAGCAGAGGCTTTGGGCGCGCCGGCTGCGAGGGCTTTTTCAAACTGCGGGATGGCCGCCTGGGCCATGTTGTTGGCCATGTACTGGTCGCCCAGGCGTTCCGTATCTGTGGAAGGAGGCGGCGGTTGCAGGGAGCTGGTTTGGGCCGCCTGTTTGGAAGTCGTCTTGCACCCTCCCAGGGCCAGGGCCAGCACCAGGATGGCACTGACCAGAAACGCCATGGCCAGCCGCCAGGCAAGCCGGCCGGATTGCCGCGGAGCACGCTCCACAGACAATCCGGTCGACAGCGGCAGTGTCTCGTGATTGCGCATGCCGAGAGTCCGCAGGCCCTACTGGGCCATGCCCTGCTCGACCTGCTTGAGCAGGGAGATGGCTTCCTGCAGCTTGGCGGCTTCGGCTTCGCTGTCCACATCCTTGGCCAGGAAATCCGCCTTGCTGGCCATTTCCTGGATCATGGCCCGGACCACCAGACGGCGGGTGCGGGCGGGCAGGGATTCCAGGGCCGCCATGCGCAGCTCCACGCTGCCGAGCTTGGCATCCAGATCGGACACCTGGGAGCGCACCGCGTTCAGGGCCTGCACTTCACTGGTCAGCCCTTTGATGTCCCGGGCCAGGAAAAAGTAGCTCACCGCCATGACCAGCACCAGCGTAAGCGAAATAAGCAGCGCCATGCGGCCCATGTCACTCTGGGTCTTTTGCGGGGCGGGCTGGAGCGCAGCCTCTGCGACGTCTTCTTCCAAGGCCTCCTCGTGGACGGCATCAGCCTCATGCACGGGCTCTTCCTGGGCGGCCTGCTCCTGCTTGAAGGGAACCACTTTCTCAGCGGCGCTTTCCATGAGAATCTCCTTGCGGGGAAGTGTGGGTGATGGGGACGAGGCGCCCTGGCGCCCGTCAGCGCCCATCTATAGAACGGCGATGCGTCGATGCGCAAGCCCACGGCGCCGCATTCGCCGCGCCATTGTGCACTTGTCCGCCTCAAGGCTTGCGCAGTGTGGCGGTTTGATATACTAACCATTGAAAAATACAGGCCAACACGGCACTTTGAGCAAAGGCCTTTTTCTTTCTCCACACGCCATGCTGGGTGTGGAAGGCGCTCCGCGCTTTCTGCAGGCTGTTTCCAGCCGGCGAACTCATCAAGAGGCTCGCATGCCCCACCAGTGCATCACCATTGCTACTGACAATGAAGCAGAGGCCATGGAGAAGGCGTGCCTTGCGTTCGACGCCCCAAAACAGCATATCCAGCTGACCCTGAAAGCCCCGGGAAGCTATGAAGCCTGCCAGGTGCACGGCGACGCCAGCATTGACATTGCCCTCAGCGAAGACCAGATGGAAGCCGTCGTGGCCGGCTATTCCCCGGCGTTTGGCAATGGTGCGGCCATCAGCGCCGGCACCTTTGTCAAGGCGCTCACCAAGGCCGGCGTCCGGGTGCCCCCTGTGCCCACCACCCTGCAGCTGTGCTTGGAGCAAGCCCAGGCCGGCAAGGATATCCGCGGCACTGTCCTCGTCCGTGGCCGGCAGCCGGAAGATGCCCGCGATGCCACCGTTGTTCCCATTGGCGACTGGAACTACCCGGTGCTGCCGCATGTGGAGTTTGGCACCGTCACCGCCAAAGCTGCGGCCAAGGCCGGCATGACCGTCACCGGAACACCCATTCCCGCGGCAGTGGAAGGGCCCGGCAAGTCCATCGAGTTCCCGCCAGACAGCAACTGCCGCCTGGACCAGCGGACGCTCACCGTCCGCAGTGAAACCTATGGGCTGATCGACCTGCAAGGCACCTCGCTTCAGGTCAAACCATGGGTGACGGTAAGTGACGACGCCATGCAGGTCACCGGCGTGGTGCATCATCGTGACAGTACCGGAAACGTCCTCACCCGCGAGCGCATGCAGGAGGTGCTGGGCACCCTGGGCATCACCGCCAGGATTGACGCCATCACCTATGAGGCGGCCTGGGCCAAGGCCCGGGAAACCAACCACCCCACCAAGAACGTTCCACTGTGCAAAGGCAAGCTCCCGGTGCATGGCCAGGACGGGTTCTTTGAATTCCTGGCCCAGGACGAGCGCAGCGTGGTTGGCGTGCAAGATAAGACCGGTCGCATTGACTTCCGAGCCCGCGGCACCATCCGGGCGGTGGAACAAGGTTCGATCCTCGGGGTGTTGCACCCTCCAGTGCCCGGGGTGGCCGGCCAGGATGTACGCGGCCGCGCCCTGCCCTCCAAGGATGGCGCGCCCTGCCAGATTGTCGCCAAAGAAAATGTTAAAATTCAGCCAGATGGCGCAACTTACGTCGCAACGGAAAAGGGCGTGGTGGTCTATGCCCGGAACACCATTGCCGTGACGGATGTGTATGTCATTGAAGGCGATTTGAATATCAGCGTGGGCAACATCACCCTGGAGAAGGGGTCCGTCCATGTCCGCGGCGCGGTGTGGTCTGGTTTTTCCGTGGAAGTTCCCGGCAATATTCTGGTGGATCAGGTGGTGGAAAGTGCCAGGCTCGTTGCCGGCGGGTCCGTGTCGGTGCGTGGCGGGGTGATGATGGAGACCAGTGGCTTCATCAAGGCGGGTGGCGATGTGGCCGCCGTCTTTGCCATGAATGCCACCATCGAAGCCGGCGGGGACGTGCTCATCAAACACGAGCTGACCAACTGCAACGTCTCCACCGATGGCCGTGTCCTGGCCACGGAGGGCCGGGGCAAAATCGTGGGCGGCGTCATCCAGGCCGCGCAAGGCGTGGCTGCGCAGGAGGTGGGATCCGATCTTGGCGTGGAAACGATCATCCACCTTGGCCGCGAATCCCAGCGGGACCAGCAACGGACCGCACGCAAGCACGAGCTGGAATGCATCATCGACAAGATCTCGGCCAGCCTGGGCAAGGACTCGGACGCCGCCATCCTCAAACGCACCCCACCAGACAAACAGCCGACCATCGCCCGCCTGTTGCAGACCCGCAAAAACGCCGCACTGGAGCTGGCCGAGATTGATCGGGCCATCCTTGAAGAGCGGGAGGCACGTCGCGCTGCCTATTTGGCCACCAGGCTCAAAGTGAACAAAACGCTCTGGCCTGGCGTCATCATTCATGCTGGCGGCGTCACGCATCGCGTGGCCCATGCTGTCCAGCATTGCCAAGTCTACTTTGATCCAAGTGAAAAGCAGCTGCTCATGCTGTCTCTGTAATTCGCAGCCGCGAGGGGATTCACGACTTGCCCCCGGCCACGCCATGGTGTACAGCCATGTGGCGCGCGCCGTGGCCGTGTATTCGGACACTGGCGCCGTTTTCTGCGTGCACGGGCGTAGCCCAAGGCAGGCATAGAGCCGGAACCCCCTGGTATCTCGACACCTCGAATACTTCACCCCAGAGCCGTTCCCCGCGGAATGGCTGCACGAGGCCCTCAATGTACAAAGACAAGAAAGTGGTGGTGGTCATGCCTGCGTATAACGCGGCGCAGACCATTGTAAAAACCTATGAAGAAGTGATGCAGCAGGAAGTGGTCGATCTGGTCATTGTGGTGGACGACTGCTCCCGGGACGATACTGTGGCCGTGGCCAAAGAACTGCCAGCCACCTATGTGCACGCTCATGAAAAGAACAAAGGCTACGGCGGCAACCAGAAGAGCTGCTACCGCCTGGCCCTGGAACATGGCGCCGACATCGTCATCATGGTGCACCCGGATTACCAGTACACGCCCAAGCTTATCCCGGCCATGACCTCGCTTATTGGCAACGGCCTGTACCATTGCGTGCTCGGCTCGCGCATCCTGGGCGGCTACTCCCTCAAGGGTGGCATGCCCATGTACAAATACGTGGCCAACCGCTTCCTGACCTTGGCCGAAAACCTGCTGCTCAGCGCCAAGCTTTCCGAGTACCACACCGGCTACCGCGCCTTCTCCCGCGAGCTGCTCCAGGCCCTGCCCCTGGCTGCCAACTCGGATGACTTCGTCTTTGACAACCAGATGCTGGCCCAGATTCTGTACACCGGCGCACAGGTGGCGGAAATCAGCTGCCCCACCCGCTATGAGCCTGAGAGCTCTTCCATCAATTTCAAGCGCAGCTGCATCTACGGGTTCGGGTGCCTGGAAACCGGCCTGCTGTTCCGCCTTTCCAAGCTCAAGTGGGTCCAGTCCGCCCTCTTCCCCGCCGAACTGGATCACGCCAAACTGGCCTAGCCCGGCAACCAGACAACCACACAAAAAAACAGGCCCGCTTCCTTTCGGAGGCGGGCCTGTTTTTTTGCGTACAACAAGACGTAGCGGTTATTCCGACGCGCCCTTGCGGGTGGCTGTGAGGCTGATCTGCTGGCCGGACTTGAGCGTGATCGTCCCGCGCAGTTCATTGGGCGAAAAGAGCGAGCCCATGAACTGCGCCCCACTGGGCGGATGGACCCCGGCCACGGCCTGCGTATTAACAAACCCAAAGACATGATACTGTACGTTCTGCGAACCGCTCTGCATGGTCACCACACCGCTGAACGCGTTGGCCTCATTGTTGATAGGCGTGGGATCCTGCACCAGTTCTGCCCGGATGGTGGACATCAGCACCGCGCCTTCCCATACGCCGCTGATATCTGGCAGCGCAGGCGGGGCTTCCGACTCTGCCACCACCTGCGTGGGCGCCCCATGGCCTACGGCCTGACCGGCCAAGGCCGGCAATCTGCTGCCGGGCAGGCTGCAAAGACACAGGCCGCAAAACAGGGCCAACCGAATGAAAGTCTTGTGATTCATGCTGTATGCCACTCCAGATTCAGTGTGCATCGTGTTTCGCTGCAAGTTCACCCGCATTTCCCAAAGGAACCAACCGGATGTGCGCATCCACCGCTATGCCGGGAAACTCGTCCTCGTCCAGCAGGGCAAAGGTCCGGACTTTCTTCACATTGGTGCGGATTTGTTCACGATACGGTGCGAAAAATGGCGGGGTGACTGCGTACACATCCGGCAAAGGATCTGCCAGGGGAAGCGTGGCGTTGGTCACGGCCTCGCACACCCCGCGCAACGGGCCAAACCTGCCGGCCTGGCAGACAGGTATTTCCCGCACCGGCCAGTTGAAAAATTCTGACGCAAAATGCCGGCGATCCACCACGATCCAATCCACACCGTAGGCCGACGCAAACGCGCGCACCACAGCCGCATCTTGAGCATAATACGCCGCAAAAAAATCGTCCAGCCGTGGCGCCAGACGTTTCCAGAGCCCCACGCACCAGGGATGCGCCAGTTCAAAGGAAACGAGCACCTTGCGCTTGCCAAAAAGCAGTACGTTATCCATCAGAAACGGATGCCCGGCCAGGGTGGCGTTCTTGGGGAGGGCTTGCACCGCGTTGTAGAGCGCGGTGTCACGGGAATAGTCGTACAGGCCCTGCCCTTCCAAACGCCCCGCCCCGGCCAGGGCCAGACAGACCACCAGCGCAACCCCGACCTTTCTGCGTGCCATCACCGGCGCGAGGCACAGTCCTAGCATCAGGCAATGCGCGAGCGCGACGGAATATTCAAGATAACGTGATGGAACAAAGAGTTGCATCAGGAACATTCGCGCCACAGCATAGAGCAGCACGGAGGCGCCACCGAGACAGGCCAGCAGCGGCAGATGCGGGCGCAGGCAACGCCAAGGCGCGCGCAGGCCGCCCCATACCGCGACCGTGCCGAAGAGCAGCGTCACCAGGACCCCGCCGGCAACTCCCAGCGCCGACGTGGGCAGGAGGCGTTCCAGCGGCCCCCAAATGGCCTCCTGCAGCACGGAAGGCACCGGCAGGATGTGCAGTCGTCCGGCGGCGGTGAACTCCGGGCGGTCGGCCATGTGCAACCGATCCACCAACGGTCCGTACCCGGCCAGATCCAGTGCATGATTGAACTGCCACACGATTGCCGCGCTGGCCGCCAGGGCCAGCCAGTGCCACATATTCCGCGGAAAGGGGGGGCCGGCGACGCCTGCCAGCCGCGCTGCCAGCCAGCCCATGCCAGCAGCCATGGCGCTCAATACAGCCATGTAGGGAATGAACACCGCCTGGAGCAACAACGCCCAGGCCATCCAATTGCCGCGGCCTTTCATCCAGCTCAGACAGAACAGGGCCAGCAACGGACCATTGAACGCCCGCGCCAGGCCACCTGAGATATTCTGCAAAAAAAAGGGGATGACCCAGTAAACGCACACCAGGCCCCACCCTGTGGGGCTTCCGGCCAGCTGCCGGCCTATGGCAAACAGCAAGCCGGCCATGGTCAGGTACAAGGTGCCGGTCAGAATCTTGGTGAAAAGCACCGGCTCAACGATGAGATCTGCAGCCGCATACAGGCCCCGCACGCCGTAACTTACGTAATGGCGCGCAAAATCAGTCAACATATCATCAGGATACAACGCCGGATCCCGCCATTGCTGCATCCAGGCAATCTGCTGGCGTACATCATCGTTGACCACATATGAGGAAAGAAAGGCTTGGCGATGCGCCCATGCAAAGACCAGCGCAGTCATACTCAGCACAAGAATGAGTTCTTGCCACGCTGGCCGGCGGGCGTTCGGTGCAGCCGTCATACGCGTATGCGCTCCGGAATGGATGAACCGGTCAGGCCTTTGGCATCGGGATGTTTCAGCAGCAACGCGGCGGGAAGAGGAATGTCCTCCCGCCGCGCGCAATGAAGATGCCTGCCGCTCTGTGCAAAGCAGCCACACGCACTACGCAGAGCGCGCGTTGCCTGCAAGCTACTTGGCAAACGTGATAAACACCTTGAGCCCTTCCCGCAGCAGGAGCTCCGGGTTGGGTGCCGTCAGTTCCACTTCGTAGAACGTCGGTTGGTCAATGCCTTGGGTCGAAGGCGTCAGGTTGACACGGCTCAGCACCACGTCAAAGGTTTTGCCCGGCAAGGAAGGCAGGGTCATGGTGGCCTTGTCACCTGGCTTGATGCGTAGCGCTTCTGTTTCAAACACCTGCGCACGCACCAGCATGGGGTCCATCACGCCAATGAACATGGCCACGGTCCCGGCGCGCAGCAGGCTGTTTGGCCGCACATTGGGCGCCAGCGTGGTCACATGCCCGTCAATGGGGGACTTCAGCTGCACCACAGACGGAATCTTGTCCAGAGAGATCACATCGCCCAAAAGCGCCTGCAGCTGCTTCACGTCATCCTCAAGCAGCCGCTTCTTCAGGGCCAGCATTTTCTCAATGGGCTGGCGCTGCGCCTGCAGAGCTGCGAGAGCATTTTTGGGCTCATCCAGACGGGATTCAGGGATGAAATTCCCGGAGCGCAGGGACTGCAGCTCCTTCATCTTGGTTTTGCCCGAAAGGATGTCCGCATCAATGCTGGCCAGTCTGGCTTCCAGCTCTGAAATGGAGGTGGTGGAAACCCGGGAACGCAAGGATGACATCACTTCCGGAGTCAGCTGGTAGGTCAGCAGCACTTCCCCGCGCTTCACGGCCTGGCCGGGGCGAACCCGCAGCTCTTCCACTTCCCCATCAAAGAGGATGGTCGCATCGCGAGTCAGGGAGCTGTACACCTTGCCCTGGAACACAATGTCCTGGGCGGTCTTCATGAGAGAGGAACTGTTCTGTTCCTGCGCCCAGGCGGGCAAGGCCGCGATGGCGAACAGGAAAACCAGCAGTCCGAGGGTGGCTCTATTCTTCATTGTACACTGCGACATCCAGCATGGACGCGTGGAAGTCTCCGGATTTGTACCGCAGCTTGAGCACGGCGAGGTCGTAATCGTATTCCTTGGACAGTGCGGCCAGCCGGGCGCTCAAGTCACGTTCAACCGCGACGGAGAATTCGGGAAACCCGAGAGAGCCGGAGCGGTACATGATTTCAGCACGTTGACGTTCCAGACTGGCGATTTCCTTGGAACTGGCCATAACCTTCAATTCGTCGGCTGCACTGGCCACTTCGTTCTGGGCCTCGACAAATTCGTTTTCAAAATCAAGGGTCTTGATTCGATCTTTGGCTTTGGTTTGCACCACGCGTTTTTTTTCACGGATAACACCGCGGTACCGCTCACCCCAGTCCAACACAGGAATACTCAGCCCGATGCTGACAAGTACTTCGTCTGAGTTGGAGTAGGAAGAATATTCCCTGGAAATGTTGAAGGAATAGTCCGGCAAAAAGCGGGCGTAAGCCATGGTCACCCGGTAAGCCTGCAGCTCGCTGTCCAGCTGGCGCATCTGCATATCCAGGTTGTTGCTTTTGGCGGCTTCAAGGGTGATCACTCTGGGGTTGAACTCGCCGGTCACCTGCTTGACAGTGTCTTCAAGATTCAGTGTCAGGGGCTGATCCTGCGGCGCACCGAGGAAGCCCTTGAGTCGATCCAGGGACCGCATGTGAATGGCTTCATTCTTGCGCTTCTGGCTCACGGCGTTTTCGTATTGCCGCTCAGCCTGCATCACGTCCAGCGTGGAGCCATACCCGGCATTATACCACTGTGTGGCAAACGCCTTTTGCTGTCGCGCGTTATCGATAATTTCATCGTGAATAAGGGACACCCGGTTCCACAAATTCATGCTCAGATAAATCTGAGCCAGGGTGTAGAGGCCTTCGTCAATGGTTTTGACATGCTCCAGGGCAGCACGCTGAACCATGGTCTTGTAGGCATCGATGGAAAGATACGCTTCCAGCGGATCATAGTTCCCGAAGGAAAAAGACACGGAGAAAGGCGAGGAATCGCGCCCGTCGGGGTTGTTCAGCCGGATGCCGGTATTGACGTAAAAGTCTGGCAGCAAATCCATGCGCTTGTCCCAGACATCCAGACGCCGGACCTGGATTTCCACGCCGGAGGGCACAAAATACGGCGAGTTCTGCAGCGCAAGGCTCACGCATTCCTTGTACGACAACGGGTGCGAAGGAAGGGTCGCCAGCTGTCGATCGGAGTCCTTGCCGGCTGCCTGAACAGAATGCACCCCAAGGCACGACAGCACGACAAGCGCAAGAAGCGCCACGCGCGCAAACCGGGTGCACAGCCTGTTGCTGCGCCTCGCCAAGTCGGCAATGCCTGATACGCTGTAGGGGAAGGTGGACGAGTGCACGTTGCTGGCTCCTCAGGGCTTGCCCAATCTATGTTGCCGGGCTAATCCACATGACAGCGCCACCCATGGCAGCCTGCCAGTGCGGCCCCGCAGGCACAAACCTTCGGGGCGGTGGAAGCTACTGCTCATACAAATTTCCATCACGCAGATGCAGGGTGCGGGTACATTGTTCCGCAACCCCCGGATCGTGCGTCACCACAACCATCGCCGTATGATCCTCAGCGACAAATCGTTGAAAATGCTCCATTACCATCCGGCTGTGCTTGAGGTCAAGCTGGCCGGTCGGTTCATCGGCAAAGATGATGCTCGGCCGGTTCACCAGGGCGCGGGCAATGGAAACGCGCTGCTGTTCCCCGCCGGAAAGACGGTTGGCAGGGTGGTTGCGGCGATGCATCATGTTTACTTTGGCCAGGGCTTCATCAATCATTTCAGCCCGATCTTTACGCGGCACCCCGGCGTAGATAAGCGGGAACTCAAGATTTTCAAACACCTTCGTGTGTTCGAACAAGTTGCAGCTCTGAAACACAAAGCCCGCGAAGGTTCGCCGAAACTGGGCCTGCTCGGAACGCGTTAACCGGGCCACCTCTTGGCCTTTAACCTTATAGGAGCCGCCGCTTGGGGGCAAGAGCATTCCAAGGATGAACAGGAAGGTGGACTTGCCCATCCCCGAAGGCCCCATGATGGCCACCATCTCGCCAGGGAGCACGTCCAGATCAATCCCATTGAGGATCGAAATGACCTGGTTCCCGTTGGAGTAGGCTTTGGTCATGCCCCGCACTTGAATGACTGGTTCGATCATCTCAACCTTATTCATAGCGGATTGCGCTCACCACGTCCATGCGGCTGGCTCGAAGCGCCGGGAAGAATCCCGCACCAAGCCCAAGCAGCACAGTGAAGATGATGCTCATGAACGAATACAGGTACAACAAATCCCTGGGCGCCTGGCTTTTGAGCATCCAGGTGGCCAGTTCCACGCCGCCATAGCCCAGTCCCACCCCCAGAATGCCCGCGATGAACGAAAGCATCACGGCCTCGGTAATGAACTGCAGCATGATATCCATATCTTCGGCGCCCATGGCCTTTTTGAGGCCAATTTCACGCGTGCGGGCCTTGACGGCGGTCATCATACCGTTCCAGATACCAAACCCGCCCAGCACCAGGGTGGCCACGCTGGAGAAATAGACGAACAACTCCACCCACCACACAATGCGCTTGATGTGCTTGAGGGCTTCGGCAGCCACTTCCACCCGCAAAAACTCGGCTTTTTGCCGGTTGCGGACCGTGTTCAGAACGGTTTCGGCCACGGGTTGCACATCGTCCCAGGTGTCGCAACGGACGTACATCCGTTGCGGATTCACCTTAGGCCAGAAGTCCTGCATGGTGGTCAGGGGGATGTAGCCCCATTTGCCCCGGTCGGCGATGCTGCCGGCGTCCAGCAGGCCCACCACCAGATACATCATCCGGTTGATGATGACCCACTCACCCAGCACGTCCAGCCGGCCAAAGATTCGCATGGCCAGTTCTTCGCCCAGGACCACCACCCGCAGGCGTTTCTCCAGCGCTTCCTTGCCGAAGAATTCGCCCGCCTTGGTGCCAAGCCCGTTCACCCGCCAGTAGTCTTCGTCAACACCAAAGACTATCACGTCGGTGTCCCGGTTGCCGAAGGAGGCGTACGCCCCGGCCATATGGACCATGGTGGTCCCGTTCACACCTGGCAACTTGTCGACCACTTCCCGTGTATCCGGCGCAAAATATTCGGGCACATCCAGGCGGCTGAGCTGGGCGTCATCAAAAAAGACCTTGATGATGGTGGCGCCGCCCAGGAGGTCCAGGTCCTTGTTCAAGTTGCTTTTCACCTCGTCACCCATGGTCAGGATGACGATCATCAGCCCGGAGCCCAGGGCAATGGCCAGCAACACGCCAAGGTAGCGCTTTTGCTGGCGGATGACCTGACGCAGGCTGATGCGTATTAAGTCCTGAAATTGCAACATATTTCATCACAAAGCGACCGGAATCGACGATCGCAGGTAACACTCGTGGAAGAGCCTGACACATGACGTCATGCTCGCCCGCGTGCCGTCACTCTCCGGTTTGTTGACTCGCCCCTGCGGCTCAGGAAGCCACCGCTTCGGCGCCGGCATCGCCTGCTTCATGCAACGAAGTCTCCACCGCTCCATCCTGGATGCGGATGCCGTATTCCTTGGCCAGGGCTCCCAAGGCTTCGAGAACCTTATCCAGCTGCGCGTCGGTGTGGGTGCTCATAAAGGCAGTCCGAATCAAGGCCTTGCCCTTGGGCACCGCCGGGTAGATGGCTGGCAGTGCGAAGACACCCCGCTTGAACAGTTCCTTGGAAATGCGCAACGCTTTGAACTCGTCGCCCACGTGGATGGGAATGATGGGCGATTCGTTGTCGCCAAAGACCAGGCCGATCTCGCGGTATCCGTTGCGGATTTTGCGGGTGATTTCCCAGAGCCGGTCCACGCGCTCGGGCTCTTTCTCCAAAATATTCAAACACTCCAGGACGGTGGCGGCATTGGCCGCAGCCAGGGCGGCCGAGAAGATGAGGGTCTTGGAGTTGTTTTTGACGAAGGTCAGGGCGTCTTCGTGATCCGAGGCGATGAAGCCGCCAATGGAGGCCATGGCTTTGGAGAAGGTGCCCATGATGAAATCCACGTCGTCTACCACGCCGAAGTGCATGGCGGTGCCGTGGCCGCGCCCCAGCACGCCCAGGCCGTGCGCGTCATCCAAATAAAACACGAGTTCCGGGTTGGCGCGCTTGATTTTAATGAGCTCCGGCATGTTGGCCACATCCCCGGACATGCTGAACACGCCTTCGGTGATGAGGAAACAGACGGAATCCGGGTGGTTTTCGCGAGCCTGGGCCAGCCGGCGTTCGGCCGATTCCCGGGAGTTGTGCTCAAAATACATGATCCGCGCGCCGGTGTGGTTGCAGCCTTCCTGGATGCTGGCGTGATTTTCCTTGTCGAAAAGAATCACGTCATCCTTTTGCATCAGGCTGCCAAGGACACCAAGGTTGGTCAAAAAGCCCGTGGTATGCACCACTGCATACTTCTTGCCCACGAATGCGGCCAGACGCGACTCCAGCTCCTCGTGCAGGGTCATGTTGCCGGAAAGGAACCGCGAGCCACCAGGGCCCGTCCCCCAGCGCCGGACTGCGGCAATGGCCGCTTCCTGCACGCGGGGGTCATGGGTGAGCCCCAGGTAATCATTGGAGCCGGCCATGATCAGGCGTTGTCCATGCACCTCCACTTCTGTGCCAAAGGAGCGGTCAATGGGCTGAAAGTAAGCATAATGCTCTTTGGCCATGGGGCTTTGAATCAGACGAGTGAAGGCCTGGAAACGCTTGGAAAGCTTCATTGATGATCCGTATGCAGGCGGGAGGAGTTGGAGGTTCGCCACGCGCCGCCCCCCAGGCGGTCGCAGAGCCGTCGGACGATTGCCACGTGAAGAGGGCATGCATTACGATGCCCTGCTTCGATTGGCAAGGGAGTCATGATATTTTTTGATGCACCCGTCAACCGGAAACCACCCTTGCGTGACGCCGTCCTGGAGGCACGGCGACGGTGAAGTACTTTTTTTGTATTTTTCTAGACTGTCCAGGCCACGTGCGTCAAGCGTAAGCATTCATACAAGGACATTTCAAACAACTGTTTTCTGACCGAAGCGGGTCCGGGCCATCCTGCCCCTTTGCAGCCGGCCCAGGAACTGGTATGTGAACATCCTTCCGCCAGCATGGCGCCACATTACGCCCCGCGTTTTCGCTCCACACCACGCATGTCCACACCCTCCCAGGCTTCGCCCCCCAAGGCGTCCCACAGCATCGTCAGAAAAAGCGCGTACCTGCTGGGCGCGCATGGCCTGCGTGAGGCCTTGCAGTCCCTGTTCCTCATCCTGCTGGCCCGCATGTATTCCCCGGATGTGTACGGGCAGTTCATGCTGGCCCTGAACATGGGGGCCATCCTGCTCTTCATCGCCGAGTTCGGCCTGAACCAGCATCTGGCCACCCTCCTGGCGCGCAAGGCGGATTATCCCTCCACCATCCTCAAGCAAATCACGGTGGTGAAGAGTCTGCTCCTGGGCGTTTCCTGGCTGGGGATGATTGGTTTCATCCTGTGGCAGGAGTATTCCTTCAATCTGGCCATGCTGGTGATCATCGTGGCCACGGGCGTGGGCCTGGAGGCCATGGCCAGCTCCTATTACGTGGCCTGCCAGCTGCTGGACCGGCAGGACGTGGAAAGCAAGTGGCGCGCCGTGGCCAGCGTACTCAGCTTCGGCTATGGCATTGCCGCCCTGCTCCTGGGCGCGTCGGCCCTGGTGGTTTCCTGGTTCAAACTCATCGAGACCGCCGCCGCCTCGGTCGGTGCGGTCTTTGCCACCCTCAGACGTTCCCGGGCCAAGTTCCGCATGCGTCAGCTCAAGGTCATCTGGCAGACCTGGCGCGGCGGCATCACCTACACCGTCATGGCGGTGGCGGCCATTTTTTACAACAAAATGAACGTCTTCTTCCTGCAGAAGTACGGCGGTTCCCAGGGCGTGGCCCAGTACAGCGTCACCTGGCAGGTGGTGGACTTCGTGGCCGTGCTCGTTTCCGGCACGCTGCTGCGGCGGGTGCTTTTCCCGTTGTTCGTCAAACTCTGGGTCACCAACAAACCGGAGTTCAGCCGGCTGGCCCGCAATACCTCCCGCTGGCTCATTGCCGTGGCCATTCCCACGTCCTTTCTGCTGGCCGTGGAGGCCGACCGGCTCATCCCCCTGGTCTTTGGCAACAATTTCCCGGACGCCATCTGGATGCAGCACTATCTCGTGGGCACCATCCTGGCGGCATTCCTGCACAATCTGGCCCATTACCTGATGATTTCCATCCAGCGCGAGCGCCTGCTGCTGATTTTCTATCTCCTCGGCCTGGCGCTCAACTTCGTGCTGTGCATGCTCCTCATCCCGCCCTACCCGCTTCTGGGCACGGCCCTGGCCATTCTGCTCACCAAGGTCGTCGTCTGCATGATGACTGTGGGCTTCTGCCAGTGGCGGCTGCGCATGATCCCGGGCCGCTCCCTGCTGCACCTGATCATGGCCACCCTGCTGGGCCTGGCCATCTACATCTTCTGCCTGGATCATCTGTTCCGCGAGGCGGCCGAGCTTCTGGCGGTGCTGCCCATCGCCTTCCTGGCCTGGCGCTGGCGCAAGGCCCTGGACGAACTGACCGCAAAGACCATCTAGCAAGAGGCCGGCGGACATTTTTTCTCCAACATAGTGTCCGTCGGCCTCTTGCTTCCCAAAAAGCCTCTTCCCCCGAAGGAAACGAACCCCTGTGCGCTACAGCAACGTCTGCACGCGTGCGGCCAGGGCCGCGTTGCCGTGGAAGGACTTGCCGGCCAGAGTCGCGGCGAAGGTGGCTATGCGGGTCTCGAAGTCGTCGAGAATGTCCCGGCGGGCAATGTCCGGCATCAGCCGGCCGTAGCCCAGCTGCTCGACGAACCAGGCATTCAGATACTGCTCATAGAACATACCCGTGGGCACGCAGCAGACCGGCTTGCCGAAGTGGAAGGATTCCGAGAGCAGGGAATGCCCGCCATTGGAGAGCACGGCGGCGGCGGTGGTCAGATCCTCCAGGAATCCTTCCACGGACGGCTTCTTGAAGAGGCAGTTGGCCGGGCCGCTGACCTCGCCGAACCCGTAGACCACGTATCGCCGCTCCCGGCCGGCCAGGAGTTGCGTCACGGCCTCCAGGGACGCTCCACGCAGGTAGACCAGCACATGCTCGCCCGTGCCAGCCGTGAACTGCAGGGGCTGGGGCCGGAGCACCGGGCCGAAGATTTCCACCCTGGCACCGGGCCGTACCGGCGGGGCGAAGAAAGAGCTGACCAGAAACCGCTCGGCATTGCTGAACAACTGCCTGATGGGCAGGGAGGTGCAGAAGCGGTTCCATGCCTGGCCGGGGGGCGTGGCGTACACCGTATGGGTGACCACGTGCTGATGGTCGATGGAGATGCAGGGCAGGCCCAGCTGCCGGGCAGCCAGGGGGGTGAAATATTCGTAATCCGAAACAACCAGATCCGGCTTGAGGGCTTCCAGCTCCCGGCGCAGGGCGGCCAGGGTGCTGCCGCGACGCAGCAGCTCTTTGGCAGTGTTGGCCAGGGTGGCCGGCGTGTCCACGGCGCCGTTTTTCAGGATGGTGCCGAGCATGGGCAGGGGGATGGCCCGGTAGCCTTGTTCCCGCACGGTCTCGACCAGTCCGCCGCCGGCAAAAATGATCTCATGCCCGGACAACTCGCCGGCCACGGCCAGGGAGCGTGACAGGTGCCCCCGCGAATCGCCCATGACGCCGTAGACAATACGCGCCATCAGCCTGCCCTCCCGGAAAATGTTGTGTGCGTGCGTTCGAGCAGCCGGGCAAAGACCGCCTCGTGCCCGCGGGTCATGCTTTCAAAGGAAAAATGCGCCTCCACCCGCGCCCTGCCGGCCTGCCCCATGGCCCGCCGCAGGGCCTGGCCCATTATCTGGCCCGTTATCTGGCCCGCAACGGAATCGCCCGCCAGCCGGATCAGCCGCTCGGCCAGGGCCGCGTCATCACCAGGGGGGACCAGAAAGCCCGTCTCGCCCTCCACCACCATCTCCCCCACCCCGCCGACGTCCGTGGCCACCACAGGCAGGCCCGTGGCCATGGCCTCCAGAATCACATTGGGCATGGCCTCGCGGATGGACGAAAGCACCAGCACATCCGCCTCGCGCAGCACGGTTTCCACATCCTGCCGCTCGCCTTCAAAGAGGACGCGCCGCCGCAATTCCCCTGGCAGCAGTTCCCCGGCCAGGGCTTCCAGCCCGGCCCGCCGTGGCCCGTCGCCCACAAGCCGCAGGGTGGCCGTGGGCACAACCTGCAGCAGCCGGGCAAAGGCGCGCAGGCTGGTGGGATGGTCCTTGTCTTCCACCAGACGGGCCAGATGCAGAATGACCGGTCCGGTGCGCGAAGCAGCCGCCGCCTCCGGCTTCCTGGGCGCAAAGCGTGACAAATCCACCCCGTTGTGGATGACCTCGATGCGCCCGGCCGGCAGGCCGCAGTCGGCCATCAGTACCTGCCTGATGGCGTGGGTATTGGAGAGGTGCAGGTCGGCCAGCGGCCAGAGCCGTGCCTCGTGCTGGCGGACGGGCGCGCCGCCGCCGCGGCAGGTGGCGACGATGGCCAGGGGCTTTTTGAGAAGCCACTTCCACAGCCGGCCCCAGATCCGCCCCCAGACGTTGGGCACGGCAGTGAGGAGGACCAGGATATCCACCTCCCGGCGGGCCAGCTCCCAGCCCAGGCGCAGGACTGCATCCGGCCCGACAAACGGCAGCGGCGAAAGCTGCCTGACGGGGAGGCTGCCCAACCCTGGCAAAAGGCCTGTGGCCTGCCCCTGTTCCAGCATGGCCCGGCCGGCCATGAGGGTCCAGAGTTCGGGGGCGAAGCGGGTGCGGTCCAGCCGGGCGGCCAGCTCCAGTGTCTGGCGCTGGGTGCCACCCACGTTCAAATCCTGCAACAGCAAGACCAGGCGGGCGGGCCTTGCCGTCATTGAGGCTCGCGCTTGTTCCACACCTCACCCCAGTTGGAGGGGGCTCGGGGGAACTCAGTTCCCCCGGTCCGTCTTGTCTCTTGCTTTTTTAGTATCCCATCAACCCGCAGCACCGGGTGCACACGGGCATGAGGCCGTCCTGGGCCAGGGACTTGCGGAAGGTGCGGAAGCGTTCGCAGTTGTAGAGCTCGGTGATGGTGTGATCCTTGATGTTGCCGACGACGTAGTCGTGGTAGTCGCGGCAGGGGGAGATATCCCCGTTGGAGTCAATTTCCACCACCTGACAGATGGAGATGCACTGATCAAACCCGAAGGTTGCCTTGTGATCGGTGTAGTACTTGTGCAGGTTGTCCTCGCCGGAGATGTCCGGGATGAGGATGACCGGCGGGGAACCGGGCTGCTTGCCGAGTTCCTTGAGCTTCTGGAGCTGGGCGTCCAGTTCGGTGTAGTCCGAGGGTTTCCAGCCGCCAACCCAGCCGCGGTGCAGGGTGGGTTCGAAGCCGAAGCGGCGTTCGAAGTCCTTGGCGTGGGCGTCGGCGCTTTCCTCGTCGATCCACCAGGCAGGATAAAAGACGAAGAGATCGACCTTGTCCTTGTAGGCTTCGTAGATACCGGTCAGGTGCTGGTAGTTTTCCTTGGACACGGTAGTCAGTGAGGCGATGAGGGGCAGGTCCTTGCCGGCCTTGGCCCGGGCCTCGCGCACGGCGGCGATGCCTTCCTGGATGGCGGTGTAGCTGTCTGCGCTGCCAACGCCGCGGCGGATGCGGTTGTGGATTTCCTTGTCCGGCCCGTCGATGGAAATCTGGAGCAGGAACATGTTCGAATCCACGATTTCCTGGGCATGCTTGGCCAGGCGGGTGCCGTTGGTGGCAATGGCCGTGGGCAGCCTGAGGCGCTTGCAGGCGTTGAGCACGTCCAACCAGCCGTCATACATGGTCGGTTCGCCGCCCCAGAGGTAGACGATGGGATTGTGCCCATGGGCGACGAGGTCTTCCAGGCATTCGATGTAGCGCGCGGGGGTCACTTCCTCGCGCTTGAGCTCGCGCAGGTCCTTGCCGTGGAGAAAGCCCGTGGGGCCCCACTGGCCGCACATGATGCAGCGCAGGTTGCAGATATCCGTGATGCGGATGGACACCTGGCGCACCTGGCGGGCCATGCCGTCCTTGGTGGAGGGAGAGGCTATTTGATTGAAGAGCCATTTTTCCACCTGGAGCTTGGCGAGCTTGCTGGCGATCCAGGGATGCTTGGCGATTCGGAAAGAGAGCTTGAGAATGGAGGAAGAACCGACGCCGCTTCGTCTGCCCATGCGTAATACCGTCCGTTGCAGGTGGAATCGAAAAAAGGGGAAAATACGGGGAAGGGGTTGGGTACCGGGGATGCCGGGGCCGTGTCAACCCGGAAACAGGCAGCCCAGAAACAGCCGCACAATACTGTGTCGGCTTGATCCTGTACAGCATGCTGGCGGTTCGGGCAAGTGCGGATGTGCCCAGAGGCTGGGAAGACGTCAAGATCATGCCGGGAAGTGGCCCATGACGACGGGAAGACTTGTCTCCCTGGCCCCAATTGGGTATCAGAGCCGCACAATCACCTGTTTTGTCGTCCGCAGGACCTGACTGGATCCCGAAATCATGCGCGCACTCATTTACCGAAAGTCCGTCCCGCATTACCTTGCGGGCATGCTCGCCTCCCGGCTGGCGCCGCGCCGGTTCTTCCCGGCCCTGGCCCCGCTGGCCCTGGCACAAGACGCCCCGGAGCCGGACCGCGCCGCCTTTGGCTCCCGGGCCCACGAATTCGCCGTGTGCCGGGTGCGCATGTGCGGCATTTGCGGGTCGGATCTCAATCTGCTGCGGGCCAGGGAATCGCTGCTCCTGGAGCCGTATGCCTCTTTCCCGGCGGTGCTGGGGCATGAGGTGCTGGCGGAAATCGTCACCCCGCCGGCGGACTCCTCCTTCCTGCCGGGCCAGCGGGTGGTCATTGAGCCGGTGCTGCACTGCGCCGTGCGGGGGCTTGCTCCCTGCGAGCCCTGCCGACGCGGCGAAACGAACCTCTGCGAGCGCTACACCGAGGGCGACATCGCGCCAGGCGTGGTGCTGGGCTACAATGCCACCCTGGGCGGGGGCATGGCCGAACTGTGCATGGCCCACCGCGCCATGCTGCATCCTGTGCCCGAGGCCATGCCTGATGAACAGGCCATCCTGACGGACGCCCTGGCCTCGGCCCTGCAGCCGGTGCTGGACAATTTCCCCGAGGATCACGAAACCGTGCTCATCCTGGGCATGGGCATCATCGGGCAATGCCTGCTGCGCAGCCTGCGGGCCCTGGGCAGCCGGGCGCGGCTCGTGGTGGTGGCCCGGCGGGGCTTTCAGCGCGATCTGGCCCTGGCCGGCGGGGCCGATCAGGTGCTCATGGGCCCGAATCTTTCCGCCCTGGGTGCGGCCCTGGGTGCCCGGCTGCTCAAGACCACCCTGGGCGGCGGCAACCTGGAAGGCGGCTGCCACCGTGTCTTCGACTGCGTGGGCTCCTCAGGGTCGGTGCAGCAGTCCCTGCTTGCCTTGCGGGCCAGAGGTCGCTACGTGATGGTGGGTACGGCGGGCACGCTCTCCAAGGCAGACGTCTCCAGCCTGTGGTTCCGGGAGCTGACCATGACCGGCACTGCCTGCTACGGGCAAGGGGTCCACCGCGGCCAGATGGTGCGGACCTATGCCCTGGCCCTGGAACTGCTGGCCGGCCCACATTTTCCCGCGGAAGGACTCTTGACGCACACCTTTCCCCTGCAATCCTGGAAGGACGCCTTTACCTGCGTCTTTGACAAGAAAACCAATCAGAGCATGAAAGTGGCGTTCGACATGCGACACACGAATTCCAGCCAGATTCCTGCTGGCCAGTCGGCTCGCGGTCCGCACAGCGTCGCCACGGCGCGGGAGGCCGCAGCATGAAGCTCGTTCTCAGCATTGATGTGGAAGAGGAAGGTCTGTTCTCCGGAAGCTACGAGCGCAACGCCTCGGTAAAAAATCTGGACCACCTCTCCCGTCTGGAGTTTTTGTCCAAGGATATGGGCTTCCCCCTGACCCTGCTTGTCTCCTGGCAGGTGGCCAACGACCCGCATTGCCGGGACATCCTCAAGCGCTGGCAACACGAGTATGGTGCCGAAATCGGCGCCCACCTGCACCCCTGGTCCACCCCGCCCTTTGAAGACCTGGGCAGGCCCGAGCCCGTGCCCTCGGACGACATTCCCGAACCGCTCCTGCGGGCCAAGTTCGAAACCCTGCTGGAAGCCCTGCAGACCGGCCTGGGCGTGACACCCACCTCCTTTCGCATGGGCCGCTGGGACTTTGGCCGCCAGATGCAGACCCTGCTGCCCCAGTATGGCATCGAGGTGGACGCCTCCATCGCCCCGCTGCGGCACATCCGCCACGTGCCGGACCGGTTTCTCGCCCCGGCCGACCCCTACTGGCTGCAGCCAGCAGACCCCGCCGGCCGGCCGCTGTTCGAGGTGCCCCTGACCATGGTGCCCATCTGGCCCTCCTCGCCCCGGGTGGTGCATTCCCTGGCCAAGGCCCTGCCCCGGCGGGCGCGGCAGGCCATTTTGTCCAACTTCTCGGCCGTGGGCGCGGTGGGCATTCAGCCGGTGTGGTACCCCGCGGCCTCCATGCGCTGGGCCGCGCGCATCCACCGCCGCCGCAAGGGCCAGGTGCTGACCATGTTCCTGCATTCCTCGGAACTCATGCCCGGCCAGAGCCCGCACTTCCCCAATGAAGAAGCCGTGTTGCGGCTGGTGGAAAAAATCCGCGACTTTTTGACCTGGTTGACGCAGACGGGCCCTGTCCAGGGCGTGACCTTGACCGAATTGCTGCCCAAGGACCGCATCGGCGCAGCCTGATCCCCAAGGAGAACCCGCAATGGCTTCCAATCCATTGGATGATATTTCCATAACTTATGAAGAGAACGGCATCGAGGTCGTCCAGGAGCTGGACAAGGCCCTGGTCAGCTCCAGCGGTGGCTGGTGCACCGTGGTCTTCCGCTATCGCGAATGGGATCCGAAAAAGGAAGCCTATGGTGGCGAAAAGTATGGCATCCGCCGCTACCGCAAGCGCGACGGTCGCTGGCAGCAACAGGCCAAGATGTCCATCAACAGTCGGGACCATGCCCGCAAGCTGGTGGAAGTGCTGAACGGCTGGCTGGACCAGCCCGAGGCCTGAAGCGCCTCGCGGCGCTCACAAAGGCTTGTCGCATGCGTGTGTATCTGGCTATTCTTCTGGCCCTGGTTGGCGCGGTGTTCTGCGCCGTGTCTGCCCTGGATCTCACAACCGCCTTCTGCACCACGGCCGGCTGCGCCCTGTTCAAGGGCGCGTCCATTGCCGGGCTGAGCTTGTACTGGATCGGCGCGGCCGGCTTTTTTACCCTGGCAGCGCTCTACTCTGCGAGCCGCCGCCAGCCCCTGATCCGGCTGGCGGCCGACGGGTGCCTGGCTGTCGGGCTGGTCTTTGACGCGGTCCTGCTGGTGATCCTGGCCCTGACCGCACCGTGCCTGACGTGTCTGGTGGTGGCCGCGCTGCTTGGCGGCGTGGCGCTGGCGGCCTGGGCGGGCCGGGAATCCGCCCTGCGCTTGCGGCGCGTCCTGATCATCTGGGCTTTGTGCTTCACCGCCGCCGTTTCCGGACTGGGGCGCGGCGCCGTGGCCCCCATGCCCCTGGCGCAGCTGGAGGATCCGGCCTTGCAGCTGTACTTCTCCCCCACCTGCCCGGAATGCCGGACCGCAGTCCTGCGGTTGCTGGTCCAGCCGGAACTGCTGCGGCAGACCGCCTTCCTCCCCATCGCCAAAACGCCGGAAGACGAACGCCGCCTCCTGGCCCTCCGCCTCGGACAACAGCACGGCACGGCCCTGCCGGAGCTCTTGCGCGCACTGGTGGACGATACCCCGGCCCCGGAATCCCGCGCCGGGATCAGAGAGACCCTGGCTATCTGGTGGATGAGCATGCGCAACAAAGTCGCCGTGTTGCGCGCCGGTAGCCAGACCGTCCCCTTCCTGCAGGCCACCGCACCGGGCATTATGCAGCTTCTGGCCCAGCCGCATGTTTCGACCGGCTCCGGCCCGGCAACCACGCCCATGAGCGGCGCGGGCAGCGTGCCGCAGCAGTCTGGCCCGACCCTGCCAGGCCTGGCCTTGCCCGGCCTGCTGCAATCCCTGCCGGCCAATCAATCGCAAGGCTGCGGTTTCGCCGACCAGACGCCCTGCGACTAGTTTCATGACAACGGAAGCCGATGCCAAGAACCGCATCGGCTTTCGTGAAGGATCGTCCGCCAACATGCGGGGATATTGGCTGACTCACGGAGCCTGCGGCTCCGGCGGCCCGGTGATGCGTCCTCAAAACATATCTGCAGTTAGGACGCAACACTAGCCTTGCAGCCGGGGGACAACTCCCGCGCTCGCCCTTCTTCCACAGTCCACACGCGCACGGGGACGCCAGCCTTGCAGGCCTGGCGTCCCCGTGCCGTATGTTGCCCCACAATGTCTCGCTGAAAAACGTCTGGGCAAAAGGTCTGGGTACCCGGAAAAGTGGTGCGGCGGCACCTGAGGGGGGTGGCGCCGCCGCGAGATGACGGGAGGTGAGGGGAGGGGGAGCCCGTCATCAATATGTGCAGGGCCAGATACCCGGGGTACCCGGGGATACGCGGGGATACCCGGCCCTTGCAAACGAGGAGGTGGCGCTACTGGCTCATCTCGAAGAAGGAGTTGGCCAGCACATGGGAATCATAGTACGCCCCGGCAATGACCGACGGCTCCATGCGCAGCAGTTTGACCACTTTGTCCACCCGTTCCCACTGGGTGTCCTCAATGGCCTTGGCCAGTTCCAGCCACACGGCAAACACGTTCTTTTCCCGAAGCATGCCGGCCTTGATGTCGTCACTGATGGGCAGGGCCTTGATGACCTCGGTCATGGGCATGTCCAGCATGGCGTCCAGCAGGGAGAACAGACCCAGGAGGAAAAGCGAGTCCTGGAAGTCGGCCGGGTAGCCGCTGCGGCTGGAGGCCAGCTCGAAGAACTTGGCCCGCTGGGCCGCGATGCGCACCAGCTCGTGGCTCTTTTCCGAGGGCGTCAGGTCCGTGAGGATGGCCACGCGCAGCCAGTTCTTGATCTGTTCCCAGCCCAGGAGCACCACGGCGTGCTGGATGGAGGTGATCTCCACCGGGAAGCTGAAATAGGCGGAATTCAGAAACACCAGCAGCCGGTAGGAAATGCTGGCGTCCATGGCAATGGACTGGGCCAGCTTGGGGAAGTCCGGCCGGCCGGCGATGACCTTGTACAGTTCCAGACGAGAGGCCTCGCTGGCAGTCAGGGTCCGGTCGGGCTTGACCTCGGCCTTTTTGTAATAGGCGCCCTGAAAAAGCTTGAATCCCAGGGCCCTGGCCAGCTTGTGCAGCTCGATGGTATCCACGCCCTTGGCCACGAGGAGGGCCTTGCCAGCCTCGACCTTGTTCATGGACTCCAGGATGCGGATGGGCCGTTTGTCCCGCACGTCGATGCGCAGGATGTCCGCGCGTTCCAGCAGGCCCTCGCAGCCGGGCAGGCCTTCGAAATCGTCCAGGGCCAGGAGGTAGCCGTCGTCGCGCAGGGTATCCACGGCGCGCAGCACGTCCTGGGAGATGCTCGGGGACTCCTTGAGCTCAATGACCGTGTGGCTGGCCGGCAGGCCGGCGGGGGCCTTTTCGAGCACCGAGGCCTCGGAGAACGGGACCATCAGCTTGGCCGCGCCGACGCGCCCGCGCAGATTGAGGGCATAGGCGTTGGCGGCCATGCGCTTGGAAAGCTGCTGGGCCCGCGTGGAGCCGCCCTGCAACAGCCAGGGGCTGTCGCGGTAAATCAGCTCATAGCCCCAGACTTTGGGATTTTTGGAAAAGATTGGCTGCTTGCTGAAAAACAAGTGCTCGCCGATGCTTGCGGTATCGTCCAGTTTTTCCGCCATGATCCTACCCTCCTCTCTTCGTCCCCTGCATGCGGCGGTGCGCCGCTTCGTCGTACGCCAGCAGAGGCTGGAGCCCGAAGAGCAGACAACACGCACATGCTGCATCGCCATGCAGACACAGCAGCCTTGCCAATGGAAAGCGCAGGTGGGAGCCGGAGACGGAATGCGGACCCCCTCCGCATTCCAAGAGATGGAGGTGTGTTCCTCCGGATCTTAGGGGGAGTCTTGTGGACGCCCCTGGACGACCTCACTTCGGCAACCCGGCTGCCTCGCATCCAGATGCACCGCAAAACAGGTACATATCCTGGAGGCCCGTGGCTTTCCGTCCCTGCCTCGCGACAGGTTTGGCTTTTTCAATCGATCAATCGCATTGTAGCGATTCATCCCGTAAAGTCAAGTCATGCGCCACATTTGGCGCGTTTTCCCGCAGTCTGGAGAGGAATATGAGGGTATTCCCGAATCGACAGCTCAACGCCTTGCGGGATACCCCCTCCCTTACAGGCCATTCCTGCGCCGCCGCCCCAAAGCGTCCGAAGTATGAAGGCAACACCGCAGCGGCCCACGTGCCAGGCTGAGGGGGGCTCCCTCCTCTGCCCGGCAGGTGGGCCGCGGGAGTCAGGCCAGGAATCCTCAGGCCCAGCGTGTCAGGCCCAGCGTGTCAGGCCCAGCGTGTCAGGCCCAGCGTGTCAGGCCAGAACCCGGCGGATGCGGGACAGGCAACGGACCTTGCCCAGGGCGGCCATGGTGTGGGAGAGGTCCGGGCTGTTGGTGCCGCCGGTCAGGGCCACGCGCAGTGGCGGGCCAAGTTCCTTGAACTTCACGCCGGCCTCGGCCACATAGTCCTTGAGCAGGGTTTCCAGCGCCTCGGCACTGAATGGCTCGCAGGCTTCCAGCCGGGGCAGCAGGCCTTCGAAGAGCGCTGCCGGCGGCGGGGAGAGACACTTCTTTTTCGCGGCCTCGTCAAAAGCCAGATCCGCATCAGCCACCACGAGAAACGCCGCCGCCTGGGCCAGCTCCACCAGGGTCCGCGCCCGGGGCTGAAAGAGGCGGACAATGTCAGCCATGGCCGCGGGGCCGGGCACGGGCAGGCCCTGGGCTTCGAAATATTGCGGCAACAGGCCGGCCAGACGTTCCACCGAGGCTTCCTTGATGTAATGCCCGGAAAGCCAGAGGAGCTTTTCCGGATCAAACCGCGCCGCCGAGGGGGAGAGGTTGTCCGTGGTGAACTGGGCGATCAGCTCTTCCCTGGTGAAGATTTCCTGGTCCCCACTGGCCCAGCCCAGGCGGACCAGATAATTGATCAGCGCCTCGGGCAGGAAGCCTTCTTCCCGGTATTCCAGCACGGCGCGCGCCCCGTGGCGCTTGGAGAGCTTCTTGCCATCGGCGCCGTGGATGAGGGGCACATGGCCGAAGCGGGGGAGCTCCCAGCCCAGGGCCTGATAGATCAGGATCTGCTTGGGGGTATTGGAGAGGTGGTCGTCCCCGCGCAGGATGTGGGTCACGCCCATGTCATGGTCATCCACCACCACGGCCAGGTTGTAGACCGGGGCGCCGTCGCTGCGCAGGAGGATCATGTCGTCCAGTTCCTCGCGCTCCACGCTCACATGGCCCTTGACCATGTCTTCCACCAGCACGCGGGGGCCGTCATCCACCCGAAAACGCACCACGCGGTTGGGGCCGGGGCCCAGGTTCTTGCAGCGGCAGCGGCCGTCGTACTTGGGTTTTTTGCCGGCAGCGCGGGCAGCCTCGCGCATGGCGTCCACTTCCTCGGGGCTGCATTCGCACCAGTAGGCCTTGCCCGTGTCCAGGAGCTGCTGCACCACGGCCTTGTGCCGTTCCTCGCGCTGAACCTGGTAGACGGTCTCGCCATCCCAGTCCAGGCCGAGCCATTCCAGGGCTTCCAGGATGGCGGCGGTGTGCTCGGGCAGGGAGCGCTCGCGGTCCGTGTCTTCGATGCGCAGGCGGAACTGGCCGCCCTGGTTGCGGGCCAGGAGCCAGGAGAAAATGGCCGTGCGTGCGCCGCCGATATGCAGCGCGCCCGTGGGGCTGGGAGCAAAGCGAGTGGTCGTCATGGTGCGTGCTGGGGGGTTCGGATCGTGTGATGGGATGAAAAAACGAACGCCGATGCAGGGCGGTGGTAGTCCGAAGGGCCGGGTCTGTCAAATGCCGGCAGCAGCCCTGTTCTGGCCGGGCGCGGGCCGGGCATGCGTCATCGAATTTCCCGTTGCGCAATGCGCCAAATCTGCTATGGTCCCGGCAAAACCTCATGTGCAATGATTCCGGAGGGTATCATGGAAGAAACGCACGGCATTCCCCTTCTTGGCGAAAAACTTCCGAAAATCAAGGCCCAGACCACCATGGGCCCCATCAAACTCCCGCACGACATGAAAGGCCGCTGGTTTGTGCTCTTCAGCCATCCCGCGGATTTCACCCCGGTGTGCACCACGGAATTCGTGGCCTTTCAGAAACGGGCGGCCGAATTCCGGGCCCTGAACTGCGAGCTGATCGGCCTGTCCATCGACCAGATCTTCTCGCATATCAAATGGATCGACTGGATTGAAGAAAAGCTCGGCGTGAGCATCGACTTCCCGGTCATTGCCGATGACATGGGCGACATCGCCAAGTCCCTGGGCATGCTCCACCCTGGCAAGGGCTCCAACACCGTGCGCGCGGTGTTCATTGTGGATCCCGAGGGCGTCATCCGCCTGATGATCTACTATCCGCAGGAAATCGGCCGGAACATGGACGAGATCCTGCGCGCGCTCAAGGCCTTGCAGGCTTCGGACAAGAACATGGTGGCCGTGCCTGCCGGCTGGCCGGACAACGAACTCATTGGCTGCGAGGTCATCGTGCCCCCGGCCAAGGACCGCAAGGCTGCCAAGGAACGCCTGAGCGGCGAGTTCGAGTGCTACGACTGGTGGTTCTGCCACAAGAAGCTGCCCGAGCCCGCGGCCGAATAGGCCGGCGCCCTTTCAGCCATCACCCCAACCATACTGCTGGCGCGGGGGCTGTCCGACACGCCCCCGCGCTGAATGATGCAACGTTGTAAGGGAGGCCTCATGCCCCAATCCGCCCGCCCCAAATTCCCCGTCGAGCCCCTGCCCATGAATCCCTACCTGGGCGGAGCGCTGGCCGGCCTGCTGCTCATTGTGTCGGTGGTGTTCATTGACAAGTATTTCGGTGCGTCCACCACATTTGTCCGGGCCACGGCCATGCTGGAGCAACTTTTCTCCCCCGGCCATGTGGCCGAGAACCTCTATTTCAAAAAGGAAGCGCCCGTTTTCGACTGGCAGTGGCTCTTTGTGGTGGGCGTGTTCCTGGGCTCGCTCCTCTCCTCCAGGCTGGAGGGCAGCTTCCGCCTCACCATGACGCCACCCACCTGGACGGAACGCTTCGGGAACACGCCGGGGCTGCGCGCCGTGGTGGCGTTTTTCGGCGGCGTGCTGGCCATCATGGGGGCGCGTCTGGCCGGCGGCTGCCCCAGCGGGCACGGGCTTTCGGGCACGGTGCAGCTGGCCGTCTCCGGCTTTGTGGCCCTGGTCTGCTTTTTCCTGGGCGGGCTGGTGACGGCCCGGCTGCTGTATCGCGGCAAATAGGGCAAGGAGAGGGAGGCGCATCATGGATCTGGTATGGGGACTCGTCACCGGCGTGCTCTTTGGCGTGCTGTTGCAACGCTGCCGGGTGCAGCGCTACGACAAGCAGCTGGGCGCGCTGCGGCTCAAGGATATGACCATCGTCAAGTTCATGCTCACCACCGTGGTGGTGGGGGCTGTGGGCCTGCATCTGCTGGATCTGTTCGGGCTGGTGCAGTTTTCCATCAAGAGCTTCAACGTGGGTGGCGTGATTGGCGGCGGGCTGCTGTTCGGGCTGGGCTGGGGGCTGTGCGGCTATTGCCCGGGCACGGCGGCCGGGGCCCTGGGCGAAGGCCGGCTCGACGGGCTCTGGGCCATTCTGGGCATGCTGGTGGGTGCCGGCATCTTTGCGGAACTCTATCCATTCTTCCAGCGCACGATTCTGGCCTGGGGCGATCTGGGCAAGCTGACGCTGGGCCAGCTCCTGGGCACGGGCCCCTGGCCGGTCGTCGTGCTGCTGGCCGTGGGGGCGGGATTCCTGTTCCGGTTTTTCGAGGGACGGCGGCTGTAGCTTGCTCGAATGTCATTTGCCAGCCTCGGCGAGTGGATGTAAGGAATACGATTGCCTTCCCTGTGGCACGCAGGGAGGCGTTCCCGTATCCTAATCAGGAGCTCTTATGGCCGACTTTCTCCGCATTGTCCTTTCGGTGATCATCCCGCCCCTGGGCGTGTTTATGCAGGTGGGCATCGGCAAGCATTTCTGGCTCAATATCCTGCTCACCCTGCTGGGCTACATCCCCGGTCTGGTGCACGCCATCTGGGTCATCGCCAAATACTAGCCCATTCCTGCCTTTTTTTGGAGGACTTGCGGCGGACGGCTGTTATCTGTACAAGATGGTCTGCTGCACATCCTTGCGCGCCGAACCTTTCGCCCCACCCTACCCATGCATGACATCGCCCGCTTCATCAAAGGCTTCAAGCAGTTCCAGAAACGCTTTTTTTGCGATGATTCCAGCCTCTACGACACCCTGAAAGCCGGCCAGAAGCCGCGCACCCTGGTTATTGCCTGCATCGATTCCCGCGTGGACCCGGCCATCCTCACCGGCAGCCAGCCCGGCGAGCTGCTGGTGGTCCGCAACGTGGCCAATCTTGTGCCCCCATATGGCCCGGACGCCAGCCACCACGGCGTCAGCGCGGCCCTGGAACATGC
This sequence comes from Megalodesulfovibrio paquesii, assembly GCF_054653055.1. Taxonomy (NCBI): domain Bacteria; kingdom Pseudomonadati; phylum Thermodesulfobacteriota; class Desulfovibrionia; order Desulfovibrionales; family Desulfovibrionaceae; genus Megalodesulfovibrio; species Megalodesulfovibrio paquesii. The sequence goes on along the minus strand of NZ_BAAIGQ010000005.1, from coordinate 453,753 downwards.
GGTGACCCGTCTGGAGGTCGAGCACATCATTGTCCTTGGCCACTCCTGCTGTGGCGGCATCCAGACCCTCATGGCCCTGCCCGAGCAGGGCGGCCACACCGAGTTCCTGGGCAACTGGGTCGGCATTGCCGACCGCGCCCGCAAGCAGACCCTGGCCGATCTGGCTGACAAGCCTGCCGAGCTGCAACAGCAGGCCTGTGAACAGGCTGCCATCCTGGTCTCCCTGGAAAACCTGCTGACCTTCCCGTGGATCAAATCCCGCGTGGAGGCCGGCACCCTCTTTTTGCACGGCTGGTACTTCGACCTGCGCACCGGCGACCTCATGAGCTACCTCGCCGAATCCTCCGCGTTTGAGCCCCTCGCACCCCGCTGCTCGTAGGGGACACGCGAAAAGACCAGCCAAGGGGGATGCCGTGATCACGGCATCCCCCTTGGCATTGGCCACACGGCGGTCTGCAGGCCTGGAGCCGCTGCGGCGCTTACCTGCCCTTCTTGTACACCTCGGTCCGCGTGCTGCCGGCCAGCTCGTGTTCCGGCAAGGGAAGACTCAGACGGGTCTGGCCGCCCTCTGGCGTTGCGCCTTCGCCAACGAGCGGGAAGGAGAGCCGCAGTTCGGCCGTCAGGCCCTGATTGCGCGGGTTGGCCACGCTTACGGCCATGGTGTCCTGACTTTCGACGAGCCAGACCAGGCACGGCTGGACCGCCTGCAGGATCAGACCCGGGCGGATGGTCAGCTCTCCGGGGGCATAGAAGGCCGCGCCAGTCAAATTTCTGGACGGGCAGGCGGCCGCCTGGAGCGCCGGGGTGTTGGCCAGCACCTGGACGGAGGGGGACTTGACCAGGGTGCGGAAGGCGGCCTCGTCCTGGGCCAGGCCCACGAGCACGGCATAGGTGGCCTCCCGGGGGCTGACGCCATGATCCTTCCAGAGGCTCAGGACCTTTTCGCTCGCGGGGATGGAGTCGTAGCTCTGGTTGATGTCCTGCCAGTCGCCTTCCTGCACCGCAGCCCGGACCTGCAGGGGCGAGTCGTCCATGGACAACCAGCCCACGCCGCCGTTCCAGACCCAGCGTGCGGACTGGCTGGGGGCTGTCAGCGTGACCGGGGCAGGGGACAGGGGTTTGCCCGCGGGGTCTGTGCCCACAAGAGATCCACTCAGGCGGCGCTGGTCGATGGTGGTGAACACCGGCCCGCCAGGATGCGAAATGCCCGCGCCCAGGAGCAGGGCCAGGTCATCAAAAAAGAACCAGCTCTTGCGCGCGGCTAAACCTTCGGAGCGGAAATCCATGGCTGCGAGGCCGTTCATGCCATCGCTGACCCCACCGGCAAAGTCCGTTTCCCCTTCCGAGCCTCGGCCCCATTTGTATTGGCTAAAGGGACCCGGATCCTGCGCTGCAGTGACGCCGGGCACCATCCGCCAGTTCCAGACCGGAAAGAGGCCGGAATAATCGTCTCCCCGGCGCAACAGAAAGAAGCTGCCCTGGGACAGGTGCTGGCCCTTGAGGTTCTCGTTGTTGCCGGTTTCCGTCCCCCTGGTCCGGGAGGAGACCATTTTGACCGAGGCCAGCACGCCGGGCCGGCGGTGGGTCATGTAATCCGAGCACCAGAACTGCCGGTTGCCCACCGGCCCGCCGCGGCCGGGAGTTTTGATCTCCTCGCGAAAGGCATTGATCTCATCCAGCCGGGAGGGATTGAACAGGCTGGCCAGTTCCAGCCCGCGGTCCAGGATGGAGGCGTCATCGGCCTGGGGGCGGGAGATGTTGCGGCCCAGGGTGGCCGGATCCAGCCACCGGGCCCGGACCACCCAGCGCTGATGGTCCAGCATGTAGCGCAGGAGCGTGTCCAGCTGGACCGGAGTGAGCGCCCATTGCGTGCCACGGGCAAAGCGGGCAATTTCAAGGACATAGGCAGGGTACTGCAGGCCATAGCCGCCGGTATAGAGCTGCGGCCCGTGCATCTGAAAGCTCAGATCCGGCTGGATGCCGCCAGTCTTGCGGGCCTGGGCCGGGTCCTGGGTCAGGGTGAAGGAGGCCGAGGCAAAGGCCTCGCCCAGCATGGCGGCGTCGCGGGTCAGGCAACCCTGGAGGATGCGGATGAAGGCCCTGTCCACCTGGTTGGTGTTGGCCTCCCAGTCTTCCGGATCAGGCCGGGCCCAGCCGCGGTTGACGATATCCAGGCCGCGGTGCAGGGTCTCGGGCTCCAGCTGCGGCTCCAGGAGCAGCATGATGGAGCCCATGCGCTTGGGCACGGAAATCTCGTTGTACCACCAGTTTTTGGATTGATAATCCTTGTCCAGCCACAGACCCAGGCCCCGGCGGCAGGCATCCAGCACGGTTGCGCTGTTGGTGAACGCTCCCTTGGGCGTGGCCCAGGCTCCGGCCAGATGGAGCACACGCTCCAGGTGCTCACGCGGTTTCCAGCGGGCAGCGCTGACATCCTGATAGTCGATGTCCGGCCAGCGGCCCGAGGCGCTCATGTTCTTGAGCAGCCATTCCACATCCTGCGGCTTCACACCGCCCTCCTCCTGCAACAGGGCTTCCAGCACCTGCTGACGGACCCGATCCGAATCCTCCGACGCCATCGCAGGCAGGGCAGACGCCAGACAGGCGCACAGGCTCAGCAGCAGGGCAAGCGGGAAATGAGATCGTATCATCGCAGCCTCCTGGCGTGTTTTCTTTGCTGTCCAGGCCGGGGTGTGGTACGGGAAAGCATACCCGACGGGCCCATGCGGCGTCATCCTCAAATCCAGACGTGTGATTCATGCCGGCAGATGCTCCTCCTTCCATTCCAAAGATGAATCCAGGCCCTGTCGCCGTGGCGCACCTGCGCAGCGCCTCGGGCGGCGGTGGCGGACCGGACAAGACCATCTTCACCGAGGCGGCGCTGATCAACCCCGCCCGTGCAAAGCTGCACTGCCTGTACCTGCACAAGCCTGGCGACCCCCTGGAAGGCATCTCCGTGCGCGCCGAAGCCACAGGCACGCACCTGGCCCGGCTGCCGGGCGGGGCCTTCATCGACCCACGGCAGCTGATGGGACTGGTTCGGTTCCTCCACCGCAACAGCATTGATATCCTGCACTGCCACGAGCCCAAGGGTGACGCCTATGGCACGCTTCTGAGTCTGCTGCCACGCCAGTTATCTGGCCTCTTATCCGGTCTGCTGCCCCGGCCCATCCGGGTCATCACCACCTTGCATGGCTGGACCGCCCCCCGCTCCCGCAAGAGCGCCTTCTACGCTGCGATGGACCGCTACTGCCTGCGGCATCTGGAGGCGGTGGTGGCCGTGAGCCGACCCCTGGAACAGGCGGCCCTCAAGGCTCGCGCCCGCCGCGTGCTTTATGTGCCCAATGGCGTGGATACCGACCGCTGGACTCCCGCCGCAGGCCACGCCCAGCGTGAGCACCCCGCCCTGGCCGCCCCGGCCAATCTGGCCCCGGACCGGCCCTGGATTGGCTATGTGGGAAGATTATCCGACGAAAAGGCTCCGGACCGATTTCTGCGCATGGCTGCCCTGGTGGCCCGTAAACGTCCTGAGGTCGGCATCGTCCTGGCCGGCGAAGGTCCGGCCCTGGAAAATGCCCGGAGGCTGGCCGGCGAACTGGGCCTCGCCGAGCGGACCCTTTTTTTGGGCCGCCTGGAAGAAGATGCCATCCGCGGCCTCATGAGCCGGCTGACAGTGTTGGTCAACTCCTCCCGCACCGAAGGCATGCCGAACAACGTGCTGGAAGCCATGGCCATGGCCCTGCCCGTGGTGGCCACCGCCGTGGGCGGGGTGCCTGATCTGGTGGTGGAGGGGGAAACGGGATTCCTCGTGCCATCCGATCCAGCACACGGGGTGACCGAGACGCGTCTGGCCGACCGTGTCCTTTCTTTGCTGGACGATCCGGCCCTGGCCCGCCGCCTGGGTGAAGCCGGCCGGGCCCGCGTGGAGCGCGAGTTCTCGTTCCTTGGCCGGGTTGAAGCCATGACCACCCTGTACGAAACCCTGGCAGGACGCCGATGACCAGCCCTGTCGCCCCACCGCCAGATCCGCAGTCGCAACAAGGTCACCCCGCGGCCGAGCCAGCCCCCTCCTCGCTGGAGCATTCCCTCAACCGGCTCAAAGGCTTCGCCTTCTCCACCCTGCTGGCCACCGTGGCCAAGCTGGCCCTGCGCGTGGGCAAGAATGTGTTGCTCACCCGCATCCTTGGCCCGGAAGCCCGCGGCATTTATGGCTTATTGAACACCATCCCCGGCCTCTTCGTCAGCTTTGGCAATCTCGGCTTTGGCCTGGGCAGCCTGTACCTTGGGGCCACCAAAAAGGAATCCCTCAAGCACCTGACCGGCAATGCCGTCTGTTACGCCATTGTCCAGGGCGCGGTCCTGGCCTGTCTGGCCCTGGCCCTGCATCACCTGGGCGAAAATTTCATGGCCGCCAACCGCGCCGCCATCCAGGCCATCGGTTTCTTCATCCTCTTCGGCATTCCCCTGACGCTTTCCGAACGCCTGTGCAACGACCTGCTCATGGCCGCGCGGGACATTCATTTTCTGAATCTCATCTCCCTGATGACCTCCGTGGCCCCCATGGTGGTGCTGCTGGTCCTGTGGCCCCTCCTGGGGGACGCCCTGGCCGCGGCCTGCTGGTCCTGGCTGCTGTCCATGCTGGTGGTCAGTGTGATGACCGTGTACCGTCTGGCCCGGCAGTCCGGCGGGCTGGGGCTGCGTTTTTCCCTGGCGCGCCAGGCCATCGGCTACGGCCTGCGCGGCAACATCAGCCAGTTTGCCGGCGCGGTGACCAGACGGGTGGATTTGCTGCTGCTGGCGCATTTTCTCCCGGCCGAGGATCTTGGCCAGTACGCCGCGGCCGTCTCCCTGGCCGAGATGCTGCTCTTTCTGCCCGAGGCCGTGTCCATGCCCTTCATGCCCCTGCGCATGGAAATGGCCCTGGACGAGGACCAGTCCACGGCCCGGGCCTTTTCCGCCACCATCATCAAATACACCGTGGCCGTGGTCACGCCCATGCTCCTGGTCACGGCCCTGCTGGCCAAGCCCATCATCCTGGTGCTCTACGGGCGGGACTTTCTGCCTTCTTTGCCCTCCCTGATCCTGCTCCTGCCGGGAATCATGGCCCTGGCGATCTACCAGCTGATCAAGGCCGACCTGTACAGCCTGAACCGGCCGGGGCTGCTCTCCTGGATCAACGTGGGGTCCATGCTTCTGAACCTGGGGCTGAACCTCATCGCCATCCCCCTGCTGGGCATTGCCGGCGCGGCATTAACCTCCAGCATTTGCTATACCTTTTCCGCTGTGACGTGCCTGATCTGCTTCATGCGCATCACCGGCGCGCGCCCGGCCTCCATGCTGCTCCTGACCCGTAACGATTTCGCCGTCATCCGCCGTCAACTCGCCGGGTTTATTGGCAAAAAGCTGGGTGGCAAGAAGGAACGCTCATGAAAACCGCGGTCATCGTGCCCATGAAAAACGAGCTGACCGGTCTGGCCGCGCTGCTGACCACGCTCTACGCCCAGCTGGGACCAGAGGACGAGCTGGTGGCTGTGGACGCCGGGTCTGATGACGGCACCTGGGAGTTCGTCAGCTGTTTTGCGGCCACGCATCCGCAGGTCCGGCCCGTGCGCGCGCCTGGGGCCTTTCCCGGTGCGGCCCGCAACGCCGGCATCCGGGCCACGGACGCCCCCCTCATCGCCCAGTGCGATGGCGGCAACCTGCCCTGCCCCGGCTGGCTGGACGCCATCCGCGCGCCCATCCTCAAAGGCGAGGCCGACTACGTCACCGGTGACAGTCGGATCATGCCCATCTGGAAAACGATCTTCGGCCGCCGCATTGATCTCGGCTCCATCTACGGTGCCGTGACCTTTCGCGGTCCTTGTATCCGCAGCGCCGCCCCCCCGGACACGCCCCGGGACGCGCCCTCCTTCATCGCCCATGCCGCGGGCGGGGATTCTGTCTGCTACCGTCGGGAAATCTGGGAACGGGCCGGCGGATTTGCGGACTGGCTGCGCTTTGGCGCGGACCCGCTCTTTGTGCGCAAGGTCTCGCAGCAGACGCCGCGCCTGGCCTTTGCCGAGGAGGCTGTGGTCCTCTGGCAGCTCGGTCCCGGGCTGGGCCGGGTGCTGGAACGCCGTGTCCGCGGCCAGCGCCGCAGCCTGCGCACCTGGGAAATGCTTCTCCGCAACTGGCCGGAGGTGGCCAAGTACCTGGGTCTGGCCCTGTTGCTGGTCCTGAGTCTGTTCCTCCCCGCCGCGCGCCCCCTGGCTCTGGCCCTGCTGTTCGTGTTGACGGCGCTGCAGGCGGTCAAGTCCTTCAAGACCTGGTGCACCCGGCCGCATCCGCAGATCGAGCAGGCCGACCGCGCCGCCCAACGCATCGCCGTGATCCTGTGCATCCCCGTGCTGGACATGCTGGGCGTGCTGGCCCGGATGCTCGGCACCCTCCAGGCCCTGGCCCGCCGTGCCGAAACCAAGGACCATTGGGAAGACAGGGTCCGGGAGTACCTGAACCCATGAGCGCCCTCGCCTCCCTCAAGCGCCGGCTGAAACATCTGGGCGGCCAGGCCGCCGGCCTGGGTGTGCCGCGCCTGGCCCGGCGCGCGCAATCCCTGCTGGTGCTCTGCTACCATCGCGTGCTGCCCGCTGCCCAGCTGGCCGGCTGTCCCAGCTCCCCGCACATCGTCATCAGCGAGGACACCTTTGCCCGACAGATGGCTCTTCTGGCTGCTGAGTGCGCCGTGCTGCCGCTGGAAGACGGCCTGGAACGTCTGGCCCGCAGGACCCTGCCCCGCCGCGCCGTGGCCATCACCTTTGACGACGGCTGGAAGGACACCCTGACCACGGCCCTGCCCATCCTGGAGCAGCACCGCCTGCCGGCCCTGGTCTATCTGAGCACCGGGCATATCGGATCAACGCCGGGCTCCATGCCGGATGCCCCCCGGGTCTTCTGGCAGGAGCGGCTGACCATGGCAATGGCCCAGCTCGCCACGCGTTCCGAAGCGCCGGCCCTGCCTCCGGACTTGATGACGCTCTGGGACACCCTCCCCACCCCGACAGCGCCGACCCTCATCGCCGCCTGCAAACAGGCCGCTCCCCGCCTGGGCGCCGACGTGGGCGAGCGCATGGCCGTGGCGCTGCTGGATTTCCTCGGGCACCCTACCCTGCCGGACTCCGCCGCCATGCTCACCTGGGACGACGTCCGCGCCATGCAGGCCCGCGCCGCGCAGCACGGCATCGCCTTCGGCTCCCACACCGTGGATCATGTCCTGCTTCCGGCCGCAGCGCCCGAGGTCCGCGCCGCCCAGCTGGCCGATTCCCGCCAGACCCTGCGCGAGGCCCTGGGCCAGGACGTCCGCGCCCTGGCCTATCCCAACGGCGACCACACCCTTGCCGTGCGCAAGGCCGCCCTGGAGGCCGGCTACACCAGCGCCGCCACCCTGGAACGCGGCTTCAACGACGAATCCCTGGACCTCATGCGCGTGCGCCGGGTGAATCTCTACGAAAAGAAAACCGCCGGCCCCAAGGGCTACGAGCAGGCACTGTTTCAATGGGTGCTGATGACGGGGAGATAGGAAAAGGGGAAAAAAGAACGGGGGAACTCAGTTCCCCCGCGCCCCCTCGAATGGAAGGCTGAGGAACCCCTTCATCAGAAAGAGGTTCCTCAGAGGCTCCCCCTCTCCTACGCAAAGCCTTCCATGATCCGCGCCAGGCCTTCCAGGTTTGGCGTGCGGTTGCACAGCGGCCCCTGGGCCAGGGCCTTGTAGCGGGTATGGAGTGGCGGGCGGTCGTTTTTGTAGAGGATGCCCATGGGGATGGTCTCGCCAAAGGTGGTGGCCAGCTGCATGGCGGCGTCCCAGTCCGTGGGATCGTGGGAATCGGGGATGGGCTTGCAGCGTTCCTTGTACCAGGCGAAGGTATTGATCTTATTGAAAGACACGCAGGGCTGCATCACGTCCACCAGGGAGAAGCCGGGGTGGCGCACCGCGGCGACGATCATGTCCGTCAGGTGATCCATCATGCCCGAGAAGCTGCGGGCCACGAAGTTGGCCTTCATGGTCACGGCCACGGCCACGGGGTTGAATGGCTGGTTGGTCACGCCCCAGGGCTGGCTTTTGGTTTTGGAGCCCTCGATGGTGGTCGGGCTGGCCTGGCCTTTGGTCAGGCCGTAGATCTGGTTGTCGTGGACGATGACGGTCATGTCCACATTGCGGCGGATGGCAGCCAGGAAGTGGTTGCCGCCCTCGCCGTAGGAGCAGCCGTCTCCGGAGCTGACGAGCACCGTGGCCTCGGGATTGGCCAGCTTGATGGCCTGGGCCGGGGGCAGGCTGCGGCCATGCAGGCCGTTGAAGCAGTTGCAGCGCAGGTAATGCGGGGTTTTGGCGGCCTGGCCGATGCCCGAGCAGTGCACGTACTGGTGGGGCGCAAGTTCCAGGGTGGCCAGGGCTTTCTTCAAGGATTTCATGATGGCGTGATCCCCGCAGCCGGGGCACCAGGCGGTCTCGAACTCGCCGTAGATTTCGGTATTCAGCATGGCAGGCTCCTACAGGCGGTCCAGGATGTATTGGGCGGTGAAGGGCAGGCCGTCGTAGCGCAGGATGCGGGCATCGACGCCATAGCCGGTTTCCATGCGGATGCAGTTGGCCAGCTGGCCGGCGAAGTTGCCTTCCACCATCACCGTCCGCCCGGCGCGCTGGCACAGGGGCAGGAACTGCTCGGGCCTGAGGGGCCAGAGCTGGGTGAAGTGCAGCACGCCCACGCTGTGGCCCTGCCCGCGCAGGGTGGCCGCGGCTTCCTGCACCGCGCCCAGGGTGGAGCCCCAGCACAGGAGCAGGAGTTCCGGGGTGTCGGGACCGTCGTAGTCCGGGGCGATGACATCGGCCAGGAGCAGGTCATGCTTGCGCATGCGCTTCTCGTGCATGACGATGCGGACCTGGAGATCCTCGGTGATGTGCCCATCGGGGGTGTGCTCGTCAGAATCAAGAACCACCAGGGATTTGCCCAGGCAGGGCAGGCGGCGGGGGGAGACGCCGGAATCGGTCACAGCGTAACGCTCGTAGGCTTCGGGGTTGTCGTCGGAGCGATCTGGCAGCACAGGCGCGGGCAGCGCCTTGAGGTCGAAAGGTTCCACGTTGCGCACGGAATCGGCAAGGAATTGATCGGATAGGACAAAGGCCACGGTCTGGGCCTTTTCCGCCTGGTTGAAGGCATGCACGGTGAGGTGGAAGCACTGCTCCACGGTGCCGGGGGCGAAGAGCGCACGGGGGAACTCGCCGTGGCCGGCGTAGAGGGCCAGATTCAGGTCGGCCTGTTCGGTACGGGTGGGCAGGCCCGTGGCCGGGCCGGGCCGCTGGGAGAGAAAGACCACCAGGGGCGTTTCGGTAATGCCGGCCAGGGACACGCCCTCCACCATCAGGGCGAAGCCGCCGCCAGAGGTGGCGGTCATGGCCCGTGCGCCGGCATAGCTCGCACCCAGGACCATATTCACCGCGGCGATTTCGTCCTCGGCCTGTTCCACCACCAGCCCCATTGTCTCGGCATGGGCGGCCAGCATCATGGGCACGGAGGTGGCAGGGGTCATGGGATAGTAGGAGCAGAAGGTACAGCCCGCGGCCATGGCACCCAGGGCGACGGCCTCGTTGCCATTCAGGGCCAGCTGGGTGTCGCGGGCCGGCGCTTTGGCCAGGGGGCCGAAGCCGTGGGTCTGGCTGTCGATCCAGTCAAAGCTGTTGGTCAGCACTTCCAGATTCTGGTCGATGATCTCCTGCCCCTTCTTGTGGAACTGCTCGCTCACCAGCCCGGCCGGGATGCTCCGCTCCAGGCCAAGCAGCCCGCAGAGCACGCCCAGGGCGGCGACATTCTCGAAAATAGGTTTGGGAATCAGTTCCTTATACGGCACGGCCAGGGCATTGAGGCCGTCCGCGGTCATGGACTGCCCGAGCAGGAGCAGGCCGCCAGGGGCGAGTTCCCCGGCGTGCAGGCTGATGGTTTCCTGATTGAGGGCCACCAGGATATCCACGGCGGCCGTGCCGCAGCCGATGCGCGGCGTCCCCGAATCCTTGGCAGGCACGGCGGTGCGGATGGCAAAGGTATTGTGCCCGCCGCGGATGCGCGACTGGTAGTCCTGAGTGACGACCACATCGTAGCCGGCCCGGACCAGGGCTTTGGTCAACAATTGCCCCACGGTGACGAGGCCTTGCCCGGCCTCGCCGCCGATGAGGATGTTTGCGGCGGTCAACTGCATGGCGTCTCCCTGCGACTTGACGTGAAACGGAAGCCTCGGCCCGTGCGCCACGGGCCGGGCCTCAGCTCATGGAATCGTCGTAATAGTGTTGCAACTCACTGAGCATGATGTACTGGCTGTTGGACTCCTGGATCAGCCGTTCCAGCAGCCGGGTTTCGTCGGCATATTCAGCCTGTTTGAGTCTGGCTTCATAAAATGCCTTGATCTCCAATTCCAGGGCCAGCCCGGCGTCAATGGCCTCCAGGGCCGAGGCCGGACAGGTTTTGGGCAAGGAGGCATGCGCGGTGGAGAATACGGCTTCGGCCTGCGTCAGGCTCGCCTCATCCAGGGTGCAGACGGCTGGCACGTCCTGCACGGCCAGGGCGGCCAGCATGGCGTCGAGTTTCTTCAGCCGGTTTGTTTTGAGCTCGGCAATGCGTTCAAACACGGCGGCAATGGCCGGTTCCGGACAGGCGCCGGCAGCCTTGAGATACAGCTCCACCGCACGGGTGCAGAGATCCATGGCCTGGCACAGGGTCTGGTGCAATGGGGTCGAGGCGTCGGACATCGCGACTGCTCCGATTGGTTGATGCAATGTGAAAAGCTGCCGGAGAGGGCTGATGCTGCCGCCCTCTCCGGCAAGGCGAGCGCAGGGTTAGGCTGCGGCAGGGGGCGTGGGAGCCGGACGGGTGGCGAGCTCCTTGTCCATCATGAACAGGCCCTCGCCCTGGCTGCCGATGAGGCGCAGCTTGGCCAGGATATCATTGAAGGAGTCTTCCTCCTCCACCTGTTCGGAGACAAACCACTGCAGGAAGATGGTGCAGGCATGGTCGCGTTCGCCGTAGGCCACGTCCATGAGATCATTGATGCGCTTGGTCACGCTGTATTCGTGGTCGAGGGCATACTCGAACACGGCCAGCGGTGTTTCCCATTCCTGGGTGGGGGCGTCGATGGCCGCCAGCACCGGCGCGCCGCCGCGGGCCAGGATGTAGTCGTAGAACTTCATGGCGTGGAAGAGCTCTTCCTGGGCCTGCATGCGCATCCAGTTGGCAAAACCCGGCAGCCCTTTTTGCGCACACCAGGAGGCCATGCCGAGATAGAGGTAGGAGGAATACAGCTCCCATTTGACCTGTTCGTTGAGGGCATCATTCATTTTCTGTGTCAGCATAGGTGGCTCCTGGAAAGGGATCGTGGGCGAAGAAGGGGTGATGACCCCAGTGTAAACCATGAATTTGCCACAAGCGCAAGCGGTTGCGCCGGGCAACACGCCTGCTGCTGGCAGGGCGGTCATGAACCAGACGGCCTTGTGGAGCAGACAGACCGGCTATGGCGAGGGCAGGGCCGGCACCCCTTGCAGGCCCAGGTTCACGCGATCCAGAAAGGCGCTGGGCGTCTGCAGGGTGCACATGAGGTGGCGGCTGTTGCCGGACGGGGCGTCCAGAAAGTGGATGATGCGGAACTCACTGCGGGCAAAGACGCCCATGGCGAAAATATGCTCCGCCTCTTCCGGGGCAATGAGCAGATAATCGCCCTGCCCGTCCAGGAGCTGGCGCAGCATGCCGATGTTCTCCTCGTCGCTGACTATACGTCTGGGCTGCAGCCGGGAAATGAGCCCATCCACAAAGGAACCATAAGAAAAACTGAACCTGACCAGCAGGGTCAGGGTTTGGTCCGCCATCAGGCTGGCGAGTTCCATTTCGTCAGCCAGGCCGGGCGCATCCACTCTGGCCAGAGCCACCACGGGGCTGTCGCGGTAAATTTCGTCAGAAAAGCGGGCAAACGCCTCGCGCTGCGGCGTCTTGAACCAGCCCAGGGCGCAGGTGGTGTCGGCATTGGTCTGGATGCGCTCCAGCTGGCGCGGAGCGGGCAGCACCTCCCAGCGTGTGGGCCAGCCGGCCAGGGCCAGGGCCTTGAGCAGGGGGGAGACGACCAGCCCCCCCACTCCGCCGCTGCTATCCTCTATGTAGTATGGCGGGCGGATATAATACAGAATTCTGATGACTGGCAGCCGCGCCGCCTCGCCTGTACCAGCCGGACTGGACTGGTCGGCCGTACTGGATCGGTTGGCCGTACTGGACCTGCCGGCCTCGCCTCCCGCATTGCCGGCCTCAGCATACGCCACGCCCCAGGCCATTGCCGCAAGGCAGGCCAGGGCCGCCAGACATAGCAGGCGGCGCATACCATGGCGCAATATCACCACCTTTGGCGAGGGAGGAGACATCATTGTCAAAAAATACGCGCAACGGCTGCACCCGTCAATCACCGGCCGTGGCCAGGAGATCGCGCAAAAAACGCCCGCCTCCGTGGTGGAGGCGGGCGTCTGAAAACGCGTCTGGGTGCGGCGTGGAGCCGGTGGCTTACCAGTCCAGCAGGTAGGCGAAAATCAACGGCGCAACGATGGTGGCGTCGGAGTTGATCATGAACCGCGGAGTATCCACATCCAGCTTGTACCAGGTGATCTTTTCGCTGGGGTTGGCCCCGGAGTAGCCGCCGTAGGAGGTCACGGCATCACTGATCTGGCAGAAGTAGGCCCAGAAGGGGGTGTCTTCCTTGTGCAGATCCTGAATGAGCATGGGCACGGTGCAGATGGGGAAGTCCCCGGCGATGCCGCCGCCAATCTGGAAGAAGCCCACGGGCGTGCCGGCCTCGGCCTGGGCGGAGTACCAGTTGGCCAGGGCTTCCATGATTTCCGTGCCGCTCTTGATGATCTGGTGGTTGGACAACCGGCCGTCCATGACCATGGCCGTGAACTTGTTGGCCAGGGTGGAGTCCTCGAAGCCGGGCGAGAAGATGGGCACGTTCATTTCCTTGGCCGCCAGGACCCAGGAATGCTCGGCCGGGATGGCAAAATGCTGCTTGATTTCGGGCCGGTCCAGCATGTCGAAGAAGTACTCGCAGACGAACTTGCGGGTGCCGTTCTTGTCGGCCTGTGTCCAGATGTCCAGCAGGGTGGATTCGGCCTTGAGCATCACCGTTTCGGGGATGCAGGTGTCGGTCACGCGGTTGAAGCCGCGGTCGCGCAGGTCGCGTTCCATCTCGGCGGTCAGCTCGCGCCAGTTGGGCACCAGTTCGTAGCTGTTGTTATCGAAGAGGTTGAACAGATCTTCTTCAAGGTTTGCGGCGGTGCAGCTGATGCCGTGGACTTTGCCGGCGCGGATCATCTGGCTCAGGGAGATGCCCAGCTCCGCGCTGCTCATGGCGCCGGCCAGGGTGATGAACATCTTCCCGCCCTTGTCCAGCAGCGCCTTCCAGGCCTTGGCGGCTGCCAACGTTTCCCGGGCGTTGAAGTGTTTGTAGTGAGTCTCCATGAACTGGCTGACGGCGCCCATGCAAATTCCTCCGGCTAGGGTGCAAGATGATGCAGAACAGGCAGGCCACAGGGAGCGGCCGCCCGCGGGGCGCGGCCCCGCGCTGAGGTCCTGCAGACACTGACAAGAGTTCCGGTCATAGCACGCTTGCTTGCGATGCGCAAACCCGTTGCCTCGCAGCCCGGCCTGAGGCATTGGGAGATGAACCCATCCGCGCAAGGAGCGCCCCATGCCACAGCACCCCTCGTTGCTCAGCCGTTGCCTGCACCTTCTGACCGAACAGGATCTTGCCGTGCTGGCCACGTGCCCGGCCGCGTCAGAGGGCACCCCTCTCTGTTCGCTCATGGCCTATACCCTGGCCGAGGACACCCGGCACCTGCTGCTTGTCTCTCCCGCCGGCTCCCGCAAGGTTGCCTATCTGCAGCAAAATCCTCATGCCAGCGTGCTGGTGGACACCCGGACCACCGCGCCGCGCGAGGCCGTGCAGGCCCTGACCGTGAGCGTCCTGCTTGCCCCTCCCCCGCCGCATGAGGTCCCGGCCCTGCTGCACCGCTTTCTCGCCCGCCATCCGCGGCTGGAGGCCTTTGCCCGACGTCCGGAGACTGTGCTGCTGCGCCTGCGCATGACCTCTCTGCAGCTCCTGGACGACGTGGAAACCGCGCATTTTCTGCAGCTGGAGGAATGAGGATTCGACACCCGCACAGCGAACCATTGGGCATTCCACGAAAAATCTTGTCCCTGCGCATGGTTCGTGGCATGACGGCCCCATGAACCGCCGCACTCCCGAAGCCCGTGCGCATGACCGCACCCGTTCTCGTGATGGCATCCCGAGGTTCCAGGCGCAGGTCCCATGAACGTCATCGCCATCATCCCCGCCCTGCTCATCCTCGTGCCACACGGGTATTTCGCCTGGCTGCTCGGGGTGCTGGTCTATGACCATCTGGACTGGGATCCGCTCTCCTGCATGGTGCTGGCCCTGAGCATCTTTCCTCTGACCACGGCCATGCAGTTTTACGCCATGCACCGCGCCGGCCGGGTGGCCACGGGCATCATCTGCAGCGGCTACGTCATCGGCACCGGGCTGTACGGCGCCTACAAAATGCACTGGCTGGCCACCATCCGCCACGCCCAGCGCTTCGACATCGGCTTCTTCATCTTCTTCGGACTGATCTTCTGCGCCATGGCCTTTCTGATGGGCCTGGAACTTTACGACAGCATGCGGGAGCTGCGGGTGTTTTCTTTTTTCGACGAATTCTTGGGATTGCAGCCAAGACCCGGCACACCACGCTCAACCCCTCACCCTCCCGTCGCTCGCCCCGCCCCCCCCACACGCGCCGCCGCTGCGAAAAAGAAGCCTCAATAACCACCATTGCATTTCCCATCGCCCTCCGCTAGGCTTCCCTCGCCCCCCTCAACCCCGGAGCCCCCATGCGCGGACTGCGATTGCTGACACTGGCCCTGCTGCTCACCGGTGCATGCTCTGCGGCTGGGTTCGCCGAGAATGCCACGACAGCCCCCACGATCATGGTCTTGAGCGTGGAAGATCAGGTGCGCCTGAAGCTGTTGGAAGAAAAGGTGGAGGAATTAAAGAAGGGGCTGGCGGAGGTGGAAGGAAAGGTGGCGGGGCTTGGGAGGGAGACGGTTGCCACAAAGACTCAAATTGAATACGCTGAAAAATACGTTGATTTTAAAGCAACACTGCTAAATCTTTGGCTCGCTGGTGTAGCAATTGTATTCACAGTAGTAACCCTGATTGTCATACCTAACAAATTACGAGAAACCCAATTACTATACAACAATTCAAAAGCTAAAGCCCAAAAGCTTCTGGAGCATCTTCACAGTATTAATGAAGAAGCGCAACAAACCTTGCTTCAATATACCGAAGCTGCCAAATCGAAAGTTTTACAGCTAGATGCCATAGCTGAGCTCACGCCAGAGGATGCGAAAGATCTGGCTTTGGTAGCCAATCAGAATAAGGATCTATACGCAAAACACGTCGCCCAAGCTATCCAAGCGCAGGCAAGAGAAGACTGGAATACTGCCAGAGAAGCATGGGGAAAGGCGCTTGAGATAGAGCCAAAATCTCAACGAGCCCTTTTGGGCTTGGGGGTTTGCTACACGTACTTAGCTGATCTTTCCCGCCATCTGCCCCAGCGTATGGAACTATTAAAGACGGCAAAAGAACAATATGAACGAGCCATCTCTATCAACAAACGTTTTCACGAGGCCTTTTACAATCTTGGGGTTGTCCTTTCAAAAATCGCGGATGAGACACCAACTGCAGATGAGAAAGAGCGGTATAACCTCCTTCAGCAAGCACTTGAGTCTTTACTAGAAGCATTTAACATTAAACCAAACGACCCTGAGACGAATCTCAGTATTGGCATTATCCTCTCAAAGAAAGCTCATATATTACTGCCATCCAACCCAGAAGAAGGCCGAAAGCTAATTTCTAACGCAATTATGCACTATGATGTCTCATCAAGGTCAGAAGAGTGGAAATCTAAAGCGTACTTTAATTGGGGCAATGCACTTGCCGAATTAGCGCAGACGTATATGTCACAAGGAAATCTCCATCGCGCAAAAGAGTATTTTAAGGAGGCACAATTCAAATATCAACGCGCATACGCGAAAAATCAACAAGATCATCTCGCTGCTGGCAACTATGGTAGCACACTTTTATCTCTCGCCTCACCACAACTGGCCGAGGATGAACCCTCAAGGATCCAGCTTCTTGAAGAGGCGAAAAGATGGTTCATGCTATCCCTAAACCTAGAACCAAAGGGCTCTCGCTACCCCCTGGCTTGCGCCGAAGCACAGCTTGGGAATCATGATGAGGCAAAACGCCTGCTGGAGATTGAACTCGACAACAGCCTGCTGGCCTTGAAGCAATCTCCCTGCTCCCACCTCGCCACCGACCCCGACCTTCAGCCCCTCCGCGACCATGATCCCGCGTGGTGGGCCGACTTCATGCGGCGCGCCTGTCCGGAAGCCTCTCCTCCTCAAAGCGAGTCGGAAACGTCTCCCTCCAGCTAAGTCCCCCTCACGCCTCCTCGCACACCGGGTGCTGGGGGCGGGCTTCCTTGGTCTGGGGGATGTCGATGTGGAAGCGGCTGCCCTGGCCGGGGAGCGAATCCACGCAGATGGTGCCGCCGTGGGCCTGGACAGCGTGGCGGGTGATGAACAGCCCCAGGCCCGTGCCCTTGCTGCCCTTGGTGGAGAAAAACACCTGGAACAGTTTGGCCCGGGTGGATTCGTCCATGCCGGGGCCGTTGTCTTCCACCTCGATATGCACGGTGTCGCCCTGGCGGTCGCAGCGCAGGGTCACGGCGCAGGCGCGGGCATTGGCTTCGCCTGCCCCGCCGGCCTGCTGCAGGCTGGCGCAGGCCTCGATGGCGTTTTCCAGGAGGTTGACCAGGGCCGCGCCCAGGAGGGTCGGGTCGGCGGCAAAGGTGGCCGGAGGTTCGGCATCGTCTGCCCCGGTCGCGCCGTCCGAGGAGGCTGCCGGCACGTCCAGAATCAGGCCCACCCCCAGGCGCTCGGCCTTTTCGCGGACCATATTCAGGGTCTCGCGGCCAAAGCGGCGCAGGTCCAGCGTCTGGCGCTCGGGCTCGCGACGCTTGGCGCAGAAAAGGATGTCCAGAATGAGGGTCTTGATCCGGCTGGCCACGTCTTTGGTCTGGTCGAAACCGCGGCGGATGCGGGTCTGGTCCTCGCGCTCCAGGCCGGACTCCATGGCGTATAATGCGCCATCCAGGGCCGTGAGCAGGCCCTTGACCCCATGCGAAAGGGAGGCCACCACCAAGCCCAGGGAGGCCAGATGCTCGCGGGTGGCGGCCAGCTCGGTCTGCAGGCGCTTGAGCTCGCCCATGTCCACCGCCAGCTCCATCACCAGCACGGTCTCGCCGGCGGCATTGCGGATGGGCGCGGTGTGCACCACGGCGGGGATCTCGTTGCCGTCCTTGCAGAGGAGCACCTCGTGCACGCGGCGGGGGGAGTCGGCAAAAAAGGTGGCCGGCACGGGCAGGGTCCGCCTGCGGGAGGCCCCATCCTTATAAATGGCCCAGCTGTCCCGGGGGTGCGGGCCATCGATGTGCGGATCGCCCAGGCGTTCGCGGTAGCGTTGGTTGACGCTGACGATGCGGCCTTCCCGGTCGTGCAGGGAGACGAAGCAGGGCAGCTCATCCAGGACGGACAATCCATCCTGCAGGTCCGCGGCCACCCCGCTGAAGGCCTGGGAAAGGCCCTCCACCACCTGCCGGGCGGCAAGCTGACGCTCCATCTCCACCAGCCGGGCGGCCTGGGACTGGGCCAAGGCTTCCAGATTGCAGGTGTATTCGTGGAGCTGACGGCGGGTTTCGATGCGCTCCAGGGCCCGGGCAATGGCCACTTCCAGCGCGCCTTCGCCCACGGGCTTGGGCAGAAAATCCGCCGCGCCCAGCTGCAGGCCGCGGATGGCCAGATCCATGTCCCCATGACCGGTGACGATGATGACTTCCGTCTCCGGGGCTGCGGCCTTGACGGCCTCCAGCACCTCCAGCCCGCTCTTGCCAGGCATGCGCACGTCGGTGACGACGATGGCCGGAGGCGGTGGCACGGCAGATTGTGCGCCCAACGGCGCAAAATGCGCCAGGGCTTCGTCGCCATTGGTCGCTTCTATAACCGTGAAGCCCATGTCCCGCAGGGTCAGGCCCAGCACCTTGCGCACGCCGGCTTCGTCGTCCACCAGCAAGATGGACTCGCTGGCCGTCTGACACTGCTGCATCCGTGCTCCTTCGGGCAAAATCCCCGTTCTGAAGAGATGGAATCACTGTGCCAGAAGAGAGGCCAGGGCGTCCAGCAATCCTTGGGGGGTTGGCGGCTTGTGCACGTGCAACACGGGCGCGCCGCCAGCATCACCATCGTGCAGGGACCGGCCCAGCCCCGCCTCCACCAGCGCCAGGGCGTGGCGGAAGGCCTGTTCGGATACGGCAGAAAGCACCAGCACGGGCACGCGGGCAAGGGTCGGGTCGTTTTTGAGCCCTTGGAGCATTTTGAGCCCGCCTTGCTCCGGCATCATCAAATCCAGGGAGATGCAGTCTGGCTGCATCTCCCTGGCCTTTTTCAACCCTTCTGCGCCGTCGCGGGCTGTGGCGGTCTCGTGGCCGGCCGAGCGGAAGACGGCGCTGACGAAGACCCGCAGGTGCGCCTCGTCATCCACCACCAGCACCTTGGCCATGGCTAGGCCTCGACCGGTTCCTGCCGGTAGCCGTAGGGCGAAACATCCACCTTGTCCGGATGATTCACGCTGACCACGGGGCAGTTGGAGCGCAGCACGACCTGCTCCAGGGTGGAGCCCATAAGAGCCTGTTCAGGATCAACATCCTTGCTGTGGTGGGCCATGGCGATGAGGTCGGCCTTGGCCTCGCGGGCGTACTTGAGGATTTCCACGTAGGGCTCGCCTTCCCAGATCTGGATGACGTAGTTGTCGAACCCTTCCATCTTGTTGACGTATTTTTCCTCGATCTTCTTGCGGGCGGCTTCGATCTTCTTTTCCACAGTGGCCTGGTCCGGGGCCACGGCACCGCCTTCCTTGGCCACGTCGATGGCATGGAAGAGGTGCAGGCGGCAGCCGATGTCTGCGGCCACGTTGCGGGCAAAGGCAAACGCGTGATCGGACTGCTTGGAGAAATCCACGCCCACCACGATATTGGCGAAGTAGCTCCAGCAGGTGATGCAGGGGCGGCTGACGATGAGCACCGGGCAGCGGGCCGTGCGGGCCACGCGCTGCATGGTGGAGCCGGCCACGGCGCGGTGGCGGGTGGCGCCCACATCGTCCGCGCGGGTGTGCGCGCCCATGATGATCAGGTCTGCGCCAATCTTGCGGGCCGTGCGCAGCACTTCCATGGCCGGATCGCCCACCACGGCTTCCAGGGTGCAGCCGGGGTGGCCTTCCATCAGCTTTTCATACGTATGAGTCATCTCCTCCTTGACCAGATCCACATAGTTCTGGTCCTGGGCCTCGGTTTCCCCGCCGGTGCGCACGTCCGTGGCAAAGGTGGAGAAGCCGCGGGTGGGGATGCCGAAGACGTGAAAAACCGTCAGTTCGGACTTGTTCTTCTTGGAGAGTTCAAAAGCCACCTTGGCGGCATCGTCACAGGTGGGGGACGCGGTGGTGGCGAACAGGATCTTCTCGAACATATGTCACCTCCTGAGGGCGCATTCCGCGGAAGCGCCATGGAAGGAAAGCTGCCAGGCCACGGCCTCGATCAGCTCGAACAGGGTAAAGACCGTTTCGAAGACGAACTCTGCAAAGCGGTCGCCCAGGACCATGTGCCGGCAACGGCCCAGGCGGAACGGCACGTCCCACAGGGACGCAGGGGGAATGTGCTTGATGGGAACCTCCTCGCTGGGGTGATCATTTCGAACGCCGACGAGCGACGTGTACATGTCCAATCGTTCCGGGGGCGGATGGCCCACCAGCTCCACGGTGCGCACCAGCATGAGCCCTTCCACCTCGCCGGGCAGGATCGGCGGCAGCTTCTCCCGCCCTTCGAGCCCTTGCAGCAGGGCCGGCAGAAACTGGCTGAGGCGGGCAAAATCCCGGTGCAACTGAATCATCCGGAACCAGCTGCCCAGGGTGAAGCCTTCCGCCAGGGTCACGGCCTCGCCCAGCAGGCTCAGGGGATCCTGTGCGCTGGGGTGGCCGTCCACCAGCAGGGAGCCGTCGCAGGCCACACTCACTCGCTGCATGCGTCCCTCCCTGACCTTGCCGCCCCTGCCACAAGGGAGGTGGCTGCCAGCAGCCCCTTGGGGCTGGCCGCGGGCAGGCACAGGGCGAAAGTTGCGCCCTGGGGGCCGGCGTTTTCCAGCTCGATGCTGCCGCCGTGGGCTTCCACGATGCGCTTGGTGGCCATCAGGCCCACGCCCGTGCCTGTGGCCTTGCCCGTGGCAAAGGCGGCAAAGAGGCGTTCGCGGGCTTCTTCCATCACGCCGGGGCCGGTATCTGCCACGCGGTAGCAGATGAACCGCCCCTGGCGGCTGGTGGACAGATGGACCCGTCGTGGGTTTTGGGTGCGGCCTTCCAGGCTGCGGGGACCTTTTTGCGGAATGGCCGCGGCCTCTATGGCATTGCCGACCAGATTCATCAGGCACTGGTGGATAGCCTTGGCGTCCATGAGAATGGGCTCGCGTCCGGCATTGGCATCCACCACCAGTTCCACCCCGGCCTCCAGAGCCTTGTGGCGCAGCAGGGAGGCCACCTCCAGGGCCGGCTGGTCCGGATCGCAGGGCGCGCGCAGGGGCACGCGCTCCGAGCCCATCTGCAGCAAATCCTGCATCAGGTGTTTCACTTCGGCCACATTGTCCTTGAGCATGCTGAAGCCCTGGGTTTCCATGGCCTTGTCGCCCTGGCGGCCCTGTTCCATCAGGAAGATGGCCCCCTCAAGCCCGGAGGCGATATTTTTGATGGCATGGGCCAGGGAGGCCGCGGTCTGCCCCACGGCGGCAAAGCGCTCCACGGCGGCCAGCTCCCGGCTTTTCTCCAGGGCCAGACGCTCCAGATGTTCCGTGTATTCGCGGAGCTGGCGGCGCATGGCCAGATGCTCGCGGGCGCGGGTCAGGGCAATATCCAGGATATCCTCATTGATGGGTTTGGTGACGAAGTCCGTGGCTTCGCGCTTGATGGACTGGATGGCCAGATCCAGATCCCCATGCCCGGTGAGCATGATGACTTCAATATCCGGATCCTGGGCCTTGATGCGCGACAGCAGCTCAATGCCATCCATGCCGGGCATCTTGATGTCCGTGAGCACAATGGCTGGCTGCACTTCCGCCAGCCTGTTCAGGGCGTCCTCACCGGACACCGCCAGATGGACCTCGTACCCAGCGTCGCGCAGGATGAGGGACAGCACCTTGCGGATGCCCTCTTCATCGTCCACCAGCAGGACGGTTTTTTCCGACGTGAGATCAACCATGCGTCCCCTCCTCAGGCAACATACAGGCCGCAGCATCACTCGAAGGCAGAATGACCAGGAAGGTGGAGCCTTCCGGCCCCGTACGCTCCAGGAAGATCTCCCCGCCGCAATCCTGCACGATGCCATAGCTGATGGACAGGCCGAGACCCGTCCCTTTGCCCGTGGCCTTGGTTGTGAAAAATGGTTCGAAAATACGGGCCTGCACCCCGGGCGGCACGCCTCCGCCGGTATCTGACACGCGGATGTGCACCCAGCCGTGGCAGTCCCTGGCAACGATGGCGATGCGCTTTTCTTCGGGATCCCCGGCGCCAAGCGGCCCCAATGCCGCCCGGCCGCGCTCGCCCTGGAATTTTTCCTCAATGGCATCGCGGGCGTTCATGAGCATGTTCACGAAGACCTGCTCCAGCCGGCCGGCATCACCCATCACCTTGGGCACATTGGGAGAGACGTCCAGCTCCACGGTAATCTGCCGCAGTGCCAGCTGCTGCCGGAACATCTCAAGCGAGCGACCGAGCACGTCGCCCACGTCCACCTCGTTGAGCTCCATCTCCGGCCGCCGCCCGAATTCGCGCAAATGATTGATAATACGCGTGGCGCGGTCCACGTGGCTGTCCATTTCCTGGGACAAGTCCGCCAGCACGTCCGGGGCCACGGTCTCGCCGCGGCGGATTTTCTTCAGGAAATAGGAGGCCGCACCCTTGATCACCGTCAGCGGCTGATTCAGCTCATGGGCCACGCCGGCAGCCATCTCGCCCAGGGTGGCCATCTTGCCGGCATGCACCAGCTGCTGCTCGGCCTCCAGACGGCGAGTGATATCCGTGACGGTAATGAGCAGCACGCGTGAGCCGCCAATCTCCACCGGGGTGGCCAGCATGGCCACATACAGGGTGCGGCCGTCCGGCACCAGCTGCGGCGCGCGCTCAATGGGCTTGCAGACCTGCAGTTCCGCAGCCATGCGATCGCGGGATTCCGGCAAAAAGAAATCCGGAAAATAGCGGCCGAGCATGTCCTTGCGGGTGATGCCGTACACTGTTTCCGCGCTTTTGTTGCAGTCCAGCACGGTCAGGCCCGTGAGGTCGAGCAGAAAGACCGGGCTGGGAATGGTCCGGTAAATGGCCTGATACTTTTCTTCCAGGCGTTTGGCCTCGCGTTCCAGTTCCTTGCGGGCGGTGATGTCCAGGCTCATTTCCATGGCAGCCACCACTTCACCTTTTTCGTCGCGCAGGGGCGCGGTGGTTACCAACCAATGGCGCAGGTTGCCCTGAGAGTCCAGCCCGCTTTCCTCGCTGGTGGCCGACCGGCCTGTCTGGAAGGTGGTCTCCACCGGGCAGTCCGGGCACTTTTCGTTGCGGCCTTTGTATGCCTTATAGCACGGTTGCCCCGGCCTGGGGTGGAAATGATCCTTGAATTCCCTATTATATCTGAGCAGGCGAAAATTGCGGTCCTGCACGGTAATGAAGCAGGGCACATTGGCAAAGAGGTTCTGGTATTCGTCACGCTGGCGGTTGAGATCCTTTTGCTTTTCTGCGATGGCTGCGCCCATGTCCGCCACGGCCTGGGCCAGCTGGCCGATTTCATCACGCTGGCGGGTCACGGGCACGGGGAGTTCCTCACCGCGGGCAATGCCACGAGTGGTCTGGATGAGGGCCCGGATGGGCCGGTTCACATACTGGCCCATAAAAAAGAGCAGCAGTGCGGACACAGCCAGGAACACGCCGGCGGAAAAAAGCAGCATGCGCCGGCCAAGGGCCTGCACTTCCTCATCGGAATTCTGCAGGGAGAGCACCAGATCAATGGCACCGAGGATCTTGGTATCCACGGGGTGAAAGTGGCAGCCCTCGCTGCAGCCTGGCTCGTTTTCGATGGGGGTGAGCATGCCGATGCTCCGCACCTCGCCGTCTTCGCGCATGCGGGTGCGCTCCAGGACGCTCAGACTGGTGCGGGGCGGTGCATGGGTGTGGCAGGGGGCACAGGCCTCGCGGGTCATGTCCACCACGGTGTCCACTTCCTCAGGCCTGTTGGAAAACTTGATGGCGCCGTCTTTGTTGTACACGCGCACGGCCAGAATCTCGGGCTGGCGGGCAATATTGGCCACAATCTGGGCGATGTCGTCACGGGAGTTGAGCATCATGGCGTAATGCAGGCCCAGCTTGACGGTGGTGGAGAGCCGCTCTGCCCCGTCCTGAGCCGCCCGGCTGCCCAACTCCTGCTGATTGACCATGGCCGCCCAGGTCAGCAAGGCCACGCTGCCCAGCAACAGCACGCCGTTGGAGACGACGAGCTTGCCGGCAAGGCTCCGGCTGATGGACGAGAACATGGACACGAACGCGGACATGGGGCGCTCCCTGCTCCTGGCTGTGCACGGGTGGAACGATTCTGGAATACACCGTTCCATGGTAATTGCCTGAGCACGTTGCGTGCCAGCAGCGCCAGCCAAGCAACGACGCGGTTTCTGGTCCAGTGGGATCAAGACGCGTCTGCAACCGGGCGCAAAATGCGTCCTTTCAGGCCAAAACCAGCAGTTTCATCCCTGTCTGGTGTGTTTTATGGAAGCCTTTTGGAGTTCACCTTGCCTTTTCCCGTGCGGGCGTATTATTCGTCCTGCGGGGCCGGCAGCGATTGAGAGGGAGCGAAGCATGACCCTTCCCAACCACATTTCTTGTGATGCCGTCATGAACTCCATTGCCGACGGCGTATTCACCGTCGATCTGGACTGGAACATCACCTTTTTCAACCGGGCAGCAGAGCGGATTACCGGGGTTTCCAGCCTGGAGGCCATGGGCCGCAAATGCTGGGAGGTGTTTCATTCCAGCATCTGCGACGGCGCGTGTGCCATTCGGGAATGTCTGGAAACGGAGCGTAATTTATGCAATAAATCCATTTACATTGTGAAGCCGGACGGCTCCAAGCTCTCGGTCTCCATCAGCGCCGCGCCCCTGCGCGACGCCATGGGCCACATTGTGGGCGGTGTGGAAACATTCCGGGATATCACAGCCATACAGCTCATGCGCCAGAAGCTGGAAGGCCGCTACACCCTGGATGACATCGTCACCAAATCCCAGTCGCTGATCCGGATTCTCCAGATATTACCTCAGATTGCCGAAAGCGATGCCTCGGTGTTGCTGCTTGGCGAATCCGGCACGGGCAAGGAACTTTTTGCCCGGGCCATTCACAACCTCTCGGCCCGCAAGCAGGGGCCCTTTGTGGCGGTGAACTGCGGGGCGCTTCCTGAGAATCTGCTGGAGTCTGAGCTGTTTGGCTACAAGGCTGGTGCCTTTACCGATGCCAAGTCCGACAAACCTGGCCGCTTTCAAATGGCTGGAACAGGGACGATTTTTCTGGATGAAATCGGGGACATGCCCCTGCAGCTGCAGGTGAAGATTCTCCGCGTGCTCCAGGAACGGACCTTCGAGCCCCTGGGCTCCACCAAAAGCCTGCGCACCGAGGCCAGGGTGATTGCCGCCACCAACAAGGATTTGCAGAACATGGTGGATGCAGGACGGTTCCGGGACGACCTCTTCTACCGCCTTAATGTGGTGCAGATCCGTCTCCCCTCGCTGGCAGAGCGGCCGGAAGACATCCCGTTGCTGATCTCCCACTTCGTCAACCGCAATAACTGCATCAAAGGAACGGACATTCACGGTGTCTCTGAGGATGTCTATCAGCTGCTCATGCGTCACCGATTTCCCGGCAACGTGCGTGAGCTTGAGAACATCATCGAATATGCATTCATTCTCTGCCGCAAGGGCTACATCCAGGTGGACCACCTGCCAGAATACCTGCTTCCGGCAGACTCGCACCATATTTCCCTCAAGCAGGATGGGAGATTAAAATCCATTAGATATCAGGCTGCTATGGAAGCCCTGCAGCGCAATGGGGGCAAGAAAATGGCCACCTGCCGGGAGCTTGGGATCTCAAAAGACACCCTCCGGCGCATCCTGCGCGCGGGTGCCGACGCATAACGCGCCCTGATTTTCCCCAAAAAGACGCATTTTGCGCCCAAAAAACGCGCCACCTCCTCCCGGGGGCGGCGCGTTTCGTTGTCGCCCCCGCATCGCGCCTCGCTTGCCGGGCCGCTGGTACGGCCTGTGCTCTTGCGCGTTCAAGGCCACCAACCTGCCGCAGCGGGAATAGCAAGCGCCCAAGGAGTCAAATCATGCCCCAAAGCGATGCCTGGGATTTTGAAACAGGCGCACGCAGTCTGTGCGATGTGCACGCCTGCGCCCGAGATTTCAACTGGCTTGAGGAACCATATGTCTCGCCCGACGGCGAGCGTGTGGCCATGGCCGCCGTCTCAGACGACGGTGCGACGCTTTGCGTCAACGGCCAGACCTGGGAAAACGTGTTCGAGAAGGTCTGGATGCCCAGATTCCTTCCGGACGGCAGGCTCATGGCCTTTGTCCAGACCGATGGCGAATGGACCGCGGCCGTGGACGACCAGCCCTGGGAAAACACGTTTGGCTTCATCTGGAACCCCATGTGGAGTCAGGACGGCAGCCGCCTGGCCATCTGCGTGCAGCAGGATGGCGAATACGGCATGGCCGTGGACGACCAGCCCTGGGAAACCCTGTTTGAAAACGCCAACAACTTCGCCCTGAGCAAGGACGGCGCGCACTCCGCGGCCGTGGTCCAGACCGTGTCCCTGGGACAGGCGGACATCGAAGGCTATCAGAAAGGCGTGTATTCCGTGGCGGTGGATGGCGAGTCCTGGATGACGAACTTCGTCAACTGCTGGGGCCCGACCTTTGACGCTGCCGGCGAGCGCGTGGCCGCGGCCGCGCGGTTTTCGCTCTATGATTACGGCGTCATTGAAGAAGGCCGTCCATGGACGACCACCTATCAGTGCGTCTGGGAACCGTTCTTCGACCCCACCACGGGCGAAGTGCTGGTGCCGGCGCGCACCGGCGGCAAGTGGGGCCTGGCCACCCGCAACGGCTTCCGCTGGGAGCCGGCCTTCCACCAGCTCTGGCATCCCGAGTTCTCTGCCGATGGCAAGACCCTGGCCGCCATCGTGGCGCCACAATTCGGCGAATTCACCGTGGCCGTGAATGGTACGCCCTGGAACCAGACCTGGCCTGTGGTCACGGATCTGGTCCTCAGCGCCACGGGCCGCGCGGCCTGCCTGGCCAGCGAAAACAACACCCGCTTCCGCGTGGTGGTGGATGGCAAGCCCTGGACCGGCCGCTACGAGATGGCCTGGCCGCCCGTGTTCTCGCCGGATGGCAAGCGAGTGGCCGCGGCGGTGGAGAAGCACGGCCGGCAGACCATTGTCCTGGACGACAAGGTCTACAAGGAGTGGTTCGACAAGGTCTGGCCTCCGGTCTTCGACCCCAGCGGCGAGAAGGTGCTCATTCGGGCCCTGTCCGGCGGCGCCTGCCTGCGCATCGTGGACCATATCTCGTCCTTCAAAGCCTAGGCGCAGGACAAGGGAGGAATTTCATGGAAAAATTGTATGCCCTTGCCGTAGGTCCCCTGGCCTGGGCGGCGGCGGCCATCTTCATTTTCGGCTCCGTGTATCGTCTGGTACGCATGTACAATCTGGCCAAGCAAAAAGACGGCCAGGCCCTGGCCTACATGAGCTGGAAGTTCGGCCTCAGGTCCCTGGCGCACTGGTTCACCCCGTTCGGTGCGCTGGGCTGGCGGGAAAACCCTCTGGAAACCATCGCCACCTTCGTTTTCCACATCGGGCTCATTCTGCTGCCCCTGGTGGTGTTGGGTCATGTGGTGCTGGTGGAGCAGTTCCACGGCTTCTCCTGGTGGTCGCCGCCGGAAGTCATCACGGATGTGGTGGCCATGCTGGTGGTGGCCTGCTGCGCATTTTTCGCCCTGCGCCGGCTCCTCAAGCCTGAAGTCCGCTTTGTGACCAGCGGGCAGGACTGGCTGGTGCTCATCATCGCCTGCCTGCCCTTCCTCACCGGCGTCCTGGCCTATCATCATGTGGGTCCGAACCTGGTCATGACCACCCTGCACATCCTCACCGGCGAGCTGATGCTCGTCGCCATTCCCTTCACCAGGCTCTCGCACATGCTCTTCGGGCTCTTCAGCCGTGCGTATATGGGCAGCGAGTTCGGCGGCGTTCGTCACGCCAAGGACTGGTAATATAAGGAGTTCTTGACATGAGCACCATTGCCGACCGGCTCATAGACGATGCCGGCATCCAGCGCGGACTGGACCGCCTGGAGCAGTCCCGCATTCGTTCCATCATCAAGGCCGTGCTGAACAGCGAAACCGGCGCGCGCCTGAAAACCTATGCCGAAACCTGCATGCGTTGCGGCCTGTGCGCCAAGGCCTGCCATTACTACATGTCCCACGAAGGCGACCCCAGCTACTCCCCCGTGGGCAAGGTCCGTCAGACCATGTGGGAAATCCTCAAGGCTGATGGCGACGTCACCAAAAAACAGCTGCAGCAGTTCGCCCAGATCGCCTATACGGAATGCAACCTCTGCCGCCGCTGCATGCATTACTGCCCGCTGGGCATCGATACGGCCTACATCATCAGCGTGGTGCGCCGTATCTGCCACAAGCTGGGCGTCACGCCACAGTACATTCAGGACACAGCCCACTCCCACGCCGCCACCATGAACCAGATGTGGGTCAAGGATGACGAGTGGATCGACTCCCTGATGTGGCAGGAAGATGAAGCCCGGGAAGAATTCCCCGGCCTGCGCATCCCCCTGGAGAAAGAAGGCGCGGACTTCATGTACTCCGTCATCGCGCCGGAACCAAAGTTCCGCACCCAGCTCATCTATCAGGCGGCGGCCATCTTCAACGTCGCCGGGCTGGACTGGACCATGCCCGCCACCCCGGGCTGGGACAACTCCAACATGGCCATGTTCAGCGGGGATGCCGAAGTCATGTCCCGCGTGGAACGCGCCCACTACGAAACCGCGCAGCGCCTGCGGGTCAAGCGCATTGTCATGGGCGAATGCGGCCACGCCTTCCGCGCTGTGTACGACCAGGCCAACCGCTGGCTGGGCTGGAAGATGCATCCAGTGCCGGTGGTGCACTCCATCGAGTTCTTCTGGGAACTGCTGGATAGCGGCAAAATCCGCATGGCCAGCAAACACCCCGGCGCCGTGACCATCCACGACCCCTGCAACATCATCCGCGGCCGCGGCCTCATGGACAAGCTGCGCGAAGTGGTCAAGCACATTGCCGAAGAAGTGGTGGAAATGACCCCCAACCGCGAGCACAACTACTGCTGCTGCGCCGGCGGCGGCGTGATCAACTGCGGCCCGCCATTCAAAAAGGTCCGCGTGATCGGCAACAAAATCAAGGCGGAACAGCTCAAGGCCACGGGCGTGCACACGCTCATCGCCCCCTGCCACAACTGCCACGGCGGCCTGGAAGACATTATCAAGCACTTTGAGCTGGATATGCACATCTACTTCCTGGGCGACATCATCTACAAGCACATGGAACGGCCGGCCGATCCGGCTGCGGGAGGGGAATAGCCATGCGTCGCGCCAACTCTCCCCTGCTCCTGCTCCTGCTGGGGCTGGCCCTGGTGCTCTGGACCCTGCCGGCGTTCTGCCAGTCCGACATGCTGGTGGTCAGCCGCGATCCCTTCCCCACCCCGCAACGGCCAGCGGCGAAGTTCGAGCATGACGCACACAATGAAAAGGCCAAGCTCGAAGACTGCGGCGTGTGCCACCACGGCGATACCGACGGCAAGATGGACCCCACCAACACCACCGAAGGCACGCCCTGTGCGGACTGCCACGCCGCCAACCCCGCGGCCGAGCCCAAGCTGAAGCACAAGACGCCGCTGCGGCGGGCCTTCCACTTGCAGTGCGTGGGCTGTCATGAACAAACCGGCAAAGGCCCCCTCGCCTGCGGCGAGTGCCATGCCCCGACCGCCAAGGAGTAAGCCATGCCGAAGAAAATCATGGTTGTGGACGATGATCCGGCCATCGTGGAGTTTCTCACCACGCTGTTCCAGGACCATGGCTACCAGACCTGCTCCGCCTCTGACGGCAGCCAGGCCATGGAGGTGCTGGAACGCGAAAAGCCCGACCTGCTGACCCTGGACCTGGAAATGCCCGAGGAATGGGGGCCGCGGTTCTACCGCAAGTTCTCCCAGAAACCTGAGTTCAAGGAGCTGCCGGTCATCGTCATCAGCGGGCTTTCCGGCATCCATCTGGCCATCCGCAAGGCTGTGGCCACGGTGAACAAACCCTTTGACCCCAAACAGGTCATCGCCATCGTCAAGGACACCATCGGCTGAACCCCGGCAGTCTGCACAATTCGGGCGTGTAACAGCCGGATGTGTGACTGACGGGTGTGCAACGGGCGGCGGCTCTTGAGCAGCGCCGCACAGGGCAGAAGGGGCAAGGGAGCATGCGCGTGTGTCTGGCCACGTATGGGGAACGACTGGCCTCGTTGCTGGAGACAGCCTCGGAACTGCAGTTCTACGAGTCCCGCGCCGGAGAGCTCGACTCGCGAGGATTCGTCCCCATGCCCAAGGGCGGCCCCATCGCCCTGGCCGAAACCCTGCATTCCGCGGGCATTCGCACCCTGGTCTGCGGCGCCGTGAGCGAACATTACGCCGAGCACCTGCACCGTGCGGGCATCCGGCTTTCCCCCTGGATTGCCGGCGACGTAAACCGCGTCCTGGACCACTGGCTCGCCGGCCGCCTGGAACGTCTGTCCATGCCGGGGAAACGGCGGAAGTAAGCACAAAAAAGCGAGAGGGAACCCTTTTGCAAAAGGGTTCCCTCTCGCGCTCTCCTTCCCAAAAACTTCTTATCTACTCAACTCATTCTTTGTTGCTTTTCGAATTGTTCCACTACTTCCTTTTTCCTTTTGTCTTGTTCTTTTTGAAAACTAGTTTCAGACTGAACTCTAAACAAGAGTGGAGTAGGATTGGCCCTCGAAATTTTATCTATTGTCTGCGACAGTTGCTTTAAGTTATCTGCAATCTCACAGGCAGGGTCTTTCCCGATTACTATCAGTCCTTCCCACTGCGATACGTCAATGTGGAATTCTTTTTTAGTCTTATTTTTGCCTAAATAATTATCATATTCAACCCGAATTGTAAAAACCGGCAAAACCGGTTTCTTAAGTAGCTCCATCGCATTTCCAAGAAAAAAAACGAATTTTTCACGCGCTGGAATATAGCCAGCCTTTGAAAACATTGCCACTTCACGAATCTTCAACCCTTTTTCGCTCGCAACAGCCTCATCAATGTTTATCGACCATTTAACATTTGCCGCAGGGCCACCTGAATTTCGAACCACCAACTCCACAATATTTATATATCTTTGATTTGGTATAATATAAACGTCCAATTCAGGTTCCGTTTGAATTTCGCGCAATCGTCGCGTCTCATTCACCAATCGCCAATTCAGCATGATCAACAATCCGGTTGTTACTACTCCGATCGCAGCACACGCGGCCATCACGATATTTGCAATTAATTGTGTATCCATTTTTTTAATGCCATTCACTTTTTCGCACACTGCACATAACAGGCGGGGGGGGCGCTCAGCCCCCCCGCTTCGTATCCATCGTATCTAATCGTCAAAATCACCCTCAGGCCCCTTATCCGATTCGATGCCCTTGGCCTTGGTGCGGATTTTTTCCTCGGTCCAGTCAGCGGCGTTTTCGATCACGCCGACCTTGGGGCCCAGGTCGTAGGAGTTGGCGGCCAGGATGGCCTCGACGGCCAGGGGGGCGGTGTCCTTGGCGTTGAAGACATCCACCAGCAATTCTTCCACAAAGCCAGCTACAGCCTCGGCCATGCGGTCGCGTACGTCCTTGGGCTGGCCCATCATGCGGCATTCGAAGGGCAGGTTCAGCTTCTTGTAGTCGCCGGCCTTCAGGCCCTTGGAGTCGGCGTAGGCCACCAGATCGGCCCAGAGCTCTTCGGTAATGCCCTTGCCGGGTTCCTTGATCAGGCGTTTGGCCTCGTCGAGTACGGCGTTGCCGTATTCATTCACCTGCACGCCCCAGGAGAGCATCTGCAGGGCCGTGGCCACGTTGGCCTTGGTGGTGGCCGTCTTGGCGGCGATTTCCTTCAGCTTGGCCGAGCTGTTGCCCGAGGTGCCATGCTGGGCGCCGGAAAGCTTGTACGGTGCGAGGGCGGCGTGGATTTCCGCCGTCAGTTCCACCTGAATGCCGGCCTCGGAGGCTTCGATGCCGTGGGTGGTGCCATTGTTCAAGGCGATCCAATCGGGGTGGATGCCGTGGGCGTTCAGGCCCTGGATGAGGAAAAGGGCCTCCTGCGGGGTGGACAGGCCTGATTTACCTTTAATCTCACCAACTTCCGTCTCATAGCCGGCCCAGGTGGGAACGTAGCCTTTCAGGGCGATGTTGGCCAGGAGGTTTTCGTCATCGGGCAGGTGGGAGGCGTCGATGGCGATGGAGGTCACGCCGGCTTCGAAGAGTGTGGGGATCTCGATTTTGGCTTTTTCGAGGTCCGCAGGGTTCTTGATGCCGTAGTGGTCGGTATGCACGGCCACGGGCACGGTAATGCCCAGCTCGTTGCACATGGCGTCCACCTGCTGGGCCAGGTTCCACATGGTGGTGGCGCAGTAGTGGGCCGCGCCTCCCTCGCTTTTGGCGATTTCGAGAATCACGGCGGCGTTGGCCCGCTGGGCAGCCAGGAGCACGCCGCGGATGACGAAATGGCTGCGGCCGTTGGCGGCGATGGTCATGGCGTGGCCCTTGGCGAGCATGGCCCGGTCCACCACCTTGCCACTGACGATCAGGGCGCGGGAGTTGGGGAAAAGCGCCTGAACGTTGGGCGGGCGGCCCACTTTCAGGGCGGTGTCAAACTGTGGATGCGGCGGCTGGCCAAAAACGGGCATGAGGCCGTCCTCCTTGCGGGTAGTGAGTGCCAGAGAGGTTTGGATTTGTTGACGAGACGACAGCATTGAGCATACCTTGAACCGCAGAGAACGGCAATGGCCAGACGCATACCGATCTCGTCACGGAGCTCTCGGCTGGGCAAAACAGCTTGACCGGACTCTCTCCTCCGTCATAATTTCTTATATGCTCACAAGACCATCCTGGCCTGCGACCTTGTGACATACCTTGTAACGAGCGGTGCATGTCGATCAAAACCAGGCTCATCCTGTTGCTCTCCACCGTGCTGGTGGCTGCGTTTGCAGCAACCAGCCTTGTGAACTATACCGTCTCGCGCTCGGCCGCCCTGAAGGAGCTGACCACCTCGGCCCTGCCGCTGACGCGCGACACCATCTACTCAGAAATACTCAAAAACCTCATGCAACCCCTGCATGTTTCCTCCCTCATGGCCAATGACAACTTCCTGAAGGAATGGGCCGAGCAGGGCGAGCAGGACGAAGGGCAGATCCAGCGTTTTTTGAATGGCATTCACGAAAAGTACGGCTTCTTCAGCACGTTTTTCGTCTCTGCCAAGACCATGAAGTACTACCACTTCAACGGCGTGCTCAAGACCATCTCCGAGGCGGACGCGCACGATGTCTGGTACTACGCATTCATCCACACCGGCAAGGAATACGACCTGGATGTGGACACCAATCAGGCTGCTGACAACACCCTGACCATCTTCATCAATTTTCGCGTGCTGGACTCGAAGGGCAAGCTCCTGGGCGTGACTGGCGTGGGCCTGAAAATGGATGCCGTGGCCAACATCATCCGGGATACCCAGGCCAGATACCTGCGTCGAATTTATCTTGTTGATCCACGCGGCATGATCCAGGCGCACATGGACACCCGGCTGGTGGAGCAGGTGAACATCCACGACCTGCCCGGCATTGGCCAGATTGCCGGCGCCATCCTGGATGCCGGCAAAGACCATGTGGACCTGGGCTACGAGAATGAAGACGGCGCCACCCAGCTGACTTCCCGTTACATTCCCGAGCTGAACTGGTTCCTCATTGTGGAGCAGGACGAGCGCGACGTGCTTGGTGCGGCCCGCAAGAACCTCATGACCACCCTGAGCGTGGGGGCGGTGGCCTCCCTGGTCATTATTGCCATCGTGGCCCTGGCCGTGAATTTCTTTCAGGGCCGGCTGGAATTTCTGGCCATGCACGACGAACTCACCGGCTGCCTGAACCGTCGTTCGCTGGATACCTATTTCCAGCGGGCCATTTCCCGCTTTGCCCGCCAGGGCCGCAACTTTGCCGCCATTGGCATGGATTTGGACAATTTTAAGGATATCAATGACAAATTCGGGCATCTGGCCGGAGACGGCGCCCTGCGCGCCGTGGCCGGCATCGTGCGGGCCGGCATCCGCCCCACGGACGCCCTCTTCCGCTTTGGTGGCGACGAGTTCCTGCTTTTGACCGAGTGTACCGAAACCGAGGCCGATGCCCTGGTGGAGCGGTTGCGGCAAACACTGGCGGTTCGTTCCTCCGCCTTGCCCTCCGGCCCCATCGAAGTCAGCTGCGGCGTGGCCATGTACATGCCCGGCATGACCCTGGATGCCCTGCTCTCCGCGGCGGACGAGGCCATGTATGCCGAAAAGGCGCGGCGCAAGGGAGGCTCCTGCAGCTGACACGCAAGTGTCACTTGCCTCCTCGGAAAACTGAGCCTAACATGTAACTAATTGAATTAGATTAAGGAAGGCGGACGTTCGCAACGAGTTCCACGTTTTCATCCAGCCGGGGATTGCCCATGACCTTTCATTTGCACAACCTGAAAATGCAATACAAGCTATTGATACCGGTCAGCGTGGCTGCCGTCATTGTCCTGATGGCGCTCACCCTCACCGTCCGCCAGCAGATCGACGGGCAATCAAACGAGAACGCCGCCCAACTGGCCCAGGAAATCGGGGCACGGTATGCGAACATGGTCCAGGGGGTTCTGGATACCACCATCGCCATTGGCAAGACGATGGCCGCCGGTGTCAGCACCGAACATGCCCGGCCCCAACCGGATCGCGCGGCCGTGGCGGCCCTGCTCCACCGCACCCTGAGCAGCTTCCCCAACATTTTTGGCGCCTGGACCACCTGGGAGCCCAACGAGTTCGACGGCCGCGATGCCGAATTCGTCAACGCCAACGCCCTGCACGAGGGTTCCGGCCGTATGCTGCCCTATGTTATCCGTGGCAAAACCGGCATTGAGGAAACCACCACCACCTCAGTCCTGGCCTCCAGCCGCGACCCAGGGGAAAAGTGGTACTGGCTGCCCTTGCAAACGGGCAAGCTCTTTGTCACCGAGCCCACCGTCTATGAGGTGGCCGGGCAGGACCGCATGATGATCAGCGTCTGCGCACCCATGCAGGACAAAGGCAATGGCGTGGCCGGCGTGGACCTGAGCCTGGAAAACCTCCAGTCCCTGGCGGCCCGCATTTCCATTTTCGACACCGGCTACGGCATGCTGCTCGCCAACTCAGGCATGATCGTCGCCCACCCGGACAAGAGCCTCATCGGCAAAAACGCCAAGGACTTCGTCCCCGCAGAACAGAAGACCGCCTTTGAGAATGCCCTGCGCCAGGGCACCGCGCTGCAATACGATCAGGAATCATCCGTTGCCGGGCAGACCATGCTCTACAGCATGACCCCCATTCTCCTGGAAGGTGCGGAAGGCCCCTGGAGCTTCCTGGTGACCCTGCCCAAATCCAAGATGCAGGAGAGTGCGCAAAGCCTCCAACGGCAG
The DNA here is from genome assembly GCF_054653055.1 of Megalodesulfovibrio paquesii. NCBI lineage: Bacteria > Pseudomonadati > Thermodesulfobacteriota > Desulfovibrionia > Desulfovibrionales > Desulfovibrionaceae > Megalodesulfovibrio > Megalodesulfovibrio paquesii. The sequence goes on along the minus strand of NZ_BAAIGQ010000005.1, from coordinate 418,700 downwards.
CTGCTCTGGATCAGCCTGGGTGGGCTGGTGTTGTTGGTGGTGCTGGTATTTGCCGTCACCCGGCCCATCGTCACCTCCCTGCGGCGGATCATGACAGCGGCCCAGGGCGTGGCCGCCGGGGATCTGGACCGCCCCATCGACATCCGCCAGCGTGATGAAATCGGCGTGCTGGCCGACGCCCTGCGCGAGATGGTGGAGTCCCTGAAAGGCAAAATCGCCGTGGCCAACACCAAAACCGCAGAAGCTGAAGCCCAGGCGGCCCGGGCCGAACAGGCGGTGGCGCTGGCCGAGGCGGCCCGGGCCAAGGCCGACCAGGCCCGCCGGGAAGGCATGCTGGCGGCGGCGGCCAAACTCGAAGGCGTGGCGGCAGTTATTGCTTCGGCTTCCACAGAGCTGACCGGTCAGGTGCGCGAATCCAGCCGCGGCACGCAGGATCAGTCCGTCCGCCTGAGCGAGACGGCCACAGCCATGGAAGAAATGAACGCCACCGTGCTGGAAGTGGCGCGGAATGCCGGGCAGGCGGCGGAAACCGTCGACCACGCCCGCAAGGAAGCCGCCGCCGGTGCGCAGGTGGTTTCCCAGGTGGTAGATGGAATTGATCAGGTCAAAAGCCAGGCCCAGGGCCTGACCAAAGACATGCACGCCCTGGGCAAACAGGCCGAGGGCATCAGCCAGGTCATGGTGGTCATTAATGATATTGCCGACCAGACCAATCTGCTGGCCCTCAACGCAGCCATTGAAGCCGCCCGCGCAGGCGATGCCGGGCGCGGCTTTGCCGTGGTGGCCGACGAGGTCCGCAAGCTGGCGGAAAAGACCATGAGCGCCACCCGTGAGGTGGGCGCGGCCATTGCCGCCATCCAGCAGGGTACCAGCACCAACATCGCCAACTTTGACGTCGCCTCCCGGCTGATCGACGAGGCCACGCAGCAGGCCGGCCGCTCGGGCGGGGCGCTGCAGCAGATCGTCGGCCTCATCGACACGGCCACGGACCAGGTCCGCTCCATTGCGGCCGCGGCAGAAGAACAGTCCGCCGCCAGCGACGAAATCACCAAGAATATCGATGATATCAACCGCATCGCCGCCACCGTGGCCGGAGCCATGGACCAATCCTCCCAAGCCGTGCACCAGCTGGCCGAACAGGCCCAGATTCTGCGCGGGCTCATCGAGAGCCTGCAGGCTGATGACGAACGCTGAGTCGCGCGTTGCCCCTCCTGCCACATTCCATCGCCGGGGCCGCACCATGGTGCGGCCCCGGCGATGCGCGTTGCGGCCCCCGTGCATTGGGTTGCGGCCCGAGCTCAAAGGCACGGCGGCCTTGCCAAACTTTGGGTTGTGCCATTATAAGAGGGAATTCTCTCCCCAGGAGCCCCCATGCAGCAGACGCCTTGCACCATTGTCAAAAAAGAGCGGCTGATTCCCGGGCAGACGAGCAAGCTGGTCATCTCGTGCCCCCACATCGCCAGGAAGGCGCAACCCGGCAACTTCGTCATCCTGCGCGTCGGCCCCCAGGGCGAGCGCATCCCCCTGACCATTGCCGACGCCGACCCCGAGGCCGGCACCATCACCATGGTCTACCTCGTCATGGGCAAGAGCACCGCCGAACTGGAGACCCTGGAGGAAGGCGACGCCCTGCACGACCTCTGCGGCCCCCTGGGCCAGGCCACACACATTGAAAAGGTCGGCACTGTGGTTTGCGTGGGTGGCGGCACGGGCATTGCGGCCATGCACCACATTGCCAAGGGCCACAAACGCGCCGGCAACCACACCGTGGCCATCATCGGCGCGCGCAGCAAGAATCTGCTGCTCTTCGAGAATGAACTCAAGAACTTCTGCGATGAAGTGCTCATCGCCACCGACGACGGCTCCTACGGGCACAAAGGGTTTGTCACCCAGGTGCTGGAGGAACGGCTCAAAACGGACGAGACCGTGAAGGAAGTGGTGGCCATCGGCCCCGTGCCGATGATGGAGGCCGTCTCCCGGACCACCAGACCCTTTGGCGTCAAGACCACCGTGAGCCTGAACTCCATCATGGTGGATGGCATCGGCATGTGCGGGGCCTGTCGCGTGAGCGTGGGCGGGCAGGTGAAGTTCGCCTGCGTGGACGGCCCGGAATTCGACGGCCATCAGGTGGATTTCGGCGAGCTCCGCCAGCGGCTCGCCGCGTTCAAACCCCAGGAAGCCCTCTCCTACGAGGCATTCAAAGAGCGCCATGGCAAGTAGCGAGCATACCCCCGCCGGCAAAGGAAAAATATCCATCCCACGCGTGGCCATGCCCACGCAGGAGCCTCTGGCGCGCATTAAAAATTTCGCCGAGGTGGCCCTGGGCTATGCCGAGGACCAGGCCCTCATCGAGGCCTCGCGCTGCATCCAGTGCAAAAAACCCCTGTGCGTGAAGGGCTGTCCCGTGGAAGTGCCCATCCGCGACTTCATCGGCCATCTGCAAAAGAATGACATCCAGAAGGCGTACGAAGTCATCAAGTCCACCAACAGCCTGCCTGCGGTCTGCGGCCGGGTCTGCCCCCAGGAAACCCAGTGCGAGGGCAACTGCGTGCTGGGCAAGAAGGGCGAACCCGTGGCCATCGGCCGGCTGGAACGCTACGTGGCCGATACCTACATGGCCCTTTCCGCCTGCGACCAGATCACCGGCAAGCCCGAGTGCCCGATGATCAACGAGGAACTCAAGGTCGCCTGCATCGGCTCCGGCCCATCCAGCCTCACCGCGGCCGGCTATCTGGCCGCCCATGGCGTCAAGGTGACGGTGTTCGAGGCCTTGCACGAGGTGGGCGGGGTGCTCATCTACGGCATCCCCGAGTTCCGCCTGCCCAAGAGCATTGTGGCGGCGGAAGTGGCCGCGCTCAAGGAACAGCACGTGGATTTGCTGCCCAACTGGGTGGCCGGCAAGACCTTTACGGTCAAGGAACTTTTTGAACAGGGCTACAAGGCCGTGTTTATCGGCGTGGGCGCGGGCCTGCCCAAGTTCCTGGGCGTGCCGGGCGAAAACCTCATCGGCGTCTTCTCCGCCAACGAGTACCTCACCCGCGCCAATCTGGGCCGGGCTTACGACTTCCCCAACTGGGACACGCCCACCTTCCCTGGCCGCCGCGTGGCCGTGCTGGGCGGGGGCAACGTAGCCATGGACGCCGCGCGCACCGCCCTGCGCCTGGGCGCGGAGGAAGTGCGCATCGTCTACCGCCGCACCCAGGGCGAAATGCCCGCCCGGCATGAAGAGCTGGAACACGCGGTGGAAGAGGGCGTGATTCTGGAAATCCTCTCCGCACCTGTGGAGTTCAAGGGGGACGACCAGGGCCGGCTGACCTCCATGGTCATCCAGCGCATGGAACTCGGCGAGCCCGACGCCTCCGGCCGGCGCTCTCCAAAGCCTGTCGAGGGCGCGTTCCAGGAGCTGGCCTGCGACATGGCCGTCATCGCCGTGGGCGCGGGCCCCAACCCCATCCTGCTGGACTCCACCCCCGAACTGCGCCGCACCAAACGCGGCTACATCGACGCCGACCCCGAAACCGGCGAGACGAGCATGCCCATGGTCTTTGCCGGGGGCGATATCGTCACCGGCGCGGCCACGGTCATCTCGGCCATGGGCGCGGGCCGCCGGGCTGCCAAGGAAATCGCCCGCCGCCTGCTGGGCGAGGACGCGGCCAGAGACTGACACCCGATGCGGGGCGGGCGCCGTGTTCCTGAAACGGTGCCCGCCCTCGTTCCGCGTCACACACCGTAAGCCCCCTGCCATTGCACCGCGGCTGCCCTGCGCGGCTGTGTCCTACCGGCCCGGGCCGGTTTTTTTGCGCCCTGTGGCAGCATGTCGTCATGGAACTGTAACGCCTCTTTCGTACACCTGGATCGGCCATCTCCGACCTCACGCCGGGCCTTGCAACGCCTGTCCCTGCAAAACGGGCCTTGCGACACCTGCCCTGAAACGGTCACGCACCAATCACCCGCATGTAACAGTGGGAGCATACGGTGGCGGGCATTGCACGCGCTTTCCGCCTGCATCCCGGAAAGCAGTGATGGCCCTAACAGGAGGATTTTCATGCGTTCCATGCTCACGGCCGCCTTTTGCGCAACGGTTGCCCTGGCGCTGTGGTTCTGCGCCGCCGAGGCTCAACAGCCCCTGCGCGACCAGGTCCGCATCGTAGGTTCATCCACCATTTTCCCTTTCTCCAGCTTTGTGGCTGAAGAACTTGGCAAGACCACCGGCTTCCGCACCCCTGTGGTGGAATCCACCGGCTCCGGCGGCGGGCACAAACTGTTTGGCGCCGGCATGGGCTCGGAAACGCCGGACATCACCAACTCCTCCCGCCGCATCAAAAAGAGCGAGCTGGAAACCTGCTATGCCAATGGCATGACCAAGGTCGTGGAGGCCATCATCGGCTACGACGGCATTGCCGTTGCCCAGAATGGCAAGGACGCCGACTTCAACGTCACGCCCGAGCAGCTCTTCCTGGCCGTGGCGGAAAAGGTTCCCTCCCAGGGCAAGCTGGTCCCCAACCCGTTCAAGAACTGGAAGGAAATTGACCCCACCCTGCCCGACCGCAAGATCCTCATCTACGGTCCGCCCGCCACTTCCGGCACCCGTGACGCCTTTGCCGAGCTGGTGATGCACAAGGCCGTCAAAAAGTTCCCGGAATACGAAAAGGAACTGGGCAAGGAAGCCGGCGAGTACTCCGCCATCCGTCAGGACGAAGCCTACGTGCCCTCCGGTGAAAACGACAACCTCATCGTCCAGAAACTCGTCCAGGACAAGAACGCCTTCGGCATCTTCGGCTACTCCTTCCTGGAAGAGAACAAGGACCGCATCAAGGGCGCGCTGATCAACGGCGTGAAGCCAGAGCCCAAAACCGTCTCCAGCGGCGAGTATCCCATCTCCCGCTCGCTGTATTTCTACATCAAGGCCGACCACATCGGGAAAGTTCCCGGCCTGAAGGAATACGTGGATCTGTTCATGAGCGACAAGATGATCGGCAGCCGCGGCCTGCTCAAGCGCATCGGGCTCATCCCCCTGCCCAAGGACATGCTGGACAAGGCCCGCAAGGACGTGACCAGTCTCAAGCGTCTGGACCCGGCAGACCTGAAGTAACGCTGCTTCCGCAGCTCCCACGGACCGGAAGGCTGACGGCTTACCCCCCCACCCTTCCGGTCCGCCAGACTCACCCCCACCCTGCGCACGCACCATGGCGCAGGGTCGGGCAAGCCACCGAGGAATCGCATTGGACAGTGCCGACCTCCTGCAGTACGCGCTTCTGGGCGTGCTTCCCCTGCTTCTCTTTGCCTATGTGCTGGGCATGCGCCGGGCCCGGCCGGATGCCCAGGCCCTCTCCGGGCAACGGTTTCACTCCGCTCCGGGCTATTACGGCTGGTACGCCGTGGTCTGGGTGGGCATGCCGGCCTTCGGGCTCTATTGCCTGACTGTACTGCTGCAAAAATTCGGTCTGCTGGCAATCCCGCCCCTGGTCACGGTCGTGGCCGTGCTGGGGGTGGCGGTGCTGGGGCTGGTGTATTCACTCTCGCAGATCACGCCGGAGTTCCGGGCCATCCATGCCGTGGAAAAAGCCATCATGCGCGTGTTGCTGCTGTGCTCGTGCATCTCGGTGCTGACGACCATCGGCATTGTACTCTCCATCGTCTTTGAGACGCTGCAGTTCTTCAAATTCGTCTCGGTCTGGGAGTTCCTGACCGGCACCACCTGGGATCCGGACACGGCCTTTCTGCAAGGGGCCGGGCGGGACATGGCGGGGGTATCCGAGGCCAAATTCGGCTCCCTGCCGCTCTTTGCCGGCACGTTCATGATCACCGGGGTGGCCATGCTGGTGGCCGTGCCGGTGGGGCTGTTGGCGGCCATCTTCATGTCCGAATACGCCTCGTCCTTTGCCCGCAAGGTGGCCAAGCCCACCCTGGAGATCCTGGCTGGCATTCCCACGGTGGTCTACGGGTATTTTGCGGCCATCACCGTGGGGCCGCTGGTAGTGCATGTGGCGGAAGCCATCGGGCTGAATGCGGTGTACAACAATGCCCTGGCGCCAGGGCTGGTGATGGGGGTGATGATCATCCCCTTTGTCTCCTCATTGTCCGACGACGTCATCAACGCTGTGCCGCAGAGCCTGCGCGAGGGCTCCATGGCCGTGGGCGCCACGCAGAGCGAAACCATTTTGCGGGTGGTGCTGCCGGCGGCCATGCCAGGCATCGTTTCGGCCTTTCTGCTGGCCGTGTCCCGCGCCGTGGGCGAGACCATGATCGTGGTCATGGCAGCGGGCCTGCATCCGAATTTGTCGGCCAATCCCTTGGAATCCATGACCACGGTCACCGTGCGCATCGTGGACGCCCTCATCGGGGACCAGGAATTCAACAGCCCGCTGACTCTCTCGGCCTTTGCCCTGGGCTTTGTGCTGTTGCTCCTGACCCTGATCATGAACATCATCTCCCTGTACGTCGTACGCCGCTTCAAGCAGCACTACGAATAAGCCGGGCCGGAGAACTGCGCGTATGTCCGTGTTTCAGACCGACCAGAGCCTCAAGGCCGCCACGCGGCGGCGGCTGGCCTTTGAAAAGCGCTTCCAGTGGTGCACCCGCATCGCCATCCTGCTGGCGGCCGCCTTTTTGGTGTATTTTTTGTTTGATATTGGCACAATGGCCATGCCCGCCTTCCGCCAGGGCCAGCTCCAGATGGAGCTTTCCTACACCGAGGACGTGCAGGAAATGCCCAACGTTGCGGTGGCCGAGGAATACGAAACCTTTGTGAGCCATGAGTTCCTGCGCCAGCTGCCCCTGCGCATGCAGGCCAACCCGGCGCTGCTGGGCACCACCAGCGAGGAGTGGGTGCTGGCTTCGGCCGACGTGGACCAGCTGCTCAAGGGCAAGGCCCACCGCCTGGACGACGAACAGGTGCAGCTGGTGGAGGAGTTCAAGGCCGCCGGCAAGACGCGGCTGGTCTTCAACTGGGATTTCTTCACCAAGGGCGACTCCAAAATTCCCGAGGCCGCAGGCATCAGAGCCGCGGTGGTGGGCACGCTCTACGTCCTGGGCATTACCCTGCTGCTCTCCTTCCCCGTAGGGGTGGCCTCGGCCATTTATCTGGAGGAATTCGCGCCAGACAACCGCTTCACCCAGCTCATCGAGGTGAACATCAACAACCTGGCCGCCATCCCGTCCATTATTTACGGCCTCCTGGGTCTGGCCATCTTCATCAACTTTCTGGGCATTCCGCGCTCCTCCTCGCTGGTGGGCGGGATCACCCTGGCGCTGATGACCCTGCCGGTGATCATCATCTCCACCCGTGCAGCCATCCGCGCCGTGCCCGAAACCCTGCGCCACGGCGCCCTGGCCCTGGGGGCCACGCCCTGGCAGGTGATGTGGAATCTGGTCCTGCCCCTGGCCATGCCCGGCATCCTCACCGGGGCGATCATCGGCCTGGCCCACGCCATCGGCGAAACTGCCCCCCTGCTCGTCGTGGGCATGATGGCTTACATTCCCGAAGCGCCGGCCACCATAACCGAGGCCTCCACCGTGCTGCCGGCCCAGATCTACACCTGGGCCTCGGACTCCCAGCGCGCCTTTGGCGAACGCACGGCGGCGGGCATTCTGGTGCTGCTGGCCGTGTTGCTCTCCATGAATGCCCTGGCCATCTACCTGCGCAACCGCTTCGAAAAACGGTGGTGAACCGTCATCAAGACGATTCTGATTTCCCATCCACCCGCCTTTCTTATGTTTCTCGCCGCAGCACCTCGCCCCTGCGCGCTGGCCTCTTTACGATTGCTGCTAACTGGCCTAGCGTGGCCTCGTCAGGCGGGCGCGTCCCGCGGGACGACGCCATGCCGTTTCCACGCCCGTCGCCTCCGGGCGACGGGGAACCTCCATCCCCCAGGCGTGTCCCATGAACGGCAAAAAGAAAAATTTCATCCTCGACACCAACGTCCTTATTGAAAACCCCCTCTCCATCCAAAGCCTGCGCAACGGCGACGACAACAACATCTTCATCCCCTACCACGTCCTCATCGAACTCAATCAGCTCAAGACCAACAACCGCCTGCGGCACATTGTGGCCAAGGTGGTGGACGTGCTCCTGGAGAACCGGGACTCCATCCACTTTATCCGCAACGATTCCTCCATCTCTCCCTTTACCGAAGAGATTGTCGACAACTACATCCTCAAGGAAATTCAGGACTCTCCTGAAATCGACGATCCCATCCTGGTCACCAACGACCGTATCCTTCGCCTGCAGGCCTCCCTGGCCAACATCAAAAGCGAGGAGTTCAAGGACTCCAAGCCCTTCGAATCCGAATCCCAGCTCTACACCGGCTTCTGTCCGCCAGACACGCAGCCCCTGGCCAACAGCTTCACCTGGCGCGAGGGCAAGCCCGTGTTTCATGGCCCCCTGGGCGAAGAGCCGATGAACTACACCTGCTGCGTCTGGAATGTCCGACCCCGCACGGTGTACCAGAATCTGGCCCTCATGCTCATGCAGCATCCCGGCATCGACCTCGTCAGCGTGCAGAGCGAGGCCGGCTATGGCAAAACCTTCCTGGCCCTGGCCTCTGCCCTGTATCTGGTGCTGGAAAAGCATGCCTTTGAGAAAATCTTCGTCGTCAAGCCCACCATCGAACTCGGTGCCAAGCTGGGCTACCTGCCAGGGGACATCAAGGAAAAGATGGAGCCATATGTTAAATATATTCAAGACTTGCTCCTCAAGCTCCACGCCCTCCGGCCGGCCAACAAGCTCTTCATCAACCCCGCCGAGGAAACCCTGCGTTACAACACCAAGAAATTCGAAATCCTGCCTCTCAATTACATCCGGGGCATGAACATCGAAAATGCCATCGTCATCATTGACGAAACCCAGAATCTCTCGCGTACGGAAGTCCGCGCCCTGCTGACCCGCATGGGCGAGGGCGTCAAATGCTTCTGCCTGGGCGACACCAGCCAGGTGGACAACCCCTACCTCTCCGAATCCAACAACGGGCTCAACTGGCTGGTCCGCAAATTCAAGGGCTTTGGCAATTACGCGCACATCGTGCTCAAGGGCGACCGCTCCCGCGGGCCCATCACCGATCTGGTGCTCAAAAGCAAACTCTGAGGGTGCCGGCCCGGCCGCCAATCTTCTCCCTTGCCTCGGCCCCGGCTTTGGAGCATGATTGTGCAACTTGGTTGCATTTGAGCAAGGAGACTATCATGCGTCGATTGATTGTGTGCAGTATCATGGCCTTGGTGTTGGTGTTGCCCGCAGCGGCCCAGGCGGCCCTGCGCGTAGGGGTGACCATTGCCCCGCAGGTGCAGTTTGTGGAACGCATCGCCGGGCCGTTGGCGTCCGTGGAAGCCATGGTGCTTCCCGGCAAGGATCCCCACAGCTACGAGCCCACCCCCAAACAGATGCAATCCCTGGCAAAGGCCGACCTGTACTTCACCGTCGGCATGCCCTGGGAAGAACGCTGGCTGCCTAAAATTGCCGGCGCCACCCCTTCGCTGGAAATCATCCACCTTGACGAAGGCATCGAAAAGATTGCATTGGCTGAACACGAGCACGGGCATGAACATGCCGAGGCGCACGGGCATGCACACGGCAAGGCCGAAGGCAAGGAACATGCCGAGGCCGAGGAGCACGCAGGGCACCACCATGAAGCCGGCGAACTGGATCCGCACCTCTGGACCTCGCCCCGGCTGGTGATGCAGATGGCCAAGGGCATCGCCGCCGCCCTGAGCCGCAAGGATCCGGCCAACGCCGCGACCTATCAGGCAAACCTGGAAGCCTTTCTCAAGGATGTGCAGGCCCTGGATGAAGAACTGACCCGGCTTTTCGCCGACAAGCAGGGCAGCCGCTTTATGGTGTACCACCCTGCCTGGGGCTACTTCGCCAGGGATTACGGGCTGGAGCAGGTGCCGGTGGAGCTGGAAGGCCGGGAACCCAGCGCGCGTGAATTGAAGGAACTGATTGACGAAGCCCGCCATGACGGGGTGAAGGTGATTTTCGTGCAGCCGCAGTTTTCTAAAAAAGCGGCAGAAACCATAGCCCGCGAGGTGGGCGCCCAGGTGGCCCCGGCCGACCCCCTGGCCCAGGACTGGCTGACCAACATGCGCAGTGTGGCCAATGCCTTCAAGGCTGCCCTGCAATAGCGAACACCATACGCAATATGTTCGGGAATGGTCACCCTGCCCGGTGGCCATTCCCGTTCCCTCTCACCCCAGGCGCCGCGCCTTTGACACACCATGCAAGACTTCGTCATCGACCTGAACCATGTGAGCTTCGCCTACAACGGCGATACCATTCTCGATGACGTCTCCCTGCAGATCGAACGCGGGGAATTCGTGGTCGTGCTCGGCCCCAATGGCGGCGGCAAGACCACGCTGATCAAGTGTCTTCTGGGTCTGCTCACCCCCCGGCGTGGCACGGTGAAGATCCTGGGCCGCACCCCGCCCCTTGGCCCTGGCGAGGTGGGCTACGTGCCCCAGCAGACCGTGGTGCACAAGGGCCTGCCCATCACCGTGGAGCAGGTAGTGCTCATGGGCCTGCGCACCGATGGACTTTCCCGCGCCGAGCGCAGCGACCGCGCCCTGGAGGCCCTGCAACGCGTCGGTCTGGCGGACTGCGCGCGTTCCCGGTTCGATGAGCTTTCCGGCGGCCAGCAGCAGCGGGCCCTGGTGGCCAGGGCGCTGGTGGCCCGGCCGGCCCTGCTGGTCTTTGACGAACCCACCGCCAACATCGACCCTCGCGGCAAGCACTGTTTGTTTGAACTGCTGGGCAGCCTCACCGGCGAGGCCACGGTATTGGTGGTCAGCCACGACATCATCGCCGCCAGCGCCCGGGTTACCCGCGTGGCCGCGGTGAATCGCCGGCTGCTGCAGACCCGCATTGGTGGCGAACGCACAGCAGCTTCCCCGGTCATCACCCCGGAAATGCTCTCCCTGCTGTACGGGGTGCATGATCCGGAGTGCCCTGTGGACGGCTATCTTTCCAGCATTGCCCGCATGCTGCAGACCCCCGCGCCGTACCAGCATCTCACGCCCCTCACGCCCCGCACCCCCGGCCCCTCCCCGGCGCAGGCTGGCGAACAGGATCCAAGCGCATGATGGAAGCCTTGTCCTACGATTTCATGCAACACGCCGTGGCCGCGGCCGCCCTGGCCAGTCTGGCCTGCGGCATCATCGGCTCTCTGGTGGTGGTGAACCGTCTTGTTTTTCTGGCTGGCGGCATTGCGCACACGGCCTATGGCGGGGTGGGCCTGGCCTTTTTCCTGGGCTGGCCGGTCATGGGAACCACCGTGGGCTTCACCCTTGGGGCCTCCATGCTCATGGGCAAGCTGACCATGCGCCGCACCGATCGTTCGGACACCATCATTGGCGTGCTCTGGGCCGCAGGCATGGCCCTGGGCATCCTGCTGCTGGATTTTTCACCCGGCTACAATGTGGATCTGATGAGCTACCTCTTCGGCTCCATCATGGCTGTGCCAGGGGAAGACGTGTGGGCCATGGCCGCCCTGGATGCCGCCCTGCTGCTGGTGGTGGCATGCAATTATCGGGATTTTCTGTGCATGTCTTTCGACAGGGAATACGCCCGCACCGCCGGCGTGCCCGTGGACCGATTGCACTATCTGCTGCTGGCCCTGTTGGGCGTCTCGGTGGTGATGATCATCCAGGTGGTGGGGTTGATCCTGGTTATCGCCTTGCTGACCATCCCCTCATGCCTGGCGGAACACGGGAGCAAGTCCCTGGCCGGGATGATGGCGCGGGCCTCCGGGTACGCCATGGCGTTCAGTCTGGCCGGGCTGTGGGCCTCGTATTCCCTGGATGTCACGGCTGGGGCGGCCATAATTGCGCTGGCAGCCTCGACTTTTTTCATCGTCCAGGCCGGCGGCTGGCTGCGCAGCGCTCTGCAGCGCACCGCCTGACCTTCCGTGGCATCCCCATGCGCGGAACCACTTGACCGACCTCCCGGCCGTTCCTATAGTCCACTCCATGATTGATGTCCTGACTGTCCTGCACCACGCAGGTCTTGACCCCACGCCCCTGCGCGTGGAACTGTTGCACGTCCTGGCCCAGGCGCACCGTCCTGTGTCCGCCCGGGAAATGCTGGACGAGGTGCGCCAACGCCATCATATCAACAAGGTCACCCTGTACCGCAATCTCGACCTGTTCATGGAACGCGGGCTCATTTCCAAGGTCCACGCCGGCGAGAAGGACAATGCCGCCCGCTACTGCCTGCGCCATGGTGCGCACGATGCCCCGCATGTGCACTTTTATTGCAAGCGATGCGGCGAAATGGAATGCCTGGACGAACTGGCAGTCCGGGATGTGCGTGAGGCCCTGGCCGCCTGCCAGCTTGATGGCGAGCGCCACATTGAAGACGTTGAGCTACGGCTGGAAGGCGTTTGCGGCGCCTGCAGCCATGGCCTGAATCCCCTGCACAAGTAGCGCCCCCTCAGTCGCGATTCCACAACTCGAAGGCCGGAATCTCCAGCTCGAGCGGATCCGCCGTCGAGCGCAGTTGATTCGTCCGAAAGATCGCCCGCGTCGGGGTGATGCGCGGGTGTTCCACCATGATGGTTACTGTGGCGGGTTTCTTGCCGCATTGGTCTGTTAACAGCAGACTTACCCCACTGTAGGTGTTGAACGGTACCTCGACCATAAAGCGACCATCCGCCGAAGCCGTAGTCGAGTTGCCGCGGGTGTGTTCGTCGAGAAAAACGGTCACCCTGGCACCATCCAACGCCCCCTGCCGTATGATCGCCAAACGCCCCAGCACCAGATAACCAACACTTGGGCATTTTGCGTGCGCGCTTCCCGGCCAGGCAATCAAGCTGAGCAGCAATACCGCCAGGCCTTTTTTGCATAAAGAATTTTTATTTTCAATATGATACATCATCACCCCTCCCGGCACATCCGCTTTGGTGACAACCCTGCGGCCACAACACGACGATTGTGCGTCCGGAGCATTGCCGCCTGGACGCAAGGCAAGCACATGTGGTACGCAGTAAGCAACTCTGAAACTCTATTCTCCTGGAGGCAGGCATGTTGAAAACCCGCCAGGCAGCTGCACGACGGCGCCAATCCCTGCAGCAGCGTACCGCGCTGTATTTCCCCGGGCCGTCCGAAAATGATTCTGACTTTGACGCCATTCGCAGCTTCGGCAGCCGGTGTGACCAGCTCGACGCAGCATCCGAAAAGGAAGATTCGAGACAGATGGATCTTGAGGACGTCCTGGCCAGCATCTGAAAATCCAGAGCAGACCACCTGCCGCGAAACGCGTACGTGCTCACAGTGTAAAAGCACATCGCGGCGCTCACTTCCTTTCGGCCCGATCCTCCTGTGCGCCGCAGCGCCGGAGGATCGGGCCGAACTGTTGCCGCGGTATGGCCCTGGTGCCCCGCGTCATTGTGCCACGCACTGTTGGACTTTTTGTTGGGTCTTCTGCTGCATCATTCGTAACGGGTCCTGGCGTCCCTCCTGTTGCGCCCGTTGTTCCATCAGCCAGAGTTCCACCTCGCCGGGCAGGGCCCGCCAGGTGCCATCAAGCTTGAACGCCGGGAACCCCCGCTCCCGTATCCACCGGTACAGGGTTTTCTTGGAACACCCCATCTCCTCGGCCATGGTTTCCAGCCCCGCCAGCACAAGTTTGGCCATTTCGACCTCCTGACTTGTTGTATCTAATAAGAGATCAAATGTCAAAGGCCGGTCCAAGAATAGACTCGCCAGCCTGGCCTGTTTGTGCTATGCCGGTGACATGACTGCATTGTACCAACGCGCCCTGGACTGGCTGACCCAGCACGCCCGCACCCTGGGCGGCCCTGGCGCCCTGGCGGAACGCCTGAACGCCCCGCGGGCCACAGTGTACAAGGTGCTGAACAGCCACAAGAACACCAATGCCCAGGATTTCATGGGCTGGCTGGAGAGCCTGGGCGCGGAGCTGGTGTTTCCCGACGGGCCCGTGGCCACGGCGCGGGAGCTGCGCTTTGAGCCGCCAACCATTGTGAGTGTGCGGGAAAGCGAGGCGCCGTCCGGCAACACTCCGCACGCCCCCCTCAGCGAAGACTATCTGGCCGTCCCCCTGGTGGAACAGGCCGTGGCTGCCGGGCCAGGGCTCATCCCCGAGCACACGGTGCGGGACTGGGTCATCGTCTGGCGCTGGCAGGAGGCCATCCGCGGCAAGTCGAATCTGGTGGCCGTGCGGGTGGGCAAGGCGCAGACCTCCATGGCCCCGACCATTCACCCCGGCGATATCCTCCTGGTGGACCGCAACGACATTCACCGCGAGCCCCATCCCCCGGGCAATATCTATCTGGTGCAGGATCCTGCCCCGGATTATGGCCTGGCCGTTAAACGTGTCATCTTCGAGCACCAGAACCGCCGGCTGCGCGTGGTCTTTTACTCGGACAATGCCGTGGAGCATCCGCCTCGCACCTATGATTTCCAGGCCGAGTACCATGGCGAAATCTCGCGGGCCCTCATCGGCCGGGTGGTCTGGGCCTGGAGTGACATGACTCGGAAATAGCAGGCCTTCCCCCTCTCGCCCGCCTCCCGGAGGCTGCATCCTCCTGCCCCGAAGCTGCCGCAGCGCCAATGCTGCGGCGCCTGCCTGATGATGTGACCGGGGTTATCCGAATTGACAAATTATATTCTATATTGATAAATAAATTAAACGGCTGCCACCCGGCATGCCGCGATCTTGATTCACCTGTTTTGGTGGAGGGAAGTTTCGATGCGGCAGGATCCAATAGCCGAGCTGTATGCTGTTGCCGCAGCACTGCAGTTTCTTGAAGATTCGTTCGGATGTCATGGTGAAGGGGGCAAGGTCGTCCGGGCCGAGGGGGCTGCGTACGTTACCGGGCTGATGGGACGTCGCGTGGACGACATCGCCACCCTGCTTGCAGCCACCCCAATGGAGGAGCCAGGAGGACGCCAGGAGTTGCTGTCATGAACTGCTGACTCATGAATATATTTTTAGATACATTTGCTCTTGACATTCATCTCTAAAAAGATATCACTCGCCTTGCGCACTTCTGCGCCTTGCACCGAGTTGCCAAGGAGAGTGACATGAGACACGGGGCTCGCATGGCTCGATTGTCAACCTTGAAACGGGACGACGCCACCGGCGTGTTTCTGCACCGTGTGGGCAGCCGCTGGCTGCCGTTGGAGCAGGCCCTGGAGGAGCAGGCAGCCAGGGATGAAGCCCGTCAGCCCGACCAGCCCACCGCGCGAACGCCCCCCCCTGGCGCAGTCGCGCCAGACGCCACCGAGGCGCGCACCCATGGCAGCGGCACGGGAGAGAAGGCATGAGCACCTTGCCCGTGACCCGCACGTGCCGGCGCTGCCGCAACACGTTTCACATCATGCCTCACCGTCTGGCCAGGCTGCCCGGCGCGGGCGAACTTTGCCCCGCCTGCCGGTTCCTGGGCGCGGCCGCGCTGGAATCTCCAGAAAGAGACAGCATCCCGCCCCCGCAGCGTACCTGGCCGTGCCGCCTGTGCGGAAAACACACCGCCAACCGGTTTTACTGCCCTGAGCACCTGGAGGCCCTGAGTGCGGAGCTCGGCTACGATGCCGGGGATTATGGCCTGGATGACCGCGCCGTGCCGCTTGGGCTTCGGGCTGGCGCAGGGTTGATCAGCCCACGGGAGAACCGTGAGGAAGTGCGACAGGAAGGGCCGGCCGCAAGGGGCACGCCACAGCGGCGGCGAAAATGACAAACAACGGCGCGCCTACCGCAAGGCCTTGCTTTTATACAGCATTCTCAACACGTTAAAGTCGCCGATGCGTTCGTATTGGACTTTTTCCATGATCTTGCGGACCAGGAAAATGCCCATGCCGCCCATGGCGGCCATTTCCCCGGGGGCGCCCGGCATCTCGCCGCCGGCTGCGCCACCCAGCGCATTGTAGGGGCGGCCCTTGTCCACAATGCGCATTAGCAACTGACCGCCTTGTGCCTTGCAGGCGAGCTGGATGGTATGGCGCGGGTTGATCCTGCCGTCGTTTTTCGGGTAGGCGTTGTAGACGATATTGGTGAGCACTTCTTCCAGCGCCAGGGTCACCCGCCCCATCTCCAGCTCGGGCACGCCACCAGCCACTGCCTCTGTTTTGAGGAAGCTCTTGAACTCCTCGATGGATTCGAGGACGGCTGGGCGCTCAATGGTGGCGGACATGAAAGTATTTTAGTACGATGCCGGAAAGAATGGAAGGGAGAGGCGCTGCTCCTAAGCAAGACCTGATGTGCGACGCGGGCCGGGCCGCGCATGCCATGGCCTCCCTTTGCATACGACAAGGCAGGTTCATGAGCAAGCCGCTTTTCCCAAAAGTTCAGCACACTGCGCCCTTGCGACGGCTGGCCGCCCTGCTGTTGGTGCTGTTGACCCTGGCCATGGCCTTTGCCGCGGCGCTGTCGCTTTCCAGACTGGAATCCTTGCAGACACGGGCGGTACTCTCCCAGGCGGAGGTGGCCGGCGAGGCCCTGCGTCAGGCCCTGGAAGCGGCGGTTCGTTTCGGCAAGCCCCTGCAGGCCGGCACCGGCCTGATTGGCATGGATGACCGCATGCACACCGTGCGGCAGAGCCTGCCGGAACTCAGCAGCCTGTGCATTGCCGATGCTGAGGGGACAATCATCAAAAGCCTGCCGCCGCAGGCTCAGGGCAGTGCCCTGGATGTGCTGCTGGGCGAGGACTGGAGCCGCAACGCCACGGCCGTTTCCCATGCCAGCGTCCGCCAGCTCATTCTTCCCGTGCGCAGTCCCAGCGGGGAGGTGGCGGGCCGGCTGGTGCTTGGCATCCCCGAGGCCAAGTTTCAGGAACGAATCCGCGCCGGCCTGCACAGCGCGCTGCTGCACATGCTCGTCTGTCTGGTGGGGGCTGCGGCCCTGCTCGGCCTGACGTTGCCCGCCGCGGCCAAAGGGACAAGCGGGGGGACAAGCGGGGGAGCCGGCGAGGGAGCCGGCACCGCGAACAAGCGTATCATGGTGGCCGGGTGCGCCGTGACCGGCGCGGCCCTGGTGTGCTATTCCCTGCTGACCATCATCGACTTCCGCAGCCTGCATCAGCAAATCGTGCTGGAAAAAGCCGTGGCCCTGGCCAGCGTGGCCGAACGCGACATCGAGCGCCTGCTGGACAAGGGGCTCTCCCTGGACCGCATGCCCGGCCTGGACCGCCGACTGGCCGAACTCATTGCCGATGATGCGGAAATCCACACCATGGCCGTGCTGGATGCCAGCGGGCAGACCCGGTTTCTGGCCAACGCCCGCAACGCCACGCAATCATCCGAAGACCGCCTGGACGATGCGGCCCTGCAGGTGGACATTCCCCTGGAGCGTGCGGACAGGACCGCCGGGAATGCCGGGGCTCCAGGAACCGCCGCCGGAGGACAGGGGCGGCCCGAAACCGTGGGGATGGTCCGCGTGACCCTCGACAGCCAGACCCTTGCGGAAGCCACCCGGGACATCGTGCTGGACGCCGCCACCGTGGGCATCATCGCCCTGCTCTTCCTGGTGGAAACGACCCTGCTGGCCCTGGGCGGCAACGGTGCGGCCTCCCAGTCTGCCCGGCTCGCCGGCATGTCCCGGCCGGCGTATGCCGCCATCCGGCCCGTGGCTTTTGTGTTCCTGTTTGCCATGGATGCCAGTCTGTCCTTCATTCCCCTGCAGATGGAGTCGCTCTACCAGCCCGTGCTGGGGCTGGCCAAGGACGTGGTCCTGGGACTGCCCATTTCTGCGGAGATGGGCTGCGCGGGCCTGACGGTGCTGGCCTGCGGGGCCTGGATCGACCGCATCGGCTGGCGACGGCCCTGCATGCTCGGTCTAGCCGGCGCGGCTCTGGGTTCCCTGTTCTCGGCCCTGGCCCAGGATCCCCTGACCTTCATCGCCGCCCGCGGCGTGACCGGCCTGGGGTACGGGCTCGGCCTCATGGCCGCCCAGGGCTACGTGGTGGCCGCCACCCGGCCGGATGAACGCGGCCGGGGCATGGCCCAGCTCTTTGCCGGCGTCTATGCCGGCAGTCTCTGTGGTGGCGCGGCCGGAGCCATGTTGGCCGAACGGCTCGGCTATGCGCCGGTGTTTTTCATGGCCGCGGGCCTGCTCCTGACCCTGGCGGCCGTGTTGCCCCTTCTTTTCAAGGACTTGCACCGCCAGATTCCAGCGTCTGATTCCGCAGCCACTCCACCACGCTCCCCGGAGAAACCGGTTGCCCAAAATGCGACCCACAGCAGCGCCCTCTCGCGCTTTCTGCGCAGCCGGGCCGTGCTGGCCCTGGCCTGCTGCGCCATTTTGCCCGGGGCTCTGGGGCTGATCGGCTACCTGAATTACCTGCTGCCCCTGGCCCTGGTGCGCGGCGGAGCAAGCCAGTCCGACGTGGGACGCGTGCTGATGCTGTACAGCGTGTTTCTGATCTACCTCGCCCCGCCCCTGGCCAAAATCATTGACCATTCCTCCCGACGGCATCTTTGGATTGCCGCCTCGGGATTGTTGGCCGCCCTGGGCCTGGGGGCGTACGCCGTGCTGGACGGGCTGGCCGCCGCAGCAGCGGCCACGGCCTTGCTGGGGCTTTCCGCCAGCCTGGCCTTTTCCGCTCAGAGCGCCTTTGCCCTGGATCTGCCGGAAACCCGGGCCCTGGGCGAAAGCGCGGCCCTGGGCATCACCAGCGCCGTGGAGCGCCTGGGCCAGGTGCTCGGGCCGTTGTGCCTGGGCGTGGCCGTGGCCACCCTGGGGGTGGGCGATGGCGTGGCCGCCGTGGGGCTGGGCGTGGCCGTGGCCACGGTGTTCTTCTGGTTGCTGACCAGAACCCGGCGCAAGGCCGCCTGAGTTGCCGCCCGTCATGTGGACTGCCGACTCTCTGGCTGCCGAAGCCCTGGCCCGGTTGCCAGCCCTGGCCAGCCTGCTGGAACAGCGCGGGGACATGCCCTTGCAGGAGCACGTCCGCAGCCTGGGGCAGGCATTGCCGTCTCCCCTGCAGGACCGTGGCGATTTTCTGGACATTCTCGCCCAAGCGGCTGACCATCTCGCCCCCGGCCTGGGCGCGGCCGCGGCGGAAACCGTGGCCGCCCGACCGGTGGTGCTCACCGGCAATCATCATGGTCTGGACACCCTGGCCCAGTCCTGGCAATCCACCCTGGCCTTCGCCCTGCCTGAGCTTCTGGCAGGGCGCCGCACCCCGGTTGTGGTGCTGGCCACAGGGTTGCCCTCCATGAATAACAGTACCTTCCCGGCCGGCCTGCTGTGCACGGATTTCGCCACCCCCGCAGGCGGTGGCGATGGCTGGCGCACGGTCAGGCTGCCACTCTCCCCGGTCCGTCTCCGGCAAACCATGGTCTCGGCTGCCCCGGCAGCCACCCTCGAGGAACTGCACCGCGCCCGCCGCGCGGCGATTGCCGATCCGCGCCTGCACCCGTTGCAGCGGCGCACCCTGCTCCCCCTGCTGGATGCCTGTGCTCACGGCCCTGCCACCGCACCGGCCACGCGGTTTGTGGAACAGGCCGGCCCTTGGAACGCCCGGCTCTGGCGGCAGGCCTTTGCCGGCGATCTGGCCCCGCCGCTGGCGTTTCTGGAACTGGAGGCAGTCACCTCCCGGCTGCTGGCCCTGGATCTACGGCAGCCAGCGTCCCTGCTTCATGCCCTGTTCTGGGACGAGGCGCTGCGCAACCGGGTCCTGGCCGCCCTGGACGGCTGCCCCGGCTGCTGGACCCTGGCGCGCCTGGAGGCCATGGCCCGACTGGACGCCCTGGGTCTGGAGCGCCCCGGCCACGCCGACGTGGCCGGGGCAGGCACCTGCTTTTTCTGGGCCACGGACGAAAAGGGGCGGCAAACGCCGCTCTGGCTTCGGAACAGCACGGAAGGCTGGCGATTGGAAGGGATCTGCCGCTCCGGCCGCCACCTGGCCTGGCCCTGGGCGGCCGAAGCCGTGCTGGGAGCGCTGGCCCGGCGCGAGCTGCTGCCCTCGCTTTTCAGCAGCTATGCGACCCTGGCCCTGGCTCGGGGCATCGCCTGCGTGGGCGGGGTCTATCAGACAGGGTATCTGGCCCGTATGCTCGCCGGAACTTCCCGGGCCTTGCGGGAGCATGGCAAAACCGGCTTGAGCGACCGCCTGGCCGCCATCAGCGGCGACTGGTTCCTGGCCGGGGTCCACCTGCTGTTCCTGCGTCGGGGCCAAACCTGCGCGCCGGCGCATCTGCCGGATGTGCTGACCGGCGGCCCCCTGACTGCGAACGAGCTGCAGCGGATGGGACGCCTACGGCTGGGCCAGGCCATCATGGCCGGGCTGGTGCAGACTTGCGGCGAGGTGCTCCCCGCAACGGCGCGCCCCGCCGGATGGCGGGACGCGCTGAGTCATCAAGCAGTTACGAACTGGGCGCCGGATGCTGGCTTGCGAGAGGTCAACTGGCCAGACGACGTTTGACGCCAGCCGGCAATCGCCGGGAGCGCACCGGGATCCTCGGGCGCGCAAGCCGGGTGGAACGGGTGGAGCGGGCAACGGTGGCGCTGTGGTACAAGGCCTGCGGAGGCATCGAATCACACTGTCCGGCCTCACCGCCATCACCGCCAAGGCCACCCTGCTGCTCGGCGCACTGCAGGCAGGAATAGGTCCAGGGCAGGGCGTGCTCCGCGGCGCTGGTCTGCAGCTCCGCCGCCCCCACAATGCGCCGGATGATGAACAGCGGCCGCCCTTTCACCTGCATGTAAATGCGGCCGATATACTCACCGGCCATGCCCAGCACCAGCAGCTGGCAGCTGCCCAGCACCAGCAGCACCCCCAGGATGGAAGCCCAGCCGGGCACCACGAACCCGAAGAAATAGCTGACGAACACATACAGTAGCAGCAGAAACCCCAGCAGCGAGAATACCGCGCCGCCATAACTGGCAAACCGCAGGGGGCGGATGGAGAAGCCGGTGATGGCGTCCGTGGCAAAGGCGATCATCTTGCGCAGGGTGTACTTGGTTTCGCCGGCGTAGCGCGGGTCCCGGTTATACAGCAGGGGGACCTGATTGAAGCCCACCCAGCTGACCATCCCGCGCAAAAAGCGATGGCGTTCCGGCATGGCCTTGAGCACTTCCACCACCCGGCGACGCATGAGCCGGAAATCTCCGGTGTCCAGGGGGATGGGGGTCTCGGTCATGGCGTTCAAAAAACGGTAGAAGGCTTTGGCCTCGACCTTTTTCAGCCAGGTCTCGCCGTCGCGTTTGGCGCGCTGGCCATAGACCACGTCCGCACCCTGCTCCAGCACTTCCACCATCTTGCCCAGCAGTTCCGGGGGGTCTTGCAGGTCGGCATCAATAAGCAGCACAAACTCGCCGCGGCAGACGGCCAGGCCGGCCGTCACGGCGAGCTGGTGCCCATGGTTGCGGGAGAGGTCCACGCCAACGACCTGCGGATCCCGACTGGCGATGCGGTCGATGATTTCCCAGGTGGCATCGCGGGAGCCGTCGTTCACCAGCACAATTTCATAATCCTCGGCCCCGCAGGCCAGGAGGCTCTTTTGCATGCGGGCGTAGAATTCTTCCAGGCACAGGGCCTCGTTGTAGCACGGGGCAACCACGGAAATGGAAGGCCGCGGCGTCTGGCCGCAATGACAACTGTTCATACCGATGTCCTAGATGACGATGTGCAGTCCCGTGGTCCAGGCTGTCATCAGAAAGCCATTCCACAGAACCATGGTGACGAAGTTGAGCCGCGCAAAGGTCGGCGCCCGGCGGGCAATGTAGATCATGACACCAAGCAGCGGGTACACGATCATGAAGTACCGGGGCATGGAAGAAAGCGGAATGTCCCCCGGGCCGGACAGCAATGGCACCAGCATGAGCGGCAGGGCGATGAGACAGTCCTCCCAGCGCCTGAGCAGGACCAGACAGGCGGCCAGCAGCAGATGCAGGCTGGTGGCCACGGCCAGATAGACATTCTCGAACAAATCTCCCAAATACAGGCTCTTGCCGATGGCATACAGCGGAAAATGCCAGACACGGTACCAGCCCTGCTGGGCTTTCATGAAGGCCAGGGCATCCCCGCAATGGAAATGCAGATGCACGGCAAAGGCCACTATGCCCATGGGGACCAACCCCAGCCAAAGCAGCCGCAGGTCATACCGCCGGATGCGCCAGCCGGTGATGCCGGCCGCCTTGCGCTGCTCCAAGAAAATCCACAGCAGGCCCAGGCCCACGGTCACGCCCACCAGCCGGGTGGCCGCGAGCAGTGCGCCCAGGAGCCCGGCCAGCCACCACTGCTCCCGGTGCGCCGCCAGCACGCAGCCCAGCAGCAGCAGCAGAAACAGTGATTCCGTGTACACTGCGGAAAAGATGAACGTGTGCGGCATGAAGCACAGGATGGTCACGGCCAGGTTGCCGGACCGTTCCCCCCAGCGCTGCTCGGCAAACTGATGCACCAGCCGCAATGCCCCCAGAAAGCAGAGATTGGAGAGCAGCACCCCGGCGGCCTCGGGATTGTGCAGCAGTTTGTTCAACAGCCAGGTCAGCAGCGGATACAGTGGAAAAAAGGCGTGGTTGAGTTGCCGCAGGGTTCCATCGGCGTGAAACTGCAGCAGGCTCTTGTCGTACCCCTGCTCCACAATGCGCAAATACCAGCCGCTATCCCAGGCGGCCCAGATCTGCAGCCAGACGGGGTTGTTGCTGAACCATTGATAGTTGGCCAGCATGTGCAGTTCCCAGCCCCAGCGCGCCATCTGCCCGATGGCCAGCAGCAGCACGCGCGAGAGCAGGAACACGCCTGCAATCCACAACCAGGTTTTGTATCCGGAGGGCCTTCCCTCCTGCGCCACGGCGCGTGCAGCAGTCATCCTCCGCACCTCACATCACGAATTTCAGGCTGGAGGTCCAGGCCGCCATGAGCATGCCGCTCCAGGTGGCCAGACACAGAAAAATCGCCCAAAAGAGCAGCGGCCGCCGCGTCCCCAGCCAGGCTAACGCGCCATACAAGGGAAACACCACCAGCAGGTACCGCGGAATGGCCACCAGAGGGGTGCTCATTTCCCCGGAAAAAAGAGGAAGCAGCATCAAGGGCAGACTGAGGAGCAGCTCGTCCGTCCGCCGGCAGAGTACCAGCACGCCGGTCAGGGCCAGGGAGCCCAGAAAGTATGCGGTAAAGTACAGATCATCCGGGCCACCCTGCTGCAGGCTTTTCCAGATTGCTTCAGGCGGTGTTTGCGACACGCGACTGAACTGCTGCTGAATCTTCAGGAACGCCAGGGCGTCCCCGGCGTGGAAGTGCAGGAACACGCAGAAGCCGACCAGCCCGAGGGGCACGAGGAACATCCAGCAGAAGCCTCCCCAGGTTGCCTTGCCGGCTCGCTTCTGCACAATCCACATCCACAGCAGCGCCAGGCCTACGGCCATGCCCGGCACGCGTGTGGCCGTGAGCAGTCCGCCAAATACCCCCACCCACATCCAGCGCCCGCGCGAGGCCGCCAGCATGCAGGCGATGAGCAGCAGCAGAAAGAGCGACTCCGTGTACATGCAGGAAAAAATGAAGGTGTTCGGATAAAAGGCCAGGAGCAGCACCGCCAGGCGGGCCTGGGTCTCGTCCCAGCGTTCGCGGCCGTACACATACAGCAGCCACATGGCACCCAGCAGGCTGGCGTTGGCCAGGAGCACCCCGGCCACCACGGCGTTGCCCGTCACCTGCTTGAGCAGCCAGACCAGGAGGGGATACAAGGGGAAGAAGGCCAGATTCAGCTGTTCCGGCGCGCCGTCAGGCAGGGTTTTGAGGACAAACTTGTCGTAGCCGTGTTCGACAATGTCCACATACCAGCCGCTGTCCCAGGCAGCCCAGATGTCCAGCCAGGTCTGCTTGACCATGAACCACTGGTACAATTTGCCGATCAGCTCACTGTATCCCTCACGCGAGGCCAGGCCAATGGCTTCCAGGGTCAGACGGGACAGAATAAAGCAGGCCAGCACCCAGACCAGGGGATGCCGCAGCCAGCCTTCCAGGGCATCCAGCGTGCGGTCCAGCCAGGGAGAGGGCCCCGGCAGCGGGGATGCAGGCCTTGCATCCCTGTCGCATTGCAACACAACAGCGTTCATCCACGGCTCCTTGCCGCGCCGCATGCAGGCCCGGGCAGAGAGGTGCACCAAACAAGGGAGGCTCGCAGGGAGCCGCAACGACACGGCGAAGGCTTACTGGCCGGCGGCGGCCGGCGGCGTCACGGCGATGGTCTCGTAGATTTCATCGGCAGCCATCAGAATATCCACTGGCGGATCAAAGCCCACGATCTCGGCCGTTTTCAGATTGATGGCGATTTTGGGCGGCTCTTCAAACCGCTGGGGCAGACTGCGGGGGGTGGCGCCGTGCAGGACCTGGGCAATGGTCCTGGCATGAAACTCCCCGATATATTTGAAACTGGCCTGGGCGATGGACAAGAGCACGCCGTGGCGGACTTCCTCGCTGCCGGACTGGGAAAAGGTGGGGATGCGGGCCTTGAAGAATGGCTCCAACAACTTCGGGAACTTGTCCAGCTGCATGCCGGCATTTTCCGTCAGGTACATGGCCTCCACCTTGGGGGCCAGCTCCTGGTGACAGGCCAGGAGGTTGCGGAACGCCTCGCCAGAGTGCACATCCAGGGCCGTGGTGCAAAAAACCAGCTCCACGCCGCGCTCCTGGGCAACGAGCTTGACATCGTCCAGGGCCGCGTAAGACCGGCCGGCCACCGTATCCTCATAAACCACGCCGAGCTTCTTGAAGCCAATGATGTCATGGAACAGCCGCAGCTGGCGCTGGTAGCGGGTGGGGTCCACACGGGCGTTCAGGTGGTCCAGGCCGGAATCCTCGGCGCTGGGCACAATGCCGGAGCCGATGGGGTCGCTGGCGCTCAGCACCAGGGTGGGCGTCGAATGCGCGGTATTGGCCAGGTCCTGTCCGGCCCAGGTTCCCATGGCCAGAATGAGGTCGATGTCCTTTTTCTGCACCAATCGTCCAAGGACCTGCTGCTTGATGGTCTCGCGCGGGGTCTCCTCGTTCCAGTCCCCGGCAAAGAGCGCGTCTGCGGGAAACTCAATGTAGTCGCTCCGCAGATTCTCGGCCAGAAACTTCCAGACAGGCCGGATGGAATCCGGATCGGCAAAGGTGGGGAAGTCCAGCGGCTGGCACCAGCCCAATGCGGCCAGACCCTGCACAGTGGCCTTGAGCGTGGCCGGGTACTGCGTGTACGGCCCGCCTTCGTAATAACCTATGCGAAATTTGCCGCCGGCGGCTTTTTTCACGGGGGCCAGGGTGGCAGGATCGGTCTGGGCGAATCCGGGCGCCACAACGGCCAGCAAAGCGATCAGCAACCACAGCTGGATACGCAGCAACAGGTGAAAAGACGGCATGCTTTGTGTCCTCGTTCTTCGGGCATCGCGGGAATGGGCGTTGGGGCACAGCATAGTCCGTCCCTGCCCCACGTCAAGAGCCGCCTCCCCCATCCGGCCGCCCTCCTTCCACATTATACGGTTTCTTTACAGACGGCGAGTGAAAGGCCCGGGCCAGGGCGTCGTACTTCGGCAGCAGCCGCACCTCGTCGCCCACGGCGAACTGCCGGGGGCAGTCCTCCACATCATAGACCAGATAATCCGACGAAGCGCCCACACACCGCATCCCCGGCTCCGGGGGATCCAGCAGTTCCGGCACCACGCTCAACACGCCCAAATCCAGAATGATGCGGCGGCGTCCTTCCTTGCGGCGTGCCTCCAACACCTCGGCCGCCAGCAGGAACCCGCCCTGGCGAAGGTCCGGCACGCAGCAGTCCTGCCCCAGAAAATGCCCGAGCAGCAGGGCCATGCCCACCCGCAGCTCCGTGATGCAGGCAGGCAGGCAATGCCCTGCCAGCCAAGGCAGCAAGATGGAACCCCCCACGGAAACGACCCCGGGTTCTCCCTCGCGCCGGCCGATGGCGCAAGCCAGTTCCGTCAGGAGGGACAGACATTGCGCCGAGGGCGGCGCGGTGTTCAGGCAGCCGAAGTTGGTGGCCAGGCCCCGCAATCCGAACCAGGGATGCGCCAGGGCCCGAATGTCCCCGGCCAGGGCCAGGGCCTCATCGGGGCGGCATCCCTCGCGGACGTCCCCCAAATCGATCATCAGCAACACCTCATGCCGGAGCTGCATGTCCCGCGCATGCGCCGCCAGCGCCCGAGCGGTTTCCGGGCCGCTGACGCAACTGCACCGGGCAAAACGGGCCGGTTCCCGGCAGTGGGACAAAGGCGGCAGGTCAAGCATCACCGGCCGGGGCAGCCCGGCTTCGACAAGCCGTGCGGCCTGATTGGCCGTGGACACAGCCACCTGCCCCAGCCCTTCTTCCTGACAAAGCCGCGCCAGGGGCAACCAGGCGTCCACCCCTTTGAGCACGGGCAGGAGCGTTACGCCCAGGGCCTGGCAGCGGGCCGCCAGGGCGCGCAAATTCCCCCGCAGGATCTGCATGTCCGCCAGAATGCGCGCCATGCCGTGTCTCAGGAGTCTTCAGTCGCCGGGCCGAGCCAGCGCAGGCAGAGCATGGTGATGTCGTCGCTTTGCTCCGCGCCGTCGGCAAAGGCCGTCACCGCCTTGAGTACACCGTTGATGGCAGCCTCGGCCGTGGCAGGATCGTCTTGCCGCAGGGTTTCCAGCAGCCGGTCCTCGCCAAAGAGGGCCAGCTGTTGATTCATGGCCTCGGTCACGCCATCGGTGTACAGCAGCAGTATGTCCCCTGCAGCCAGGGAAATGCTGAAGCTGGTGTACTCCACGTCCTCCATGAATCCGGCCACGGGGCTGCCCTGCCAGGGCAGATAGCGCACGCCCTGGGCGTCGATGATCACGGGCGGGTTGTGGCCTGCGTTGGCCAGCCGGATTTCACCGGTCTGCAGATCCATGACCCCGATGACCATGGTGGCGAACATGCAGTTGGGATTGTCCTGGGAAAGCTGGCTGTTGACCTGCGCCAGCATGTGCGCCGGATCGGAGCGGGTTTCTGCCGCGCCTTTGACCAGGGTTTTGGCGATGGCCATGAACAGCGCCGCAGGCACGCCCTTGCCCGAGACATCCCCGATGGAGAAAAAGAGCCGGCGCTCGTCCAGGAGGGCAAAGTCGTACAGGTCCCCGCCCACCTCGCGGGCCGAGACGAGGAGCGCATTGAGGTCCAGTTCCCTGCGGTCCGGGAAGGGGGGGAAGATTTTCGGCAACAGCCCCAGCTGGATTTCCCGGGCAATGCCCAGCTCGCTTTCGATGCGCTGGGTGGAGGCTGTGAGCTGCATGAGTTCCCGGACGCGTTCGCGCAGGGAATCTTCCATGGAAACAAAGGCCTGGGCCAGATGGGCGACCTCGTCCCTGGAGAAGCCCTGGGCGCGGGCCAGGGAGGCGATGGGCGATTCGCCTTCGCGTGGGGTGGTCAGATCCTGCTCGTGCAGGGTGGCGACATAGCCGGCCAGCTTGCGGATGGGCCGGGCCAGACGGCGGATGAGCAGCTGGGCCAAGAGCACGCTGAGCACAAAAATCCCCAGCACCACCAGGGAAATCCGCTGAATGAGCGCCTGGGCCGGTGCCTGGATTTCCTCCAGCGGCGCACAGACGGCGATGTGCCAGTCCAGGGCCTTGAACCAGGCGACATCGGCCTGCATGACCGGCCCAGGCCTGCCCGGTCCATCCACACCCGCCGCTCCATTCGGGCCGGCAGGTTCCTGCACGGCAAAGAGCAGGCGTTCGGGGCCATCGTAAAGCGCCTGCCCGTGGAGATCCTCCAGCAGTGGCCGGCCGGTGCGCAGGTTCACGGCCGTGGCGTAATCCGCCTTCTGATCCCGCGGCGGCACCACCAGGGTGCCGTTGCCATCAAAAATGAACACAAAGCCGGTCTGGGCAAAGCGGATGTTGGGCATGTGCTGGCGCAGGGTCTCCATGATCTCCTGCCGGCGGGCCTCCATGGCTTCCTCGACCACGCCGATGTCCACGCTGATGCAAATCAGCCAGCCCCAGGGCTCGAAGGGCACGAACAGCCCGAAACGGCGGGATTCGCCCTCCCGGCTCACGGCCGGCCAGCGCCAGGTGGCGAAGGCCTGGCCATAGCGGCTGACTTCCTCCCGCATGGCCGCAACCAGACGCCGGCCTTTGATATCCCGCACATTGGCCAGGGACTGGCCAATGCGGGAGGCGTCCAGATGACTGACCACACGGTCGTCCTGATCCAGGATGACCACATAGGAGGCTTCTCCCCGGTGCAGGGAGGCGACCCAGTCCAGGGCGGCCTGTTGCGCGCCAGGAACCCCAAGCTGATCAAAACGCCTGAGCCCTGAAAGCAGGATGCTGGACCAGGTGGAAAGCCGCTCCTTGAACGCCGCCGTGGACGCGAGCTTGTCCCGCACCAGACCGTTGTAACGGCCGACAATGTTCAACTCCACCAGGTTGAGGACGTTGTCCATGGACCGGTCTTCGGCGGCGAGCATGGCCTTGCTGACGTCCTGCTGCACAAGCACGACCACGCCGCCAGCCACAAGAGCCAGCACCAGCGCCACCAGGGCAAATATTTTCGCGCCGATTGAGGAGAACATGCCTCCGTATGTATCCGAGTCTCACGAGTTCCGGCAATCAAAAAACTTCGCCTGTTTGAGCGGGAAGTGCCTGGAATCCAAAAAAGGGGCGGCCTGTTCCTTTACAGGTCCGTCCATTTGCCCGTAGGATGCTGGCGGTTGGCTGTGGCCCCTGATCCTGTCACCATTGGACCGTTGGACAATCCTCGTGCGTGTCATTCATGCTGCCAGCAGTCATGTTGGCCTCAAGCGTCTGGAAAATCAGGATCGCGTCATCATCCTTCCGCACATGGCCGGCGCCGTGGGCTCGGCTTCCTGGCGGCTTTTGGCCGTGGCAGACGGCATGGGCGGCGAGGCGGCCGGCGGCCTGGCCGCGCAAACGGCCATGGACGAGCTGGAATTGCTGGATGGCGCCGAGCTGTGTCAGGCCGCGGTGCCGCAGGCCCTGGCCAGCTGGGCCAGACAGGTCAATGACGCCCTCTTGCGCATGGGCCGCAGCATTCCCGACCTGGAAGGGATGGGTTCCACCCTCACCACCGTGCTGCTGTGCGGCAAGACGGCCCATTGGCTCCATGTGGGCGATTCGCGGCTCTACCTTCTGCGTGGACGGGCCTTGCGCCAGGTGACCAAGGATCATCGGTTTCTTCAGTCCATGCTTGAGGATGGCTCCATCGACCCCTCCAAGGCCGCCACACACCCCCTGCGCAACCGGCTGGACCAGTGTCTGGGATGCCGCCAGTTCAATCCGGACACGGGCAGTTTTTCCCTGCGGACGCGGGACGTCCTGCTCCTGTGCTCGGATGGCCTGCATGACGAAGCCCCCGAGACCATCATCACCACCATCTTGAATTCCCTGCCCGCCTCCCCCCGCGAGCCGGATCTGGAAGACGTGGCCCAGGCGCTCATCGAAATGGCCCTGCGCCAGGGCGGCCGGGACAATGTCAGCGTGGTGCTGGCCTGCGTGCAGGACTGAGCCGCCAGAATCCATCAGACGCCCCCACAAGAAAAGCCCCTGCAGGCGGATTGCCGGCAGGGGCTTTGTGCATGCTCGGAGAGGCGGGCTTAGTGCAGGGGCTCGCCGTTGCTGGCCGTGGACTTGCCGGCAGCCTTGGCCGCTGTTTTGGCGCCGGATTCCAACAGATCCAGAATGACCATGGCCCGGAGCAGGTCGCCCCGGTTGGCCACGGTCAGATCCTCTGAAAGACAGGCCTTGCAGTTGGCCACGGTCTGGGAGACCGGCCGGGCCGGGCCGGCGGCGCTGGCCGTGTGGCCCAGGTGCGCGGAGGTCAGGCTCTCCAGCACGTCCAGCAGGTGGTATTTCCATTCCTCGTTAAAGTGCAGATGCACGTCGAGGATGCGGCGCACATTGGACACCCCGCGGACCATGCCAGCCAGGGTGGTGTAATCCTGCATCCAGATATCCTTGTCCGTCACGCCGGCTTCGCCCATGGGTGCGGCGCGCAGGTTTTCCAAGTGCGCTTCCTGGATGGCGGCGTTGCGTGCCTTTTTGAAGGCCTGGATTTCAATCACGGCTCCCATGGCGTCCCTCCCTGGGTCAATGGCTTGCTTGCGCCGGGCTCTCGTCCCTGTACTGGCGTCTGTCAGCTTTTTCGGCCAGCCGCAGGAAAACTTGAGGGGGGTCTGGTCATTCTGTTTCCGGCGGCGGCGCAGGAAGCGGAGGATACAGGGTGAAATACTTGCTGGGATTGCGGTTGAGCATGCGCAGCCGGCGTTCCAGTTCTTCCAGAATGTCCAGCATGGCCCGCCGGCGGTCAAAGTCCTGCATGGCGCGCAGGTTGCGCTGGGCCTTGATGATGGCCGATTCCAGCCGGCCGCGCTCCACCTCGCGCAATTCATAAATGTTCCTGGAAGGATCCTCCTTGGGAACCTGCAGCTCCAGGCCGCGGGTGCCGTTTTCGCCTTCATGCACCGTCAGGGTGTTGGATGCATTGGCCCAGGCCATACCCGGGCCGGGCACGGGAAGCCCCCCCGCGCTCAAGGCCAGGGCCGGCAGCGCACTCAACGCGAGCCTGATGGCGAGCTGCCGCATGCGTGTCTGCATGGACCGGTGCCCCCCGTTCATGCCGCCGTCGGCTTTGAAGAGGTTGACGGGCCTGCGGATTCCGGCAAGGCCGAGGCGTAGGGGAACAGCAACGTCACCGTGGCGCCCTGGCCGGGCACGCTGTGCACGGCCACTTCGCCCTGGTGCTCCAGCATGATCAGCCGGGCCTCGCACAGGCCCATGCCCACATTGCCGGGCTTGGTGGTAAAGAAGGGGTCGAAGATGAAGGGCATGTCTTGCGGGGCGATGCCGCAGCCATCGTCCTTGATGCGCACCGTTACCCCGTCCTTCCCGGGCAGAATATCCGTGGCCACGGTGACGCGTCCATCCACTGCGGCCTCGAACGCGTTGGCGTACACCGCTCTCAGGGCGCGGCGGATCTGGTGCGGATCCATCATCAGCGTATGGGTTCCGCAGTGGACGGTGCATTCCAGTTCCGTGGTCAATTCACCGCAACTGCCGCGGGCCTCCTCGGCCACGGCCTGCACCAGCTCCGGCATGGAGACACTCTGGCGCTCCAGCTGGGGCAGGGAGGCGTAGTCGGCCACTGCTTGCACCGTGCGTTCCAGTTTGACGGCTTCTTCCCGGATAATGCCCAGCTTTTGCCGGGCCTGCTCCGGCACGCGGGGGCTTTTGAGCAGCAGGGAGGCAAAGCCGCCAATGGTCATGGCCGGATTGCGCACCTGATGGGCCACGGAAAGCGCCAGCCGACGCAGGCTTTCCGAACGCTCCTCCTGCAGGGCGGCCAGATTTTCAAATAGCGCCTTTTCCCGGACCTGGCGCAAGTGGAGTTCGGTGATGTCTTCCACCAGCAGCACAATGCCCGCCACGGTGTCGCCATCCCGCAAAAAGGACGACGTCACAGCCAGTTGCCGCAGCTCCGGGTATTCCGGATGCTGATAGGGCGTTTCCCGGCGAAGCTGCGTGGGCTCCAGGTTGATGACGTCCACGAGAATCTGGTTGAACTCGTAGTTTTCCGCCCGCGCAAAGAACTGCTCGCCCCAGTTGCCACTGGTAAGGGCCTCGCGGGAAAAACCCAGCACCGAGGTCAGGGCTGCGTTGACGAAGACCACTTCGCCCGCCCCGTTGATGACCATGCACCCCAGCGGCATGCTGTCGAGGATGTTGTCCACAAAAATATGGTCGATGGACAAGTGCGCCCCCTCTTCCGCCGTTCTTGGACGGAACCTTCCTTTGGATATTCGCCAAAACCCCGGGCAGCGTCAAGCAAGGTCCCGGAGTGCGCGGCAGGGAATGGGGATGACCGGCAGGGCGAATCCTGCTATGCTCCGGCCATGCCTGCAGCGGACTTTCATTTGCATACCAGCCATGGTCACGGCACCCACGACGTGGCAGCCATGATCCGGGCCTGCCTGGACCACGGCGTCCGGGTAATCGGCATGAGTGAGCACGCCCCCCGGCCGGAAGGCTTCCGCTACCCTGCCGACGAGTTTCAGGAACACGTGCTGCGCCAGTTCCCGGTGTATGTGGAGGAAGTACTCGCCGCGCGCCGGGCCTTTCCCGAGGCGGAAATCCTCCTGGGCGTGGAAGTGGACTACGTGGCCGGGCAGGAGCCGTTTTTTGCGCAGTTCCTTGAGTCCGCCCCTTTTGACTACTCCCTGGGCGGTGTGCACTTCATCGGCGTCTGGGGTTTTGATTTCAGCCAGGCGGAATGGGAAACCCTGGACGAAGACGCCCGCCGCAACGCCTATCTGCAGTACTACGAGCTGGTGGCCTCCATGGCCCGCAGCCGGCGCTATACCGTGGCCCCGCATGTGGATCTGGTGAAGATCTTCAGCCGCGAGACCCATGCCCGGTTCCTGGATTCCGAAGACGGCCGCGCCGCCGTGGGCCAGGCCCTGGACGCCCTGGCCGAGACCGGCATGCTCCTGGAGATCTCCACCGCCGGCCTGCGCAAACCCTGCAAGGAATTCTATCCCGGCCCCACGGTCCTGCGCTGGGCCCTGGACCGCGGCCTCGCCTTCTGCCCGGCCTCGGACGCCCACACCCCGGCCCAGGTGGGCTTTGGCTTCGACCGCTTGCCGGGCTACGCGCGCGAAAACGGCCTGCGCCACTGGACCATCCCCTGCCCCCGGGAGGGCCGGCGCACCCTGCCGCTCTAGGCGCCCGCCAGCCCCCTTGCACAACCGGGGGCAGTTGATGTACCTTCCACAAGTTGCCCAACGCCCTGCAGACCTTTGCCGTCCGCACTTGTCCGGCGTGTGTTGATCCCGGGCAACCAAAATCCCCCCGCCAAGGAGCAACCGTCTCCCCATGAGGAAGCGAGGCCCTTATATCCTCGAAGCCAGCCCCGACAAGCCGGTGGCGCACGCCATGCTCAAGCTTTTCGGTCCGCTGCTCGAATGTGTGACGCAGATTTCCGGCGTGAACGATATCCATTCCCGCGCCGTCGCCTGTTCTGGTCCGAATTTCTGGGCCAACGTCATTGAGGCCATGCGCGTCACCATCCAGATTTCCGATGAGGCGCGCGCCCGGATTCCGGCCACCGGCCCGGTGGTGGTGGTGGCCAACCACCCGTATGGCGGCATCGAAGGCATCATCCTCGGCGCGTTGCTCATGAGCATCCGGCCGGATGTGATGGTCATGGGCAATTATCTGCTCAGCCACATCCCGGAGCTGACCGACCGGGTCATCTTTGTGGACAACTTCGGCAGCAGCGACTCCCTGAAAAAAAACATCCAGCCCCTCAAGCAGTCCATCAGAACCCTGCGCGACGGGCACATGCTGGCCATTTTCCCGGCCGGCGAGGTCTCCAGCCTGGATGTGCACCGCCGCCGGATCATGGATCCGCCCTGGAACCCCACCGTGGCCCGCATCATCCAGAAGACCGGCGCGCCGGTGCTGCCCATTTTCTTCCCCGGCCACAACGGGCTGCTCTTCAATGCCGCCGGGCTCATCCACCCCCGGCTGCGCACCCTGCTGTTGCCGCGCGAACTGGTGCGGCGCGAGGGCCGGACCTTTCAGGTCCAGGTGGGCAGCCTCATCCCGGCCAAAAAGCTTGCCCGCTACGAGACCGAGCAGCAGCTCCTGGCCTACCTGCGCCTGCGGACCTACATGCTGGACAAGCGGCCCGATTCGCCCGGCGGGCGGCCGCGCTTCCGGCTGCTCTCCAAACTCAAAAAGAAAGTGCTGCCGGCACCCAACAACGGTTCAAAGCGCAGCGCGCCCATTGAGCAAAGCCAGGATCCGGCCGTGCTGGCCGCCGAGGTGGCCCGCCTGCCGCCGGAAAACCTGCTGGCCGAAACCGGCAAGTTCAAGGCCTATGTGGCCTCGGCGCAGGAAGTGCCGGCCATTCTGCAGGAGATCGGCCGACTCCGCGAGGTGACCTTCCGCCTGGTGGGCGAAGGGACGGGTAAGTCCATCGACCTGGACCGCTACGACCAGTACTACGCGCATCTCTTCATCTGGAACGCGGAAGCCAATGAGGTGGTGGGCGCGTATCGCGTGGGGAAATCCAGCAAAATCATCGAAGAACATGGTATTGAGGGGCTGTATACCTCCACCCTGTTCTCCTTCAAGCCGCAACTCTTCGAGCGCATGGGCCCGGCCCTGGAAATGGGCCGCTCCTTTGTGCGGCCGGAGTACCAGCGCAGCATTGTCGCCCTGCCCCTGCTCTGGAAGGGCATTGCCAATTACGTGCTCCTGCATCCGGATTACAAGGTCCTCTTTGGCCCGGTTTCCATCTCCAACGATTACACGCTCATGTCCCGCGAGATGATCGTACGTTTTCTGCGGGAGAACAACTCGCTTTCCGAGTTTTCCAAGCTGGTCAAGCCCCGCAAGCCTCCCCGCCTGCGCTGCATGAAGCTGCACGAAATCCGCGAGTTCCGCGCCGTGCTCTCCAACATGGATGACGTGGCCGAGGTCGTCTCGGACATCGAACCGGAAGCCAAGGGCATTCCCGTGCTGCTCAAGCAGTACCTCAAACTGGGCGGCAAAATCCTTTCCTTCAATGTGGACCCCGACTTCAACAACTGCCTTGACGGCTTGATCTATGTGGATCTGGTGCAGACACCCGTCAAAACCCTGGCCATGTACATGGGCATAGACAACGTCTACAACCTCCACGATTACCACGCCGCCAAGCAACGCCCCCCAGTGTGCACCACCCCATGAGCCAGCCCCCCAATGGCAAACGCGTTGCCGACTCCCTTGTGGTCATGAGCCACCAGATGCTTCCCGAAGACGCCAACCCCTACGGCAGCGTCCACGGTGGCGTCATCCTCAAGCACATCGACACCACCGGCGGCGTGGCCGCCATGCGCCATGCCCGGACCAATGTGGTCACCGCTTCCATCGACCGCATGGACTTCCTGCGGCCCGTGCGGGTGGGCGATCTGGCCATCTTCACCGCCCGGCTGGAGTACTGCGGCCGGACCTCCATGGACGTCTCAGTCTCCGTTGTGGGCGAGGATCTCATCACCGGTCGTACCCAGCGCTGCGCCGAGGCCATCCTGACCTACGTGGCCCTGGATCGCGACGGCCACCCCATCCCCGTGCCGCCGCTGATTCTGGAAACCGACGAGGAACGCCAGCGCGCCGAGATCGCCGCAGCCCGACGCGCCCGCCAGCTGGCTGAGAAAAAGGCCCAGCACGCCCAGAAATAATGCCTCCAGCCGGAGGGGGCTCGGGGGAACTCAGTTCCCCCGGCTTCTTTTTTCTTTCCTGCCTTGCGCATCTTTCCATGTCCTTCCATGTCTGCCATGCCCGCACACCCCACCCCCCTCCTCTCGCTTCGTCTGGCCACGGTTCTGCGCGGCGGCCGGCACGTGCTCCAGGATCTTTCCTGGGATCTCCTCCCCGGCCAGCACTGGCTGCTGGTGGGCGAGAACGGCGCCGGCAAGTCCACCCTGCTGCAACTCCTGCGCGGCGAGCTCTGGCCCCTGGACCGCTCAGCCCGGCTCTATGGTTTTGACGGCGAGCTGCAGCCTTCGCCCATCGGCCTGCGAGCCCGCCTGGGGCTGGTCTCTCCGGCGTTGCAGGAGCACTACCAGCGCCGGGGCTGGCGCATTGCCGGTCGCGAGGTGGCTGCCTCGGGCCTGGACGATGCCTACCTGTGCAACCGTGCCCTGAGCCCCGAAGAAGCTGCCCGGCTGGAGCACGTCCTGGCTCTGTGCGGGGCCGAAGCCCTGGCCGACCGCCCGCTCTCGTCCTATTCCCAGGGCGAGCTGCGTCTGCTGCTCCTGGTGCGGGCCCTGGTGCCCCTGGTGGAGCGGCCGGCCGTGCTGCTGCTGGACGAAGGCCTGGAGGGCCTGGACCCTGCCTCCCGCAGACGCATGGTGGCCGTGCTGGAGCGGTTGATGGACGAACAGGACGGCCTCAGCCTGCTGCTGGCCGCCCACCGCTTTGACGAGCTGCCCCGCGGCCTGACCCATGGCCTGCGTCTGGCCGACGGCCGCATCGCCGAGCAGGCGCCTCTGCCCCAATTCTCCCTGCACTCCCCGGCCGCGGCGCCGGAGGCCGCACGGTGCGTCGCCTTGCTGCCGGCAGCCATACCGGCAGCACAGCCGATTACGGCGCCGGCAATGAAGCCGACGGACCCGGGCATCCCCCCGCAGGCGCCCCTGCTGGAGATTTCCCATGCCGACGTCTATGTGGACCGGGCCCATGTGCTGCATGACATTTCCTGGACCATCCGGCAGCCGCAGCCGGTCGCAACCGGTGGACCGTCCCTGGGGCACTGGGCGGTGCTGGGCCGGAACGGCGCGGGCAAATCCACCCTGATGCGCCTGATCCAGGGCGAGCTGCCGCCGGCCGTGGGCGGCTTCATCCGCATGGCTGGCCAGGACACACCCCTGGACCGCCGATGTGCCGCGCCCCTCGTTTCTCCAGGCCTGCAAGCCACCTACACCTACGATGACACCGCAGCGGATGTGGTGGTCAGCGGCTTTTTCGGATCCATCGGCCTCTGGGACATACCCACGCCCGCCCAGCGCGGGCAGGCGGCGCAGTGGCTGGCTTTTCTGGGACTGACCGAACTGGCCGAACGGCCCCTCTCCACCCTTTCCACCGGGCAGGCCCGGCGGGTCTTTCTGGCCCGGGCCCTGGCCCCCCACCCGCCGCTGCTGCTCCTTGACGAACCCTGCGCCGGCCTGGACCCCGCTGCCCGGACCCTCTTTCTGGACACCCTGGAGCACGCCGCAGCAGGGCAGCCGGGGCAGCAGGGGCCCTGTTTCCTCATGGTCACCCACCACCTGGACGATTGCCGGCCGGTGTTCGGCAATTTCCTGATCCTGGAGCGCGGCCGGGTGCGCTACGCCGGCCCGCGCGAGGCCTGCCCGGCCAATCTGCTGGCGGAGTTCCAGCCCGTGGAGTCCCAGTCGCATGACGCCCCGGCCTAGGTTGCTGCCGCCGGCCTTTATTCAGGCCGCCGGCGCCTTCGACCTGGACGAGGCCCTGCGCTGTTTTGCCGCCGGGGTGGACGTGGTGGGCCTCCCGCTGCGGCTCAATCACCATGCGCCGGATTTGTCCGAAGCCGAGGCGGCCGCGCTGGTGGCTGCCGCCAGGGCCCGCAATCCCCGTCTGGCCTTTGCCGTGATCACCTATGAGGACGACGCCACCCGGGCCGCGGCCCTGTGTCGTGAAGTCGGCGCACAGTATCTGCAGCTGCACGGTGCGCTGGCCCCCATGACGGGACTGGCCTTGCGGGAACTACTGCCCGACGTGGTGCTGATGAAGTCGCTGATCGTCGGCCTGCGGGACGAAACCGCGCTGCGGGGCGAACTGCAGGCCCACGCCGCCTGGGCCGATGCCTTTCTGACCGACACCTTCGACCCGGCCAGCGGGGCCATGGGCGCCACCGGGCTGGTGC
The DNA here is from genome assembly GCF_054653055.1 of Megalodesulfovibrio paquesii. NCBI lineage: Bacteria > Pseudomonadati > Thermodesulfobacteriota > Desulfovibrionia > Desulfovibrionales > Desulfovibrionaceae > Megalodesulfovibrio > Megalodesulfovibrio paquesii. The sequence continues at coordinate 381,362 of NZ_BAAIGQ010000005.1, read as the reverse complement.
ACGACTGGGCAATCAGCACCCGGCTGGCCGCGGCCTCGCCCCGGCCGTTGATCCTGGCGGGTGGGCTCACGCCGGAGAATGTGACCGCGGCCGTGACCGCCTTCCGCTACGCCGGCATTCCCTTGGCCGGAGTGGACGCCCATACCGGCCTGGAAGACGCTGCCGGCCGTAAGGACTGGACCAGACTGACGACCTTTGCCGCCCGCGCCCGTCTGGCCTTTGCCGGACTGCGAGCCTCCTGAGCAGGCTCCCGTGCTGCGCTTGTGCGAATCGGAACTTGCGCCTGCCGGAAAAATGCGCTAGGGAATCGCAAACGCCTCGCAAAGGAGTCCATCATGGCTACTTTCTTTGTCTTCTTCGGCCTTGGCTGCTCGCTGCTCGCCGTGTGGCACATCAAGAAGTTCGGTGATGCCCTGGGCAAGGAAATGGATCACCACCACCACTAACCACGCGATCGGCCCGCCTGCAACGGGTTCTCAGCACCGTCCTTTCGCGTTGACTGATTCGCGTGGCGGACGACATATTTTGCCATGCTCCTTTTCGGGGCATGGCTTTTTTTGGCGCAATGTGATATGTTTTCAACTATCCATAACCGACTATTCTTCTTGATGGAAGGAGGATCCCGTGAAAGAGTTTGCCGAAGGGATTCAAGCAATCAGCGATGGATTTGCTGCACTTATCTCCAGCCTGACGCCGTTGCTCTGGACAGCGGTCATCGTGTTCCTCATCTACTACCATCGAGACGCCTTGAAAAACCTCATCCTTTCCCTGGCCGGCCGGGAATTCAGTCTGGAAGTGGGCGGTCAGAAATTATCTTTCAAGGAGTACGATTCTCAGCAGGCACAGCGTATTGCCGCACTTGAAACCAGGGTCATGCAGCTGGAGGGGCGCCAGGCTGCACCGCAGGACGCCGAGGCGGCGGAACAGTCCCCAGAAGGTGAGGACGCAGAGACGCCGTGCAAAAAGGGCCCCCTCGAAGCGTTCAAGGTCAGCACGTTACGCAACCTGCTGGGAAAAACCCAGGCGGCCATCACCAGTCTGCTCTGGGTGGATGACAACCCGAAAAACAATGCGGTCCTCATTGGCGGCATGCAGGTCTTTGGTGTGCAGGTTGAAACGGCGCTTACCACTGCCGCGGCGATGGAGCGTTTCACCAAGGGCGGCATCGCCATGGTTATCAGCGACATGGGGCGGATTGAAAACGGTGTCTACCACCCCAGGGCCGGGCTGGAACTGGCTGAACAAATCAGGGCACTTGACGAGAACATCCCCATAGCGCTGTACTCCACGTCCCAAGTGGCCCACACGGCGCAGGCAGATCTTGAACGCCTCCACCTCTCCCATGCAGATTCATCCTATGAATTGCTCCGCTGTGTGCACACGGAACTTCGCGCATAGCGCACCCGCCACGGCCATGGCCCACGAGAAAGCCTGACGCCGCCGTCCGCGTGGCTGCGTCAGGCCCCCCCACCTTATCGGCTGTGCCTGTTCCTAGCGGAATGCCGATGCCTGCCGAGCCGGCAGGCTCAGTGCTTTCTCCATCCCATCAGCAACCCCCACCCGGTACCCGCGGCCAGAGCCATGGCCCGCAGGACCACGAATCCCGGCAGGGCCAGGGCCAGGAGCGCGTCAAAGCGCAGCACCTGGAGCGCCCAGGGCACCGCCGAGGCGGCAATGCCCACGGCCACCGCCGCTGCGCCCCACAGCAGGCCCGGCCAGAGCAAGCCGGCCAGCAGCAACGCCCAGGCCAACATTCCGGCAAGCGTCTGGTATTTCACTGTCTTTGAAGTGTATTGATCCGACACCGCTTTTTCCGGATGGCGGCGATAGACCTTGATCCGCCAGTACGCCCGCCAGAACTTCGTGCGGCAGTATTGCCAGAGCGAGGCCGGATGCAGGTGCCGGACCAGCGCGCCCGGCGCAAAGACCAGCCGCTTTCCCAGGGCCAGGAGGCGGTAGGAGAATTCCGTATCCTCATTGTTGGCTGTGGGATAGCTGACATCGAAGCCGCCGGCCTCCAGGAACACGGCGCGGCGGAAGGCGGCCGCGTAGGTGGCCACCAGATCCACGGGGCCGCCGTCCTCATGCAGGGCATAGCGGGACTCGAACTCGGCCTGGGCGAAGCGGGCCGTGAGCTGCCGCTGCAGGGTCCGGTAGGCGCCCTGGGCAGCGTCCACGGAGGGATTGCCGAATTTTTCCAAAATGTTGGCCAGGAATTCCGGCTCGGGTCGGCAGTCTGCATCGGTAAACACCACCACCTCGCCGCGAGCGTGCTGCGCGCCAAGATTGCGAGCCGCGGCCGGGCCATGGTTGCGGCCATCGAGATGCTGCAGCCAGCGCACCGTGCCGGCATCCACCCAGGGCTTGCAGCGGGCGGCGGTGTCGTCGGTGGAGCCATCGTCCACCACAATAATTTCAAAGGATTCCCGCGGAAACTTCTGCCGGACCAGGCTGCGCAGGGTGTGCGGCAGGCTGGCGGCGGCATTGTAGGCCGGAATGATCACCGAGGCGGCCAGCGAGGGCGCGGCGTCCTCCCGTGGCTGGAGCGGTTCCGGCGCCCCGCCCGAACCGGCTCCCGAGCCGAACAGCAGGTGTTTGAGGAAGACGCGGCCAGCCTTGAGGGTCCGATGGCGTTCGTCCGGGTCGCGCAGGGCCTCGATGGCCTTGCGGAATAGGAAGCCGGGTCGGAAATAGAAGCGCCGACGGGCCTGATCGCAGAGGGCCACGAGCTCTTCGGGGCTGAAGTGCTCGTTGCGGGTCACACAGTTGTGTAGCCCCTGCGGCGTAAGCCAGGCCGTGAAGTCCCCGGTGGTGATCCACCCTTTTTCCTGATACATGGCATAGGCTTGCGTGCCGGGATAAACCATGACCGGATAGAACTGCGCCGTGTCCGTGTTCAGATCCAGGGCCAGCTGGATGGTCTGCTCCACCGCGGCCCGGTCCTCGCCGGGAAAGCCGATGATGAAACAGCCATGGATGCGCAGGCCGGCGGTGCGGGCGTCGGCCATGAACTGCCGGGCCCGGTCGGCGCCCAGCCCCTTGCGCATGCAGGCCAGGGTGGAGGGCACGCCGGACTCGAAGCCCACGCAGAGCATGCGGCAGCCCGCGGCCTTGAGGGCCCGCATGGTTTCCAGATCCAGATCCATGCGCGCATTGGCCGACCAGGAGAAGCGGAGGCCGCGGTCCTGGATGGCCTGGGCGAATTCCAGGCTGCGGCTGCGATTGGCCGTGAGCGTGTCGTCCTCAAAAAAGATGGACCGGATCTGCGGGCATTCACGCAGGATTTCCTCCACCTCGTCCAGCACATTGGCGATGCTCCGGGTGCGCACCACATGGCCGGTCAGGGTCTGCGGGTACACGCAGAAGCTGCAGCGGAAGGGGCAGCCCCGGCTGGTGGTCAGGGTGACCATGGGGTGCAGGGCGTTGGGGTTGAAATAATCCTCCAGCCGCAGGTGCTTGCGATACACACGGCTGACGCGCGGCAGGGCGTCGAGGTCTTCGATATAGGGCCGGTCCGGCGCGGCAAAGATGGCCGCGCCCTCGGGCTCCAGACGGACCGTCAAACCCTGGATGCCTTGCAGCACCTCCGCCGCCGGCCGGCCGCCTGCGGCCTGCACCGCCTGGGCAAGCTCCCGCACCGTGTATTCGTATTCCCGCCGGGCCACGGCGTCCACCCAGGGCGCCTGGTGCAGCGTCTCTTCCGGCAGGGCCGAGACATGCACCCCCACAAGGCAGAGCATTGCCGTGGGGACGAGCTCCTTAAGCTGCCGCGCCGCCTCAAGATCATTGGCGATGGACGGGGTGGAGGTATCCAGGATCATGAGCGCCGGCTGCTCGGCGCGGGCACGCTCCAGGACCGCTTCCAGGGAGAGACCGGCGGCCGGGGCGTCCAGAAAAGTCACCTCGAACCCGGCTTCCTCCAGCACCCCGGTGGCGTAGGCCAGCCAGATGGGATAGTACAGCGTGCCGGATTTGGTGACCGCAGGGCTGCGCTGCGGACGGGAAAATTTGGGAAAATACGGCGGGTTGAGAACAAGAATGCGCATGGTGGTGTCGGCCTGCTGTAAGGAGTTGACTTGCCATGGGAAAGTAAACCTTCTACAAGAGCATGGTTCGGCATGCAACCGAGCCGGCGCAACCATACAACACCAATTGCCCATGAACCAGCCCTCTCCATTTGTTTCCTCATTCTTCCCATATTGGTCCGCGTGGCGGTGGCTGGTCTGTGCGGCCCTGTGTCTGGGGGTCTTGTGGTGCGCCGGGTGCAACGGCGCCAAGGATCCAGTCTCGCTTTCGCCCGTGCCCAAGGATGGCAACGGCACCCGGGCCATGCGCGTTTCCGGCCCTCTGGCCTATGGGGACAAGCTCTCTGTGCGCATCTGGCGGCATGAAGATCTTTCCCTTGAATATCGGGTTGATGAAACAGGGCAACTCGATTTTCCACTCATCGGCAAGGTCGCCGCCGCCGGCAAGACTGTTGAGGAACTGCGCCAGGAGCTGCGCACCCGTCTGGCTGAATATCTGGTGGATCCGCAAGTCAGCCTGGATCTGATGGAATCGTCCTATCGTACGGCCTTTGTCTATGGCGAAGTGGCCACCGAGGGCCCCGTGGCCCTGGATCATGACGTCACGCTGTGGGAGGCCGTCTCCCGCTGCGGCGGCTTCACCACCGATGCCAGCGAGGATAATATTCTGGTCATCCGCGGAGCACAGGGCCAGGGCGAGTTGCAGCTCATGCTGGCGAACATGAAACTCAGTTCGGTCAAGAAGGGAAAGGTGTTCAACTTTTCCGGATACCTGACCGCAGGCGATATTGTCTTTGTCCCGCCGACCACCTTTACCGAGGTGGAACGGTTCATGATGCGCCTGCGCAACATCTTGGAGGCCATCGCCTCGGCAGAACGCGCCATCATCTTCATGCCCCAGGTCCGGGACGCCATCCTGGACATCTACTACGGCGAGCCACCGGACTATTCCAGCAGCAGCTCCAACATCAGCAATGTCGCCGGCGAAAACCTCAGCAACTCTGGCGGCACCGTGACGCCTACGCAGTAATATCGTGGAACTCAGGCAACTTCTGGAAATACTGTGGCGGCGGCGCCGGCTGTTCCTTGGCCTCGCGGCAGGGGTGTTCCTTGGCTTTATGCTCATCTCGGTCCTGGTGGTGCCGCGGTACGTGGCCACTTCCAAGGTGATGCTGTACAAATCCCCCTCGGCCACCACCCTGCTCACCACGCTGGGCTTGCGTTCCAGCATGCTGACGGAAACCGTCTCCGACGCCGAGGTGGCCAATTACAAGCAGGTGGCCCTCTCCGCGCCGGTAATGCAGGCTGTGGCAGAGCAGCTGCAGCCCCAGCGTCTGCGATTCCGGTCCATTCTGCCGCGCATGATTCCCGGCGCAACGTGGCTCTTTCCCAAGCTGGGGCTTGAAGGCCTGCTCAACGCCACCAAGCCTGTCCAATGGGATGAAATGACAAATAAAAGCTTCCTGCAATTCTTCATTCCGCGGCCATACGTGGATATTGACGAAGACCAGGATGCGGATTTGTACACCATCACCGTGCAGACCACGGATATGGCCGACTCCGTGCGTCTGGCCAATGCCTGGGCCGATGCCTTTATTGCCCGGGATGCAGAGCTCCAGCGCGAGGAGTTTTATCGTTTTGGCGACTCCATTGAGGCCCGCCTGCCCCTGGCCAAGGCCGAATATGAACGCACCCTGAAGGAATTGCAGGAATTTCGGGAAAAGAACACCAGTCTGAGCCTGGAAGAGGAAGTGGTGCGGCTGATTGCCCAGATTTCCAACGTGGCCGCAGAACGCGACGAGGCCTCCGTGGAGACCGAACGCAGCAGGGCCATGCTGGCCGAGTCGCAGCGCCTCCTGGCCAATACACCCAAATATTCGAAATCCCAGGAGCAGCTGGCGAGGAATCCGGTCATTGACTCCGTGAAGCTGACCCTGCGCGATCTCTACCTGGAACTGGCCAATACCAAGACGCTGTTCACGGACAAACACCCTGTCGTCGTGGACATCCAGGCCCGGATCGCTCAGGCGCGGGACATCATCAAGGAAGAAGCCGGCAAGGTCTACAATGGGGAGACCCTGTCCCAGGATCCGTTGTACCTTGAGCTTTCCCAGGTCGCTGCGCAGCGCGCCGCAGATGTGGCCGGCTATGAGATGCAGCAGCAGGCCTATGATCAGGTTCTGGCCAAACTACAGACCAAGCTGCTCAAGCTGCCGGCATTGCAGTCGAAGTATGCCCTGCTCATGCTGGCGGCCAACAGGGCGCAGGAATATTTCCAGACCCTGACGGACATCCGCTATCAGGTGGAAACAGCCAGGACCATGACCATCTCCAACCTGCGGCTGGTGGAAGCCGCCTCCATTCCGCCAGATATCACGGATTACAAGCAGCCGAATTTGATGCTCTTCACGGCGCTGGCCGTGTTTCTGGCCGGATTTTTCTCCCTGACCGGAACCTTCCTGCGGGAATATCTCGACCCCACTGTGCTGCGGCCCGACGATGCCGAGGCGGCAGCCAAGGCTCCCTGTCTGGCAGTGTTGCCAGCGCTCCCGGCCCGCCACGCGCCCTCGCCATTTGCTGCGGAGCATCCCTGGCGGCAGCCCCTGGTCCGGCTGGCCGCCACCCTGGAGGCATGTCCGGAGGAGGCGCGTCCGGACAGATCCGGCAGGATGGCACGCCGTGCCGATGCCGCCCCCGTATCAGCATCTGCCGGGGCTTCCGGCGTGGCAGCTGCCGGGGCTTCCGCCTTGCTGCAGGCACCCTCCAGCGGGTCCAAACGCTGTGCGCTTCTGCCCATGCACGATGAGGCCGCCGCCGCCCTGGCCACGGTGTTGCTGGGGAGCCTGTTTGCCCGGGAACAGCACGCCGTGCTGTTCCTGGATTTCTGTGCGCCCCGGTCCCGGCTGGAGGCGTGCTTCACCACCAGCACAGCCCGGTCCGGTCCGGCCCGCGCTCCCGCCCTGGCCGACTTTCTGGCCGGCAAGGCTGCCCTGGCGGACTGCCTGCTCCCGACGCCCTTGGAGCGAGCCGCGCTGCTTCCCATCGACCTGCATCCAGCGCAGAGCCATGCGCTTCCGAAGCATGCCCTGGCGGGGGTGCTGGCCGAGCTGGCCGGGCGATTCGACCGCCCTCTGGGCCTGCTGCCTGCATTGAAGGACACGGCCGACGGGCTGCGGATGGCGTCGCTTATGGAGGACGTGATTCTGGTGGCATCGCAAGGCCGGACCACCAAGGATGCCCTGGCTGATGCCGCGCGGGATCTGACGCTGGCGGGAAGCGCCGTGCGTGGCGTAATCCTGCTGCAAGAGCAGGCCAGCCTCCCGTTCCCGTGGCCGTGTCGCTCCCGCCCCAACGCCGTCTGAGCACGGCGCATCTGTCACAGCGGAATCGTCCGTGCGGAATCGTCCGTGCGCATTCGCAGTGCGCCTTTGCAGCGCGCTTTTGCCATGGTGGCTCAGTCCGGATAGGCCGCATCAGGCGGCTGCCCGCGATCAGCTTCGTCCGAGATACTCGTTCACCTTCGGGGCAATCAGAAAGACCACGGCGTACATGCCGAGCACGGCGTGGTCCACGGCGGAGAGCATGGATTCCAGGCTGCCGATGGACAGATAATTGCCCAGCAGCACCAAAGACAACCCGAAGCAGGCCAGCACAAGCAGCCTGTTGCGCCGCACGGCCAGCAGGAAGTACAGCCCGCCCAGCACATAGAATCCCAGGAACACCAGGGAGGCGATGGCGTCGTCCTCCCGGAAACGCACGGAGAGCACGCCGCCTAGCGCCGCCATGAAGGCCGCCACTTCCCAGCTGTTGAACCCGGCACGGCGTCTTGTTGTTTCGTAGGGGTTTTCCACGCCATAAATGGACCGAGTCTCCCCCTGGCCGTAGTCCCCTGCCGGTTTCGAGCGGTTGCCTGTCCTGCCGGCGGTGCCATTGAGAGAGGAGGAGGCCAGGCCTCCATTGTGCCTGGCACTCCTGCCGGGCAGGGGAGGAAAATCGTCGTCTTCCGCGTCCTTCTGGCTGGAGGCCTGGGCAGTACGCGGCGGCGGAAGGGAGTCCGCAGCCTGAATGACCGAAGCCAGGGCCGGCGGCGGGGCCAAGGGGTCCTTGGGTGCACCCTGCAGATTGGCCGAAGACGCCATGGCCGCACGCGCGGCGCTGGCAAAGTTGGTGCCCGGCCCCAGCGCTCCGGGGTTTGCTGGCGGCGGAATTTTCACATGCGCCGCGCCGTTGGCAGCAGAATGGGATGGCGCGTGCGTGCCGGAGGTCTGCCCCGCGGGCACCTGCTTCCAGCTTTCGCCTTCGGCGCCAGGATCGGCCGGCACCACCCGCACAATGGGCAACGGCTGCAAGGTATCCAGGCCTTCGGAGGCCAGCACCCGTTCCACGGCGGCCAGGAAATCCAGGGACGAGGAATACCGCTGGTTCGGGTCATACTGCACCGCGCCGAGGATCACGTCCCGCACGCCGCGCGGCAGGGAGTCCGGCATGGTGATCATGGCGCCGGACAGGCGCTTCTTGACCATCATGTTCTTGTTGCCCTTGGATTCCTCCAAAAAGGGCAGATGGCCGGTGAGCATCTCATAGCCCACCAGCCCGAGGGAGTAGATATCTACCTGAAAGTCGTAGCCATGCCCGTAAGGATCCTTGATGACTTCCGGGGCGATGTACAGGGGGGTGCCCACGCGGGTTTCGGCCTGGCTGGTGTCCGACACCTGCCGCGCCACGCCGAAATCGCCAATACGGGCCATGCCTTCATCGTTGATGAAGATGTTCTCCGGCTTGATGTCGCGGTGAATGACCTGTTTGGAATGGATGTGCGCCAGCCCGCGCAGGCAGTCCGCCAGAATCTGCATGGTCCGTTGCCAGGGGATCGGCCCCTTGCGGATTTCCCTGGCCAGATTGTTGGGCAGGTAATCCATCATCACGGCCATGAGGGCGGTGACGGATTCAGAATCGCGGATGTTGAATATCTGGTGGTTGTGCCAGCCCACCACATTCTGATGGCCACCCAGGCTGTAGAGATGCAGGAGTTCCTTGGCTTCCAGGCTGATGGCGTCCTGGAGGGATTCCAGCGAATCGTCCTCGGCGCCGATTTTCTTGGTCAGCGAAATGACCTTGAGGGCAGAGACGAATTTTGCCCCCAGATCCTCGCGTTCCAGCTTGAAGACGCAGCCGAACGCCCCGGCGCCCAGAAAAGACACCACTTTCCAGCCGCCGAACAACGGCTCTTTCTTGCGCAGAAATCCGAGGATCGTGTTTTTGCAGTACAGGGACCTGTCGGCCATGTGTGTCACATCCGTTGCTGCGCCTCAACGCGAGCGCGGTACATCTCTACTGGAAGGAAGCTGCCTGCCCATTTCTTTCGCCTGCCGGGCTGCAGGCGACCACCTCGGAAACAATGCCCTGCGGAAGGGGCGAATCCGACCCGGTGCGGAGTGCACGACACCCCCTGTCGCCCACGCCACACAGGCATCCGTCTAGGGCCAATGTAGCCAGCGGCTGGCCCCAAGGCAACCAAAAAAACAGCGTGGTTGCCCTGCTCCACTGCCCGGGCCAGGACCGACACGAAAAGGCCAGACACGGGCCACCCTTTTGTGCCGGGCAGAGCATAGTACATCACGTCAGGCTGTCATGGAACAGCCTGCGCGAACAGGAAGTGCGGCGGCAGAAGCTGCGGGGAGGGCACCAATCAGGCGGCGAAGCGGGATTCCTGCTGCGCCTTGGCTTCTTGCAGGGCCATGGCCTCTTGCAACAGCCTGTCCAGCTCCTGGAGCTTCTGGGCCCGGCTGGTGGCAGAAACGCGGCGCAGCCGCTCCAGCTGTTCCATGTCTTTGCGATGACGTTCGAGAAGATGCTGAATGTCTTGCATGGCAGGCCTCCGCACAGGCGGGCGCAAGGGGATCGTGAGCGCAGAAAAAGTGACCGCGCAACGGAAGCCTAAAAAAGGAGAAGACCTTTTCTAGACTTTTTTTAATCTTTACGCCCAATACCTGATTTGGTCAAGCATCTCCTGCGTCAGGAGCGCCCGAACCAGTGCCTGGGCCAGTCCGCGGGCTTGCCCAGAACCCAGACCGGGGGCCAGACTCATGCGAAAAAAGAGGGGGGAAATCGGGAAGGCCGGGCCGGTCAACGGCTGCCGGTGGAATCCGGGTCCTGCTGGAGCTGCCGCCGCTTATACTCTTTCATATTAAAATGATGCAATATCTGTTCGTCGTGCCGTTTTTTCCGCACGCAAAGACGCCAAATACTGACAATCAGAAAGACCAGGGCAATGCCCGCCAGGGCCCATTCCCAATAACTGATGCGTGACACATCGATCATCATGGCTGACTCGCGGGTAAAGGTCTCCATCCCCGCTCTGTAACCACAATTGGTTCCTCAGGCAAGGCCCGGCGGGCGCCTCCGCTGTTGCCGGCCTCTTCCGATGCCCTCCCGGGCGCAGGGCGGAAATACTTCTGGCTGGTTGCCTCTTGCGGTTTCTGTGGTATCAGGGGATGATCCGGGTTGCAGCCGGCGGCCCATGCGTGGCGGCCGCGTCTTGCCCGGCATGCCAATCTTTTTTTGGAGGAACTGCCCATGCCCGCACCCCGCTTTGCGCTGTTCATGTCCGCCTCCTGCCTGCTCACCCTGGCCCTGACCGCTGCCCTGGCCTGCGCGGCCGACATGCGCCTCAAGGGATGGGAGGACGGCAGCCCCTACAACAAGCTCTACATTGCTGCAGATCGTGAAAAATTCATGACGGTTATCGATAAGGTTACCGATGTCGTCCCCATGCCCGGCATGGATGAGGGCGTGGGCCTGCTGGTCACCCGCGAAGACACTGGCGAGAAGGTTGTGGTCCACATTGGTCCCAAGGATTTCGTCACCACCCGCGCCAGCTGGGGCATCGTGGCTCCTGGCGTCAAGGCCAAGATCTATGGCGTCTACAATGACCTGGGCGACAAGGAGATCTTTCTCCTGAACAAGCTCGTGGTCGGCGACAAGATGCTCAAGGTCCGCAAAACCGGCGACGGCAAGGCCTGGTGGAATCTCCCCGCGGATGAACTGGCCAAGGAAGAAGCCGACAACAAGGTGGAATAGCCATGGATGCCCGCCCCAAGACCATCGCCGACACCATCGCCCTGGCAAAAGCCCTGGCCGCCGCGGTGCAGCTGGACGTGACCCACGAGCACGAGGATCTGCTCTTCACCAAGCACAACCTTTTTTTGCTGATGACCCATGCCGGCCATCCCGGCGCAGTGAGCCTTTTCTTCAATGAGGAAACGCCACCCGAGGAGGCCGCCGCCCTGCAGACCCGACTGGTACAGGAAGCGGCGCTGCGGGAGCTGGACCTGACCTTGCGCGGCCTGTACCGCATGACCCAGCAGGCCGATGAAACCCTCTCCCTGGAGTTGCTGCCCGCATGAGCGCACCCCCCGGCCCCCCTGTATCGTCTGTATCGCCGGGCCGTCGCCCGGCGTCTCCTGCCGCCTTGCGGCTGAGTCTGGCAGCGCTCCTGTGCCTGGGCTGCGTTGCCTGCGGCAGCCTGAAAGTGCGCGCCCCCATTCCAGAGCAGGCCCTTGATCAGCTGAGTCTGAACCAGACCCGGGTCATGGCCACCAGGCACGACCCCGGGTTTTCCGGCGTGCGCGGCTGGGGCGATGTGCTCTCCCCAGACCTGCAGCACAGCATCGCCAAATCCGTCGTGCAAAACCGCGAATGGCATGCCAGGCAGGGCACGCCGCTGCCGGGAGATATCGACATCCTGGCCCTGTCCGGCGGTGGGCCTGATGGCGCTTTTGGCGCCGGCGTGCTCTGCGGCTGGACCGACGCCGGTACCCGGCCGGAATTCCGCGTGGTGACCGGTGTGAGCACTGGCGCGCTTTCCGCGCCCTTTGTCTTTCTGGGACCGGACTATGACGCCCCCCTGCGAGAACTGTACACCACACTCAAAACAAAAGATATTTTCTTTCTTAAAGGGCTGTACCGCATTGTCTTTGGCGATTCCGTCACCGACACCACACCCCTGCAGCATATCCTGCGCACCTGGGTGAACGAGGAAATGCTGGCAAAAATCGCTGTGGAACACGCCAGAGGCCGCCGGCTGTTCATCGCCACCACCAACCTTGATGCCCAACGCAACGTGGTCTGGGACATGGGCGCCATCGCCTCTTCCCGTCATCCCAAGGCCCTGGAGTTGTTCCACAAGGTCCTGCTGGCCTCCTCGGCCATTCCCGTGGTCTTTCCGCCGCAGTACATCCCGGTGGAATCCCAGGGGGAATTCTATGATGAAATGCATGTGGACGGTGGCGTCATCTCCCAGTTCATCGTCTACGACGGCTACCTCAATCCCAGGCGCATGGCCGAGGAAATGGGGCAGATGGACAACTACCAGGCCATGCACAAGCACGTGCATATCCTGATCAACAACAAAATCGGCCCCGTGGGCGAGCCGGTCAAGCCGCGGCTGGCGCCCATCGCCTCGCGTTCCATTTCCACCCTCATCAAGTCCCAGGCCAAGGGCGCGCTGGCTTATGCCTATCTCCTGGCCAAGCGCGACGACATGGACATGCGCTACATGGCCATTCCCGAGGAGTTCGAGGCCCAGGCCTCCGAGCCCTTCGACCCCGTGGCCATGCGCAAGACCTTTGACCTGGGCTACGCCATCGGCAGAAACCAGACCGGCTGGCAGGAGCTGCCTCCCGGCTACAATAACTGACACGGCAGGGGGAGGCCACCCTCCCCCGCCACCCTGCTTTTCGAGGGTTTCATGCAAGACCTGAATCAACTCATCCGCTCCATCACCGAGATGGAAGACGACGCGCCCCGCCAGGCCGAAGGCGCGGACCTGCTGCTCTACTGCCCCTGCCCGGTCAAGCTCGTGGCCCGGGACCGCGTGGAGGCCATCGCCGCAGCCGAGGCTGACGCCGGCCGGCCCCTCACGGTGCGCATCCCCATGGGCTGCACCAGCGTGGACCCGTATGACCCCCTGTTCATGGAGCAGGATCCCGCGCGCCTGCCCGGCATCATCGCCTCCATCGGCTTTGGCGATTTCTGGAAGCGCACCTTTACCCAGCGCCACCTGCAGGGCGGGCTCTTCAAGGCCGTGCTGCCCGAGCGCCTGAATCCCCTGCACGCCCGCGCCGGGCTTGTCGATCCCAAGGGACGCTACAGCATCTACGGCGTCACCCCCTACATCTTCCTGGTGGATGACAAAAAGCTGGGCCACGTGCCCGCCCCACGCACCTGGGCCGACGTGCTTGATCCCAAATACAAAGGCCTGCTGGTCATGTGCGGCGATGGGGACGACATGGCCGACGCCGTGGTCATGAACATCCACAAGGAATTCGGCATGGCCGGCCTCCAGGCCCTGGCCGACAACGCCAAATGCCTGCTGCACTCCTCGGAAATGGCCAAGGTGGCCGGCACCAACGATCCCCGCGCCGGCGCGGTGTTTCTCATCCCGGCCTTCTTTGCCGCCAGCGTCCGGCCCCTGGACCACGTGCGCATGGTCTGGCCCGAAGACGGCGCCTGCGCCTCGCCCCTGTACTTCCTGGCCAAGGCCGCGGAGCAGGAGCGTCTGGCCCCGCTGCTGCAGTTCTTTCTCAAGGATTTTGCCGAAATCGACAGCGCCCGCTGGTTTGTCCCCATGGCCGAGCACGATTCCCCGCTGCCCGAGGGCGCATCCCTCAAATGGGTGGGCTGGGACTATGTGGAAGAGTTCGACGTCAACCGCCTGCGCGAGGAGCTGCACCCCGTGTTCCGCAAGCTGCTCAGGGAAGGGCGGGGGCATCAATGAACGACAACTCCCGGCGGCCCCTGCGGCTCATCACCGTGGCCGGCCCGCCGGCCTGCGGCAAGACGGCCGTGATCGCCAAGGCTTGCGGTCTGCTGCGCGAGGCTGGCGTATCCACGGCGGTGATAAAGTTCGACTGTTTGCAGACCCGGGATGACGCCCTCTACCAGGCCGCCGGCGTGCCCGTGACCGTGGCGCTCTCCGGCGGTCTGTGCCCGGACCACTTCTTCGCCTCCAACCTCGAAGAAGCCTTCGCCTGGGCGCAACGCACCGGTGCGGAGTGCTGCATCATCGAGACAGCCGGGCTTTGCAACCGCTGTTCCCCCCACCTGCGCGGGGCCATGGGCCTGTGCATCATCGACAATCTGATGGGTATTGACGCACCGGAAAAGGTCGGCCCCATGCTCCGGCTGGCCGATCTTGTGCTGGTGACCAAGGGCGACCTCGTCTCCCAGGCCGAGCGCGAGGTCTACCGCCATCGCATCCGCCAGATGAACAGCCGGGCCATCATCCGGCACATCAACGGCCTTACCGGTCAAGGCTGCCGGGAGCTGGCCCAGATCCTGGCCATGGCCCCGGCCGTGGCTTCGGTGACGGAAATGAAACTGCGCTTCTCCATGCCCGCGGCCGTCTGTTCCTACTGCCTGAGCGAAACACGCATCGGCGCCAAATACCAGAAGGGCAACGTGCGCAAGGCGGACTTCTGCGCCGTACGGGAGACCGCTGCCGCCTTGCTGCAGGAGGAGGACGATGCTCAATAACCCCGGCGAAACAGAGACCAGCGGCGCCACGCGGCTCGGCTCCATCACCGTGCAGGCCGGCCGGGACAAGAACGGCGCGCCTGAACAACACAGCCTGACCCTGCGCGCCGGCGAGGTGGTGGCCCTGCTGGGCCCCACGGGATCTGGCAAAAGCCGGCTCCTGGGGGATATCGAATCCCTGGCCGATGACGACACCCCCTCCGGCCGCCGGCTGCTGCTGGACGGCCGCCTGCCCACAGCCGAGGAACGGTTTGCCCTCCAGGGCCGGCTGGTGGCCCAGCTGACCCAGAACATGAACTTTGTCCTGGACATGGGGGCGCTGGCCTTCGTCACCGCCCATGCCGAGAGCCGGGGCATCAGTGACCCCGAGGCGGCCGCAGCCGCCGCCCGGCAGGTCATCGACGCCGCCAACGCCCTGGCCGGCGAGCCCTTTCATCCAACCACCCAGCTCACCCAGCTTTCCGGCGGTCAGTCGCGGGCCTTGATGATTGCCGACACGGCCCTGCTCAGCTGGTCTCCGGTGCTCCTGCTGGACGAGATCGAAAACGCCGGCGTGGACAAGCGCGCGGCCATGCGCCTGCTGCTGCACAGCGAGAAAATCGTGGTGGTGGCCACCCATGATCCGGTGCTGGCCCTTTCGGCGGACCGGCGCGTGGTCATCGCCAATGGCGCCATCGCTGCCGTGCTGAGCCGCAGCCCCGAGGAAGCCGCCCTGCTGGACCGTCTGGCCGCCCAGGAAGACGGCCTGGCCGCCCTGCGCCACAGTCTGCGCGCCGGCGGCAAGGTGGGGGACTGGGCGCAGTACTTTGCCCAATAACGAAGCGGGGCGCTTTTCCTGCTGAAAAGCGCCCCGCACTCCCCCATCCTTGCGACCCTGGAGGAAAAACGTCCTAACCTGCAACTATTGCGTCTTGTTGCAGCTTTCCTGATCCTGATACGGTGTGCCCTGATTGTGCTTGCCCATGGCCTTGGCGTGGGACTCGGCAAAGGCTTCCCATTCCGGGCCGCTGATGGAGCCGTCACCGTCCTTGTCGATCATCTTGAAGGCGGCGTCCTTGTTGTCCGGATGCGCGCTGCCCTGCATCATGGTGTTGAATTCATCGCGCGAGAGCTTGCCGTCCTTGTCGGCATCCAGCTTGTCGAAACTCATCATGCCGTGCCCGTGCCCGGCCGGCATGCCTGCGTAGGCAGGGGCGGCGGCAACCAGGAGCAACAGGCAGAGAAGGCTGAACGTCTTCATTGTGGTGGACTCCTTTGAGGTGGTCGGAGGGAGCCAGGAGAATTGGCGCCCCGTAATCAGAAAGAGTAAGGCAGACGAGGGGGCGGGTCAATGCGATGGTCGGGATTTCCTGACGCTGTCTGCCACTTGGCGTTCCCGTTTCGGTCATCCCACGGCCATACCCTTCGCAACCCCCTGTTTCAATCAGCGCTTTTTCTTTGCAAGCCGAAGAATCGGTGCTAGATCCCCAGCCATGACTCCTGATGCTCCCCCCTCCGCGCAATCCCTGTCCGCCCTGCGCATCGACCGCGGCGGCCCTGGTGTCCGTCGCCGCCGCCGGATCCCCTGGGGGCTGCTCGTAGTGTTGTTGCTTCTGGCCGGTGCGGCGGGCTGGTGGTTCTGGCCGCGGCCGCCCATGGTCCGGCTGGGCTCGGTGGCCCAGACCTATCCTTCCCAGCAGCTTTCCACTCTCACGGCCAGCGGGTACATCGTGGCCGACCGCAAATCCTCGGTGGCAGCCAAGATCACCTCACAGCTGGTCTGGCTGGGGGTGGAGGAAGGCCAGCACGTGAAAGCCGGGGATGTCCTGGCCCGCCTGGAGGCCGAAGACCTCGCCGCCGCCCTGGACGCCGCCCGGGCCGAGGTGGTGGCGGCCGAGGCACGACTGGCCGAACTGCAGACGGATCTTGTGGACGCGGAACGCAACGAGCGCCGCCTGCGCGAACTGGTGCGCAAAGGCTCGGTGGCGCAATCGGAATACGACGCCGCGGACACCCGCCTGGGCGTGGCCCGCGCGGCCATCTTTCTGGCCCACAAAAACATCCTGGCCGCCAGGGCCAGGGCCAGCCAGGCCGAGGTGGACCTGGGCTACGCCACCCTGCGCGCGCCCTTTGACGCCGTGGTGCTGACCAAAAACGCCGACGTGGGCGACATTCTCACCCCCCTGGGCGCGGCGGCCAACGCCAGGGCCTCGGTGGTGACCATCGCGGACCTGGGCTCCCTGCAGGCCGAGGTGGATGTCAGCGAATCGCAAATCGGCAAGGTGGCCCAGGGCATGCCCTGCGAAATCGAACTGGACGCCCTGCCCGGCGAACGCTTCCCCGGCACGGTGCACATGATCGTGCCCACGGCGGACCGGACCAAGGCCACCATTCTGGTCAAAGTCCGCTTCCGCGAACTGGACCCGCGGGTGCTGCCGGACATGAGCGTGCGGGTGGCCTTCCTTTCCCGCGCCCTGGCTCCAGGCGAGGAGACGCCCCGCCTGACCGTCCCGGCCCAGGCCCTGCGCGATGGCAGGGCCCAGGATCAGACTGTGGTCCTGCGTTACCAGAACGGCACCCTGGAGCAGGTGTCCGTGCAGCTCGGCGAGCGCATGGGCGGGCTGGTGGAGGTGACGGGCAATCTGACTGCCGGCGAACGGGTCGTCCTCGCTCCGGTTCCGGAACTTGCCGGAGGCATGGCCGTGCGCGTGCAGGAAGAGTGAGCCATGCCCCACAACACCGCCTCCGAAACCATCCCCCTGCTGCGTATCCGCAACCTGGCCAAAAGCTACCGCCGCGGCGAGCAGGATATTCCAGTCCTGACAGACATCACCCTGGATATCCTTCCCGGTGACTTCGTGGCCCTGATGGGCCCCTCGGGCTCGGGCAAGTCCACCCTGCTGAACTGCATCGCCGGCATCGATCAGGCCGACGCCGGGGAGATTCTCTTTCGTGGCGAGGACCTCACCGCGTTTTCCGAAACCGAGCTGGCCGACTGGCGTTCCCGGCATGTGGGCTTCATCTTTCAGTTTTACAATCTCATTCCCGTGCTCACAGCCCAGGAGAACGTGGAACTGCCCCTGCTGCTGACGGATCTCCCCCGCCGCGAGCGCCACGAGCACGCCCGGGCCGCCCTGGCTGCCGTGGGCCTGGCCGACCGGCTGGACCACTACCCCGGCCAGCTTTCCGGCGGGCAGCAGCAGCGGGTGGCCATTGCCCGGGCCGTGGCCGCGGACCCCGAACTGCTGGTGGCCGACGAGCCTACGGGCGACCTGGACCGCGCTTCGGCCGAAGAAGTGCTGACCCTCATGGAACGGCTCAATCGGGAGCTGGGCAAGACCATCGTCATGGTCACCCACGATCCCAGGGCCGCCGAGCGCGCCCGCCGGCTCATTCACCTGGACAAGGGCGAATTGTGGACGGAAGCCAATGGCCAGTCCGGGACGGACGTAACTAGACAGTCCGGGACAGACAAAACTGGGCAATCCGGGACGGACGAAAACGGGCATCCGCCCGCCGCCCCGGCCTGAGGTGGCGGCCATGCTGCTCCTCAAGCTCCTGTTCCGCAATGCCTTTCGTCACCGGCTGCGCTCGCTGCTCACCGTGGCCGGCGTGGCGGTGGCCATCCTGGCCTTCGGGCTCCTGCGCACGGTCATCGACACCTGGAACGCCGGCGTGGAGGCCGCGGCGGCCAATCGGCTGGTCACCCGCAACGCCATCAGCCTGGTCTTCCCCCTGCCGCTTTCCCAGCGCGAGAAGATCCGCGCCGTGGAAAACGTCCGCGCCGTGTCCTACGGCAACTGGTTTGGCGGCATTTACATTGACGAGAAGAACTTTTTCGCCAACTTCTGCGTGGAGCCGGCCAGTTACCTGACCATCTACCCCGAATTCCTGGTGCCTGAAGAACAGCGCCTGGCCTTCATCAAGGACCGCAAGGCCGCCCTGGTGGGACAGAAACTCATGGACCGTTTCGGCTGGCAACTTGGCGATACCGTCACCCTGCGCGGCACCATCTACCCCGGCGACTGGCCCCTGACCATCCGCGCCGTGTACCAGGGCGCGCGCAACACCGTGGATGAGACGCAACTGCTCTTCCACTGGGCCTATCTCGACGAGACCCTCAAGCGCCAGGGGTCCCCCCAGGCCGGCGAGGTAGGGTTCTACATGATCCAGGTGGCCGACGAGACCCGGGCCGCCGAAACGGCCCGCCGCATCGACAGCCTGTTCAAAAACTCCCGCGCCGAGACCCTGACCGAAACGGAAAAGGCCTTTACCCAGGGCTTTCTGGCCATGAGCGAGGCCATCCTGGTGGCCATCCGCATCGTGTCGTATGTGGTGATCGTGATCATCCTGGCCGTGGCCGCGAACACCATGGCCATGAGCGCCAGGGAGCGGACCGCGGAATACGCGGCCATGAAAACCGTGGGCTTTGGCGGCCGGACCATCGGCCTGCTGATTATCGGCGAGTCCCTGGTGCTGGCCCTGGCCGGCACGGGGCTGGGTCTGGCTGGCATCCCCGCCGGAGCCAGGGCCTTTGGGCATTTTCTGGCGAACTATTTCCCCTATGTGGAAGTCAAACCCCAGACCTTTGAGCTGGGAGCGGTACTGGGCGCGCTGGTGGGCCTGCTGGCCGGGGTGTTCCCGGCCGTTTCCGCCGCCCGGCTGCGCATTGCCGAAGGGCTGCGGAGGCTGGGCTGATGGCCGTGCCGCTTTCCTATTCCTGGCGCAACCTCAAACGCCGCCGGCTGACCACGGCCCTGACCGCCGGAGGGATGGGGCTGGTGGTGTTCGTCTTTGCGGCCACGCTCATGCTGGCCGAGGGCCTGCAGCAGACCCTGGTGGCCACGGGCTCGCCGGAAAACGCCATCCTCCTGCGCAAGGGCTCGGAGACGGAAGTGCAAAGCGGCATCGAACGCTGGGCCGCGGGCATCGTCCTCACCGCGCCGGAGGTGGCCTCCGCCCCGGACGGCCTGCCCCTGGCCGCCCGGGAGCTGCTGGTGCTCATCGGCCTGCCCAAGAAGGGCGCAGGGGTTGTCTCCAACGTGCCTGTGCGCGGGGTGGAGGCGGCCTCCTATGCCCTGCGGCCGGAGTTTCGCCTGTTGCGCGGCCGGCTGCCCCGGCCGGGCTCCACGGAAGTGCTTGTTGGCGCGGCCGTGGCCCGCAGCTTTGCCGGTGTGGAGTTGGGGCAGTCCCTGGCCTTTGCCCAGGCCCGCTGGCCCATTGTGGGTGTGTTCGATGCCGCCGGCTCCGGCTTCGCCTCCGAGGCCTGGGGGGATGTGGAAGTCCTGATGCAGTCCTTCCGCCGGCAGGCCTTTTCCACGGTCCTGCTCCGGCTGAAGGAGTCTGCCGCCCTGGAGGCGTTGCAAACCCGCCTTGCCGCGGATCCCCGCCTGCAGGTGGACGTGTTCCGCGAGACGGCTTTTTATGAGAAACAATCCGAGATGATGGCCACCTTTTTGCGGGTGCTGGGCATCTCGCTCACGGCCATCTTTTCCCTGGGAGCCATGATCGGGGCCATGATCACCATGTATTCCGCCGTGGCCACCCGCGTGGCCGAAATCGGCGCCCTGCGCGCCCTGGGCTTTGGCCGCGGCGAGATCCTCGTCGCCTTTTTGCTGGAGGCCCTGCTGCTGGGCCTGCTGGGCGGGGCCATGGGCGTGCTTGCGGCCTCCCTGCTGACGCAGTTCACCTTTTCCACCACCAATTTCCAGACCTTTTCCGAGCTGGCCTTCACCTTCCGCCTCACGCCGGGCATTGCGATGCTCTGTGTGGGATTTTCGGCCCTGATGGGCGTGGCCGGCGGCCTGCTCCCGGCCCTGCGCGCGGCGCGGCTCTCCATTGTGGAGGCGCTCAGAGACGCGTGATGGAGCCAGGCCATGGCCATGGCCATCGCCATGGCTGGACAAGTTGTGCCGATGATGGGACGATGCGTGCGGCATCCACGAGGAGCACCGCTGGCCTGACCTGATCTGGCCTGGCCGGCCCTGCCCCGTTCACCTGTCGAGGAACCATGGCTGACGAGACGCTTCCCCTTCCGCTGGTCGAGCAGCTGTACGACTCCCCCGTGGAGCTGCTGCCCCTTCTGAACAGTATCCCCATGCCCGTGGTGCTGCTCTCCAGGGAGAAGCGCGTCCTGTTGCTGAACCGGCCGGCCCAGGCCCTGACCGGCTTCACCCAGGAGGAAGCCGAGGGGCTGCCCTGCCGGCACGTGCTGCGTTCCAGCCTCTGTGTGCGTGGCTGTCCTCTGGACAGTCTCCAGGCCGAGGACCGCGCCGTGGTCCACGAGGCGGACATCATCAACAAGCTGCGCCAGCGCATCCCCGTGCGGGCCACGCAATCCCCGGCCCTGACTGCCCGCGGTCGTCTGGCCGGGTACATCGAATGCATCGAAGACCTGCGCCCCTTCTCCGAAATGGCCACCCGGCAGCAGGCCGGCTTCACCTTCGGGCGCATTGTTGGCCGCTCGCCGCAGATGGAGCGGCTGTTCCAGCTGGTGCCGTCCATCGCCTCGTCCGATTCCTCGGTGCTGGTGACCGGGGAAACAGGAACAGGCAAGGACTTGTTGGCCGAGGCCATCCATCAGGCCTCACCGCGGGCCAAGGGGCCGTTCGTGAAGGTCAACTGCGGCGCCCTGCCGGAGACACTCCTGGAATCCGAACTCTTCGGCCACCGCAAGGGCGCCTTTACCGGGGCCACGGAGAACAAGCCGGGACGGTTCCAGCTGGCCCACAACGGCACCCTGTTTCTGACGGAAATTGGCGACCTGCCCCTGACCCTGCAAGTCAAGCTACTGACGTTTCTGGACGATCGCGTCATCTCCCCCCTGGGCGGCAGCATGCCCGTGCCGGTGAACGTGCGGCTCATCGCCGCCACGCATCGCAATCTGGAAGAAATGGTCCGCCAGGGCACCTTTCGCCAGGATCTGTTCTTCCGGCTCAATGTCGTCCGGCTGCATATCCCGGCCCTGCGCGATCGCGAGGAGGATGTGGCCCTGTTGCTGGACCATTTCCTGCGACGCATCAACGAGGAATTCAAGAAGCATGTCCAGACATTGAGCGACGAAGCCCGGGATGTTCTCCTGCACTACCCGTATCCTGGAAATGTCCGCGAGCTGCGCAACATCATCGAATATGCCGTCAACGTCTGCAGTGGCAGCCGGATTGAAGTCATCCACCTGCCCACCTATTTGCTGGAGCAGTCGGGATTCATGCCACCAGGCCTCTCCCGGCTCCCGGAGCACTCCCCCTTGCCGGCCCACCCGCCACAAGCCCGCAGCAGTGCGGTACACGAGGGAGATGCCTGGTCCGATACCGAAAAACGCATGATCCTCCAGGCCCTGGCCCAGGCCCGCGGACGGCGAGGCAAGGCGGCCGAGCTTCTGGGCTGGGGCCGCTCCACCCTGTGGCGGAAAATGAAGCAATATGGCCTGGATTCATAAGCCATCCCTGCGGTCAGCTGGCTGGCCGCCCTGTCCTATCCGCCACTGCTGAGTGGTTCTGGAGCGCCCATGTCCCGTCTGCTCATCCCCCTGTACGGCCCGGAAGTCGCCCCGCGTTTCGACCTGGCCACGGAAGTCTGGATCGGCGAGCTGGATCCCAAATCGCCGGAACGCATTCGCACCAGCACCATCATCGTACTTCCCCAAGCATCGGCCGAGGACCTCTGCCAGCTGATCCTGAAGGAGGAAGTGGAGGTGGTGCTGTGCGGCGGCATTGAAGAAGAGTTCTACGATTACCTGCAGTGGAAAAAAATCAAGGTGATAGACTCGATTGTCGCCCTGGCGGAAGATGCCGCCAAAGCCTGGGGCCGCGGTGAACTGGGGCCGGGCACCTCGGATGAGCGGCTCTTACTCCCCCGCAGCCGGGCCTGATTGTTTTATTTTGTTTCTTTTTGTTTTGTGCTTTTTTTACCAATTTGTTTCATATCGTTCTCCACTGAAACATTCCCCGCCTCCCCTGGCGACCCCAACTCCGCGTCTTTCCTTGCTCCGTCGCGCTTGGCACGGCTCTTGTTAATTCTGTGTCATACGCGGCTGGGGAAACCCCATGCTGCAAGCATGTCTCAAGGAGGTCGCCATGCTTCGTTTCATGCAGACGCTCAAGTCGCTGTTCGGCGCTGCCGGCAAGGCGCAGTCACAGGCTTCCGGGCGGGCCCGGCAGTCCCTCCACGATGACCTTGAAGACGCTTACGCCGCCGTGGCCTTTGCAGAACGAGGCGAACACGTCGTGGCTGAACGGGACATCCTGGGCGCCCTGCAGCGCGATACCCGCCGCACCCGGCAGAACCTGGGGGCCCTGCTGCAGGATGTGGGCCTGACTTCCTCGCATGTCTGGTACGGCCACGTTGTTGTGTGACGGTGCGATATGGATGCAGTACCCAAGCGAGTGCTCCTGGTGGAGGCAAACCCCGGCCTGCGGGAATACCTGCAGCGCAGACTGCGCAGCGAGGGCTACATCGTGAAAGCGGCTGGATGGGATGTGGAAAATTCTTTTGAAGAACATGTGGATGTGGCATTGTTAGGGCTGGGAGAGTTGGGAGAGGAGGGATTGGCCATGATGGATCGCATACACACCGTTTCCCCGCGTACCCCCATCATTGCCATGGCTCCGGAGGCGCACTTCAAACTCTCCCTGGCCGCGCGCAAGCATGGCGCGTATGATGACATCCAGGTTCCCTTTGATCTGCAGGAACTGCTGGACAAGCTGAATGCTGCCTGCGCCGCCCGCCAGGCTTCCTGAACAGCGCCGCACCGACCAAGGCCAAGGAACAGGACCATGCCCACCCTCTCCCTGCTCATGCTCCTCCAGGACGACGCCCTTGCCGCGGCGCTCATCGCCCGGCTGCGGTCGGACAAGCTGCTCAAGGACATCATGCTCCTGAGCGACATGTCCGCCGGGGGGCTGGATCCGGCCGCCCAGCAGCTGCCGGACGTCCTGATCCTGGATCTGGAGATGCTGACCCCCCAGGGAGCCGATGGCCTGGCCATTCTGCACAAGATTCGCAGCCTGTACCCGGAAATCCGCGTTATCACCCTCTTTCCGGCAGAAGAACCCGCCATCAAGAACGAGGCTGCCAAGCTGGGCGCATTTTATTCCCTGGCCAAGGCCCGCGAGAGTGATCCGCAGGCAGAGGAGTCCGGGGCCTCCCTGATTGATCTGGACGAACTGGTCCTGGCCATCCGCCGCGCTGCGCGAGCCCGCATCGAGGACGCCATGGTGGCCGTGGCCTATGCGGAAAGCGGCGACTTCGAGACCGTGGATGCGGTGATGGCTTCCAGCCTGCCGGCCCCGGCGCGTGTCGAGGCTGCCGGTGCCGTTGTGCGCGTGCTGGTGGCGGGAGAGGATCAACCCGTGCTGGCCCGGCTGGCCCGCAAGCTGGCCCCCCGCCGGGTGGCCGTACAGGCAATTTCCAGGTGCGAAGGCGTGCTCGCCGCCCTCAACTCCCCCAACCTGGGCACCGTGGAGGTGGTGGTGCTCAACGCCGCCGGCAACCCTGGCCAGTGCCTGGAGACCCTGCGGCAGATCAAACAGCATCACCCTGCTGTGGCAGTCATTTTGCTGGCCGAAGCCCACGAGGCGGACGCCCTTTCGGAATGCACGTCCCTTGGCGCGTTCGACTGTCTGCTGCACCCCGTGGACGTGGAACATCTTGTGGAACGGCTGGAGGACGCCTCCTCCCACCGCGGGACGCCCGCAGAGCCCACGGGCACCACAGCCCCCATTCAGGCAACCCCCTCCCAGGAGTCGGCGGAGGACCCGCGTGCTCTGGGAGATCATACAGTGGCGATGTGACAAGAAATTTTTGAAAGGCCATGTGAAACAATTCACAACGGGAGCGGAAAATGAACGTAATGCGGCAAATGTACCAAATGCTCATGGCGGGTACCGAGCGCCATGCCCGCTGGGAGTATGAAACCAGCATGAATATCCTGCGCAGCAAAAAGCGGATGCTGCTTGTTGCTGTGCTCACCATCATTCCCATGGTCATTTATGGCCTGTGTTTCGCCGGGGATGACACCCTGCCCAAGATGCTCGGGGACAAAACGGCCTACAGCCCCGCCTTTTATGAACTCAAAATCTTCCTGGTCACCATCGCCATCGGCCTGTGCGCCGGCCTGATCACGGGCTGCATCGGCGCTGGCGGGGGCTTCATCATCACCCCGGCCCTCATGAGCGCAGGCATCAAGGGCATTCTGGCCGTGGGCACGGACCTGTTCCACATCTTTGCCAAGGCCATCATGGGCACCGTGGTGCACAAGAAGCTGGGCAACGTGAACGTGCCCCTGGCCGTGGCCTTCCTGGTGGGCTCTTTGGTGGGCGTGCTTGTGGGCGGGGAAATCAACCGCACCTTGTACGACTACGACCCCCTGCTCTCGGAAGTCTTCATCTCCGGCGTGTACGTTGTGCTGCTGGGCTTCCTGGGCTTCTACTCCCTGACGGACTTCTTCAAGCTCAAGCGTGCCGGCGGCAAGGTGGACTCCCACGGCCACGTGGAAGGTGGTTCCTCCCATGAGCAGAAGAAGGGCCTGCCCGCCACCCTGCAGGGCATGAACATCCCCCCGATGATCAAGTTCGACGAAGATCTCTACCCCGGCGGCAAGAAGATCTCCGGCGTGTTCGTGGCTGCCTGCGGCGCCTTTGTGGGCCTGGTGGCTGCCATCATGGGCGTGGGCGGCGGCTTCATCACCTTCCCGGCCTTCGTGTACGTGCTGGGCGTGTCCTCCTTTACCACCGTGGGCACGGACATCCTGCAGATCATCTTCACCGCCGGCTTCGCGGCGTTTACCCAGTACGCCCTGTACGGCTACATCTTCTACACCCTGGCCATGGGCATGCTGCTGGGCTCCCTGCTGGGCATCCAGATCGGCGCCCTGACCACCAAGATCGTCCCCGGCATTTATATCCGCGGCTTTTACGCCACGGCCATCCTGGCCGGCTTTGCCAACCGCCTCTTTGCCCTGCCGCCCAAGCTGGTGAAGATGAAGTGGATTGACCTCTCTCCTGCCATGGTTTCCTCCATCGACCTGGTGGGCCAATGGATCTTCTTCATCGCGGTGGGCATCTTCGGCGGCTGGATCATCTTTACCTTCCTGACCAACCTCGGCAAGCTGCGTGAGGAATAAGCAATGTCCATGCATAAGAAAGAACTCGGCATCGGCATCTCCCTGCTGGTAAGCTTCTTCGTTGTCCTGTTTCTCATGTTCACCCCGCTCTTTGACGGCAAGAACACCCTGGAAGCCTCGGACAACCTCTTCAACTCCCTTTCCAAGGGCTCCACAAACTTCTTTGATCGCGTGAGCAAGGAAGCGGACAAGTTCGATGGCAAACAGGTGGAAGTGACCATCGACCTCAAGGACAAGGTCATGGCCCCGGCCATCACCATCCTGACGGCCACCGGCATGACCGCCACCCAGAACGGCGGCCAGCTGACCATCAAAGGCGACTACGGCAAGATGATGCATGCCGCCAATGTGGACGCCGAACTGCTGTACAACCAGAAGGATGCCGATGTTGCGGCCAAGTACAGCGGCGTCAGCGCCAAGATGGCCTTGTACACTTGGTGGAATATTGCCAAGGAACTGGACATCCCCCTGAAGAAACTCAAGCTGGTGGAAGAAGCCAAGGCCATGAACACGCTGCTTACCCGCAGCATCGAAGTGGGCTATAACTTCGCCGGCATCGAGCCCGTGAAGGTCAAGGACCGCCTGGGCATCCTGATCTTCTCCCTGGCCTTCTACGTGGCCTACACCATGTGGTTTGGCTATGGCGTGCTCTTCACCTTCAATGGCCTGGGCTTCGCCATGAAGGCTGGCAAGAAGAAGGAAGCCTAACTCCACCACGCGTCTTCCCGCGTACCCTGATTCCGGGGGGCGAGCAGCTCCGGCTGCCTGCTCCCCGGAACCTTTTGGCAAGAATCTGCTGGCCCGACGCATGGAAGTGGACTATATCCCACTCAGGATTGCACCCTCGAAACCTTGAACCGGATGCATGGTGAGACGATGGCGGGCATCCTGGAACGCCTCTCCTCCCTGTTTGGTGCGCGCGGCAAGAACGCCGCCGCCAAACAGACCGCCCTGGAAGAGGGCCGCCGCACCCTGCAGTTCCGCTACGAGCAGTTCCGTCTGGCCCTGGAGGCCAACACCCGCGCCCTCACGGGAATGGCCGACCTGGCCCACGCCTGCGATTCCCCTTCCCTCCCCGAACCCATTGCCCAGGACGTCATGGCCTGGCTGGACGGCCAGATTGTCCGCATCGGACGCGAGGTCTTCACCATGCTCCGGGCGCTGCAGGCCATGGCTCCGGGCCAGTACGCCTCCCTGACCGAGCGGTTCCGGGAGATCCAGCGCGAGATACAGGCCCAGATCCGGCCCAATCTGGTCTCCCCGGATGGCCCCCTCACCCTGCGCATTTCCGAAATGAGCGCGGACATGGGCGCCGTGGTGGGCGGCAAGATGGCCCAGCTGGGCGAAATCCGCAGCCAGCTGCTTTTCAATGTGCCGCCGGGATTCGCCATCACCGTGCACGGGTTCGCCCTGCTGCGCGATGCCATCGGCCTGACCGATCTGGTGGCCCTGGAGTGCGGCAATCTTTCCCCGCTCTTTCCGCAGGCCTTGCACGCTGCCTGCGGCCGCATCCGTCAGCGGATCATGGATGCCACCCTGCCCGACGAGCTGGAAGAGGCCATCTGGAAGCAGTTCGCCCGGTTGCAGTCCATCAAGGGCAAGGATGTGGCCGTGGCCGTGCGGTCCAGCGCCGTGGGCGAGGATGCGCCGGGCGCGTCCTTTGCCGGCCAGTTCCGCACCCTGCTCAACGTGCGCGAACCTGCGCTCATTGATTCCATCAAGGAAGTCATCGCCAGCCTCTGGTCTCCGGCAGCCGTGTGCTACCGCAAACGCCTGGGCATCCGGGAAACCGAGGCCGCCATGGCCGTGGGCGTGCTGACCCAGGAAAACGCCCTGTGCGGCGGCGTGGCCTATTCCCGCCACCCCCTGGCTCCCGAGCTGGACGCCGTGACCATCGCCTCCAACTGGGGTCTGCCCAAAAGCGTGGTGGACGGCGCCACCCCCACAGACCATTTTCTCGTCTCCCGCTTTCAGCCCATGCGCGTGGTGGAGCGCCGGGTGGCCGTCAAGCACCGCAAGTTCATCTGCCTGCCGGAGGAAGGCGTCTGCCGCCTGGAGGTCAACCCCGAAGACGCCTCCCGCCCCAGCCTGGACGACGCCCAGGCCATCAAGGTGGCCCATACCGCCATGCGCATGGAGGCGTATTACGGCCATCCTGTGGATATCGAGTGGTGTTTCGGCCCGTCCAACACGGTCACGGTGCTGCAGTGCCGTCCCCTGGAAGTGGCCAAGGACATGCAGCCCCCGCACATGCCGCCGAACCTCCCGCCGCTCCTGCGTGACGGGCGCACGGCCTCTCCTGGCGCAGCGTACGGGCCGGCCTTTATCATGCAAAAAGAGGCGGACATGCTGCAGTTCCCCGAGGGCGCGGTGCTGGTGGCGGAAACCGCCTCCCCGCGCTATGCCGCGCTGCTGCCCAAGGCCGCGGCGGTGCTCACGGAACACGGCAGCCTGACCGGACACCTGGCCAATGTGGCCCGCGAGATGGGCGTGCCGGCAGTGTTTGGCCTGGAAGGCGCGCGAACCCATGTGCCGCCTGGCAAACTCGTCACCGTGGATGCGGACTTGGGCATGATTTTTCCCGGCCGGGTGCGTCAGGTGCTCACGCGCACCAATCCCAAGCCGCTGCTGGGCGCCACGCCCGGCCGCACCGCCATGCAAGCGGTGCGGGAAAAGATCGACCCCCTGACCATGCTGGACCCGCACGCACCGACCTTCCGGGCCGCCTCCTGCAAAACCTGGCACGACATCACCCGCTTCTGCCACGAAAAGATCGTGATGGAGCTCTTCGAGCAGGCCGAGAGCCTGGACCAGAAGATGGATGACTGCGACATGCGCGAATGCCGCCGGCTGGTGGCCGAGAACGCCATGCAGTTCTGGGTGCTGGACCTGGGCGGCGGCGTCATGCCGCGCAGCGAGGAACTGGAGGTGGTGGAAGGCGTGTACATGGGCCGCAAGATCTCGCGGACCATCGTCAAGAAAATCGTCACCCTGGAAGAGATCGTCTGCCAGCCCATGCTGGCCCTGTGGCGGGGCATGATGGCCAAGCCATGGGAGGGACCACCGCCCATTGATTCGCGCGGGCTGATGAGCGTTTTCATGGAGGCCACCACCAACCCCATGCTGGATGTGAGCCGCGGCTCGCCAATGCAAAACAAGAATTACTTCATTATTTCCAAAGACTTTGTCTGCCTCCAATCGCGCTTTGGCTTTCACTTTCTCACGGTGGAAGCCCTGGTGACCCCGGACCCGTCCAATGCCTATGCCCTGTTCCGCTTTCGCGGCGGTGCGGCGGATCTGCAGCGGCGTTCCATCCGGACCAAGATGGTCGGGGAGCTGCTTGCCGAGTTCGGCTATTCCATCGATCTGGTGGACGACGCCCTGAACGCCAAAGTGGACTGTCTGCCGCCGGAAAAGATGCTCCGCCAGCTGGAAGTGCTGGGCTATCTGCTCATGCACACCCGCCAGCTGGACATGGTCATGGCCGACCCGAACATGGTGGCCCGCTACCGCACCGCCATCCAGCAGGACATCCGGGCCATGTATGCCGGAGAACCGCTGCCGCACACGCTGCAGGCTGCAGCGGCACAGCCGGCGGCCGCTCCGGACGCCGCTGCCTCGCCCCATTCCCCGGACGTCCTGCCTTCCGCCAACTGAAGCCCGCATCACCTTCCTTGCCTGTCGGAAATGCCTTGCGCTCCCTGGGCGGCATGACTATTTTCACGCCATATGATCGCACCTCGTCGCACCATCCGCCGCCTCCTTGTGTCTTGGAACGCTCCCTGGGCGATGCTGGCCATCGGCCTGGTCCTGGTGGGTCTGCTGGCCCTGGCCGGCTGCAGCGACGATGAAGTCGCGCTCCGGGTGGATTTCTCCCGTCGCCAGGAGCTTTCCCCCCACGCGCCCCAGGGTGGGCTGACCTATGCCTACCTGCCGCAGTACTCCCACACCATCTCCTATGCCCGACACCACCGGCTGGTGGAGTACCTGCGGGAGGTCACGGGGCTGCACATCCGCCAGGTCTTCCCGGCCACCTTTGACGAGCACATCGCCATGGTCCAGCGGGGGGAGATTGATATTTCTTATGTGAATCCCTTCGCCTACCTCAAAATGGCCCGGCGTGGGGCCTTTGCCTTTGCCCGCATCATCGAACCCACTGGCTCTCCGGCCTTTCGCGGGGAGATCATCGTCAGGGCGGACAATCCGACGATCAAGACCGTTGAGGACTGCCGGGGCAAACGGCTCATCGCCGTTGACCCCTCCTCTGCAGGCGGGTATTTGTTCCCCATGGGCCTGTTTTTGGAGCATGGGGTGCGCCAGGAGGACTTTGCCGAGGTGGCCTTTGCCCCTGGGCCGGGTGGCAAGCAGGAGAAGGTGGTCCTGGCTGTGCATGCCGGACTCTACGATGTGGGCGTGGTCCGCGATGGCACCCTGAATCTTCTGGCCGATCGCATTGATGTCTCCACCGTTGCCGTGTTGGGCCGCTCCAAGGCGTACCCTGGCTGGCTCTTTGCCGCACGCAAGGATCTGCCCGCCGAGGTGGTGGATCTGATTTCCAAGGCGCTGTTTTCTTTGACCATGACATCTCCACTGCACGCGCCCATCCTGGAAGTCGCCCATATCCAGGCCGTGATTCCCGCGCGTGATGCGGACTATGCCCCGGTGCGCGAACTGGTCTCCAGCCTGAATGTGGACCTCCTGTTCGACAGTCCGCCGCCACAGGCCACGGAGGGAACAGAATGAGATTCTTCCCCGGCGCCATCGCGCGCAGCCTGCCTTTCGCCACCAAGCTGGGTCTTGGCATCAGCGCCATTGTGCTGTTCGTCTCCGTGGCCATCACGGCCACCTTCCATGAGATGGCCTCCCGCTCCCTGACCAGCGAAGGCAAGAAGTGGGGCCGCATGCTGTGCGAGAATCTGGCCCTGCGCATCCGCGACCCGCTCCTGGCCCAGGACCTGCTGCGGATCAAAAACCATGTGGACGAGCTCAAAAGCTCCGGCCACGACGTGGCTTACGCCTTTGTGATGGACGCCGAAGGGCACGTGCTGGCCCATACCTTCCAGAGCGGCTTTCCCGTGGAGCTGCCTTCAGCCAATCCGCTGCTGCCCAATGAAACCTTCCGCATTCAGCTCATCGATGCCGGCAGCATGCTGGTGTATGACTTCGCGGCCCCGGTGGTGGTGGCCGGGAACCGCCTGGGCGTGGCCCGGGTGGGGCTCTCCAAGTCCGGAGTGGAAGACGTTATCCGCGCCCTGATCGATCCCGTGGCCAACGTGGCCTTTTTGACCATGATCCTGGCTGTGGCCCTGGCCACGCTTTATGCCCGGCGGGTCACCCGCCGCATCAACCTGCTGCGGGAGCATGCCGCCTCGGTGGTGGCTGGCCGCCTGGAGCTGCCGGACACCCTGCCCAAGCCGCGGGTCTGCTGGAAGGAGAAGCAATGCTCGCTCTCCAAATGTCCGGTACATGGCGATGGCTCCCTGCCCTGCTGGTATATTGCCGGCAACCTGGCCGCCCACCCCGAGTGTTTTGAAGGCAAGTGCTCCCCCATCACGGACGAGGCCTGCGCCAACTGCGAGGTGTACCTGGAAAACGCCGGCGACGAGATCCAGCAGCTCAGCGAAACCTTCAACATCATGACCTACACCCTGCGTCTGCACCTCGACGAGTTGCACGCCGCAGAACGTGAATTGACCCGCCAGAAGGAGCTGATGCGCACCATCCTGGACGCCACCCCGGACTTTGTGGCCCTGCAGGACAGGGAACACCGATACATGGCTGTGAACAAGGCCTTTGCGGAAATGCTCGGACAATCCGAACTGGCCATCATCGGCCAGGAGGACGCCACCCTCCTGCCCGATGACGAAGGCAGGCGCAACCGCGAGGCCCTGGCCCGCATCTTCCAGACCGGACGGCGCGAGGAGGAAGAAATCCGCCGCAGCCATGAAGGGCAGAGCCAATGGCTCCACGTGGTCCGCGTGCCGGTCAAGGACGACAAGGGCCGCGTGGTGGCCGTGGTCCGTTCCGCCCGGGATGTCAGCCAGCTCAAGAGCATGCAGGATCAGCTCATCCAGGCGCAGAAAATGGAATCCCTGGGCAAGCTGGCCGGCGGGGTGGCCCATGAAATCAATACCCCCCTGGGCGTCATCCTCGGGTATTCCCAGCTGCTGCAGGAGGATGTGCCTGCCGAATCGAGCCTCAAGAGCGATCTGCAGATCATCGAGAAGCAGGCCAAGGTCTGCCGCAAGATCGTGGCCGACCTTTTGGGCTTCTCCCGTCAGGCCGCCAGCGCCAAGATGGAGATGTGCTTCAATAACTCCCTCATGGAAGCCGTGACCCTGGTGCGCCATACCTTTCTGCTGGACAAGGTGGAAATCCAGACCCGGCTTGACGACCGGCTGCCCATCATCTACGGCGATCCGGAAAAGCTCAAACAGGTGTGGATCAACCTGCTGAACAACGCGCGCGATGCCATGCCCTGCGGCGGACTGTTGCGGGTCTCCTCCCGGCTGGAGAGCGAGCGCGGCGTGGTCATCGCCACGTTCTCTGATACAGGGGACGGCATCGCCCCGGAAAACCTGCCGCGCATTTTCGATCCGTTCTTCAGCACCAAGGGCGTGGGCCAGGGCACGGGGCTTGGGCTGTCCGTCTCCTTTGGCATCATCAAGGATCACGGCGGCGCCATCAGCGTCCTGAGTCCGGCCCCTGAGTTTTCGGCAGATGCCAGGGCCGGCGCCCTCCCGGAGGCTGCCGGACCCGGCTCGCAGTTTATCATTGAACTGCCCCTGGACCATTCGGATCTGGCCCCCGTCCCTGCCCAGGCCGAGGCGCCCCGCCCGGTGACGGCAACGTGAATTGACCGCTTTGATTACAAGGAATTGCACCATGGCAAACATCATTGTGCTGGACGACGTGGCCGACGCCGGCGTGCTCATCAAGCGCATTCTGGAACGCAAGGGCCACGCCGTGACCAGCTTTACCGAAGAAGAGGAAGCCCTGGCCTTTGCCACCAAGCAGAAACCCCAGCTGGCCATCCTTGACATAAAGCTCAAGAAAATGACCGGGGTGGAAGTATTGGACGAGCTGAAGAAAATTGATGCGGGCATCAAGGTCATCATGCTCACCGGCTACCCCACCCTGGAGACGGCCCGGGAAAGCGTGCGCCTTGGCGCGGACGAATACTGCGTGAAGCCCATCGACAAGGATGAGCTGGAGCTCAAGGTGGAAGAGGTGCTGGCCCGGTAGCGGCCGCGCTGTGCGTTGCGGCGCTGACGAGATCGCCCATTAGGGGCTCGCCAAATCAGTACGCTTCGTGCTACGCCTGAGCCCGTGCTGAACAAGGAACTGCTGAAACGCTGGACCTATCAGGTCTTTGCCCCGGGCACGCTGTTGCGCGTCCGGTATGAGGCGTTTCGCGAGCTCCTGGCCCTGGATGAAACCTGCCTGGAGCGCATCACCGAACTCGAAGACATCCACTACGGCCGCCGCGCCGTGGACTGGACCCGCGTGGTCCATCTGGTGCACGAGCTGGAGGATATCGGCCGCAAGCTCGTCTCCGCCCTGACCACCCTTTCGCCCGCCAAGGGCGTGCTGCTCATGGAGTATTTCCAGAAGATCGCCTTTTATCTGGAACTCGCCGTGGACATCGCCCCTCCGGATGCGGCGCCGCCTTTTGTCGCCCCCCTGGATGCCGCCGCGCTTATGCCGGCGGCAGGCAGTGCACCCGCCGCCCCGCTCGGGCAGAGCCTGGGCGGCAAGGCGGCCAATCTCCTCCAGGCCAAACAGCTCCCGGACCTGCCGGTACCGCCGGGGTTTGTCGTCACGGCCAGCGCCTTTCATTATTTTCTGGAAGCCAACAACTTGCGGGAGGAGCTGGACGAACGCCTGCGCGGGCTGCGTCTGGACGATCCCGAAGGCCTTGAAGCCGCCAGTGCGGCCATGCAGGCCCTGGTGCGGCAGGCGGAACTTCCGGCCGCCGTGCTGGAAGAACTGCTTGCTGCCAGAACCCGCCTGCCAGATCCCAAGGCCCGTCTGGCTGTGCGTTCCAGCGCCGTGGCCGAGGATGCGGCCAACTCCTTTGCCGGCCAGTACGACAGCATCCTGGATGTGGCCCCGGAGGATCTTCCCGAAGCCTGGCGCACTGTGGTCATGGGCAAGTATTCGCCCCGGGCGCTCATTTATCGGATCCTCACCGGCCTGTCAGACATGGAAACGCCCATGGCCGTGCTGGTCATGCCCATGGTGGACGCAGCCTATGCGGGCGTCTGCTACACGCGGGATGCCGACCGCTCGGCCAGCCTGTGTGGCATGATGGCGCTGTACGCCGTGCCGGGCCTGGGGGAAAACCTGGTCAGCGGCCGGCTCTCTCCCGGCGTGTTCTGCATTGACCCTGGCGCGCCGCCGGCGCATCCGCCGGCCATTCTGCAACGCCCCGCCGGCTTTGCCGGATTGCCGGATGAGACGATTCGCCGTCTGGCGCGCATGGCCTGGCAGCTGGAGCAGTATTTCGGCAGCCCGCAGGATGTGGAATGGGCCGTGGACCGTCAGGGTGCGCCGTGGATTCTGCAGACCCGTCCCATGCAGCAAGGCCAGACCGAGGCCCCGCTGCCTCGCCCCCTTGCCGAGCAATTGCCAGAGCCTTTGCTTTCGGGCGGCGTGTCCGTCTCCCCTGGCGGCGCCAGCGGGCCGGTGGTGCACGCCCGCACCGAGGCCGCCATCCGCTCGGCCCCGCCCGGCTGCATCCTGATCACTGAGTCCATGCCGCCTTCCCTGGTCCAGATCATGAGCCAGGTGGCCGGGGTGATCAGCCTGCGCGGCAGCCGGGCCTCGCACTTCGCCTCCGTGGCCCGCGAATTCGGGCTGCCGGTGATTGTGGGCGGGGAGCACGTGTTTGACCGGCTCCCCGAAGGCGAGCCGGTCACCCTGGATGCCGTGCATGGGCACGTGTTTCCCGGTCTGGTACAGGCAGTGGTGGAAGCCGCGGGGCTGCCGCGCAAATCCCTGGTGGATGCGGCCCAGGCCCGGCTGGAAAAGCTCATGCCCCACGTGGCCACCCTCAACCTGACCGACCCGCAATCCCCGCAGTTCAAGCCGGAGAGCTGCCGCTCGGTGCATGACGTGGTTCGCTTTGCCCACGAAAGCGCGGTGCAGGAGATGTTCTCCCTGGTGGGCAAGTCCGCCCGCGGCATGGCCCGCGCCAAAAAGCTGCACACCCGCCTGCCCATGACCATGTATGTGCTGGACCTGGGCGACGGGCTCTTTGCCGGCGCACGGGACAAGACCGAGATACTCCCCGACGACATCACCAGCACCCCCATGTGGGCCCTGTGGTGGGGCATGTCCAGCGCGCCCATCCCCGCCGCGTCCCTGCCCATGGCCGACTGGGAGGCTCTGGACCGACACAGCGGCGGCCTGCTGCTGGATGAAAAACTGCTGGCCAGCTTTGCCGTCATTGACGATGCCTACGCGCACCTCATGCTGCGGTTTGGCTATCATTTCTGCGTGGTAGACGCGTTGTGCGTCCAGGGTGGGGAAAAGAACCATGTGGCCGTCCGCTTCAAGGGCGGCGGCGGGCAATATCATCAGCGCCTGCTGCGTCTGGAGTTCCTGCGCCATGTGCTGGAGGCGCAGGGCTTCTCCATCCAGATCATGGGCGATCTGTTCGAGGGCCGCCTGGCCGGGCTGGACTGCAACACCCTGCGCCGGCGGCTGGTGGTTCTCGGACGGCTCCTGGCCATGACCCGGCTGATGGACGTTGCCCTGGAATCGTCGGAACAGGCCAGAACCCTGGCGGAGGAGTTCCTGGCCGCCGTGGATCAGGAACAAGGGGACTAGCCATGGCGCGGCGCGAGTCGCCCTTCGTCTGGGTGTCGGACCAGCTGGCAGTGGGCGCGGCCCCGCTCTCCTACGCCCAGCTGGCCAGGCTCCACGACGAAGGCGTTTCCGCCATCCTGAACCTGTGCGGCGAGTTTTGCGACCTGCACGAAATCGAACGCGACCACGGCTTCGAAGTCCACTACCTGCCCATCCCAGACGAGGAAGCGCCGGACATGGCCGCCCTGGAAGCCGCCCTGGCCTGGCTGGATGAGGCCATTTACCTGGGCAAACGGGTCTACATCCATTGCCGCCACGGTATCGGGCGCACCGGCACCGTGCTCAATGCCTATCTCCTGCGTCGCGGGCTGGGGCACAAGATGGCCGACCGCATCCTGGCCAAACTGCGCAGCAAGCCGACGAATTTCTGCCAGTGGCGCGCTGTCAAGCGCTATGGCAAGGCCGCAGGCAAGCTGACCATCCGCGAACCCCGGCTGGAGTTCAAACGGCTGGTGGATCTGCATCCCTTTATTCACGATTACGAGGAACTGGCCATTGAGGTGGAACAGAGCATCGCCGACGCCTGCACCACCCTGCCCCGCTGCGGCCGCGAGCATTCCCGCTGCTGTACCCGCCCGGTGCAGCTGACCTTCATTGAAGCGGTGGATCTGGCCACGATGATCAACGAGGAACTGACCAGCGAAACCCGCCAGGCACTGATGGAGCGGGCCAATCAGGCGTCACGACACGAACGGCAGATCCGCCAGCAATCGCAGGAGACGCGGGCCGCCCAGGGGGAAAGCTGCCTGGCGGACATGGACTTCGCCTGCCCGCTCCTGGAGCACGGCCGCTGCATGCTTTTCTACATGCGGCCGTTGCAATGCCGCACCTACGGCATGCCCGCCGAGGTGGCGGAATCCCTCTGGCAGCGCATCTCTCCCGCGCTCAACCGGCTTTCCGGCCAGGCCTTTCTGGCCTTGTCCGGGTCCTTTCTGCCTGACGCTCCCCTGGCCTTCTCCATTGCCGAGGTTGTCTCCGGCCGCTACGTGCAACGGTTCTTCCACCAGCTGCGTCTGGCCGCGCAATAGACAGGCGCGGCAGCCGGCAACGGCCGCAATTGGGAAGATCTGCGGAACGTGCCGCCGCCTCAGGCCGGTTTTTCGCAGGGGGTGGCTTCCGGAGCGGCCTGCCGGGCGGCCTTGGCCTCGGCGGCGCGCAGCAGCTGCTCGCTTTCCAGAGCGGCCTCATCGGCCCGGGCCAGCGCATGCAGGCGAGAATACAGCGGAATGTAATGCTTGATTTTGGAAAAAAGAAAGCGGGTTCCAATATAAATCGGAATGAACCAGAACTCCGGCCGCACCGCGCCGATGAATGGTGCGGTCAGATCCTCCACCCGGCCAAAACGGTAATCCAGCCACCCCAAGGCGATCGCCATGGGCCAGATGGAGGCGCAAAACATGGTCGCACCCAGGAAAAAGTTTTTGCCAAAGGACTCGTTTGCCAGGATATTGCAGGCCTTGAAGGCTTTTTTGTCCTTTTCGAGCAGGGCCTGAAAGCTCAGGTCGTTGTGTCGCTGCATCTCACGCCGCTGCGCCAGATATGGTTTGCGGTTGATGCGGTATGCCAGGACCATGGCCACGTCGCCAAGAAGGATGGTGCACAAGGCCACGTACACACATCCCACAAAAAATCCCCACTGGGCATCCGGGACCAGACGGAAGGCCCAGATGAGGTGTGGATCCAGAAAGGTGTTCAGATCGGCAAAACTACTCATGCGATGATACCTACCAAATAACGCAGGGGCCGTCACGCGACGGCCCCTGCATCAGGATTGCTGGTTACAGAAGCTTCATGCCAAAGAAGCCGCGCAGGATGTAATCCACGCCAGTGTAGAAGGCGAGGATGATAAAGAGCACCTTCAGCGCGGTGTCCGGGAGGTACTTGGACGTACGGGGGCCCACGATGGAGCCGATCACAATACCGACCATTTCCGCACCGATGAAGTGCCATTCAATGGGCGTGCCCTGCATCATATAGGAGAAGATGGAGGTGATCATCCCCACAAAAACGCCCATGGCCGAGGTGCCAGCCACCAGATACATGGGCAGGCCGGCCATGGAGGTCAGGAAGGGCACCAGCAGGAAGCCGCCGCCGACACCCAGGAAGGAGGCGATGGCGCCGATGACAAAAGCGCCGATGACCGGCACGATGGGATTGAACTGGAATTCCACGCCAAAGAAGGTGAACACGCACTTGGTGGCGCTGAAGGTGGTGATCTTCACGCCCTGGTCTTTCAGGTCGCCACCCTTCTTCACGCTTTCCTGGAAGGCCTTGGCAGCAGCAGAGGCAGCCTTCTTCTTGGCTTTGCCCGCGGGGGTGACTTCATACACCAGATACAGACCCAGCATCAGCACGAAGAGGCCGAAGTAGCCCTGGTAGGAGCTCAGGTTGATCTTGCCGGCAGTCAGCACAGGCACCAGATAGGAGCTGATGATGGTGCCCACGCCCAGGGCCAGACCCAGGGGCAGCACCAGCCGGCCCATCTTCCAGTAGTTGAAGGTGGAGATACCGGCAGAGGTGCCCACCAGATACTGGTTGGAGGTACGGATGGAGTCGGTCACGATCTTGTTCAGCTGCAGATCCTTGCCAAAGCTCTTGGCATAGCCGCCAAAGCCGAACACGGTCATATGCCCGATGGCCGCCATAACGCCACCGAACGCGCCAACGGTGGAGAAGATCCAGCCAACCCAGATGGCCCAGAGCAGGCCCTTCCACCAGTCAATCACCGGGCCGCCGGGAATGCCCAGAAAACCGGCAGGCTGGGAGGGATCGACCTTGCCGGCTTCCACAGCCTGCTGGATGGCATCGGACAGCTTGTCAGCCATGGCGGGTTCATGCAGGGCGACGCACAGGGCCATCGCAGCGACAAGAACCAATCCGAACAGTTTCATGTGCTTCACAACTTCACTCCTTCTCGACTTGAGTCTGGTGATAAGTAAACTCCTGATTCCCCTGGATTCCCCGCGGGGCCTCAGGCGTGTTCCCGGCTAAATCAGGCGCGTTCCTGGCGCGCAAGGACTGTTTGCGCATAGGCTTCGCGGTTTTTGTTGGAATTTTCGTTTACGTCCACAAATTCAAGGGCATGCGCGCAACAGGCCGTCACACAGGCAGGCTCCAGCCCTTCCGCAAGACGATCCCGGCAAAAATCGCATTTGATGGCCTTGCCCTGTGCATCGTCCCACTGCGGGATGCTCCAGGGGCAGGCCTGGATGCAGGCCTTGCAGCCCACGCACAGATCGCTCTGCACAAACACCAGCCCGTCTTCATCGCGGGTCATGGCGCCCGTGGGGCAGGAAGCCACGCACCAGGCCTTGGCGCAGTGGAAGCAGGTCATGTACATGGTCTGCAGTTTGGGCTTGCCGGCGCGGTTCACCGGACCCTTGCTGACCAGTTTACCCAGCCACGCGCCCTCGGGCACCTTGTTCTTGGCCTTGCAGTGCATCTCGCAGGCATAGCAACTGATGCAGCGGTTCGGGTTGAACTTAATGATTTTCTTGCCCATATCTTCCTCCTGATCCAGAATCGAGCATCCGAATTCTGTTTGTCTACCAAAATAGTGTGATTAACGCCCCGGAAGAGCGGGGTTTTGCCCGCGCTCCACTTCCAACCACTATGGTTTCACTGCGTGTCCTGCCGCCACAGCCAGGTCGAAAAAGACTCCAGGTACGGTTCCCAATGCCAGCAGGGTGATGGCCAGGACCAATCCCCAAAGCACCTCGCCCACGGGCCGGACCCGCGGAGAGCCTGACACAGTTTCGCCGTCATGCGTATAGGCATGTCGCACCAGGGACAGGTAGTAGTAGATGGCGATGGCCGTGTTCAGCACCGCCACGATCACCAGCCAGTTATACCCGTGGCCCCAGGCACTCTTCAGCAGCATCAGCTTGCCCATAAAGCCCGCCGTGGGGGGCAGGCCCACCAGGGCGAAAGCGCTCACAGCCAGCACCAGGGCCAGCACGGGCTCGCGCCGGGAGAGGCCGTCCAGATCTTCCAGGGTGACGTTCCTGCCGTCCGGGGCCAGACGGCAGAGCACCCAGAAGATGGTCAGGTTCATCAGGATGTAGACCAGCGCATAGAAGCTCGCGGCGGCCAGCCCGTCGGCCGTGCCGGAGACCAGGCCGAGCATCAGGTAGCCGGCGTGGGCCACGCTGGAGTAGCCAAGCAGGCGTTTGATATCGCGCTGGGCCAGGGCAGCCAGATTGCCGTACGTCATGGAGATGGCGCCGAGCACCGCCAGGAGCAGCGTGATTTCCAGGTTCGGCGTCAGGAGCGCGGCAAAGCGCACCAGCACCACGGCAGCGCCCAGCTTGGGCAGGGTGGCCAGGAAGGCCGAGGTCTCGTTGGCGCTGCCCTGGTACACGTCCGGTGCCCAGAAATGGAAGGGGAACAACGCCAGCTTGTAGAACATGCCGCAGAGGAACATGGCCAGCCCGGCCGCAGCCAGGGGGGCGCCGGCCAGGGAGAAATCCTTGCCGGCCAGGGTGGCCAGGTAGGTGGTGCCGTGGCTGCCCCAAAGGTAGGAGAGCCCGTAGAGCGCAATGGCCGTGGCCACTGCGCCGAAGAGGATGTACTTGATGCCAGCCTCGGCGGCCTGGCGTTCCTTGGCCCGAAGGGGAACGACCGCGTAGAGGCTGTACGAAGAGATTTCCAGGGCCACGTAGATGGTCACGCATTCCACGCAGGAGGCCAGGAGCATCAGCCCCCAGGCGGAAGAGGCCAGGAAG
The DNA here is from genome assembly GCF_054653055.1 of Megalodesulfovibrio paquesii. NCBI lineage: Bacteria > Pseudomonadati > Thermodesulfobacteriota > Desulfovibrionia > Desulfovibrionales > Desulfovibrionaceae > Megalodesulfovibrio > Megalodesulfovibrio paquesii. Next base: position 341,103 of record NZ_BAAIGQ010000005.1, on the reverse strand, counting down.
AAGTAGAAATCAGGCTTCTTGGCGGTATCCAGCTGCGGGGGATTGGCCGCGTTCAGGGCCGCGATGGTGAAGCCCACGGCCACGGCCAGTTTGAAGAACTGGGAGAGGGCGTCGATCTGGTAGGCGCCGTAGAACAGGCTGCCGCTATCGTTGATACCGGCCAGGGCTGCGGCAATGGTCGCCACGCCGCCCCAGGGCAGCCAGCACAGGCAGCGCCTGGAGCCGTCCGGCGAAAGGGACTGCACAAAGAGGATGGCCATCACACCAAAGAGGGCCAGCTCTGGCAGGCAGAGTGCGAGGTTGTACTGGCTCATGTCAGCGGACCTCCCCTTGGGTCTTGCCGGACAGTTCGATCGCAGCCGATGCCGGTTCTGCTTCGGCCTGCAGAATCACGCAGGTCTTGGCCCGGTAGTCGGCCAGGAGCTTTTCCACCGAAGGCGTGACCACCTTGAGAGCCAGGGCCGGCGCCAGACCAAGATAGAGCGTCAGCACGGCCAGGGGGGCGAGGTAAATCCACTCCCGCAGGTTCAGGTCGCTCCAGCCCTTTCCTGCCGGCGAGGCTGGCTGTCCGTAGGCCATCCGCAGCCCCAGCCGCAGCATGTAAGCCGCGGCCAGCATGGCTCCGGGAATGGCGGCCAGGCCGATGGAGGTGTTCATTTCAAAGGTCCCGATGAGCACCAGCAGTTCGCCCACAAAGCTGTTCAGACCTGGAAAGCCCAGGGACGCCAGGGAGAACAGCCCGAAAAAGCCCATGAAGGCTGGCAGGTGTTTGCCCAGGCCCATGTTGTCGTCGATTTCGCGACTGTGGCTGCGTTCGTAGATGGCCCCAACCATCATGAACAGCCCGCCGGTGACGATGCCATGATTGAGCATGACCATCAGCGCGCCTTCGACCCCGGCCTGGGTGAAGGCGAAGATGCCCAGGGTGACGAAGCCCATGTGCGCCACGGAGGAGTAGGCAATGAGCTTCTTCATATCCTGCTGGCCCAGGGCCACAAAGCCGCCATAAAGGATGGAGGCAATGCTGATGGCCAGGAACATGGGCGCGTAGTGGTCCGCGGCCATGGGGGTGAGCCCGATGCAGAACCGCAGGAAGCCGTAAGTCCCCATCTTGAGCAGCACCGAGGCCAGCAGCACGGAGCCGGCCGAGGGCGCTTCCACGTGGGCCGCGGGCAGCCAGGTGTGGAAGGGGAACATGGGCACCTTGATGGCAAAGGCCAGGGCCATGGCCAGGAACACCCAGCATTGGAAGTCGAACCCGTACTGCCCCTGCATCAGCTGCGGGATGGAGAAGGTGCCCTCATGCACGTACAGGGCCACGATGGCCGCCAGCAACAGCGTGGAGCCGGCCAGGGTGTACAGGAAGAACTTGATGGAGGCGTAGCGCCGCCGCGGCCCGCCCCACACGGCGATGAGCAGGTACATGGGCACCAGCATCGCTTCCCAGAAGATATAGAAGAGGACCAGATCCATGGCCACGAACACGCCCACACAGGCCCCGGTCATCAGCAGCAGGCAAACATGGAACTCCTTGACCCGCTTGGAGATGTACGTCCAGGAGCACAGGGTGCACAGGGGCAGCAGCACCGCGGAGAGCACTACCATGAAGAGGGAGAGCCCATCCACGGCCAGATGATACGTCAGCCCGGCCTCGGGCATCCAGGGGTGCAACTCCACGAATTGCCAGCCGGCATTGCCGATGACGAAGCCGCCAAGGAGCGTCAGGGCCAACAGGGTTTCCACGATCCCGATGCACAGGGTGATAAACCGGGAGGCCGTGTCGTCCACCTTGAGGACCATCAGTATGATGGCCCCGACGATGGGTAAAAAGATCAGGTTCGTGAGATACGGGAACGAGGCGAGCATATGCTGTTCCATCACCATCCCCCTATCCCAGCCACCACAGGCAGCCGGCGACGCCAAGGGCGAACACCGTTGCCAGGGCGGCATACTGTTGCAGATCCCCGGACTGCAGCCGGGCCGCGAGCCGTCCGGTCACACCGACCACTTCGGCTGTGCCGTCCACCACGCCGTCAATGGCCTTCACGTCAAACACGCTGGAGCCCCTGGCGCCGGCCTTCAGGCCCGGCAGGCCGATGGTGCGGTACACCTCGCTCCAGATGCTGTCGATCCAGGCCGCCGGCCGGCTGATCAGCTGGTAGAAGGCCTTGCCGACAAGCACGTAGATCCACTCGAAGTCCATGTTCCGCTGGGCATGCGGGGTGAGCACGTTGCGCAGCAGGTAGAAGCCCAGGCCCGTAAAGCCGAGCAGTGTGAAGGCCTGAAGGATGTTGAACAGTTCGTAGGGATGAAACTCCACATGATGCAGCTCGGTCACAAAGGAAGTGTAGGCTGCAGCATGTTCACCATGCATGGGGAATGGCAGGAGCGAGTACAGCAGGTTGGGGAACAGGCCCGTCAACAGACAGAGCGCAGCCCCGCCAAACATGGCCACATACATGTTTACCGGAATCGGCTCCAGTACCCTGCTGGAGTCCGGCTTGGCAAAGAAGGCGAAGTACGGCAGCTTGATGCCCACGGAAAGGAACGTCCCCACCGCGGCGATTTCCATGCCCAGGGCCAGCCAGGTATGGTGCGATTCGGCCGCGCCGGCGATGGTCATGGTTTTGGAGATGAAGCCATTGAAGAAGGGCATGCCGGAGATGGACACCGCCGCGGCCATGTAGAGCACAAAAACCAGCGGCAGCCGCCGGGCCAGACCGCCCAGCTCGCTCAGGTTGGCCGTGCCCGCCGCATGCAGCAGGCAGCCCGCGCCCATGAAGAGCAGGCCCTTGTAGAGAATGTGGGCGTAAGCGTGGGCGCAGGCGCCGTTCACGGTCATGGCCGTGCCGATGCCGATGCCGGCCACCATGTATCCCACCTGGGAGACGATGTGATAGGAGAGGATGCGCCGGGCGTTGTTCTCCATGGTCGCGTAGAACACGCCCCACAGGCACATGACCACGCCGAGAATGCCGAGGATTTCCACCCCGGCGAAGGCCCGGGCCAGGACGTACACCGCCGTCTTGGTGGTGAAGGCGCTCATGAACACCGCACCCGTGACCGTGGCTTCGGGGTAGGCGTCCGGCAGCCAGGCGTGCAGCGGCACCACCGCAGCGTTGACGGCAAAGCCAAGCAGCACCAGCCAGTCGTACAGCTGCATGGCATTGGGGTCCACGGGGTCAAAATCGAAGTTCCCGGTGGCCTGATAGCGCAGCATGATGCCGGCCAGCAGGATCAGGCCGCCCAGGGTGTGCATCAGGAAGTAACGGAAGCCCGCGGCCGTGGACTGTGGCCGGCGGCGGAACCAGATGAGCAGTGTGGAGGCCACGCTCATCAGCTCCCACCCCAGGAACAGGGTCAGGTAATCCCCGGCAAAGACACAGAGGAAGGCCCCGCCCACGTAGGTCATGCTGGCCACGTGCTGCCAGCGGTCCTTGAGGTGCATGGCGTAGATGCATCCCAGAATGGCCTGCAAGGCAAAGATGTGGGCAAAAATGATGGAGAGCCGGTCCACACGGGCCAGATTCAGGTCCAGCCCCAGCCAGAGAAGGTGCAGGTTGGCCCCCCCCTCGCTACGGCTGATGCCGACCATGACCAGGAAGGCCAGCGCAGCCACGACAGGCAGCAGCCAGCGGTGGATGGCCCGAGGCAACAGCGCTGCCCCGGCCGCCCCCACGGCGAAGAGCGCCGCGGGATGGAAGAAGAACCCGGACTCAGCGGTCATAGTAGTCCTCCCGACGGCCGATGAGTTTGGCCACGAATTTCTTCAGCACCAGAGCCATGAGCACGGCCGTGACCAGGGCAAAGATTGCCCAGAAACCGGGCCAGGCGTCGTAGCCAAAGTGGGGGTGCGCCGGCCGCAGAAAGAAATTGGCCGCCACCATCACGCCCAGGGCCACGAAGAAGGCCAGTTTCCAGGCCGCCGCCTTGGCGCGTTGCCGGGCAAACCAGCTCCCCAGGGAGTTCTGCATCTCGTCCCAGGCCATCACAACCCCCGCAAGGTGTTGATGAATTGCAGGAAGACGGGGAACAGCCCCAGCGCCACCGAAAACGCCGCCGTCAGGCATAAGGGCACCACCATGGTGGCCGAGGCCTCGCCAAAGTGGGCCAGGGCTGCCTCGGCCTCGCCATCCACGGGTTTCTTGAAGAAAGCCGTGTAGATGATGGGCACAAAGTAGCCGGCGTTCAGGATTGTCGAGACCAGGAGCGCGCACATGAGGATGACCTCGTGCGTCTGCATGGCCCCGCGCAGCATGTACCATTTGGAAACAAAACCGCAGACCGGCGGCACCCCGATCATGGAGAGCGAGGCAATGGCAAAGGCCCCGAAGGTCCAGGGCATTTTCCGCCCCAGGCCATTCATCTTGCTGATCTGCTTCAGGTGCGTGGCCACATAGATCGCGCCGGCGCCCATGAAGAGGGTGATCTTGGAGAAGGCGTGGTGGGCGATGTGCATCAGCCCGCCCTGCACGGCCAGGGGGGCCAGCATGGTCACGCCCAGGATGACGTAGGAGAGCTGCGCCACCGTGGAATAGGCCAGTCGGGCCTTGAGGTCGTCCTTGGTCAGGGCGATGATGGAGGCCACCACCAGGGTGAAGGCCGCCAGATAGGCCGTGGGGATGCCCAGGAACAGCGAGTCCATGGCCTGCAGTCCAAAGCCCGAGAGCACCACCCGTGAGACCGAGAAGACCCCGGCCTTGACCACGGCCACGGCGTGCAGCAGGGCCGAGACCGGCGTGGGCGCGACCATGGCCGAGGGCAGCCAGTTGTGGAAGGGCATGATGGCCGCCTTGGCCAGGCCGGCGATGTACAGCACGTAGGTCAGCTGCACCAGATGTGGGTTGGCCGTGGCCGGGAAGATGCCCGTGGTCACGTCGTGCAGGTTGAAGTCCAGGGTGCCGGCCAGCACATAGGTCAGCACCATGGCCGGCAGGAAGAAGAGCTTGGAGGTGCCGATCAGGTAGATGAAATACTTGCGCGCTCCGGCCCAGGCTGCGTCGTCTTCATGATGCGCGACCAGCGGATAGGTGAAGATGGAGATGATTTCGTAGAACAGGTACAGTGTGAAGATGTTCGCGGCCATGGCCACGCCAAGCGCGCCAAAGATGGCCACGGCAAAGCAGAAGTAATAACGCGTCTGAGCGTGCTCGTTCAGACCGCGCATGTAGCCGATGTTGTAACTGGTCACCAGAATCCACAGGAACGGGGCGATGCAGGCGAAGATCAGCGCCAGGCCGTCCATGCAAAAGGAGATGGAGATGCCGGGATACAGCGTGACCAGCGTGTAACGCAGCACCTGCCCGTCCAACACATCGGGGATGAACTGGAACACGGCCAGGCTGGCCAGGCCCGCGGCCGCGAAGGACACGCCCTCGCGCCGGTTGATGTTCTTACGCAAGAGATAGATGACAAACGGCGCCACCAGGGTGATGACAAGCGGCAGGAGCAAGGCAGGCGTCTGCATGATTTCCCCCTACCCCTTGAGTTCCGAGACGGCGTCCGAGGAGGCCGTGCCGAAGCGTTTGGCCAGCACCAGCACGATAGCCAGCACCAGCGTGGCCTCGGCTGCAGCCAGGCCCATGATGAGGAGCGCGCCCAGCTGGCCCAGGCCGGCCTGGGTGGCATTTTCCGCGGTCGCCGGCGAGAGCTGCGTGGCCGCCACAATGGACAGGCCCGCGCCGTTGAGCATCAGTTCCACGCTGATGAGCATGCCCACCAACGTCCTGCGCATGCAGAAGCCAAGCAGCCCCAGAGCCAGCAGCGTCAGGGCCGCAAGCTGGTAGCACAACAGGGGATTGCCGAAGAGCGTGCTCATCTGGACAGCCTCCGCTCAAAGCCGAGGATCACTGCCCCGGCCATGGCCACAAACAACACCAGGGAAATGGCTTCAAAAGCCAGCACATAGTCGGTCAGCAGCAGCCGGCCCAGGGCCTGCAGGCTGATCTCCACCGGGAGCCCCAGGGGAGCGGGCACGTGGCGAATCAGAAGCCCTCCCAGCAAGGCCGCCGGAGCTGCCGCGGCCAGGATGGCCAGCAGTGTCTTGCCGGCCCGGCTCTGGCCGGGAACACGCCGGGTGTCTTCCTCGCCCCTGGTCAGCATGATGGCGAAGAAGATCAGCACCGACACCGCGCCAACGTAGATCAGCAGCTGCATCAGGGCCACAAAGGGCGCCTGCATCAGCAGGTACATCCCCGAGACACCAAAGAGTGTCTTGATCAGCCCCAGCATGGCCTTGACCAGACTCCTGGCCCACACAGCCATGATCCCACCGACGAGAATCGCCAGGAAATACAGGATGAACAGCACTTTGGCGGTCAGGTCCGCCGTCAGGAAGTCCAGGTTCATGCGCCCTCCCCTCCTTGTGCGTCCTTTTTGACGAACGGCTTGCGCGGAGCCAGTTTTTCGGGCTTGCCACCACCGCGGGGGCCTTCGCCTGGTTGTGGTGGTTCAGACTGTCGCCGCAACCGGGCCAACAGGTCGAACACGAATTCTTCCCGCGTTGCTCCAGCCAGGTACAGATTTTCCGAGTGTCTCAGGCTGGTGACCGGGCAGACCTGCACGCACAAGCCGCACAAGCTGCACAAGGTGTAGTCCAGCTGAAAGCTGGCCAGCTTCTTGCGGCCGCCGTCCTTGGGCATGGCGGCCTCGGCCTTCACTTTGGGCGTCACCGCGTCCATATCCACGGTTTCTTCGGCCACAGGCTTGGCCGGCTTGGCCGGTTTATCCACCTTGATGAGAATGCAGTTCGAGGGGCAGATCCGCTCGCACTGCAGGCAGGCGATGCACCGCGCCGAGTGTGGGTCGTCTTCCAGGGGGACAAGCTCGATGTGCCCCCGGAAGCCCTTGAGGGCCTCTGCCCCCACCACCTGGCGGGGGTAATGCACCGTGCGCTGGGGTTTGGCGAACTCCTTGCCGGTAATTTTGAGGCCCACCAGCAGGCTCTTCAGCCCCTGCGCGGCCTCAACCAACGGTTTGAGCATGGAAGCGCACATGATCACACCACCGCCAATGCCACGAACGTGGCCAAAAGATTCAACAACGCCAGGGGGATGAGCCACTTCCAACACAGGTTGAGAATCTGGTCGAAGCGCACGCGCGGATACGTCCAGCGGATCCACATCATCACCAGCAGCCAGGCGTAAATCTTGAGCAGGAACCACCAGACGCCATCCACCAGCGGGCCTTTCCAGCCGCCCAGAAAGAGCGTTGCCCCCACGGCGCTGACCACGATCATTTCCGCATATTCCGCCAGGAAGAACAGGCCGAAGCCCATGCCGGGATATTCCGTGTGGAAGCCGGCGGTCAGCTCGCTTTCGGCTTCGGGCAGGTCAAAGGGCGCGCGGTTGGTCTCGGCCACGCTGCAGACAAAATAGATGAAGAAAGCCACAGGCTGCAGCACCATGTTCCACTGCCAGGGCCAGCTGCCCTGCTGGGCCACGATCTCGCCCAGGTGCAGCGTGCCGGCCATGGCCGCGATGGCCAACACGGCCAGAAGCAGCGGAATTTCATAGGCCACGCTCTGGGCCACGGCGCGTGCTGCGCCCAGGAGCGCCCATTTGTTGTTCGAGCCCCAGCCGGCCATGCACAGGGCCACCACGTTCAGCCCGGCAAAGGCCAGGATCAGCAGCAGGCCCAGGTTCATGTCCAGGCCGTAGAGTCCGGGACCGAATTCGATGGGCAAAAAGAGCAGGAACACCGGCATGAACGACACCACCGGCGCACCCCAGAAGAGGAGCCAGTCCGCTCCCTTGGGTGTGATCAGCTGTTTGCCCACCAGCTTGAGGGCGTCGGCCACAGCCTGCAGAATGCCATGCGGGCCGACTTCAAAAGGGCCGGGCCGCCGCTGGATGTGCCCGGCGACCTTTCGTTCCAGATAGACCAGCAGCATGCCGTTGAGGCCGACAAACGCCGCCAGCGCCGCCAAAGCCACCACCAGACGCACGAGCGCGCCGGGAATTTGCAGATCGGCGAGGGCCATCATCGGTCAATCTCCGGGATCACAAGGTCCAGGCTCCCCAGGGTGGACACGGCGTCCGCCAGGAGTGTCCCACGGGAGACCTCCGCAAAGCACGACAGGTTCGAGAAGCACGGCGAGCGCAGGCGCATGCGGTACGGCGTCTTGCCACCGTCGCTGATGACCTCCACGGCCACCAGCCCGCGCGCCGCCTCCACCATGGCCCGGGCCGAACCCTTGGGCAGGGTGAAGTCCTGTTTGGGGGCTTTGGCATGGAGGTGCCCGCCCTCGGCGCCGGGGATGCGTTCCAATACTTGTTTAATGATTCTGGCGCTTTCCACCATCTCCTCCATACGCACCAGGTAGCGGGCCAGGGCGTCGCCCTCGGTACGGGTGGGGATGTTGAAGTCCAGCTCGGAATACAGCGAGTATGGCCAGGCGCGGCGGACGTCGAAGGCCAGGCCCGAGCCGCGGATCACCGGGCCGGTGCAGCCGTAGCGGCGGCAGACGTCCAGGTCCATCTCGCCCACCCCTTCCACGCGCTTTCTGAGAATGACGTTCTCGGTGACGAGATCCTTGTACATGGCCAGGCGGGCGTCGAAGCCGTCGATGAATTCCTTCACCCCTTCATAAAAGCCCGGCATGGGCTCGTGGGAAACGCCGCCAAAGCGATGGTAACAGTAGGTCAGGCGCGAACCTGTGGCCAGTTGCAACAGATCCATGATGGTTTCGCGGTCGTCAAAGCCGTACATGATGGGCGTGAAGGCCCCCAGGTCCAGCAGATAGGCTCCCCACCACAGCAGGTGCGAGCTGATACGGTTCAGTTCCACCGTGAGGATGCGCAACAACTCGGCCCGTTCGGGAACCTCGATGCCGGCCAGCTTTTCCACGGCCAGGACCAGGGCGTGGTTCCAGCCCAGGGCGTGCAGATAGTCCACACGACCCATATTCGGCAGGAACTGCCCGGCCTTGCGGTTCTGGCCCATGAGCTCGTGCATGCGGTGGATGTACCCCAGCACCGGCTCAGCGCGGGCGATGTATTCGCCATCCAGCTCCAGGATGACCCGCAATACGCCATGGGTGGAGGGGTGCTGCGGACCCATATTAAGGATGAGCCGGTCCGGCTCACCCGTGGCCTGGAAATGCCGGGTGTAATAATCCCCCGGCGCGTCAGGCGTGGTGGCTTCGGGCGGCAGGCCTTCGGTGAAGACCTTGGCCAGGGGCGGCGGAGCTGGCACCTCGCCCTCCCAGCCGATGAGCGGCAGGGCCGAGGGCGCGCCGACCACTCCGGAATACTCCATGATGCCGAAGATGGAGCTGCGCTTGTCTTCCGGGCGGGAAAGGGGCGTCTCGTCCGCCTGTTCCGGGGCCAGCAGCAGTGGCAGGGGGGTGCCATGGCCGACGAAAGTCACGGGGAAGAAGTCCATGGCCTCGCGCTCGTGCCAGTCCGCGCCCTGGAAGATGTGGGAGACGGTGGGGAACGCGGCCTTGCCATCGCCATTGACGCCGGCCAGGGCATGGAGCGTCACGCGTTCCATGGTCTCGGGGTTGCTCAGGTGATAGACCGCCTCACAGCCTTCGGCATATTCGGAGACGGTGACGTCTTCCAGCAGCTGGCCGTCGGCCTTGAGCCGGCACATGGCCGCAGGCAGGGCCGAAGGCTCCAGAAACACCTGCCGCCCACCGCAGGGCCAGTCTACCAACCGGGGAGATTCCGCAAGGGCTTCAAGCACTTGTTCACGCATGGCCGCCCTGCTCCTGTTCCGCTGCGGGTTGTGCGGCGGCCGGGGTTACCGCTGCCGCAGCTCCTGGCGCCACACCTTCCACCACCTCCAGGCCTTCGGGCACCGGCCACCAGCGTCGGCCGGTGATCTTGTGCTGCAGTTGGAAGAGGCCTTCGAGCAGTCCCTCGGGACGCGGGGGACAGCCCGGCACGTACACGTCCACAGGCACGAGCTGGTCCACGCCTTCCACGATGCCATATTGCCCCTTGAAGGAGAACGGCCCGCCGGAGATGGCGCAGTTGCCCAAGGCCATCACCCACTTGGGCGAGGGCATCTGCTCGTAGAGCCGGACCAGGGCCGGGGCCATCTTTTTGGAGACCGTGCCAGCCACAATCATCAGGTCCGACTGCCGCGGCGAGGGGCGGAAGACTTCCGCGCCAAAGCGGGAAATATCGAAGCGGGCCATGCCCACGGCCATCATCTCAATGGCACAGCAGGCCAGACCAAACGTCATGGGCCACAGACTCATGGCCCGGCACAGGTCGGTGATCTGCTTGACCGGTCCGACCTCCAGCACGCCAGGGGCCTGGGCTGTCTCGGCCGGCTTGAGCCAGGAATCTAGGCGATCTTTTTCGGCCACGTGAAGACCCCCTTCCTCCAGAAATACAGGACGCCAAGCCCAAGCGCGACCAGGAAGATACACACCTTCACCAGCGCCACCACCCCTGCCTCGGCCACATACGCCGTGGCCACGGGAAAGAGGTAGAGAACGTCCACGTCAAAGGCCAGGAATAACAACGCATAGAAATAATAGTTGATCCCGAAGCGAATCCAGGGCGAGCCGTGCGGGGGCATGCCGCACTCATACGGCATACGCAAATCCCCGCCTGATGCCCTGGGAGCCAGTAGCACCGACCCCGCCAGAGGTGCCCCGGCAAAGGCAACACCCAATCCCAGCGCGGCCAGAATGGCGATGTTCAACCATGTGAAGACCATGCGCCGTCCCCTTTCTTTAGGTCATGTTCGTCTCGTCACGCGCCCAGACGCCTACCTATTCCCTATGATTGCAAAACACCTTTGTAGACAAAATGTCAAGAAATCACGCGTTTGTTCATTATTTCCCATGTTCTTTCTTTCCGATTTCAAAACAACCCCCGCAAGTTAGTCTTTTCGTGTCCATTATTTCACAAAGCCCTGGCTTTTCTTGCCTCCTGATCGTACATCCTGATACGAACACGTATACTTCAATGACCCTCATGCGGGCGGCGCTACCGCCTGTCCCGGGCACCCCCAGAGGACAAACTCATGGCCAGAAAAGATGTTTACAGCCTGTGCGGCATGTGCACCGTGCGCTGTCCGATCATGGTGGAAGTGGAGGACGGCGCAGTGCGCTTCATCCAAGGCAACCCCAAGGACGCCGGCATGCGAGGCGCCCTGTGCCCCCGCGGGGCGGCAGGCTACGCGCTGACGCAGGACAGCGAACGCCCCCAGTACCCAATGATCCGTGAAGGCGCACGCGGTGAAGGCAAGTGGCGCCGCGTCACATGGGACGAAGCCTTTGCCCATGTGGCGGAAAAGCTCAAGGCCATCATGGCGGAGCATGGTCCGCAGAGTGTCCTGTGGTCTGACCGCGGCGGCCCTTTTGTCGATCTCCATCAGGCCTTCATGCGTGGAATCGGGTCACCAAACTACTGCAATCATGATTCTTCCTGCGCCCGCAACGTCCAGCACGCCGCGCTTTCCGTTGCCGGTTCCGGACGCAAGGACTTTATTTACGACTACAAAAACGCCAAGCACATCGTGCTGCAGACGCGCAACATCCTGGAAGCCATCAACGTCAAGGAAGTCAATGGCGTGCTGGATTCCCTGGACGCCGGCGGCCAGCTTTCCGTCATTGACATCCGCGCCACGGTGTCTGCATCCAAGGCCCACAACTTCTTCATGATCCGCCCCGGCACGGACTATGCCTTCAACCTGGCCGTGCTGAATGAGCTCATCGCCTCCAAGCAGTACAATGCGGCGTATGTGGATCGGCATGTGAACAATTTCGAGGCGCTGCGCGCGTTTGTCGAGCCGTACACGCCGGAATGGGCCGAGGGTGAAACCGGCGTCAGCGCTGCCGCCCTGCGCAAATTCGTCAAGCAGCTGGTGCAGGCTGCGCCGGCGGTCATCTGGCACCCTGGCTGGATGGTCGCCCGCTATTCGGACTCGTTTTACGTCTCCCGCACAGCGTATTTCATTAACGCCCTGCTCGGCTCCATCGGCGCCAAGGGCGGCCTGGCCATCACCAACACGCCCAAAGACGTTGGCCGCAAGGGACTGAAGAAGTTCGTGGACCTCTTTGAAAAGCCGGCCATTCCCCGCGCCGATGGCGCCGGCTCCGTGCTCAAGCACATCGACGCCGGCCCGGGCCTGATCCACAAGGCGTACGAGGCCATGGTTTCCGGGCAGCCCTACCCGGTCAAGGCCTATATCATTCACCGCCACGACCCGCTCATGGCCCTGCCCGACCCCGACGCCATGCGCCGTGCCTGGGACAACCTGGACCTGATTGTGGCCAATACCTTCTCCTGGTCCGACTCGGCCTGGTATGCGGACGTTATCCTGCCCATCTCGCCATACCTGGAACGCGATTCCATTATTGCCGGCGGGTCTGGCCTCAAGCCGACCATCTTCTACCGGGCCCGGGCCATTGAACCGCGCTACGACACCAAGGCCGACTGGGAAATCATCTGCGGGCTGGCCAAGGCCCTTGGCATTGAAAAGCTGGCCTTCGATTCCCTGGAAGCGCTGCACGACTATCAGCTGCAGGATACCGGCGTCACCCGCGAGGACTTTGCCAGGAGCGGCCAGGTGGCCCTGGCCGACAAGCCGCATTATAAGGACATGGCCGAGTTCAAGTTCAAGACGCCCTCGGGCAAGCTGGAAGTCATCAATGAGAAGTGGGAAGGCATGGGCCTGCCCTCCCTCAAGCCGTATGTCTCGCCGGCCAAGCCTGCGGGAGACAATGCCTTCCGCATTGCCTTTGGTCGCTGCGCCCTGCACACCCAGGGGCATACGGTGAACAACTCCTTGCTTTCCCAGAAGATGTCCGAAAATACCATCTGGCTGAATACCGCCAGGGCCAAGGAACTGGGCGTGAAGGATGGCGACACGGTGCGCATCCAGGGCGGGAATGGCAAGAAGGTTGAGGGCACGACCAAAGCCTTTGTCACCGACTTCATCCACCCCGAGGCTGCGTTCATGATCCACGGGTTTGGCCACAAGCTGCCCCCCGAATCCCGGGCCTTTGGCAAGGGGGTGGCCGACCAGGAATTCATGATCGGCGGCCTGAAGATTGAAGACCCCGCCGGCGGCGGCGTCGCCATGCAGGAGCACTTCATCACCGTGCAGAAGGCGTAACGGCGGAAAAAGAAGAGACAGCTGAGAGCGCCGGGGGAACTCAGTGCCCCCGGCACTCCTTCAAATAGGCAAGGCCCCGCTGGCTGGTGCGTGCACCGGGCAGCGGGGCCTTCACTATAAAGGGGGCCGGGGGGGGGGGAATTATTCCCCCTGGCTTTTCTTCGCTGTTGCGTCTCTATTTCCCAAACGGGCACTTCGGGAAGGTGCAGGTCCGGCACTGGAGGCAGAAGCCGCCCTCGGCCATGCGGGCAAGGTCGGCGCGGGTGGGGGGCAGGCCGGCAAGGAGGCGGGGCAGCAGGAGATCCACGGCCGTGGTTTTGGCGTGCAGGGCGCAGGCAGGCACGCCCATGACCTGCACCGTACCGATGCGGCCGATGAGAATCATGTTGCCGGGAACCACGGGCGCGCCGTACAGGGCATCGGTCAGGCCGGCGTCAAGCAGGCCGTGCCGGGTCACGTCGTCGGGATCCACGGAGAGGCCGGCGGTGGTCAGGAGCAGGTCAATGCCGGCATCCAGCAGTTCGCGCACCCCGTCGGCAATGGCCTGGCGGTCATCGGGGACAATGCGCGAGGCGACGACCGAGCCGCCCAGGGCTTCCATTTTATGAGTCAGCAGGGGCGCGAATTTGTCCTGGACCAGCCCCTGGAAGACCTCGGAGCCAGTCACCAGCACGCCAGCCTTGGCGGCGCGCAAAGGATGCACGGCAAAGACCGGCCCTTCATCGATGGTGGCCAGGGCGCGGGCCACGTTTTCCTTGGTCAGGTACAGGGGGATGGCCCGGCAGGCGGCAAAGGGCTTGCCGGCTTCCACCAGGGTGCCTTGCTGGCGAGAGGCGCAGGCCACGTTGGGAATGGTATTGAACCGCTCCAGGGCGGCAACATCAATGGTCAGCAATCCTGGAATGGTGGCGGACAGGTTGATCTTGCCTTCACAGGGCGCGGCCGCGGGGGCGACATTCTCACCGGCCAGGGCAGTGGCAAAGGTCATGGCGGCCACGTCCTCGTGGACAAAGCCTTCCAACTGCTCAATCTGTTCCTGCAGATAGATGTTGCGCCGGCCCATGCGTTGCAGGCGGCAGACGTCTTCCAGGCCGATCACCTGCCCCGCCTGCACCGCCGGTCCCTTGGAACTGCCGGGGATGACCTCGGTCATGTCGTGCAGGGCGGTCTTGCCCACAGCTTCCTCCACGGGAACGGCCTTCAGTTCCGGCGCAGGGGCGATGATGGAGGCCATTTCCCAGAGAGCCTCTCCCTGGCAGCCACGGCAGACGGCGCCGTCGTGCATCGGATACGGCTCGCGGCAGACAGGACAGACCCCCACCGGGCCCATGTGCTTGTGGCCACGCAGGCGTTCGGGAATACAGATCCGCTGGGCCGAGCAGATGGTGTGCCCGGCTGCTTCGATTTCGCCGAACAGCGCGTCGGAATCCTGCTCGCGCTTGGGTTTGGTTTTGAAAAGCCAGCTGTGGATGTTGGGCCAGGCGGCAAGCTTGTCCGCGTCCAGATAGACCCGCCAGCCCTCGCCGGTGTATTTGTCATAGAGGGACACGGCATAGCGGCCGAGATTGAGCACCTGCATCCAGCCGTTGCCAACGCTGCAGAGAGTCAGGAGCTGGACGGCGTCGGGCAGACATTTGGGTGATTCCACCAATGCATCGAAGATGGTCCCTTCGGGAAGCAAGGATTTGTTCCAGGCCACCATGTATCCGCCAATGAGCAGGCCGGGGGCAGGATAGCCATGGAAGGCGGCAGCCTTTTCCTTGAACTCCTGGAAGGTGTATTGTTCGATTTTCATTGCGCCCCCTTGGGGTTTATTTGGAGAGCGCACCTTACCCGCCGGCGGCCAGCTTGACAAGACGCGCACCGCTACGGCAGGGTTTGATACTTTCGGCCACACCGCCTTCTCCTGTAACGCCAGTGTATTTCCATGAAAAAACCAGTCATCCATGACGCTGTGGTCATAGGCGCCGGCGCCACCGGCGTTGCCGTGGGCAGGGCCCTGACCCTGATCGGCATGGACGTTTGCGTGGCCGAGGCCGGGGCGGACATTCTGGCCGGCGGCGCCAGCAAAGGTGACCCCGGCATCCTGCGCAGCGGCTTTGATCTGCCCGCGGACAGCCCGGCGCTGGCCTGCCTGCGCCGCGGCCGCGAGACCTTTGCCGCCATCAAGGACAAATTCGGCCTGCCGCTTCTCCCCACCAGAGCCCTCATGCCGGCCTATTCCCGGGAGCAGGAGGCCCTGCTGCCGGCGCTGCTGGAAAGGGCCCGGACTGCCGGCACTGCGGCATCACTCCTGGACGGCCCCACCGTGCAGGCCCTGGAACCGGGTCTTGCGCCCGGCATCCTGGCGGCGTTGCTGGTGGAGGACGAGGCAGTGATCGACCCCTGGTCCACCCCCCTGGCTTTGGCCTGGCAGGCCGCGCTGCATGGGGCGGAATTCCGGTTTCTCACCACGGTGAAGCAGCTGGTGCGCGAGGATGGCGTGTGGATTCTGCACACCTCCCGCGGCACCCTGCGCGGCCGGGTGGTCATCAACTGCGCCGGCATGCAGGCCGATGTGCTGGATGCGTTGCGACTGCAGGCCGCCGCGCCCGAAGCGCCAGCGGACGAAGGGGCTGCCGCCGAATCCCGCCCGCAGACGTCGTCTTCCTTTTCCCTGGCCGCGCGCAAGGAACAGTACCTGTGTTTTGCCAAGAACGCCGCCCGGCTGCTCGGGCACATCATCCTCCCCTGCCCCGGCTCGGGCGATGTGGCGCTGTTCCCGTCCGTATTCGGCAACGTCATGGCCGGTCCGTTCACGTCCACTGTCAAGGACCGGAGCAATGTGGAGACCGTGTCCCGGCAACTGGCCCGGCTGGAGCGCCTGGCCGTCTCCCGCCTGCCGGCCCTGGCCGGGGAGGAACTGCTGGCCTCCTACGCCCGCGTGCGGCCAGCCGGCAACGAGCAGGATCCACTGTTTGACGTGGACAAGGACGGCGGCTGGATGACCATTGCCCGCACAGCCGCCCTGGGAATGGCCGGAGCCCTGGGCGCGGCGGCCATGGCCGTGGAGGCCTTTGCCCGGGAATTCAAGCCGGCCCGGCCGCTGGCCAACCCGCAATGGCCGGCCCTGCCCATGCTGGCCGGGCACCTGCCGCGCCCCTGGCAGCAGCGCACGCCTGGGGACATCGTCTGCCACTGCGAACGCGTGACCCAGGCCGAGATTGAAGCAACCTTCACCTCCCCCCTGCCCCCGGGCGATCTGCAAGGCCTCAAACGCCGCACCCGGGCCGGCATGGGACTGTGCCAGGGTGACGGCTGCGCCCACGTGACCGCCCTGCTCGCCGGGCTGGCCAAGCCTCCCCTGCGGGTCAAACCGCCCTACGAATCCCTGGACACCTCCGAGCGCAAGAAGGGATAAGGCACTACCATCATGGCAAAAAAGAAGCGAATCCGCTTTCCGGCCAAGCCCTCGCGCTATGAGTTCGACGTGGCCATCATTGGCGGTGGCGTGTCCGGCCTGGCCGCTGCCGCCCAGCTCTCCCGCGTGGCCGAGCTGGAGGTGGTGGTGCTGGAAAAGGAGGTCGAACCCGGCGGCGCCCCCCAGCACATCGACAATTATTCGTTCGGCTGGCGGGAATACAAGCGCCCCATGCAGGGGCCGACCTATGCCAAAAAGATGCTCGCCGGCGCCAAGCGCACGGAGATTCTCGGCGGCGTGCAGGCGCTTTCCATCGAGCGGGATGGTGCAGACCATGCGGTAATCCAGGTCGTGGGGCCACAGGGCTCCTTTGCGGTCAAGGCCCGGCGGGTGCTGCTGGCCACGGGAGCCTGGGAGTCCTCGCAGTTTTCGCGCCGCCTGGCCGGCTCGCGGCCGCTGGGAATCATGACCTCCGGGGCGCTGCTGCGGCACATGGCCCTGACCAGGGTGCTGCCCTTTTCCCGGCCGGTGATGCTTGGTTCGGAGTGGGTTTCCCTGGCCTCCATCGTCACCATGCACAAGGCCGGCATGGAGCCGCCCATTCTGGTGGATGAATGGCCGGCTCCGGCTGCACCAGCCATGGTCTTGAAAGGACTGTGCAAAAAATACGGCATGACCTTCCAGGCCGATACGCGGGTGGAGCGGATCATTGGCCGGAACAAGGTGGAGGCCGTGGTCCTGGAACATCAGGGCAAGCGCACCCTGCAGGTGTGCGACGGGGTGCTGCTCACCGGACGGTTCAAGCCCGAGGCCCCGTATCTGGCCGGCGGGTTTCTGGAGGTGGACGCCGGCTCCCGCGGCCCGGCCACGGACCAGTTCCACCGCGTGTACGAGGGAGACATGCCCACGCCGGTCTTTGCCTGCGGCAACCTGCTGGGCCTGGCCAAGAGTTCCTGGGTCTGTTCCAAGCAGGGCGAAACCGCGGCCACCCTGCTGGCCAGGGACATTGCCGGCGAGCTGGAAGCGGCGCCGGGGGTGCCGGTCCATATCTCTCCGCCTCTCAAATATGTCTGGCCCCAGCGGCATGTCTTTGAGCAGGGGGAACAATCACCCAAATTTTATGTGGATTTTCACAAACCGTGTTCCGGGGTGCTGGCCCTGCGCTCCGACGGCCGCAAGGTGGCAGACCGGTTTCTGCCCCAGGCCATCCCCGGCAAGCTGGAAGTGCTGGAGCCGCCACCGGCCATGCTGCCCGTCCTGCGGGCCGGCTCCAGGCTGACCGTGACCCTGGAACATCCAGACGACGGGCCGTTCTGATCCTCCTTCGCGGAGTGTCTGCCTATGTACCTGCAGCACCTGTGGCAGCGGCTGCTGGGGAAGTTGCGGTCCAGCCAGGCTATCACCCCGGCCCACGGGCACGATTATGCCGCCATCGCCGCCCAGGAGGCAGTGCGGCTGCAGGATGTGCGAGGCCGCACGGTGCTGGTGGCCGGCTGTGGCGACGGGCGCGAATGCGGTCTGTTTCTCCAGGCCGGCGCTGCGGTGGTGCATGGGGTGGATCCTTCCGCCCGGCTCGGCAGGGCCTTCCGGCATCCACGCGTGCGCTATCATCAGATCGGCATTGAGGCATCAGAGGCAACGGACCTGCCCCCGTGCGACCTGGTGTTCAGCCACGCCACCCTGGAACATGTGGCCGACCTGGAAGGCGCCTTCGCGGGGCTGTACCGCGCAGTGCGGCCCGGTGGGTTGCTGCACGTAACCTCCGGGCCGCTGTGGCATTCCCGGTACGGGCATCACAAGGCCAATCTGTTCCAGAGCTTCCCCTGGATTCACCTGTGCCTCTCCCAGGATGAGATTCTCGACTGGTTCCTGCGGCACACCCAGGACAGCATGCCCCAGGATCTGGAGGCAATGGACGCCCACATTGCGGAAATGTTTGACCCAACGCGGCTGAACATGCGCCCGGCCAGGGAGTATCTGCGTCTTGCCGCCACCTTGCCGGCCCGCGCTCTCGTGAATGCTCTGGTACTTGACGATGCCTCGCTCCTGACACCAGCCATTCGGGCCCAGCTGGCCCGGCCCTATGATGCCCTGGAATTGCTGGCGGTGAACCATCGATTCATCGCCAGAAGATAGCTGCCTATTTATTGCAACGACAACCGCATCACCACTTCGGAGCCCCTTTTCAGGAGTACTCCGCGCTGCTTGCAGGTTTTTCCACGTCCGTGGTAGGTTATCTGCCATTCCAGGCATTTTTTTTGTTGAAGAGCTGCGCTTTTTTTGCTTTGCTCACATTGCTGTCTTGTTCGTTTTTTCCCAAGGGTTGCAGGATACTGTTGCAGTGGCAACCACATTATCACCACCTTCCATACTCGAGGAGGACCCCATGGCCGAAAATCCACAACGCAACCCGATGCCACCCGCTGACAGCGATGTGGTCGTCGACCAAGCAAAATCGAGCTGGTCTGATCTCTGGAAGAAGGAAGACTACTGGGCCATCTGGCTTGCGTTTTCCTTGCTTGCCGCCGGTCTGATCCTGTTCCGCGGAACCACGCCGGAGAACATGGAGGCCACCTTCGACAAGAACAACGCCATCATGGCTGCCGAAGCGCAGCGGGCGCCGTTCAAGACTGTTGAGTGGCATCAGGCCAACGACGCCAAGGCCAAGGTCAAGGGCACGGATCTCCCCTTTGCCAAAAGCATCGCCAGCTTCCTGGCCACGCCCGGCAGCTGGACTTCAAATCCCCTGGACAGCCTGATGCAGTCCAAGGAGATTGCAGACCAGAAGAACGCCAAGGCCATGCCCAACTTTGAAGGAGCCAAGGCCAAGGAAACGGAGATGCTGGAAAAGGCCAAGGCTGCGCAGCAGGCTGCGGCCGAAGCCCAGTTCAAGGATGCCACCCTCAACAGCGCCGCCAAGGCCAGCATCGACGACTGGCGCAAGTCCGCCAAGGTGGCCTCCAGCGCCAAGAGCAAGACCACGGCCAAGGCCTATAACCGAATTCCAAATCTCATCGGGCTATGTATTGCGCTGGGGATTTTCTTTTCCATCGGCATGGCCTTCATGGGAGTGAGCCCGCCCAAGTTCCTTCCCGGTTTTGTGTGCATCTTTGCCATCGCCTGCCTGGCCTACATCATTGCCGGTCAGGCCACCATCAAGCACTATGGGATTGAGTATGCCGCCTGGGCCGTGCTGCTGGGCCTGATCATCTCCAACACCGTGGGCACGCCCAAGTTCATCATGCCGGCAGTGCAGACCGAATATTACATCAAGACCGGCCTGGTACTGCTGGGCGCGGAAGTGCTCTTCAACAAGATCGTGGCCATCGGCATTCCGGGCATTTTCGTGGCCTGGGTGGTCACCCCCATCGTCCTCATCGCCACCTTCATCTTTGGTCAGAAGATACTGAAGATTCCCTCCAAGACCCTGAACATGGTCATCTCCGCGGACATGTCCGTGTGCGGCGTCTCTGCCGCCATCGCCACGGCAGCCGCCTGCCGGGCCAAGAAGGAAGAGCTGACCCTTTCCATCGGCATTTCCCTGGTGTTCACGGCCATCATGATGGTGGTCATGCCCATGGTCATCAAGGCCACGGGCATGCCACACGTGCTGGGCGGGGCCTGGATGGGCGGGACCATCGACTCCACCGGCGCCGTGGCTGCAGCCGGGGCCTTCCTTTCCGAGCAGGCCCTGTACGCCGCCGCCACCATCAAGATGATCCAGAACGTGCTCATCGGCGTCACGGCCTTTGGGGTGGCTGTGTACTGGTGCACGCGTGTGGACTGCATTCCCGGCCACAAGGTGAACCTCTGGGAAATCTGGCACCGCTTCCCCAAGTTCGTGCTGGGCTTCCTCACGGCGTCCATCGTGTTTTCGCTGATCTTTTCCGCGCTGGGGCCGGATGTGGCCAACGCCACCATCGACCATGGCGTGCTGCGCGGTCTGACCAGCCATGTCCGCGGCTGGGCCTTCTGTCTGGCCTTTGTCTCCATCGGCCTGGCCACGAACTTCCGTGAGCTGGCGCACTATTTCAAGGGCGGCAAGCCGGTGATTCTGTACGTGTGCGGGCAGAGCTTCAACCTGGCCCTGACGCTGTTCATGGCCTGGCTGATGTTCTACGTCGTCTTCCCGGACATCACGGCCAGCATCTAACGTCCACTCACAGTCTCGGGGCGTGGCGGACGGTCTTGCCGCGCTCCGGGCTGTTCCTGTTGTTGCTGAACAAGGAGAGAAGACATGGAACAGGCGCACCGCCTTGCCACCGCGCCGGCAGAAGCATCCCTGCCGAATGCATCCGGGCCAAGAGCATCCGGCTCCCCCGCACATCAAGGCCCGGGCCTTGTCGCCTGGCTCAGGCTGGTTGGCTGCCTTCTGGCCATCGTCCTGTTCATGTTCGTCGTGGGACCATGGCTGCGCCGGCAAATCCCGGAAGCCCAGGCCCTGGCAGACTTCATCGACAGCACGGGCATGCAGTCGAACATGATTTACTATACCGACGTGCCCGAAACCGCCTGGGCCGAGCAGAACGCCCGGGCCAGCATCAAATACCGTCCCGTCGGGCCGCAGCCGGATTCGCAATAGCGGCGCAAGGGAGCAGTCTGGAGGCGCCGCGCCGGCCCGGCTCGCAGCACCCGGAGCGGCTATTCCCCCAGCAGTTCCTCAAACAAGTCGAGCATGGCCTTCCAGGCCCGTTTGGCTGCCACGGCATTGTAGGCTGCCCCGCGGGAAGGGTCGTTCCCGGCGGCCGGATCCGTGAAGCTGTGCACGGCATGGGCCAGGAGCAGGGCCTGCCAGTCTGCGCCGGCAACTTCCATTTCATCCTTGAAGGCGAGCAGTTCGGCGTCTGGCACGTGCGGGTCCACGGCCCCGTGCAGCACAAGCACACTTGCTTTCACCGCGCCGGGTTCGGCCGGCAGCGAGGTGGCCAGCCCCCCGTGGAACGAGGCAACCCCCAGGAGCGGCATGCCGGCCCGGGCCATCTCCAGCACCGTGGTGCCACCAAAGCAGAAGCCCAGGGCCAGCACCCTGGCCGGGTCCACCCTGCCCGTGGCCAGGAGGGCCTTGAGTCCGGCCTCGGCCCGGCTGCGCATGAGGAGGCGATCTTCCCGGAAGGGTTTGGAAAGCGCCGCCGCCTCCTTGGCGTCCGCTGCGCGCACCTCCTTGCCATACATGTCCACGGCAAGCACCACGTACCCCAGCGCTGCCAGCCGGGTCACGGTCTTGCGGCTCTGCTCGTCCAGTCCCTTCCAGGCGTGCACCACAAGCACCCCGGGCATGGGGCCGGTGGCTTCGTTGTCATAGCCGAGCCAGCCTTCCAGCTGTACGTCGCCATGGGCATAGGCCAACGGCTCTTCGACCGTGGCGGCATGGCCGGTACCGGGCAGACCAAGCCACAGCAGGCTGCAGCACACTGCCAGCCGGACCAAGGCCCGCGCAGACTGCGCGAGCGCGGAGGGTTGCTGAGTCATGGGGTTCTCCTTTTTAGGCATTGCCATTCCCATACGGCACGAGGAAGGGCCGGGTCAATCTTGTCGCATTCCCCCCGCAACACCCTTGCGGCATGGGGCGACTTGATGAGATATGTAGCTGAACCGTTATCAGCATTCATCCGCCAAGGATGTCGTTATGCGTGTTGTGTTTGTTGGAAGTGCCTGCCGTGTCGAAAGATGAATCCCCCCCCTCGCCCTCGGCCCGTGCTGGGGACCGGGCCACCATCTCGCGCGGATTGGGCGTGAAAATTGGCGCGGTGGTTGTGCTGGTGGAGCTGGTTTCCTTTGCCCTGGTGGCGTTCTGGCAGCACGGCTACCTGGAGCGGCGCTACAATGCGCAGTTTCTGGAGCGCATTAACGCCGTCAGCGCGCTTATGGGGCAGGGGCTCCTGAGCGTGGAAAGTCTGGCCGCCCCGGGCACGTTGAGGGCCTTGCTCGGGGAAGAACCTGTCATGACCCTGGTGCTTGGCGCCGATGGCCACGTGTACAACGCCATGGAGCCAGAGCTGATCGGACGGAATTTCTCCTCCCTGCCCGGCGCGGATCCAGCCTGGCTTGCCGAGGCCCGCCGTGGTGCGGTCGTACGCACGGTGCAGGAGCATGCGGACCCTGATGGGCAGGGGGAGCCCCGGCTCATCTGCCTGGCCCCACTCCAGGCAGCCGGAGCGCATCCCCCCCTTTTTTATACGTTCCTCAAGCTGCGCATGGCCAACAGTTCCCTGGCGGCCAGCCAGATGGGCAAACTGTTCTTGCTTGGCGGCGGGCTGGGTGTTTTCCTCACCTCCTGCCTGCTGCTTCTGGTGCTGCATTTTCAGTTGTTTCTGCCCATTCGCAACACGGCCGAGGCCCTGCGGCGGCTCAAATCCGGCCAGCTGCACGCCCGCGTGGAAGGCCCGCTGCAGAATGACCAGCTCGGCGCCTTGCAGGCCGGACTCAACGCCATGGCCCGGTCGTTGGAGGAAACAGTGGATCGGCTGGTCAATGAAATCACCCACCGCATCCAGGCCGAGGAACAGCTGCGCCAGGGCAACGAAAGCCTGGAGTTGCGCGTGCAGTCCCGCACCCGCGAGCTTGAGGAACTCAATGCCCGCCTGAGCCGCGAAATGGCCATGCGCAACGTCACCGAAGCGGCTCTGCGGGATACCAACTGCCGCCTGCAGGGCGTGCTGGACAACTCTCCCACGGCCATTTTTGTGGTTGATGCACGGCACACTGTGGTGCTGCACAACGCCCGCTTTACCGCCTTGTACGGTCTGGTGGAGGAGAATGTGGAAGGCAGACGGGTGCAGACGCTGTTTGAGGAAATCGTCACCGAGAACATCCTGCGCACCTGCAACACCGTGCGCGCCACCGGCCTGCCGCAGACACAGGAAGAAACCCTGCCCCGGGAGGTCATCGGCGGGGAAGGCTACACCAGCCTGCTGACCACGAGCTTTCCGTTGCGCGACGCCTGGGGGCAGATCTGGGCGGCCTGTTTCATCGCCATGGACGTGACCCGGCACAAGCGCCTGGAAGCCGAGGCTGTCCGGGCGGGGCAACTGGCCAGCATTGGCGAGCTGGCTGCGGGGGTGGCGCATGAAATCAACAATCCAATCAATGGGATCATCAACTTTTCCCAACTGATGCTCGATGAGGTGACGCCTGCGCATCGTGAACTGCTGTCACTGATCATCAAACAGGCGGAACGAGTGGCCGCCATCGTCCGCAGCCTGCTGTCCTATTCCAGATCGGAACAGGAAGCCCTGGGACCGGTGAATCTGGAAGATCTCATCACCGACAGCCTTTCCCTGACCCGCTATCGCCTGGAGAAAGCCGGGGTGCGGGTGGAGGTGCTGATTGCCCCGGAACTGCCCCTGGCCCGGGGGCGCGCCAGGGAATTGCAGCAGGTGCTGCTGAATCTGCTTTCCAACGCCTCCCACGCCCTGCAGGAGCGAAGACGACAGGAACCGGAAGCCGCCCTGCGATGCAGCATCCGCGCCACATTTGCCGGACCTGACCGGGTGGCCCTGCAGGTGGAGGATACGGGCACCGGCATTGCGCCGGAAAGTTTGCAAAAGGTGATGCTGCCCTTTTTCACCACCAAGTCCAAGGAACACGGCACCGGCCTGGGCTTGTCCATCAGCCGGGCCATAGTGGAAGCGCACTGTGGGGAGCTGATGATCTCCAATCTCTCCAGCCAGCAGGAAGGCCCGGGCCGGGGAGTGCTGGCCCAGGCCACCCTGCCCGTCTGGCAGGGGCCGGTCGGGGCGTTTTGAGACCGGTTCGGACGGTTATTCCCAAATTTCAAGGACATTTTTCCAACATACGGCCTTGACAGCACGACCCGCCGGCGTGCTACGTAAGACGTAGTTTTTTGGCCGCGCACTCCTTGCCGTCGCCGTTGGTTTGCGCAATGCTCTCGGTTGATTGCAGAATCCAGGCGGAAACTGCATCCCGGACTGCGACACTGAAAGCCCCGGGACGGCCAGCAGGCAACTGCTGCCGACCCTTATTGCAGCACCATAACTGAAAGAAGGAGTCGAATCCCATGAAACGTACTGTCCTGGCCACCCTGGCTGGCGCCTGCCTGGTTTGCGCCGTTGCCCTGCCTTCCCTGCACGCCGTGGATGCCCCTGCGGACGGCATGAAGCTGGACTTCGTCGCTGGCGGCGAAAAGAACATGGCTGTTCCGTTCAACCACTCCGCGCACAAGGACATCAAGTGCGAAGACTGCCACCACCAAGCCGGTGAAAAGCAGTACGCCAAGTGCACCGACTCCGGCTGCCACGCCGATGTGGACAAGGCCAGCAAGGAAAAGACCTCCTGGATGCAGGTTGTTCACAATGCCAAGGGCGACACCGCCAAGCCCACCTGCGTTGGCTGCCACAAGGAAAAGGCTGGCGACGACAAGGAACTCAAGAAGAAGCTCACCGGCTGCAAAGGCTCCGCCTGCCACAGCTAGCCTGACCGCGGGCCCTGCCCGCAGTGTTGTCGAATCCATTCCCGGCCGGCAGGATCACACGGTCCTGCCGGCCGTGGTGCTCTGTGCGGGCTGGGTGTGGCGGTTCCCGGGCGTGTTCCCGGGCCTCTGCGCCAACAGGTAGCCCGGCATTTGACCGGCGGGCGTGTTCCCGGTATCACCAGCCCGACCATTCCACCCAGGAGACGCCCATGGCAGCCGATTTTCGTTCCCAGCTTGTTGTGCTTGATGCGGAAGACCCCTCCACCCGCCGTTTCGATGACATTCAGATTGGCGGATGGTTCATTCTTTCCATCCAAAGCCGGCCCCTCTTTGACGATTCTCCGGTCGAACCCCTGGATCCCACGGCGGGCGAAAGCTTCAGCGTTTCCCTGATGACCCAGGGCGGCGTGATCATCCATGGCACCTGGGGCGCCTGGGAAGATCTGCAGCACAAGCCCTGGGCCTCCCGGTTCTCCCAGGAATTCCCCATGCTCCTCGGGGCGGAAGACGTGCCCGCTGCCGTGGTGCAGGAAATTTACGACGACCTGTGCGAGTATGCTGCCACCCACACCCCGCCGGTGAACAAGAAAAAGGGCGAAGCCGCCTAGCTCCGCTCCTGGCCCGCAGCATCCTGCCCCACCCTTAACGCCTCGGAACCATTACCGCCGTGCAAGACATCGTCCTCATCCGCATTTCCGGCGAAGACCGGCCCGGCCTGCTTGCCGGCCTGTGCGAGGCCATGGCCCAGAATGATGTGGAAATTCTGGACCTGGGCCAGTCGGTTATTTACGACTCCCTGAACCTGGGCATGCTGGTGCGCCTGCCGCCCGAGGCCGACCGCGCCCCGGTGCTCAAGGACATCCTTTTCAAAGCCCACGAGCTGGGCGTAAGCTGCAAGCTGACGCCCATCAGCAAGGAGCACTACGCCCACTGGACCGAAACCCAGGGCCGCCGCCGGCACATCGTCACCCTGCTCGGACGGCGCATTGTGGCGGCGCATGTCCAGGCCATGGCGGAAATCCTGGCCCGGCACGGGCTGAACATTGAGGTCATCACCCGGCTTTCCGATCCCGCGGCCCTGAACCTCGACGCGGCCCTGCCCGGCCGGGCCTGCGTGGAGCTGAAGGTCAGCGGGGCGCCCGAAGACCCCTCTGCCCTCAAACGCGAGTTCCTGGCGGTGGCCGGGGCCATGGGCGTGGACATTGCCTTTCAGCAGGATAACGCCTTCCGCCGTAACCGCCGTCTGGTGGCCTTTGACATGGATTCCACCCTGGTGGCCGGCGAACTCATCGACGAGCTGGCCCGCGAGGCCGGCAAGGCCGACGAGGTGGCGGCCATCACCGCCGCCGCCATGCGCGGCGAGCTGGACTTCAAGGCTTCCCTGCGCAAGCGGCTCTCGTTGCTCAAGGGCCTGCCCGAGGCCTGCCTGCCCGAGGTGGCCGCCCGCATCCCCCTCAATGAAGGCGCGGAACGCCTCATCTCCACCCTCAAGTCCCTGGGTTACACCATTGCCATCATCTCTGGCGGGTTCACCTATTTTGGGAATCATCTCAAGGAGATGCTCGGCGTGGACTACGTCTTTGCCAATGAGCTGGAAATCAGGGACGGCCAGCTGACCGGCGAGGTGGTGGGCGAGATTGTGGACGCCGAGCGCAAGGCCTTTCTGCTCAAAACCATTGCCGAGCGCGAGAAGATCAGTCTGCAGCAGGTGGTGGCCGTGGGCGACGGTGCCAACGACCTGCCCATGCTCAACCTCGCCGGCCTGGGCATCGCCTACCATGCCAAACCCAAGGTCAAGGAAGGCGCACGCCAGGCCATCAGCACCCTGGGGCTGGATTCCATTCTCTACCTCCTCGGCCTGCGCGATCAGGACACGCTGTCGGCCTAAGCGCCGGCGGAAAGGCCGCCGCCTCTGGCCGTGGGGGGCTCCCCCCTGGATATGTTTAGAAATGAGCGGCCGCCGCCCTCCATTCACGGAAGGCGGCGGCCGCTCGTAGCTTTTGAGGGGCGCGGTGGAACTCAATTCTCCCGCGGTTCCACCTTCTGCTCCTCTTCTTTGCCCAGCACCTCCTCCCGTCTGGCCATGCACAGGAACATGGCCCGTGGCGGCCGGCCGTCAACGGGTGCAAAGCGGGTAAAGGTCAGGGGCCAGCTTTCTCCCGACGAATCCGGCGCGTCCGATGTCTCCGGAGGCACCACCTCGCCATCACGCGTCAGCCGCAGCTGCACGGTTTCAACATGCAGAAACTGCCGCGGGGCGCGCAGGAACCCATCCACCTCCTGCAAGACATCTTCCGGGCGGCCAAGGGTCACGTCAACTTCCCGGATATCGTGGTCCAGCTCGGCAACCAGCGTGGCCAGGTCATCCAGCGCGGCCTGGCTTTCCTTGCTGGCACCGATAAGGCCATGCATGGCGCGCAGTTGCAGGGAAAGCGCCTTGTGCTTGGTTGCCAGCACCGCGCGCGTCTCGGCCAATTCCTTGCGGTGCAGCTTTTCCTGAATGATGTGATGCAGGGCGGCGGACACGAGAAAACGCAACCCGCCCCGGCGCAAGGCCGCACGGGTTTCCGACAGCGAGGACTGGGGCTCCAGGAGGCGATGGTCGCGAAAGGTCAGGGTTTCCACGCGTTCGTCACGCAACAGGATGTCGCCCTGCATGCGGGTTCCGAAAGAGGTCCGGAGGTCCGGCGTGGCCGTGATGGCAAAAAAGGCCTCCTGCGTCTGGTGCGCGAGGAAATACTGGCGCAGGCCTGCGGCCGGGGAGAGCAGAAAGGCCTCCAGCTCCTCGGCCGTGGCGAACAGGGCATTGGCGGCGGGCTCCGTGGTCCACTGCCCCCGACAGACATGATGCACATCCAGATCGGCCAGCACGGCCCCTACCCTGGCCTCGGCCGTCTGACAGGCCAGGGCCAGCCGCAACCGCCAGCGCCGGGCCAGCCGGAGTTCCTGCGGGCCTGAGAGGAACAGATCCTCCGCCATGTCCCAGATGCGCCGGCGACTCCGGGCGCGTCGCCATCCGGACAACGTCAACCATTCCGAGAAGCTGGCGAACATCGGCACCGTGAAGCCCATGCAAACCTCCAACACCTTCAGTTGTGCAAGAATAAGGAGGCTGCAACATATGCCATTGCGGGCATGGCGTCACGTGGCACGGGCGGATCAGCGCGAGACGGAAGCGAACAAGAGATCAGCCTTCTGCGCCAGCGTTTTCCGGGATGGTGCACGCAGGAGTCGTGAGGCAGGCGAATCGGGAATCGCTGCGCGTGCCTGTGGCGTTGGGGGATTTGCCCTGAAACCAGCCGATGCGGTCGGCGTTCCAGTGGTCAAAATCGGGCACGTAGGGTTTGATGTCCAGCACGGGGGTGTTGTCCAGAATGTCCACATTTTCGAGGTGCACGCACCGGCCGGACACGCCCGTGAGCTTGAGCACGGAAAGGCCTATGGGATTCGGGCGCTTGGGCGAGCGAGTCGCGAAGATGCCGTGGGAATTGGTATCCAGAAAGGGCGTTACCGAGAGTTCATAGCCGCAAATCTGGTGCAGGTGGTACAGGATGATGACGTGGGAGAAGCCACCCAGATCTTCCAGGCCCTTGGCAAATCCTGGCAGGACTTCAATGTGCCCCTGCACGCCCAGGGCGCCGGTGGGCTGGATGGGCATGCCGGTGACACAGGCATGCGGTGAGCGGATAAAACCAATGGGCATGTAGGTGATGTTCATGAGCAGGTCGATTCCATTCCCGGCACTCCCCGGGGCAATGCGCTGGAGCGGCGCGGGGCAAGGGCTGGCCCTCAGGGGCGGGGCTCGCCGATCTCCGAATCCCATAAGCATGGCTCCACCTGGGCTCCGAACCGGCGATGCAGATACACATTCAACACGATGACGAGCACGGCGACCACCACATACATAATCCACCTCCCGGAGGTCGTTTGCGATGCACCCTGCACCCAAAATGAGGTCGCAGGCAATCACCACACGATTCCCCTGATTATCGTGCCTGGGAGGACTGAATCCTCCTGGAATCACGGAGGGAGCGGTTTGGTCTGAGGGGTTTCAGGCTTCTCGCCGTCCGCGACAGAACGGCGAGAAGGTCCTGAAAACCAAGGCGTGTGGAGGAGATTCGTTCATGCAGCGCTGGAACGTACATAGCCAGAAGCGTGCCATTTGCACAATACACTGAAAAAAAGCATAAAACACCCCATTTCGGCAACCTGGCAGACCAGAACCCTACCATTTTGTCGCATTAACGTCTTGAGGCGACCAAATGGTAGGGTTTCAGACTGATGGGCAGAGAGTGTGGCAGGTACCACTGCGAACGGCTTGAGAAAACATCACGACTTCCAGAACATTCGTGATAATGCACTATTATTACTAGATTAATTGACCTACCGCTGATTTCTCGTCAGGATGGACATTCGCTCTCCCTCCGTTGTGCGGAACCCTGTATCTCCACGTCAGGGAGCCACCCGCCTTGCAACCGCCCCCAGGGGCCAGGAGGAATCGCAATGCAAGTCAGCGCCAGCAACATGCTACCCGGCAAGGTCAAATCAATCACCACCGGCGCCGTGAAAGCCATGATCAAAGCCTCCAACGTCATGCTCGCCATTAATGAGAGTGTCCTCCCCGAAATAAGGTGATGTGCTCATCATCTTATTTCGGGGAGGACCGTCCGCCAAAATGCATGGATTTTGGCGGGTTCTCGAACTCTGTGGCAACACCAGCGTTCCGCCACGATTCTGCTCAATCCCGGGGGGACGGCCTTGCCGTCACCCTGCCAGCACCTGCGCGGCCCGATCCGCTGTCAGCACGCCCGCCTGTACGGCCACATCAAGGCCGGCGCGGGTCTGGGCGTCGTCCAAGTCAATCTCCGCTGCTGCCAGCACCAAGTCAGTGAAATACATCACCTCCGGGACGCTGCTCGTCTTGGCCGTGGCCCATTCCTGGGGCGACAGGCGGCGGATGAATTCCACGCGCGTCAGAATGCGCGAGCGGTCTGCGGGTTCTGGGGCGGTCGTTTCGGGCTCTGGATCCGGCTCTGGAATGGCCTCCAGGATCCAGGCCCCGCCGTCCTCTCCGGCCTCCCCATTCTCCCCGGCCTCCCAGCGTGCCCGCTGGCCTTCGGGGATCACCGGCGGGGGTGTTTCCACGCAGCCGGCCGGGATGAGCCATACGCCAGGCTCCAGGGGCGATTCGTCGGCCACCGCCTCGCCGAGGTAGTAGCCGGCAGCGTCCAATTGATAGACGATCACAAGAGGCTCCTTTTTAAGAGTTTCTTGGGGAAACTGAGTTTCCCCAAACCCCTTCCAACTTTGGGTTCATGTGCAATACTTGCCTTTCCTTACCCCCCCTATCCGGGGGGTTCGGGGGGACAGTGTTCCCCCGATGGCCGTTTCTTCTCTTCCTGCGCCGTTTCCTCAGTATTTCACGCAGTACAGCAACGCGACGTTGCGGGGGCGGGTTTCGGCGGCCATGTTGCCACTGGCCATGGTGCCGGTGTTGAAACTGCCGTAGTTGCCGCCCTTCCCAAAGAGCAGATAGTTATTGGCCTCATACCCGGAGGTGTTGAGGCAATAGGCATTGCTTGGGTGCGTATGGTTTTGCACCGCATGCCCCTGGGCGCTGCCCAGCGTGCGGGAGGCGTCCACCCCGCGGCCGTCATCCCAGCCCCGCACGAACTCGCCGCGCAGGTCGGGCAGGTTGAAGGTGGTGGAGCCGTCGCCCGCGCCGAAGGTGGTGCCCAGGGCCGCGAACAGGGCGGCGTAGGTGGTGCGACTGACGGCCGCGCCGTTGCACTTGAGCCAGCCGGCCGGGGCGGCGGGCATGGCGAAGGCCAGCACCGCGCCGGCCGGGACGGCGTCGCCCACCGGACCGGGATCGCCCTTTTCGCCCTTCAGGCCCTGGCCCAAGTGGTGCAGCCAGCCGTTCCAGGTTCCGCCCCCCAGGTAGTCCAGGTGGCAGAGGTTCGCCGCCGCGGCGGCACTGTTGGTGGCGACGAGCCCCAAGGCGCTCCAGTGCGCGGGGTCCGTGGTTACTGGCAGGTTCGTGGCCAGGGTGTCGGTCCAGAGCAGGCCGCCGTCCAGGTCGTAGACGGTAAAGGTCACGGCTGTGTAGTCGGCATTGGCCCGCAGCTCCAGGCGGTACATGGTATCCGCCAGCAAGGTACAGGCCGTGGCCGTCTGGCTGCGGCTGGCGTTGGCCGCCGTCTTGCCGCGCAGGGTCAGGCCGTTGATCTCCCAGTAGAGGCCGTCGGTCACATCGCTGGCGCTGGTGGCGTCGAGGAGTCCGGCCCGGATGGTTCCCGTGGCCAGGCCGGACACGGCCAGGATGCATTGCACGCAGGCCTGCCTGGACAGGGAGAGGTGCGGGGCGCGGGAGGTGATCCGGTAGCCGCTGTTGGCCGTGGCCGCGCTCTTCAGCAGGAGCACGCCGGGATGGCGCTCCGGTTGGGTCAGGGCCAGGGTGGGGCTGGCAAACCCGCCACCGCCGATGGCGCTGCCCCACAGGCTCATGGCGTCGACGTCCAGGCAGTGGTTCCAGACCCACACATCCCAGACCTCGCGAGAGGCCGCGGCTTCGGCCAGTTCCGTTTCCAGGGCCATGGCCTGGAAGCCGTCCGCGCCAAGCCCCACGGCCAGCCGGCCTTCATCCGTGACCAGATAGGGTTCGCCCGCGTGCAGCTGGGCCGCGGCGGCCGCGGCCTCCAGCTGCGCCCGGGTTCCCCGCTTGACGCGAAGGCCGGCCACTAGAACGTGCCCCCGTCCACCACGTCCACGGCCAGGGTCACAAAGGCGTTGCCGGCGTCCTTGGTCCAGGCCATGGACGGCCCCATGCGCAGCACACCGTCGGTGCCGTCGGTGCCGTAGAGGTAGCCGGAGCTGCCGCCAGACACCACAGCCACCTTCTCGTCGGTGCTGTCCGCCGGGATGTTCAATGCCGTCTTGAAGGCAGCCACAGTCATCTTCTTTTCCTTCTGGCCCGTGGCATCGGCATCGTGCAGCAGCAGGAAATCCGCCGCGCCGTCCACGGCGGCCAGGGTGGCCAGGTCGTCAAGGGCCGGCACCACCGGCAGTTTTGTCGTGGCGTCCGTGGCCACGTGCAGGGTGCCGCGATCCGTGGTCACCAGCGGTTCGCCGGCCAGCATGTCGGAGGTGGGCAGGTTGGCCTTGAGGCCGCGTTTCATCTGAATGCGAGGCATGGTGTGCTCCTGTGTGCGTCAGGTTGATTAAAACGTCCCGCCGTCGATGACCTGCAGCCCCAGGGACTGCCGGGCCTCGATGCGGGCCTGTTCGGTGTCGAATTCCGCCAGCCGGGCGGCGGTCTGGAGGTATTGGGGGTGGTCGTTGTCCAAGAGGCCGGTGAGCGAGCCATGATCCGTGACCCCGCCAGGAAAGACGTTCTGCACGAGCGTCTCCCCAATGGTGATGGCGATGGGCTCCTCCGTGATGCAAATGGTAGCCTCGCTCATGGCGTCACCTCCGGCAGCGTGTCGCCGCTCAGCGCGTCAGCGACCACCATCCGCCCACGCGCCCATACGCGAGGCCCTTCCCCGCCGTCCCAGACCGCCCGCAGCTCACATCCCCAGCTGCCGGCCGGGATGGCGGTCGTCTGTTCCGGCGTGAGCGTCACCGCCGTTTTGCCGGTCGCGGCGTCCTCGTGTTCGGTGACCTGCACCTGCACCAATGGAGTCTCCCCTGGTCCGCCGGCCACGGTGAAGACCAGCCGCGCCCCGGTCAGGTCCACCGGCTGCGCGGGCGTGCCGGCCTGGACTGTGATGGCCCACCGTCGCGCATCCCCCCGGAAGACAGGGGCCTGCGGGGAGCCGAGGAGGAATTGTTCACGCATGGAGATGCTCCTTGAAGAGGGGGAGGGGCAGAATTTCCTGGGGAAACTGAGTTTCCCCAAACCCCTTCCCACTGTGGGTTATGGGCACATTGACGCCCGGCGCTTCACCCCCCATCCGGGGGGTTCGGGGGGACGGTGTTCCCCCGATTATTCTTCTTCCACCGTTTCTTTTCTTCCTTCATCGCACCTCCACTGTCCGTACAAAGGGCTGGCAGCCCGGCCAGGGGGCCGGCGCGGTGGTGACGGGATGAGCGGCAGGCCAGAGGGTCCAGAGGGCCTGATATCCGCCGCTGACGGGCCAGAGGGCCAGGGGCTGACGCAGGGTCAGTTCCAGCAGCAGCCGGTCGGCCGGAGTCCAGGGCCTGGGCAGGCCGCACCAGTCGGAAACCAGCGGCCCGTCCACCACCAGCGGGGCCGCAGGGAACGCCCGCCCCGGAAAGGGCACAGTCGCGGGTTCGGTGCCGGCCTCGAAGGCAAAGGGGCTGCCCTCCCCCGTGGGCCGGGCGGCAAAGCCCAGACGCAGGGCCTCCAGGCTCCAGCAGCGGGTGTGGCCATCGCTGTCCGGTCGGCCAAAGGTCCAGGGCAGGTCATGCCAGAAGAGGGTCAGCCGGGCCTGGGTGGCGCTGGCCAGAACGGGATTGCTGCCGGATTCCAGGCCCGCCAGTCCCGCCAGTCCCGCCAGTCCCGCCAGTCCGGGTGGCTGCTGCCGGGGCAGGAGCAGCCGCACGGTGCTGCCGGCCGGCAGGGTGGTGACTTCATAGTTGCGGGCCGGGGCTGCGTTGCCGCCGAGGACCTCGTACACCGTGCGCACAGTCCGGGCGGGATCGTCCGCCAGTGCTCCCATTCCATCCAGGCCGGCCAGGGCCAGGGGCGCGCCACTGCCGGGCGTCCATGGCGAGGCTGCCGAAGGCCGATGCCACCAGGGCCATTGCTCCGCGGGAGCATCCGCCAGCCCCCGCGCATGCCAGGGCACGGCAGCCGCCGCATCAAACTGCAGGGCCACCACCAGCGCATCGCCTTCCCGGATATTCAATCCCACGGCATCGGATCGCAGGGGGCTGGTGTCGCCCTCGCCGGCCGCCGGCACGGTCACCCCGGCCGCGCCATCGAACAGCACCGGCGCCATCTCGCCGGCAGTCTCGCAGCCCTCGTCTGCGGCGGCCAGCCCCACGGCCGCACCGGCCACGCTCCAGGCCGCGTCCCCGCGCTGCAGGCAGAGCCGGACGAATGCTGCCGCATGGCCTATGGCCGTGGCCGGAATGCGCCAGCGCACTTCCGTGCCGGCGGGAATGTCCGTCTGGCCATCCCACTGCCGGAGGTCTGGCGTGCGCCGGGCCAGGGGCGGCATGGTCAGGGGCAGCCCGTCTTCATCCATGGCCACCTCCAGGGCGGCCAGAAAAGGCAGCTGCTGGAAGACCACCGGGGCCAGGGCCAGCCCGCGCGGGGCGGCGTCGGACTGAGCGGCCCGGCCCGGCCCGATGTACACCGCGGGGACATGGGAGTTCACATCCACCGCCGGCAGCCGGGCCGTCTGCGAGCCATGCCCGGACAACACCAGACTGAGCACCAGGGTGCGGCCGGATTCCAGCGCAAAGGCCGCCGCATCGGAAAGAAGCGGCTCCCCGGCCCGGACCACGGCCGAGGCATCCCCGCCAAAGCTCAGGGGGATGGGCGGGCCATCCGTGTCCCAGGGTTCCGCACCGGGTTCCCCGGCCGCGGCCGCAGGGGATTGATGTCCGATGGCCACCCTTCCCAGAATATAGCCGTGGCCGCTCACCGGAGTAAGCAACCCCTTGGGCAGGGCCTGCAGCCCCAGCCGGATCAGGTTTCCGGACCGCTTGACGCGCACGCCAGGGATGACCACGCGCACCGTGGCCTCATCCCGCAAGGGGACGGTGCAGGTGTTCTCTGCCTCAATCCGCGGGTCCATGGCCGGGAGCCACTGCAATGAAGGCTGCGTCATATTCCTGTCTCCCATTCCACCACCAGCCGCGGGGGCACTGGATGCACTGTTGGCGGCCAACCTGGATGCAGAGGATCCCCGGACACCGCCTCGGTCACCATGGCCTGCACCTCGCTCTCGCCATCCGACGCGTCCGCCAGCAGCAAGACGGCATTCCCCGGCTGCCAGCCTTCGGCCGCCACCAGCTCCTGCAGCAGTGGCGTCAGGTCCGGCGGGGTGTCTGAGGTCGGCGTCGGCACGTCCAGGTCCCACCCTCCCTCAGGCGTCCATCCGGTCCAATTGTATGGCCAGCTCGTGGCCCATGGGCCAAAGGCCTCCGTCATCATACCCGGCCCTATCCAATCATTCCCTTGCACAATGAACTCGTCATACAAAAAAGCCACTTGGGCCATTATTTGCGCCATGCCCTCCGGTGTCTCCGGGGAAAGCCACCCGCCGTTGGTGGCCTGCCACCAAAACGCATCCACCGCTTTCTGCTGCGCCAGCGTGAAGCCCGCCTTCTCTGCCGCCGCCGTGCCGGCCTGGGCCCAGGCCTGAAGCACGGCCTCCACCCCGCCCGGCGGGTCCGCATCGCCCCCTTCCGGCAGCTGCACCCGGAACGCCGCGCGTCCCGGCACGGCCAGCCCCTCCAGCCGGGCGGCCGTCACCACCGCCCCGGCCGGGATCTGCAGCCCCCGGAAGCACCACCACACCCGCGGCCCCTTCCAGCCGCCGGGCGCCGTTTCCCCGTCGAGGGACACGGTCACGTCCGGGTGCGGCCCGACCAGCGCCCAGTCGCAGACCGCTTCCACCGGCCGCTCCACCTGCCCCGCGTCCCACGGGTGCGCCTGGGATATTGATTGGATCATGGGAAAAAGCTCCTTGAAGAGGGGGAGAGTTGGGGGGACAGTGTTCCCCCGAGAGCCGTTTCTTCTCTTCCTGCGCCGTTTCTCCCTACACGTCCTCGTCGCCCACTTCGGCCAGTGCTCCGCCGTGGAGGTGGAGGGTGTTGCCGCTGGAGAGGCCGCTGACGTGCAGCACCAGCACGGACGCGCCCTGGGTGTCCCAGACCAGGACCGGGGCCATATAGCGGAAATTGCGGTCCTGCAGGGCGGTGGCCGTGCTGGATTGGGGTTCGAGCAGGGCCACGGGGGTCATCCACTCCTCGCCTTCGTCCAGTTCGCAGACCACGGGCGTAATGGTGGCTTGGCCGCCGGCCGCAGTGTGGCTCGGGGCCACCACCAGCCGGTCGCAGTCGCCCACGCGGATGAGGCCGGAGAGGTCACTCCCCGACGCGAACCAGGCCGTGGCCGATCCAGCGGCCACCAGCGGCAGATTGACCGCTTCCAAGGCCGTGGGATCATCCGCGCTGACATCCGCGCGCAACCGCCGTTGCCAGTCCGCCAGCTGCCGGGACGCCAGGTCCACCAGCTGGATCACCCGCGCATCGCCCGTGGCCGTGGCCTGCACTGCCGAGCGGGTGGCGATGACATCCCCGCCGCTCACAGCGCTGCGGATGCGTGTGCCAAGTTCCATGGAGATGCTCCTTAAAGAAGGGGAGGGGCAGAATTTCCTGGGGAAACTGAGTTTCCCCAAACCCCTTCCCACTGTGGGTTATGGGCACATTGACGCCCGGCGCTTCACCCCCCATCCGGGGGGTTCGGGGGGACGGTGTTCCCCCGATTCTCTCTTCCTCTTTCTTCCCTCACCGTTTCTCCCTACACATCTTCCCCCCACGCCACGCGCAGGACCGGGGCCTTGTCTCCCAATCCAACGGCAACCATGGAGACGTCGGCCGTGGTCTGTGTGGTCAGCTGGAGCATGAGACTGTGACCAGGCTGCCAGCCAGGCCGGTTGACGACTTCCTGGAGCATGGCGGCCAGGTCCGGAGATGTGAATGATTCTAATGGTCTGGGGCCTGGGGTGGCGCTGCCGGGTGGTCCGGCGGGAATGGTCCAGGAAACGAAGGTCTGCGTGCGGGGGGTGTTGCTCAGTGCGGAATAGGTCCGGGGGCGGACGGCATCGTCAACAGCACCGGCCTGAACCCGGCAGGTGATCGCGCCTTCGGGATTGAAAAATGCACGGTCCAGGCCCTGGGCGGCAGTGCATTCCGCCACCGGGTCTGTCGCGATGGTCAACACCAGGGAGGCACTGACAAGGTGTGCCCCCTGGGGGATGGCCAGGGATTCAAAGATGAGGCAGCCGAACCAGGAGCAGGTTGCAGGAGGCTCGGGCCAGGAGCCCAGGCGCAACAGGGCTGCGTTGTGGGCCAGGGTCTTGCCTGGCATGCTAATCTGCATGCAATCCCCTGCGTGGCGCACCAGACGGGTGAGGGAGCCGGCGGCCGGGGCGGAGATGGTGTCCGGGATCAGGGGGGCCGGTGCGCCGGGCGTGGCATCGGGGGGGCGCAGTGCACTTGGGGTCACCAGACCGCCGGAGGCGTTCATCTGGCAGGCCACACCGAAAAAAACCTGTTCGCCGGGAGCCGGTGGGGACAGGAGGTAGTCACAGGCCTCGATCTTCAGGCGATTAGCCACGGTCCAGATGGGGGTGAAAAAGCCGTAGCCCGCGCCAGCGCCTTCGCTGACGCCGGAATGGTACAGACCGATGATTTTGAACTGGCCGCCGATGAGGCCCAGAACCACGCTGCCCGAATCACCGGGCAGGTTTGTGACCGTGCTGGCCGAACCTGAGGCCGGCACAAAAAGCATCTGCCCGGCCAGGGTGGCGGCCAATGTCTCCTTGTAGGGCCGGGTGTCACTGTTGAGGCCGGCCAGACGCGGACCATCCTCCTCCCAGCCGGGAAGACGGGCGTACTGGCCGCCGTAATCCACGTCCACCGTGACCGCCAGGCTGGCAATGGTTCCCAGGATGCCGGCTGCGGCATTGGGCACGCGGCCCGTGGATCGGCCAGCCTTGTAGATGGGCAGGCCCAAGGTCACCTCGGATTTGGTGGCAAAGGGCAGTGGGCCGGGGGTGATTTCCAGCATGCCCCACCCGGCCTCAAGGCCCGGGTCCAGACGGACCAGCCCGGCGTCCACGGCATTGGCCGGTGCCTGGGGAAAGCGGCGCAGGGCAGCCGGATTGTCCAGATACACCAGGGGCACGCCGCCTGGGTCTGTCAGGCTGGTGGACTCAAAAAAGGCCAAGGGCTGAAGCCGGGCCACGGTGCCAATGCGGTCCGTGGCCGGGTTGCCCAGGTCCAGCCCCGCTGGCTGCAGCACTTCCACCTGTTCGGCGGGGGCGAGTCCCGATTGCGGCAGACCGTACCAGGGCACGCCGTAGGCCGGGTCATAGGCCAGGCCAAGGCAATGGTTGTTGGAGAGACCCATGAGCGCGCCATTCCCGTCCGGGGAGGCATCGCGCACAATGGCTCCCAGGGTGCCGGCAGCGGCCAGCGCCCAGGGCCAGCGGGTGTGAAACATGCTGACCCCACCCGTGAGCGGCCGGTGGCGTTCGATGGCCCGGTCACAGCCCAGGCCTTCCGCCGTGGGGCATCCCAGTCTGGGCCTGGCTGCCGGGCGCGGCAATTCAATGACGTCCGTGACCACGCCGGCCACGGTGCCGGGCACGCGGGCGGCTTCGGGAATATCCGCCAGGGGACGCTTTTGAGGCACAGCCACCACCAGGGCCGGACGGCCCGTGTCCTGGCCGCCGGTCTGCTTGGTCCCGGCCATGACCATGGTCGCCCCCGTGGCCTTGAGCAGGGTCAGGGACTGTGATTCGGCCACCTGTTCCACACGTCGCATGCTCATGCCTGCACCTCGGGCACGGTAAATTTCAGCGTGGCGCTGGCAGCACTGGCGGCTGCGGCCGCACTGGCCGTCGCCGTTGTGGTGCTGGCGGCGGATGCGGCGCCGGCCCAGTCTGGCGTAGTCTGGTTCTGGTTGGGGGCGGTTTCGGGAACGGGCGCCCACTTGGCCAACAGCGGGCCGGAAAGCGCCACTGCACCCGTGGGCCGGGCCACGCCGCCCAAAA
Organism: Megalodesulfovibrio paquesii; assembly: GCF_054653055.1. NCBI lineage: Bacteria > Pseudomonadati > Thermodesulfobacteriota > Desulfovibrionia > Desulfovibrionales > Desulfovibrionaceae > Megalodesulfovibrio > Megalodesulfovibrio paquesii. Next base: position 302,429 of record NZ_BAAIGQ010000005.1, on the reverse strand, counting down.
GCTGCACACCGGGTGATTCGCCAGCCCCTGCCGTCAGGCCGGACACATGCAGGGCAAGGCAGGCTGCGCCACAGGTGGCCCAGTCCAACCGGCGGGAACGCCAGGCCCCGCCGAGGGTGGATTCCCGGAACGCGGCCGTTGCCACCTGCGAGGCCAGCAGCCCCACCACCTGCGAGCCGTCCGGGGTCAGCACCAGCGGCGTGACGGTGGCCGTCCCGTCAGGGGTCAGGAACCGCGCGTTCAACCACAACCGCCGCGCCGCGCCCACCCGCAGCCGGGAGGCCAGGAGCCCGGTGCCGGGCCAGGCCAGGGAATCCACGTCGTCCTCAAACACCCAGTCCCGCACCACGGCCGTTGCCTCCACCTGCCGCCCGGCCCGGTCCAGCAACAGCACACCACGCGCGCGAAGCTGCATGTCAGGCTGGAGCGCGGACCGCAGGGCCAGTGTGGCGGCAGTATCGGCCGGGGGCACGGCCGGGAGGGTGATGGAGTGCTCCATGTACAGGCTCCTTGCAGAGAGGGAGAGAAGAAGATCTTTTTGGGGAAACTGAGTTTCCCCAAACCCCTTCCAATTGTCGGTTACCGAACCGGACGCCTTTGTGTGTTCGCCCCTTCTCCGGAAAGTTTGGGGGGCCAGTTCCTGAAAAGTCGGGGCAGTGTTCCCCCGATTGACGTTTCCTCTTCATTCCCGCTTCCTCACACCCTGACCTCCCACACAAACGCGTTTTCCGAGTGGATGATGCCTTGAGAGAAGTCCGCATCATCAAAGGCCGCCTGGACCAGTGCTGCGAGGGCGGCTTCGAGGGTGGCGTCCGTAGGCAGGGCAAAGGGCGAGCCGCCCAGGGGATGCTCAAGCACGCTGCCTGCGCCGGCGGCCACGCTGATATCAAAACCGGGTGCAGGTACCTTGCCCGTGCCCGCGTACGGTGCGATCTGCCAGCGCCGACTGACCAGCACGTAGGCAAAGAGCCAGGAACGCTGGGTCCGCAGGCCAAAGCCGTTCACGGTGACGGTGCGGTCGTTCCACACCCATTCACGCGCCCCGGAACCCCCACCAGGAACAGAGGCCGCGGGCCGGCTGGAGCGGGTGACGTCGGTCCACTCAAAGGACGAACGATGCGCGATGCCGGGAAAAACGATCCGGTCGGTGACGGCCTCTTCAAAGATCACGCTGTTCTCGGAATAATCCGTGGCAAAGCGCACCTCGCGCCAGGCATCATACCGTCGGGAAACCTGGACGGCTGCTTCGAACCCGCCCCAGACACAGCGCAGGGACGTGGCCGGATGCGGCCCGGCAGCCCGACGCTCACACTGGAGATAAGGATGCTCCTCGCGCCAGGCCCGGTAGTCGTACACATGGTCTTCCTCCTCGACCCGGCTGTGGCTCGTCTCGCGGGTCAGGGTGGCCACGTCCTGGCCGGCGTAGGCATTGGGCTGGCGATCCTCGTCCTGACATGCGCCGCAATGGCCGCCCAGCACGTCCCCGCCCACGGTGAAGGGAAGCTCAAGGCAGCCACCGGGCGGATTGCAGGACAGGCCGGCGCACTGCCGGGCCGGCGAGGGCCGGTCGTCGTAGCGTCCATTCACAGAATCGACAAACCCCAGGCGTTCGGCGTCAAGGAGGCCGGGCATCTGATCCGCAACGGGCACAGCACGGCTCTGGTCCAGCCAGTGCTGGATGACCTCGCGCGTGCAGGGAAAGACCAGGGGAGAGAGCAGCCCGCCGTGGCCGTCGGGCAGGTCCTCGGCCGGACCGCCGAGAAGGGCGTCCCAGACCAGATAGAACTGCCGGCCGTTGTGTTCTGGAATGCCTGTGGCGATGACCAGATACTCGGCACAGGGCCGCGGCCGCTTGTCGGCAAAGCCGATGACGGCATGGGCCAGCTCCCGGCCACGGGTGGAGACCACCAGGACTTCATCCTCAGGTTGAAATGCCGTATGCCCGCCGGCAATGGTGGCCGCGCCGGGGCAATGATAATGCGCCGGCAACCCGTTCTCCCGCCCCCAGGGCAGTTCCACGGCCAGGGTTCCATCGGACCGGACCTCAATGACCGTGCCACGCCTGAGACACAAATCCAGTATGTCCCCCATGCGTGAGCCAGAGACAACCGGCGGCGCATAGGGCTCGAACGCCGGGCTTTGCGCGGAGAAGCCGCCGCATTCCAGGGGCAGGATGAGCCCCTGGGGCGCCATGCCAGCTTCCAGGGCCGGCCTGGGCTGTTCTTCGGGCAGGGTTTGCGATCCCCCGCTCAGGTCGCGCAGATCCAACGTCATGTAACGCTCCCACCACTGGCCGCGGGTGCAGGCCGAGTTCACGAGGCTGAAAAACACCCAGTCCCCCACGGCGTAGGGCACATGGTCCGAGGCCGAGCAGATGGTCCACAGGCCATGTCCGCGGACGAGGAACCGCCTGTCTTCGGAGCCGATTTCCCCGGCCGTTTCAACAATGCGGCCGCCGCGCAGGCAGGGCGTTTCCAGCCAGCCGCCGGCATGCACACGGGTGACCACCTTTTCCTCTGCCCCGCCGCCAAAATCCCAGACCAGCTGCAACTGGTCGCCGGGCACGGCTTCCGCCCCGGTGATGTGGACCACGGACCGCCCATTGGCCGCCGGCAGCACCGGCCGGCTCCGGGCGTTGCCCTCCGGGGTGCCAGGAATGATAAGCGGCCCGATGCGGCGCGGCTCGTGGGTTTCGGGGCCCGATGCATGGGCCGTGGTGGCCAGCCAGCGGCAATGGTCCGGGTGCTTGAGCAGCAGGGCCAGCTCGTCGAGCATCGCCACCGTGGACTCGGTTTCGGAGGTGCGGATGGCCCGGCCAAACCGCAGGGTCGGCGTGCCGGCGTCGCAAAACACGGTCTCATCCTCAGGCAGCAGGCGGATCATCACCTCTCCGCGCGGCAGCTGTTTCGAACGCAGGCGGACCAGAACCTTCCCCGGCGCCACCTCCACCCCCGGCCCGGCGCCAGGGCACTCCCCGCGGGAGGCCACGCGCACGCCAGCGGCCGTGGCCTGCATCGGACAGCAATAGACGGACAATCTGGGCATGCGGACCTCAGGCGATGAAATGCTCGTTATTCAAGGAATCCAGCTGGGTATCCTGATACCCCTCGGCTGTGACGCGCAACTGCACCCGGGCGCCCGTGGGGACGGGGCCGATCTCCACCTGCCCGTTGGCATCCGCCGTCCCCCGGCCGTAGGTGGTGAGGACCTGCGCGCCGGGCACGGGATCGCCGGTGCAGTAGTCCACCACGGTGAGCACGTAGCGCGTCTGTCCGGCGGCGTTTTCGGCCGAGGCCTGCACCAGCGCCAGCCGCGCGGCCGAGGTTTCGGCGTCCCACTCCAGGACAGCCGTCTCGCCGGCGCTCTCGGGCCGGCGGGCCGTATCCGGGGTGTAGCCCAGGCGCTCCAGCGTTTCCCGGCACACGGCAATGACCAGCACATGGGCCAGGGCCAGGGAAGAAACCGGCAGCCGCCAGCGCGAATAGCGCGTCCGGTAGCTGACACGGGCCACGCCCAGGGTCGGCGCGGGCAACACGGCCTCGCCGCGGCGCACGGTAATCTCCCCGCAGTCCCGCCCCACCCAGGCCATCTCCACCGGCCCGGCCTGAGGTCTGGAAAGCGCGGCGCGGGTGGTGAAGGCAAATTCGAGATACTCCACCACGTCTTCGGGAATGTCCCGGCCCAAAAGCCGGGGCGGCTCCCCGGCGCTGGAAAGCACCACAGCCTCGCAGTCCGCATAGCAGCGGAAGATGCCGCTCTGGGCAAAGTCTTCCTCTTCCACCAGGCTCACCACGGGAGCGGCCACCCGCCGGCCCAGCTGCAGCTGTTGGGATTTGGTCTGGGAAGTGCTCACAGGATACCCTCCTCCACCGTGCCGCGCACGGCCAGGCAGACGGTCCAGTCCTCTGCTTCTCGTACGGGCAGGACAAAGCGCCGCCCTTGCCAGGCCACGCGGTATTCCACCTCGGCCACGGCCGCGGCCAGGGCGTCCGCCGACAGGGCGGCAGCCGTGACTCTGGTTCCCCGGCAGCGCAGGGCGCCGGGCAGGCTTGCCCCCAGCCAGCGCCGCACCTGCAGGGAGCCATCCACGGCGGGCAGACTCAGGGAAGCGGAAGGACCATTGGCAAAGACCAGCCGTTCCACGCGCGTCTCCGTGCCGTGCAGGGCATAGTCCAGCGTGCCATCGCTCAGGGCAAAGGCCAGACTCATGGACGCCGGCCAGGCATGCAGTCGCAGGTACACGGCCTCGCCATATTGAAAGGTGGTGCGGACTTCGCCGTAGAGCCGCTGATGCATGGCGTCGTCCAGCGCCAGGGACAGATGCGCGGCGGCATGGTCCACGGAAGCTGCCAGGGAAACCCGCAGCCAGGCATTGGCAATGGAATCAGACATGATTGCAAATCACCTCATCGGCTTGCATGTGTTCCGCCCCGCCCAGGCCGGACAGGGGCAGGGCCACCGCACCACCGGGCCAGTCCATGACCAACACGTGCTGCCCGGGGACGAGGGCTGCGTCCGTCATGGCCTGCACCCGCGCCTCGCCAACCCGGGCCTCCACCCGTCCCGCGCCGAGCACCCGCGCCACCACCCCGCGCCGCGCCGAGGCCGCAGTGGCCTGTACTGCTGTGGTCTGGGTTGTCATGCTCATCGCCATGCGCGACCCCGCAAGGTCTGGATGGTTGCCGGCCCCTCGCAGCGTAACGTCCATCCCGTGCACAGAAACCTGCGCTCCAGGCCTGTCCTGGCCTCCTGCACCGCAAAGGGCTCACCAGTGTGGATTTCCATGGCCGGGTCAAAGGGAATGGCCGCCTCCACCCGCCGTGAAGGCAGGCAGCGCTCCAGCAGAAAGGCTTCCCCGGCCAGGACGGCAGCGCGGCGGCTGCCGGCCAAAGGCTCTTCCAGAATCTCCGGATGTACCGGGAGATCCGGCAGGGCGGCGCTGCGCACCGTGACCGAAACAGCGTCTGCCGGCGCCACGCCCAGGACAAACAAGGCCTCGGACCTGGCCACGCCGCGCAGCAGGTAACGGCCAAAGCCCGTGATGTATCGGACATCCGCCAGCCCGTGCCGGCCATCTGCCGCCTGAAGAATCTCGCTGCGCTGCTGGATCTGCAGGTCGCCGTCGGCAATCGGCTCGTCTCCCCCCTGCAGCCAGACGGGAGGCTGCTCCAGCCGCAGCACAGGGCACGAGGCCGTGGCCATGCCCTGCACAAAGTCGAGCCGCTCCAACACAGCCTCCTCGGCCTGCCCCAGCGGCCGGACCAGGCCGGAGGAGACCCAGGGCGTCAGTCGCAGACGTTCCGGGCCCACGTCCTGCCAATAGGCCCGGACCACGGCCAGCCCGCCGTCCGCATCCCGCGCCGGGGGCCAGGCAGCGCTCTCCAGCTCCAGGCGTGGCAGCCGCACGTCCAGGGAGGCCCCAACCACCTGCACCGCCCCGAAGGGCTCGCCGGGTTCGTCAGTGATGGTCAGCTGCAACAGGTTCTCGTCCGCCCTGGCCTGCAGACCAGCGGCCGCGCGGGGAAGGAGTGCCGGGCCGAAGGGGAAACGCCGCCGGACCCGGAACCCGGTGCCGTCACCTTCCAGCACCCCGCCCACTGCCGCGGCGAGACGTGCCACCAGCACCACGGGCGAGCCCTGCAGCGAGGCCGCGGCCGGAAGCAGGTAGTCTTCCATCTCCCAATCCACGGACGCCGGGGCCAGGAGCTCGGCGGCCATCTCCCGGGCGCTGGCCGGCCCGTCCAGGGGGCCGAAGCCGGTGGTAGGGGCATATGGAGCGTCGGACAGAATGCTCTCCCCGGCAGCGTGGACCTCGGCCAGATGATCCTCCACGCTGACGTCGATGATCACGAATCGCCACTGCCGCAGGCAAGGCGCATCGCCAAGCTCCAGTACCAGAGCGACTTGGGAGTTCTGGGCGACTTGGGAGTTCTGGGAGATTTGGGCGAGTCCGCAGGCCTGCTCGAAGGCCGGCGCCAGCGCAACGTCCACGCCAGTGAGGGTGAGCCGCAAATGCGGATCGTCCTGATCGCGGGTCAGGGTGCAGGCCGCCACACGCGAGGTGATATCCTCTCCATGCAACAGGAGACGCCGCGTCTCGGCTGTGCGCACCAGGGGCGGCAGCGACGTTGTCGGACAGCGCAGCCTACCGCGCACTCCCCGTGGAATCCGGCCACCGAGCGTTTGCATTGTCCGCAGCCGGCTGGCGGTCCTGGACCATCCCAGGGTCAGCCGCGAGGCCCTGCCAACCGCCAAATCCAAGGAGGCTTCCAGCCGGCTGCGCACCCCGCCCGTCAGGATGGACGAGGGAAGCGCCGCTGCGCCGCGCCGCGCTGCCTGTCCGCGGGACAGGGCCTGGCGCAGGGGCAGGGCTTCCCGACTGCCCCCGGCCAGATCCAGGGCCGCAGTCGCCTGTCGCCGCAGGCCGGCCCCGGTGCGCAGATCCTGCCGGGCCGTCTGCCCCAGGGGTGCATCCCAGGCGAGCCCGCCCACCAGATCGGTTTTCGGAGAGAACAACAGCAGCATGCCAGCCTCCTTTACTCGCAGTACCAGCCGAGCACGGTCAGGTTGTGGGAGGCTTCCGGCGCACCGGCAGGCACGGTCTGCCGCATCCAGACCGGCACCGCGGCCGGATGCGTGGCAAAGGCAATGACGTCCCCGGCCTGGAAAATCCCCGAGAACCCCGCGGCATCAAGTACAAAATACGGCGTACCGGCCTGCATGTTCATGGGCGAGAACGGCGAGGCCACATTGCCCACGCCCACCTCGCCCTGAAGCAGCCCGCTGCAGGAAAAGGTCGTGGCCGAGGTGAAGGTCAGGGTCCAGCTGTCCTCTTCCACTCCATCATGCGGAAGCGCGGGCGGATGCCCGGCATGGTCGTAGCTGCCGCTGGCGCTGGAGACGATCCAGCCGTCGGCCGAGGCCCTGAGTGTTTCCACCAGCAGGCACCCCGCGCCCACGCTGTTGGCCGGGTCGTAGGCCCCGCCCACCTGCTCGTCGAGCAGCACCGTGGCCTGTGTGCCCTCATACCGATAAGCCCGTTCGCGATAGGTGATGGTGACTGGCGCGCCATCGTCCGGCGGTGTGGTCCAGGAAACGGGCATGGTCCAGGCGCCGGTGTCCAGCTGCAGGGTCCCGGCGGTGCAATAGCCGCTGCACAGGCCGTTCGCCTGCACCGTCACAGTCCGGACCTGCCCGCCGCAGCGCGTCGTGAGCACGGGCAACTTACCGGGAATGCGGCAGATACCGTCCGAGGCATGGGCCAGCGAGCCCAGGGCGGGAGCATGGCTGGCCCCGTCGCCCGTGCCCAGCGTTTCGTTTTCCTGCAGCCGTTCGGCGATGTGCAGCCATTCCTCCCGGCTGGCCGAAGTCACAGTGAGGACCGTGTCTGCATCAAGGGCGAGCCCGTAGGGATAGGCCAGCTCCGCGCCGGCATCCAGACGATCCACCCCGCGCCAGACCCCGCCCTCATAACGCACGGTATCGCCGGGGCGCACGGCCGAATGCAGGGTCTGCTGGACCATGAACCGGCTGGAAAGATGCAGGATACCGCCATTCTCGAAGACCGTTCCCGCATCTTCCATGAGCAGCCGGACTTCCGTTTCCCCGCCCGTGAGCCCCTGGGCCAGGCGGCCCACGCCCAGCCAGACCGGAGAGCCGGACAACAACTGCTCCTGGGTGTCCTGCTGCGTGCCCAGGGCGATGGCAAAGGCATCTTCGGCAGCGGAAGGATGTTCCAGAAAGAGCAGCACCCCCCAGGCCGTTTCACTGTCCGGATTTTCGTTGACGAAAAACTGCTTGCGATGGCGGACGATACCGGTCTCGCGCTCGGCCCGGGTCACTCGCGGGAAGAGATTGTGCCGCGCGCCGGGAACCACCTGTTCGCGTCCCTTGGGGCCGCCGTTGAGGCCCGTATCGGTCATGCGCTGGGCCTTGCGGAAGATCATGTCTTCAATTTGAATGCTCACGCCGTCACCTCCATCAGCTTCAGGCGCAGGTTTTTGATGGGATCGTCCTCGGCGGGAATGCCGGAGGAGGGAATGGAGACGAACACCGCCTCGCCAGCCACGGCCGGCCCGTCCTCGTGGCGGAAGCGCACCTGGAGCGCAGGACCTGCGGAAGGGGTAAGGCGATAGACCGCGCCGGGCAGCGCGGCCATGGCCAGCAGGCGTTCCAGGCAACCACGCGAAACCCAGCCGGAATCCTCGCCACCTGCGAGATCAAAGGCCCGGGGCGCGGGACCCTGCTCCAGAATCACCGTGCGGCCGTCCAGGGTGCGCCGCACTGTTGTCTGCACGGCGGCCTGCAGGGAGGCCTTGGGGGCGGGCAGAATTTCAAGCTCGGGCAAAAACAGATCATCCAGCTGCATGGCGAGGCTCCTTGGCGGTGTTCGTCTCTTGAGCCACCGTACCCGCCAGCCGGCCCGGTCCGCAGGAGGGAAGCGTTTCCGCCTAAGAACCCCGGGGCGGCTTGGCAGATGGCTCGTCACCGGCTACAGTCGGTTTTTCCGCGCAAGACGGCAGCACCGCCGTCATGCATTGCAGCCAATGAGGAGTGCGCCAGCCGATGAACATCCTCTCCCGTATCCTTGCCTGCCTCGTGTCCGGGGCGGTCGGGGGCCTGGTGAACAGCGTGGCCGTCTGGGGCTTTGGCATCCTGGGCATCAACCAGGCCCTGGATTTCGCCATGGCGCCGGCCCTGACCTGGCCCTGGCTGGGGCCGCGTCTGCTCTTCGGCGGATTGTGGGGCCTGCTGTTGCTCCTGCCCTTCTGGAAATCCCGCCCCTGGCCCAAGGCCCTGGTCATTTCCCTGGCGCCCACGGCGTACATGCTCTTCAAGGTGTTTCCAGACATGGGCAAAGGCCTGTTCGGCCTGGGCGCCGGGGCTGGCGCGCCATACATGGTGCTCTTTTTCAACGCCATCTGGGGCCTGTCCGCCATGGGCTTTCTGATTGCCTCGCAGGTGGGTGGAGGACGACCTGCCGCCCCCCGCAAAATCACCCGCAAATAACAACGCCGCCCATCCGGACAATCCGGACGGGCGGCGTGATTAGCGTGGCTGGCCGATGAGTCAATAGCCCGCGTCAGAATGCACCGGACATTTCCGGCAAGCCCTGGCAGACATGGCAGAAATGGCAGACATGGCGCAGGCTCAGGGCCTGATGCACGCACCCCGCCCGCCCCACTCGCAAGACGCCGGGCGGCCCCTCGCGCCGGACCTCCGCCACCAGGGCCGTCCAGCCGGCGTCCTGCTCCAGCACCGAGACCAGCCGCCGGCTCCAATGATCCAGCCCGTCCCAGGCCAGCGAACCGGCCGGCAGCAGCTCCAGCACCCCCGCCGTCAGCGGCAGATCCCAGAGCGCATATTCCCCGCCACTCCCCCGCCAGCGCCCGGCCAGGGCCGCCGGCCCGATCACGAGCACGGCGCAGGGCAGCTGCGTGGCCGGGATGGCGGCCAGCGCTTCAGGCGTGAGCGCGTCGAGGCGCAGCACTGTCCGCAGCCCGGCCAGCCTGCCCAGAGTCTCTTCCAATGACCGGATGATCTGCTCCCCCTGCGTCATGCCCACCTCCCTAGTGTGATGTCCACGAAATAAGGTGATAAGAATGTCATCAGATTTCGTGGAAGATCGTCAGCCGAAATGCGGGGATTGCGGCTGACTCACGGAGCATGCTGCTCCGGGGCCGCTGTGCCAGCGGCCCAGTGTTGCGTCTATTCTGTTGATGGAGCATGTTAGAGGACACAACACTAGCTCCGCACCAGCCGCAGGGGCTGGAGCGGACGGATGCCGTCGCGGGCGTCAACGCCGCCGGAGCGATTCCAGTCATAGCGCACCCCGGCCTGCAGCACGCGGGACAACTCCGCCTCGTACGCCTCGCGGCAGCGCAGGGCGTTGCGCTCAAAGCCGTCAGCCTCGGGCGAGACGGCCCGGGCGGCGTCGAAGAGCAGTTCCAGGGTCTTCTGGACGCAACAGGCCCGCAGCTGTTCCGGGTCCAGGGCTTCGGGCTCCAGCGGGTGGGCCAGCCAGGAGAGGCCCCGTCGCCGCGCCTCGCGGCGATACCAGCGCCGGGCCAGATCCTCCAGCAGCTGTGCCGTGGCCCGTTCCCGCTGGCGGTGGTACCCGGCCTCTCCCGGCACAAGCAGCGACGGCGCCGCGGCAAAGGCCAGCTCGATATCCACATCCGTGGCGAATGACACTGCCATGCGTCCTCCCGTATTGGCTGTCTGGACTGTCTGGACTGTTTGGGCTGGGCTAGCCCAGCACGCGACAGGCCAGCTCGGGCCGCACCAGGGCCGCGCCAAAGAGGATGTCGTAGCTCCAGCGGGTGCGTTTGTATTCGCGGGACACCTCCAGCCGCAGCGAAAGCCCGCTCACAGGGTCGGTGACGGACTGGATCATCGCCCCCAGGCCCTCGGCGGCATCCACCAGGGGCCGGTTGGCAAAGGCGATGGCATCCCGGTGGAAGGCCAGATTCACGGTGTGGCTGGGGAGCACGCTCAGCGCCTCCCCGCCGTTCGTGGCCAGCTCCAGGCCGGTGGCAAGACGGACCACGCCCTCCACGCCAGGGGCAATGTTCACGTCCTCGGCCACGGCATAGGTAGCCGGATCATCCTCAATCTGGAGCAGATCCCCGGCCTTGAGGGCCAGGCCCGCGCCCGTGCCGCAGGTCACGGCCAGGATCGTCTCGCCCACGGGCTCCACCACGCCGGCCTTGAGCGTGGTGGGCGTACCGGCCTCTCCGCCCACACTGCCGGCCACATGCAGGGGCACGTTCTGGTCCATGAACCAGTCGAAGCCGAGTTTGCGCGTGATTTCGCCCTCCTGGATGGTCTCGGCCGAGCCGGCAAAGGAGGCGTCCTGAAAGGCCCGCAGCATCAGGGCGTTGGCTTCGGCTTCGGGATCCATGACAAAGCGGCGGTCGGTCTTGGGTGCGCTGCGGCCGGAGAGGATTTTGCGCGCGGCGGTGATGGCCGCCAGGTCCTCGGCAAAAGGCGTGCTGCCGGCCGTGCCCACGCACTGGGACACGCCGGTGTACAGGCCGAGCAGGTAGGCGTCCACGTAGTTGGCCAGGGCCTTGATGGCCTCGGCCGCCTGCATGGGGATAACCCCATCCATCACGGAAAGGACGTCCTTGTCCGTCAGATAGAATTGCGCTTCCCGCCACTGGTCCATGGCAATGGGCACGCTGGAGGCGCCAGGGCCGTTCAGGGCCGGGGCCGAGGCCGCGGGCTCCACAGCGGCGCTGCTCATGGCCGTGGGCACGGGCACGTCGATCACCGCCCCCTTGCGCGCGGCCTCCACGCCAAAGTCGGCATTCACCAGCCGGGGCATGACACTGTGCTGACGCAGGGTCAGCGCGCCCTGGGCCAGAAGCTTGGGAGTGATGGCGGACAAATCGATAGGCATGGATTATTCTCCTTGCAATGCAGGGGGATATCAGGATTAGCGAACGGCAACATCGCCGCGGGCGATGGCTTCCAGGTTGGCGGCAAAGGCCTTGGCGTCATTGCGGGGGATGCTCGTGGCCGTGCGGGACTGGCGCTCGGCATTGCCGCCTGCGCCGGCGCCGGCATGACTGGCCCGCAGAATGGCATCGCGCTCGGGATAATGCTGCAGGATGTAGAGTTCGAGGGCTTCGTCCGGCGAGGCCAGGCGGCTCGGATCCTCGCGGGACATGATGGGCGAGCCGTCGGGCGCATGGGCCACGGCCGTGGGCGTGCCATCCACTTCTTCCACGGTAAAGATGCGGCCGAAGACTTCCAGGGCGATGGTGGCCGGCAGCACGGTTTTTTCCCGCAAAAACGTGGAATTGAGGATGACGTTGGAGACAAGCAGGGTCTTGATCTGCCCCTCGCGGGCAGCCAGGGCGGCCTCCAGCTCCTTGACGCGCCCCTGCAGGACGGCCAGGGAAACGGGCTGGGATACCGGCTGAGGTGCGGGCACAGCCGCCGACGGTGCGGACGGTGTCGCCGGTGCCGGGGATGCCGGGGGCTGCGCGGGATCCACCTCAACGGGTGCAGTCAGGCGCTGCTCCAGCTGTTCCAGGCGGCGGACCAGAGCCGCCAGCTCCAGGCCGGGGTCGCGCGGCGGTTCGCCAGTCTGGCCCACGGGACCGGGCCGGGCGGGGACGTATTCAGACATGCAAGTGTTCCTCCTGTATGATGCGTGCAGGCCACGTTGACGGCAGCAATGACCTTCAGGCCACCCTACCCGCAGCGTTGCACCCTCCGCAGGAGGGAAACGCTTCCGCCTGCGCCGCTTCTCTCCATGCTCCGGGCCAAGCAGAACGGGCCAGAAAGGGGCCAGAGCGGGGCCAGTCGGATGGGTCGGGCCAGATTGCCAGAATCCCGGAGATGGCTTACTGAAGCGAAATGCGCGAATTATCCCGGTGCGGCGGCGGCCTCTTCCCCCTGTCCCTCTGTTCCCCGTTCCGCCCACGGTGTTCGCCCACGGAGCGCGTCCCATGAGAGCATCTTTCCTCAGGCTGGCGCTGTGCGCCGCCCTTTTCTGCGCAGGCTGGCTCCCCCGGCCGGCAGCCGCGGCCATGGAGCCCCCCCTTTCAGACGGGGAAAAACAGGCCTTTGGGGAGAACTATCTGCTGCCCTCGCCAGCGGAAGTCTTTCTGGCCCTGGAAAAAGCCGGTCCCGTGGACTGGACGGCCATGGCCAGCTTCAACCCCCGCTACGACTATGCAGACAACGCCCAGCGCGCCCTGAACCTGGGCATCCGCGCCGCCGATGGCTTCCTGGCCATCCAGGCCCGGGACCACGACAAGCTGGGCAAGATGATCTCGGCCATCATGACCCTGGCCGAAGAATTGCTGGTGGAGGAGACCATCCTCAAAAAAGGGAAGACCTTCGAGGAGATGTCCCGCAATGGGCAATGGGAGGAGCTCCACGGCGAACTCGACTCCCTGCGCGACGAAGTGCTGCACGAGATGGAACGCATGGGCGACAAGGACACAGCCCTCCTCGTTTCCACCGGAGGCTGGCTTGAAGGCCTGCGCGCCACGGCCAAAACCCTGGACGAGCACTACTCCGAACGCGCCTCCACCCTGCTGTATCAGCCCAAACTGCTGCAATATTTCCGCAAGCGCCTGAACGCCCTGCCGGACAGAACCCGCAGCACCCCGGCCGTGGCTGCCATCATCGCCCGTCTGGACGAAATAGACGCCTGCATCAACGTCGGCTACCGCCAGCCCATTTCTCCGGAAAACATCCGCAAGCTGGCGCTCATCAGCGACACCCTGGTCCGCGGCATCGAAGGCGGCGCGTCCGCGCCACCCACACCGCCTGCAACCGAGGCAGGAGGCGCATCATGAGCGCCAGCCATCTTGCCAGGCGCCTCGTCAACCGCCCCGTCGCCCTGGGCCTGCTGCTCCTCCTCAGCCTGCCGCTGCTGACGTCGCCCTCCCAGGCCCCGGCAGCGCCCTCGCAGGCGGATGCCCCTGGGGCGGTCCTGGCCCAGGCGCACGCCGGTGTGCCCTTTCAACCCGACACACCCCCCACCATCCAGGGCCGCCCCCATAACGAGGACATGCTGCGGTACGCCTTCGCCGTGGTCCGCTCCCTCAACGAAGACGGCTTCCAGATGCGCGAGATGCAGAACGGCCGCCTCTTCAAGGGTCAGTCCTTTTTCTACACCACCCAGCTTTCCGCTGGCGTGGAATACTATTTCTTTGCCGCCGGCGATCCGGATCTCCATGCCATCGACCTCCGGCTCTATGATGAGCAATGGCAGCTCGTCACCGCAGACACCCGCCACGGTACCACCGCCACCCTGCAGTACCTCATTGAATGGAGCGGCGCCTACCACCTCAAGGTGACTGTGGAAGACTGCAACGACTACGGCGCCGAGTGGTTCCTCGTCTCCGGCTACAAATAGCGCACGCGGCATGAGCTCTTTTTCAGACCTGCCACCGCACCCTCTTGCCGACCTTATCCCCGAAGACACCCCTGCCCCGCACGTTCCGGTCGGCCCCTCTTCCGTACAGGTGCTGCCAGACGCCGCCACCCGCCAGGCCCTGGAAAACAGCCTGGCCATGGAAGTGCTACGGCTCTTTGCCTTCATTGCCGGGGCAGACGGCCCGGCCAGTGCCGTCACCACCCAGGAACGCGCCTTCATCGTCGGCTTTTTCGAAACGTTCTTCCCCCGCGATGTCACGGCCTTCTTTCTGGCCCGGTTCGAGGAACGCCGCCGCGAACAGGCCAGCGCAGAGGCCACGGGCGAAACAGCCGAGGATTTCGCCCGTCACCTGAACAAGCGTCTGGATTATCCGGAAAAAATCTTCTGCCTGCTCACCCTCTATGGCTTTCTCGCCTCCGAGCGCACCCAGGAACTGCCCCTGCGGGCCGTGCGTTCCATGGCCGCCCTGATGCAGATAGACAGCCGGGACCTCGCCTTCATCGAGCATCACTTCGGCCTTACCGAAGCCCCGGCCCGTGTGCTGGAACGCTCCAACATCCTGGCCCTGAATATCTCCGGCGATCCGGACTCCGCCGACGTGTACCTGCCCTTCCCCGGTCTGGATCTGGTGGTGTACAAGATCCAGACAACCTACTGCATTCACAAAAAAAACGATCTCTACAAAGTCACCGCCGAAGGCATCAACCTGCGGCACAACTTTTCCACCCGAATCTCCCAGCACGTCGGCCTGCGCATTGAGGATCACCCCCTGCGTTACCACGACCTGCTCCTGCATTTCCGCAACAAGGTCCGCCCCCTGGAGTCCTCCCTCTTCCTGGCTCAGCGCGGCGTGGAGCTGCACGTCACTGCCGAGCGGCCAGACAATGCCCTGGCCCGCGTGGATATCCACGGCTCTCACATCATTCTCTCCCTGATCAATGCGGAAAGCGGCGTCATCACCCGCAATGGCCAGCCCGTGCACACCTGGCGGCACCTGACCCTGAACGATGTGGTCCACTGCAACGGCTTTCGCCTGGACCCCCGCGAACTGTTCTATTCCGTCAATGGCAACCAGGAAGCCGCCCTGCCGGAAGAGTCCCCTGACGCCGACGGCGGCCCCCCCTACCTGCTGCTGACCAACGACATCAAGGGCGACATCTTCATTCAGGACAACCTACCAGATAAATGGGTGGCCCGCCTGTACAAGGAAAATGAAGGCTGGCGGTTCTACCCCCACACCTGCCCCTATCAGGCCTATGTGGACGGCCACGCCCGCGTGGGCAGCCTGCATCTGGAGCCCGGCCAGACCCTCTTCATCCATAACGCCTTTCTCACACCCCAACCCGACGGCCGCCACGTCAGCACCAGGCTCTTCACCTTCCGCCATCTGGTGGCCGATCGCGTCAGCTACCGCTTTGGCAATGGCAAACCCGCCCTGGACGAAATCAGCTTTTCTGTTGATTACGGCGAGATGGCCTGCATCATGGGCCCCAGTGGCTGTGGCAAGTCCACCCTGCTCAAAGCCCTGTGCGGCCTGCTGACACCGGACTCCGGTGCTGTGAAGCTGGACAGCTTCGACCTGCACCACCAGTTCCCCCGCCTGCGCGATTACATCGGCTACGTCCCCCAGGAAGACCTGCTTCTGGCCAACCTCACCGTATGGGAAAACCTGTTTTACCATGCGCGGCTGCGCTTCCCCGAACTGCCCCGCCCGGAAATCGAGGCCCGCCTGGAAGCCGTGCTCGCGGCCATCCGGCTGCGTGACAAAAAGGACTTCCGCGTCGGCTCGCTGGAAGATGCCGTGCTCTCCGGCGGGGAACGCAAGCGCCTGCACATCGGGCTGGAACTGCTGGCCGGGGCGGCGGTCTATTTCCTGGACGAGCCCACCTCGGGCCTCTCTTCCTCGGATTCGGACAACATCATGGAACTGCTGGCGGACATTGCCCTGTCGGGCAAAATCGTCGTCGCCGTCATCCATCAGCCAAGTTCAAGAATTTACAAGAGCTTCGATAAAGCCTGCATCCTGGACCACGGCGGCCGGCTGGCCTTTTTCGGCCCACCCTCGCGCGCGCTGGAGTATTTCCAACACCATGATATCTCGTTGGAAGAAGGCATTTTAAGCGAGGTGGAATGCCCCCACTGCAAGCGAGTGCAGCCCGAAAGCCTGCTCCAGGCCATGGAAGAAAGCCTGCGTGATATAGACGGGGCCTTGTTGGGCGAGCGCAAGTTCTCTCCGTTGTACTGGAAACGCCGTTTCCGCCGCACCGTGGTCAGTTCCTGGGTGCGTAATGTGCAGCTGCCCACCCGGCACGAACTGCCCCCGGCCCGCGTGGCCAGCAGCGCCGAACGCTGGACCCAGTTCCGCACCCTGGCCAGCCGCACCTTCCGTCACAAGATGCGCGACCGCGCCAACCTGGGCATCACCTTCCTGGCCGCGCCGCTCCTGGCCCTGGGGGCCAGCTTCATCATGAAGTACACCCCCGGCAACGCGTATTCCCTGTACACCAACGATCTCTTCCCCTCCTTCCTCTTCGTGGCTGTCATCTCCACGTTGTTCCTGTCCCTGACCAACAGTGTGGATGAAGTGATTGGCGATGGCGCACTCTTTTTGCGCGAGCGCATGCTGCACATTCCCCGTCGCTCGTACCTGTCGGCCAAACTGCTGGTGCTGATGTGCTTTGCCGTGGTGCAGAACATACTGTTTGTGCTCTGCAGTTTTCTTATTCTGGAAGTACAGGAACTGTACTGGGAACACATCCTGGCCCTCACCTGCCTTTCACTCTGCGGCGTTTCCCTGGGCCTGTGCATTTCCTCCGTGCCCAGGCTCACTTCCCGTGCCGCCCTGAATACCGCCCCCCTGGCCCTCATCCCGCAAATCATCCTCGGCGGCGCGCTCATCGAATATGAACGCATGAACCGCGACCTGCGCTTCTCGGACGCCTCCCCGGTGCCGGAAATCTGCCAGATCATGCCCTCGCGCTGGGCGTATGAAGGCCTGGTGGTCATGCAGGAGACCCTGAACAGCTACGACACCACCCACGACATCATGACCACCTCCCTCAAGGCCTTCAAATACCAGCGGGACAACCTCATCCTCCGCCATGGCGAGGCCTGGTACCTCGCCCGGGAAGCCGCCCTGCAGCAGGAGCTGGAAGCCTTCCGCCAATCCACCAAGCATCGTTTTGGCAACAAGAACATCCACGACGCCGTGAGCCTGGGCGAGCAACGTCGCAAGGATCTCCAGGCCGAAGGCCGCAGCCATCTCTCCCAGCCCCTCTTCGTACGGCGCAAGCCCTTGCCGGCCTTTCTGCACTGGCTGCCGGGAGCCCGTGAGGCCTCGGTGGCCACACCGCTCTACAATGCCTTGATGCTCCTGAGCTTCTCCCTCATCCTGCACCTGGCAACCCTGGGGCTGCTGCACTGGCGTGAGGCCCTGCTCACGGGCCGCTGGCGGCCGGCCCGCCTCTGGCGCAAGGTCTGATCGCACCATCTGCGCAAAAAAAGAACGGGGAACCCGCCGCCATTCCGGCAGGTTCCCCGCGGGCCGTTCCCTGTGCAGCAGCGCTAGCGATGCGCTTGCTTCAGAATGTCGAACGTCAGGCTCCCGGCCAGGGCGTACAACTCGTCCAGGCTCACGTGCTCATAACCCACCAGCAGAATCTTCACATCCTGCGACACGTCCAGCGCCACCACGGGCGAGGGGGTGCTGTCGTTGCCATGCCATCTGGCGCCGGCGATCTCCTTGCTTGCAGGAGGCAGCTTGCCCCCTACCTGGGCCATGGTTTTGGCGTCGCGCCGGAAACCATAGGTGGGATCTTTGCGGACATTATCGATAAAGGAAAGATAGACGACCTTGCCTCCGCCTTCATAGCGGGCCACCAGACTGCCATCCACGGGGTGAAACTCGTGATACAGACTAACCTGCTTGAATCCCGGGAGCTTAACCGTGGCAAACCACTTGCGCACAGCCTCCTCGGGAATGCTCGGGGTGAACGGATCGCGCGACTGCGCCCGGGCCTGCGGCGCAGCCGTAAGCGCCAGCAAAGCAACCAGACAGCTCATGACAACCAGGACGCGCTTCCGCAACAGATGATCCGCAACACTGCGGGGCCACAAGAGGAAATGATGCATACGGTTCCTGCCAGTAGGCGTGATGACGGGACAAGGCATGCCCGCAGACCACTCCGCAGGCATGCAGCCAAGGGCCGAATTCTACGCCGCCCCCCTGGGCAACGCAAGCCGAATCCGGAATCCGCAGGAAGCTTACAGGAGTTTTACAATCGGCAGCGCAATGCAGAATGACTGCAATTGCATTGCATGTCAGTCTGTTAAAACTTTTTTAGACTTTTATTAGACTATTTATCATACTGTTGTATCCCAGCAAAAATACAGTACCCTGGCCACACAAGAGACCAGATGAACCACAGTTTTGACATACCACCTTGACAAAGACTCCTGTTCTGGGACATAGTGCGTTTACTGTTGCCGCAACAGCACTTTACAAGGGGAATGAGGGATGGAGAGCTACGTCAAGGAAGCACTGGAGATTGTCAAGGCCCAGGCAAGCGTCCGCAATATGACCGAGGAGGAAATCACCTCCATGGTCCAGAAGCTGAGCCACGGCATTCGTACCATCAGCGAGGGGACCCACGTCAAACTTGCTGCGCCACGAATCGCCCAGGATCCCATGGACGCGATCAAGGAGAATTCCATTGTCTGCCTGGAATCCGGCAAGCCATACAAGATCCTGACCAAGCGCCACCTGGCGCAATTTGGTCTCACTCCGGATGAATACCGTGCCAAATGGGGCTACAAGAAGGGCCAGCCCCTGGTCTGCAAATCCTTGCAGCGGGAACGCCGCAAGAAGATGAAGGACATGAAGCTCTGGGAAAAGCGCATGAAGCAGGCGCATTCCTAGCTGCCACAGGCGGATTGCAGTCCCGCCGCGCAGAGACGGTGTTCCTTTACGGCCGCACTACTGGGGAGAGTGCCGCAACAGGGTCGCAAAGACAAAACACCCGCCTCCGACGCCGGCAGGCCACGCCAGACCCGCCAGCTCCCTTCGCCAGATGCAACACCACGCGCTGCGCTCCATCAGGACGCAGCGCGTTTCACTTTTCCGCATTCTCTTTCTAATTACTCTTTCATATTCGCTTATTATACTTTATCTAGACTTTATATCAATATTTTTAATTGCAACATCGCTTTGACATACAGCAACAGCCCCGCAACACCACATGAAAAATCTGCAGCGCGAACGCAGTGCAACACCAGTTCCGCTTGACACTGCACACGCATCACTGTATACACCTCTTACGCAGGATCATACGCCATACCCATTCTGGAGGCGCTTCGTGGAAAGTTACATCAAGGAAGCTCTGGAGATCGTCAGGGCCCAGGCTGGCGTCCGTACCATGACGGAAGAAGAAATTACGTCCATGGTCCGCTCCCTGGCCAGAGGGATCAAGAGCATGCATGCTGGTGACATGCCCGCTTTTGAAGCGCCCATTGCTGCGGGCGATCCCCTGCAAGCCATCAAGGAAAAAACCATCACCTGCCTGGAAGATGGTAAATCCTACAAGATCCTCACCAAGAAGACGCTGGCCAAATTCGGCCTCACCCCTGACGAATACCGTGCCAAGTGGGGCTACCAAAAGAACCAGCCACTGGTTTGCAAGGCCCTGCAGCGCGAACGTCGCAAAAAAATGAAAGACATGAAGCTCTGGGAAAAACGCATGAAGGGCTAGCCCCTTCCTGTTCCCGGGACTTTGCCTGCCTCGCTTCGACGGCGTTGGAACCCGACTTTGCGCCGCGTTCCAACGCCGTCTTTATTTGCACCCCCCGGCTATCCCTCCCCCACACTGCCGGCCGGTGCCTGCTCCAGTTCCTCGCGCACCGAGCCCAGCACTCCTTCCCCGCCGGGCAGCAGCCGCCGCGCCAGGCTCATCTTCAGTTCCCGCTGAAACGTCGGACTCTCGATAAAGCCTGCTCCCTTGATGGCATTGTCCAGGTCCGCGGCCAGATCCTCCACGGAAAAGTGCCGCGGCCGTTCCAGGCGCATCTGCTCCACATCCCGGCCCCGTCCCTGCCAGGCCAGCCAATGGCCCAGGATGGCCCGCTCCGCCTCTTCCAGATTGGCCGCCTTGGAGGCCAGCACGGCATTGAGCAGCTGAAACTCCTGCCGCAGCGCCACCCCGCTCTTGGCCTGGGTATCCACACCGTGCAGCCCGCCGGCGTTGGACATCCGGTAGATTTCCTGCGTCTTGCGCTCCACCCACAACAGAATCGCCTCCACCGGCTCGCGCGCTGCGGCCTGCAGCCAGTCCGGCCGGGCCTCGGCCCCAGCCTCGGGATCCCATTCCAGCACCGCCCGCGGCCCTGTGGCCACTTCCTCCCGCAGACCCGTGGCGTCCGGCGGCTGCCGCGGCGTACGGAACATGGGGAAGGCGCAGTTCTTGATCACCTCCCCGCCCAGAGACAAGTCCCGGATGATGCTCGCATCCAGCGGCGCCACATCCGCAATGTCCGAAACCCCGATGCAGCGTTCCCGGCCCGTGAGATTCATCAGCCACACAAACGGCACCCGCCCCAGGCCATGGCCCCCGGCGCCGATCAGTTCGGCCCCCTCCTCCACCCGCCAACGTTCCCAACCGTCGGTGCGGTAGACAAGCACGGTGCCGTCCTCTTCCAGCAACTTGACCATGGCCAGAAACGGCCGGTGATTCGCGTCGCGCTCCCAGCGCCAGTCCAGAATGGCCTCAGGATGATAGGCCGCCAGATAGGGATGCAGCCGGGCCTCGCGCTCCTCCTGCCGCGTGGCCGCGCCCCGGCCAGGCTTGTCCACCAGAATGCCCACGTGCCCGAAGATGCTGGCGTATTTCTGCTGCTCCAGCAGGAAGTTGTCGTAATCCGTCCCGTACAGGTCACAGTCTGAGGCAAAGGTCCGCCACAGCGGATCCTCGGCCAGCAGGCCCAGCTCCCGCCGGGGCTGCTTTTCGAACAGATAAAAATTGAAACAGTTGACGATGGACCGGCAGTAGTTGAAGCCCACGGCCTCGCGCAACCGATCCTCGAACTCATGCAACTGTTCCCGAGGATGGCGACCCAGCACCCCATGGGCCAGCAAGGCGTCCAGCCCCTCGTACGCCGCAATCCAAAACCGCCACCGCGGCGCCATGGCCGCATGCTGCGGATGCACTTGCAAGAGATCCTCTCGTGTCATTGAAGAACTCCTTGGAAAAAAAAGGAAAGGCAAAGAACCGGGGGAACTGACTTCCCCCGGCCCCCTGCAATGGTGTTCCGGCAACACAAGACGGGACTCCGGAGGCCAGGGGAGCCGCGTCCTCCCTTCTCCCGTCTTCCTTCATTTTGGTCATCCACGTTTGAACTCCGCGCAGCACAGGTAGCCCAGGGCGGTGGTGACGTGCTGTTCGTAGAGGGAGTCGTCCTCCACGTACTGGGCGCCCTGCTTGAGGGCGGCGCGTTCCAGGCCGCGGGCCAGGGTGGCGCAGCGGGGATGGATCTTCAGCCGCACCCGCCCCTCGGCATCGCAGAGCAGGCAGTTGACCAGATTGTGGCGTTCGCGCACGGGCGGGTTGGCTCGTGGCACTTTCTGCTGGGCAAACCCGGCCGCGGCGAGGAGTGAGTAATCGGTCATGCCGGAGCGGGTGTCCCGGGCACGACCAGAGGCGTCGCCATAGACAATCACCCCGGCGCGAGCCAGAGCCTGCCAGGGCCGGGCCTTCATTTCTGCGATAACGTGATTGGTATCCGCGGTTTCCATGACGATTTCGTCAAGCACGTGCAGTTCCATGCCATGCTCGCCGCGACGGAGCTGGGCCAGCACCGAGCTCATGGGTTTGCCCGGCGCCAGGTTGAAATCGTGGCTCCAGAGCAGAGGCAGCTCGGGCGCAAGAGCCACGCCATCCCAGAGGTTCCTGCCACGATCAAAGCTGTGGTAGATGGCCTGGGCCGAGAGGGCCACCCATTTGCTCAGGACCATGCGGTCATACAACCGCGCCGGGTACATGCGTTTGAGGCTGTCCACATAGCCCGGCGGCAAATGACGGTTCTGAAAAGTGGTGGCGTAGATCACCTCCATCAATTCAGGATCATACTGCTCCACAAAGAGCGAGTGCATCCAGCTGCCGGGTTCGTCCAGGGTGGTGGTGAAGAGCATCTGGCAGGGCATGCGGGTATCCCGAAGCCGGGCCATGAGCACTTCCACGGCCTCGCGCCGGGCCAGAAAACACTCGTCCACCCACACCCAGCCGAACTCCACCCCGGCCAACAGGTGATACGATTCCAGCGAGCGGCACAGCACCACCACCTTGTGCGCCGCCGGGCCAGGCATGACGATGTTCAGGGCCGTTTTGGCGAAGGGCAGCGTGGCCGGGGTGATGCTCATGCCCACGCGCTCGCAGGTACGGTAGAGATTGCGCAGGGTGGAGTCCGTGAGCTGCGTGTAACTGTTGGCCGCGATGCAGCCCAGCACGCCCGGCGGCGTCTGCTGCGCCTGCTTGACCACCCAGAGCGACCCGGCCTCGGTCTTGCCGCAGCCCACCCCGCCCCCCAGGAAGATGTACCGCTTGTTCGAGGCCAGTACCGCCCGCTGATGCGGCAAGGCGGTCAGCTTTTTGTACAAGGGACTTTTTTTCATGCGGATTCGTCATCGCCTTCCGCGGTGAACGCGTGCTGGGCGTCGCCGTCCTGTGCGCCGTCCCCCTCTGACGTTTCATCGGGCACGATGGTCAGATACACCGGACCGCCACCTTCCGGCTGTTCGCTCTTGTCGCCCCACATGCCGGGCAGGACATGCTCCAGCCACCAGACGGCAGCCTTCCACTGCGGCGCGGCCTGTTTGGTGGTGCTTGTTTCCTTGAGCACGCTGCCATCTTCCCCCACCACGCGCACGGTCTCGCGCACCGTCTCGCCCTCCACGGCACTGCGGCGGATGGCTTCCAGACAGGCGGCTTCGGTGCGGGCCACCTCGGTCCGGGCCCGGGTGGCCAGTTCCTGGCAGGCCTGCTCCAGCAACGCCCGGGCGCCGCTGCGGCGCGGGGGCCGGGCACGCTTCCCGCCGGCCTGGGCCTGCCGGATCGCCTCCTCGCCCAGGGTCAGCCAGGCATCGAGCGTCTCTCTGGACACATTGGCCGCCGCTGCCGCCGTGTCCAGACTGCCGCCGCTTTGCAGTACGCGGGTCACGGTGTCGATCTGCTCAGCGACCGGAGCCGCCATGGCCCCTGGCTTCGACTGGCGGGACGACTCGCGGTCATGGGAATGTTGAGGACTCATGCCCCGCATTTCCTCCTGATATTGGTCTCATTTGCCAAAACCGGCGGGCCACAGCCTGGAGACAACAAACGCCGCCGCGGAGGAGGCCCCTGCAAACCACCACACCCGCCCGCGCACCTGCTCCAGCCCGGCTTCCAGTTCCTGGATGCGTCGCCCCCGGCCCTCGCAACGCTCGCCAAGAATGGCCTTGATCTCCGCCAGCAGCGTGATCGCTTCATGCTGCCGGGTGCGCAAGGTATCGATGGCGTCCCACAGGTCACGCATGTCTTGGTCATCCATTGAGATTCGCCACCGTGCCGCTGTCTTTTCCACCGTCCTTGACCACCGTGACGCCTTGGACCGCCTTGGCGTCCACCATCCCCTGCCCCAGAACGTACGACATGAGCACCCCGGCCGCGGCATACAACTGATCCTCGCTGACCTGCAGATCCAGCGCCCGCGCGCCGAGCAGGAACAGGCTGCCCAGCAGGGCGGTCCAGAGCTTGCGGGAACCGAGTTTTTCCATAAGCTGCTGCATTGCCGACTCTCCTTTTGGAAGAATGTTGTGACTGACCTGCCGCGATGGAATCAATGCGCCAGAATCTGCCGCACTCGCCGCGGGGTCAGATGAAAGGCCCGGGCCAGACCGGCCACGCTCATGCCCTGGTTGCGCAGCTGCCGCAGCCGGCCTGCCCGCACCTGCCGTTCGATGGCATCCGGCTTGGGGATGTGCAGCTTCTCCCCGCCGTGCACGCGGGCAAGCGTTTCCGCCGCGGCCAGCCCGGCGCAGGTGGCCAGGGGATGATCCGGGCGCGCCCGACTGGGGACATACACAGTGTCACCGCCATAGGCCTCGGCCAGCAGTACCGCCGCCGTCGCGCCCACCAGCGCCTTCAGCTCCGCCAGCCCATGGGGCAGGGCGGACCAGTCCAGCTGTTCCGGATTCCACATGCCGTTCTCGGACGATGGGCAACACGGTTCGCCATGCATGAGAGCCTCCTCTGCGTCCGCTCCTGGCTGCAACGCCCGTGGCGAGCCCGGTGGAACGCGATGTCGTTTCCTCACCATAGCCATCCGCCACCCAGGGGACCGTCCCTGCCCGCCCCTGCCCGGCCAAAACCCGCCAGACCCGCTTGACGCGTGCGCCAAACGTTTTCACAGGACGCAAAAAAACACGCCGGAGCCGCAAGGCCCCGGCGTGTTCGCGGGAACAGGATCCAGATCCAGTGCGCAATCAGCCGATCAACGCGCCCATGGTGCCAGCCTGCTGCTGTTGCAGCTGCTGGCGACGCAACTCCAGGCGGGCGGCAATTTTTTTGATCACCGTGTTCACGTCGCGCACGTCCCAGCTGGCCCGGCCCGAGAAGCTCGGCACCCGTTCCAGGGACAGATAATCCGCAATCTGCGTGGCCTGGCAGCCACGCTTATGCATGTACCAGATGACCCGCCGCGTCTCCTTGGGCGTGCGCGGCGGCTCCAACGGCTCATTGTATTCATTGAATTCGATGACCGAACGATCGGACTCGGCTTCCTCGGTGCCATCCAGGACAATCACCGACTTGCCCCCAACGGCAGCCTCGCTCTCGGCCGTCTCCTGCGAGGTCTCGGCCTCCTCGGCTACGGGCGCCGCGTCCTTCTCGGCTGCAGGCGCTCCAGGCAGCGCGCTGGCAGCTTCAGGGACTTGCCCGCCTGCCACTCCGGAAACCGCGGCCGACGCGATGGCTGCGCCAATGTCCGTCAGCCCATCTTCAGGCTCACCCGATTCACCAGACGTGCCGGACGCGTCAGACGCGTCAGGTTCGCCTGCCGCGAGGGCGTCCTCCAGGCCTGCTTCCTCGGCAGCAACCGTTTTGGATGTTTCCGCGGCATGGTCCTCCGCATCAAGCCCTGGCAGCAGCCCACTGTGCGACAGGGAGCCCCCCAGTGACACCTCATCCTGAGGCGCATCATCCAGTGGCGGCAGATCAAACGTCCAGGGACCAGCCGTATTGGCAGCATCCAGGCTCGGCAGCTCCACGGCCCAGGCATCGAGGCTGTCCCCGGGCAGGGCCGATTCGCCAAGCTCAATGCCGGTCTCGCCGGAACGGGTCAGATCCGATGTGGTCGCACCTTCGCCAGGCATGAGGAACTCCCAGTGCTCCTCTTCCGTCGCCCCCGCATCGTCCACGTCTTCCGATCCTTCCATTTCACCAGCGTCAGGGGAGACGTCTTCTGCCAAGGCATCCATTGCCGGCTCCTCTGCCACAGACGAGGCGCCCGCCTCTTCCGCGGCCGTGGCCAGCCCGGCCGCAGGCGCGGTGTCGGCCAGGGCATCGAGTTCCATGGCCTCATCCAAATCGGGAAACAAGTCAGAAATCTCCCCCTGAAACACGGTGGTGGCGTCCATATCCTCCAACGTGTCTGCCACAGACCCGCCATCCTGGCCATCCAGGGCCAGAGAGGCGAACTCCTCTTCCGACACGGCAACGTCCGGCACAGCGCCTGTTTCCCGGGCCAAGGCATCGACATCCTGCCCGGCATCGGCAAGCGATTCCGCCAGATCCATCTCCTCGTGGGCAAGACTGTCGAGTTCCTGGGCCAGCTGCTCGGGGGTGAGCACCTCCTCGACCACCAGATAGGTCTCCTCAATCTGCTCTCCGGTGTCGGCAGTATCTGCCGAAAGCGCAGCCGAGGTATCCACCGCCGCATCTTCCACCATGCCCGGAGCCGGCTCAGGAGTCCGGACTTCGCCTGGCGAAGAATCTGGCGCAGTGTCTGGTACGGTGTCTGGCACAGTCTCCACCGGCAACGTATCGGTGTCGGCGTATCCGAACGCCGCGGGGTGCCCCTCCGGCGTGTCGGGTCGTTCCCCAAAGGGAGCGGCCAGCAAGGCATCCAGGGGGGTTTCGGCCATTGCATCCGCCAGCGCATCCAGGGGCGTGGAGCCTGTGAAGGCTTCCAGTGGCAAGGTCTCGCCAGCATGGTCGGCCGGTTCACCGCCCTCGCCCTCGGCCAGGGCGTCAAGCTCCGTGGTGAGCGTATCGTCCGCATCGGGGAAGCCTACGGCCGTTTCCCGGGCAAACGCGTCCTGCCCGGCCGTATCAGCCCCGGACACATCGCGGACATCCAACGTCTCTTCGGTGTCCATCCCGGCCAGGGTTTGATCCAGGGTTTCCAGGGCGGAAAACTCATCGGCAGAGATTTCATCCAGATCAAAGACCGGCTCTTCCAGTGTCGTTTCCCCCGAGAGCGCCCCCAGGGCAGCGAGCACCTCGTCGTCCTCGGACGGTGCCGGGGATTCCGCCGTTTCGCCCGCTGCGGCTGGCAATCCCGGCTGGGGGGATTCAAGCACCTCGTCCCAGGCGATCACATCCTGCGTGTCTTGCGACTCCTGGAAGACTGGGGCTCCCAGCT
This sequence comes from Megalodesulfovibrio paquesii, assembly GCF_054653055.1. Taxonomy (NCBI): domain Bacteria; kingdom Pseudomonadati; phylum Thermodesulfobacteriota; class Desulfovibrionia; order Desulfovibrionales; family Desulfovibrionaceae; genus Megalodesulfovibrio; species Megalodesulfovibrio paquesii. The sequence continues at coordinate 275,860 of NZ_BAAIGQ010000005.1, read as the reverse complement.
CGTCCAGCAATTCCAGCGGGGCATCCTGGACCGCTGATTCCGGCGTTTCCTCTTCGGTGGGGTACGCCGGCAGCGACTCGGCATCCGCCGTTAGCGCAACCGATTCGTCCGCCATAGCAGAGACCCCGCTGTCTTCGGGTCGGGAGAGGAAGGCGGCATCGGCCAGATCGGCCAAGTCAGCCAGATCGGCCAGATCAGTCTGGTCAGTCAATGCAGGAAGTTCCGGCAACTCTGGCAGGGCCTCCCCGTCCAGGCCCTGCTCCGGGGCAACCGGCGGGACAACCGGCGGGACAACCGGCGCTTCTTCTTCGTCAAAAATGAATTCTCCGCTTTCATCCGCAGCAAGTGCTTCCGGTTCAGGCCCAGCGGGCACCTCGGGGAGCGACTCCGCGTCAAGTGCGCCTGCGGCCTCGCCCGGCCCGGCCATCTCTTCCAACGCGGTATCTGCGGACGGGGCGGGCGGGGCGGCAAAAACGTCCGAGTCCTCCCGAATGGTCGCACCATCCAGTGTTTCCAGCACATCCAGCCGGTCAGCCAGCCGGGCAAGCTGCTGCGTCAGCCTGTCCAGTGCCGGCTCCAGCGCCGCGGTCACGCCGGCCTGCACTGCGGGCGCCAGCAACGCCGCCAGCGCCTGCAGGGCCTGTGCATCAAGAAGCCCGGCTCCAGCGGTCTGGTCTACTTTAAGTATTTCGGGGCCGGGCGTGCCGGTGAGGGGGTTGCCTTGCTCCATGCCTGCGGCCTCCACTGCGTGCGCCGGTAATGCACCCGCTGGGCAAAACGGTTGGGAAGAATTGGCTTCGGCAATCTTACCATATACTTGCCTACGCGTACAGAGGCCCGGGCCTTCCATCCCCCCGGGCAACAAACAAACTTTAACATTATATTTCAGTTAATTACTAGCCAAAGCGAAGATCTGCCCGATATTTCCCAAGAAAAAATGCCAAGGCCCAAGAAATCCTGGACAGCCCCCGTCGGGCCATTTGCCGAAATGCATGCTTGTTTGTTAGGATGCATGCCATCATTGTCGCAACGCAGCAGGAGCGGCGGCGCACGTCCGCGGGAGCAAGCATGAGCCACGGTGTCGATTCTTTGGGCTTCGAATATTTCACCGAAGTCTTCAGCAAGGAATACAAGGTTGACAAAAGCGTTCTCTCCGGCGTGGCCCGCCAGGTCTGGGACAACGAACTGACTGATGCGGACCGCGCCTCCTGGGAGGAAATGGCCCGCCAATCCCGCTCCCAGCAGGCCGCGCCCAAGGCCGATGCGGCCAAGGAGCCGGAACCCGCCAGGGACACTGGCCCTGCGGCGGACACTGCCGCGCAGTCCGCGGCCGGCTCGTCACGCTTTTATGATGAGGACGAACTGCCGGACAACCTGGCCGAAGATCTACCGGGCGATCTGCCTGGCGATTTGGCAACCGATCTGGCAACCGGCCTGCCAGGCGGGACTACTGATGCCGAACCCGCCCTGCCACTCGACGCCTCTCCCCTGCCGGCTGAGGAACCTGCAGACGCCCTGCCAGAAATTTCCGAATTGGCCATGGACCCCTTGCCTGAGGCCGAACCGGGAACGCCTGCCGAACCCGCAGACAAGTACTCGCATCTTTCCCGCACCAGGGTCCCCCTTGATGCCGAACCCCTCATGACCGAAGACGATGAGGGCCTGCCCTTCACCCCGGCGCAGCCAGCCCAGGACGATGGCCCCATGGACCTGGACGGCATCACCCTCGATCTGCCTGCTGGTGTGGGCAAAGCGCGCGAAGAAGTCGCACCAGCTGCCCTGGCCGAGCTGGCCATGCCGGAACTTCCCGAACTGGCAGAGAGCCCGGAACCCGCGCCCGCTCCGGAGACTGCCCCCCCATCCGAAGACGCAATGCAGCCAGAGGCACAGGAACCACCCCTGCTGCTTGAACAGGCATCCCAGAACCTCGCCGCGCCCGCTGCGGGCGGCCCTGCCGCGGCGAAGTCGCGCAAAGCTGAGGAAATCAGCCTGGACGCCCTGCTTGCCGCCGGCGAAAGCCCGCTGCCAGAGGCCATGACCGCGCCCATGGCCGAGATTGTCTTTACTTCGTCCGCAGCTGCGCCCCCTGCCCCGGAGCCTGTTGAAGAAATGCCTCCTGCCGATGCGCTGGCCGATGCCTCCGCCTCTGCAGAACTCGCTGACGCTCCTGCCGAAGGCAAGTCGCTTTCGGAAACCATGGAGCCGCTGGAACTGGAGCATGAGGTCAACGAACCTGGAGAACCGGCCCCCATTCTGACCGAGGCGGCCGGGCTGGATCAGGCCAGCCTGAAGTCCGCACCCCCGGCGCCCCCGGACGCAGCCCCCCCCCTGCAGGAACAGCCCGTGGAGGCTGCCGCGGAAGTGGTGTTCGAGGCCGCTATCGAATCCCTCATGGAGCCCGTTGCCGGGGCCGAACCTCCCTTGGTGCCGGAGACCCAACAACCCGCCCCCACGGCCTCCACGTCAAACGATTCCATGGATGATTTGGGGGGCGATTCGATCCTGCCGGCGGCGTTCCCCACTGTGGATGCCGCGCCGGGAATTCGTCTCGATGTGCCGTTAACGACCATGCTGCAGCCGCCGGCAGCGCCCTCGGTGGGGATTCTGCCCGAGCCCGGCAGGCAGGAGGCCGGGAAGGACCATGCCGACCACGTCGCCTCCACCGCGCCGGCCGAATCCTCGGTATTTTCCCTGGAGCACGCCTTGCACCCTGAACCCTCCGCACGGATTGCTGCGCCCGTATCGCCAGTACCGACACCGACTCCAGATACGCAAGACACGGCGGAACAATCGTTGAGCCCGGACGGTTCGGGGGAAGGTTTCCCTGGGACCGATGAATTTACCTTCCAGCTGGATGAAACCGGCGAGGCTGTCGAACTGCTCGCCCCGCCGCCGGGCATGGCCTCCGAGCCCGTCACGACCGCCAACACGGCCCCGCCCGTGCCACCCGTGCCACCTGCATCCCGGACGGCGGCAAAGGCCACTCCCCCGAAGGAGCCTGCAGTGCCTGCAGATCCTTCACCCCAGGCCATTTCCTTGGATCTGCAACGCGAACTGCTGTCCCGGCTGGCTGCCAAGCATCCGTTGTCCAGGGAGGGCTCCCGCCCCGCGAGCACCCCGGCGACGGAAGATACTCCCCAGGCTTCCCCTGTCTCCTCCCGCCTTGCCGGTGCAACGCCCAGACCGGAACCCGCATCCGAACACGCTGCACATGACGCCAGCGCAATGGCCCCCTCCCCCGCGGCCAGCCAAAGCCCGGTGGACAAATCCGCGCGGTTTGCCTCGCCGGCCCGGCAACGTCCCGTGGTGGACGCCACCTCCACCATGGCCAGGCCCGGGGACACCAGCATTGGCCGTCCGCGTCGTGAATCCCGCCCCGAGCGCCCCGATTCCCGGCCAGACCAACGACCAGACCACCGCGCAGAGTCCACGGCCGAACGCCAGCACATTCCCCAGCAGCACATGCACCCGGCCATTTTTGCCAAGGTTCGCCAGTATATTGAGGACCACGCCCTGGCCCTGACCAAGGTCATGGTCGAGCGGGCGCTCAAAGGTGACAGCCAATGCCTGACCTGGTGCATGGACCATGTCTGGCCCAAGCCCGAAACCCCTGCGCCGCCCCTGGCCATCCCGGCCCTGACCAATCAGGAGCAGGCCGCCGCATTCGGCACGGCCATTCTGCAGGCCCTCTCCCAGGGCGGGCTGACCCTGGAGCAGGCGGAAGGCTACATGGCGCTGCTCAAGGATTTCACCTCCATCCTGGAAATGGACGAATTCAAAAAACGTCTGCTGGCCCTGGAACAGAGCCAACGCGGCGGCGGCGCCGCCAAACGGCAGAAAATCACCCTCGGGGCCTTTGAAAAGCCGTTCTGATTCCCCGCTCCTCTCCAAAAAAACCACGCGGAACGCTGCATCTGCAGCGTTCCGCGTGGGAATGCCTCATGACGAATCCTGCGGCGCTTCAGGGCAGGGGCTTGTATCGCTCAATGCGCGCCGCCAGCTGCGGCCCGAGCATGGCGTCCGCACCCCGCCGTCTGATGACCGCGGTCAGGGCCTGGGCCAGATCGCCAACCAGACGCGGCGGCTCGCCACGAATGGTCAGCACCACGGCCCCGGAGTCGCGAAAGGCCACCTCCCCGGCATGCACCCAACCCAGCAGGTCGTGGTTGTATTCCACGCGCACCACCACTGCGGCGTCCTTCTGTTCGGAAAAAAAACGAAACTGCTGCAAGGTGGCCGCGGGCTCGCCGGCGCGGGCCATGCCGGCCAGAGTCGCAACCCACAAGAGCAACAGCAGCGCGACCAGCACCACCACGCGCGCAATCCGCCGACCCCACGCGGTACCCCGCGCACCCGATGCCTTGCTGGGATTGATGTGCAGCCCTTCCATGCGTCCGCCTCCTGCAAAAGATACTGCGACAGAAATCCGACATCTGCCCGCAGGAAATCTGCAAGAAGCCGACCATCAACTATGGACTGGAAGAATTCCGGGAAGCTGCAGCGATTCCATGGCCCGCCGCAGGTGCTCCATCCAGATGGCCGCCAGGGCCGGCCGCTCTGCCGCGCCAGTCTGCACGGCCAAGACCGTGCGCCCCGCCGCCTCCAATCGGGATTTCCATGATTCCGGCGACGGCCCGGCCATGTCCCGCAGCACATGCGCCCCGGCCACGGCCAGAAGCGGCGTGAGCCACACCCGCCCGGCCGGCATCCGCGTCAACTCGTCCAGCACCACGTCCAGGGATCGCGTCCCGTCCATGGTGCCTACCACCAACAGCGGGTCCAGCCCGGCGAGGACCCCGGCCAGGCGATCGTAGCGCTCGTCGGCCTCATGGGAGGTGCCGTGTCCCATGAGCACCACCAGATCGTCAGGCGCGCGTTCCGGCGGCAAGGTATCCAGAATCGCCCGGGCCACGGCTGGAATCTCCGCATCCAGAGCCAGCAGCGGCAGCCCCAGGGCCATCGTCGGACACCGGCCCCCACGCTGCCCGCCATGTTCCCGGCACACATCTTCCACCGCCTGCCCCAACTCCTCAAACTCCGCACCCGGCGTCACATGCAGGGACTGCACAGCCACGTGGGTGAATCGCTCAAAATACATTTTCTCCAAGGCCTTGCGAACAGAATCCGTCTTCACCCCTTCCCCGGCCAGCCGGGTGCGCACGCGTGTGGAGGTGAACGCCCAGCGCACAGGCACGCTGTCGAACATCCGGCGCACTTCGGCCTCGAACTGCGCCAGGGAACGCTGCGCCGCCGGCACTCCGGTGCCAAAGGCGGCCAGAAGCACGCCAACTTTGCGCGGCCCGGTGCTGAGCTCGTTCAGGACGGTGGGGGAATCCATCCCCATCCTTTACCCTTGCCAGTGCCCCGACGCAACAGCAGACGCAGTGCCCAGGTACAGGGGCACAGCAAAGGATGTCTTTTTCTTCATGGGAGTTGCAGAACCCTAGGCATCCTTGTAGAAATGGCTATAGTGGGCTTTGGCAAACCGCCTGTTTCAGTATCATGCCCGTTCTCTTGTTCAGGCGTGGCAGCCTCTATGCCCGTCGCTTCCGGTTGTTCCTGCTGTTTGAGGTTGCCGCGCAATCATCAGATTGGAGTCTCCCGTGTTGCGTATCACGTTGTGTTTGTTGTGCCTTGCGTTGTCGATTGTCGTATCCACCCCAACCATTCAGGCTGGAACCATGCCATCCGATGAGACAAATGCTTCCGCGCCCCGTATCACCCGCCTGCCCAATGGCCTGACAGTGCTCGTGCAGGAGGACGACCGCTTCCCCCTGGTCTCCCTGCGGCTCTATGTGCACGCCGGTTCGGCCTTTGAAACGCCCGAGCAGGCCGGCATCAGCCACCTTCTGGAACACATGGTCTTCAAAGGCACCAAAACCCGCGCCCCGGGCCAGGTGGCCCAGGATATCGAAAGCGCCGGCGGCTATCTGAACGCCGCCACCAGCTTCGATTACACCATGTATATCGCTGACATGCCTGCCGACCGCTGGCAGCTGGGCATGGAAGTGATCCAGGACATGATCTTTGGCGCCACCATTGATCCCGAGGAACTGGCCTCCGAAAAGAAGGTTGTCCTGGCCGAGCTGGAACGCGGGGAGGATACGCCTTCCTCCCGTATCTTCAAGGAACTGCAGCCCCGCATCTGGCCCGGCACGTCCTACGCCCGGCCCATCATCGGCTACCGGGAAACCGTGGAAGCCATTACCGCCGAAGACATTCACCGCTACATCGCCGCGCTCTATCAGCCCCAGTCCATGCTCCTGGCGGTCTGCGGCCGGGTCAGGGAGGAGGATGTGCTGGCCAAGGCCACGGCCCTCTTCGGCTCCCTGCAGAACACCGGGCAGGTGGAACCTCCGCAACCGCTTTCCACCCCGCAGCTGGAGGCCGTCACCCAGGCCATCCCCGGCCCCTCGGTGCAGGTGGGGTCCCTGCCCCTGAACAAGGCCTATGTGCACATCGCCTTCCCCATCCCGTCCTTCCGCTCGGCCAAAAGCACAGCGCTGGAAGTCCTGGCCTATCTCCTTGGCGGCGATCGCACCTCCCGCCTGTACCGGACCTTCAAATACGAGCGCCAGCTGGTGGATAGCATCTCCTGCTCGGCCCTGATGCTGGAACGGACCGGGGTCTTCTCCATTTATGCCACCCTGGACCCGGCCGATCTGGAACGCTTCTGGAGCGAGCTGATGCAGGAACTGGCCACCCTGGATGCCCGCACCTTCACGCCCGAGGCCCTGGCCCGCGCCAAGCTGAACCTGGAGGATGAACTCTTCCAGGCCAAGGAGACCATTGCCGGCCTGACCTCCAAGCTCGGTTTCTTCCAGTTCTTTGAGAACTCGCTTCTGGCTGAGGAGAACTATTTCCACGAACTGGATGCCGTGACGCCGGACATCCTCCAGGCCCGCGTGCAGGAATTCCTCCACCCCGACCATCTGGTGGCTTCCCTGCTCGTCCCGGCCCCGGCCTCCAATGGCAATGCCACAGGCGCGAGCGCCAATGCCAGCGCAAACACCAGCGCCGCTGCTCCCGGCGCGGCCCTCATCCCGCCCGTGAGCAACGCTGAGCGCGCCCGGACCCTGGAGCGCATGGTGGCCAGCGCCTGGAGCAAGAGCGGCCCCCGCGCCACCGGCCCCATTGCCGGCCAGGCCTACGGCCAGGGCCGCCGCGGCGAGCCCGAACGCGTGGATCTCGCCCCCGGACGCAGCCTGGTCCTCATGCCGGACGCCACCCTGCCCTACACGGCCCTGACCCTGAGCTTCCGCGGTGGCGACCACCTTGTCCCGCCGGACAAGCAGGGGCTGGCCGAACTGGCCGCCTGGGTCTTCAACCGGGGAACTGCCAACCGCACGGCCACGCAGATTCAGGACTTCCTGGCCGACCGCGCCGCCTCCATGAGTGTGAGCGCCCAGCGCAATCTCTTCACCGTGTCCATGAAGTTCCCCACCCGCTTCCAGGACGAGCTGCTGCCCTTCCTGGAGGAGGCCCTCACCTCCCCGGCTTTTGCGCCTGAAGAGCTGGCCAGGGAGCAGAAAAACCTCGTCGCGGCCATCAAAAAACGAGAGGACCAGCCCATGGGGCTGGCCCTGCGGCACGTCTTCCCGTTCCTCTTCAAAAACCATCCCTATGGCTACTTCCATCAGGGGCAGCCCGAGGAAATCCCTACTCTTACCCGTGAGGATGTGCTTTCCTTCTGGCACAAGCAGCGCACCATGCCCTGGACCCTGGCCGTGTGCGGAGAATACTCCCGCGCGCGCATGGTGGCCCTGGCCCAGCGACTGGCCGCAGGCATTGGCGGCGACCCGGCCCGCGGCAGCCTGGAGTGGACCGCCCCCACCTGGAACGACGCCAAAACCTCCACCCTGCATCTGGCCGAGCGCAACCAGGCCCACCTGCTCATCGCCTTCCCCCTGCCCGGCGCGGATCACCCGGACACCCCCGGCCTGACCCTGTTGCGCGCCACCCTGGCCGGCATGAGCGGCCTGCTCTTCTCCGACCTGCGGGACAAGCAGGGCCTGGCATACACCGTCACCGCCTTCCTCTGGCAAAGCCCCACCACCGGCGCACTGTTCTTCTACATCGGCGCGGATCCGGAAAAAATGGAGCAGGCCCTGGAAGGCTTCCGCAAGGTCACAACCCAGCTCAACGAAACGCCATTGCCCAAGGAAGAGCTGACTCGCGGCAAAAACGTCCTCACCGGCGACTATTATCGCGACCATCAATCCCTGATCAGCCGAACCGATGAGACTGCCACCCTGCTCACCCAGGGCTTCCCGGCAGACCTGAACCGCGAGCAACTCGCCGCAACCCAGAAGCTCACGCCTGAAGATCTCCAGGCTCTGGCTCGCAAGTACCTCAACTGGGACGCAGCTTACATGCTGCGCGTACAGCCATAGCGGCTTTCGAGACTGGCCGGACTGCGGCCCGGCCACCCTGCACATAACAAAAGGGGCACGCGAAACAACGCGTGCCCCTTTTGTGGTGGCAATGGCACCGGTAACGGGACGCCAGGGGGCTATGGCTCGCGGCGGGTCTTCTTCCGGGTGTACCGCCGGCGGGTCAGCAGACGCGCCCCGCGATCGGGATGAAACCTCCAGATTACTAGGCCGGCCATGAGCGTGGCCAACGCGAGCAACCCCAGCAGGTCCTTGAGGGCATCAACCATGCGTGACCAGCTCCGAGCCCCCGGCAGGGTCCTGGTGGTTGGGCAGGCCGCCGGAACTTCCGGCACCCTTTGAAGCCCGGGCGGCTATGGCTGCGGCCCCCTGCCCGGGCGAGGCAGCCAGCGCCTGACGAACAAACGCAATGGTTTCCTCAAACATTCCTTGCACTTTGAAGGGCGAAAGGAACTCCGTGCGCAACGCGCCCACCAGCGTGCCATAGACGATGAAGCCCATGGGGTCGATGGGCAGGGGGCGGATGGACCCATCGCGCACGCCGCGCTCCACGCACTCGCGCATCACATCGATGATTTCCAAAAATTTTGACGCAATGCGGTCGCGGTCCAGCTTGCGTTCCACGTCGGAAAACGGTGAGCAGCGGAACACCACCGGGAAGGATTCAGCCTTCTCCTTGGTGAACTCAAAGTAGGCGGCAATCACCGCCTCCAACGAGTCCAGCCCCTTTTCCTGCGTGGCGGCGGCCGCAGCCAGCGTTTCCAGCAGGGACTGGGCCATGGCCAGCCCGGCCTCCAGAAATAGGGCTTCCTTGCTGCCGAAATAATGGGCCACCAGCCCGAAGCCCACCCCGGCTTCCGAGGCGATGTGTTTGATGGTGGCGCGGGAAAACCCCAGCCGTCCAAAGACGGATTGCGCAGCAATTAGAATGCGCGCGCGTTTGTCCACCACCGGCGCAAAGCCGTCGGCGTCGCTGTTGGGCACCTGTCGAGTCGTTTCCATGAAGTTGCTCCCTCGGCCGGCTTGATCGATCAATCAAAGACGGTCTGTTCTGCTTCATCCCGGCGCTGCCGTCAAGGATCTCGTGATTGATCCGTCCTGTAAATCCTCCCTCTTGGCTCGATCTGAGCATAATTTCACGCAAAAAAAGAAGGAGGTCGCCCCGCCAGTTCAGCGGAACGACCTCCCCGAAAATCCAGGAGAACGCGACCACCCCGGAATCAGCTCTGTCCCAGCGTGAATTCCTCGCGCTTGGTCTTGGTTTGCTCCATCACGGTCATGGCCCCGGCCACCAGCCCGGCCACGTCCGTAAGATTTGCAGGAATAATCAAGGAGTTCGCGCTCTTGGCCAGGTTGCCAAACTCGCCCAGATAGCGTTCGGCCACGCGCAGATCCGCAGCCTCCCTGCCTCCCTGGGCTGCAAGCACTTCGGCCACATGCTTGAGCCCGGCCGCCGTAGCCTGGGCCACCAGCAGAATTTCCCGGGCCCGGCCTTCGGCTTCGTTGATGCGCTTCATCTTTTCGCCTTCGGAGACGCTGATGGCTTCCTGCTTCAGCCCCTCGGCCACGTTGATGCGCGCTTGCCGTTCGCCCTCGGACTGGAAGATGGCCGCCCGCTTCTCGCGCTCGGCCCGCATCTGGCGCTCCATGGCGTCCATGACGCTATCCGGCGGGGTGATGTCCTTGATTTCATAGCGCAGCACCTTCACGCCCCAGTTCTGCGCCGCCTCGTCCACGGCCTGGATGACCTGCTGGTTGATGGACTCGCGTTCCTCAAAGGTCTTGTCCAGATCGATCTTGCCAATGGCCGAACGCAGGGAGGTCTGGGCCAGCTGGCTCGCCCCGATCTTGTACTGCTCAATGCCGTAGCAGGAGAGCTTGGCGTCCACCACCTGCAGGTAGAGCACGCCGTCCACGGCCACGGCCACGTTATCCTTGGTAATGCAGGACTGGGACGGGATATCCATCACCTCTTCCTTGAGCGAGCGGCGGTAGGCCACCCGGTCCAGGAAGGGAATGAGGATGTGGAACCCGGCGTCCAGGGTGGCGTGATACTTGCCCAGCCGTTCCACCACAAACTGCGACCGCTGCGGCACAACCACCGCGGTCTTCACAAGCAGCACCACGACAATAATGGCGAAAATAACGACCGCGCCCAAGGCTTCTCCGAACATGCTTCCCCCTTTATGCTGCAGGTCTGACCTTGAAGGTCAACCCGTCGCCCGAGGCCTGGGCCTCGATGATCACCGGCGTGCCCACGGCGATGGTTTCATCAGCCACAGCCCGCCAGAAGCTGCCCAGGCATTTCACTTCGCCTGGCGCATGCGGGGCGATGGCCTGGGTGACCACCGCAGACTTGCCGATCTTGTCGTCAATTCTGGCATCCTCATTGACCTCGGAACGTCCATGGAAGGTCTTCATCCCCCACTTGCGCAGGGAAAACAGCGAGGTCAGAGACGCAACGACAAAAATGACCACCTGCAGCGTCGTACTCAGCTCCGGCGCCACCAGCATGGCCAGCATGGACACCCACGCGCCCATGCAAAAGAAGATGACGATGAATCCCGGCAGGATCAATTCCAGAATCAGGAACCCGACCCCCACCAGAAACCAGACCAGCCAGGCGGACATGCTTCCTCCTGTGCGTCAGGGGATGGTTGGCGCTTGCCAGGCAAACGCGGACTTTTCCAGCCTGTGACAGTTATTCCACAGCAGGCTTCTCTTGGCAAGCAGGCCAGCACTGGGAGACCAGCATGCCAGCCAGCATGAGCGCACACCCCAGGAACTGGCGCAGGGAAAGGGTTTCCCCCAACAGCCACCAGCCGCCCAGGGCCGCAAAGGCGCCTTCCAGGCTCAGGATGATGGCCGCATGCGAGGCCTTGGCCCACTGCTGCCCCACCACCTGCAGTGTGTAGGCCACGCCCACGCTCATCAAGCCACCATATAGAATGGGAATGCCTGCGGCCGCCACGTCGGCAGTGGTGAAATCCTCCACCAGCAACGCCGTCAGCAACGAGAGTACGCCGCAAACCACAAACTGCACACAGGAGAGCACCAGGGCGTCGATCTTCTGCGCCAGATTCCCCACCAGCAGCACATGCAGGGCCCAGCCCACAGCACTGGCCATGACCCAGATGTCCCCGGAAACAATATGGAACCCCTGCTGGACGGAAAGCAGCCACATCCCCGCCACGGCCAGCACGGCGCCGATCCAGGTCCCCGCCCCGGTGCGCTGCCCCCACCACAGGCCAATGACCGGCACCAGGATCACATACAGCCCGGTCAGGAATCCGGCATTGCCCGCCGTGGTGGTCACCACGCCAATCTGCTGCAGGCTGGCGGAAACGAACAACAGCACGCCAATGCCCATCCCGGCCAGGAGTGCCCCGCGCCCGCTGCTCACGCCGCCCAGCCGCCCCTTTGCCCGATTGTAAAGGATGAGGGGCAGCAGCGAGGCCGCGCCCAGCAAAAAACGAATCCCGTTAAAGGCAAAGGGCCCCAGATGATCCATGCCCACCCGCTGGGCCACGAAGGCAAAACCCCAGATGCAGGCGGTGAGCAACAGAATGCCATTGGCCAGCAACGTCTTGGAAGAAGCGGAAGTGGTTTGCATGGCGCCGGAGTGTTACCCAAATTTCCCCGCATTGCAAAGCAATTCCATCTAGGATAAGAAGAGGGGTTCCGCGGGCGCGCTGCCCACGGGCTCCATCATTTTCTTGCACGAGGTATCGCAGATGGCTTTAGGGATCGGGATCGTCGGGCTGCCCAACGTCGGCAAGTCCACCTTGTTCAATGCATTGACCAAAGCGCAGAACGCCCAGGCGGCGAACTATCCCTTCTGCACCATCGAGCCGAACAAGGCCGTCACCCCCGTGCCCGACCCCCGGCTGGACAAGCTGGCCGAGCTGGTCAAGCCCCAACGCATCCAGTCCGCCACCGTGGATTTCGTGGATATTGCCGGCCTGGTCAAGGGTGCGTCCAAGGGCGAGGGCCTGGGCAACAAATTTTTGGCCAACATCCGCGAGTGCGCCGCCATCCTCCACGTGGTCCGCTGCTTTGAGGATGACGACATCGCCCACGTGGACGGTGGCGTCGATCCCCTGCGCGACATCGAAACCATCGAGACCGAACTGCTCCTGGCGGACATGCAGTCCCTGGAAAACCGCATCGACCGCCTCCAGAAGCAGGCCAAAGGCGACAAGAAAGCCGGCACCCTGGCCGAGGAAGGCAAAAAGCTCCTGGCCTGGCTGGACGCCGGCAACCCCGCCGCCACCTACCCCGGCCTGGCCGCCGAGGGCTTGGCCACCCTGGTACGCGAACTGGGTCTGCTCACAGCCAAAACCCTGCTCTACGCCTGCAACGTGGACGAAGCCGGCCTGGCCGCGGAAAACGCCCACGTGGCCGCCGTCCGCACCTTCGCGGAGGCCCGCAACGCCCCGGTCCTGACCATCTGCGCCCGCATGGAGGAAGAGCTCGTGGGTCTGGACGAGGCCGAACGCGAGGAATTCCTCCAGGCCGCCGGCGTTACCGCCGGGGGGCTGGAACAGGTCATCCGCGCCGGCTACGCCGCCCTGGGACTCATCAGCTACTTCACCGCCGGGGTCAAGGAAGTCCGCGCCTGGACCATCAACAAGGGCGACAAAGCCCCCCAGGCCGCCGGCGTCATCCACACCGACTTCGAACGCGGCTTCATCCGCGCCGAAGTCATCGCCTACAACGACTACGTCACCCACGGCACCGAAGCCAAATGCCGCGCCGCCGGCGTGCTGCGCGTGGAAGGCAAGGAATACGTGGTCCAGGACGGGGATGTGATGCACTTCCTGTTCAACGTCTAGGCAAAACCCGCATTCCGGTTCCGCAAGGGTTGCATTGGCATGTAATCATGCTATGCAGCCCTTGTTCTTTTGTTGCCAGCACACATGCGGCGCACTCGTCCAATGCGTTTTTTACGTGAAGAGGAAACGCGCCACCGCAACCTTCCCCGAGGTGCGCCGATGCACGGTCCCCGAATCCTGTGCCTGCCCTCTCATGTCCTGGGCAACAAGGTCTTCTCCGGCAACATCGCCCGCGCCCTGTCCGGAATCCCTGGCGCACACCTCGACATCATTCCCTTTTCCCCGGACACCTACCGCGCTCACCCTGCCCCCCGGCTGTTGCGGCGCAGCAACATGCTGGAAGCCACCTGGGCCATCTCCCGCAGCTTGCAGAACCTGCGCATGGCCGATTATCAGCTCATCGTCCTGGGGTGCTATGAACAGCTGCTCCCCCTGTGTCGGGCCATCCACACCCAGCCTGTGGTCCTCTTCCACGACACCACCCCGGCCCTTGCACGCCGGCTTGTCTTGCAAGCCCATTCCACGACAAAAGAACGGTTGAAGACGGCCATCGCCCTCCCCATGTACAGCCTGCTGTACGGCTGGCTCTTCCGCAAGCTTGCCTGTTGCTTTCCCATGTCGCAATGGTGCGCCAATTCACTCATGCAGGACTTTGGCGTCCGCCAGGATCGCATTGAGCCGGTCTACAACTCCCTCGACCTGACTGTCTGGAAACCTGCGGATCCCATTGAGCCCGTCGCAGCCCGCACGGAGGCCTTCACCCCTTTGCAGCTGCTGTTCATCGGCAACGATTTTCATCGCAAGGGTGGCCGGGTGCTGCTCGATGTCCTGGACCGTCTGAGGCCCGCGCCCGTCGTCCTGACCATCATCTCCAGCGACCCGGCCGTGGAAAAACTCTCCCTCCCGGACAATGTCCGGCATCTCAAGAACATCCCGCATCACGAAATCGTCACGCACTTTCAACGCGCAGACCTCTTCGTGTTTCCCACATTCCATGAACAGCTGCCAAATGTCCTCACCGAAGCCCTGGCCTGCGGTGTTCCGGTCATTGCCCGCAACGTTGGCGGTATCCCGGACATCATCAGAGACGGGCACAACGGCCGCCTCCTTCCCTGGGACAGCAGTCCGGCCGAATGGGCCGCCGCCATCCTGCCCTTTATCGCAGACCGAAACACCCTCGCCTCGTTCAGCCGGCACGCCCGGGAAACAGCCCTGACTATGTTCGACCAGCAACGCTTTGACCAGACCATCCGCGAACGCATCACCCGCATTCTGAATCACGCCTGACACCATCACGCGCCCTCCCGCACAAGTGGGTGACAATCTCGTGACACGGCACCGCGAAGTCCTTGTCCACTGCCTGCCATCTGCGGTACATAGACTCCAAGACTTTTTGGGAAATGCCCGCAATCCAGCCACCTCCTTTTGCGCCCAGGAGCCGCCATGTCCGCTCATCCCCTGGCCGGAACCACCGCCCCGCGCGAGATGCTCGCCAATATCCCTCGCCTGGTCACCGCCTACTTTGCCCAGACGCCCAACGTCCTTGACCCCAGCCAGGCCGTGAGCTTCGGCACCTCGGGCCACCGCGGCACGGCCCTCAAGTCCAGCTTTAACGAGGCGCACATCCTCGCCGTCACCCAGGCCGTGTGCGACTATCGCACCGCCCAGGGCCACGCCGGCCCGCTCTTTCTGGGCATGGACACCCACGCCCTCTCCGAGCCGGCCTTCGTCACCGCCCTGGAGGTCCTGGCCGCCAACGACGTGCCCGTGCGCTACCAGGCCGGGCTCACCGCCACCCCCACTCCGGTCATCTCCCACGCCGTGCTCCTCTGGAACCGCGACCACCCGGACCACAAAGCCGACGGCATCGTCATCACCCCCTCCCACAACCCGCCCGAAGACGGCGGCTTCAAATACAATCCGCCCCACGGCGGCCCCGCCGGCAGCGAGGAGACCGCGGCCATCCAGAAAATGGCCAACACCTACCTGGAAGCCGGCAACCAGGGCGTCAGACGTTTCCCCTTCGCCAAAGCCAAGGCCGCACCCAGCTCCGCTGCCTACGACTTCATCTCCCCCTACGTCGCCGACCTCGCCACCGTGGTGGACCTGGATTGCGTCCGCGACCTGAAAATCAAACTCGGCGCCGACCCCCTCGGCGGCTCCTCCCTGACCTTCTGGGCCCCCATCGCCGAGCGCTACGGGCTGGATCTCGAAGTCGTCAACAACACCCTGGACCCCTCCTTCGCCTTCATGCCCCTGGACAAGGACGGCATCATCCGCATGGATTGCTCCAGCCCCTACGCCATGGCCGGCCTGCTGGCCCACAAGGACGCCTACGCCGTCGCCTTCGGCAACGACCCCGACGCCGACCGCCACGGCATCGTCACCCCCGCCGGCCTGATGAACCCCAACGACTACCTCGCCGTCTGCGTCTGGTACCTCTTCCAGTACCGCCCCCGCTGGCCCAAAACGGCCAAGGTCGGCAAAACCATCGTCACCTCCATGCTCCTGGACCGCATCGCCGCAAAGTTCGACCGCCAGGTGGCCGAAGTGCCCGTGGGCTTCAAATGGTTCGTGGAGGGCCTGCTCTCCGGCAGCTACGGCTTCGCCTGCGAGGAAAGCGCCGGCGCCTCCCTGCTCAAAAAAGACGGCACCGTCTGGACCACAGACAAGGACGGCATCGTCATGAACCTCCTGGCCGCGGAAATGACCGCCATCACCGGCAAAAATCCCCAGGAACTCTACGAGGACCTCACCCGCGAATTCGGCCGCCCCTACTACACCCGCCTCTCCGCCCCGGCCGGGCTCGAACAGAAACAGGCCTTCAAAAAACTCACGCCAGACATGGTCCAGACCGAAACCCTGGCCGGCGAACGCATCCAGAGCGTCATCACCCAGGCCCCGGAAAATGGCGCCTCCATCGGCGGCCTGAAGGTCAGCGCCCCCTCCGGCTGGTTCGCCGCCCGCCCCAGCGGCACCGAAGACATCTATAAGATCTACGTCGAAAGCATGGTCGGCGAATCCCACGCCCGCCTCCTGGCCCACGAAGCCCAGGCCCTGGTAGACGCCGCCTTCAAGGCAGCAGGGGTGTAGAGGGAATTCAGAAGCGAGAGGGGAACCTTTCTGAAGAAAGGTTCCCCTCTCGCGCTCTCCCCTCCAAAGACTTTTAGCTGTTATTCCGAACAACTAAAAAACCATCTGTCGCACCTGCACCTTCTCCCGCTCCAAATACCGCCGCACTGCAATCTTGTTGCCTGCCAAAATAGGCGGCAACATCTGGCTCCTACGCCACAAGCGCGCACGGTTCCGGAGCCCGCCCAGGGCGACGAACCCGTGTAACGACCTTGCGCATGAAAGCGCTGCCCCGCGGTTGCGCATCCGGATCATCCAGGGCATTTTGAATCACCTCGCCCTCAGTCATGGCAACAACGCGGGGCATCTCAGAATAATACTTTTCCATACCTTCCCCTTCCCGCGCCCCCCAACCGGAGGGGGTCCGGGGGAACTCAGTTCCCCCGGTTCCTTCCCCCTTTCCTCCTTCTTCTCCTCCCCTCTCTCCTCTCCCTTCCTCCCTTCTTCCCCTCTCCTTCGCCGTTTTCTTCCTTCGCCCTTTCTGCTATCCAGCTCCCACACGTCTTTTCATCGGAGCCTTGCATGTCGTTCGTCCATTTGCATTGCCACACGGAATATTCGCTGCTTGACGGTGCCATCCGCATCAAGGATTTGGTGGCCCAGGCCAAGGCGCACGGCGCGCCGGCGGCGGCCATTACGGACCATGGGAATTTGTATGGCGCGCTGACGTTTTACACCCAGTGTCAGAAGGAGGGCATCCAGCCCATTCTGGGCTGCGAGGTGTACGTGGCCGGCAAGGAGATCGACCACACCAACCGCGAGCCCGAGCATGCCCGCAACCGCCATCACCTGGTGCTGCTGGCCAAGAACGAGACCGGCTGGCAGAATCTGGTCAAGCTTGTCTCCATCGGCCATCTGAACGGCTTCTACCACAAGCCGCGGGTGGATCTGAAGCTCCTTTCTCAATACAATGAAGGGCTTGTGGCGCTGTCGGCCTGTCTGGCCGGGGCGGTGCCCAGGGCCATGCTGCGCAAGGGCATGGATGCGGCCATTGAGACGGCCAGGGACTATGCCTCCATCTTCCCCGGCCGTTTTTTTCTGGAAGTCCAGGCCAATGATCTGCCCGAGCAGGCCCGGCTGAACCTGAAGCTCATCGAGCTGGCGGACGTGCTCAAGCTGCCGCTCATCGCCACGAACGACTGCCACTACCTGACCAAGGAGGATGTGGACGCCCACGACGTCCTCTTGTGCATTCAGACCGCGGCCTGTGTGGACGATCCCAAGCGCATGCGGTTCGAGACGCGGGACCTCTATTTCAAGAGCCCGGACGAGATGCGCGCCGCCTTCCCCAATTGCCCGGAAGCCATTGAGAATTCCCTGCGCATCGCCGAGATGTGTCAGGTGAAGCTGGACCTGAAGAGCCACCACTTCCCGCGCTACGAGCTGCCCGAGGGCCGCACGGTGAGCGAGGAGTTCCAGATCCTGGCCCGCGAGGGGCTGGAGGCCCGGCTGCGCAAGATGCCCTATCCCGTGGATCCCGAGGCCTACCGCGCCCGGCTGGAGACGGAGCTGAAGGTCATCGGCGGCATGGGATTTGAGGGCTACTTCCTCATCGTGCAGGATTTCATCAACTGGGCCAAGGACCACGGCATCCCCGTGGGACCGGGCCGCGGCTCGGCCGCCGGCTCGCTGGTGGCCTGGGCACTCCGCATCACGAACATCGACCCCATCCCGTACAATCTGCTCTTCGAACGGTTCCTGAACCCCGAGCGCGTGTCCATGCCCGATATCGACGTGGACTTCTGCGAACGCCGGCGCACGGAGGTCATCCGTTATGTGAGCGAGAAGTACGGCGGCGATTCCGTGGCCCAGATCACCACCTTCGGGACGATGAAGGCCAAGGCTGTCATCAAGGACGTGGGCCGGGCCCTGGGCATGAGCTTTGCAGAGACGGACCGCATTGCCAAGCTTGTTCCCGAAGATCTGAAAATGACCATCAAAAAGGCCCTGGAGCAGAGCCAGGACCTGGCCAACCTGCAGGCCGCGGATCCGCAGATTGCCCGGCTGCTCAATGTTTCCCAGCGGCTGGAAGGCCTGTGCCGCCACGCCTCCACCCACGCCGCCGGGGTGGTTATCGGCGACCGCCCCCTCTCCGACCGCCTGCCCCTATACCGCGGCAAACGCGAGGAAATCGTCACCCAGTTCGACATGAAGATGGTCGAGAAAATCGGCCTCATCAAGTTCGACTTTCTGGGCCTGCGGACCATGACCGTCATCCAGGACTCGCTGGACAACATCGGCCGCCAGGGCAAGCCCGTGCCCGATCTCGACGCCCTGCCCCTGGACGATCCCAAAGAGGAAACCTGGAAGCTCTTCCAGCGTGGGGATACCGACGGCGTCTTTCAGGTGGAATCCTCAGGCATGCGCAAGTACCTGCGCATGCTCAAGCCCACCTGCTTTGACGATCTCATCGCCATGCTCGCCCTGTATCGCCCCGGCCCGCTGAATTCGGGCATGGTGGATGAATTCATCGACCGCAAGCACGGCCGCAAAAAGGTGGATTACCCCTGGCCCACCCTCAAGGAATGCCTGCAGCCCACCTACGGCGTCATCGTCTACCAGGAACAGGTCATGCAGATCGCGCAGATCGTGGCCGGGTACACCCTGGGCGGCGCGGACCTGCTCCGCCGGGCCATGGGCAAGAAGAACGCCGAGGAGATGGCCAAGCAGCGGGCCATCTTTGTGGAAGGCGCGTCCAATAACGGCGTGCCCGAGAAAAAAGCCAACGAAATTTTCGACTTGATGGAAAAATTCGCGGAGTATGGCTTCAACAAGTCCCACTCCGCGGCCTACGCCCTGGTCTCCTACTGGACGGCCTGGCTCAAGACCCACTACCCCGCCGAGTTCATGGCCGCCCTGATGACCTCGGAACTTGGCAACCAGGACAAGCTCCTGCAGTACATCGCCGCCTGCAAGGACATGAAGGACGCCGACGGCCAGCAGCTGGAAGTCCGTCCGCCGGACGTCAACGCATCGCGCCGGGAATTCTCGGTGCAGGGCAGCGTCATCTTCTTCGGCCTGGGCGGGGTCAAGAACGTGGGCGACGAAGCCATCAACTCCATCGTCACCGCCCGCGAGGCCGACGGCCCCTTCGTCAGCCTGCTGGATTTCCTCACCCGCATCGACCTGCGCAAGGCCAACAAACGCGTCCTGGAAAGCCTCATCAAATGCGGCGCCCTGGCCAGCATGGGGGCCACGGAACGCTCGCTGTTCGAGTCCCTGGAACAGGCCGTGGCCCGGGCGCAGAAAAAGGCCAAGGAGAAGGACGATTCCATTGTCTCCCTCTTCTCCCTGACCCCGGCCGAAGAAGCGCCGCCCCCCATGCCCGGCGTGGGCTTCGACTGTCCGGAAGCCAACCTCCCGGAATGGCCGGCGGAAATTCTTTCCCGGTACGAAAAGGAGGCCCTGGGCTTCTTCCTGTCCAACCACCCGCTCATGCCCTTCCGCCGGCAGCTCCTCCGACTGCAGGCCACCCCCCTGGCCGAATGCCGCGGCCTGCCGGACCGCCGCCAGGTCCGCGTGGCCGCCATCATCACCTCCCTCAAGGAGCACCTGACCAAAAAGGGCGACAAGATGGCCTTCTCCCAGATAGAAGACCTGGGCGGCTCGGCCGAAGCCACCTTCTTCCCCAGAACCTATGAGGCCGCCAAGGCCCTGATCCTGGAGGAGAAACCGCTCCTGCTCACGGCCCTCATCGATGACAAGGACGGCGCCGGTCAGGCCCAGAGTGACGATGAGGACGCCCCGCCGCCCGCGGTCAAACTGCTGGTGGAAGAAGTCCAGCTCCTGGAACTGGCCCTGGCGGCCTGCACCGAGCCGGTACGGCTGCCCCTGCAGGCCACCCGGCTGGAAAACGGGGGCCTCGCCACCTTCAAGGCCTTGCTCAAGGCCCATGAAGGCGATACTCCCGTGCGCTTGAACCTGCTGGTGGACGACTGCATCTGTTACATGGAACTCGACGATCGGCTCGCTGTGGATCCATCGCCTGAATTCTACCGCCAGTTTGAACAGTTTCGCCAAGGACTTGCCTGACATGACGGATACCTGGCGCCTGAGCGTCACCCGCGACTTCGCCGCCGGCCACGCCCTGCGGCATTACCAGGGCAAATGCGAACAGCTTCATGGCCACAACTTTTCCGTGCAGGTGGTCGTGGAAGGCCAGACCCTGGACCCAACGGTGGAAATCCTCATGGACTTCGGGGACCTGAAACGCTGTACCGATCAGGTCCTGGCCGCCCTGGACCATCGCAACCTGAACGAGGTCCCGCCCTTCGATCAGCTGAATCCTTCCTCGGAAAACCTGGCTCGCTCCATCTTCCAGAATCTCGCCCCCCTGCTGACGGCTTATCCCGTGCGGCTGGTCTCGGTCACGGTCTGCGAAAAACCCGGCCAGTGCGCCAGCTACAGCCCGGCAGGGCAGTTTTAGCAGGAACCCGCGCATGCGCCTGCTCCTGCAACGCGTTCGCGAGGCGGCCGTACACTGCGAGGGAAACGAGGTTTCGCGCATCGGGCCGGGCCTGCTCGTGCTGGCCGGTTTCGGCGTGGCGGACGGCCTTGATCTGCCCTCCCAGAAATGCTGGTCGACCGTGTTGAAAAAACTCGTCAGTTTACGTATCTTCCCTGACACAGCGGGGAAGATGAATCGCGATGTCCTGGAGCATGGCGGCCAGTTGCTGGTGGTTTCGCAGTTCACCCTGTACGCGGACTTGCGCAGCGGCCGGCGGCCATCCTTCACCACCGCAGCCCCGCCCGAGGTGGCCCGGACCTTGTACGAGCGCCTGCTGGCAGCGTTGGAGGCCCTGGCGCCGGGTCGTGTCTGTGGCGGTGTCTTTGGTGGGGACATGGACGTCTCCCTCGTCAACTGGGGACCAGTAACCATGCAGCTGGATACCGCCTTCTTTGGCGGCAGCTGATTGCACAACCGGCCGCGCATTGGCCGCCCCCGCGGCCTCTGCAACGCGCTCCCTGCAACCAGCCGGCACATGCCCCCGAGACATGCCCGGCACACGCCCGGCGTACGCCCGGTAAGGACGGCAAACCAGGCACCGCATGCACAACAAGGCCGACTCCGCACCCCCGCCTTCCCCGACGCCGCCGGCGCCGCCAACGCCCGCGCTGACCGGGGACGCCAGCATCTGCGTCCTTTTGGTGGACGATTCCAAGGTCATCCGCCTCAGTCTGGCCGCCATGCTCGGCAACCGCTATTGCGTACGCGAGGCCTGCACCGGTCTGGAAGCCATCGACCAGTACCATCGCGAACCGCCGGACATCATCATCCTGGACGTGAACATGCCCGGCCTGGACGGCTTCGGCGTGGTGGATTACGTGCGCAATCAGGTCGGTGATCAGGAAACCTTCATCCTCGTGCTCACGGCCGAAGATGACCGCACCGTGCGGCCGAAAATCCTCTCCCTGGGCGCCAACGACTTTCTGGCCAAACCCTGCGGCCGCGTGGAACTCCTGGCCCGGACCCAGGTGGCCGCCCGGCAGGTGTTGCTCACCCGCAGCCTCAAGGCTTCCCTGCACAAGCTGGCCGAGGAGCTGCGCACCGTGGGCGGCCTGCAGCGCATGATGCTGCCCCAGGCCAGCCCGTTCCTGAAAGGGCTGGTGGTGGACAGCCTCTACCGCCCCTCGGGTCACGCCAGCGGCGATTATTTCGACTATTTCCCCGTGGATGACGGCGTGCTGCGGCTGGTGGTGGCCGACGTCTCCGGCCACGGCGCGCGGGCCGCCTGCCTGATGGCCATTGTGCGGACAATCTTCCACGTTTCCAAAACCCTGCGCATGGAGCTGACCGCCACCATGGAGCTGCTCAACAACCAGCTCCTGGAGATTCTGGCCACCGCGCCGGACCACCTGACCTGCTTCGTGGCCGAAATTGACCGTACCGCCGGCCGCATCACCTGGTGCAACGCCGGGCACTGCCCGCCCCTGCTTTTTCCCAAGGACGGCCCGCCCCGACGCCTGGAGCCCACGGCGCCGCTCATGGGCTTTTTCCGCGCCCCCTGGCGCACCGAGTCCCTGCCCTGGGCCCGCGGCTCCCGCCTGTTCTGCTATACCGACGGCTTCTTCGAATGGAGTCTGGCTGGCGGCGGCCCCGAGGACATGCTCGGCCTGGACCGTTTTCTGGAGCTGACCCAGGCCCTGGAAGCACAGCGGCAGCGCCAGGGCGGCCAGGCCCGGCTGCTGGAGCAGCTGGATCTGGCCCTGGCCAGCCTGGCCCAGGCAGAGCCAGCGTCAGACACCCTCTTTTCCGAGACTCCCGTTGCTGCGGATGCCTCCCTGGCGGCGTCCCCATCGTCCCCTCAGCCCCCCGCGTTTCGCGATGATTGCACCGCCCTCTGGGTGGAGGCCATGGAATGAATGCCCCCCTCGCTGCGCCTCCCGGTCTGTGCCCTGACGCGCCCTGCCGAGAGCGCATGGCTGCGGACACCTACTCCCTGCGCACCCGGGCCCTGCCGGGCCCCAGCCGCCGGCTGGCCAAGGCTGCCGTGGCCCTGCTGGCCGAGGCCGTGACCGACAGGGAACTGCTTTACAATATCGACCTCGCCCTGACCGAGGCCTGCGCCAATGTGGTCCGCCACGCCTACCCGGACGCCCACTCGACGGGCGATGTGGAGATCATCCTGGCGCTGCGGCTCGGCCAGCATATCGACGTGGAAGTGGCCGACTGGGGCGTGGGTTTTCCCACCTGGCCGGTCAAGGTGGAAAACGCCCGGCCGGATGCAGAGGGAGGCCGGGGGTTGTTCATCATGTCCCGTCTGGCCAGCCATTTTGAATGCCGCAAAGGCGCACACCGCAACAGTGTGTTCATGCGCATGCAGGTGCCTGCAGCACACTGGCTCTGGCCGGAGGCGGATGCGAACGGCACGGCAGGGGCCGCGCCCTCTGGCGCCCCCGAAGCTTCCGAATCATCTGACGCATCAGGCGCATCAGGCGCATCAGGCGCGCCAGGCCAGTCCGCCCCGGAGACTCCATGGACAAAATGACCAGCCCGCTCCCGCCATTTCACATTGCCCTGGAAGAAAATGTGCTGCAGTGTCACATCCACGGCGAATTCACCCTGGACGCCACCGGCCGCTTCCGCGACGCCATGGAGCCCTTTCTGGAAGATGCCCGCTGCCGCATGGCCGTCATCGACCTGGAGCACGTCCGGTTCATGGATTCCTCGGGCATCGGCATGCTCGTGGCCCTGAACAGCCGGTTCCAGGCCCTGGGCATCCCGCTGCACCTGTTCAAGCCCAGCATCCAGGTGCGCCGGACCC
The DNA here is from genome assembly GCF_054653055.1 of Megalodesulfovibrio paquesii. Taxonomy (NCBI): domain Bacteria; kingdom Pseudomonadati; phylum Thermodesulfobacteriota; class Desulfovibrionia; order Desulfovibrionales; family Desulfovibrionaceae; genus Megalodesulfovibrio; species Megalodesulfovibrio paquesii. The sequence continues at coordinate 252,235 of NZ_BAAIGQ010000005.1, read as the reverse complement.
TGGATCTGGTCCAGCTGACCCGCTACTTCTCCATGGTGGACCACGCGGACCAGCTTCCGCCCCCACCTGCATGCCCCCACCGCTGACAGGATACGGACCACCGATGCCGCACACCTGCCTGCAACGCCTTGAGGCCACCCTGTTCCTGACCCTGGCGGACCATCTCCCCGTGGAAAGCATGCCTGCCATCCGCCATGCCGTGGAAGACGCCATCCAACAGCCCTGGCTGGAGCGGGTGGTGATCAACCTGCGCCAGGCAACCTTTCTCGACTCCACAGGCATCGGCCTGCTGGTGGCCGCCAAACGCTGGACTGCCCTGCACGGCAAGCGCCTGTTCCTGACCCAGCCCTGTGAGCAAATCATGAAAACCCTGCACTTGGTGCATCTGGCGGATAGTTTTTTCTATCTTGACCATTGCCCGGAATGTGACCAAGGCTCAGACTGCGCCGACAGCCCGGAGTGACCTTCCCCAGCCCTGAATCGCCCGCGGCACCGCGCCGCACTGAAACGAGTGTGCCACCATGCCCTTTCTGCTCATGCACCATTTTGACCCCGACTTCGACCACCAGCACCTCAAGCCCCGGCTGGCCACCCACGGCGGTGTGGACCACTACAACATGGGCTATGTGCAGAACGTCCTCGCCGGGCAAACCCTGGCCGAATTCGCCGAAATCACCCCGGAGCAGGCTGCCGGGCAAACCCGCTTCGTGTTCGATACCCCCACCCTCCCTGCCGGCATTGGCACCAGGCCGGATCCTGACAATCCCATGAAGCTCCTGGCCGCTGTCAACGGCTATGTCTTCTACCTCGATGGCCTCATCCGCGTGCACGACCAGCTCAACATCCGCCGGGATGTGGACTTTCACACCGGCAATGTGACCTTCGTCGGGCACATGCACGTGCACAAGGAAGTCAAATCCGGCTTTTCTCTAAAGGCCACAAGCATTCAGGTCGATGATACTGTTGGCGGTTCCACCCTGGAAGCCAAGGAGCATATTGTCTGCCTGGGGGGTATCAAAGGTGAAAAAAAGGCCGTGCTCAAGGCGGGATTGACCCTGAAAGCCGGCTTTGCGGAAAATTCCCAGCTTGTGGCTGGGAAATCTATGCAAATCAAGAATTCTGTGCTGCACTGCCAGAGCTATTGCGGCGGCAGCATCGAAATTGGCGGCCGGCTGCAGGGGGGTTCCACCTATTGCATGGGCAGACTGCACGTGGGAAACCAGCTCGGCGGTGGTTCCTGCACCATCACCCAGGTGGTACTTGGGCGTAACCCGTTCATGCTACTCAGAAAGGACGCCATCCTGCGCGCCCTGGAACAAGTGGAGGAACAGCTGTTGTACCTGGCCGAGCGACGCCGCGAAGGACCGGCCTCCTCCCGGGAGTTCCTGCCCAAGCAGGAGGAAGCCCGGGCCCGCAAGGCGCTTCTGGAGCAGAAGCTTGCCGCGGTGGACGAACGGCTGGACCTGCTCGGCGCCCTGGACCAGTGCGAGTTGATTGTCCAGGGAGAAGTGCGGCCCCTGGTGGAACTGACCATTGGCAATGCACAGCTGATGGTGGACCAGCACATGGAACACGTACGCTTCCGGCTGGTAAACGGCGCCATCGCCGTCACCTCCCTGTAGCGTTGTCGAGCGTATAACGGCTTGAAACTGATCGGGAACACGAACGCAGGACAATGACTCGATGGACATCGGCACCCTTTTAGGCCTTATTCTCTGCTTTGTGCTGGTCTTCGGCTCCATCGCCATGGGCAGCGGCATTGGCGGGTTTATTGATATCCCCTCCATCATCATCGTGGGCGGGGGGACGTTCTGCGTCACGTTCATCATGTTCCCTGTGGGCGCGGTCATCGGCTCGCTCAAGGCGGTGATGAAGGCCTTCATCTTCAAGTCGCCAGACCCCCAGGCCAACGTCCGCCAGATCATCCAGCTGGCGGAAACCGCCCGCCGCGAAAGCCTGGTGGCCCTGGAAAAGGTCAGCGTGTCCGATCCCTTTTTGCAGCGCGGCATCCTCCTGGTGGCAGACGGCACCGAGGAAGGCATTGTGCGTTCGGTCATGGAGACGGAAATTTCCAACATGGTCAAGCGCCACAAGGGCGCGCAGAACGTGTTCAAGGCCATGGGCGTGTACTCCCCGGCCTTTGGCCTCATCGGCACGCTCATCGGTCTGGTGCAGATGCTCCAGAATCTTTCCGACCCCTCCTCCATCGGCCCGGCCATGGCCGTGGCCTTGCTCACCACCTTTTATGGCGCGCTCCTGGCCAACATTCTCTTCTCGCCTCTGGCCAACAAGCTTGCCGAGCGCAGCGGCGAGGAAAGCCAGTACATGGAAATGACCATGGAGGGCGTGCTGGCCATCCTGAATGGCGAGCACCCCAATGTCATCAAGGAAAAGCTGGCATCCTTCCTCCCCCCGAAAGACAGGAACAAATAGGCGCGGATCATGGCCAAGAACAAAGCTGCCGCGCCGCCGCCACCCAAAAAATGCCAGGAGCAGGAATGCGAGGAGGGATTGCCGCCTTGGCTGGCAACCTTTGCCGACCTCGCCACCAACATGCTCTGCTTCTTCGTGCTGCTGCTTTCCTTTGCCCAGATGGATGCGCAGAAGTTCAAGGACATGGTGGGCTCCATCAAGGACGCCTTTGGCGTGCAGACCAAGCGCAAGGAAGCCCCATATTCCGCCATGTCCCCCGTCGCCCTGGATCGCAAGGACATCAAGATGAGTTCGGACGACCGCGCCATGCTCGGCATGGTGGTGCAGCTCCAGTCCATGCTGGAAGACCCCTCCCTCAAGCAGGTCACCAAGGTCGCCACCGATGACGTGGGCGTGATCCTGCGCGTGGACAACGACGCGCTCTTCCAGCCTGGCTCGGCCACCCTCACCCCGCTGGCCGAAAGCGCCCTGGCCAAGGTCATCGCCATCCTCAAGGAACACAACTACGACCTCGTGGTCCGCGGCCATACAGATGACCACCCCACCGCCAGCAACCTCTATCCCAGCAACTGGGAACTCTCCTCGGCCCGCGCCGCCGCTGCCTTGCGCTACATCATGGAAAAAGGGCAGATCCGCTCCAGCCGGCTCAAGGCCGTGGGCTATGCCGACTCCCAGCCCCTGCTGCCCAACACCACGGACGAGAACCGCCACACCAACCGGCGCACCGAATTCTTTTTCCACCGGCCGGGAGATCGTAGTTGGTGAACAGGCCGATGATTTCCCTGCAGGTTGAGGACGGCCTGCTTCAGGACGTCCTGTTCACCGAGGCTGGCCGCACCCGCCGTATGGTCGGACGCCAGGGCCGTGCCGGCGAGGCGGCCCTGGTGCAGGAGGCTCTTCGAGGCACGCCCCCTCCAGCCGACAGCCTGCTGGTGCTGCTGGGTTCCGGCCTGGGTGCGGCGCTGGAAACGCTCTGTGCCGCCCATCCCGGCGCTCCGGTGGCTGTGGTGGACAAGGAGCTGGACATTCTTGCCGCCACCGGCCTGCAGGAACGGCATCCCGGCGTGGAATGGATCACCGCCCCCGATGCCGCCGCCGCCCTGGCCGCCCTGACCCGCTGGCAGATGGCTCACAACGGCCGTCCCTTCCACCCCATCGCCCTGCCCTTTTATCTGCGCCACGACCGCGGGCACTACCAGGCCCTGCAGGACCGCCTTGCCGCCAGCCAGACCCACAACTTCTGGGACCGCGCCCGCCAGCCCCGCTTCACCCACTGGCCCCCACGCATCCTGGGCGTTACCAGCCAGTATTTTCTCATGGGCGAGGTCCAGGCCGCCTGCGCCCGTCTGGGCGTGCCCCTGCACTGCATCCACATCGAGGACCAGGAAATCGGCGCCGGCCGGTTCATGGAGGAACTGCTTACGGCCGTGCTGGAATTCAAGCCGGATTTCCTCTTTACCATCAACCACCTCGGCGTGGACCGCGAGGGCGTGCTCATCAGCCTCCTGGAGCAGATGCGCCTGCCCCTGGCCTCCTGGTTCGTGGACAATCCGCACCTGATCCTGAACCTGTACCACAAGGTCGTCCACCCACTCACGGCCGTCTTTACCTGGGACAAGGACAACCTGCCGTCCCTCAAGGCCCTGGGGTTCGAGCACGTGCACTACCTGCCCCTGGGCACGGATACCCACCGCTTCCGGCCCGGCCTGCCGCCCTGGTCGGGCATGCCCCGGGCCAGGGTCAGCTTTGTGGGCAACTCCATGGTCTTCAAGGTGGGGCACCGCATGCGGAAGGCCCGTCCACCCAGGGAGTTTCTCCTTGAATACCGGACTATTGCCAAAGAATTTGGCGATTGCGACTGCCGCGGTGTGCTGGAATTCCTGCGCGAACGCCACCCGGCCCGTTTTGCCGACTGGGAAGCCCTGCCCACAGCCGAACGCCGCCTGGCCCTGGAAGCCATGCTCACCTGGGAGGCCACCCGCCAGTACCGCGCCGACTGTGTCTCCCGCCTGCTGCCCTTCGACCCGCTCATCTGCGGGGACACAGGCTGGAAGATCCTCTTCCGCCGCGAATCCCGGCCCTGGTCCTGGCACCGTGAACTGAGCTACTATGACCAGCTCCCGGCCTTCTATCCGGCCCAGGCCATCAACTTCAACACCACCAGCAAGCAGATGAAGGGCGCGGTGAACCAGCGCATTTTCGACTGTCCGGCCTGCGGGGCCTTCGTGCTTACGGACATGCGCGAGCAGCTGGCCGATCTCCTCGAACCAGGCAAGGAAATCGCCGTGTATCAGGACGCCGGGGAAATCGAATCCCTGGTCCGCCATTACCTGGCCCATGACGCCGAGCGCGAGCGCATGGTCGCCGCGGCCCGCCATCGTGTCCTGGCCGAGCACACCTACGACCACCGGATCCTGCAGCTCTGCCGGCAGATGCAGGCGATCTTCGGCTGAGCATGGCCGCTCCCAGCGCCTCCGCCCCGGTCCTCGTCCTCCAGATGCAGCGCATGGGGGATATCCTGCTCACCTTCCCCCTGCTCCTGTGGCTCACGCGGCAGTATCCGGGCCGGCCGCTCTGGGTGGTGGCGGAACGAAAATTCTTCAAGCATCTCATGCCGCTGAGTCCGCACGCCGCCTATGTGGACTGGACCGAGGCCGAGGCGCTGGCCAAACACCGCTTCAAGCTCGTTCTCAACCTCAGCCACCGCCCCGAAGCCGCCTGGCTGGCCGGCCGGCTCACGGCCGAGCGCACCCTCGGCCCTGTGCGCACCAGCGAGGGGGTCATGTACGTGCATGGCGACTGGCAACGCTATCGCGCCTCCCTGGTCCACAACAATCGGCACAACCGCTTCCACTGGGCCGAACTCAACGCCCTGGACGTGACTCCCCTGGCCGAAATTGCCGCCACCACCCTGCCCCCGCCGCGCACCCCCCTCCAGAGCAAGCCGCGTGTGGGCCTGTTCCTCGGAGCCAGCGAAGAGGCCAAGCGCCCCACGGTCACCTTCTGGGCCGGTCTGGCCGGCGAGCTGGCCCGCCGTGGCGTGGCCCCGGTGCTTCTGGGCGGACCGGGCGAAGTGGCCCTGGGCCGGGAGGTGGAAGCCGCCGCCGGCGCGCCCGTGGCCAATCTCTGCGGCCGCTTCGACCTCAGCGGCTTTGCCCGCATGGGGCAGGCCCTGGGGCTGATGATCACCCCGGACACCGGCCCCATGCATCTGGCCGCCTGGACCGGGCTCAAGACCATCAACCTCTCCATGGGACCGGTCAGCCCCTGGGAAACCGGCCCCCACGCCCCGGGGCATCTGGTGGTCCAGGCGGCCATGAGCTGCACGGGCTGCTGGCGGTGTCATCGCGGGGAGCAGCCGCCCTGCCGGGAAGCCTTTTCCCCCCCGGCCATTGCCGCCCTGGCCCGGCGATTCCTGCGCACGGCCGATCCCCTGGCCCTCCCTGTGCGCCATCTGCCCGGCCTGCGCCTGTCGGCCACGGGCCGGGATGCCCGAGGGCTCTACGCCCTCCTGCCCCTGGCCCCGGACCACCAGCCCGCCGCCCGCGAGGCCCTGGCCGGCTTCTGGCACGCCTATATGGGCCACGTCTTCGGCCTGTGGGACGAAATTGCTCCCCGGGCCGGCTGGCAGGCCCTGCAGCAGGGACATCCGGCCCTGGCCCTGCGCTTTCGCAAGGGGCTCGGTGGCCTGGGCCGCGACCTTTCCAAAGCCCTGCGCACCGGCGCACTGCTGGAAGAAGCCTTCTGGCGCGCCCATCCGCCCCTGCTGCGCCCCCTGACCAGCGTGCTGCACCTGACCCTGCAGCAGCACGATTTCTCCGCCCAGGGCTATGCCCAGGCGCTGCTGCTGGTGGAGCGCGCGCACGGCCTGGCCGGCTGATCCCGTCATCTTCTCCTGGCACCTCCCGCACTGGCACGGCTCTTGATGTATGGCAGCTCAAGGAGCCAGCCATGCAGATTCTTCCATTGAGCCAACAGTTGCAGCAGCAGGTGGATGCCTACACCTCCTCCTTCTCGTCCGACTCCGGCGACGGGCAGAATTTTTCCAATATTCTTTCGAGTTTAAGTAGGGACACCACCAGTTCGACCACCAGCTCGACCACCGCCAGCGCCACCGGTTCCAGCTCCACGCAGGGCACCACCACGCTTGGATCGGAAAAGGCCTCGGCCGCCACGCTCAAGGTGTCTGCGGAAGATTTTTCCGCCCTGGAGCAGGACCTGCGCAGCGCCGGCCTGAGCAAGGAAGAAGTGGAGACCCTGCGGGAAAAGGTCACCAGCGAAAATGGCATGACCTGGCAGAGCCTCATGCAGGAGGTCAACCAGACCCTGGACGCCAAGAACACCGGCGAGTCCAGCCGCAAGTCCCTCACTGATGAGGAACTGCGCACCCTGCATGGCTTCTTCCAGAAGCTCGGCTTCACGCCCACCGAATCCAAGGAACTCCTGACCCAGTTCTCCAGCAACCAGGGCAGCAAGGCCTGGGTGCAGATCCAGGCCAAGATCGCCGAAATGGGCGACTCCAAGACTGTCTCCATGCGCTATGGCGAGCTGGCCGCCCTGGCCAAGCTCACCGGGCTGGATGAATCCGCGGCCCAGCAGTTTGCCGGCATCTTCAACGCCAATGGCGAAGCCCGCCTTGGCCGCGCCGGGTTGCAGGCCATCACCATGACCCTGCGCCAGACAGCAGCCATCACCAATGGCGAGTTGACTGGCAGCCTGCGCGACTCCACCCGCGATCTGCTCAACGACAAGCTCAAGAGCGCCCTCAACCAGGCCCTCGACGAAGCCAAGCGCGACCAGCTGGCCAGTAACAAGGAAAGCCGTGACGTCCAGGCCCAGCGGTTCAATATCAAGGAAGCCGCTGCCCGCAACCATCGCCAGACCGACGAAGGCGCGGTGGAAGGCACCAAGGGCGAGACGCCGGATCCCCTTACCGCCAAGGCAGCCATTGCCGAGGTTGGCAAGCGTGGCGCGGAAGACGCCGCCAAGAACGGCCAGACGGACCACACGGGCACCACCAGCAAGGACGCCACCCAGCAGACGGCACAGCAGGCCAGGGACGCCCTTCTCAAGGGCCACACCAGCGCCGAGGCCCAGCAGGGACAGGCCCAGGAAAAAAACACCACCACCCAGGACCAGCCGTTCTCCAAGCAGGAACAAAGCTGGCGGGACATGTGGAACAAGATTGGTGCGGATGCCCACGCCCGGACGTCCACCACCGCCACGACCAGCACCACCACGACCAGCACCGCCCAGGCGGAAGCGGTTGCCGCCGCTGCCCGCGCCCAGGACAGCCAGCTCCTCACCCAGCAGGCCAAGATGTCCCGGGCGGAAGCCGCCTTCCAACGCGCCGGCGTCTCGTCCGAACGCGTGCTGCAAACCGTGCAGGAGGGCATGCTCCGCTCCCTGAACGAGGGCGTCAAGCAGCTTACCCTGCGGCTGGATCCGCCGGATCTGGGCAAGGTCACCGTGGTGCTGCAGATGAATGCCAACAAGGAAGTCACTGCCACCCTGCGCACGGACAACCAGGACACCGCCCACCTGCTCAGCCAGCAGATGACCCAGCTTCGCCAGCACCTGGAACAGCAGGGCCTCAAGGTGGAAAAACTGGACGTGCAGACCAATCTTGCCCAGGACCAGCAGGCCGCCTGGCAGGGCGCCGGCCAGCACAATTATGCCCAGGAACAGGGCGCGCGCGCGGCCGAACAGCGGGCCTGGGGATTTCTGCGCCGCGCTGCCGCACAGGACGCACAATTGGCCCAAGAGATGCAAAATGATGGTGCAGGGGAAGAATCTTCCCGCCTGGCCATGCTGCGCAACGCCGGTGTGGCCGCAGGAATCAACATCATCGCCTAGTTCAGGAGTCCACCATGTTCGTCGATGTCACCAGCGGCCTCGGACTGACCGGCACCGCCTACAAAACCAATACGGATTCCACCACTGGTTCCGATGAACTCGGCAAGGACACGTTCCTTACCCTGCTCGTCACCCAGCTTGGAAACCAGGACCCCCTGAACCCCATGGCGGATACGGAATTCACCTCCCAGCTGGCCCAGTTCTCCAGTCTGGAACAGCTGACCAAGATCGCCGACGGCGTGGACTCCCTCAACGAGGGCACCGAGCGGCAGGACATGCTTACCGCCGTCAGCTTCATCGGCAAGGAAGTGGTGGCCACGGGCAATACCTTCTCCAAGACCGACGAGGGCATCACCTCCCTGTGGTACGAAATCGAGGAACCCATGAAGAGCGGGTTCGTCAACATTTACGACCAGGCCGGCGGCCTCGTCCAGAGCATCGCCCTTGGGCCCCACCAGGCCGGCCGCTACGAGGTTACCTGGGACGGCACGGACTACGATGGCAAGAAAGTGGCCAACGGCATCTACGGCGTGGGCATGTCCTGCGAAGGCGCCAACGGCGAACTCGTCCTGGTCAACATGGACGTCACCGGCGAGGTGTCCGGCGTCAAGACGCAGAGCGGCACCTTCTACCTGCAGCTCAAGGACGGCCGCACCGTGGACTTCGCCTCCATCAAGGAAGTGGTCGGCGCTGCGGAAAGCGGTACGGACACCAGTTCCAGCTCGAAGAAAGACGACAGCACGGCTGACAGTTAAGCCAGCTTACCATAGCAAATTTACATGGAATTTTACGAAAGCAGTCAAGGAGGACGGCAATGAGCCTGACATCTTCCATGTGGACCGGCGTTTCCGGCATGCTTGCCCACGGGGACCGCATGTCCGTCGTCGGCAACAATATCTCCAACGTCAACACGGTGGGTTTCAAAGCCTCCCACATGCACTTCGCCGACTTCATCAGCCAGGACTACCCCACGCGCGGCAATCCCAACGCACAGGTTGGCCGCGGGGTCCAGGCTTCCGCCATCTATGGCGACTTCTCCCAGGGCTCCTTTGAGACCACCAACGAGTCCACGGACCTGGCCATCACGGGCAACGGCTTCTTCGGCGTCTCCCCCCTGGGGTCCGAAGACCGCTACTACACCCGCGCCGGCAACTTCCGGTTCGACAAAAACGGCTACCTCAAAGACACCAACGGCTACGTGCTCCAGGGCTGGAGGCTCTCCACCTCCTCGGTGCAGCCGGCCAACACCTACACGCGCAGCGAGAATTCCGAGGAAGCCACCCAGGTCAGCCGCGTGGGGTCCATCACCAACATCAAGCTGGAAGCAGGCGGCGTGGCCGAACCCCAGCACACCAACAACGTCACCCTTATCACCCAGCTCGACAAGGACGGCAGCGACAACACCAGCGATCCTGTCGATCCCTTCTTCGCCCTGCTCAAGACCTGGGACGCCACCCTTGAAGATCCTCTCGGGTCCCTGCAGTACGAATACTCCACCACCATCAAGGTGTACGACGAAGCCGGCTCCCCCCATACCCTGACAGTGTACTACGACCAGGTCTCCAACTCCGATGGCCGCAACACCTGGGAATACATCGTCACCATGAATCCAGACGAAGACAAGCGCGTCTTTGGCGACGCCATCGCCGGCACCTCCGCCGCAGGCCTGCTCATGGCCGGCACGCTGACCTTCAACTCCGCAGGCCAGCTGGAAGCCCTTTCCGCCTACACCCTGCAGTCCGACGCCAACTCCACCGCCGGCTTCAAGGATCTGGACTACTGGCGGCCAACAGCCATCTCCAACAATGGCTATCCCATGTTTGCCGCCAACTTCTCCGGGCTCTCCAACGCCAGCTGGGTGGTCAATGCCGACGGCACTCCCACGCAGCCTGCGCTCTCCAACGCCGCTGGCAAGCTCATTGAACTCAACTTCGGCCTGGAAGCCGCGCCCAACACCTCCTGGGTGGACCCCCTGGCCGGTGCGCAATCCTCCCGCGCCTCGGACATCGGCGATATCAACACCGGCTCCGGCCTCGCCACCACGCTGGACGATATCCCCCACTACACCTCCAGCGCCAAACGTCAGGCTGCCGCCACCACCAGCTACGACAGCTCGTCCTCCACGGAATACGAGTCCCAGGACGGCTACACCTTCGGCTACCTGCAGAACATCATCGTCAACAGCGAGGGCGTCATCCAGGGCCGGTACTCCAACGGCGTCACCCTGGACCTCTACCAGGTCGCGCTCTTCGACTTCAACAACAAGACCGGCCTGCGCCGCGAAGGGGGCAACCTGTTCTCCGAAACGCGCGACGCCCCGCTCACCAGCTCGCAGCCGGCCGGCTCCTCGGGCATGGGCACCATCTCCTCGGGCTCACTGGAACTCTCCAACGTGGACCTGGCCAAGGAATTCGTGGATATGATCACCACCCAGCGCGGCTTCTCCGCCAACGGCAAGGTCATCACCACCACGGACTCCATGCTCGGCGAAGTCATCATGCTCAAGCGCTAGCCCGCTCACAGCACAAACACGCCTCAACACCAACAGGCCGCCGCAGTCCCAAGACTGCGGCGGCCTCTGCCTGCATTACCGTACGCCAGCTTCCGCGACTCCCGGCAGCCGCGCCTCACAGGGCGCGGTCGTTCAGCAGCGGGCCGCCATTGTATTCCTTGATGCGTTGGGCCAGGGACAGAAATTCGTCTTCCGGAATCTTGCGCACCAGTTTGCCAGTGGCCTTGTCCGTCACAATCACCTGCAGCCGGCCGGAGTCCTCATGGACGTTGAATTCCAGGGCCACACCCTGGAAGGCCGTGTATTTTTCCGCCAGCTGCAGGGCTGTATCCAGGGCCATGTTCTTGGTCGCGTCTTCCGGCGTTCCGGCCTGCGAGTCGGCCTGCCCGCCGGGTCCGGCGGCCGCGGTCCGTCCGTCCGGGGCTGCGTGGCCTGCAGAGTGCCCCTGCCCACCGCCAGGCCCTTCTTCGTCCTGTGCCTGTCCGCTACCTTGGCGGAAGAGGCGCGACACCATTGCGGCAGACGTTGCGGATGCTGTGCCCGAGGACGCCACCTCGGCAATCTGTGCCGGCGCTGCGCCCGACTGCAGCCGCGCGCCCGGCCCTGACGACTGATTCACCTGGGATATCGCCATGGAGCACCACCTTGCCTGCGCCAAAGCACCCCATGCCGGGACCATCCCGCCACACTGGGAACTTTGCTCCTACTTCATCGACCAGATCCTGACACAACTTGAGGGGCAGAGGCGATTTTTTCCGCGCCAGCAGCCCTGCAAGGCCCTCGGACCGGGAAAAAATTGACGCTTTGCCATACGCAAGCATACGAAAAAATTACAACCTTTAGAAACCATTAACAAAAGTCTCTCTGGCACCAGGTTTGCTTAATACTCGGCAAGCATCAACACGGAGGTTATGCATATGTCCCTGGTTATCAACCACAACCTCATGGCCATGAACGCCGCGCGGAACCTTGGGGAGAGCTATGGACGGCTTTCCACCTCCACGCGTCGCCTTTCCTCGGGCCTGAGGGTTGGCACCGCGGCGGACGACGCCGCCGGTCTGGCCATCCGCGAACTCATGCGCGCGGACATCTCCACCCTGCAGCAAGGGGTGCGCAACGCCAATGACGCCATCTCCCTGATCCAGACCGCGGACGGGGCCTTGCAGGTCATTGACGAAAAGCTCATCCGCCTCAAGGAACTGGCCGAGCAGGCCGCCACCGGCACCTATAACTCGGATCAGCGTATCCTCATCGACTCCGAGTTCCAGGCCATGATGTCGGAAATCACCCGTATCGCCAACGCGACGGACTTCAACGGCGTCAAACTGCTGGATGGCACGCTTTCTGCCGATCCCAACCTCACCCTGGCCGAGTCGCACCGCGGCAACGGCATTGAGTCCACCGGACCGCTGAAGATCCACTTCGGCACCGGCAACGATTCGGCGGAAGACTACTACTTCATCAACATCGGCAGCGCCACGGCTTCCTCCCTGGGCTTCTGGGATGCCACCATCAACGGCCACCGGCGCATCAACACCCAGAGCGCGGCCCAGCACATGCTGACCATGATCAACTCGGCCATCGTGTCCAAGGACACCATCCGCGGCCAGTTGGGCGCCCTGCAGAACCGCCTGCAGAACACCATCACCAACCTTTCCATCCAGGCTGAAAACCTGCAGTCGTCCGAATCCCGCATCTCCGACGTGGACGTGGCCACCGAGATGACGGAATTCGTGCGCAACCAGATTCTCACCCAGAGCGCCGTCGCCATGCTGGCCCAGGCCAACAGCCTGCCCCGTCTGGCCATGCAGCTCATCGGCGGCGGCTAGGCCGTACGCTGAGACGCACTGAGTAATGCCTGACGACTGCCGGCCTCTCGAACTGGAGTTGTTGTCGGATGGAATATGTGCCGGACGATAAACTTTTCGGACGGTTGGAGAGTCAGCTTGTCAGATGACCGGGACGTCCTCCCCGGCCGGCGCCACCGGCCCGGCCGGGGAGGGAGCTCCAATGTGTGGAGCCTGCGTGTCCTTCTCAACGAATTCCGAAGATGGTGCGCAAGTCTTCCTGCACCTTGGGGATGTGCTGATTGGAGGCATACAGCTGGTACAGCTGGGTAATGCAGTCGGCAACGTTCTCCGGCGAGGGGTCCTGCTCCACGGCGTGCACCAGCCGGCCCAGCAGCACCTTGGCTGCCAGAAACCGGAGGGCATGCTTTTCCTTGCCCATCACAATCCGCAGCCAGGCTTCGTTGGTTGCGCTTGGAATGTTCATGCCTGCTCCCCCCACTCGCCCCTAAGTGCTCGTTTCGATGGGATTAGTCCTGCACACAGCGTTGTCAGCAACGCTGACTGTACCTACACGGGTAGGGATAGGATGTTTCAAACGAGGAGTCAACGCGCAACCGTTCCTCTACCCTGCGGACATGCCGCTTACCCATGCGCAGCCGCTGCGTATCCTGCGAGTACCCTGTGCGCGGTCTGCTGGCAGCATCCCCCCGCATCACACCCCGTCGGGCTTACACGTCGTGCAGTTCCACATACACCAGGGTCTGGTTGAGGAGCTGATACGCGATTTCGCCAAAGGTGATCGGCCCGGTGAAGGGTTCCGTCTTTTTGCTCTCCAGTTCTGAATACAGATAGTTCAGGATGCAGTTGCAGGAAAAGATCAGCTGGGAGGCTTCCACACTGCCGGTTCCAGCCAGTCTGGCCTTGAAATCGTGCACATAGTCGGGCACGGGCCGGGCGTGTTTGTATCGGATGCCGCTGAACACGGGGGCATAGAACTGCACCAGCCCCTGCGCTGCATCCACGCTCTGGAAGCTGATGTTCACGGACTCGCCATAGTAGTCCGCCACCAGGGGCAGCTTGGTATCCAGCTGTTTTTCCGTGATGTATTCGGCAAAGTTGCGGCGTTTGCCATTCACGAACACATCCTTGGTGGCAAAGCCGGTTTCCGGGAAGGTCAGCGAGTCGCCATCGCCTTGTTCAAAGAGGTTGATAATGCCCAGGGAGGCGGCCTTGCCGGCAGGCAGGGTTACGGCCAGCACCAGGGCGCCGTCTTCCACCTGTTCCCCTGTCTGGCCATTGATGACTTTGGGGCTCTGCTTGCCCAGATCCTCCAGGTGCACCCCGGCAATCCATCCCACCAGCGGACGCACGCCGAACTGCTCGTAATTGGGCGCATTGAGGGCAAAAGAAAGGTGGGTGGGGCTGGAGGCAGGAATGAGGATGAAGCTGCACCCGTTTTCCGGCGCATTCACATACACCTGCGCTACGGTTTCCGCATCGTAGCGCTGGATCTCCCAGCCGGCGGCCAGATCCGTCAAATCCGTCGCAAAAATCTGTTCTCTGGTGGCCACCCCACCGTATTCGGAAGACATGAAATATGGGATGGTGCCGCCGATCCAGTTGCCCCGGGGCAAGGCCTTGAGCGCGGATTCGTCCCCGGCCAACAACAGCACCCGTCCTCTGGCAATGGCATCCCCTGCCTCGGCAATGTTCAGCATGTTCTGGCTCATGACCACCCCCTTTTATCCAAATATGGTTTTCATGTCTTCTTGCACGCTGGGCATGTGCGCATTCTTGGAATACAGCTCATGCAACTGCTCCACGCCCGCACTGATTACCGCTGGCGAAGGGTTTTCCTGCGCCGCGTGCACCAGTCGCCCCAGCAATACCTTGGCGGCCAGAAACTTCAGCTGATGTTTGGTCCTCCCTGAGACGATGTCCGCCCAGCCCTTGTTGCTTTTGTTTGGAATGCTCATACAAAACACCCTCCTCACTGTACAAGGTTAAGGATGTTCCCCGCTGCACGATCATTCCCAGCTGTATCTAAGGGATATCCCCGCGGATATGAATATGTCAAGCGACTCATCCCCTGGCGGGACGGGTCCCTGTTGTTCTTTTGGCGCGGCAACCATGCACGCTTGTATTGTTTGAACCATCAATCAGCTGCCATTCCCTGGCAATTACACAACATGCCAGGCTGCTTCGCAGTGCAGTCATCCCGAAATGCTCGTTCTCTTTTTATGGCAGTCTGCATTCCCGCTGCACCAGTTCTATCCCCGCACGGGCGGCGGCCTGCTCCGCGCGCTTCAGGCTCGGGCCGGTGGCAGTAAGTGCCACGCCAGTAGGCAGCGTCACCTGCACCTCAAACACCTTGGCGTGCTCGGGCCCGGTGGCCGAGAGCAGGCGGTACGCAGGGCGCTCCTTGTAGCACCGTTGCGTCAGCTCCTGTAAATGCGACTTGAAATCCTTCACCTTGTTGCGTTCCACCGCCACGGGCCAGCTTTCCGCAAACAGTTCCCGCAGCACCTCGCGCACGCGCTCAAAGCCTCCATCCAGAAAGATGGCCCCGATCACGGCCTCCATGGCATCGGCCAGCAGCGAGGCCCTCTCGCGGCCGCCCTGGCTTTCCTCGCCTCGTCCCAGGCGCAGGCAGCCATCCAGGCCGATGCGCCGCGCCGCCCCACTCAGGGAAGGCTGGCTCACCAGCCGCGCCCGCATGCGGGTCATCTCCCCTTCGCGCTCGTCAGGAAACCGCTCAAAGAGTTCCTGGGTCACGCATAATTCCAGCGCCGCATCCCCCAGAAACTCCAGGCGCTCGTTGTGCGGCTCCTTGCCACCGTGCTCATTGGCCCAGGAGCTGTGCGTCAGAGCCTGATCCAGCAACTTGACTTCGCAAAACGTGTAGTGAATACGATTCTGAAACGTGACGAGCAATTCGTCGCGCGTTGGCTCTGTCGACATGGCGACGCCCCCCTGGCGCTGCGGCGAGTGTTGTACGTGTTGCATGGGTAATGCGTCGGGCAGCCCCCACGCATTTTTCCGGTATACCTCCTCGCTCCAGAGGGTCAACCCCTGAACGGGCGGACTCACACTGGACATGCCCTGCCTGCCACACTGCAGGCACAGCCCCGGCGCCCGACCCCCGGAACTTCAACAAACTCCCTCTTGGCTGATTCGCTCAATGCTGTTACAGCCTTCCGAACAGACTTTCCGCGCCCTTTCTTTAAGGAGAACGCCATGGCCGCCGGCATTTACATAGGTTCCACCGAGGGGTACTCGGGCAAGAACATGATCGTCATGGGCATGGGGCTCAGGCTGCAAAAAGAAGGCCTGAACGTGGGCTACATGAAACCCGTTGGCGCCATGCCCCAGGAAGTGGACGGCAAGCTTGGCGATGAAGACGCCTTCTTCGTCCAGGATGTGCTGGGATTGAAGGAAGATCCGGCCAGGGTCACGCCCGTGGTCGTCACCCAGGACTTCAAGGTCCGCGCCTTCAGCGGCCAGGAGCCCGACCGCCTGCCAGACATCCAGGCCGCCTACGATGCGCTGCAGAAAGACCGCGATGTGATGCTTGTGGCCGGTTCCGGGTCCATGTATTCCGGCCGCTACTCCCGCCTGGACGGCGTGCGCGTGGTCCGCGAGTTGGGCCTCAAGTGCATCGTCATCGACCGCCTGCGCAAGGAACTCAACTACGACTACCTCGTGGTTCTGCGCGACACCCTGGGCGACGCCATGGCCGGCTGCATCCTCAACGATATCCCGCCCAATTACATGAATGAGGTCGAGACCCTCATCAAGCCGTTCCTGGAAAACAATGGCGTCAAGGTGGTCGGCGTCATCCCCAAGGATCCGCTCATGGGGGCCATCAAGGTCGGCGAGCTGGCCGAGCGCCTGGGCGGCAAGATCATCTCCGCCCACAACAAGGCTGACAAGGTCGTGGAGAATTTCCTCATCGGCACCATGCAGGTGGAGAACTTCATGACCCACTTCCGCAAGAACAAGAACTCTGCCGTCATCGTGGGCGGGGACCGTTCCGACGTGCAGCTGGTGGCCCTGGAAGGCGCCTGCCCCTGCTTGGTGCTCACCGGCAACCTCTATCCCAACGACATCATCCTGACCCGCTCCGAAGTCCTCTCCATCCCCATCATCGTGGTCCGGGACGATACCTTTACCGTGGCCAAAAAGATGGAAACCATCCTCACCCGCCACAAGCTCCGTGCGGTGATCAAGATCAAGCAGGGCGCGCAGCTGGTCTCAGCCAACCTGGACTTTGCCTACCTGAAGGACCAGCTGGGCATCAAATAGCGCCGCCATCGCCGCCGCATCGCCACCTCCACCCCGTCAGGACCCTCCTGGCGGGGTTTTCTTCGTATTTCCGACTGGCCAGTGCACCGGCGAATATTCTTCAACAAATTTAAATTTATTAGCTTGGCGTTTTTGATATCTTTACTGTTTGGTTTGAATGAAACCTTTACCATCGCCGAGGTCATTATGCCTATCATCAATAATCTCGCCTACTTTAAAAAGTCAGACCGTATTGATTTCGACACCCTGCATAACCCTGGGGACCCGGCACCGTACTCGGGGATCTATCGGTGTGAAATCTGCGGGCTGGAAGCGACATCTGAAGAAGACAAGCCGCTTCCCCCGGGTCGTTCCCACAACCATTCCTCCAAGGCCGTCATATGGAGACTGGTGGCACAGGCCAAACACAAACCGTGACCCCTCTTCCACTCCCTCACCGCGTGTGAAGGAGAAGAGGGCCACTCGCATGGCCACTCGCATGGCCACTCGCATGGAGCGTCGGGTCCCGTTCTGAGAACAGGAAACAGCGCGCGATGAAGAAGCGCAGGGGAGATACCGCCCTTCCCGGCCTGAGGCTGGGGGCGCCGACTTCGCCCGGTCGGGCTTGGCGGTGCGGTCTGGGGCCGCTTCCGCCAAGCCGACTCGGGGAGTGGGGGGTATGGAGTGCGACTGAGGCCGTTGGTGCTGCCACCACTGGCCCCGAGGCACGCGGATCCAGGTGGGGAGCCTAGTCCGCTTGCTTCCTGATGAATGAGGGGATCTCGAATTCCTCCTCATCGAAGACGAAGTCGTCTTCTCCCGGAACATGGGAACCGGGGCTCATCTGGCCCATGCTGGCTTCTTCCTGGCCCTTGCGGTAGCGCAGGTAGGCAGGGATGGACCATTCGTCTTCCAGGCCGGCCTGCTTGCGGGCCTTGAGGCCTGGCGTCATGGGCGAGAGCCCTTCATGCGCCATGGGCGCGCCACCGCCGGCAGGGCCACCGTAGCCGCCACCGCGCACGGGGGGTTGCGGGGCCTGCCGGGGAGGCTGCTTGGCGCCGCCACGCAGGGGGGTGACATTGCCACCGCCACCACCGCCATACCCGCCAGGACCGCCATGCCCGCCGGGTTCCCGGCCCTGCAGCAGCTGGGCGCGGGTCAGGCCCTGGGCCATGCCGGGCATGGCGTTGTGGGCCATTTCCGCCGCGGTTTCGATGCCCGTGGCAATGACCGTGATGCGCATTTCGTCCGTGGAATCCTGATCGAACACCGTGCCGAAGAAGATGCGGGCATCTTCATGGGCGGCTTCGGAAATGGTGGACGCGGCTTCGCTGACCTCGTCGATGGTCAGGTCGGGGCCGCAGGTGATGTTCATGAGCACGCCCTTGGCGCCCTCGATGGACACGTCTTCCAGCAGCGGGCTGGTGATGGCCTTCATGGCTGCCTCACGGGCGCGGTTTTCGCCCCGGGCAATGCCCGTGCCCATCATGGCCAGGCCCATCTCGCCCATCACGGCCTTCACGTCCGCAAAGTCCAGGTTGATCAGGCCGGGCAGCATGATCAGGTCCGAGATGCCCTTGACGGCGTAGTACAGCACTTCATCCGCCTTCTTGAGCATTTCGATGAAGGTGGCCTTCTTGGCCGCCAGGGCCAGGAGGCGGTCGTTGGGGATGGTGATCAGGCTGTCCACGTGCTGGCGCAGCTCGGCAATGCCGCGTTCCGCGGATTCCTTGCGCTTTTTGCCTTCAAAGTAGAAGGGTTTGGTCACCACGCCCACGGTCAGGGCGCCCAGATCGCGTGCGCACTGGGCGATGACCGGCGCGGAGCCGGTGCCGGTGCCGCCACCCATGCCGGCGGTGACGAAGACCATGTCCGCATCGCCAATAATTTTTTTGACCTGATCCATGGATTCCAGGGTGGCGTCGCGGCCCACGTCGGGGTTGGCGCCAGCGCCCAGCCCCTTGGTGAGTTTTTCACCCAGCTGGATCTTGAATTCGGCCTTGGAACGCGCCAGGGCCTGGATATCGGTGTTGGCCGTCACAAAGCGCACGCCTTTGAGGGCCGATGCGATCATGTTGTTCACGGCGTTCCCGCCGCCGCCACCTACGCCGATGACCTTGATTTTGGCCATCTGTTCGCCTTCAAGCTCTTGGAACTCCATAACTCCCTCCTGCAAATCCCCATGCTGCACGTTGTTTCCCCAGAAACCTTACGAAATGTCCGAGAACCACTTCTTCATCCGCCCCAGAATGCGGTTGAAGACGTTCGCATCCCTAATGCGAAACTTGTGTTCCAGACCTTCCTTCTCCGCACCGTACATAAGCAGCCCCACCGCCGTGGCGTACATGGGGCTGTTGACCACATCCCTGAGCCCGCCCACATGCTGCGGGTATCCCAGCCGGGTGGGCAGATTGAAAATCTGCTCGCCAAGTTCCTGGCAGCCTTCGATGAGGGCCGTGCCGCCAGTAAGCACCACGCCCGCGCCGATCATGTTCTTGAATCCGGAGCGGACAAGCTCCTGATCCACCAGGGAAAGAATCTCTTCCATCCGTGGTTCGCAAATCTCGGCCAGCACCCGGCGCGAGAGACGGCGGGAGTCCCGCCCGCCCACGCTCATGACGTCAATGGTTTCGTCCTTTTTCACCAAATCTGCAAGTGCGCACCCGTACCGGACCTTGATCTTTTCCGCCGCGGCCATGGGCGTGCGCAGGCCGAAGGCGATGTCGTTGGTCAGATTCGTGCCGCCCAGGGCCAGCACGCCGGTGTGTTTGATGGATTCATTGGCAAAGACGGCAATGTCCGTCGTGCCGCCGCCCAGGTCCACCAGGGCCACCCCGATCTCCCGCTCTTCCGCCGTCAACACAGACTTGGAAGACGCAAGTGATTCCAACACAATGTCCGCGACGTCAAGCCCTGATCTGTGGCAGCTGCGAACAATGTTCTGCGCGCTGGTCACTGCGCCGGTGACGATGTGCACCCGCACTTCCAGCCGCACGCCGCTCATGCCTTGCGGATCGGCAATGCCGCGCTGGTCGTCCACAATGTATTCCTGGGGCAGGATGTGAATCACTTCCCGGTCCAGGGGGATGGCCACGGCCTTGGCGGCATCGATGGCCCGTTCCACATCCTTCTCGCCCACCTCGCCGCCTTTGACGGCAATGACGCCATGGCTGTTGAAGCCCTTGATATGACTGCCGGCGATGCCGGCATAGACCGATCTGATTTCGCAGCCGGCCATGAGCTCCGCCTCTTCCAAGGCCTTTTTGATGGACTGGACGGTCTGCTCGATGTTCACCACCACGCCTTTGCGCAGCCCTGTGGAGGGGCTGGTGCCGATGCCGACGATATCCACACCGTCGGGCGTGGCTTCTCCCACCACGGCGCAAATCTTGGTGGTGCCGATGTCGAGACCTACGATGAGATCGGACTTGGACATGGCTTCTCCTTGCCTCGTGCTTCTGCTGCGTCCGCCGGTCCTAGGACTTGGCGGCTTTCTTGGGCGCCTGCGGGCCCTTGTTCAACTTTTTCGGGGCTGCCGGGCTGGCTCCGATCGCCGGCCCGCTGCGCTCCACCCACAATTTTTCCCCGGCCAGGCGAATGGCCGTCACCCGTTCCAGCTCATTGCGCTGGGTCAGATCGCCCCACACCGCCTTGAGCCTGGCCACCTGCGACAGCAGGTCATGCGACTCCATGGCCACGGTGATGTCCTGCGGCTCCAGATGCATCTCCACCCCCCCGCCGGCGGAAAGCCGCACCCAGCCCACGGCCTGCATGGTGAACGGCATTTTTTTCGACTCGGCCATCTGCCGCAGCCGGTTCAGCACCGTCAGCATGGAGGGGTCCGTATCTTCAAGTCGAATAAGCGGCAAGGAGGTGAAACCCCGCGGTTCCACAGGGGCGATAATGCGGCCCTGCTCGTCCGCATAGAAGATGCCCTCATCCTGCTGCACCCACCAGCGGGGTTCGCGTTCCACGATGGTCAACCGGAAGGTGGCCGGCAACTCGCGGGTTACCGTGGCCGATTCGATCCAGGGATTGCCCAGCAGCTTGCCCCGTACGTCATGCATGGCCAGATCCAGGGTGTTCAGCCCCAGATGCACGCCACCGGCCTGCATCACTTCCGAGCTGGTCAACCGCCGGTTGCCGCTGACCTCGATCTCCCGCAGGGTGAAATACTCGTGCGAGGTCACGTAGCGATACAGCAGCAGACAGGCACAGCTGGCCGCGATGATGAACAGCGGCCACAGCAACAGGTTCACGCCCCACTGCCAGACACCGGTCATCACGGGCACACCCGGCATGCGAACTGAGAATCCGCCCCGGAACCGTGGCAGCTCCAGCTTGCGCAGGGGCGAGGCCTGGCGACGGTAGCGGTTGTTCCCGCTGCCGCGCCGGTTGTTCTGCAGCAGTCTGCTGCCGGATGTGATGAACGGCGTGCTCATGAATCCCTCACGACTCCAGCCAGTCCCTGCCCACGGTCCAGATGTTGCCCGCGCCCATGGTCATGAAAATGTCCCCGGGCTGCAGCACGTCCGGCAGGGCCTGCAGCACGGCGGCAAAGTCCGCGCAGTAGGTCACATCGGTATTGGAAATCTGCCGGATGCCCTGGGCCAAGCTCTGCCCGCTCACGCCGGGGATGGGCGCCTCGGAGGCGGGATAAATTTCCGTGAGCAGCAGTTTGTCCACGGTGGAAAACACTTTGCAGAAGTCGCCAAACAGCGCTTGCGTCCGCGTGAAGCGGTGTGGCTGGAAGGCCAGCACCAGCCGCCGCCCCGGGAAGCAGCTTCTGGCCGTTTCCAGGGTGGCGCGGATTTCCGCCGGGTGGTGCCCGTAATCGTCGATGACCAGAATGCCATCCTTCTCGCCCTTGCGCTCAAATCGCCGCCCCACGCCGCGGAAATGCTCCAGCCCGGCAAAGGCCGTGTCCAGCGGAATCCCGGCCTCCAGGGCCACGCCGATGGCCCCCAGGGCGTTGAGCACATTGTGCCGGCCGGGCTGATGGAGCCGCACCTCCCCCACTTCCTTGCCGTCCAGCAGGACGCGGAAACGGGAGATGTCCGAACATTCCAACACCTCGGCCCGCAGCTGGTTGTGCAGCCCGAAGCCATAGAGCAGCACCGGCCGCTTGACCCGGCCCAGCAGCCGCTGCACGCCGGGGTCATCCCCGCAGACGACGTTGCGGCCGTAGAAGGGAATCTGGTTCATGAACTGGATGAAGGCCGCGTCGATGGCTTCCAGATTCGGATAATGATCCAGATGATCGGCGTCCACGTTGGTGACCACGGCGATGAGCGGGAAGAGGCAGAGGAAGGAGCCGTCGCTCTCGTCGGCCTCGGCGATCAGATAGTCGCCCTCGCCCAGCCGGGCGTTGGAGCCGTAGGCGTTCAGGCGGCCGCCGATGATCACCGTAGGGTCCAGCCCGGCTTCCTCAAAAATTCCGGCCAAAAGCGACGTGGTGGTGGTTTTGCCGTGCGTCCCGGCCACGGCCACGCCGGCCTTCAGGCGCATGAGCTCGGCCAGCATCTCGGCGCGCGGGATGATCGGCACGCCCAGTTCCATGGCTTCCTGCAGCTCGGGGTTTTCGGAAGAAATGGCGGTGGATTTGACCACCACATCCGCCTCGCCCACCTGTCCGCGGGCATGCCCCTTGTAAATGGTGGCCCCCAGCTCCCGCAGGCGCTGGACCACCGGGCCGTCGGACAGGTCCGAGCCGGAGACGGTATATCCCAGGTTCAGCAGCACCTCGGCGATGCCGCTCATGCCCGCGCCACCGATGCCCAGCATGTGCATGCGGCGCACCCGGGTGCGCATTTGATGTCCCGTGCTCGTAATCATGCAATGGTCCTTGCCTGGGTCCCGTCTGCCAGCCGTTCCAGGGCCGCGGCGATGTCCGCTGCCGCCCCGGGCCGGGCCCAGGCTCTGGCGGCCTGCCCCATGGCGGCCAGCCGTTCAGGGTTGGAGAAAAGCGCCAGCACTTCACCGGCCAGATCTCGGCTGGCCAGCTGCTGCTGCTCGATGCAAATGGCTGCCCCGGCCCGTTCCAGATGCCGGGCGTTCACGGCCTGATGGTTGTGCGTGGCAAAGGGAAACGGGATGAACACCGCCGGCAGTCCGGCCGCGGCCAGCTCGAACACCGTGGAAGCCCCGGCGCGGCAGACGGCCAGATCGGCCCAGGCGTACGCGCCGGCCATGTCGTCCATGAAGGCCTGGACACAGCTGCCGTCCCAGCCGGCGGCTTCGTAGGCCGCGCGGACACGGGTGGCGTCACGCTCGCCGGCCTGGTGCAGGATGGACACTCCGGCCTCGCGCAGTCTGGGCAGGGCGGCGATGATGGCGTCATTCACAGCCACTGCCCCCTGGCTGCCGCCAAGAATCAGCAGCCGCTTCTCACCCGACACCGCCTGCGGCGTCTCATGCAGGGCTGCGATATCCCGGCGCACGGGATTGCCCGTCAGCACGGTCTTACCAGCATGAAATCGCTGCAGTTCATCGGGAAAGGAAAGCAGCACGGTGCGCGCCGTGCGGGCCAGGAGCCGGTTGCTCACGCCGGGCACGCTGTTCTGCTCGTGCAGGGCCGTGGGCAAACCCAGCACGGCTGCCGCGGCCATGGACGGGAAGGAGGCATAGCCGCCGAACCCGGCCACCACCTGCGGCCGGAACCGGCGCAGGATCCGCAAGGCCTGGAAGAACGACTGCACCAGCGCGGCCATGGCGCTTATGGCCTTGACCCCGCGGCCGATGACCCCGCGTACTGGCAGGCCCAGAAATTCAATGCCCGCCCTGGCGCACAACCGCGCCTCGGGCCCGCTCTGCCCGCCCACGAAGAGCAGCCGCACCGACTCCGCACCGCTGCCGCCGCGTGCCTGGCGCAGGGCCTCGGCCACGGCCAGCGCCGGGAAGATGTGGCCACCGGTGCCGCCGGTGGTGAGCAGAACGCGTTCCAGTGCCATTACCGTCCGCCTCCCAGACCGCCAAGGGAGCGATTGCCGCGTGGCTGTCGCGACAGATTCAACAGCAGGCCCACACAGGCCATGGCCCCCAGCAGCGAGGAGCCACCGTAGCTCAAAAACGGCATGGGCACGCCCTTGGGCGGCGCAGCGCCCAGGACCACGGCCATGTTCAGTACCGCGCCCAGGGTGATGATCAGCGTCAGGCCATACGCCGTGAGCCGGTCGCGCAGGTTTTCCAGGGTCATGGCAATATGGAAGGCCCGCCAGCAGAGCAGCCCCATGAAGATGAACACCGCCGTCACGCCCGCGAATCCCAGCTCCTCGCCCACCACGGCCATGATGAAGTCGTTGTGTGCCTCGGGCAGGAAGAAAAGCTTTTGCTTGGACGCGCCCAGCCCCGCGCCCAGGGGCCCGCCGGAGCCGAAGGCGTACATGGACTGCACCAGCTGATAGCCGGTGTCCCGCGCGTCGGCAAAGGGATCCAGGAAGGCCGTGAACCGCTTCCAGCGGTAGGGGGAGTTGACGATGAGCAGCCAGCCGGCCATGCCGGCCAGGGCCACAGACCCGCCCAGGAACACAAACCGCGTCCCGCCCACCAGACACAGCAGGAAGAGCAGCATGGTCATCATGGCTGCCCCGCCAAAGTCCGGCTGCAACAGCGTCAGCCCGGCAAACACGCCGGTGACGAAAAACGGTGGCACCACGCCCACCCAGAACCGGCCGACCATGTCCTGCTTTTCCGAGAAAAACCAGGCCAGATACAGCACCAGGGTGATCTTGGCCATTTCCATGGGCTGGAAGTTGAAGAATCCCAGCTTGATCCACCGTGTGGCCCCGTTGGCAGTAACCCCCAGGGGCGAGGCGATGACCGCCAGCAGCAAGATGGTGGTGGCCAGCAGCATGGGGTAGGTCATGTTGTAGATCTTTTGCAACGGCACCGCCGCCAAAAAGCTCATGATGCCCAGCCCCACCACCGCAAAAATGCACTGCCGGATGAAGAAGTGATACGCCCCGCCAAACTGCCGCGAGGCCATGACCCCGCTGGCCGAAAGCACCATCACCAGCCCGAAGAGCGTCAGCAGCAGGGTAAGCCCCAACAGCAGGAAATCCATGCGCCCCAGCCAGTCGGCGTCAAAGGACGAACCACCCGAACCGGCGGTTTTCATCATCCGCGGCGGTGCCGGCGGCCCGGAGGCGTTCATGGCGATGCGTACGGAACTCATGCCTGTTCCCCTGCCAGCAGTTCGGCCACGCGGACAAAGTCCTTGCCCCGCGCCACATAGCCGGAATAGCGGTCAAAACTGGCCGTGGCCGGCGAAAGCAGAATGGCCTCGCCCGGCTTGGCCGCGGCGAACAACCGCCGGGTGGCTTCTTCCAGACTGTCATCCCAGCTGACCGGGACCACATCCTTCCAGGCCTGCTCGAAAACGTCCCGATTGGCCCCGAACAGCGCCACCTGGACGACTTTTTCCTGCAGAAGCGGGATCAGTTCCGTCAGGTCCCCGCCCTTGAAGACGCCTCCAGCCAGCAGACGCACCGGCCGCTCCACGCTGCGGATGGCCGCAGCCATGGCATCGGGCGTCGTGGCCTTGGAATCGTTCACAAAGAGCACACCCTTGACCTCGGCCACGGGCTGGATGCGGTGTGGCAGCGGCTCGAAGGCGTCCACGGCAGCCCGGGCCTGCGTCTTGGTCACCCCAAAAAAGGACGTGGCCAGCCAGGCAGCCTGGACATTGGCCCGGTTGTGCGCGCCCAGCAGCCGGCCGGCGGAAATCTCGCTGGTTTCGTCAAACCAGCGGACCGGCGCGGCGATTCCGCCGCGGCGCTCGATCTCGGGCTGCAGGGATCGATGAATCACCGCCAGATCATCCGCCGCCATGTGCGTGAAAAGCCGGAGTTTGGCCTCCAGGTACTCTTCCATGTCCACGTGATAATCCAGGTGGTTGGGCGTCAGGTTCAGGAAGGCCCCCACCCGGGGATGAAAAGTGGTGCAGGTCTGCAGCTGAAAGCTGGAAATCTCCAGCACCAAGACGTCGGCCGTTTCGCCGGAAAGCACGAACTCGGCCAGGGGCGTGCCGATGTTCCCGCCCAGAAACACCTGTTTGCCCGCCGCTTCCAGCATCCGGGCCATCAGCGTCACGGTGGTGGTCTTGCCCGAGGTGCCGGTCACGGCCAGCATGGGGATGCTGGTGAAGCGCGCGGCCAGCTCCATCTCGGCCAGCACCTCCGGCGCGTTTTCCGCGGGAAGGAAGGGCCTGATCTTGGCCACGGCCACGCCCGGGCTCATGGTCACCAGATCCAGCCCCTCGAACTGGCCGGCATGATGCGGGCCGGAGGCGATGTTCACCACTGCGGCAGGGTATTCCGCTCTCAGCGCGTCGGCCACGTCGCGGCAGCGGTCTTCCTGCTGGTCAATGAGCCGCACACTCGCGCCCGTCGCCAGCAGCAAGCGGGCCGCAGCCACGCCGGAACGGCCCAGGCCGACCACCGCGGCACGGGTACCGGCGAAGCATTGAGGCAGGGAAACGGAAGTGGCCGTCATGACAAACTCACCGCAGCTTGAGGGTGGACAGGGCCGCAAAGCCCAGCAAAATGGACATGATCCAGAAGCGGATGATGATCTTGGATTCCGGAATTCCCTGCAGCTCGAAGTGGTGGTGCAGCGGGGCCATCTTGAAAATCCGCTTGCCGCCGCTGACCTTGAACCACCCGACCTGCAGAATCACCGAAAGCGTCTCCACCACAAACAGCCCGCCCACGATGAGCAGCACCAGCTCCTGCTTGGCCAGCACGGCCACGAAGCCCAGCGCCCCGCCGATGGACAGGGAGCCCACGTCGCCCATGAACACCTGGGCCGGGTAGGCGTTGAACCAGAGAAAGCCTAGCCCCGCGCCGATAAGCGCGCCGCAGAAGATGGCCGTCTCACCCACACCGGGAATGTACGAGACATACAGATAGCTGGAGGCCAGCTTGTTCCCGGCCACGTACACGAACACGGCAAAGCAGACCCAGGCCACGATGGACGGGCCAATGGCCAGGCCGTCCAGCCCGTCGGTCAGGTTCACCCCGTTGGAGCAGCCGACCATGACGAAGATGGCGAAGGGCAGGTAGAACCAGCCGAGATCCGGCGTGAATTCCTTGACAAAGGGCACGGTGAGCGTGGTGTTGTACGCCGGCTCGTAAATCAGCGCCAGCATGGCCAGCCCGGCAATGAAGACCTGCAGCAGGAACTTGCCCCGCGCGCTCAGGCCCATATTCTTTTTTTTGCGGATCTTGGCGTAGTCGTCCACAAAGCCCACGCACCCGAAGCCCAGGAAGACCATCAGGCACAGCCACACGTAATGGTTGGTCAGGTCACCCCACAAGAGCACGGACACGGCCACGCCGGCAATCATGAGCAGGCCGCCCATGGTCGGGGTGCCGGCCTTCTCCATGTGGGCCTTGACGCAATCTTCCTGGATGTACTGGCCGAACTTGATGCGCCTGAGCCACTGGATGAAGGTGGGACCAATCATGATGGTCACCACCAGCGCCGTGAGCATGGCCCAGATGGAACGGAAGGTGATGTACCGAAGCACGTAAAAGAACGTCAGCTCCGTGTGCAGGGGAAAGAGCAGATAATACAACATCAGCAGGCTCCTTCCAGCACGGCGCGCAACGCGGCCACATAGCGTTCCAGCTTGTTGGACCGCGACCCCTTGAACAGCACCACCACATCCTCCTCATCCTTGTCGAACAACGCCGCCAGCGATTCCGCAAACGCTTCGGGCGATTCCAGCATCCGCACCGGCGTCTCGCCGCCGGCATCCCTGAGCCCTGCCGTCACTGCCCCGCCCTGCCCGCCTGTCCAGAACACCGCAGCAGGCATCGCAGCGGTCAGCTGGGCGCCCAGGGCCTTGTGGGCGGCTTCGGCCATCTCGCCCAGCTCGCGCATTTCCCCCAGCACCGCCACCAGCCTGGCCGGCCCGGCGATCACCCGCGCCGCTTCCAGCACCGCAGCCATGGACAGGGGGTTGGCGTTGTACGAGTCGTCGATGAGCAGCCAGCGGCCAACACGGGTGGCCTGGAAGCGCTGGTCCGGCAGCTGGGCCGTGGCCAGGCGCCCGGCAATCTGCTGCGCCGGCACGCCCAGGGCATGGGCCGTTCCGGCTGCTGCAGCCAGACTCTGGGCCAGGAAGGGCGCGGCAAAGGGTGCGTCCACTACAACGCCTTCCCCACGAAGCGCAAGGGCAAATCGCCCGCCGGTTTCCGTACAGCCCTGAAATTCGCAGTGATAGTCGGCCGCGGCCGCGTTCACAGTACTGAACCAGCGCACCGGCTTGCCCGTGTCGAGCACGGCCTGGCGCAGTTCCGGGATGTCGGCATTGGCCACTGCCATCCCGCCTTCGCGCAGGGCCCGGACCAGCTTGCACTTCTCCCTGGCCACGGTGGCCACGTCGTGCAGGCCTTCCAGATGCGCCGCGCCGGCGTTTACCGCCACCACCAGATCCGGCTCCAGCATGGCGGCCAGGGGGTCCATATCCCCTACAAAATTCACGCCCGTCTCCATGACCCAAAAGGCCTCCTCGCCTGTGGCGGCGAGCATGGAGGTGGGCAGGCCGATGTGGTTGTTCAAGTTGCGCGCGTTTTTGGCCACCGGCCCCAGGCCGGCCAGCAGATGCGCCAGCAACTCCTTGACCGTGGTCTTGCCGGCCGAGCCGGTCACGCCGACCACCTTGCCTGCGAACTGCCGGCGGTGCGCCAGAGCCAGCCGGCCCAGGGCCGGGAGTACGGCGTCCACGCGGATCAGGGGAATCGGGGGAATCGGGGGGATGGGCGCGTCGGGCACATCCTGCTCCACCACCGCGGCCAGTGCGCCCTTGGCCGCGACGTCCCGGATGAAATCATGGCCGTCGAACCGTTCGCCCTTGATGCAGAAAAAGAGCGCCCCGGCCGACACGGTGCGGCTGTCCGTGGCGATGCACGTGGGCGCGCGGTCCGCGTGCGCAGCGTCAGAGAGCACGCCCTGCATGGCGGCGGCGATCTGCCCCAGGATCATGCCGGTCATGACACGCTCCCGAGCACGTCGCGGACCACCTGCTGGTCGCTGAACGGATATTTGGTTTCGCCGATGATCTGGTAATCCTCATGCCCCTTGCCGGCGATGACGCAGATGTCCGCCTCGTCCATGCGCTGCAAGGCCTCGGCGATGGCCGCGCGGCGATCGGCCATGCGGATGACGTCCTTGCAGGCCGAAAGCCCGGGCAGCACATCATCCATGATGGCTTCGGGGTCTTCCTTGCGCGGATTGTCCGAAGTCAGCACGGCCACGTCGGCGTAGCGGCAGACGGCCCGGCCCATGAGCGGCCGCTTGCCGCGATCCCGATTGCCGCCGCAGCCGAACACCACAAAAAGCCGCCCGCGACGAAGCATGTCCAGGGCCCGCAACACGTTTTCCAGCGCATCCGGGGTGTGGGCATAATCCACAAACACATGCCGCCCCTTGGCGTTGGGCACGCGCTCCAGCCGGCCGCACACGCCAACGAAGCTTTCCAGGGCCTGCAACTGCGCCACCGTCAGCCCGCACTGCAGGGCCACGGCCATGGCCGCCAGCAGGTTCGACGCATTGTGCGCGCCGACCACGGGGCTCTTGAGGGTCCATTCCTGACCATTAAAACTGCAGCCGAGGATGAGACCGTTGATGCTGTGTTCCAGGATCGCTCCCTTGAGCAGCCGGTCCGCAGGCAGGGCAAGCCGGGGCTGAAGGCCGTAGCCGACGCTGCCGGGCATGTCACGAAGCAGCTGGGCGCCGTATTCGTCATCGGCGTTGATGGCCGTGCGCTTGTCTGCCTCGGGCCATTCCAGGAAGAGCCGGCGCTTGGTGTGCGCGTAGTCTTCCATGCTCTGATGGTAGTCGAGATGATCCTGGGTGATATTGGTCAGGGCGGCTGCGGCAAAGCGCACCCCGGCCACCCGGGCCTGATCCAGGGCATGGGAGGCCACTTCCATGAAACAGATATCCGTCCCGGCATCGCGCATGCTGGCCAGCATCTCGTGCAGTTCCAGGCAGCCGGGTGTGGTCAGGGCCGCCGGACGCGAGACGCCGGGCCAACGGTAGGAAACCGTGCCCAGCACGCCCACGGCCTTGCCCGCTGCGGCAAAGAGATGCTCCAGCATGGCGCAAATGGAGGTCTTGCCATTGGTCCCGGTGACGCCGACGACCGGAAAGGGCAGCGCGCCCGTGCCAAAACGCAGGGCCGCCAGTTCGCCCAGCACAGTGCGTGGATCGGCCACGCGGACCACGGGAATGGAGAGCGCATCCGGCAACGCGGCGTCTTCCGCCGCCACCAGACAGGCGGCGCCCACAGCAGCCACCTGGGCCGCAAAGCTCGCGCCGTCCACGCTGCCGCGCAGTGAGGGCAAGGCCACGAAGACATCGCCGGCCCGCACCTTGCCGGAATGCGAGGCCACGCCTGCGCCCTGCCGCACCAGCGCCTGTACGTCGGCATAGGTCATGGGCGTGCCGCTCATGATGCGCCTCCGTGCTTGCCCAGCCAGATGACGCACTTGGCGCGGGCGACGCTATCCTTGTCCTCCCAGGGGGACCCGGCGGGCGGCTGCTGGCGGGAGACCACCAGCCCCTGGCCCTTGATTTCGGGCATGACGCCGTAGCGGGCAAACCATTCCATGGCCGTGCGCAGGGAGGAGCCACGAAAATCCGGCACCTGCCCTTCCGCCACGGGGATGGGCTTGCGTTCAGGAACCACCACCGGCTCAGGCGCGGGGGGAAGCGGCGGCGTTTCCATGGCTGTGCGGACCACGGGCATGCGCACGCTGGCGCCGGAGCCTTCGGGCAAGGGATGCAGAATGGCGGCCGAGGGCGGTCCCTCCGCCAGCAGCTCAAGCGGAGGTTCTTCCTCCTCCTGGGCCAGGAGCGCGGAGGCATCTGGCAAGGTGCCCATGGAGGCCATGGTCTTGATGGCGATTTCCCGGAACGCCGGGGCCGATACCACGCCGCCATAGTGGCTGGTCTGCGGTTCGTCCACCACCACGGCAATAAGATACTTGGGATTTTCCACCGGCAGCACGCCCACGAACACGGCTTCGTACTCGCCGCCATAGCCGCCGTTGGGCCGGGCTTTCTGGGCCGTACCGGTCTTGCCGGCCACGGTGATGCCATCAATCTTGGCCTTGCGGCCGGTGCCGTTCTGCTCCACCACTTCCTGCATCATGGAGAGCACGTCCCAGGTCACGCCCGGTTCAAACACGCGCACCCCTGGCGTCTCTTCCTGCAGGGCAGGTTCCTTGATGAGCTTGAGCGGACGCAGCACCCCGTCGTAGGCCAGACACAGATAGGCCTTGGCCAGCTGGGGAATGGTCACGGAGAAGCCCTGTCCAAAGGAAGCGGTCACCAGATCGATTTCCTTCCATGCGCCGGCCGGACGCAGGATGCCGGCGGCCTCGCCGGGGAGCCCCAGGCCCACGCGCTGGCCAAAGCCAAGCCGGGCGTAGTAATCGCGCAGCTTTTCGCGCCCCACCAGCAGGCCCAGCTTGGCAGAACCGATGTTGGAGGAATAGCGGATAAGCTCGCTCATGGTCAGCTCCCCGTAGGGGTGCGTGTCCCTGATGCTGTTTTTGGCCACCTTCCACGAGCCGTTCTCGCAGAAGATGCGGCTGGACTTGTCCACCACGCCTTCCTGCAACGCCACGGCCATAACCAGTGGCTTCATGGCCGACCCCATTTCCAGGGCATCGATGGCCATGCCGCTGCGCCAGAGCTTGGAGGGCGCGTCCCGGAAGGCATTGGGGTTGAAGAAGGGATACTCGGCCCAGGCCAGGACTTCGGCAGTGGCCACGTCGATGACGATGGCGCCGCCCCAGCGGGCCCGGCTTTCGGCCACGGCCTTGGCCAGGGCTTCCTGGGCATGCATCTGCACCGTGGCATCCAGGGTCAGACGCAGGTCTTCGCCCTTGATTTGCTGGCGAATGTCGTTGCCTTCGGCGTCAATGGCCAGGGGCCGCCCGGCGGCGTCGCGCTGCCAGCTGACGGTCATCTGCTTGCCGCGCAGGACTTCGTCAAAGGACTGCTCCAGCCCGGAGAGGCCTTTGTCGTCCAGGCCCACAAAGCCCAGCAGCTGCCCGGCCAGAATGGTGCTCGGATACTGCCGGCCGTATTCCTCGGTCAGGTAGACCCCGGGAATGTTGGCTTCGCGCACGGCGGCGGCCATGCGGTCATCCACCTGCCGGCGCACCCAGACGAACGGTTCCTTGCTGGTCAGTTTGGCGGAAGCTTCCTGCCGCGAGATACGCAGGGCCTTGGCCAAGGCCGGCGCGGCCTGGTTCGGATTGTCCACCTCGCCAGGACGGCAGTAGATGGAGGCGAATTCCACGCTTTTGGCCAGCACCAGTCCGTGCCGGTCAAAAATCTGCCCCCTCGGGCCGGCCACCTTGAGCGAGGCCAGATGCTGCCGGCGGGCCATGGCCGCCAGCTTTGGCCCCTGCATGATCTGCAACTGGCCGGCGCGCACCCACAGCAAGGCCCACAACACGCCAAACACGCAGGCAACAATGGTCAGCTTGAGTTTGGCGGAAAGCAGCGCCCGGCTGACTCGTTCCTTGTCCTGACGGGCGGCAAAGCTCGCCGCACCAGGAGGCATGGGCGGAGCAGGACGCATGACGGAAGGCTTCGGCGTGTCCTTGCCGGCAGCCTTGAACGTCCCGGCGGCGCGCCACAAGGCGCCCACACCACCGGTGACGCCTGCCGCCGCACCACGCGCAAACGAGGACGCCCCGCCCCTGAGCCCACCAGTGGACCCACCGCCCATGCGGGAGGGAGCGCGTCGCTTGTTCGAAATATGCCTGTTCCGAGCCACAGTTGCCATGCCTGTCACACCCTGCTGCTTACGGCGTTGCCGTGCTGGAATCGTGTGCCGCGTCAGCCATTCCGGCCGCCTCAGTCCCTTCAGCCATCAGGGGCAGTTTCCGAATCTGCCCTGGTTGCGCAGGGGCAAGGCCGAGCTTGCCCGCCATGTCCTGCAGCCGGTAGGGCGAGATGAGGTTTTCCCGTTCCAGCTGCAGCTTGCTCACCAGATTGGCCTTGTTCTGAATCTCTTCTTCAATGGCGCGATACCGGTACGCCAGATCCACTCGTTCAATGTTCAGCCACACGTGCAGCACGGCCAGCACCACCGTGAGGCCAACCAGAAACATCCAGCGCATGACGAGGCGGGAGACAAGTCCCGTTACCGCGCCGGGTCTGCCGTGCGTCATGTGCAACATCTTCCGTGCTCCTTCCCTGACAACGTCCGTGCAACGCCTGCGCTGCAGGTCAGCGCCGCCGAGCGGCTGGTGCAGGTGGCTGGCCAGACTGCTCCAGCCGCTCGGCCGCCCGAAGTTTGGCGCTGCGCGAGCGGCTGTTGTCGGCCTGCTCCTGCTCGCTGGCCACCACCGGCTTTTTCGTCAAAATCTTCACTGCCGGCGTCTTGCCACAACGGCACCAGGGCGGAGTGCGCCCACAGTCGCAGCCCGCCGCCTGTTCCCTGAACGCCAGTTTGACCAGGCGGTCTTCCAGGGAATGAAAACTGATCACCGCCACGCGCCCCCCAACCACCAGACGCGGCACAATGCGCTCCAGGAAGGCCCCCAGCTCATCCAGCTCGCGGTTGACCGCCATGCGCAGGCCCTGAAAGGTGCGGGTGGCGGGATGATTGCGCGCCGTGTGCCTTCGCTGCGGCGGATAAGCCAGGGAGACGACCTCGGCCAGATCCTTTGTCATTTCAAAAGGTTTCTTGGCGCGCCGGTCCACAATGGCCCGGGCGATCTTGCCGGCCAGGGGCTCCTCGCCAAGCTCCTTGATGATCTCCTTCAACTCGTCATAGCCGGCCCGGTTCACCAGCTGCAGGGCCGACTGCGCGTCGTCCTGCTGGTTCATGCGCATGTCCAGGGGACCGTCATGCAGAAAACTGAAGCCCCGCGCCGGATCATCCAGCTGCAGAGACGAAACGCCCACGTCCAGGAGCGCGCCATCCACCTTGTCCCAACCGGCCTCGTCCAGGGCAGCTTCAAAGGCACTGAACGGCGCATGCACCAGCCGCACAGCATCGCCAAACTCGGCCAGCCGCTCGCGAGCCAGGGCCAGGGCCTGGGGGTCGCGGTCCATGCCCAGCAACTCGGCCCGCCCGCCCTGCTCGCGCACGGCGTTGAGCACCGCCCAGGCATGCCCGCCCAGGCCAAGGGTGCCATCGAGGTAGCGACCGCCATCGCGGGGAGCAAGCAGTTCCAGCACCTCGGGCACCAGCACCGAGACATGGCGGGGCACCACCTGCTCCGACGCCGGTCCGGAACCGGGTTGTCCATTGGCTGTCTGCATGGCCGCGCTGTCCGTCATCGCTCCACCTTACAGAGGAATTTCCACCCCGCGGTCCGCCAGCTCGGCAGCCACGTCGCTGAAATCCTGTTCCAGCGTCTGCGCCAGACGCTCCGGGCTCCAAATTTCGAATTTCTCCAGCTGCCCCACCAGCTCCACGTCCTTTTCAATGCCGGCATAGGCCAGATGCGCGTCGGACAAGCGGACCCGCCCCTGCGGGTCAAACACCAGCTCCTCCGCGCTGCCCACCACCAGCCGCCTGAAATCCCGCAGCCTGCGAGAGGCATTCTGCACCGCCGCCAAGGAAGCCTCGAAGGCCTGCCAGTCCGCCATGGGAAACCCAGCCAGACACCCGTCATAACAGGTGAGCATGAAGCGATCGCCAGCAGCACCCGGCAAGGCAAGCCCCTGCGCCCTTGCGCCGAGCACGTCCCGAAACGCCCCGGGCAGCATCAGCCGGTGCTTGGGATCGAGTGTGCGCCGCATGCGCCCGCGAAACAGAAGCTGGGAACTCATGTCCGGCCCATCTTACCCGGCGGAACCCCGCCGACTGCTGTTGCCTTCTACCACTTTTTACCACAATTTCCCACTTCATCGCCGGAATCCCATG
The DNA here is from genome assembly GCF_054653055.1 of Megalodesulfovibrio paquesii. Lineage (NCBI taxonomy): Bacteria > Pseudomonadati > Thermodesulfobacteriota > Desulfovibrionia > Desulfovibrionales > Desulfovibrionaceae > Megalodesulfovibrio > Megalodesulfovibrio paquesii. The sequence goes on along the minus strand of NZ_BAAIGQ010000005.1, from coordinate 217,455 downwards.
AACTGTCAAGGAGCGCTGCAACTTTTGGTCTAGACCATGTCTAAAAGAACTTTAACAAAAAGTAAATCTCTTTCTATAAAATTCACCCAACCTCCTACCACTGTTGCAGCAAGGGGCTTGCACAGTCAGGGCAAACGTGCCAGAGTTGCGAAACGGCTTGAAGTGACATGGCAACACGTTGGAATAGCGGGCCTTGGCCCCCTGTCGTGCAGGCCAGGACGGGACGGCGCGTCACGGGCCTTCAGCTGCTCGCGTTGTTTCAACATTGCAACAGTGGTGGGATTATCCCCCACGGGAGCGTTCGTGCATGGCTGCAGCGAAGAACATCATTCCAGATAATATCAGTGAAGAGTATTATCAAATCAGCCAGGAAATCCTGGTCAGTTTTCCCAAATTCAGGCCGCCGCTGGATCTCTTTCGCTTCAGGGAGAACATCGGCACGCTGGAGCCTTACTTCCGCAAGGGCCAGCGGCTCTCCAGTCAGCAGGTGGAAGAGGTGGCTGCCATGTGCGAGGAGGGCGTGCTGTTCGTCTCGCGTTCGGACCACCCCATCTACTCGCAACACATCTGCAAGCAGCTGGATCTGGTCCTGGTGGACGCCAACCTGCATGAGCCGGAGATTGCGGATATCTTCATGCAGGCGTTTCAGCTGCGCCTGGCCGCGTTCTTTGAACAACCGGTGCAGCCGGTATTCGAGCAGCTCTACCGGGACATCATGGTCCTGACGGAATATCTTGCCGCAGACTGGCACCGTATCCGGGCGCTCATGCGCCGGCTGCTGACCACGCATTCCCTGGTGGCGCATTCCGTGAACTGCGGCGTGGTAGGCCTGTGGCTGCTCCTGGCCACCAAGCGCGGCGAGGTCCGCCGCCGCGAACTGGACCGCAGTGCCATGGCCGCTTTTCTGCATGACATGGGCATGTGCAAGCTGCCGGCATTTCTGCTGACCAAGACCCTGCCGCTGACCCAGGAGGAGCGCAGCAAGATCAACGCCCATCCCCTGGCCGGTCTCAAAATGGCCGACAAGCTCGGCCTGGCCTACGACGAGATGAAGCAGGCCATTTCCGAACATCATGAACGCCTGGACGGCTCCGGCTACCCCCGCCGTATCGGCGAAAACGACATGAGCGGCTTCGGCAAGCTGATGGCCGTGTGCGACAGCTTCTGCGCCATGATCACCGAACGGCCCTATGCGCATGCCATGACGCCCAAGGACGCCAGCAAGGCCCTGGCCGAGGATACCAACCGCTATGACGCGCGGTACTCCAAGCTGCTCCAGTCCTTGTTTGCCTCTGGCGATCTGGGGGAAAAACGGCCGGCGGCGCAACCGGTTACTTCCGGTGGGGCAGCCACCGCAAGCGAAGCTTCACAGGGTGCTCCGGCCGAATAGCCGGGAGGCCCGCCAGGCTCACAGCGCGCCCAGCAGCCTCCGGGCGGCGGCAAGTCCCTCAAAACGACAGCTCCCTGGCAGGGGCGGCAGAATCTTGTATTCGTCGTCCCTGGCCAGGTGCCAGCGGCGGGTCAGAATCAATCCTTCGGCCAGCGCACCGGGCAGCAACCAGCCGGAGTCCGGGCCATCCAGCAGCAGCACCGCCCAGCAGTCGCTTGCGGCAAAGCAGGAGACCACGCGCCGCCTGAGGCCCCAGAACGGCCGGCGGATGGCGCTGGTGCGCAGGGCAATCCAGCATCGGCCGTCCCACAGCCCGTGATGACTCCTCGTCAGCCGCTCCAGCCGGTCGCCATGTGCGAACAGGCTGCGCGGCTGCACGCCCAGCTGCGCAAAGACCGGATGCGGCTGCCGCCCTTCGGGAGCAGACGTACCGCGCAAACGCTCCGCATCCCCGGAATGGACGGTGGCAACCGCTTCGCCCGGAAGTGTTCCAGTCAGGGGCGATGGCGCCTCCCGGTTTTTCCGGGGTTGCCTGCCCTCCCCGGTGTGGCTGGGAGCATATTCGGGATGCAGCATGCGGTAGTATTTCTCCAGAGGCAGGGGCCTGTCAACCATCGCAACCGCAATACGCGCGGCAACCTCAATACACGCGGCAACCGCAACAAAAACGCCCCGCCCCGCAGCGCACACGATGCGCATGCTGCAGGACGGGGCGATAATGAACCAGTGATGCCGGACAGTTACTGGGCGCCGAACAGGTTGTTTTTGTCCTTGAGCTCGGGGCCTTTCAGGTCGTCCACGGGCAGGGCATTGACCAGGGCCAGCACCTCTTCGGTCACGTCGGCCTGGGTGCCGTAGGCCAGCACGTTTTCCTTGCTCAGGATCAGCTCCAGCCCTTTCTGCTGGCGGTAGGTGGCGATGGCTTCGACCACCTTGGCATGCAGCTGCTCAAAGAGCGCGGTCTGCGCCGAGCGCATGATGCCCTGATAGGCCTGGGCCGCCTTGCGGAATTCGTCGGCGTCGGCATCGGTGGCGTTGTCCTTCTTGGCTTCCTGGAAGGCGCGCAGCTCGGCCTGCAGCTTTTCATTGGCCTCGGTCATGATTTTCTGCGCGGCCATGCCAAGGGTGGATTCTTCATACAGCCGGTTTTCGTCCACCACTGCCAGGGACATGGCCGCGGCCTTGGTGCTGGCAGGAGCCGGCGCGGCAGCGGGCGCGGTGGTGGTGTTGGCCGTGGTATTGGCCAGCGCGGCGGCCTTGGGGGCTTCGGCTTTGGCGGAGGCGTTTTCCTTGGCCGCATTGTCCTGGCAGGCAGCCAGGGAAAGCATGGCCCCGAGGGCCAGGATGACGAGCAAACGATGCATGGATGTTTTCTCCGATACGGTTGTGGGCATGCGACGGCGCATGCGAGGTCTGTAGCGCTGCGATAGGTTTTGTGCAAGCAGGGAGCGGCGCCGCTGCCCTTATTTGGCCTTATTCGCCAATGATCTTCACCAGCACGCGCTTGCGGCGCCGGCCATCGAACTCGCCGTAAAAAATCCGTTCCCAGGTGCCGAAGTCCAGGCGGCCCTCTGTCACGGCAACCACCACTTCACGCCCCATGAGCTGCCGCTTCATGTGGGCATCGGCATTGTCCTCACCCACGTTGTGCCGGTACTGGGAGACGGGTTCGTGGGGGGCGAGGCGTTCCAGCCAGCGCTCGTAGTCATGATGCAGGCCGGATTCATCATCATTGATAAAGACGCTGGCCGTGATGTGCATGGCGTTCACCAGGCACAACCCCTCCCGGATGCCGGACTCGGCCAGGCAGGATTCCACCTCTGGCGTGATATTGACAAACCCCCGTCGGGACGGAACATTGAACCACAATTCCTTGCGATACGATTTCACACGGCATCCCCTTTGGCGCCCAGCAGCTGCTGCCGCACCTCGCCCGTATCGGTGCGGAAGACCAGCCTGCGGCTTTTGGAGCCCCCCACGCTGGAGGCCGATACCCGCACCCCCAGCCGGGTCAGGGTCTCCAGGGCCACGGCAACGTTGCGCCCGGCCACGCTGATGTTCTCCTGAAACAGGGCATTGGCGCCGCCATAGGCCTTGGCCACCAGCTGCCTGGGCGGCACGCCGTGGCTGGCAAATTCCTCCACCAGCCGTTCAATGGCGCTATCCACATACCGAAAGCACAGCGCCCCCACGGGCCGGGAGGATTCATAGTCCTTCCAGCTTGGCAGCAGGCCGTGAAAAATACCGCCCATCCGGCGTTCCGGGCTGAAGAAGGTCACTGCCACGCACGAGCCGAGCACTGTGCGCACCAGCGTGGGAGCGGCAAAGAACCCACCCTCCCCCACGCCAAGGTGCACCATGTCCGGCGGGCAGGGATCCAGGCTAGTCGGCCGGTTCGTCATCACACACCGGTGCTGTGGTTCCCGATTCATGCAACAGCCCCAGGCCGGCCAGCGCTTCGCGCATCTGGTCGCTGTCAAAAGGTTTGGTCAGGTAATAATCGGCCTGAGCGTCCAGCTGGGCTTCCAGCATGAAGCGCGGGTCGTCCAGGCTGGTGAGCATGACCACCTTGCTGCGCCCATCTTCGTCCAGCCCGTGATGCTGTTCCATGCGACGGATCTCGCGCAGGGCATCCACCCCGTTGAGGCGGGGCATGAGGATATCCAGCACCACCAGATCAAACGGCTCCTTGCGGCGCAAGGCGGCCTCGAACAACGACACGGCTTCGCGCCCGTCGCAGGCTTCCTGGCAGCGGCCCAGTTTGCGCAGCATGTGCAGGGCCACGGTGCGCAGGGGGCGCGAATCGTCGGCGATGAGGATGTGCAACCCTTGATCAGTCATGACTTCCTTCCCTTGGCAGGGAGGTTTGACTCTTTATTTATTCGAAATAATTACAGATTCTGTATCCCTCGCGCGTGAGGATCTCGTCGCGCATGGCCTCCATGAGATCATGGCGGGCCATTTCCTGAACCAGTTCCGGGAAGCTGATCCGCGGTTCCCAGCCCAGGGTCGCTTTGGCCTTGCTCGGGTCGCCCAGCAGGGTTTCCACTTCCGTGGGGCGGAAGTAGCGCGGGTCCACGGCCACGATGGTGTCGCCCACCTTGAGCCCCTTGAAATCCAAGCGGATTTTCTGGCCGCCCACCTCGATATGCCCCGGGGTGAACCCGGCCAGCAGCCCGCGCTCGGCCACGCCCTCGCCTTCCCAGGCGATTTCCATGCCCAGCTCGCGGCCGGCCAGGGTCACGAACTCGCGCACGCTGTGCTGCTCGCCCGTGGCCACCACGTAGTCGTCGGGGGTGTCGCGCTGCAGGATCATCCACATCATCTCCACGTAATCCTTGGCATGTCCCCAGTCGCGCAGGGCATTCAGGTTGCCCAGGTAGAGCTTTTCCTGCAGGCCGAGGGCGATGCGGGCCAGGGCGCGGGTGATCTTGCGGGTGACGAAGGTTTCGCCGCGCAGGGGGGATTCGTGGTTGAAGAGGATGCCGTTGCAGGCAAACATATCGTAAGCTTCGCGGTAGTTTACCGTGATCCAGTAGGCGTAGAGCTTGGCGCAGGCATAGGGGCTGCGGGGGTAGAAGGGGGTCTTCTCGGTCTGGGGCACTTCCTGGACCAGGCCGTAGAGCTCGGAGGTGGAGGCCTGATAGAAACGCGATTTCTGCTCAAGTCCCAGAATTCGCACGGCTTCCAGGATGCGCAGGGTGCCCAGGGCGTCGGCGTTGGCCGTGTATTCGGCCGAATCGAAGGACACCTGGACGTGGCTCTGGGCGGCGAGGTTGTAAATCTCGTCCGGCTGGGACTCTTGAATGATGCGGATCAGATTGGTGGAATCCGTCAGGTCGCCGTAATGCAGGAACAGACGGCGCTCTTGTTCATGTGGATCCTGATAGAGATGATCGATACGATCAGTGTTGAACAGGGAGGCCCGGCGCTTGATGCCGTGCACAAGATAGCCTTTTTGCAGCAGGAGCTCGGCGAGATACGCCCCGTCCTGGCCGGTGATGCCGGTAATGAGTGCGGTTTTGCGGGACATGAAGGCAGTCTTTGTTTGGTACGGTAAGAGAATGAAACCAGGAAGCGGCTCGGCACGAGACGCCGGCCGGGTGCAGCAATGCCTGCAACTGTACGCGGTCCGGTAGGCTGGCGTCAACAGCAGCGGGAAAATTCTTGCTTGATTCCCGGTTCGGCTCGCGGTAGAGGCCACAGCATTCATTCTGCATGACGCAAAGCCCCGGGCCGCGATATGCAGCCAGGCACGGCTCCCGCTTGCGCAAGCATCCTCCCATAAGGTTCCGACATGAAACGTCTTCTTCTACTGACCCTGCTCTTTTCCCTGTTGCCTGCCGCAGCCGCCGCCCAAGGGGTTGCCGCCTGCGATGACCCCAAAGTGATTGACCTTACCCTGCGCATTGCCAGGGACATGATCACCCAGCGGCAGGGCCAGGAAGTGGGCAGCGAGGTCGGGCTGGCGCTCTCGGACATCCAGTCCCTGGGCCAAACCCCGGACAATCTCGGGCGCAGCTGCCGGGGCGTGCTGGCTGTGCAACGGCGCGCCGGTTCCCAGGCTGCCACGCAGTTCCTGAACTACACCATCCAGACCCAGATCGGTGGCCGGACCTACATCCGCTTTGCCGACAACATCTTCGTGCCACCGCAATAAGCTGAGGCCGCAGCGTCATTACATTTCTTTACCTTCCAAGACGCATCATTACGCGATGCAAGGTCAAGTGTGGCTCGCAGTTGCCGATGAGCATGGTATCATCACGACACACTGCGAGGAGCTGACCATGTCCACCATCGCTGCCACCAATTCTCTGTACGACCTGTATTCCACCGGCGTCACCGGCCTGCAATCCCTGCAGGGCACGAGTCTGAGCGGCTCGCAATCCTCCACACAGGCCGCCCAGTCTTCCAGTGGCGACCAATCCTCCGTCTCCTCCCTGGGCCAGCTGATGAGCTCCCTGCAGCAACTGGCCTCCAGCGACCCCGACGGCTTCAAGAGCGCCATGCAGCGCATTGCCGACAACCTGACCCAGAGCGCGGACTCGGCCACGGACACCACCCAGCAGGCGGCCTTCACCGCGGCCGCGTCCATGTTCAGCAAGGCTGCGCAAACCGGCAGCCTGGACAGCCTGCAGGGCCTGGCCAGCGGTGGCTACCTGGATGCCGATCAGGAAACGACCCCGGCCGGCACCGCCACCACCTCGGGAGACACGGTTTCCATCTCCGAGGAAGGCAAGTCCCTGGCCTCCTCCACTCAAAGCAGCGGCACGGCAGCGATTTCCGGCGCGGGCGTCGCGGCTTCCGGCGGCAGTGCGGCCGGCGGTGGTGGGTCGAGCGACAGCAGCACCGACACCGTGGAGGAGCTGGAAGAGCAAATCGAGGAATTGGAACAGGAAATCAAGGAACTGGAGCAGAAACTCCAGCAGGTCCAGCCCAAGGCCGAGGAGGATCCTGCCAAGGCGGCTGAAGCCGAAACCCTCAGCACGCAGTTAAGCAGCAAGAACTCCGAACTGGCCCTGCTGGAGACCCAGAAGCTGGAAGCCCAGCAAAACCAGCAGGCCTAGCCCGCACCCCCGACGCAGGGCGCGGCGGGTTCTTGGAGACGATCCCCTGCTAGATAGTTTTTTAGATGTCGAGTGGCCGTCGCGCTCAGCGGTCCTGCGCCGCACGGTCCAGCCGTGCGGCCAGATCCTGCAACAGCACGCGGGCTCTGGCCGTCAGGACAGCCGCCTGCTCCGGCGGATTGCTGCCGGCAAGCCCGGCCAGAAATTCCAGGGCAAAGGCGCAGTTGGGAGAGGACGGGGGGGCGTGACAGGCGGCCAGTTCCCGGACCGTTGCGGCCGTGGCGGTCAGCGCCGCAGCCCCGTCGCCCTGCTGTCGGGCACACCAGGCCATGCGCTGCACCAGCGGTTCGGCAGCCATGAAATACGCCAGACTCAGCATGGCCGGCGAGACGCCGCCCACATCCGCAAGGGCATACCGCCCTGCCAGGGCCGGCAGATCCAGGGTGACGCGGCCGACTGCGCCGGGAACCGCAGGCACATAGCCGGCCAGCACGGCGCCGGCCAGATCCGTCAGCAGGTCGTCCGGCGGCGGAAGGTCGGGATCAGGAACGGCGGGACGGCGCAACTGCTCGGGGGCGGGCGGAACGGGCCGGGCCCGGGCGGCGGTGTCCGGTGGCGCACCATCCTGGCGCACCACCGTGGGACCTGGGGTGCTCGTGGTCCACAGAAACCAGAGCGCGGCCGCAGTCAGAACCAGCGCGGCGCCCAGGGCCAGCGCGACCAATGGCTGATGCACAGCGGAAACGGAATTTCGGGACACGGGGCAGACCACTCCTGGCGCAACAATCAGCTGCTAGACTGGCACGGACGGTAGCATCCAGCCCCCCCACGAGACAAGCGTCTCTTGCTGGCTTCTGCGCCGGGAACACTTGACGTCTTCCTCGAAAGGGTTGAAAAGAAACCATGTCTCGTGGCCTGATTTCTTCGTCCCCCTCCCAGATCCGGCAGGTGCTGGCCTCTACCTGGCTGCATCGCGTCGTCCGCTGCGTCATCGGCGGGCTGTTTGTCATTGCCGGTGTGAACAAACTCGCCGATCTCGAAGCCTTTGCCTACACCATCTGGGAGTACAATCTCCTGTCCGAGCAGTACATTGATTATGTGGCCTACTCGCTGCCCGTGCTGGAAGTATTGGCCGGGCTGGGGCTTATCTTCAATGTTCGCGGCAGCCTTACGGTGGTGACCGCAATGCTGCTTTTTTTCGTCGCCGTGTTGTGGTGGGGCATTCTTGAAGGGCTCTCCATCGACTGCGGCTGCTTCGGCACCGGGGACGAAGCCTCGCCGGAAAGCCTCAAGGCGGCGCTGATCCGGGACCTATGGATGCTCGTCGGTTGCGCGTTCTGCTATGTCCGCGCCTGGCTCGCAAGCAGACAGCAGCCTGCCTTCCGCTCCCTGGGCACACTGCGCCACTGGCAGCCGTAGCCATTATTTTATTCTATAGATCGCATCGCAATTCCTCACATCAAACGATTTGCCTCCATGGTTGCCTCCCGGCTAGGGCAGGTGGAAAGTCTCATCCACCTGTAAGCCCAAGGAGTAGAGCCATGCGTTTGGCGCGTCTCGTCGTTGCCGCTGCGATGCTGTTGTGCTGGGCCGTCCCTGCCGGCGCCGATCTGGTGAAGAAAGAGATGGACCTGGAAACCAAAGCCGTCAACCTGGTGCGGGAGACGCAACGCGGTGGCTACACCCTGGTGACCACCGAGGAGCTGCAGAAAAAACTCGCCGAGGTGAAGGACTTGCTGGTGGTGGACACCATGCCTCTCGTGGATTCTTATGAAAAGAACCACATTCCCGGCGCCAGGCAGTTCCTGTTCCCCATTGAGGAAATGGCCGAATGGGATCCCTCCAAGACGGACGGCAAGACCCTTGAGCAATTCAAGGCCCTGCTGGGTCCGGACCTGAACCGCCCCATTGTGTTCTACTGCGGCTTTGTCAAATGCACCCGCAGCCATAATGGCGCCCTGTGGGCCGTCAAGCTGGGGTACAAGCACGTTTCCCGGCATCCCGGCGGCATCACTGCCTGGCTGGAAGCTGAATACCCTGTGGAAACTGGCAAATAACCACTTTTCTGCCCCTGGCGTCTCGTCAGCCGGCCAACCGGAATATCCTGCGGGGTGTGCCGGTTGGCCGGTTGCTTTTGGCATTGCCATCCCTGCCGGAATGGCGTAGAAGCCTGCCGTCGTCTTATCCTTCCTTCACATTTCCCGGCACGCGCACCCTATGGTATTCAGCTCTCCCCTCTTCCTTTTTTTGTTCCTGCCGCTGGTGCTGGCTGGCTCGCTGCTGTTGCCCCGGCAGGCGCGCAATGGCTTTTTGCTGTTGATGAGCCTTGTGTTTTACGCGTGGGGAGAGCCATATCATTATTGGCTCATGCTCCTGTCCATTCTGCTGAACTGGGTGGCCGGCCTGTTTCTGGCCCCGCCGGCGGACCGCGCTGCCCGCCGGACACGGCAGCAGTGGGTGCTGGGGATCTCCCTGGCGGTGAACCTGGGCCTGCTGCTGCATTTCAAGTATTTCAACTTCCTGCTGGCCAATATCAATGAACTGGCCGCCGCACTGGGGCACGGACCGCTACTGCTGCTGCAATCGCCAGTGCATTTGCCCATCGGCATCTCGTTCTTCACCTTCCAGGGCATGTCCTACCTGATGGATGTGTACCGCGGACACAGCGAGCCGCAACGGAACCCCTTCCGGGTGGGGCTGTACGTGGCGCTGTTTCCCCAGCTTATTGCCGGCCCCATCGTGCGCTATGAAGACGTGGCTCGCGAAATGGCACACCGGGACATCACGCTGGATGGATGGAGTTACGGCGTCCAGCGCTTTTTGCTCGGCCTGGGCAAAAAAGCCCTGCTGGCCAACACCCTGGGCGCGGCGGCGGACCAGATCATGGCCCTGCCAGCCGGCGAATTGAGCATGGGGCTGGCCTGGATGGGAGCAATCTGCTACAGCCTGCAGATTTACTTCGACTTTTCCGGCTACTCGGACATGGCTATCGGCCTGGGGGCCATGCTCGGCTTCAAGTTCCCGGAAAACTTCAACTATCCCTATATCTCCCAAAGCATCCAGGAATTCTGGCGGCGCTGGCACCTGACTCTTTCCACCTGGTTCCGGGATTATCTGTACATCCCCCTTGGCGGCAATCGCCGCGGGCCGTTCCGGACGTATTTCAACCTGTTTGCCGTGTTCACCCTGTGCGGCATCTGGCACGGCGCCAGCTGGAACTTCCTGATCTGGGGGCTGTATTACTCGATCTTCCTGGTGCTGGAGCGCGCGTTTCTGGGCCAGCTGCTGGCCCGGCTGTGGCGTCCGCTGCGGCACCTGTACGCCTTGCTGGTGGTCATCGTGGGCTGGGTCTTCTTCCGCATTGAGGAATTCGGGCATGCCCTGCAGTATTTGAAGGCCATGGCTGGCGGCAACGCTGCAGAACACGTGTTGCATCTGCCCTCGCAGTACCTGCACAGCGAGTTGCTTGGGGCGCTGCTTCTGGGGGCCCTGTTCTCCACCCCCCTGGCCTATTCCCAGTTCGCACGGCTGTGCAAGGGGGAGGGGCGACGCATGGCCCCGCAGCTGGCAGCCTTTGCCCTGCTGACCATCGTGCTGCTGTTCTCCGTGCTGCAGACGGCGGTGTCCACGTACAACCCGTTCATTTACTTCCGGTTTTAGCATATGACGCAGCGTCCTGACACCTGCCTTTCCCCCTTCTCCCGCCCGCTGCAATGGGCGCTTGCGGTGGTGTTTTGTCTGGTGCTGCTGGTGCCGGGCCTGACCCAGCTGACCGGCCTGGAGCTGCAATCCGGCGATTTCGAGCAGCGCTTCAAGGCCGAGGCGCCGGGGATGCCCACCACCATGAAGGAGCTGTCCCGGTTCCCCAAACAGTTCGACCGCTGGTATGCCGACCACTTTGGCCTGCGCAACCTCATGATCAAGAGCTATGTGCTGCTCAAATATCGTGTTTTGGGCGCCATTCAGGTCAACAAGGTGGTGTTTGGTCGCGATGGCTGGCTGTTTTTCACCCTGGCCGAACCCACGGCGGATCCCATCTCCTCCTACCGTGGCACCACGCTGCTGACGGAACCGCAGCTGGCCCTCATCGCTGCCGGCCTGAACGCCTGGGACGCTTGGTGCCGGGAACGGGGGATTGTCTTTGCCCTGTTCATTGCGCCGAACAAGGCCATGATTTTTCCCGAGCAATTGCCCCCCAGCATTGTCCCGGTGGATCGCCCGAACCGCATGGCGCAATTCCTGGAATACCTCTCCAGGCATACCACGGCCCTGGTGGTGGATCCCACCGCTGCCCTCAAGGCCCGCAAGAACGAGTACATTTACTTTAAGACTGATACACACTGGACCAATGTGGGGGCGCTCCACGCCATGGAACATCTGCGCCAGCGTGTGGTTGACCGCCTGCAGACTGAAACGGGCGCAAGCTGGGCCCCCCTGGAACTGGGCAACTACAACATGACATCCACGACCACTCCGGGTGGTGATCTGGCGAACATGATCATCATGACCGAGGAAATGCCGGAGTACCACGAGTTCCTGGCTCCCCTGGTGGACCGGAACGCCACGGCTGCCGCCGAAGGCCGGCAGCGTCCGCGGGCCATTCTGTACGGCGACTCCTTTTCCAAATTCCTGCCCCAATATCTGGCCCAGGACTTTGAGTATGTGGAAACCGCCACCTACGCCGCCCTGGATCCGGATTATATCGAGGCCAACAAACCGGCTCTCCTGGTGCTGGAAATTGTGGAGCGCAACCTCCCGCTGCTGCCGAATCTCCTGAACAACCTGCCTAACGAGCTCATGCCTCAGGCTCCAAACAAGTAGAAAAATCACAATAAAAGGCAACCATCTCGTTGCCTAGACGGGTGGCACCGTGTATAATTGGGACATACCCTGACCCTTTGCATACACGCCAGGTGGACCATGAGCACGACGCTGCCGGCTTTTGCTGCTGCCAGTCTGACCCTGCAGGCCGCCCCCGGAAGGCATGATGTGCTTGACGCAGGGGGCAAGGTCTGGCAACGCTTTAACAAAGCTGTACCGTGCGTGGGAAATTCCGAGCCTCTGAGGTCTTTCCCCCATCAACGGACCTCCGCTGCGACACCGCCAACCCTGTGCCAGGCTCCACATCGGGCTCCATGGCCCCCTGGGGATATGCCGGTCAATAGAGTAGAATCATGGCAGACGTACACTCAGCAGCCCGGCACCTTGCCCAGTTTCGCACCGTGAAGGACCAACCATACGACGAAGTTGCGGTGGTGGAGATCTCTCCGCACTGCATTCTGCCCGCCACCACTGGCGGCTTTTCTGTCATGCTGCGGCATCAGGACCGCATGCTCTTGTACTGCCGGCGCGGCGAGCAGTTCACTCCTGCGCATCGAGACCGTCTGGCGGCTCTGGGCATCAACAAGCTGTATATTCATGCCCATGAGCGCAAGTTTTACGAGGACTATCTCCATCGCAATCTTTCCAAACTGCTGGATGACGACGGGATTCCCGAGGAAGACCGCGCCCGGCTCTGGGGCCAGTCCGCCGCCGGCCTGGTGAAGGACATCTACCAGGAACGTCTTTCCCGTTCCCTGGCGGAAAAGCGCTTCTCCCGCGTGGAGAACCTGGTGCAGACCACCACGGATTTTCTCAAGCATCCCGAAGCCCTCAAAAGCATTGCCGCCTACGTGGCCCGCGGGTACACGGAATACCATCACAGTCTTGGCGTGATGGTGTTCACCCTCAGTCTGGCCCAGACCTATGAACAGTTTGACGATGACACCCTGACCCGCCTGGGTCTGGGCGCCATCTTCCATGATATCGGCAAGATCCGCCTGCCGCAGTACATCTTTGCCAAACGCCCGGCGGACCGCACCCCTCAGGAAACCGCCATGGCCAACAGCCACCCGACCCTGGGCGTGGTAGTGGCCGGCGCGCTGCCCCTGCACCAGCTGACCATCCAGTGCATCCTGTTCCACCACGAGATGGAAAATGGCCAGGGCTACCCCTCCGGCATTACCGGCGAGGACATCCCCCTGCCCGTGAAGATTCTTTCCCTCTGCAATGTTTACGAAAATCTCACCCGCGCCACGGCCGAGGGCCCGGCCAAGACTCCCTTTGAGGCCCTGAGCTGGCTCAAGGAGCGGCGCGACCGGTTTGATGTGGACGTCATCCGCAGGCTGATCATGGTCCTGTCCAAGGCGGATATCGCCTGACGCAGCGCCGTCCGGTGCTGTTTTTTGCATCGGGCACTGGATAAATTTTTCTTCGCAGGCTATGCTTCCGGGAACTTCCCCGTCCGGCGTCTGTTGGCCCGTTGTGGCCTCCCTGGGCGCGTTGCGGGCGAAGGCGTTATTTTCCCTTATCCGAACAGGAGCATGACCCATGCAAGAGATTTCCGGCGGCGTCACCTTTCTTGGCAATCCCCTCACCCTGGTTGGCACGCCCGTGACCGTTGGCATGAAAGCCCCGGCCTTCACCGTGCTGGACAACGACCTCAATCCCGTGACGCTGGCCGACTATGCCGGCAAACCGTTCATCCTCTCCACCGTCCCCTCCCTGGACACCCCCGTCTGCGACATGGAAACCCGCCGCTTCAACCAGGAAGCCGGCGCCCTGGGCGAGGTGAGCGTGCTTACCGTGTCCATGGACCTGCCCTTTGCCCAGAAGCGCTGGTGTGCCGCGGCAGGCATTGCCCAGGTCAAGACCCTTTCCGACCATCGCGACGGCTCCCTGGGGCTGGCTTACGGGCTGCTCATCAAGGAGCTGCGCCTGCTGGCCCGCGCGGTCATGGTGGTGAATGCCGAAGGCATCATCACGTACTATGAGCTGGTCAAGGAAGTGACCCAGGAGCCGGACTACGCCGCCGCCCTGGCTGCGGCCAAGGCCCTGTAGTTCCCCGTTTCCGGACGGTGCTTGACAATTGCGTGACGGACCGCGACAACGGCGCGGTCCGTCATTGTCCGTTTTTTCACACCAAGGAGCAGCCCATGGCCTCTCTTCGCCGTCTTGCCGTTCTCGCCGCACTGTGCCTGTGCCTCGCCGCGACCACGGCCCAGGCCCAGCCCAACCTGGCCAAAAAGGACAAGATCCGCGTGGCCTTTTCCCTCCTGGACACCATCAACGACCAGGGCTGGACCACCGCGCATTACAAGGGCATTGAGGAAATGAAACAGGTGATGGGCGACAAGGTGGAAATTGCCTACACCGAAAAGCTCTTCTCCCCGGCCGACGCCGAACGCGTCATCCGCAAGTATGCCGAAGAAGGCTACGACATCATCTTCGCCACCACCTTCGGGCACATGGACCCGGCCCTGAATGTGGCCAAGGACTTTCCCAATACCGTGTTCGAACACTGCTCCGGCTACAAGACCGCTCCGAACATGGGCAACTATTTCGCTCGCATGGAGCAGGCAGAATACCTCGCCGGCTACATGGCCGGCCTGATGGGCTACAAGAACGTCGGCACCGTGGCCACCCAGCCCATCCCCGAACCCATCCGCGGCATCAACGCCTTTACCATCGGCCTCCTCAAGGGCCTGAAGGAACGCGGCGAGACGCCCCCGGCCACGCCCGTGACCGTGGCCTGGCTCAAGTCCTGGCGCGATCCCATCAATGAAACCACCCTGGCCGAAACCCTGGTGGCCAAAAAGCACGACCTCATCCGTCAGATGGCCGACACCCCGGACAGCGCCGCCGCGGCCTGTGCCGCCGGCGTGCCCGCCATCGGCTACGGCGCCGATGTTGCCGAGTCCGGCGTGGATTGCGCCCTGGTCTCCACCCTCTGGAACTGGGGGCCCATCTACGTGAAAAAGGTGCAGCAGGTGCTGGACGGTACCTGGAAGGCCGAGGAGTACTTCGGCGGCTTCAAGGAAGGGGATATCAAGCTTTCCGCCTTCCACGCCAGCGTGCCCAAAGACGTGCAGGACAAGGTCCTGGCCGAAATGGCCAGGCTCCAAAAGGGCGAGGACACCATCTTCGCCGGCCCCCTGGTGGACACCGAAGGCGTGGAGCGCATCCCCGCCGGCAAGGTCGCCACGGACAAGGAACTCCTGACCATGGACTGGCTGGTCAAGGGCGTGGCCGGCAGCATCCCGAAGTAAGAGAGACAAGCGGATGAAGCGGGGGAACCCAGTTCCCCCGCGCCCCCATTGGACAGGATAACACGGGAAACGAGGCATCCATGGACGTGCTGCACAGTCGGGAGACCGGCGAAAAATACAGGCTGGAAGTGCCCGGACTTGGCTATGCCGTGGAGCTGCCTCAGGTGGTGGTTGGCGGCAAGGCCGGCGTGCGTATCGCCTCGCTGAACCTCGTGGGGCAGATTCGCCTGAACCGCGACCTCGGCCGGCTCATGGCCGACAGAATCCGGACCGAGGTGGGTGCTCTGGACGGCGTTGTCTTCGTCTGCGTGGTGGAAAAGGCCCTGCAGCTGGCCCAGACCACGGCCGAGGCCCTGGGGGTGGACGAAATGGCCGTGGCCTACAACCGCATCAAGCCGCACATGGAAGCCGGCGTGCGGCCGGTGATTCAGATGGCCGTGGAATCCGTGACCTCTGGCGGCAAGTTCCTGGCCATGTATGAGCGGGACATGCGGCTCCTGGCCACCGCCAGCAAGGGGTTGGTGATTCTCGATGACGTTGTCTCCAGCGGCGGCACGCTCCTGGGGTTGTGCGATCTGCTGGACGAAGTCATGCGCCAGCTGGACCAGCCCATGCCGCCCCTGCTTGGCGTCTTCTGCGCCGCCCAGGAAGGCACGCCCTCCGTAGCCCTTCCCGCGCCTGTGCATGCCCTGGCCGTGCTCCCGCCACCGGTTCCCTTGCGCTAAACCCTGCCGTGCCCGGTATGCCCACCCCCGCCGCCCCGCTCTTCGCCACGCGGGACCTGTCCAAACGCTTTGGCAAGGTCCTGGCCAATCAGCACATTTCCCTGGAGATCCACGCCGGCCGCATCCATGCCCTGCTGGGCGAGAACGGCGCCGGCAAGTCCACGCTCATGTCCATGCTGGCCGGCCGCACCCGGCCGGACAAAGGGACCATCCTGCACCAGGGCCGCCCCGTGGCTTTTGCCTCCCCGGCCCAGGCCATCGCCCTGGGCGTGGGCATGGTGTACCAGCGGCTCATGCTCGTGGCGCCTTTCACCGTGGCCGAAAATCTGGCCCTCTCACTGCCGCGCCTGTCTGTGGCCGCCGCAGCGGCCCTGACCCGCGAGCTTGCGGCCCGCTACGGACTCCAGGTCGATCCCCAGGCCCGCATCGCGGACCTGTCCATGGGCGAGCGGCAACGGGTGGAAATCCTGAAGCTCCTGGCCCGCGACGCCAGCCTGCTCATCCTCGACGAACCCACGGCCGTGCTGACCCCGGCGGAAAGCGAACGGCTCTTCGCCACACTCAAGGCCCTGGCAGCCGAAGGCCGTGCGGTCATCGTCATCACCCACAAACTTGAAGAAGTCCTGGCCCATGCGGACGAGATTTCCGTGCTCCGCCGCGGCCGGCTGGTGGCCACGGGCATTGCGCCCTCCCAGGTCACCAATCGTGGCGAGCTGGCCCGGCTGATGGTTGGTCGCGAGGTGGTCCTGAGCGTTCCCGGCCTGGGCGACGACGACGAATCCACCGCCGACTCCTCCCGCCCGCCCCTGGGCGAGGAGGTCCTGCGGCTGGAGCACGCCACAGGCAACGGCTTTGCCGACGTCTCCCTGCGTCTGCGGCGCGGCGAGATCCTGGCTGTGGTCGGCGTGGCCGGCAATGGGCAGGAGCGGCTGGCGGCCTGTCTGGCCGGCCTGGAGCGGTTTGGTGCGGGGAGCGTGGCCGTGTGCGGCATGGCCGGTCCGGCCCGGGACTATCGCCCGCCCCGCAATGTACTGGCCTATGTTCCCGAAGACCGGCACCACGTGGGCAGCGTGGCCCCCCTGCAGCTGACGGAAAACTGCCTGCTGACCAGGGATACCGAATTTATCCGCAAATCAGGACTGTTGCGACTTCTTGGCTGGCTGAACCGCCCGGCTGCCCGCAAGGCCACGGCCCGGCTCATCGCCGAGCGGCAGATCGCCGCGCCTTCCCCCGAGGCCCTGGCCGGCTCTTTGTCTGGCGGCAATCTGCAGAAGCTCATTCTTGGCCGGGAGCTGGGCCGGCATCCGCGGCTCTTGCTGGTCGAACAACCCACCCAGGGCCTGGACGTGCAGGCCACCCGTGCCGTCTGGCAGGCCCTGCTCCAGGCCCGCGCCGAGGCCGGCGTGCTTCTGGTGACCGGCGATCTCAAGGAAGCCCTCTCCCTGGCGGACCGCGTGGCCGTGTTCTTCCGCGGGCGGGTCATGGACGTGCTTTCTTTGCAGAATCGACAGGGCGAGGAAGGCCTGCACCGCATCGGCCTGCTCATGGCCGGGGCACACGCCGCTGCCGGAGCCAGCGCATGACCGGTCAGGAACGCCGGCTCGCCGGCCTGCTCTCCCTGGCCGCCGCCGTGGCCGTGACCGTGGCGCTGGGGTCTGTGGTCTTTGCCCTGTGCGGACAATCACCGCTGGAGGCCTGGGGGCACATGGCGCAGGGAGCCTTCGGATCCTGGAACGCCGTGGCGGAATGGCTGGTCAAGGCCACCCCCCTGATGCTCACCGGCCTGGCCGTGGCCTGGGCGGTGCAGATGCAGCTCTGGAACATCGGCGCCGAAGGGCAGCTGGTGGCTGGCGGAATCTGCGCGGCGGGCGCGGCGCTTTTTCTGCTGCCGGGCGCGCCGGCCTGGCTGCTGGCCCCCGCGGCCATGCTGGCGGGCATGCTCGGCGGCGCACTGTGGGCACTTGGGCCTGCCCTGCTGCGGGCCCGGGTCGGGACCAGCGAAATCCTCACCACCCTGCTGCTGAACTACGTGGCCATCCTGTGCATGGAGTATTTGTATTACGACCCCTGGCGCGATCCGGCGGGCATGGGCTTTCCCGGCACGGCCATGCTGCCCGCGGCTGCGCTGTTGCCGCGGCTGGGAGCCTCGCGGCTGCATCCGGGGTTTGTCCTGGCGCTGCTGCTGCCGCTGGCAGCCTGGGTGCTGCTGTTCCGCACCCGCTGGGGCTACCGCGTGCGGGTGACCGGCCTGGGTCCCCTGGCCGCGGCCTATGCCGGCTTTGCCCCGCGCGGCCGGCTGGTGCTGGTGCTCCTGGGATCCGGCGCCCTGGCCGGGCTGGCCGGCGCGGGCGAGGTCTGCGGCCTGCACGGCCGGCTGCAGGACGGTCTGGCTGTGGGACTGGGATACGAGGGCATCGTGGCCGCCTGTCTGGCCCGTCGTCATCCCCTGGGCGTCCCGCCTGCGGCCCTGGCCCTGGCCTTTCTGGCCGTGGGCGGGGACCAGCTCCAGTCCGGTCTGGGCCTGCCGGCTTCCATCGGCATTGTCCTTGAGTCCATGCTCCTGCTGGCCTTCCTGGCTGCGGAGTCCTGCATCACCCCGGCCGCATTGCAACGCTGGAGGCTGCGTCATGCTTGAAGATGCCGTGGTCATTGGGCAGATTGCGGTCAAATCTTCCGCCGCGGTCATGCTGGCCGCCGGGGGCGAGGTGCTGTGCGAACGCAGCGGGGTGATCAACCTCGGGCTTGAAGGCATGATGCTCTGCGGCGCGCTGGCTGGATTCGTGGTCGGCTACGAAACCAGATCCGTCCTCCTGGCCTGCGGTGCGGCCATGGCGGCCGGGGGCCTGCTCGCCGGGCTGCACGCCGCCTTGACCATCGGGCTCCGGGCGCATCAGGTGCTCTGCGGCCTGGCCCTGACACTTCTGGGCACCGGCCTGGCGACCTTCCTGGGCCGGGGCTATCTGGGCCTGCGCGGGGTGCGGCTGGGCCTGCTGCCCGTGCCCGGTCTGGCGGACATTCCCGTGCTGGGCGACGTGTTCTTCCGCCAAAACGCCCTGGTGTATGCGGCGGCGGTGGTGGCTGTGGCCCTGTGGTGGCTGCTGTTCCACACCCGGCTGGGCCTGCGTATCCGGGCCGTGGGCGAGGATGCCGCGGCAGCGGATGCAGCCGGCGTGCCCGTGGCGCGGCTCCGGGCCGGGTGCGTGGTGGCCGGCGGCATGCTGGCCGGCCTGGGGGGAGCCTATCTGAGTCTGGCCTACACGCCGGGCTGGAAGGAAGGCATGACCGGCGGGCAGGGCTGGATCGCCGTGGCCATGGTCATTTTTTCCGGGTGGCGGCCCCTGGCTGCGGCGGCTGGAGCCCTGCTGTTCGGGGGGTTGACGGCCCTGCAGTTTCAGGCCCAGGTGAGCGGGCAGCTCTTCGGCATTCCGGACATCTCCCCGAGCTTTTTGCGCATGCTGCCGTACCTGCTGACCATTGCCGTGCTGGCCACCTCGGGCGCACTACCCGGCCTGCGCAAACGGGCAGGCGCGCCGGGGGATCTGGGCCGCCCCTTCTCCCGCGAAGGCTGAGTATTTTTAGTGTGATACAATTTCCCGGGGGAAAACCTTTCTTCAGAAAGGTTTTCCCCCGAACCCCCTTTCAAAAGACTTTTTATGGTTCTTTAAAACGATAAAAGTTTTGGAAGGAGATAGGCTCCCTTCTTGTGCGGGCCATTCTCAACAGTACATTGCTCTGGCCGCTCCGCGTTAATTCACGTGACCCAGCTTTCTTTTGCTGGGATCAATCTTGTCTGGAATGGCCTCATTCTGTCGTTTGAGCTGGGATTCCGGATCAAACGGCTGGATACGGACCTTGTCCTTGGTGATGGGCGAGAAGCGTTTTGCGTAGTCTTCCTGAGCTTTGGATTTGTCCGCCGCATGTCCAGCAGCGGGCATCCCGGCAAGGAACAGAGTGAACACCAGCGCCACCGCAGTGGATACCAGCCGTTGCGACATAGTCCGTCTCCTTTATTACAGTACGCTCTTCCCTTACAACAGTCTTCCGGAACTGGCAACGTGTTCCCGCATGCGCGTCGGCACGATCCCTGCTTACTGCTCCACATCGGCAAGTTCTGCCCGCCCGCGCTTCGACGGGCCTGCGACGGTACTGCCGCCCAAGGAGCCTGCAACATGATGAGTTCAATGTATATCGGCGCCACCGGGATGAAGACCTACTCCGCCGGGATGAAGGTCACCGGGAACAACATCGCCAACGTCAACACCACCGCCTTCAAGAACGCGCAGATCCGCTATTCGGATCTGATCAGCTCCAATCTCGCCTCATCCACCACCAGCGCCAGCGTGGGCGTGCCGCAGACCGGGCACGGCGTGGGGGTGCAGGACGTGGTGACCATGTTCAACCAGGGCTCGTTCGAAACCACCAACTCGGCCACGGATGTCGCCATTGCCGGCCAGGGGTTCTTTGCCGTGCGTGACCAGGTGAATAATGACATCTACTACACCCGGGCCGGCAATTTCGTCTTCAACCGGGATGGGTATCTGGTGGATACCAACGGCTACGCCGTGCGCGGCAAGGCGTACAACGCCGACGGCACAGTCTCCGACGTAACCACGGATATCCGCCTCTGGACCGACGCCGAGGCCATCCCCACCCTGGCCGCCCGGAGCACCAGCGCCATCAGTCTCTACAGCAACCTGGATCGAGACCTCCTTGACGATGCCAGCGCCCCCACCCTGGCCTCCATGCTGGCGGATTACAATGGCCTCTCCGACGACGAACCCCTCACCAGCTCCCAGTACTCCCACGCGGATTCCATCTCCGTCTACGACTCCTCCGGTGAAAAGCATACCCTGACTGTGTACTACTCCAAGGTGGGCAAGGATGCGAGCACCGGCGAAAGCATTTACGGCTACATCGTCACCATTCCACCCGAGGAAGATGGCTCCTCCCTGGCCGGCACCTCCTCCGCGGGCATTCTCATGTCCGGCACCATGACCTTCAGCACCTCCGGCCAGCTCGTGGGGCAGACAGCCTATACCTATTCCGGCTCCGGGGATCCGTCGGATCTCACCTCCTGGAGCCTGGCCTCCCTGAGCGCCGGCTCCGGCCCCAGCGTCACGGCCACCTTCTCGAACGGCGCCACCATGACCACGAGCATCGACTTTGGCCTGAGCAGCACCACCGGCACCTGGAATGGCACTTCCACCCTGGCCGACGCCGCCGCCGGCAACGTGCTCTCCTCCTTTGAATACGAGCGTGACGACGCCTTCACCACCGCCTACTCCGGATCGTCCTACAACAACTATCAGGCTCAGGACGGCTACCCCGAAGGCTCCCTCACCAACGTGGGCTTTGCCGAGGACGGCACCCTCTACGGCATCTACTCCAACGGAGAAACCGCCGACCTATACCGCTTGTCCTTGTATGATTTCACCAACAAGTACGGCTTGCAGCGCGAGGGGAACAACCTTTATTCCGCCGGGGATGCTGCCGGGGAAATCCTGGAAGGCTATGCCGGAGACGACCACTTCGGCAGTGTGTCCGGCAAATCCCTGGAACTCTCCAACGTGGACCTGGCCACGGAATTCGTGACCATGATCACCACACAGCGCGGGTTTCAGGCCAATTCCAAAATCGTCACCACCACGGACAGCCTGCTGCAAACCGCCATCACCATGAAGAAATAACGCTGACCGTGCCTGCGCTGTTGCACTGCGGGGGAATCCTTACGATAAGGATTCTCCCGCAGCTCGTTTTTGGCCGCAGGCCCTAGCCAGCCATGGCAAAAGCAGGTAGCATTGGCGAATGAGCATTCGCCCTTCGCTTTTGTCGGCCCTGTGCACAGTGGTGCTGCTGTGCAGCACGGCGGTTGTGACCAACGCGGCAGACATCGCCCCCTTGCCTGTGCAGGATTTTCACCTGGAAGGGCCGGCGACAGACGCTTCCATGGAATTCTCCAGCCTCAGCTGGTGGGAAGATCGGCTGGTGCTCCTGCCCCAGTATCCCGAGCGGGCCGGCGGGCTGTTTTTCATCAAAAAATCCTCCCTGCTCGAACGGCTGGCCCCGGATGGCGCCCTGCAGGCCCCGGTCATCCCTGTGCCGTGGAGCTTTGCCGATGGCGGGCTTGCCAAGAGCATCCCGGGCTACGAAGGCTACGAGGCCATCGCCTTTGATGGCGACACCGTTTACGCGGCCATTGAGGCCCGGCACCAAAAACGTATGGTGGGCTGGCTGGTTCGCGGCAAGGTGGACCGCGCCGCCAACCGGATCATCATGGACCCGGTCTCCAAAGTCCGGCTGGATCCGCCCGCCCAGCTGCGCAATATGGCCTTCGAGGCGCTCCTCGTGCGCGAACACAAGGTGTACGCCTTTTTCGAGGCCAACGGCCGCAATGTGAATCCCCGCGCGCAGGTGCTGGTTTTTTCGCCTGCACTCGTCCTGGAGGAGCGCATTGGCTTTCCTGCCCTGGAATACCGGTTCACGGATGTCACCGCTCCCGACGAGGATGGCGGTTTCTATGGCCTGAACTTTTTCTGGACTGGCGAGGCGGCATTGCTCAGGCCGGCTTCCGAAACACCCGGACAGCCCGCCAACAACGCCACCACCGTGGAACGCCTCCTGCCCTTGCGTTTTTCGGAGAATGGCATAGAGAAAAACGGTCCGGATCTGCCACTGGCCAGGGGGCTCCTGCCCTCGAACTGGGAAGGCATTGCGCGGCTGGAGGCACCGGAACTGGGCCTGCATGGCGTCATGATCGTCACCGACAAATACCCGGCCACCCGCCTCGGGTTCGTGGCATTGCCCACGGCGCCCTAGGACGGCCGGCAGCAAGAAAGGAAGCTGCGCATGGGCAAGAAGCTGCTCATCATCGAGGACGAGCTGCACATCCGCACCCTGCAGGAACAGGCACTGGAAGATCTGGCAGACGAATTTGCCGTGGAAATCCTCACTGCCGCCGATGGAGAGGCAGGCCTGGACCTGATCCGTTCCGAGCGGCCGCAGGTGGTGTTTCTGGACATCATGATGCCCAAGATGAACGGCTATGAAGTCTGCACCGCCGTGAAGAACGATCCTGCGCTCAAGGATACTGTGGTGGTGCTGCTCACGGCCAAGGGCCAGGAAGCGGACAAGAAGAAGGGGCTGGAAATCGGCGCGTACGATTACATGACCAAGCCCTTCGACCCCGACGAGGTTGTGGAGCTGGCCAAGGAACTCCTGCAGATTGTGGACTGACTGCATGCCGGACGCCCCCCGCTCTCCCAGCACGTTGCTGGCCATGGCCGGCCTCTCGCCCATTCCTGCCGGCATTGCCCACAGCGCCGTGGTGCTGGTGGATTATCAGCAGGAATACGTGGATGGCGCACTGCCCCTGGTGGGCATTGCCGCGGCGCTGGAGCAGGCACGGGCGTTGCTGTTGCGGGCCCGCCAGCTGGGCGCGCCGATCATTCACGTGGTCCATGCCGGTGCGCCGGGCGGGCCTTTTGATCGCAGTGCGCCCAGGGGGCAGATTGTGGCCTGCCTGCAGCCCGCGCCGGGTGAGCTGGTTCTGGAGAAAAAGCTGCCCAACAGTTTTGCCGGCACGCCCCTGGCCGCCGCCCTGGCGGAGACCGGGCGCAAGGCCTGGATTCTGGCTGGCTGCATGACGCACATGTGCCTCTCGGCCACGGCGCGGGCGGCCCTGGATCTGGCCCTGCCCTGCGGTCTGCCGGCCATCCCTGCTGCCGCCTGTGTCACGCGCGACCTTCCAGATCCTCTGTCAGATCCTTTGCCAGCCGCCCAGGGGGGTCCAGGGATCATTCCCGCTGCCGTGCTGCACCGCGCAGCCCTGGCGGCCCTGGCCGACCGCTTTGCCCGCGTGGTGCCAGACGTCCAGGCCTTGCCGGACGCGTAGCCCCTGCAGACGTCCGGGCCCTGCCGACGAATACATCCCCCCGACGGACGCCTCCTGCGGCCCCTGGAGTTGCACCGGAGGCCGTCTGCTCGTTGGGGAGATCCCCTCCTGTGTCCGCACAATTCCTGTCGCCGAATCTTCATCGATTTGTCACACCCTGCTCCCCCCTGCGCCAAGGCATTCTGTGGTACAGCGTGGCCTTGTTTCGGCAAGCAACGGTTGGTCCCTTCCGCCACACATGCTGCCAAACAGGCTGTCAGGCAGGCCGTCATATCAGGCCGCCTGCCCACACATCTGGCCACGCCGCCAGCACAGGAGCTGCCCCATGCGTCTCGCCAAGTATTTCGGCAACCGTCTTCGCTATGTCCGCGGGCACATCCCCTCGGGCCAGAAGCCGGCCTCCCTGGAGGCCTTCATCGCCCCGGAACACTGGCGACATCTGCATGACCTGTACCGGCAGCGGAATCTTGGCCTCATTACCGTGGATGTGGCCAACTATTACACCCTCTCCACCCCCGAGGACGAGCACATCGGCGTGGAGCTGGTGCATCTGCTGGAGCGTGACGCCCTGGCCGCTTTCCCGGGGTTTCTGCCCCAGGCCGCGCTGCTGTTCTCGGGCCGGGTGGGCTTTTCCTCCTTTGTGCTCTTCTTTGACATTCCGCCGGATATCGTTGGCCTGGCCAATGCGGCCCACATGTTCCGCATGCAGTCCCGGGAGCGCCTGGCCATGAAGCTGCCTCCCCGTGTGGCCGCGGCCAGCGACATTCACGTGGGCTATGCCTATGTGGACAAGAACGTGGCCGGGGATATGGACGGCGTGCTCCTGCGGGCCTTTCTCCACGCCCGCCGGCTCGGGGCCCGGCCCAGGGACGTGGCCTCCCCGCCATTACATAAGGAATTCCAGTGCATTCTGGAACGCGGCAAGGTGGCCACGCTGTATCAACCCATTGTGGATTTCGAATCCGGCCAGGTCATGGGCTGGGAGGCCTTTTCCCGCGGACCGGAGAATACCTTTTTCTCCTCGCCGCAGATGCTCTTCCAGCTGGCCAAGGAATCCGGCGCCACCTTCAAGCTGGAAAAGCTCTGCCGGGAAAAAGCCCTCACCGGCCTGGGAACTGTGGGCCCCAATCAGAGGCTCTTCCTGAACAACCACTCCGACGAGATCGCCGACCCGAACTTCACGCCCGGCCTGCTGCTTGAGGAAATCGAAGCCTACGGGCTCAAGCCCCACAACATCGTCCTGGAGTTCGCCGAACGCCAGGGCTTCAAGGACATGAACCTCTTTTTCCGGGATATCGAACGCTTCCGGGCCAAGGGATTCGCCATCGCCATAGACGACGTGGGCTCCGGAGACTCCAGCCTGCGCAACATCACCCTCATCCGTCCGGATTTCATCAAGTTCGATATTTCCCTGGTGGAAGGCATCGATACCAACCCCTACCACCGCAGCATGGTGGAAACCCTGCTTTTCATGGCCCAGCGCATCGGGGCGCGGACCATTGCCGTGGGTATTGAAACCGAAACGGCCCTGAGCTCCCTCGTGTCCATGGGCGTGAATGCCGGCCAGGGCAACTGCCTGGGTGCGCCCGGCTACAAGCCCGCCACCCCCGGCGTGGCCATTCCCCGAAAAACCGGCTTTACCCAGCAGGACGGCCAGTCCTGGAAATGCTCCACCCCCATCCGCGAGCTGGTTCTGCCCTGCCCGACCACGAGCGAGTCCAAAACCGTCCGCGAAATCAAGGAATTGCTGGCCGACAAACCAGCCCAGACCAGTGTGGTGGTGGTCCGCGATGGCCGCCCCTGCGGCCTGCTCATGCAGTACAATACCGACCGCCACCTCTCCACCCAGTTTGGCATGTCCTTGTACTACAACCGGGAGGCAGCCCGGATCATGGACCCCGCGCCCCTGGTGGTGGAGGGTGACCAGCCCCTGGAAGACGTGGCCGCCCTGGCCATGATCCGGGAATCCACCAAGGTGTATGATGACATCGTTGTGGTGGACAAAGGCAAGCTCCTGGGCGTGGTTTCGGTGCAGCGCATGCTCGACCAGCTGACCCAGACCCAGGTGGAGCTGGCCAAGGGCGCCAACCCCCTCTCCGGCCTGCCAGGCAACGTCTCCATCGAGCGCGAGATCGAACGCCGCCTCAAGCATTGCGTCCCCACGGCCATGGCCTACATCGACCTGGACAATTTCAAGGTGTACAACGACGTCTACGGCTTCGAGCGCGGGGACCGCATCATCCTGCTCACGGCCGAGCTCCTGCGCGAGAGCGCCAAACTCCACGGCGCGGAGGACGATTTTCTGGGCCACATCGGCGGGGATGATTTCCTGATCATGTGCCATCCCGAGCGGGTGGAGGCCATCTGCGACCACGTGATGCACCAGTATGCCCAGCGCTCCAGGGAACTCTATTCCCCCGAAGACGCTGCCCGCGGCTTCATCATTGGCAAGGGCCGGGACGGCCAGCTGGGCCAGTTCCCGCTGACCTCCCTGTCCATCGCCGTCATCGATTGCCCCATGGACGCCTGTTTCAGCATGGAATTGCTCTCAAACCGCACAGCCACGGTCAAAAAACAGGCCAAGGGAATGGAAGGCAATTCCCTGGTCCGGCAGCCCCTGGTGGCAGAAGGGGCGCCGGCTTCCGCAGCGGCCTGATCCGCCCTGCCCCTCGCAGCGACTTGACAGCGCCGAAAAAGTGTGTCGTTCTTGGTACCCTGAGGGCAAAACGGCTGCCGGCAAGCTGGCCTTTTCCCTACATCTGGGGTAGCATGCCCGGCACGACGTCTTCTCCACAGCGCCCCGGTTCGAGTCCGGCCGCCGCTTCGACCGCAGCCCAGTCCCACGCCGTAAAGCAGACTGGCGCAGCAAGGACAGGCTCCATGACGGAACACGATAGCTCTCCCAAATACGATATCCTGGCCGAGCTGTTGGGCGGCGGCGACCCCACCGCCGACACCGCTGCCGACCCCTCGGCCGGGGAAGCTGACGATCTGGCCCCGCTGCTGTATCGGGACAAAAGCGAAGTGGGCAAACCCCAGTACCGGTCCTTCCGGCTGAGTGACCTGGACGACTCTCCTGGCCAGTATGCCCGCAATATCCTGCTGGAACTGACCGACCCCGATACCGAAGAGCAGTTCCGCTCCTTCCGCCTGGCAGTGCCGGCCAACAAGAAAAAGGCCACGGTCTACTTCCCCCCAAAGCTGCACAACAGACTCAAATCCGCAAAACACCACATTAAAAAGCTGGTGCCAGACGAGTACAAGAGCCAGGTGTCCATGTCGGACATTGTGGCCATCTCCCTGCGTATCGCCCTCAGGGAGTTCGAGATGAAGGGGGAATCGAGCCTCATGCTCAAGCTCATCACCAAACATCTGAGCAAGCAGGGCTGAGATGGAAATCATCTGCCCCAGCTGCCGCACCCGGCAGCAGGTGGATACCTCGCAGCTCCCCCCGGGCCCGGCCACCTTGCCCTGCAAGCGTTGCGGCCAGCGGTTCTCCCTGGGCAGCGCCCGCTCCATCGCCGTGATGATCTCCAAGGGTGGCGTGGGGAAAACCACCACCGCCGTGCATCTGGCCCATGGGCTGGCCATCAACAATTTCAAGACCCTGCTCATCGATTGCGATACCCAGGGCCAGGCCGCCTTCATGCTCGGCATCAAGCCGAACGATGGGCTGACCAACCTCATCCTGGGCGAGACCACGCCGGATCAGGCCATGCTCAAGGCCCGGGACAACCTCTGGCTGCTCAGCGGCGGCAAGTCCCTGGCCAAGATCAAACGCCACATCACCCGCCAGGACTACGCCGGCGAAACCACCCTGGCCGAGGCTCTCAAGCCCATTGAACGCGCCTTCCAGTTCATCATCCTGGACACTTCCCCCAGCTGGGACGCCCTGACCGTCAACGTGCTCTTCTATGCGCGGGAGCTCCTGGCCCCTGTTTCCCTGGAAGTCATGTCCATTCAGGGCCTTGCGGAGTTTCTGCGCAATTTTGCCGCCCTGCGCAAACACAATCAGGGCGTGGTCCTCAAGTACCTGCTGCCCATGTTCCTGGCCAAGCCCAACAAGAACTCCCAGGCCATTCTGGAAAGCCTGGAAAAATTTTACGGCAAGTACCTCTGCACGCCCATCCGGCATTCGCCACGCCTGGCCGAAGCGCCGGCCTACGGCATGACCGTGTATGAATACGCCCCCACGGACAAGGTGGTGGAGGATTTTCGGGATCTCCTCAAGGACGTCCTGCATCGTGACGATATCTGATCGCCCGCCGTGCGCCTCTCCTCCTGCCCTGCCGTGCTGCAGCCCCCCACCGCAAGCCGCTTCAGATACAATACCATGACACACCACTCCGCCACTGTTTCCCTGGGGCGCGGCACGCCGCCCCTGCAGCTGTCCCCTGTTCGCGTGGAAGGCCGCCATCCTGACGGCACCCCCCGCCTGCTGCGCCTGGATGACTGCCAATCCCTGGACACCCCGCTTGGCCAGCTCGTTCCGCGCTTTTCCGACGATTCCGGAGACCCCGAAACCCGTCGCCCGCCGCGGCCGGCCATCGAGCTGTATCCTAACGGCGTGCTCAAGGCCCTTTCCCTGGAAGCGCAAACGCCTGTGGCCACCTCACTGGGCCTTCTCCCGGCCGAGCGGCTGCTCTTTCATCCCGATGGCAGCCTGCGCCGGCTCTTCCCCCAGGATGGCAAGCTGAGCGCCTACCGTTCCTGGCAGGACGAAAAGGCCCTGGCCCCGGTGTTGCGTCTGGATCTGCCGCCAGATCCCAATGTCCTGGACGCCGGCCGCCGCGTGCTGGAAGCCCGCTGCATCAGCCTGCTATTCTTCCCCTCCGGGGCGCTGCAAAGCGTTTCTCTCTGGACGGAGGAAACCGTGCGCTGGCCCACGCCCGTGGGGCCCATCCCCGCGCGCATCGGTCTGGCCTTTCACGAAAACGGCGCCCTGGCCTCCCTGGAACCGGCCCGGCCCGTGGAGATTCTCTCTCCCCTTGGCCCGGTCACGGTGTTTGATCCGGATCCCGAGGGAGTGAGCGGGGATGTGAATTCCCTGGCCTTTGCACCCGATGGCCGCCTGGAACGCCTGACCACCGCCAGCCACATGCTCCGCGCCACCGCCGGCTCGGAAAAGCACATCGCCCCCTCGCGCCAGCTCTCCCTGTGTTCGGAAAACGAGGAGTGGATCACCCTGCCCCTGACGGTCTGTTTTCGCGGGGACACGGTGCTGGCCGGGCTGGGCTCCCCTGGCGCCTCCGGAGTGCTGCCCCCGGCAACAGTGGAATTCTCCATCAAGGCCGACCAGCCCGAAACCGCCCCGGCCCCAGGCCTGCCCCAGCCCCTGCTCCTGGGCGGCATGCTGACCGCCAGCTGCCAGGGCCGATAGACGCCGCAATAACGAACGCGGGGGGCTGTCTTCTCGGTAGAAAGACAGCCTCCCGCAACTTCCCGAACCACGCAGGCCGGGCAGGGGAAGCCCGCGCCACGGGCTTCCCCTGCCCGGCGCAATCGTGGTTACTGCATTGCGGCCAGCACGTCGCGGGCCCAGTTTTCGGCGTCACCCGAGTCGGGCTCGCCGTCGATTTTCAGATTGCCGACGATGATGTTCGCGCCCAGCTCCGCGGCTTTCTGCTCAATGGCGTCCACGGCGCCGCAGAAATAGGTGTACGAAGAGTCGCCGCAGCCAAAGACGCCGACCTTCTTGCCCTTGAGCCCTGCGCTTTCCAGATCTTCATACAGGGGGATGAAATCCTCCTGCAGCTCGACTTCGTCATCGCCCCAAGTGGAGCACCCAAAGAGCAGCACGTCGTACCCCTCGGCCAGGCCGGAAGGCTGGACGTCGGCCGCACTTTTGACCTCGGCCTGCACGCCGTTTGCGTTCAAGGTTTTGGCGATGGCTTCCGCCACGCTTTCGGTGTTGCCAGTGGTGGAACCGTACACGATCAGGGCCTTGGACATCGGAACCTCCTCAAAGGGGTGAAACGTTCTGTCCGGGCCTTATCTGAAATTGAAAATCGTTGTCAACAGCATGCTGGCAAAAAACGCGGCCCGGGGTCCGCGTTTTCCTGTCGGTTGGCTACAGAAGCCAGGTGCGGGCGATGGACTGGGCCTGCTCGTGGGGCAGGCGCTGCTTGATGGCGCAGGCCAGTTCCAGGGAGCAGGCAGCCTTGCGGCGGGCATCGGCCATGATGGCCGCCTGATGCACCTTGAGCCGCTTGCGCAGGAAGGGGCCATCAAACCCGTCGATCACCAGGGTCAGCCCCTGATGGAAAAAGATGGAATGCAGGTGCGGCAAAAACTGGCGCATGGCCATTTTGCCTTCCCGACGGCACCAGGCCACGTGGAACAGCAGGGCCACCATGAGTTTGTCGTCCTTTTGGCGGTGGTCCACGGAAAAATAGTGGGCCTTGGCCTCCCAGTTGGGCGTGCCGGCCAGGGCCACCAGCTGCTGGGCCAGGGAAAAGGCCTTCTCTTCCTCAATGGGGACCACAGGATACTGGGCAGACATCTTGGCCACGGTCTTGCGCGGATTCTCGGCCGTCACCATGTCCAGCAGGGCCACGCGCATGAGCTGCAGGCGGCGGGCAGCGGCGTCCAGGAGCAGTTCCACCCTGGCCTGCCCCAGGCGGCGCAGGTCCGGCGTTTCCAGCTCGCTCATGAGCAGCTCCAGCAGAAAGCGCGAGAGCGGCTCCGCGGTCAGCTGGCTTTCCTCCTGCAGCTGGCGTTGGCCGTTCCTCAGTTTCCGGTGCGGCTCCAGGCTCTTGTGCAGGGAGACCCAGTAATGGACAATCCCGTCCAGTGGCATGTTCAACAGATCAAGGTCCTGGCGTCCGCCAGGGCTGGCCTGGGAGCCGGCCTGGGTGCCGGCTTGGGGTTCCGAAGGAACGGTCATGGGCGGCGTCCTCTCGATTGCTTGGGGCGGCGGGGGCGCGCGAGAGCCAACCTCGTCACCGGGTCAGGCATCCGCCTGGATGCGAATACCGGGTTTTCCGGCCAGCCAGAGTTGCAATACCAACAGGGTCCAGAGGCCCTTGCGATGATCCTTGCGACCAGAGACATGCTCGTCCAGCAACAGGCGAACGTCCGCCGGGTCGAAGATCCCCTGTTCGCGCAACCGGCGTTCGTGCAGGAGTTCCTCCAGAAGCGGTCGCAGCCGGCCCCGCAGCCAGGCGGCCGTGGGAATCAAAAACCCGCGCTTGGGACGGTGCAGGATATCATGGGGCAGCATGCCGGCCATGGCCTGCTTGAGCAGGTACTTGCGCGTGGCCCCGCGCAGCTTGAAGGACACGGGCAGGCGGAAGCAGAACTCCGCCAGATCCCGATCCAGAAACGGCGCCCGGGCCTCCAGGCCATGCAGCATGGTGCAGCGGTCCACCTTCACCAGAATGTAGTCCAGCATGTACTGCCGGGCGAAGAGATGAAAAACCCTGGCCATGGGTGGCCAGTCCGGCAGGGCCTCCCAGATGGCTTTGGTGGGGGCGAAGAGCCGCTCGCGCTCCAGAAAATCATGCGGCTTGACCCACAAGGCGCGCTGGGCCTCGGGGGTGAGGGCCGTGAGCATGCGCTGGGTGCGCAGCCAGGCCGGGGCCTCGGCAGCAGCCAGGAAGGTCTGGGCCACGTGGCGGGGGTTCACGTACCCGGCCGAGCCGGGCAGGAACCGGCTGGCCGCCACGGCCGCCCGCCTGAGCCCGCGCGGCAGCCGCTCCCAGAGCTGTGTGGCCTTGAAACCAGGAAAATACTCATACCCCGCCAGCAGCTCATCCGGCCCGTCGCCCCCCAGAGCCACGGTGACCTGCCGCCGGGTGATCTGGGAGAGCAGATAGGTGGGCACAATGGACGGATCGGCCATGGGCTCGTCAAAGCCGGCCACCACCTGAGGCAGGAGGTCGGCGCAGGTTTCGGCCGAGAGCATTTCCAGCTGATGGTCCGTGCCCACCTGCGCGGCGATGCGGCCGGCGTAGGCCGATTCGTCGTAGCTGGCCTCGGTAAAGCCGATGGAAAAGGTCTTGATGCCCGGCGCCAGCTGCCCGGCCATGGCCGCCACGGAGGACGAATCCACCCCGCCGGAGAGGAACACCCCCACGGGCACATCGGCCACCAGGCGGCGCTGCACGGCCTGGCGCAACAACCGGCGCAGTTCCTCGCACAGGGCCGGTTCGTCCGCCCGGCCAAAGCCTTTGGCCCCCTCGGGCCGGGGCATGGGCGTTTCCCAGTACCGCTCCACCAGCAGCGTGCCGTCCTGGTGCATCTCCAGAAAATGGGCCGGCGGGAGCTTGCGGGCCTCGGCATAGATGCTCTCGGGCGTGGGCACGTATTCATAGGCCAGGAACCGGGCCAGGGTGGAAGCCCGGATGGAGAACTGGATGGAGCATGCCGCGCCCAGCCGGGCCGCCGCGGCCTCCAGGCCCGACAACTCCGACGCAAAAAGGAAGACGCCCTGCTGGATGGTGTAGAAAAACGGCTTTTTGCCGAAGCGGTCCCGTGCGGCAAAGAGCGCCCGGCGCTCCGCGTCCCAAAGGGCAAAGGCGAACATGCCTTCCAGCCGGTCCAGGCAGGCGGCGCCCCACTCCTGATAGGCCTGCAGCAGGACTTCCGTATCCGAACGGGTCTTGAACCGCCGGCCCCGGGCCTCCAGTTCGGCGCGGATCTCGCGGTAGTTGTAGATCTCGCCGTTAAAGGTGATCACCACGGCGCCGTCTTCGGAAGCCATGGGCTGGGCGCCGGTGGAAAGGTCAATGATGGCCAGCCGGCAATGGGCAAAGGCCGCGGGCAGGCCCACATGATGCCCCCGGCCATCCGGACCGCGATGGGCGATGGCGGCGGCCATGGCGTCCAGCACCTCGCGGGCCTGCGTGTCCGTGACGGGAGGGGCGTTGTCGAGCAGGAGAAAACCGGCGATGCCGCACACGGTGGGATGATCCTTGGGAAGCAGGATGGAAATGCGGCATCCTACTGGATTGGCACCAATAGAGCAAGCGGGGGAATTACAGCAGGTTGACGTGCGGCCTGCCCAACACGCCGCCAGAATACCGCACCCGCGATATGGTTGCCCCGACGCGGCACCGCTGCTACAGTCCGCCATCATCACATACCAAAGAAAGCGAGACCCCATGCCCGCAGATACCGCCAGTTCCCTGCAGTGGCTCTTTGAGCACAGCCGGGAAACCGCCCGATTCTCCACCGCCCTGGAACTCCTGGCCTGGGACCAGCGCACCATGCTGGCCCCGGCTGGCCACGACTGGCGCGCCGAACAGCTGGCCGCCCTGGTGGCCCTCATCCAGGCCCGGCACCAGGACCCGGCCCGAGGTGAACGCCTGGCCGCGCTCGAAGCCACCGACGGCCTGCCCCCGGAATACGCCGCTGCCGTGTTTCACTGGCGCAGGGAATTTGACCGCGCCGTCAACGTGCCCGAAGCACTCTCCCGCGCCCTGATCATCGCTACCACCAAGGCGGAAATGACTTGGCAGGACGCCCGCCCCACCAGCAACTGGGCCGCCCTGGCCCCGCTGCTGGAAGAGGTGATCCGTCTGAAAAAGGAACAGGCCGCCTGCCTGGCCGGCCCAGGGCAGACCGCCTACGACGTTCTCCTGGACGAATTTGAACCCGGGGAAACCGCCGCGCGGCTCGCCCCGTTTTTTGATGAGCTGGCCGCAGGCCTCCGGCCGATTCTGGACGCCATCCTGGGCAGCCCTCGCCGCGCCGAACCCGGCTCCCTGAACGGGCACTATCCTGTCCCGGCCCAGCATGAACTGAACCGCCTGGTCTGTGAAGCGGTGGGCTTTTCCTTTGATGCCGGCCGACTGGACATTTCTGCCCATCCCTTCTCCTGCGCCCCGGGCCCGCGGGACCACCGCATCACCACCCGCCATTGCGAGACGAATTTCCTGGAATCCCTCTACGGCGTCCTGCACGAGGCCGGGCATTCCCTGTACATGATCGGCCTGCCGGAAGCGTTCTGGGGAACCCCCATGGGGAGCTACATTTCCCTGGGCGTGCACGAATCCCAGTCCAGACTCTGGGAAAACATGGTCGGCCGCAGCCTGGGTTTCTGCCGCTGGCTCGCCCCCCAGGCCAGGAGCTTCCTGCCCAACCTGGAGCATCTCAGCCCGGACAAACTCTGGCGGGCGGTCAATGCCGTCTCCCCCAGCCTGATCCGCACCGAGGCCGACGAAGTCACCTATTGCCTGCACGTCATCCTGCGTTTCCGCCTGGAAACCGCCCTCATGGACGGCCGGCTGGAGGTTCGCGACCTGCCCGAGGCCTGGGATGCCGGCATGGAGGAACTCCTGGGCATCCGCCCGGACAGTCACAAAAACGGCGTCATGCAGGACATGCACTGGCCCGCCGGGGCCATCGGCTACTTCCCCACCTACGCCCTGGGCACCATGTACGCCGCCCAGCTGTACGCCGCGGCCAGTGATGAACTGGGCGGCGAGCACGCCATGGATGCCCGCATGGCTGCCGGCGAGTTCTCCCCCCTGCGCAACTGGCTCCAGGATCGCGTTCATCGCCATGGCATGCTTTACATGCCGCGGGAACTTGTCCGCCAGGCCACTGGCAGCGAGCCGTCCCCGCAGTACCTGCTGGAGCACCTGCGCCGCCGGCATCAGGATCTACACGGTATTTAAAACAATTCGGGGGGATATCTTTCCAAAAAAGATGTCCCCCCTGCCTTCCTGCCCATGCGCGCGGCAGAATGCGTTGTTGCATTGCTCAGCCTTTCTGCCGCACCGTGCCCTGGCTGAGGATCACCCCGCCAAAAACCACCCCGCAGGCCACCAGCTGCTGCAGGCTCAGCCGCTCCCCCAGCAGCAGCCAGGCCAGGAGCAGCGAGACCGCCGGGATGGCATTCACAAACGCCGAGGCCTGGCTGGCCGGCAGCCGGCTCATGCCGAAGTTGTAGCAGCCGTAGGCCCCGATGGTCACGATGGAACCAAGATACAGCACCGAGAGCGTCGGCAACAATTCCAGGTGCTGCGGCCAGTCCACAAAGGGCAGGGTCGGCAGATAAAAGAGCGTGCCCACGGCAGCCTGAATGGCCGTCAGCAACCAGGGCGAGTAGCGCGCCGAGAGCTTCTTGAGCAGCAGCATATAGCCCGTGGCGCAAACCATGGCCAGGAACTCCAGGAAGTTGCCGAGCATGGGATTCGGCGCGGCCTCCTGTACCGTGGACGCCAATGACAACCACACCACCCCGCACACAGCCAGGATGAACCCGGCCCAGATGCGCGGGGAGGGCCGCTCGCCCAGCCAGGCCGCCGCCGCGCCGGCCACCATCACCGGCAGCATGGCCGTGACCATCCCGGCCTGGGCGGCGGAGGTGTGTTTGAGGGCATAGGCTTCAAACACAAAATAGAGCCCCGGTTCGCACAGGCCCATGAGCAGCATGGGTTTCCAATCCCCGGCGCGGTATTCCGCCCGCATGAACCGCCGGGCAAAGAGCGCAAACAGCAGCGTGGCCAGCAGCATGCGGCAGAAGATCACCAGGAGCGGATGAAACGTGCCCACGGCCACCTTCATGGCGATGAAGCTCGACCCCCAGAGCACCATGGCCAGGCTCAGGGCCAGGATGGCGGCAAGATGCGAAGAGGGCGCGGCCGGCCGCGGCGCGGTGGGCATGGAGGACTCCTTGGAGCAGGAAAAGAATCGACCACTACCCCGCCCCCAGCCCGAAGTAAAGCGACTGCCTGTGCCAGCGGACTGCAACTCGCCATTGCATCCCGTGCATTCTTCCGCTATGCAAAACTGCCCTTTTTCGCGAACCGCTTTCCGTGCCTGGAGACAGCCGTGAACACCATCTGGGACGTTATCATCGTCGGCGCAGGGCCGGCCGGCCTCTTCGCCGCCTACCAGCTGTGCGAGTATTCCGATCTGAAGATCCTGCTCCTGGACAAGGGGTATGACATCCACAAACGCAATTGCCCCATCAAGAAGGAGGGCGCCTGCCGCAAATGCTCGCCCTGCCACATCCTGGCCGGCGTGGGCGGCGCAGGCCTGTTCTCTGATGGCAAGCTCAATTATATCCATAAGCTGGGCAAGTCGGACCTCACCCAGTTCCTGCCCCTTTCCCAGGCCCAGGCCCTCATCGACGAGACGGAACTGGTCTTCAACCGCTTTGGCATGGACGGGCCCGTCTACCCCACCAACTGGGAGGCGGCCAAGGAAATCCGCAAAACAGCCAAAAAGCACGGCGTGGACCTGCTGCTCATCAAGCAAAAGCACCTGGGCAGCGACAAGCTCCCCCACCACATCGCCACCATGTCCGCCCATTTGCGGGACAAGGGCGTGGAGTTCCACACCAGGGAAGAAGCCAGGGACATCGTCATCGAGAACGGCCGCATCACCGGGCTGATCACCGACAAGGCCGAATACAAGACCCGCCAGCTCATTCTGGCCCCTGGCCGCCTGGGCGCAGACTGGTGCTCCCGCCTGGCCGCGAGGCATCAGCTCAGCTGTTCCCAGCGCGGGATCGAGGTGGGCGTGCGCGTGGAGGTGCACAAGGACATTTATTCTGATATCACTGATATCATTTATGATCCGACCTTCTTCATCCAGACCAGCAAATACGACGACTCCACCCGCACCTTCTGCACCAACCGCGAGGGCTTCGTCTCCCTGGAAAACTACCAGGACTTCGTCTGCGTCAATGGCCATGCCTACCGCGACCGCAAGTCCGACAACACCAACTTCGCCTTCCTCTCCAAGGTGGTGCTCACGGAACCCGTGTCCGACAACCAGACCTACGGCGAGGCCATTGGCCGGCTGGCCACCCTCATCGGCGGCGGCAAGCCCATCCTGCAGCGTTTTGGCGACCTGAAACGCGGCCGGCGCTCGACCTGGAACCGGATCATGAAAAGCTCCATCGAACCGACCATGACCAACGTCGTCTGCGGCGACCTGGCCATGGCCCTGCCCGACCGCATCCTGGAAAACCTTGTGGAGGGACTGGAGCGCCTGAACCTCGTCGCTCCCGGCGTCTCCAACGAAGAGACCCTGCTCTACGCGCCGGAGATCAAGTTCTTCGCCAATCAGGTGGAGACGGACAAACACCTCATGACCAGCATTCCCGGCCTGTACGTGGCTGGAGACGGGCCCGGCGTGGCCGGCAACATCGTCGCGGCCGCAGCCACGGGCATTCTGGCAGCCAAGGCCATCCTGGCCCGGTCGGATCATTCCACCCAGCCTGACAGCATTGCCCGTCCCGAGGAGCCCCGCCAATGAGCCGCGTCTGCCTGCTGGCTTTGGCATGCCTGCTCCTTTCTGCAAGCTGCCTGCTCTGGACGCCCCCCCCGCTGCACGCGGGCGGACCTGTCACCGCCGGGGACCGCGCCCTGCAGCTGGAGCGCTGCCTGAGCTACTCCGGCCCGGCCCTGTGGACCTCTGGCGCGGTGTGCCCCCGCAGCGCCGTGGAAGCCCTGTGCCGCCACATGCAGACCACCGCGGCCGCCCGGCAGGATTGCTCGGCCGATTGCCGCCAGCGCCGCCAGGAAACCCGCCAGCGGCTGCTCCAGGCCACCGCCAGCAGCGCGGACTGCCTCCCCTGGCTGGACTACGCGCATCTGCAATGCAAACGGGCGTGTGGGGAGTAAGGGACGGCCGCGCGCCGGACTTGCCACAAGCGGGTGAATGCGCATAGATGGGCCAGGATGACTGTCCGTCTCGCCACCCTTGCCGGGAGGTTGCCCATGCGATTCCTCGCCCTGCCCTTTGGCCTGCGTTCTCTGGTGCGGTCTGGCTTACTTGCTGCCGCGCTGTTGCTCTGCGCCGCCCTGCCGCCCGTGTCCGCGCAAACCGCCGCGCCGGGAGCTGCCGACGATTCTTCCCTGCTTGCGATGGGCGGCTCGCCCCAGATGAGCCTGTCCACCTTCCGTCACCGTTGCAATATGTTCGACGGGCCGGCGAGCAGCGGCATCAACAACAATCAGTGTGGCCCCGGTGACCAGGACGCCATCTGCGTCGCCTTTTCCGACATGCTCTCTGCCGGCTATCCCGGGCAGGACCAATGTATCCGGCAGTGCAGCGCCTTGCGCGCCCAGCTCTCACCACGCTACATCTTCAACGGCTGCCAGTACGTGCTGGACAACGCCTACAGCGTCTGCTCGCGCTACTGCCGGGCCAATCCTGCCCCTGCGCCAGCCGGTTCCTGAGCCGGTTCCTGAGCCGACTCACGAGCCAGGAGGCACTCGCCCGTGCCTCCCGGATTTTTGCGGCAGTTGCATACTGGAACAGGATGATTATATGTCCGTCAAGAGACCGCATTCCCGAGTGCCCAGATGCAGCTGCCCGGGTTCCACAGGGTATCCTGCTTAAATGGCAGTAACACGCTGTGCTGACAAGGCTTCTTAAGGAGCGGTCCCGGAAAGGAGGGTGCCATGTATTACATCGCCACCACCCGGGTCCCTCGGAAACAGTACCAGACCGACCCGATCGTCAGAAACAAGGTTGACGGCATTCTGGCCCATCTGCACAACCTGGCCCTGGATGTAGGCTTCGATCCGGAGAAAAGCGTCATCTTTGAGACGCTTGAAGATGAGGTCAAGATCGGCATTTCGGAAGATTTTGACCTGTACCTGCGCGAATCGCCGGGCGAATGGCGCTACTATTAGGGTCTGCCATCCCTGCCAGGAAACAACGGGGGCGCTCCATCCGGAGCGCCCCCGATTTTCTTGGTGGTACGTCGCCAGCCGGTCCGGAATGTATCCGGAATTGGCCAATCCGGCCCGGGCTCAGTCACCGTCGCAGGCCAGATGGCCTTGCAGGGCTGCATGCAGCTCGGGCGGATCCGGAGCGCGCTCGGGCGGCGGTGGGGTCCAGCTGTTGTAGGCCTTGGTGATGCCCAGGGCCAGCAGCGCGGAAAACACGCCGATGCCCACATCGTAATAAATGGGCGCTGTCAGGCTCATGCGCATCAACAGCGTGGCAATGGCGTAGCCCGAATTGCGGAACACGGCGTGAAAACACGGCACAAAACGGTGGGAAAGAAACACAATGAGAATATCCGAGAAGATCAACACCGTATACACGGTTTCAAAGAAATCCTGGGGATGCTGTCCCGTGGCTTTCAGGTACAGGTAGCGCGCGCCCAGAAAGCAGAAGGCCACCAGCAGACACAGGGCCAAGCCCTTTTTGACGCTGGAAAACCGGTAGCGGTCCATGGCGCAGGAGATGGCTGGCGTGGTCTTGATGGCGCGGTAATACACGCCGATGAGATAAAAAATAATCAAGGCCCCAACGCCGTCGGAAAGGATGGGGTACAACGGCTCCACCCCGGCAGAGAGATCGATGGGCTCGGGCAGGTGGATGAGATGCTTGAAGGAATTGCGCAGCAGGATCAGCGAGAGCAATTCCAGCTGCTTGCCCAGGGCCTGAGACACCGAGGACGGCAGCACGAAGATGAAGCTGAGCACTTCCAGAATGAGCAGAAAGGTAAAGGCCACATTGACGGCGTAATAATGGCTGGTCGGCGTGGCCGAGGCGAGGGGCTCCGGCAGGAATCCCTGGCGCTTGAGTTCAATGCCCAGCAGGGACGCCAGAAAAATGAAGACAATGCCGCCCGCCACGGCGCGCTGGGTGTTCGGATGTTCCCAAAAATGCTCAACCGGGTCGAACACCGTCTTGGCGTATCGATAGATGCGTTCCATGAAATACGCGCCAGACTACCGCTTGAACCAGCCCTTTTTCTTGCCGCTGCCGGATTCCTCTTCCTGGGGAGGCAGCTCACCCGTGGAGCCGGAATCGAAATAAGGCGCCGGGATATTGGATTCATTGGCGTTTTCACGCTTCATGAGCACCTGTCCCTCCAGGAGCGCTCCTTCTTCCACATCCAGAAACGGCGTGACCAGATTGCCCAGCAACCGGGAATTCTTTTGCAGCGTCACTTTGCCCTTGGCCGCGACATTGCCGACGATGGTCCCGTTGGAGACCAGATGCGCCACGTTGATGTCACCTTCCACGCGGGCCTTCTCGCCCAGAATAAGGGTGCCTTCGGAATGAATGACACCCGTGAACGAACAGTCTATGCGCACCATGCCCTTGAACTGGAGCTGCCCTTCAAAGACGGCTCCGGCGCCAAGGAAAGCGTTAATCATGTCCTTGCCGGCCATTGTGCCCTCATTTTCGCTGTCAAATGAATCGAATTCCCGGCACTCCGCCGCGCTGGCGGGCTATCCGAGCGCTGTAATCGCGCAGCGTGCAACTCTTAGCACGTTGGCCACCGGGAGACAATGCCTGCATCCGGGCTGAAACAGTGTATTTACCAACATCGTCACAGGAAGCTGTTCTCATCGGCCCAGGAGAAAAGACTGCGGCCTTGCGTCCGGACGACGCGGGTGATAGTGGAACGGCAAGGCTTGTATCCAGCCGTCCCTAATCACCCTTTACGCTGTGCGTGAACCATGCTCAATCAATCTCCCCCTTACGCCATCGAGCACACGGGCGACCTGATGCGCCTTGTCTTTGCTGGCGACATCAGTCTCAAGGTCACTCCGCAGCTGAAGAAAGATGTGGAACAGGCCCTTGCCAACGCTGGTTTTTCCGTGGTGGAAGTGGATCTCTCCCAAACCACCTTTATGGATTCCACCGGCATCAGCGTTCTGGTCATCCTGCATAAACGCAGCCGGGACCGCGGCGCCACCATGCGCCTGGTCCGCCCCAGCAAGCAGGTGCGCCGGATCCTGGATCTGGTGCAGCTCACCCAGTATTTCGAGATCCAGGACTAGCCGATCCACCCTTGCGGCCTGCAGCAGCCGCGCGGCGCGTTCGCAGGCCCGCGATCAATGCGGCCAATGCTCCGGCAAGCGCAAGCCAGCCCCTGCGCGCAGGCATGGAAGGCTTGGCACAGGCATGGAAGGTCTGGCGCAGGGCACCCTGCCAGAACACGCGGCGACGTCCGTGAGTGCGGAAAAGAAACGAGGGGCGCGGGGCTCCTGGCTGCTGCCCGTGCGCTGGTGCGCAGGTGCATACGGCGGGCATTTCCGGCGCAGGGTCGGCACTGCGAGTGCCCCGGCAGGGCTGGCGCCAAGGCATTCAGAGACTGGCGCCTGCTGGCTCAGACAGCGACCACCGAGTTCTCCGCGCCGGCGAAGTCGCTCCACTCCAGGCGGTCGGGCGCGTCATCATTGAACCAGCGCTCTTCCCCGCCTTCTGCCGCAAGATATTTGAATTGATACGCGTTGCCCACGGCGAGGTCCACGGTGGCGGAAAACTCGCCCGCCTTGTTCTTCTTCATGGGCGTGGTGGACTTTTCCCAGTCGTTGAAATCGCCCACCAGAAACAGCGCGTCCGCGCCATTGACGGCATCGCTGGCAACCTTGAAGGTCACCTTGCATACCGGCTTGGTCTTGAGAAATTTCTTGGTCAGGGCCATGACTCGCCACTCCTCATATTGCTTGTGAGTTGATCAACTGCACGGCGAGGAATCGGTCGAAGACGCACCAGATTCCGAGCCGCCTGTCCCAAGCGTCGGTAGTGGAGGACGAATCTGCGCGGAGTACCGCGCCGCCGGCCAACAGCGTGCGGGCTAGCCGTTGGCGGCGTCGTCCTGCCCGATAATGTCCAGGGCTTCCTTGAAGAAGTCTTCCTCGCGGGCGTCTTCTTCGAGTCCGCACAAGCCTTTCACAGCCAGCAACAGGTCGCGAACATTGACAATCACATCAAACAGGCCATTGTTGATGCGGCAATGCTGGCCTTCGCGCTTGAGCAGGTACGCCCGGCGTTCCTTGACGCGACCATCGTTGCGCACCACGGCATACGCCGTGTAGCCTTGATTAGTGATATACAATTTTTGCTGGGTCAAGGCCCCGGTTTCCGCGTCGTAAAACGAATGCTCGCCGCACAACCGCCCGGTAAAGGCGATCACAGCGCCGGCATCGTTCTGCAACGTGATGGATTCCATGCCGGAATCATTGCGGGTGGGCTCTGCCATGTCCAGTCCTCCTTGAAGGCCGTGCGTCACTCGTCCCCGTCTTCGTCGCTGCCAGGATTGCCTGCGGAAGCGGGGGGTTGCGTCTGCGGGAGCAGTGTCAGCTGCTCGGGTCCCCGGCGGGGCTGCTTTTTTTTGCGCCCCGGCCTGGAAAGAAGCCCTTGGGGCCGCGGGGAGTCGTCAAACAACGCGCCTCCACCCTTTGCGGTCCAATACGCTTCCAAATCAGTTTTGGAAATACGGTATTCCTTGCCAATCTTGGCAGCCAAGAGCTCGTCCGCCTTGATGGCGCGCCGCAAGGTCTCTGGATGCACCTGCAGCAGGGCTGCCGCTTCCAGCAAGGTGAAGGTGGTGCGTGCCGCCTCGCTATCCATCACCACACTGCCTCCTTCCGTGGTCCTGCCTGCATGACCGGGACTGGCCCGGAGCCCAACCAGGGACGCACGGCGCGAGCCGCCATGAGACTCCCTCTCATTGCACTTCGAGGACCAAATACCTCGCTCAATCGATTTGTGTCAACTAAAAACGACAATAATCAA
This sequence comes from Megalodesulfovibrio paquesii, assembly GCF_054653055.1. NCBI lineage: Bacteria > Pseudomonadati > Thermodesulfobacteriota > Desulfovibrionia > Desulfovibrionales > Desulfovibrionaceae > Megalodesulfovibrio > Megalodesulfovibrio paquesii. The sequence goes on along the minus strand of NZ_BAAIGQ010000005.1, from coordinate 175,342 downwards.
CTCTAGACAACATCATGAGTGCCTAGCTCCTTGAAATTTCTACACTACCAAATTGCTTATGCAGATGCAACAAACCGCCCGCTCACGCCTCCGACATGGAGCAGCGACGTGAACGAGCGGCCATGGCGCAACATTTTGTCTGTCGCGGCGGGAGTTAAAAACACACACCTTCCAGAGGCAGCCGAATCTGGAACACCGTGCCTTCACCCTCGCGGGAGGTGAAGCTGGCCCGACCCTTCAGATACCGTTCGGTCAGGAGCTTGATGGAATACGTCCCCAGACCGCGCCCGGGGCCCTTGGTGGTGAAAGAACGCTGAAAAATCTGCAACGCCGCCGCGCGCGGGATGACGCTTGGGTTGCGCACCCAGAAAACCAGATGCTCTGGATCTTGCGGATCAATCTGCGCGCCAATGCGGATCACCGTTCCTGGCGGTTCGGCTTCCAGGGCGTTTTTCAGCATGTTCGCCAGCACCCGCCGCAGCAGGGTGTTGTCGCTCTGGAAGGGGCAGGAGACAGCCTCGCCGTCCAGTTCCAGCGCCCGGCCCTTGGCCACATCGTGCCCGCGCATGGCCGAGATGGCTGCCAGCATCACCTCCCGGCTGTGCAGCCACTGCATCTGGGGGTGCAGCTCGTCGTTTTCCGCGTCCAGCAAGAGCTTCTGGGCCAGAATCTCGTCCACCATGCCCTGGAAGAACTGGTGCACCAGAGTCAGCTCCTCCATGATTTCCGGCGGGGCTTCCTCGCAGGCCAGTTCCACCAGATTGCGCAGGCTGCCCACGGTGTTCAGGATGTCATGGAAGAAAATCCGCTCCAGGGCGCGGCGCCGCTTTTCGTGGCTGATATCCATGATGGCAAAGACCACGAACTGCTCATCCGCATGATGAAAGGGGGAGCCGCAGACCTTGAGATCATAGGCTTCCACCAGTTCATCGTCCCGGCGGGTGATGCGGCACTCCTCGGTTCCGCGGATGCCCTCCAGGCCCGAGAGAATGACCTTGAGCGCGCCGCACTGGGTGCAGGCCTCGCTGGTGCCGCAGCCATGGCTGGCCGCGCGGGCGTGCTCGCACTGGAACAGTTCCCCGGGCCGCACACCCAGGATCGGCTCCATGCTGTCCAGCTTGAGCATGTCCAGCAACTGATTGTTGGCAAAGAGGATTTGCCGGTGCTTGTTCAGAATCAGCACCAGATTGGTCACGGAATCCATCAGGGTACGGATGAGGGGGTCCGTGAACAGTTGGGCCTGCTCGCGAACCTCGGCAAGACTGGCGCGGCTGATCAGCCCAAGCGGCGGCTGAAACACCCCGCGCTTTGGCGCCAGCGGCCGCAAGGCCACCAAGGCAGAAGTACGGCTGGACATGATTCACCTTGTGCCGCGCCCACGCGCGCATTCTCGCCAGCACCCTGCAGCGGTGCCGGCATTGCGGTTCCCAACAGCGACCTGCCCCCCAGAACCGCTGCACCCGGCCTTCCTTCCATAAGGGCTTACCCCAGCTCTGCCGCTGCAGGCAAGCCCCGGGCTTTGGCGGGGTTTCCTTTTCATCGGGCGAGATCGCATCGCCGCTTGCCCATTATCACGCATTTGTATAATCCTGTAATCCTGCAACACCTGCGGCGTGCATGCCCTTCCGCAACCACGCCGTGCAACCCCGTCAAGGAGCCTCACATGCTGAAAGCCACCTGGGAAAAAGTCTTTGAATACGCGTCCATGCCCGTGCACGGCACCCTTTCCCGCAAACTGCGCAAAGAAGTGAAGATCCAGATCAACGAAGGCGAAGTGTACGCCGACGCCACGATTTTCCTGGGCGAGGAGTTCATCCGCATCACCTGCAAAAAAGGTGACGAAGCAGTAAACACCTATTATGACTGGGACAAGCTTGCCTCAGTCCGCACCTATAGCAAGGCAGAATAACAAATACGTCACACACCGGGGAGATATGACGCTCCCCGGTGTGTGGCTTCAGCCTTGGCAGTGGCAGACCGCCATGTGATCCGGCGGTCCACAGCCCAGGCCCGGCGCAAAGGCGGCCTCCAGGCACTGATGCAGGTAGCACTGGGCGCGGGTCACGGCATCTTGCAGGGGCATCCCCTGCCCCAGCCCGGCGGCGATGGCTGCGGAAAGCGTGCAGCCCGTGCCGTGGGTGTGCGTGGTCTGGACCCGGGGCATGGGCAGGGCCAGGGGCGCCTGGCCGGGCAAGCCCAGCCAGTCAAGGAGCTGCCCGTCCACATCTGCGGATTCGTCGAAGTGTCCACCCTTGAGCAGCACCGCGCCGGCGCCCAGTTCCAGCAGCCGGGCGATGGCTGCGGCGACGTCGTCCGACGTGTTGATGGCCATGCCGGTCAGGCGTTCAGCCTCGGGGCGGTTGGGCGTCACCAGGGCGGCCAGGGGCAGCATGCGGGCGATGAGGGCCTCCACAGCGTCGTCCTGCAGCAGGGCATGCCCGCTCTGACTCATGCACACGGGATCCACCACCAGCGGGAAGGGGCGCGCGGCGAATTGGGCGTCCAGCCGTTCGGCCAGGGCTTCGATGATGGCGGCGGAAAAGAGCATGCCCGTCTTGGCGGCAGCAATGGGAAAGCCGGCCAGCACGGCATCCAGCTGCGCCACGGCGAACGCTGGCGGCGGCGCGTGAATGCCCGTTACCCCCAGACCGTTTTGGGCCGTGAGCGCGGTGATCACCGTGGTGCCGAAGCCGCCCAGGGCGGAAAAGGTTTTGAGATCGGCCTGAATGCCTGCGCCGCCGCCGGAATCGGAGCCGGCAATGGTCAGCAGGCAGGGGCGGTTGCCCTGTGTGGCAGCCAGTCCCTTAGCGGGTGCCGTGGAGGGATCCTTCGTCGGCTGGGTCATCGAACGCGCACTCCTTTTCCACCTGTTCGGACTCGGTCTGCACTTCGCGAATGCCCTTGAGGCTCATGCCGGACTGGGCCATGACGTACAGCGCGGCCAGCACCGTGGGCACAAAGAACATGAAGCGCAGCACCAGGGCCATGGCCAGGGCGGTTTCGCGTTCCACCTTGAACAGGGACATGGCGAACACAAAGGCCCCTTCGAACACGCCTACCCCGCCAGGGGAAGACGGCGCGGCAAAGCCGATGGACGCCACCACGAATACCGTCAGCGTCTGGGCAAAACTCAGATCCAGTTCGCCCATCATCCACACGGCGGCGAAGTAAACCACGGCAAAACCGGCCCAGACGAACAGGCTGTAGCCGCCCAGGGCTGCAAAAAAGCGTGGATTGGCCCGGCACTGCAGCTGTTCCATCACCTCGTGGAACAGATCCTTCAGCTTTTGGCCTGGCAGGAATTTGGCCACCAGCTCGCACAGCCCCGGCTTCCAGCGAAAGAGAATCACCGCGGCCCAGATGCTGCCGACCACAATGGCCATGGGCGCCACGACCACGTTCTTGCCCAGCAGAAACGCCGCGGCCAGTCCGAGGAGCAGCAGAATATTCAGATCGAAGAACCGCTCCCAGAAAATCAGCCCCAGGCCCTTGCCCAGGGGGATGCCGGTCTTTTTGCGCAGGTAGTAGGCCTTGGCCACCTCACCCAGCTTGGCCGGCAGGATGTTGTTCACTCCCAGACAGAAGACGCTGGCCTTGAGAGAAACCAGCAGCGAGGCCTGCCAGTGCGACAGGTAGCTGATGCGCAAGGCCACGGGCAGATACTGCACCACAGACAGCACGCCTGTGACACACAGGCCGAACCAGCCGAATTGCTGTACTGCGCCCAGAAACTTGTCCCATTCCAGGCCCCAGAAGGCATACACAAGGCAGCCTCCCACCAGGGCAAACCGTATGGCGGTGCCCAAATGCTTTGGTAACTTGATGCTCATGCAGTCCCGCTGGCAATCCCTGTGGTCAGTTGGTGTAATTGGCGGATGGAATGGCAATTCTCACTACATGCTTCACAACGCCGCGTCCAGCAGCATATTGTTGCGATGCACCGCTTCGGCATACAGGCCAGGCCCAAGTACGGCCTCGATTTCCGTCAGCCGTTTGCCCATGATCTTGCGCAAATCCTGAGCCCGGTAATTGGCCAGCCCCACGCCGAGGCAACGGCCGTCCAGCCCGCAGATGCGCACCAGTGCCCCGCGGCCGAAGCTGCCCTCCACCCCGCACACCCCGATGGGCAGGAGGCTTTTGCCATTGGTCGTCAGGGCGTGGGCTGCGCCGTCATCCACGGTCAGCGTGCCCGCGGGCACGGCGTTGTAGGCCAGGCGGAACTTGCGCTGGGGGATGCTCTTGGTGTGCGGCACCACAAAGGTGCCGATGGCCTCGCCATCCAGGGCCCGGACCAGTGCGCCGGGCGTGCGGCCGGAAACGATGAGCGTGGGGGCCTCCAGCTGGGCCGCCCGCCGGGCCGCGCGCAGTTTGGAGTACATGCCGCCGGTGCCCACGGCCGTCTTGCCCGAGCACATGGCTTCGAGATTGAGGGAATCGATGTCTTCGATGTAGTCCAGGCGTCGAGCGTCCTGATTCTCGGCAGGGTTGGCGGTGTACACGCCATCGGCCGAGGTCAGGTTCACCAGCAGATCGCCTTCCACCACATTCAGCAGCAGGGCGGCCAGGGTGTCGTTGTCCCCGAATTCCAGCTCTTCCACCACCACGGTATCGTTCTCATTCACCACCGGCACCGCGCCCCAGCTGAAGAGCACGCCAAAGGTGTTGCGGGCATTGAGAAAGCGGCGGGGGCTTTTCAGATCATCCCTGGTGAGCAGAAGCTGGGCAGTCAGGATGCCGTGTTTGGCGAAGGCCTGGTCATACGCGTGCATAAGGCGGCTCTGCCCCACGGCCGAAGCGGCCTGTCGGTCGGGCATGCCGTGGATGACCCGGCACTTTTCCGAGGTGCAGATCACCCCGCGCCCCGCGGCCACCGCGCCGGAAGAAACCAGCACCACCTGCAGCCCGCGGCCCATGAGTTCGGCGATCTGCCCGGCCAGCTGCTCGATGACCGCATCATCCAGGCCGGTCTTTCCGGTGAGCACGGCGCTGCCCACCTTGACCACCACCCGCCGGGCCTTGGCCAGCCACTGGCGGCGGACGGCCAGCTGCGCCTCTACGTCATCCTGCGTGGACATGACATCACTCGCGGCCTGACTCATGGCCTGACTCCCGATTTCCCGCGGTCAGTTTCCGCGGCGTGCGTCACCCGCCTGGAGCAGGGCAAGCATTTCCCAGATCGCAGCCAGCAACGGCTCCACGCCATGCTTTTCCTTGGCCGAGATAAAGAAGATGCGCATGGCATCGGCCTTGGCTCGATCTTTCAGAATCTTGAGCTGTTCCGGGGTGATGAGGTCAATTTTGTTAACCACGCGCAGTTGGGGCTTGTCCAGCAGCGCGGGATCGAAGGCGGCCATTTCTTCATCCACCAGCCGGAAGCCCGCCCAGGGGTCCAACGGCTCCGCCTCAGCAGAAGCCTCGCTAAAAATCCGCTGGTCAATGTCTTCCACGGAGAGCAAATGCACCAGGCAACGCGTGCGCTCCACGTGCTTGAGGAACCGGACGCCCAGGCCCTGGCCCAGGTGCGCGCCTTCAATAAGGCCGGGGATGTCGGCCATGATGAAGCGCTCGCCCAGGTCCGCGCCGGGGCCGTCCATGACCACGCCGAGGTTGGGCGTGAGGGTGGTGAAAGGATAGTTGGCGATCTTGGGACGGGCGTGTGACACAGCGCTGATGAACGTGGACTTGCCGGCATTGGGCAACCCCACCAGACCGACATCGGCCAGGATCTTCAGTTCCAGCCGCAGCTTACGTTCCTGGCCCGGCTCGCCGGGCTGGGCGAAGCGGGGGGCGCGCATGGTGGAGGACTTGAAGTGGACATTGCCCTTGCCGCCGCGGCCGCCTTTGACAGCCAGCCAGCGCTTGCCTGGGGTGTCCAGGTCTGCCACGAGCACGCCGCGGGCGTCCTGGACCTCGTCCTCCTCCGCATCATCTTCCATTTCGCCGGCCGCATTTGCATCGTCACAGGTATCTTCGCAGCTGGCGATGCAGCCTTCATCATCGAATTCGTTGAGCTCGTCGAAGTCGGCATCGCCGCCGCCCTCGTCAATGTCATCGCCTGCGGCATCGTCATCATCATCGTCAGCGTAGCCATCGAGCTTGAGCATCTCTTCGATGTCCAGGGGCTCGTTGGGCCGCCAGTTGAGCTGGGGCGGGGCCAGGAAGCCGCCGTCCACCACCTTGGGCGAGACCTGTCGGTCGTCGGTGTCGGGCTCGGCCTTGGGCTGGGGCAGCTCGTAAATGAGCGTGCCTACCGGGACCTTGATGACGAGATCGTGACCGGCGCGGCCGTAACGCTGCTGACCCATGCCATACTGGCCGTTCTCCGCGCCGTAGCGGCGCTTGAGGCGGAAGTCGTACAGGGTCAGGAGATCGGCGGAGGCTTCGAACCAGACGTCGCCGCCATGGCCGCCATCGCCACCGTCCGGCCCGCCGCGGGGGATGAATTTCTCCCGGCGAAACGAGACGCAGCCGCGCCCTCCGTTTCCGGAGCGCACGGAAATAACGGCTTCATCAACGAATTTCATGGGCGGACCTGGGGATGCAAAAGAAAAACAGCAAGAAGACGCGGGCACTCCGCGGACAAACCACGGAAGCCCGGCGTCGAAAAAGCGATGCCGAAGAGGGTGAAAGGCGTTGCGCGCCTTTCACCCTCTTCGCAAACGCATGAAGCGCTGGCCTAGGCCTCGGCGGCTGCAGCGGGAGCTTCCGCCGGCAGCACGTGCACGCGAGTCTTGACCTTGCGGTTGCGCAGGTACTTTTCGAACTTCACCACGCCGTCGGCAAGGGCGAAGAGCGTGTAGTCGCTGCCCACGCCGACATTCTTGCCAGCGTGGAACGTGGAGCCGACCTGACGCACAAGAATGTTGCCAGCCCGCACCACCTGCCCGCCGTAGCGCTTGACGCCACGACGTTGACCCTGTGAGTCGCGGCCGTTTCTGGAACTGCCGCCTGCTTTTTTATGTGCCATGGGTGCTTCTCCTTAGGCGATGGACGTGACCCTGAGCGTGGTGTACTGCTGACGATGCCCCTGCTTGCGGCGGGAATCGTTGCGACGCCACTTCTTGAAGACCACAACCTTCTTGTCTTTGAAGTGCTCCACAACCTCACAGGAGACCGTGGCGCCGTCCACATAGGGCGCACCGACCTTGACGTCGTCGCCGCCAGACAGCATGAGAACCTTGTCCAGCTTCACTTCCTGACCAGGCTCGGCCGCCAGGAGATCCACGTCAACAAGCGCGCCTTCCTGCACCTTGTACTGCTTGCCACTGCATTCAATAATTGCGAACATGTTTTCCTCCGGCATGGGAAACAGGCTTACTACCGGATGCCGGGCATCACGTCAATGGAATTTTTCTTGCCCGTCTCCCATTTTTTTGTCAGGCCAAAATACTCAAGAATCTTGAAGCCTACGGGATAGCCGGCATAGGGGTCGCCCTGGCGGCCGGCATCCACGGACAGGGACAGCAAGGTCACCTCGGCCCCGCCCATGCACTGCTGGAAGCGCTCCCAGATGGCGCTGCCCTGGGTGAAGCGGGTGTAGGTCTCGGCGCAATGGTTGCTTCTGGCCCAGAAGGTGGCGCTGCGGATGGCGGAGTTCATGGTCAGAAAACCGGACCCCACCGGGGCGGCAACCTCGCCGCCAAAATAGGGATATTTCACATCCTCCATGCTGTGCACATGCAGCACGGGCAAGGTGCGGGCAGGCCGGCAGCCCGGCCAGTCCAGCCCCGCCCCCACCACAGCCAGACCGGCCAGCAGGTCGGCCCGCTCGCAGGCCATGCGACCGGCCATCATCCCCCCCGCCCCGCGGCCGGCCAGGTAGATGCGCTGCGGGTCGATGCCGAATCTGGCCGGCAGGGCCTGCAGAAGGGCCACCAGCCAGGCTGCGTCCGGCGCCTGGCTGGTGGCAGCCTCGCCGCAACAGGAGCCGGCATTCCAGGAAAGCGCGCCCTGCGGACCGCTGCCCTGCGGGACCACCAGCAGCACCCCGGCATCGCGGGCCGAGGCTTCCAGCCCCAGGGAGCCTGCGGCGGCGTGGGGATCTGAGCCGGCGTCGTGCAGATAAATCAAGGCGGTGCGAGGCTCCACCCACTGCTCTGGCGGCAGGAAAAGCACGGGCCGGGGTGGTGGCGGAGCGCCTAAGCCCGGGGACGGGACTGGGGCCGGGGTGGCCGCTTCCCGGCCAGGCCCCGTGGCAGGCCCCGTGGCAGGCCCCGTGGCAGCCGCCTTGGGAGTCTCTCTGGCCGCAGGGTCCAGTGTCCCGCCATCGGGCTGGGCCGGCGCCGCCGGCCTGGCCTGGGGCATGGTCATGCCGGGCATGGCCGGATTGGTGGTCCGCGCCTTGCGCCCCCCGCCGGTTTTGCAGCCCGGGGACACAGCCAGGACCAGGCACAGAACCAGCATCATGAACAAGCTGTAACGCATGTATTTTCTCCTGGGACCGATTGCATTCATCCAGCCCTGTTTGATACAGTGAACCGGCTCTCAGCGTCCAGCGATCAATCCCTTGCGACGGGATTGATCGCGTTTTTTCCGGAGGATTTCATGACCGTCTGTCCCTTGCACCGCAACCGTCTTGCCTGCGCCCTGTTTTCCTGCGTTTTTGGTCTCCTTGGATTCATCTGCTCGGCGGGGGGGCCCAGCCAGGCGTCCGCAGCCCAGGCCCAACCCCCGGTGCAGAATCTGGCACCGGGCGGCGTTCCCGCCACGGCGCCCAGCAGCCCCCTGGGCGTCAAGGATCCCCTGCTGCCGTCCGCCTCCAAGGCACAGACGGCAGAGGAAAAAATCATGACCGGCATCGAATCCGCCCGCCGCGGCGCGCATGAGGTAGCCGTGCGCTACTTTACCGAGGCCATCGATTCCGGGGAACTCTCCACGTACGACAAAGGCACGGCCCTCAAGGCCCGCGCCCTGGCTTGGTTTGACCGCGGCAACATGGAGGAAGCCCTCAAGGACTTTTCCGCAGCCTCCAGCATTCTTGTTTCCGACCCGGATGTGTTCCACAACCGCGCCAATATCTACCTGAAAATGGGTCGCAACAACGAGGCCAAGCCGGATCTCGAACGCGCCCAGGATCTGTACTTTGACCGTGGCTCCATGTGGCTGGAAAAGGACGACCTGGACAAGGCCATCTCCGACTTCACCAAGGCCATTCTCCTGGACGGCAGGGATGCCGATGCCTACCTGCACCGGGCCATCGCCCTCAAAATCAAGGGCGATCTGGACAAAGCCATCCTGGACTACACCAAATCCATTGAACTGCACCCGGACGCCACCGCCTATTCCAACCGTGGCAATGCCTGGCTGAAAAAGGGCGACCTGACCAAGGCCAAGGCCGACTATGACAAGGCCGAGAGCATGGACCCCGGTTATCCGCACACGTATTTCAACCGCGCCCAGCTCTTCCTGCAGCAGGGCAACCTGCAGGGCGCCATGGCCGACATCAACAAAGCCTTGAACATTGACAAGGAAGATGCCCAGGCCTACGCCACCCGCGGGGCCATATATGCCCGCATGGGCAATACCGGGCAGGCCCAGCAGGAGTACACCAAGGCCAAGGCCCTGGATCCGCAGGTGGAAATTCCGCAATAACGTCATTGCCTGCCGCAACATGGGGAGGGAGTATGCTGCGTTCACTGACAGTTGCTGTTGCGTTGCTTGCTGCGGCGCTGGCATTTCTGTGTCCCGGAAGTCGCGCCCTGGCCCCCGCCTTGGCGGCGGAGGCGTCCCTCTTCAGCAAGGATTTGGCCGAGCCAAAGGATATTCTCGCCGCCAGCGCCGTCAGTGCAGACGATGGCGGCCTGAAGCTTCAGACCGCCAAGGCCACCACGCTGCAGCTGGCCACCCTGGATGATCCTGATGTGGAGTCCGCCATTGTCAGCTTTTCCGCCAAACTGCGGACCCGGGGGCTCAAGGGGCAGGCCTACCTGGAAATGCTCTGTCGCTTCAAGGACAAAGGAGAGTTCTTCTCCCGCGGGATGAACATGCCCCTTTCCGGAGACACCGACTGGACTACCCAGGCCATTCCGTTCTATCTGAACGCCGGGGAAAACCCTGACCGCATCCAGCTCAACCTCATCGTCACCGGACCGGGAGAGGTCTGGATAGACATGCTGGAGGTCCGGGCTGTTCCCTGGAAACCGTAAGCGAGGGTCGCGCGGATTACATCCTGTTGCATTCGCGGGCACGCTTTTTTACACTGACGGCTCACGCCCCCCTGTACTCCTGCAGGCAGACCAGAAGGATCCCTCGTGCCCGCTCCGCAAGATCCCCACACGCCAGACCATGCCGCCGATACTGCCCATGAGGTTATCCATGTGGACAGTTTTGTTGGCGACAATGCCGTCTATGCCGTCGATCCCCAGGCCTGGACCTGCACCTGCGCGGAGTGGCGCGAGCTGCGCGCCGGCTTCAAGGAACGCGATGTCCGCCGGTTCTGCCCCCACTTGCTGCACGTGTTCCGCATGCAGCCCGAGCTGCTGCCCGGCAATTTCAAGGAGCGGGACCGGCGCATTGTGGAACGCCTGGAACCCCTGCACCTGGGATATCCCATCTGCCGGCGCATCGTCTCCCTGCCCCTGCCCATGCTCGCCCACCAGAGCGGCCCGGACAGCGCGGATATCTTTTTCCTGAAAGACCGGACCTCCCCCTGGGTCAGTGTGCTGAACGCCGAGGGGTTGTTTCATTATCACCCCGCAGAAGACCGCTGGGCCAACCGGTATGCGCCTTCGGACATGATTCATCGCCAGACCCTGGAGCTGCGCATCCACAAGGCCCTGCACCAGGAAACCGGCGGGGTGCCGCCGCATGCACAGTCCCCGGAGCAGCCGGGCAGCCCCTATTCCGGCTCCCCGCTTGCCTCGCAGGGAGAACCGCAGCCCGCGTACGCCCCGCCCCATCACCCCGGAGACACCGCCGCCGGAGCCCCCTGGGACATGCCTGACGAGGCCATCCCCCCCGTCGAGCCCCTGCATGCCCGCGGGGAGGAGGCCGCCGCGCCCAGGCCGCACCGGCCGGTGCATTTTGACATGGCCGACGCCCCGCCCCGCCCCGCCCACTCCTCCGGCCATGCCGCCACCCCGGCCTCGCAAAGCTCGCGGTTCACCTCCCCCACGCCTCCCCCTGGGCGCGGCAAGGAGACCAAGGAACCTTCCCACCGCTCACCGGGCTGCCTGATCCTGGCCCTGGCCGCGGCCTGCGCCCTGGGCGCAGTGTTCTTTCTGCATCAGGCCGATGTCCCTCTGGTCTCCCTGGGCTCCCTCACCCGCGCGGCTTCCAAACTCTTCCAGCGCGAAACCCCGCCGCCGCCCCTGCCCGGCCACTCCGAACCAGCAAAGTCCACCGCCCCTGCCGCGGATGCCCCCCCCTCCCCTGGCCTGCAGACCGCATCCGACGGTCTCTGGCCCCAGACCGAGCAGGCCAAGGATATCCTTAAACTCATCCAGGCCAACCCCAGCCAGGGCCGCTATACCATCACCAAAAAACTGCCCGACAGCGTCGTCCTCTTTGGCGTGGATCTGGACGTCCAATCCATTTATCGCATCGAACGCTTCACCAACGGCACCGAGTCCCGCGACAGCTGGCTGGGCAACACCAAATTCCGGCTCGAAAGCGCCGCCCAGGGCGGCACCCTGGCCGATGTGCCCAAGTAGGCCAACGAAAAGAAAGAAAAGAGAAGAAACGACACGGGGGAACTGAGTTCCCCCGAACCCCCTCCAGTTGTTTTTTATGCGGCGCGGCGCTCCGGCGCTGCGTTGCACAAAAAAACGAACAGGGGGTCCAGGGGGGATTATCCCCCCTGGTTTTCTTCGTTCTCTGCTCTCTTCTTCCTCTGCTCACTCCTTCTCCCCACTCCTTCCGCCCACATCCCGCTTTGGGCACAGGGCTTCCAGCGGGCAGCGGGCGCAGTGCGGGCTGCGGGCAGGGCAGACCTCGCGGCCAAAGAGCACGAGCCAGTGGTTGAGCCGGCCCCAGTCGGCCTGGGGAGTCAGGGTCATGAGGTCTTTTTCGATGCGGGCCACGTCCTTGGAATCGGTCAGCCCCAGCCGCCAGCTCAGGCGTTTGACGTGGGTATCCACGGCCACGCCGGCCTGGACGCCAAAGGCGTTGGCCAGGACGATATTGGCCGTCTTGCGGGCCACGCCGGGCAGTTCGAGAAGGGCGTCCATGGTCTGCGGCACCTGGCCGGCGTGGCGGTCCAGGATGATGCGGGCGGCGGCGATGAGATGTCTGGCCTTGTTGCGAAAAAAACCTGTGGAATGGATCAGCGTTTCCACCTCGGCCTGTCCGGCCCCGGCCATGGCCGAAACATCCGGAAATCGGGCAAAGAGGCCGGGGGTCACCTGGTTCACGCGGTCGTCTGTGCATTGGGCCGAAAGCACCGTGGCCACCAGCAGTTCCCAGGGCGTGCCCCAGTGGAGCATGGTTTCCGGTGTCGGATAACGGGCGGCCAGGATGGCCAGGATGGCGTTGATACGATGGGGGTCTTGGTGCAAGGCGGCGGGGCGGGCACTGACGCGGGGCATGAGGAATTCTCCAGGAAGAGGCCAAACGGGCGATCCAGGGCAGACAGTTGCCGAAAAATCACGTATGAGCAAGCCAGGATTCCCTTTTAGATTCAGAGGAGCCTTGCATGCATCGGGTTGTTGCGTTTTGCGTGTTGTTGGTGGCGTTGTTGTTGTTTGCCATGTCTCTGCATGCCTCCACGCAGGGGTCTGCCCAGGACGCCGGGGCGCTGACCGTGGCCAAATGTGCCGGCGCCTGTCATGATCCCCGCCGAATCTGTTTCCGTCTGGGCAAGGTGGAGCCGTCTTTCTGGCCGGCCACGGTGGCCAAGATGCAGCAGAAGGGTGCGAAAATAGACGAAACCCAGGCCAGGGCCATTGCCGGCTGGCTGACCACTTCCGGCCCCAGCGCCAAGCCGTTGTGCCCCTGAGGGCGGCATGGAGAATTGCCATGGAAGCCAGACTGCTCTACATCACTGCTCCAAGCATGGACGAAGCGCGCGCCCTGGGCCGTCGCCTGCTGGAACGCCGGCTGTGCGCCTGCGTGAACATGGTTCCCAACATGCAGGCCATGTATTGGTGGAAAGACGCCATCGAAGAAGGCGAGGAAGTGGTCATGCTCTGCAAGACCACCCTGGCCAAGGTCCAGTCCTGCATTGATGCCGTCCGGGAACTGCACAGTTACGACGTCCCATGCGTGGTGGCCCTGCCCATTCTGGCCGGCAACCCGGATTTTCTGCAATGGATTGAGGACGAGACCACGCCGCCGGCCATGGCCTGACCGTTCACCTTTTACCCTGACTGGAGAGACCCCCGCATGCGCATCTACGTTTCCGGCTCCCTGGCCTATGACCGGATCATGAGCTTTCCCGGCCGCTTTGCAGATCACATTCTTCCGGACAAGCTGCACATCCTGAATGTCTGCTTTCTGGTGGATGGTCTGGCGGAAAAGTTCGGCGGCACCGCCGGCAATATCGCCTACACCCTGGTGCTTCTGGGCAAGTCTCCGCTTATTCTTGGCGCCGCCGGCAAGGACTTCGGGGCGTATGAGGCGCACCTGCGCAAGCTCGGCCTTTCCCTGGACGGCATCCGTCACGTGGATGAGGAGTTCACTGCCGGCGCGTACATCACCACCGACCGCGACGACAACCAGATCACCGGCTTCAACCCCGGCGCCATGCGCCAGCCCTGCACCTACGACCTGGGCCACACCCAGGCCGGCGGGGCCATCGCCATCATCGGCCCCGGCAATCTGGAAGACATGACCACCCTGCCGGAGAAGTTCGCCGCCCTGAACATCCCCTACATTTTCGATCCGGGCCAGCAGATCCCTGCCCTGAGCGGCGACCAGCTCAAAAAATGCATCGCCGGCTCCCGGATTTTCATCTCCAACGACTATGAAATGGAAATGGTCAGCAAATCCACCGGCCTGACCAAGGCCGAAGTGGCTGATCTGCCCGAAATCTGCATCACCACCCTGGGCGAGAAGGGCGCGGTCTGCCGCAACGGCAAGGATGGCCTGCTGGAGATCGACGCCGTGCCCGTCAAGGAAGTCAAAGACCCCACTGGCGCGGGCGATTCCTTCCGTGCCGGCCTGCTCTGCGGGCTGGTGGACGGCATGGATCTCGCCGCCGCCTGTCGCATGGGCGCCACGGCCGCGGCCTTCTGCGTGGAACAGCACGGCACCCAGGAACACCGCTTCACCCTGGATGAATTCTGGTCCCGCTACCCCCTGCATCTGGGGGACCCGCGGTAGCAGAGCAAGAAGACCAGAGGCGGGGGGATGTCTGAGTTTGAATCGAGGCCCCCCCGCCCCGCTGCGAAGGACGAGGTGCGTATGCGCGATGTCGAACTTCCGGCCCTGGACGCGTTTCTGAAAGCCCGCTTCGGCCCGGCCGCCCGGCTCCTCGCCGTGCGCACCATGGCCGGGGCCAGCAAGCAAGGCATCAAGGAATTCGGCTACGGCAAGCCCGTGCTTGTGGAATATGAACAGGACGGGCACAGGCGCGAAGCCGTGCTCTCCTCCATGCGCGGCGACAAATACGGCCACCAGTTCTACTGGGACCGCGCCGCCATCCTCATGTTCCAGCACGAGACCTCGGCCCGTCTCCCCGGCCACGCCCGCTCCCTGGCCCTGGGCTATGTGGCTGCCGGCGGCCGGCTGGTGCTCTGCAACGACATCGAAGAGTTCTTTCTGCTGCAGGAAAAGCTGCCCGGCCATGACTATTATGACGACCTGGAGCGCGTCCGCAGCGGCGGGTTCCGGCCCCAGGATGTGACCATGGCCCGTGCCCTGGCCGGCTGGCTGGCGGATATCCATCGCACCAGGAAAGACGATCCCGATCTGTACTATCGCCACATCCGCAATCTCATCGGCTCCAGCGAATGCATCCTCGGCCTGATCGACGAAGCCTATCCGGCCGACTATCCCGACTTTTCCGCCGAACGTTTCCTGGCCCTGGAAAAACGCCTCCTGGACTGGCGCTGGCGGCTCAAGCCCCTGCATCACCGGCTGGCCCAGGTGCATGGGGACTTCCATCCTTTCAATGTCCTGACCACCGAGGCCGGCGGCTTCGGCCTCCTGGACCGTAGCCGTGGCGAATGGGGCGAGCCGGCCGGCGATCTGGCGGCCATGGCCGTCAATTACCTGCTCCTGGGCCTGCTCATGCGGCCCGAGGCGCCCTTGCGCTTCGAAGGCCCGTTCCGGCAGCTCTGGAACGCCTTTTTCGAGGAATACCTGAGCCGGACGGGGGACGCCCAGGCCCTGGAGGTCATTGCCCCATTCTTCGTCTTCCGCTGTCTGGTGGTGGCCTCGCCCCAATGGTACCCCAGCCACCCCCCGGCCGTGCGGCAGGCGCTCCTGCGCTTCATGGAACGGGTGGTGGAGACGCCTTTTGATTTCAGGCAACCGGAAGCGCTGCTGGACTGACAGGACAAGGCCGGCGAGTGCAGCCCGTGATCATGCCATCCCCGCCACTGCTCTGGATTGCCGGGCTGCCCGGCTCGGGCAAGTCCACCATCGCCCGGCTGGTGCGGGATTCCCTGGCGGCGCGGGGGGTGGATGCGGTGCATCTGGCCATGGATGAGCGACGCAAGGTCTATATCCCCCAGCCGCAGTACACGGCCGAGGAACGCGAGCAGGCCTATGCGCTGCTGGCGGACGAAGCCCTGGCCTTGCAGCGGCAGGGCAGGGTCGTGATTGTGGACGCCACGGCCCACCGCCGGGCCTGGCGGGAGGCCCTGCGGCACAGGGCCGCAGCCCGGCAACTCCCGTTCCTGGAAGTGATCATCGACGTGCCCCTGGGCGTTGCCATGGCCCGCGAGGCGGCGCGGCCGCAAGGGCTGGTCCAGGCCCGGTTGTATGCGCGCGCCCTGGAACGTCAGCGCACGGGCCGGTCCGATCCCGGCCTGGGCGAAGTACCCGGCGTGGATGTGCCTTTTGAAATGTCCCCGCAGGCCCTGGTGCTGGACGGTGCCGCCCTCTCCCCCCGGGAAGCGGCGGACCGAATCCTGATGGCCTTGCAAGAGGACGCGGGCCAGACGGGCTAGACGGGCGCGCCTGAAGCGGATAGGAACGGCCTTCCCCATCCCTGGCCCTTCCCATTGGCCGCAACACTGCTTACAGTCCGCCCATGCAATTTCATACCATCACGTTTGGCTGCCAGATGAACGTCCACGACGCTGCCTGGCTGGATCGAGCATTGACCGCCCGCGGCCATGCCCGCCTGCCAGTGCTGCTCGGCCCGGGCGAGGAGCTTTCCCCCCAGGCCCTGGCCGGGGCGGACTGCATCATCCTGCACACCTGCAGCGTACGCGAAAAGCCGGAACAGAAGGTGTACAGCCTGCTCGGCCGGCTGGCGGCCTATTTTCGGGAGCATCCGCAGGCCTTCTGCGCCGTGGGGGGCTGCGTGGCCCAGCAGGTGGGGACCGAGCTGTGGCGACGGTTTCCCTTTGTCCGGCTGGTGTTTGGCGGGGATTCCCTGCCCGAGGCGCCCGAGGCCATGGATCGCCTGCTGGCTCATCCCCGGCTGCGCCTCTCGCTCTTGGACTTCTCCGAGCATTGGCGGCCCCGGGAAGATCATCTGGATAATCAGTCCGCCTCAACCCAGGCCTTTGTGACTATCATGGTCGGCTGCGACAACTGGTGCAGCTACTGCATCGTGCCCAGCGTGCGCGGCCCCCAGCGCTCCCGGCCCTTTGAGGATATCCTGGCCGAATGTCGCCGGCTGGTGGATTCCGGCACGCGGGAACTCACCCTGCTGGGCCAGAACGTCAATTCCTATGGCCAGGATCTGGGCCCCGGCTCCCGCACCTTTGCCGAGCTGCTGCGGGCCGTGGCCCGGCTGCCCGGTCTGGTCCGGCTGCGTTTCACCACCTCGCACCCCAAGGATCTGGACGACGCCGTGATCGCGGCCTTTGGCGAGGAACCGACCCTGGCGCCCATGCTCCACCTGCCGGTGCAAAGCGGCTCGGACCGCATCCTGGCGGCCATGGGCCGGCGCTACACCGTGGCGCATTACCATACCTTAATCGAGAAGCTGCGCGCTGCCCGGCCGGAGATTGCCTTCAGCACGGACTTCATCGTCGGCTTTCCCGGCGAATCCGAGGCCGATTTCTCCGACACCCTGGAGCTGATCCGGCAGGTGCGCTACGCCTCGGCCTTTTCCTTCTGCTACACCGAGCGGCCCGGCACCAAGGCCGTGGACTTGCCGGACAAAGTGGACCCCGCCGCAAGCCTGGACCGTCTGGCCCGGTTGCAGCGCCTGCAGCAGTCCATCAGCGAATCGCGGCTGGAAACCTTCGTGGGCCGCACGGTGGACGTGCTCCTGGAAGGCCCCGCCCGGCGGCAGGACGGCGACGGGCTGGTGCTCACCGGCCGAGACGCCTGGAACCGCGTGGTCAACGTCCACGACCCCGATGGGCTGATCAACGCGAGACAAGACCGGGCCTTTTCTGGCATGATGATCCCAGTCCGCATCGACGCGGCCCTGAAACATTCCCTCTCGGGAAAAGCGGCAGGTGCGACATGGTAGAGATGAAAGTATACGGCCTTGCCCTGGATGAGGACACCCAGGTCCCCGTGCTCGTGCTCAAGGATCTGGCCGGCAACACGGTCCTGCCCATCTGGATCGGCGCCATGGAAGCCATGGCCATCTCCCTGGCCCTGAACAACGTCTCCATGCCCCGGCCCATGACCCATGATCTCCTCCTCTCGGCCCTCAAGGCCCTGGACGCCCGCGTGGAGGGCGTGGAGGTCGTTTCCCTGCAAGACGGCACCTACTACGCCGAAATCCGCGTTCTGCAAGGCGAATCCCTGCGTCGTGTGGACTGCCGGCCCTCGGACGGCATTGCCCTGGCCCTGCGCGCCGAAGCCCCCATCCGCGTCCACGAGGATGTCCTGGCCCAGGCCGCCACAGACTCCCTCCAGGAAACCGGCACCCCGGTCCTCAAGACCGAAGACGCCGACAAATGGAGCGACCTACTGGAAAAGCTCAACGTCGAGGATACGAAATACAAGATGTAGGAAAAGGCCGGAAAGAACACGGCCCGGAAACGGCACGGGGGAACTGAGTTCCCCCGAACCCCCTCCAGTTGTTTTTTTGCGCCGCAGCGCTTCTGCGCTGCGGCGCAAAAAAACGAACAAGGGGTCCAGGGAGGATTATCCCCCCTGTTTCCATTCTTTCCTTCTCTCTTTCTCCTCCTCTCCCCCCTCCCCATGCGTACAGACTTTCATATCCACACCCGCCTTGGCATCGGGGTCGACGGGCCGCTGGCCATGCTGTGCCGGGCCAGGGCGCTGGGGCTGCATGCGGTGCATCTGGCGGATCTGGTGGATGCCTCCAGCCTGGAGCCGGTGCTGGCGGCGCAGCGGGCGCTAATGCCCGACGCCCTGCACCTGGACGTGGAGCTGGTCCCCGGCGTGTGCCTGGCGCACGTGCCGCCAGGCCGGGTGGAGACGCTGATCGCCCGGGCCCGTGAGCTTGGCGCGCGACAGGTGGCCGTGTATGGCGAGACACTGGGCGATCAGGTCCCGCGCGGGACGAACCTGGCCGCCATTGAGGCCGGGGCGGACGTGCTGCTGCACCCCGGGCTCATCACCCCGCAGGAAGCCGCCCTGGCCGCAACCCGCGGGGTGCGGCTGGAGCTGTGCGCCCATCCCCGGCACTGCCTGGCCAATGGCCATGTGGCCCGGCTGGCCCGCGAGCACGGCGCGGAGCTGGTCACGGGCAGCGGGGCCCGCAGCGTGGGGGAATTGCTGCCGCCGGCCATGTTGGATCTGGTGCGCCGGGGCGCAGGCTGGCAGAACGCCCGCTGATTCCTGCAAGGCTTTTGATCCTCCTGGAACTTTTACAAAAATATTTCGTTCTTTGTTTCACAAACCTGATGACGTGGCCCGAAAAAAGGCCTAAGGACGCAGCGCAGGCCATCGCTGTGGGCCTGTGTCATAGTGCCACATTTGTTTAGGATTATGTCCAGGATCATCCCTATGCCCCCCCGCACTTCCTCATCGGATACGCCACCGCCCGCGCCCCGGCTGTTTTCCCGCAGCATGGCCCTGGTGTTCGCCCTGCTGCTGGCCCTGCCCACGCTGGCGCTCTTCCCCGCCTTCAAGCCCGCGCCGCTTGACTTGCAGGAGAACCGCCAGCTTGCGCCCTGGCCGGACCTCGCCGCCACGCCCATCAGGCAGCTGCCGCGGGCCATCGAGCTGTATGTGGCCGATCATTTCCCCTTCCGCACGCATCTGGTGGCCGCGTACATCATGGTCATGGAGCGCTGGTTGGGCGTGCCCGTGGATGCGCACCTGCTGGGCAAGGAGGGGGAGCTGTTCTTCGTCATGAGCCAGGAGAACACGGTGCGGGACTACATGGGCATGAAGCCCCTCGCACAGGACGAGCTCCTGCGCCGCCGCGCCTACCTGACCGGTCTCAAAACCTGGTGCGAGGGCCAGGGCGTGGCCTACCTCTTCATGCTCGGCCCGAACAAAACCACCATCCACCCGGAATGGCTGCCGGACTGGGTTGAGGCCCTGCAGGGCGAGAGCCGGCAGGAGCAGTTCCTGGCCATGATGGCCGACACGCCCGTGCAGGTGTTGGATACCGCGCCGGGATTTCTGGCGCGCAAGGGCGAGGCGCGTCTCTTCAACGTGCTCTCGGACACGGCCCACTGGAACGGCCGCGGCCTGCGCCTGGCCAACGAGCTGCTCCTGGAGCGCGTCCAGGTCCGGATGCCGCAGTTTTCCGGCAGGCAGATCGCCGATGCCGCCGGCCACATGGCCCTGCGCGATGAATTGGCCGTGACCGTGTATGACGAGGATGTCGTACCCATTCTGTACTTTACCGGTACGGAAGCCTTGCGCTATGACCACACCCCGGCCTTCCAGGCCGCGGTGGCCGAAATGCCGCGCATCTGGCTCAAACCCTATCGCATCGTCAACGACGCCCTGCCGGACACCCCGGGCAGCACCGTGCTCTTTGCCACGGATTCCTACTTTTCCACGCACGTGGGGCAGAATGGCCAGCCGGATACTCCCTGGTTCCCCACGCCCCTGCCCTATCTGTTCCACACCTTCGTGCACTTTCATCACGATGCCATGACCAGAAAGACCCTGGAGCGGTTCTTCCAGGAGGAAAAGCCCTCCCTGCTGGTGCATGCCTATGCCGAACGCAGCATGCTCTGGCCCTGGGGCGCCTTGATGGATCCGGAGTTCATGGCCCTGGGCGAGGTGGTGCTCGGCTCGCCCGTGCTGGAGCTGACGCAGACCGGCCGACGGAATGCCGGAGCAGAGGAGGAAGTGGCCTGGGATCTGCGGGAGGAAAAGACCATCCTGCTGCCGGAGATCCACGCCGATGGCTTTGGCCGGGTGGTGGTTGCCGGGCGGGTGCAGCGTGTGGCCGGCGAGGCCCCGGCCAGCCTGACCATCCGCGGCGGACATGAAGACGTGACCGTGCCACTCAACGGAACAGATGAACTCTTCTGCGTGCCCGTGCCCTGCGCGCCGGGCGGGCTCATCCAGCTGACCGCCATCTTCCACCCGCAGGGCGAAGGCCGCTGGCTGGTGACCGAACCGGAACTCTTGCGCCGGCAGCGCACGGCAGGAGGCAACTGATGCTCTTCTCCAGCATGTTTTTTCTGGTGGCCTTTCTGCCCGCCGTGCTGGCCGGGCATACGCTCCTGCAGTGGCAGGCCCAGCGCGGCAAGGCCCACTCTCCTATCTGGCAACGTTGGGCCAATGCCTTTCTCCTGGCCGCCAGTCTCATCTTCTATGCCTGGGGCGAACCGCGGCACCTGCTGGTGCTGCTGGCCTCCATCCTGCTCAACTACGCCGCCGGGCTGGCCGTGCAGTCCCTGCAGAGCGAAGGCACGGGCAGCCGGGCCGTGGCTGCGGCGGTGGTGCTGAATCTGGCCCTGCTCATCTACTACAAATACATGAATTTCTTTATGGATGCTGCCGGAATGGGCCTGGCGGAACGCATCGCCCAACCCCTGGGGGTGAGCTTTTTCACCTTTCGCGGCATCAGCTATGTGCTGGACGTTTCCCGCGGCAAGACCAGGGCCAGCCGCTCGCCCCTGACCTTTGGCTGTTACATGGCGCTCTTTCCGCAGCTGGTGGCCGGCCCCATCGACCGGCATCCGGATCTGGCCCCACAACTGACGGCCCGACGGCTGGACCGGGCCATCTTTGCCGAAGGCGCACAGCGTTTCATCCTCGGCCTGGCCAAAAAGGCCCTTCTGGCCGACACCCTGGCCAAGGCCGCGGACGCGGCCTTCAATGCCCCGGCGCAGGAGCTTTCCGCGCCCATGGCCTGGGCCGGCCTCCTCTGCTATACCTTGCAGATTTTCTTCGACTTCAGCGGCTACACGGACATGGCCGTGGGCCTGGGCCGGATGCTGGGACTGCGCTTGGCCGAAAACTTCAACTACCCCTACATCGCCCGCAGCGTGCGTGAGTTCTGGCAGCGCTGGCACATGTCGCTTTCCAGCTGGTTCCGGGACTATCTGTACATCCCCCTGGGCGGCAACCGGCATGGCGCGGCGCGCACCGGGTTCAACCTGTTCATGGTCTTCTTCCTGTGCGGCATGTGGCACGGCGCGGGCTGGACCTTCATTGCCTGGGGAGCCTATCACGGGGTGTGCATCAGCCTGGAGCGCTTCTTCCCCGCCGTGTTTGACAAACTCCCTAAGGCGCTGCAGCATGTGTATCTGATCCTGGCCATCATGCTCGGCTGGACGCTCTTCCGCGCCCCGACGCTGACAGGCGCGCTGGACTACTACACCGCCCTGATCGGCCTTGCCACACCGGGTGAGGCGGTCAAGGAAGTGCTGTGGTACCTGCATGGGGTGGACGTGCAGGCGGCCATCCTGCTGGGCGTGCTCTTCTCCATGCCTGCGGGCCCCTGGATAACCCGCCGCCTGCCGTCCGCCCTGCTCGAATCGCCCGCCTTTTCCCTGGCACGGACGGCGGCGCTGGCGCTGCTCTTTGTCATCTGCATGGCCCCGTTGGCGGGCAAGACCTTCCAACCCTTCATCTATGCCCAGTTCTAGCGAACCATCACACATCACACCCGCAGGGGGTCCGGGGGAAGTCAGTTCCCCCGGTCCTTTTTCCCCTCTTTCTCCTCCTCCCCCATCCCCCCTCGTCGGCCGCCTTGCGCCCAGCCCCACGGGGCGCATGCATCTGGGCAATGCCTGGGCCTTTCTGCTGGCCTGGCTGGCGGCGCGCCGCCGGGGCGGGCGGGTCATCCTGCGCATGGAAGATATTGACACCGTGCGCTCGCGGCCGGAGTTCGCGGACCAGCTGCAGCGGGATCTGACGTGGCTGGGCCTGGACTGGGACGAGGGGCCGCACTTTCAAAGCCAGCGGCTGGATCGGTATCATGCCGCCCTGAACTCCCTGGCGGCGAGGGGATTGATCTACCCCTGCTACTGCACGCGCAAGGAACTGCGGGGGCTGGCCTCCGCCCCGCATGTCGGCGAGGCCGGGCCGGTGTATCCGGGAACCTGCCGCGGCCTGTCCCCGGCTGAATGTGCGGCGCGAGAGGCCGAGGGCCGGCGGCCGGCCCTGCGG
Source organism: Megalodesulfovibrio paquesii (assembly GCF_054653055.1). NCBI lineage: Bacteria > Pseudomonadati > Thermodesulfobacteriota > Desulfovibrionia > Desulfovibrionales > Desulfovibrionaceae > Megalodesulfovibrio > Megalodesulfovibrio paquesii. The sequence goes on along the minus strand of NZ_BAAIGQ010000005.1, from coordinate 152,773 downwards.
CTGCACTGTCCTGAGCAGCCGGTAACGTTCACGGATCTGCAGCGCGGCCAAATCCGCATCGCCCCGGCCCGCCTGGGCGATGTGGCCCTGCGGCGATCCGACGGTGTCTGGGCCTATCAGCTGGCCGTGGTGGTGGACGACCTCGCCATGGGTGTGACCCAGATCGTGCGCGGGGTGGATCTGCTTGAGAGCACGCCCTGGCAGGTGCTGCTGTGCCAGCTCCTCGGGGGCGCGACACCGCAATATCTGCACGTCCCCCTGTTGGTGGACCCGGCCGGGGAACGGCTGGCCAAGCGCCATGGCAGTCTGGAACTGGCCGCACTGCGAGAGGCCGGCGTCCGGCCCGAGGCCATTACCGGCTGGCTGGGCGCACAGGCGGGCATAATGCCCGCTCCTGAACCCTGCACACCGGCCGAACTCATTGGCTTGTTTGATCCGCTCCGCCTGCCCGCCGGGCCCGTCACGACCCCGGCAAACATCGCCGCCAGACTCCGCCTCGGCTGACCGTTTTTCCGGCCACCCCGACGGCGCCCCTCTTGACAACGGCGCTGGAAAGATTCATTCCCTCCTTCAATTGATAAATCAACAATTGGGAAAGCAATGGAACATCCTCACGCGCGATGCAAAGGCAAGGCCCCTGGGCATCATCTGGCCGTACTCCACCGTTTGTCCGCGGCATTTCTGGCGCCCCGCATGCGCCGGCTGGGCATCAAACGGGGCTGGATCGCCCTGCTCCTGGAAGTGCTGGCAAAACCGGGCCAGCCGCAGGACGCCTTGTGCCGGGCCATCAAGGTGGACCGGGCAGTCACGGCCAGGACCCTGTTTGAGCTGGAGCAGCACGGCTATGTGGAACGCCGGGAAGATGCCAGTGACCGACGGCTCAAGCGCGTGTTTCCCACGTCCAAGGCCACCTCTCTCTCCGACCGGCTCTATGCCGTGCTCGGGGAACACAACCACGCGCTGTTCAAGGGATTCGACGCCGCCCAACAGGCGGAGACACTTACCCTGTTGGCAGCCATGGCCGCCAATCTCGAGGCGGCCCTCGAACAGGAAGCCTCACACCATGCATAAGTCGAACAAGTGGGCGGTGTTGTTTGCCGTCGTCGTCACACAGTTTGCCGTACCGTTCATGATTTCCGGGGTGGGCGTCTGCCTGCCGGCCATCGGGCGGGAGTTTTCCGCCTCGGCCATTGCGTTAAGTCTGGTGGAAGCCGTGTTTTTATGCGGCAACGCGATGCTCCTGCTGCCCCTGGGCCGGGCGGCGGACATTCTGGGCCGGGGTGCGGTGTTTCTGACCGGGCTGGCACTCTTTACGCTCACGACCCTGGGCCTGACCCTGGCGCCGACCATGGAATGGTTCCTGGCCATCCGCGGGGTGCAGGCTGCCGGCGGGGCCATGACCCTGGCCACCGGTCTGGCCCTGCTGTACGACGCCTTTCCGCCCGAAGAACGGGGCAAGGCCCTGGGCATCAGCATGGCCGGGATTTTCCTGGGTATTTCCGCCGGGCCGTTCCTGGGTGGGCTCATCGTGGCCCAGCTTGGCTGGCGCTGGCTGTTCTATGCCGGGATGCTCCCCTCCCTGGTGGCGGTGGGCGTTTGTCTGCGCAATCTTGACTGGAAAATCCATCCCAAGGCCGGAGAGCGCTTCGACTGGCCAGGAGCCATCAGCAGCGCGCTGGCCATCGGGCTGTTCGTCTTTGGCAGCGCCCATACCGAGGAAGCCTCGGGGTGGTGGGGCATGGGAGCCGGCGCGGCCTTGTTCGTGGTATTTCTGCTCATCGAATCACGCAGCAGCGCCCCGTTGCTGCACCTGGATCTCTTTCTGGCCAACCGGCAGTTTTCCTTTGGCATTGCCTCCATCTTCACCGTGTCGGGAGCCGCCTTTGCCGTGCCGTTTCTGCTGAGCCTGCACCTGCAGATCGGCCGGGGGATGACGCCGGCTGCGGCCGGGATGCTGCTGGTAATCCAGCCTGTGGTGCAGAGCCTGGTTTCTCCCGTGGTCGGCCGGCTGGCGGACAAGCTCTCGCCACGCCTGCTGGCCGGGGCCGGCTCGCTGCTGACCGCCACGGGCGTGTGCCTGGCCTCGCAGGTCTCGCTGGGCAGCAGCCTGGAATACGTGGGGCTGGCCCTGGGTGTGGTGGGGCTGGGCATCGGCATGTTTTCCTCGCCAAGCATGGTGGTGGTCATGTCCGCCGTGACTCCGGCCCGCTACGGCATCGCCTCGGCCCTGACCGGCCAGGCCCGGACGCTGGGCATGACCCTGTGCATGAGCGCGGTGACGGTGGTCATTGCGCACCATGTGGGGGACCGCCCGCTGGGACCGGAGGTCATGAGTCAGTATCAGCTGGCCATGAAAGCCCTGCTCGCAGGCTTTGGCATTCTCGGCCTGGCTGGCTCGGCCCTCTGTTTTGCCGCACGGCAACGGGCAGGCGCCAGTCTGGTGCTCCAGGCCTCTCCCCCCGAAATGGAGCAGACCGGGGAATCTGCCTGTCCACAACACTTCGAGTGAACAGCAATGGTTGCGCCAGGGGCAGAGGCAGGATTTCCCCTGCCTCTGCCCCGGACCAGTTTTTTTCGAGATTTTTTTATAGGGATTATTCCCGTGTACGGATTTCCACAGATGTGGAATACGCAGCCCTCTCCGTTGTGTATTTTCCCGTCGATGGAGACTTTATTGCCTATATGATAGCATGTTACAATTTTTCTAAACTTTCATTAGATTATTTTCGTACTGCAATATTCTGCAATTCCACAGCAGCATGCGCTTCTCCAGAACGCGATCACTTCACAGCAACGCTGTAACCTATTCTTGACACAGCATCCTTTTTTGCATCATACTGGAACAACAAGGCTCACAATAGTATGCACTGTTCCTGTTGTTGATGTCATCACCTGCACGCACCATTACCCTTGTTGAATTCGCCCGGTATTATTGACTGCGGCATGACAGCAAAGGTGATGATGCCGGCATATTTCGACGGGTTGAAGCAACGCTTCGGCATGGTGTCATGGGGTGTTTCACCACAGCCACATGAGGCTTCGCCTGCAGGAACTTCGGCCGGGAAGTGATGCGCAACCAACGGAACGTTTCAGGGGCAGAGGATGCTGCGCGACTCGGACTACAATCGCCTTGCGGCGAGCTTTCATCAGTTCCTCCAGGAGTATTCCTGCGATGCGGAATGCGAAGGCCTTGGCATGCCCGAGGACGCCGCCTGTTCCAACTTTATTCACTATTACAAACTGGTGCTTATTGTTCTCTGGCGGCAGGCCCTGGAATTCGTGTTCCCGAAATATGCCCGCCCCGTCTTCAAACAATTCATGGCCCAGTTGCAGCAGTCCCTGCCAGCCAGCCAGCGCAAAAAGCAATACAGTGCGCTCATGGACACGCTGGGCACGATTTCCGCGCTCTTGCAACAGGACCAGGGTGTCATCAAACTGGCCCAGCAGTGCGTGGCCACCTTTGCCGCCCAGAACAGTGAAGACCCCGCCGCCCGGGTCATGCGCCTGACCCGGCAGACCCTGGAGCACCTGCAGCGCCATGTTGACCAGCTCACCGGGCTGCGCGAGCAGGACTTCAACGACCTCTCCTCGGCCCTGGCCGTGGCCTTTGCGCCGCCCGCCAACAGCCCTGACCCGGCCCTGAAGGCGACGTCCAAGGCTCCGGCCGCGACGCCTCAGGCCGCCTCTGTTGCCGTGACTGAGGAAGACCCCGAGGCAGATATCGAGACCCTGGACGACTTGGTCACCACCTCTGAGCCGCCCTTCCTGACGGTGGCGGCACAGGATTTTCCGCAGGACGTCGGCCAGGATGCGCCCTCAGCCCCCGACGCGGCTCCCCAGGCCGTCCCCGAAATTGTCCCGGAAATTGTCCCGGTCATTGAGGCCGAGGTCGCGCTCCAGGCAGCGCCCGAATTCGAGCCAGAATCCGAGCCCGAGTTTGAATTTGTCGAATCATCGGAGCATGATGCCGCCGATCCCACGGCAGAATCGCCGCCCCCCGCGGCAGTGTCGGTGGATGGCGTGGAAATCCAGTTCGAGACGGCCGCCGACGACATTCCAGAAGCCATCATCATCCCCCTGGATGCGGCCGAGCCCGAGCTGCTGGATCTCCCCGAGCCCCCTCCCCCGCCGGCGTCAGCAGAGGAACCGGACGCGCAGGAGTGGCGCGACACGGACGATGCCACGCCCGCAGCGTCAGAGGAGGCGTTCCACGAGCACGGGGCCGATCCCGAGGCGGGTGAAGCCTTCAGCATTATCCTGGACACGGACGACGCCGACTCCCCGGGCATGGATCCGGCTCTGGATGACGAGGAGGCCGAGGAATACGCCCTGGATCTGGACGATTCCATGGACGACGACCCCGGGCACGCCCAATATGAGGCCCGGCCAGGGGGCACATCCATGCCGGCGCCGCCGCCTGAATCCCTGTTCGAGATTTCTGCGCCCCCGCCGCAGCATCTTTCCCACGGCCGACGGGCCCACAGCCCGCCGTTGGTGGGGAGCCAGAGGGACAACGCCTCGCGCTCCGCGCGCAGCAATGCCGCTCCCCAGGCGTCCCCGCCCAAGGAACCCCGGGTGCAGCCGCCCCCCCCCGGAGCAGGCAGACACGCGCTCCAAGCCGCGCCCGCAGGCCCGGGCCAGTGCGCCCGACACGGCTGGCGACCGCCGCCGCACCGCTCGCGTCAATGCCGAAGGCCTTTCTGTGTTCATCAACGAAACCGCACGCCAGCTGCCCCTGAGCAATCTCAGCGAGCATGGATTGGCCGCGTACCACGAGGGATGGGCTTTTGCTGTGGAGCAGGTCATTTCCCTCGACCTCATGACGTCCTACAAAGTGCTGATGAAAGACCTGCAATGCCGGGTCATTCGTTGCGATGCCACGCTCATGGCCTGCAAGTTCATCAACCTGGACAGGCAAAGCCTGGTCATGCTGCGGGCCATCGTCAAGCGCCTGCAGCAGATCCGCAGCAGGCAGGCGGCAGGCGGCAGCCCGCCGGGCGCCACCTGATGCGTGAGCGGGGCAGCAGCGTTCGGCAGTCCATCGCGGACTGCCGGCGTGGCCAAGGACAATCATGAGAACCTGCGAGGTGCGGCAATGCTGAAGTGGGCGGCAAAAAAGCTAGGCGTGGGACTGGTGGAGGTGCATCTTGATGATCTGGCGGATTACATCGAGATGCTGGCGCACATGAATCAGGAAACGCTGCAACAGGTGGCCGCCGAGGTTGTTGCGTTCCGGCAGCTGATGGAATCCAAGGGCATTGATGTCGGCTCGCCCATTGCCTATGTGCAGCGCAAGCCGGCCATGCTCATGCGCATTGAGGAATATGTGGAAGAAACCGCCAAAAAGGAATGGATCAAATCCATGGGCATGGAAGCCTGGCTGCACACCCTGCGCGCTGCCAAGCATGTGACCGATGGACACCGGGCGGAAATTTTCAAGGAACTGACGCTGAAGATGTGGCGGCTCCTGGGACAAGGCGCAGCGGAGCAGACCCGCGCGGCCATGTACCCCATGGACTTCGCCCCCGCGACAGCGTAATGACCGGTTTCCTGCGCGGGCCGCGGCATACCCCCCCGGCGGCGCAGGCAAGGAGTGCAGCATGGACAATGCAGTACGCGACATCCTCGTCTCCGTCTTGCTTGGCGGCGCCACGGGATTTTTGGCAGTGCAGACCCTCGTCTTCGTTTCGTCCATCGTCATCAGCGTGCTGGGCCTGCTGAAGGAACGCGTCTTCAACCGGCGCTACTTCTTCATCTGGCTCAAGTCCGTGGCAGGCATTGCGGCTTGCGGCATTGCATTCTTCCTGGGCAACTACATTTTCAGCGTCAAGATCGGCTTTTCCGCGGCCATGCTCGATCAGGTGGTCTTTGCCGGGGTGATGCTGCTGGTGGTCATCGCCTTCCTGTTCCATATCATGTCCAGAATGCGCAAGATGCGGCAGTATATGGAAACCTCTGAATTCGATGACATTATTGGCAGCAACACCACCCAGGAAGGCCCGGGCGTGGATGACTATGTGCGCAAGAACCTGGAGCTGCTTCAGGCCCTCCAGGGCATGGAAAAAAACAAGTAGCCGGACGCGCTCCCTGGCCGCCGCGCCGGGCTCCCCGGCAGGCTGCTGGCCTTTCCTGGCTGTCCGCGAGCCCGTGCGCCTCACACCGTCAGGTGCACGGGCTCGCGCACGGGGATGTGCCCGGCAATGGCCTTGAGGAATTCCTCGGCCCCCGGGGTCACATCCCAGCGCAGGAGCAGATGATTGTCGTCCGTCAGCTCCAGGGGGCAGAAATCATCCGGGCACAGCCCCTGCCGCGCGGCTTCCCGGGCCAGATGGCCGCGCAGATAGGCCACCTGGCCGCTGACACATTCCAGCTCCACAAAATCTTCCTCGCGCCGCTGCCGGTGCCCTGGCATGGGTGTTCTGACGTAGCGGATTTCATTGCGCAGCCGCGCCCAGGCCACGTCCTTCCATTCCAAAAAGAACAGCGCCACTCCCTCGCCGGAGTCCTGGCTTTTTTTGGTGCTCGGCGTCAGCCTGGCGTTGAGGAGCATGCCGTCCGGATACAGTTTGACCAGCCAGGAGGCCTGACGCATGGACAAGCGGGCCATGTACAGGCACACCCCGGCCAGAAACAGCGGCAACACGGCAATTTCCAAAGAAATTCGCCAGTGTAACGGCTGGCCGTCCAAGTGGAACAGCCCGAACCAGCCGGCCAGGGCTCCCAGGAAGATCAACAGGCAGAACAGCCCGGCGCCAAGCAGCGGCCAGGGGCTGCGGGAAAAGGTCCGCAATGCGGCCTGAGACGGTGTGTATGAGGCAACATGAAAACGCATGGAAGCCTCCTTTCAAGCATCCATACACGGCCGCGTGGCGACGTCAAGCAGGCTGCGCGAAGAATGCCTGCATGGCCCGCCGGGGCGCTGCCACTGGCAAGCGAGGAATGGATTGCGCCAATGTCATGACGATGTTAGGCAACTCCGAACACGGAGGTCGGGCTATGCGGACGTCATGCGGGCAATCCCTGGCGGACATGCCGCCACGGGTGCAGTGTCTGAGCGTGTTTCTCGGTGGCGGCGTCGTGTTCACCCTGGCGGCCCTGGTGCTGCACCGGGAGGATCCGGTTTTCGCCGCCTCCTGGGTGGGCTTTCTGACTGGCGTGCTGCTGACCCATGCCCTGATTTTTCTCTTTTTCGTTGATGCCATTGAGCGACAGGCCCAGCTCTTCCTGATGCTGCTGCGGCAACCGGCCGGCATCCTGCCCCACCGCGACATGCCGCTCTCCGCGCTGGAGGCCGTGCTTTTTTCGGATCCCCTGGACCAAGGGAACCAAGGGGACCAAGGGAACCGAGGGCCCTGGGCGGGCCAAAGGGCCCGGATGGCCGCCCTGCCGTTGCCTGCGCCGCAGCAAGATGCTGAGGAACCGTCCGCCGTCTGGCAGGCCCTGCCCGGCCAGGCCGTGCTGGGCGTGTTTCTGCTGCTCTCCCTGGCGGTCACGCTGACCATGGCCGTGGCCATCTTTCCTGGCGCGCGGCAGTTGTCCGGCGGCGCAGTGACCATGCCCGGCGCCCTGGCCTGCCTGGCGCTTCTGGGCGGCGGCGCCCTGGCGGCCCAGCGGATGCGCGCCGCCCAGACCATGGATTTGGCCCGGCGCGAGACCCTGCGCGAGGCCCTGGCCGGCGTCTTCGGCACCATGGACTGGCACGTGCAGGCTCCCACGGACCACGTCAGCGGCCGGTCCACCCTGGTGCGCAAGGAGCGTCAGGAACTTGAAGGCCGGCCCGTGGCCCGGGGCGTGATCGTCACCCGTGAGGAAACCTTTCAGGACCGCGCCCCGCACCTTGCCCGCGTGGAACTGCTGCTGGACCCGGCAGCCCTGCCCCATCGGGTGCTCATGGCCCTGCTGCGGCTGGCCGCGGGGGTGCCAGGATTGAAACAGGATCTGCGCGCCCTCTCCCCCCTGGGCCTCGAATGCGCTCAAGACGGCAGCTGCCGCCGGCATGGCCGAGACATTTCGCATGCCGAACTGCTGGCCATGGCCATGCGGCTGGCCCAGCACCTGCTGGCGCGTCACGACTGAGCTGCGCAAGCCGAAAGACAGAAGGGGACGCCCTGCCGCCGCAGGACGTCCCCCATTCACAGAGACACATAGTCACCTCTCGGCACACCCCGGCCGGATCACTGCGCAGCAAGGGCCTTCAGGCTCTCGAAGCTCGGGTCGATGGGGCTTTGCTCGGCCACGGGCTGCTGCAGGAACTGCCGGATGGGGCCGATCATCTGCAGGGCCTTGTCGATGTCCGCATTGGCGCCGGGGGTGTAGGCCCCGATGTTGACCATGTCTTCCACCCGCTTGTAGGTCGCCATGTGCCTGAGGATGGTCTGGCCGGCGGCATTGAGTTCCGGCGCGATGATGTCGGATTTCAGACGCGAGATGGACTTGAGGATGTCGATGCAGGGGTAGTGGCCCTGGTCGGCCAGTTCACGGGTGAGCACCAGGTGGCCGTCCAGGATGGAACGCACGGCGTCGGCGATGGGTTCGTTGAAGTCGTCCCCGTCCACCAGCACGGTGTAAATGCCGGTGATGGTGCCCTTGCTGTTGCGGCCGGCGCGTTCCAGGAGCTTGGGCAGCTGGGCAAAAACCGAGGGCGTGTAGCCCTTGGTGGTGGGCGGTTCGCCCACGGCCAGACCGATTTCCCGGGCAGCCATGGCAAAGCGGGTCACGGAGTCCATCATCAGCAGCACGTCCTTGCCCTGATCGCGGAAATGCTCGGCCAGGGCCGTGGCGGCGTAGGCCGCGCGCAGGCGCACCAGGGGGCTCTGGTCCGAGGTGGCCACCACCAGGCAGGAACGGGCCATCCCCTCGGGACCGAGATCTTTTTCCATGAATTCCAGCACTTCGCGGCCGCGTTCACCAATGAGGCCGATGACGTTGACGTCGGCCTTGGTATAGCGGGCCATCATGCCCATCAGGGTGGACTTGCCCACCCCCGAGCCGGCCATGATGCCCACACGCTGCCCTTTGCCCAGGGTCAGCAGGCTGTTGATGGCCCGCACGCCCACATCCAGCGGCTCGCTGATACGCGGCCGGGAGAGAGGATTGGGCGGGGAGGCAAAGATGGGCCGATGGTGGCCGGTGTGCATGGGGGAGCAGAAGGCTCTTCCTGGCGGAGGGGCGGCGTCCAGCGGCGCGCCGAAGGCGTCCACGGCCCGGCCCAGCAGCTCATCCCCCACGGGAAAGTTCGGAGGCATGGAGGAGTTCTGGATCAACGTGCCGGGCTTGATGCCGCGCATGTCGCCGTAGGGCATGAAAAGCACGGCGCCGTCGCGAAAACCCACCACCTCGGCGGCAATGTGCCCGGCCTGGCAGGAGGCATCGCCACGGCCGCGCTGGCTTTCGGGAATGAGGTGACAGACCGAGCCAAGAGGCGCGCGCACGCCGCGGCCCTCCACGATCATGCCCACCACCTTGGTGACCTTGCCATAGCTCAGGCAGGGGTCCAGTTCCGAAAGTTCGTCAAGACAGGCGGCCGCATCCATGGCTAGGCCTCTTCTTCCTGTTGTTCCTGCATCAGGAGTTCTTCCCGCTCGGTGGCGGGCAGGGTCAGCCCTTCCAGCACCCGGGACACCGCCTGGAGCCTGGCTTCCACGGTGTTGTGCACCATGCCCTGGCCGCTTTCCACCACAATGCTGCCCTGGGCCAGATGCTCGTCGGTGCGGATGCGCCAGGCTGTGAGGTCAGGGTAGCGCGGGCGGGCAATTTCCAGGATGTTGGCCATCAGGGGTTCATCATCCGGATGCACAACCACGGTGAGGCCGGCCAGGCCGTCCAGCCGCTCCAGGGCTTCGTCCAGATAAGCGGCCAGCACGACATTGCGGTCATGGGCCAGTTCCGTGGCCAGGACCTTTTCCACACTGGCCCTGAGGAGCAGGAGCAGATCCTCCCTGCAGGCGGCGAAGATTTCCAGGCAGCCCTGCCGCACGGCGGCCAGGGCCTGGGCCAGGGAATCCACCATGGCGGCGTGGGCCTCGGCCAGCTCTTCGCGGGCCTTCTCCAGACCTTCCTGGTAGCCTTCCTCCCTGGCCTGCTCGCGCAGGGCCTGGGCTTCGGCCTGCGCCTGGCGGAGCAGCTGGGCGGCCATTTCCTGGGCACGGGTCTTGACCGCGGCCATGTAGTCGGCTTCTTCCTCGGCACTGAGGACAGCCCTGCGCTCGGCCGACTCCTCCAGAAAGCCACCCGAGAGGGCGCGGCCGTCGTTGAGGATGACTTTACCGTATTGCAAGGATTCTGCGCTACTAGACAAAGACATCGCCAGACCCCCTGCTGATCTGAATGCGGTTTTCCACTTCCAGGCGGCGCACCGTCTTGACCACGTTCTGCTGCGCGCCTTCCACATCGGAGAGCCGGACCGGGCCCATGATTTCCAGGTCTTCCCGGATCATGGAGGCAGCGCGTTCCGAGAGGTTGCTGAAGAACTTCTGCTGCAGGTCGTCGGAGGCGCCCTTGAGGGCCAGGGTGAGGTCCTCGTTGGAGATTTCCTTGAGCAGTTCGCGGATATGGCGGTCGTCCAGGCCTCTGATGTCTTCGAAGACGAACATGAGGTTGCGGATTTCCTCGGCCATCTGGGCGCTTTCCTCTTCGATTTCCGAGAGGACTTCCTCTTCCGTGGCACGGTCCACGGCGTTGAGGATTTCGGCCACCGCGCCGACGCCGCCGACCTTCTTGCCTTCCTTGCCACCCATGGCGATGAGCTGGGCTTGCAGCACCTTGTCCACCTCCACCAGCATTTCCTCGGGCACAGCCTCCAGCCGGGCCAGGCGCATGAGGATTTCCGGCCGCACGCCCGCAGGCAGGTTGCTCAGCAGCTGGGCTGCCTGTTCCGAGGGCAGATGCCCCAGAATAAGCGCCAGGGTTTGCGGATGCTCGTTGCGCAGAATCTGGGCCAGGATGCGCGGGGAGACGTTCTCCAGCTCGCGGAAGGGCACGGGGCCGTGATCCAGATTCAGATGATCCATGATGTACTTGGCCGTGTCGGGGTCCAGGGCCTTGGCCAGCATGCGCTTGACGGCGTCTTCACCCCCGGTGATCATCTCCTGCCCGACGATGAGGGCCCGGTGATACTCGCGAACCACTTCTTCCACCTGCTCCTTGGGCACGGTGTTCAGTTCCACCATGGCTTTGGAGATTGCGGAGATCTCGTGGCGGTCCATGCGCTTGAAGATCTCGGTGGTGAACTTGTCCCCCATGGCGAGCAGGAGGATGGCGGTCTTGGTCGGGCCCTTGAGGCGCTGTTCGGGAGGCATGGTCACAACTTCCTTTGGCTAAGGCGTAAACGCGGGGGCAGGGTTAGGCGGCGCGGGCGTGGGCGGGTTGTTCCTGAAGATCCTTGACCCAGGAGCGCAGGATGCCCACCGCCTGTTCCATGTTCTGCTCCGTCAGTTGCATGACATGGGCCTTGATGTCTTCGATCTTGCGCATGGCGTCCATGGCTTCCAGCTCTTCGGAGTCGCCTTCCATGAGGGCCAGACGCTGTTCGCCTTCGGGCAGGCCTTCCAGGCCTTCCACGGCTTCGCCCGTGACGCTGGGGCGGATGAGGGCCAGGATGACCGGCCGCACCACCACCATCACGAAGACCACCAGCGCCACGAAGCTAAGGATAGTCTTCATGTTGCGCAAGATCAAATCAAAGGCCATCTTGGTAAAGGAGGGCTTTTCCTCGACTTCGGGACCACCGAAGGAAATGTCGTTCACCTGCACCGAGTCGCCCCGGGCGGAATCATAGCCCACCGCACTGCGCACCAGCTCCTGGAAGCGCTGCATCTCTTCCGCGGAACGCGGCACATAGGTAAATTCTTCCGCACCTTCGGCCTTTTCATACAACCCGTCCACAATGACGGCCACGGTCAACCGGTTGAGCTCGCCCACGGGGGCCACGATGTTCTGCTCTTCCTTGTTGATTTCGTAGTTGGTGGTCCGGGTTTCCCGGTTGGAGGCCTGGGTGGAGACTGCGCCGGCCACGCCATCGCCACGGAAATTGGCTTCGGGGATGCCGGATTCAGTGTTGGCCCGGCCGTTGGTGCTTTCCTCACTGCGCTGTTCGCTGCGCACCACGGCCTTTTCCGGATCCCAGAGCTCCTTGCGCACCGTGCGCTGGGAAAAGTCCAGATCCGCGTTGACCTTGGCAATGACCTTGCCCGAGCCCACCACCGGCGCCAGCATTTCTTCGATGCGGCGTTCGTAGGAGCGTTCCAGGGTCTGCTTGTAGTTGAGCTGGGTGGTGGTCAGGCCTTCGAGGGTGCCTTCGCCGCTGGGGGCATACAGAGGCTGGCCGCGCGTATCCGTGACGGTGATTTTTTCCTTGTCCAGACCTTCCACAGCCATGGCCACGAGGTTGACCACGGACTGCACCTGCTTCTGCTCCAGCTTCTTGCCATCGCGGACTTGCAGGACAATGGAGGCCGAGGGCTTGGCTTCCTCTTCAATAAAGAGGCTCTTTTTAGGAATGACCAGGTGCACGCGAGCCTTTTCGATTTCCGGGAACTCCATGATGGTGCGGGACAACTCGCCTTGCAAGGCCCGCTGATAGTTGATCTTCTGGACAAAGTCCGTCTGACCCATCTTGAGTTCATCGAAGATTTCAAAGCCCACGCCCTGCCCGACCATGGCCCCTTCGCCGGCAATCTTGAGCCGCAGATCGTACACCAGGGCCTCGGGCACCAGCACGGTGGCGCCGTTGTCCGCCAGTTCGTATTTGACCTTGTCCGCCTTGAGGATTTCCACAACGCGGTTGGCGTCTTCGGGAGCCAGCTGGCTGTAGAGCACCTTCATGTTCGGCTGGTTGAGCACCGCGAGCATGAAGATGAACGCCGCGACCACCGCCACGGCCAGGCCGGCCAGAAAGACGCGTTGGGTCAGGTTGGTTCTGCCCCAGAATCCCTTGAACCGTTCGATGGTGGTGGCAAGCACGTTGGCCATGGTTTCTCCCGATCAGGCGAATGAAGCCGGTATTAAGAATGAAGTAAACTGGTTGCAATCCAGGCAGCAGGTGCGCCGGCTAGAAGCTCAATCGAGACAGCTCGCGGTATGCTTCAAGCACCTTGCCGCGCACGGCCGTGGTCATGCTCATGGCCAGCCCGGCCTTCTGCAAGGAAATCATCAGCTCGTGCACGTTTTCGTTTTCCCCGGAGGCAAAAGCCTCGATGAGGGAATTCTTGTCCAGCTGCATCTGGTTGACGTCACCCAGCGCCTTGCTCACGGTCTCGGCAAAGGAGCCCTGGCCGGACGTGGTGCTGGACTGCTCATGATCCTGCTGCGAAAAGCCGGACTTGTTCACATCCTGACGCAGCTTGAGGCCTTCGTTCAGTGCGCTCTGGTACGCGTCGATGGCAAGTTTGTTGATAGCCATGGTCGTTCTCCTTCAAGAGTCGGGGGTTACTGTCCCAGGGCGAGAGCCTTCTGGAACATGCTCTTGGCGGTTTCGATGGAGGTGGTGTTGGCCTCGTAAGACCGGGAGACGGTCATAAGGTTGGTCATTTCTTCCACCACATTGATGTCGGGGTAATTGACGTAGCCTTCGCCATCGGCGTCAGGATGGCCGGGTTCGTACACCCGCTTGAAGGCGCGGCTGTCCTTGGCGATATCCATGACGCGGACGCCCTTGAGCTCGCGGTCCAGGGCATTCTCCATGGCCTTGGCAAAGGGCGACTGCACCGGGGTGGCCGCCAGGGTGATGCTGCGGCGCTGATAGGGTCCGCCACCGGGCGTGCGGGTGGTTTTGGCGTTGGCCAGGTTCATGGCGATGATATTCATGTGCGTGCGCTCTGCAGAGAGCGCGGAAGCGCCAATATCAAATGCAGTCATGAAGTCCATTTACTTGCTCCCTTCCTGAATGACGGTCTTCATGCCCTCGAAGTGCTTCTTGAGCACTGTGGCGAGCGCGTTGTACATCATGTTGTTCTTGCTCATCACAGCCATTTCCTTGTCCAGGTCCACGCGGTCGCCGCCATGCACCACATGCGGTTGGAACTCCTTGACGTAGGTGTCCTGGAAGGTGTTGGGGTCGAACTTGCGGGCCAGATGCTCCCCGCTGGTGCGGGCCAGCTTGCCCTTGGGGTCGCGGTTGAGGGCCGCTTGCAGGTCCTCCTCGAATTCGAGGGTCATGGACTTGTAACCAGGGGTGCGAAGGTTGGCGAGGTTGGCCATGACGACATTCTGACGCTCCATGCGCATGTCCATCACTTTGCCAACCAGCTCGGCATGCAGGGGAAACAAACTACGCATTGCAATACTCCTTAAACGCTGCGATGGCCGTTCTTGTTGTGGCCTGTGATCGAAAGGCGACGCCGGGCACATTGCAAGGGGCGTTCCATTTTCAAAACTATACGCAACCAGCTAAAATAAAAAGATTAATTTTCAACCCTCCGCAGCTGAAAAAGTGAAGTGTCTGAATATCGTCGCAGAGTTGGCGCTTTTTGGGGGGCCGGGAGGCCAGGGCGGTGGGGGGACTGCGGCGGGCGTGAACTGCCCCCGTGTTGGCACGGGTGTTGCTTAACTCTCAGCGCCGGCACGGGCAGGCAGTTTCTGCCCCCCGGCCCCGGTTTGTAACAAAGTCTCTCGCCATGACAGTTGGCATGTCCTGGGAGAGCCCGTGTTCAAAGTGGAAATCAAACCACCCCGCCGGAGGGGAGTCATGAGCGATCATCTCGAGTACGAAATCAACAAGGAATTGGGCGAGTGCTACCTGTTCATGGGCGACCTGGACAAAGCCGAAGAGTATTACTGCAAGGCGGCCAGCTCCAACGGCGTCCATCCGGACCCCTACATGGGTCTGGCCACCATTGCCGTGCAGCGCGGCGACCTGCCAGTGGCGCTGAACCACTACAACAAGGCTGCCTCCATCGGCCCCAATGACAAGGCCGAGGCCGGCATCGGGCTCATCGCCATGGAAAACGGGCAGCATGACGAAGCCTTTGCCCGCTTTGACAAGGCGCTGACACTCAATCCCGAGAACATGGTTGCCGTGTTCGGCATCATCCAGGCGGGCTACGTGCTCAACCGTCTGGCTGACGTGACGCCGCATCTGGAAAATTTCCTGGCTGTGAATCCTTTGAAGACCGACGTCCGCTTTGCCCTGGCTGGTTGCCTGACCACCCTGGGCCGCACCGCCGACGCCGGCCGGCATCTGGAAGTCATCATGGCCCGCGAACCCGGCAACAGCGCCGCACGCGAACTGTACGAACATCTCGCCCTGGCTTCCTAGCTGCGTTCCGACGCGCCGGATCGCCTCGATCTCTCCCCTCCCCATGCGTACGTTTCCCGGCCGCCTGCTGGCGCGGTGGCCGGGAAACGTGCTGCAGCGTCCTGCCACGGCTTGCCTGCAGGGCGGAACTGTGGCAGTGGGCCAGGGAAACACCCTTTCGTGAGGAGAGGTCATGGAGCTGCTGCCGATCAAACGCGCGCTGCTGAGCGTGTCCGACAAATCCGGGCTGGTGGAATTCGCCACCTTCCTGCATGCGCAGGGCGTGGAACTGGTTTCCACCGGCGGAACGTGGAAGACCCTGTCCGATGCGGGTCTGCCTGTGGTGCCTGTGAGTCAGGTGACCGGGTTCCCTGAGATTCTGGGCGGCCGGGTCAAAACCCTGCATCCGCACATCCACGCCGGCGTGCTGGCGGACAAGGACAATCCAGAGCATCTGAAGACCCTGGGCGAGCTGCACATCCTGCCCTTCGACTGCATTTGCGTGAACCTGTACAACTTTGCCCAGGCCGTGCGCGAGGGACAGGCCCTCAAGGACGCCGTGGAGCAGGTGGACATCGGCGGCCCCACCCTGTTGCGGGCGGCGGCCAAGAATTTCCATTCCATGCTCGTGGCTCCGGACCCGGCGGACTACCCGGCCATCATGCACGAGCTGGAAGCCAATGCCGGCCAGGTGAGTCTGGCCCTGCGCCGGGTCATGGCTTCCAAGACCTTCCGCGCCACCTCGGCCTATGACACCATGATTGCGGACTATTTCGCCAATCCTGACGTCGCCTAGTTTCCCTGCGCGCCGTCCGGAGCCGCAGGGCTTTTCCGGACGGCGCGGTTTTTTTCGACTCCCCGTCCCTTTTTCCCAGGAGCCCCGCCATCGCCTCCAAACTGCAAGGCAATCTTCAGGGTCTGAAGCCCAGCCAGCAGAAGGCCCTTTCGCGGCTGTACACCCGCCGCTACCCCAACCAGGGCGGCTACACCCCGGAACAGGCCCGGGAGCTGGCCATCCTGTCCCGCGGCGTGGGCCGGCAGCTGGGCCTGCTCATCGACCGACAGGGCCGACCCCAGATGGTCATCGTGGGTGAGCCGGGTTCCATTTACATTCCCGAACTGCCCCGCGCCCGCCTGGGTGCCGGGCGTCTGCGCGGCCTCCGGCTGGTCCACACCCACCTGACGCCGGATCTGCTCTCCCGCGAAGACCTCATGGACATGCTCTTTCTGCGGCTGGACTCCCTGGCCGTGCTCACCGTGGATGAGCAGGGCGAACCGCGGCGGTTGCAGTACGCCAATCTCCTGCCCGTGGCCCCGACTCCCCCGAAGCGCGAGGAAGAGCCCGAGGAGCAGGTCGAGCAGCCGACCTATCAGGTCCATGACGCCCTGGCCTGGGATCATGTGGAGGTGGATTTTTCGGAGCTGGCCCAGGCCCTGGAAGACGAGTGGGCCCGGCTGGCACCGACACCGTCGGAATCCCGACGTCCCGCCACCGCGCCGACGGCCGGGAGCAGCGAGGCGGCCCGGGCTGTGCTGGTCAGCGTCTCCACCGCGCCCAAGGGGGTGCAGGAACTGGAGCTGGACGAGCTGGAGGCCCTGGCCGAGACAGCCGGTGTGGTCCCGGCCGGCCGGATGCTCCAGCGCGTGCACAGCCTGAACAGCGCCACCATCCTCAGCAAGGAGAAACTGGCCGAGCTGGAGACCCTGGCCCTGCAGGCCGGGGCCGGCTTGGTGCTCTTTGCCGGCAATCTTTCGCCCTCCCAGCTTTCCAATCTGGCCGACGCCACGGAGCGCAAGGTCCTGGACCGGACCATGCTCATCCTGGATATCTTTGCCCAGCACGCCACCAGCCGCGCCGGCAAGCTGCAGGTGGAGCTGGCCCAGCTGCGCTACACCCTGCCCCGGCTGGTGGGCAAGAACAAGGCCCTTTCCCGCCTGGCCGGCGGCATCGGCGGCCGCGGCCCGGGCGAGCAGAAGCTGGAGATGGACCGCCGCAAAATCCGCGACCGCGAGACCCGGCTCAAAAAGCAGCTGGAAGAGCTCCGCCGCCATCGCGCCGCGGCCCGCCGCCGCCGGGCCCGGGCCGGCGTGCCCGTGGCCGCCCTGGTGGGCTACACCAATGCCGGCAAGTCCACCCTGCTCAATGCCCTGACCCAGGCCACCGTGCTGGCCGAGAACAAGCTCTTCGCCACCCTGGATCCCACCACCCGCCGCCTGCGCGTGCCCGAGGAGCGCGAGCTCATCCTGACGGACACGGTGGGTTTCATCCGCCACCTGCCCGAGGAACTCAAGGAAGCCTTCCGCGCCACCCTGGAAGAGCTGGAGAGCGCGGACCTGCTCCTGCACGTGGCCGACGCCTCGCACCCGGAACTGGATCTGCACAATCAGGCTGTGGAGGACATCCTGCGCGAGATGCAGCTGCAGGACACCCCCCGGCTGCTGGTGCTGAACAAGTGGGACATGCTGGACGAAGAAGCCCGCGCCGCCCTGCGGTTTCGCTTTCCCGACGCCGTGCCCATCGCGGCCAAGGCCGGCCAGGGCCTGGACGACCTGAGCCGCGAGATCGTCCGCCGCATCGACTGGGAGCGCGACGTGCGCAATCCGCTTGACCCGAAGGAGACGGCGGAAATGGCGGAAGACGACCTTTCGGAAGAGGATCCGGACCTGCTGCCGGATGAATCCATTTTCCCCCAAGACTGATCATTCCATCAAGGCACCCTCATGCACACGCCCTCCATCAAGACGCTGCTTGCCGGCGAATCCCCCCTCTCCTCCGTCCTGGTCCGTGGCTGGGTCCGCACCCGGCGCGACGCCAAGGGCTTTTCCTTTCTGGAAATCAACGACGGCTCCTGCCTGGCCAACCTGCAATGCGTGGTGGACGAGACCGTGCCCGGGGCGGAGCGGCTCAAGGAGATCCTGACCGGCGCGGCCGTGGCCCTGACCGGCGAACTGGTGGCTTCCCCGGCCAAGGGGCAACGCTGGGAGCTCAAGGCCGCGTCCCTGGAACTGATCGGCCCGGCTCCGGAGGACTACCCGCTGCAGAAAAAACGGCACTCCGACGAGTTCCTGCGCAGCATCGCCCACCTGCGGCCGCGCACGAACAAGTTTGGCGCGCTCTTCCGCCTCCGCTCCGAGGCCAGCTTTGCGGTGCACGAGTTTTTCCGCACCCAGGGCTTTGTCCACGTGCACACACCCATCCTGACCGGGTCCGACTGCGAGGGCGCGGGCGAACTGTTCCGCGTCACCGCCCTGCCCCGCGGCAGCAAGGATGACGTGGCAGCGGATTTCTTCGGCCGCGAGGCCTATCTGACCGTCTCCGGCCAGCTGGAGGCCGAGCCCCTGGCCATGGCCCTGGGCAAGGTCTACACCTTCGGGCCGACTTTCCGGGCGGAAAACTCCAACACCGCCCGGCACGCCGCGGAATTCTGGATGATCGAGCCGGAGATGGCCTTCTTCGACCTCGCCGCGAATATGGATCTGGCCGAGGCCTTCGTCAAACACGTGGCCCGGCATCTGCTGGACCACTGCGAGGCCGACCTGGCCCTCTTCAATCAGTGGGTGGACAAGGATTGCCTGACCCGCCTGACCCGCGTGGCCGACGAGCCCTTTGCCCGCCTGGAGTACCGCGAGGCCGTGCAGCTGCTCCAAAAAGCCCGCGACGCCGGCGAGGCCTTCCAGTATCCCGTGGCCTTTGGCACGGACCTGCAGACCGAACACGAACGCTTCCTGGCCGAGAAAACCTTCGGCAAGCCTGTCTTCCTGTGCAATTATCCCAGTACCATCAAGCCGTTCTATATGCGCGTCAACGATGCCGACAATGGCGGCGAGACCGTGGCGGCCATGGATTTGCTGGTGCCCACCGTGGGCGAGCTCATCGGCGGCAGCCAGCGCGAGGAGCGCCACGACGTGCTGCTCGCCCGCATGCAGGCCCAGGGTATCGACCCGGCGCCCTACTGGTGGTACCTGGAACTGCGTCAGTTCGGCACCGCGCCCCATGCCGGCTTTGGCCTGGGCTTCGAGCGCCTGCTCATGTTCGTCACGGGCATCCCGAACATCCGCGACGTCATCGCCTACCCCAGAACGCCGGGGAATGTGGAGTTTTAGGAAAGAGCCGTGCGGGGGAACTGAGTTCCCCCGCGCCCCCTCCAGTGGAAACGAGGGGAGAAAGTAGCAGGTCACGTCCGCCGCAAAAAATCCCACCACAGGCGGAACTGGTGGAAGCGCTCGGCCTCCTCGTGCGTCTGGCACTGGACGTGGAGATGGTCGATGATGGCGTCGAACTCGTCGTGGGTGAAATGCATGTCCCGCTGGCGCAGAATCTCCTCCCGCGCGGCCTGATCCGGAGCCTTGGCCAGCTCCAGCTTGAGGGCTTCGTCGCTGCGGATGGCTTTCATCAGCTTGCGCACATTATCCATGGCCATGTGGGTGCTCCCTTGCAACCCCTTGTCCGGCAAGGGGAGTGATGGTGATTGGCGCTCGGCGTAGCATAGTGCTTTTTCAGGGGGACGCAACCGCTGTGCCCATGGCTGGACAGAATCATCACCTCTGCAGTACACAATGACACGGTCTCGCAGCCGCCCGACCGCACGCCAGCCCTGGGGGAAATCCATGCGCCCGTTCCTCGCCACGCTCGCCCTGGCCCTGCTGCTCTTCGTCGCACAGGCGCCGGCCGCCCACGCCGCCGCGGACATCCAGACCCTCACCTGCCGCGAACTCCTGCGCATGCCCGAAGAGGAAATCGGCATCATCCTGGTCTGGGTGGATGGCTACTATTCCGGCGTGTACGGTTCCACCACCTTTGACCCCGACAGCTGGGAGCAGCTCGGCAACCTCGTGGGGACCATCTGCGGCAAGAACCCCAAACGCCGCGTGCTGGACGCCCTGGACGACGTCATGGACGCCATCGAAGGCCAGTAATGGGCATGGAGATTCCCGATGCCCGCCCCCGCTGCGGCTGGTGCCTGAAGAGCCCGGAGGAACTGGCCTACCATGACGCCGAATGGGGCCTGCCCCTGCACGACGACCGGGCCATCTTCGAGTTTCTGGTGCTGGAGAGCTTCCAGGCCGGCCTCTCCTGGCTGACCATCCTGCGCAAGCGCGAACAGTTCCGCCGCGCCTTCGCCGGCTTTGACCCGGAACAGGTCGCCCGCTTCGGCGAGGCCGATCAGGCCCGTCTGCTGGCCGATCCGGGCATCGTCCGCCACCGCCAGAAAATCGCCGCCGCCATCCGGAACGCCCGGGCCTTCCTGGCACTCCAGGCCGAGCGGGGCAGCGTGGCGGCGTATTTCTGGAATTTCGTGGATGGTCGGCCCGTGGTCAACCGGTGGCAGGAGCTGGGCCAGATCCCGGCAAAAACGCCCCTGGCCGACGCCGTGGCCAAGGATCTGAAAGCCCGCGGCTTCGCCTTTCTGGGACCAACCACGGTCTATGCCCATCTCCAGGCTACGGGCGTGGTCAACGATCATCTGG
Organism: Megalodesulfovibrio paquesii; assembly: GCF_054653055.1. Classification (NCBI taxonomy): domain Bacteria; kingdom Pseudomonadati; phylum Thermodesulfobacteriota; class Desulfovibrionia; order Desulfovibrionales; family Desulfovibrionaceae; genus Megalodesulfovibrio; species Megalodesulfovibrio paquesii. The sequence goes on along the minus strand of NZ_BAAIGQ010000005.1, from coordinate 132,072 downwards.
AGTCCTGCTTCCGTTGGGCCGAGGTCCAGGCCGGCTCGAATCAGGCCAGCTAGAATCGGACAAAAGACCTGCCGATCCGCCCTGCCGTGTCACTGTTGCGAGGGCTGCGGCTGGGGCACGAGCGGCAGGGCCGTGCACAGCTCCCCGCTGCCGGCCAGGGCGGCCTTCAGGTCCTCCAGCACTCGCGGCGTGGCGCGGCGCCAGTCCTTGGGCAGCCTTGTGCCCAGGGCGGGAGCCACTTCCTGTTCCGGCCGGCCTTCCATGAGGGCCATGGCCGTCCAGGCAATGGCCGCGCCGGCATCCGCCGTGGTGAACTCCTGCTCATTTTCCGTGCGCAAGGCCTGATAATAGGCAGGGAACTCGCCGGGCCGGTCCGCCCGCCAGGCATTGCCCGTAAACACGAATACCCGCGGAAAAGGCAGGCTCTCGGCAAAGGACAGACTCAAATCCGTCCCTTCCGGCCCATAGTAGGCAAAACTCCAGTCCTGAATGAGCAGTTCCTGCGTGCCGTCGCCATTCAGATCCTGAAATTCCGCTTCCGAGCCATGGCCCAGGCCGACGCTGAAGAGCAGATCCTGCCCCTGGCACTGCATGGCCAGGTAGGTGATGCTGCAGCAGTGCGCGCCGCCGGTAAAGGCCGGGACCACCAGCGTCCGGCAGCCGGCCCCTGGCAGATTCTCCTGCGTGACGGCTTCGGCCACTGCGCCAGCCATGATTTCCTCTTCGAGCGGCAGCGTTGCGCCCTTGTAGTCCAGGCTCAGGGAGACGAGCCCCTCGACCTCCGGCAGCGGCGTTTCCCGCAGGGTGAACGGGCCCATGGAGGCTTCCTGGACGGCATTCTGGGCCCGGACCGGACTGACGGCGAAGAGCATGACGGCAAGCATCATACCCATCACAATCATCGCAGCTCTTACAATTCTCGCAGCTCTCACAACAGGGCGACGCATGGCGGGGACTCCTGCGGGCAAAAGGTGAACAGATCCTGCCCTGCTCTACCGCATCGCCACGCGGAAATCATCTCCCCTCACACAGGGATTCATCCGCCCCCGATGCGCCGGGCTCCGGTGTATTCGACGTTGGCGAGGTGGTGGCCAGGAACACGCCCAGGAGAATGGCTGCGCCGCCCAGGCCCTGGCGGGCGGTCATGGCCTCGCCCAGCACGGCCCAGGCTCCCAGGGCCGCCACCAGGGGCACGAGGTTGATGCCCAGGGAGGCCGTGCCCGCGCCCAGCCGCGACAGGGCGTAATTGTAGGCAAAAAAGGCGGTCAGGGTCGGGAAGAGCGCCAGGCACGCGGTGGCCAGCCAGGCATCCGCCGAGACGGAACCCCAGGCCAGATCCGCCCCCTGCCAGAGCCCAATAGGCAGAAAAAACACCGCCCCCCAGACCATTTGCCAAGCCGTCACGGCCTGCACGCCCAACTCGCGGCCCAGGCCATCGGCCATCAGCATGTACCCGGCCGCAGCCAGCACGGCCAGGAGCATCAGCCCGTCGCCAGGATTCAGGCCCCCGGCCAGGCCGGCCAGGCCGTCCTCCCCGGCCACAAGCAGCCCCACCCCGGCCAGGGCCGCCAGGGCGCCGCAGCCGAGCCGCCAGCCAGGCCGCTCCCCGCGCACCCAGGCCCCGATGAGCAGCACCGTGACCGGGATGCAGGCCGCGATGAGCGCCGCCTTGGCAGCGGTGGTCATGGTCACGGCGTAGATTTCCAGCACGAAGTACGCGCCGGGCAGGCAGGCGGCCATGGCCAGCATCCGCAGATGCAACCGCAATGGCCAGCGGCGGCAGCCCATGCGGAACACCGCCGGCCCGAATACCAGCGCGCCAAGGCAAAAGCGGATGGCCAGCAGCGTCAGGGGAGGCAGGCCACCGCCACCGTTCAGGCCCAGGGCCACCTTGCTGCCCACGAAGCTCAATCCCCAGAATACCACAGCCAGGGCCAGGGCAATCCAGGCCAGTCCAGATGTACGCATAGGTCCTCCTTGCATTGCCCGCAGGCTATGCCAGAGGACGGGGGGGCAGGGATTGGACGATTTTGCACGGATTGCCGGAGGCCCCGGCAGACATACCGGCAGACATATTGGCCGGCACTCCGGCCGGCACTCCGGTCGGTACTCCGGTCGGTACCCCGGCCTGATACTGGCCGGGCGTGGCGCCGACATATCGCTTGAAGACGCGGTGGAAATGGCTTTGATCGGAAAATCCCGTCTCCAGGGCCACCTCCGCCGGAGGCAGGCCGGCCGCCAGGAAGGTTTTGGCCTGCTCGATACGCCGCTGCATCTGCCAGGCGTGCGGGGAGAGCCCCACCTGACGCCGGAAGGTCCGCAAGAGCTGATGCGGACTGGTGCCCGCCGCGGTGGCCAGTTCCTCCAGGGTGACCACCCGGCCCAGGTGCGACAGCAGGCATTCCTGCACCACGCGGACCAGCCGGAACGGGTGCCGGGAATCCCCTGCCGCCTCCGTGGTGGAGGATGCCGACACCGGGCCGGCCGGCCAGACACGCCCGAGGGCAGCCAGCAGGTCCTGAAAGGCCTCATCCTTTTCCAGGCGTTCCCCTGGCCCGCGGAAAATGTGATAGGCCGCGGTCAGCGCCCGGCGCACCGCCTCTGCAGCCGGCCCTTCCAGAAGGGCAGGGCCGGCGCCGGCGTGCAGGCAGTGCAGCCAGCCGGCATGCAGAAAGAGGCTTTTGTACTGGAGAATATCGCCCGGCGAAGGGTTGCAGGCGTGCGGCTCGCCCGGCGGCACCACCACCACCACGCCAGCCCGGATCTCGTGCACCGTGTCCCGCAGGCGGGCCCGGGTGCCGCCGGCTTCCACCAGGGAAACCAGCCAGCTGTCATGGGTGTGCAGGTGGAAAGGATCCACGGCCAGATGCGTGGACCGGGCATCCACCAGATACGGCAGGCTTGGATCACGCCAGAATTCGCTCTGATGTGGCCGGGGCGATCGGGCGGAGGGGCTTTCGAATCCTCTGTCGCGCATGGGGTGTTGTCCGCTGAACCGTGGGCTTCGTCAAGTCCGGGGTGAAGAGCGATCCTGCCCGGCAGTCGCGGCCACCAGGGCCTCCCACTGCGAGGCCACTGCCGGCAGGCCGAAGCGTTCCCGCGCGGCCATCGCCTGCGCGCCAAAGCGCCTGCGCAGGGGAGCATCGGCCATCAGCCGGCCCAGGGCGGAGGCCAACGCGTCGGGATCGTCCTGCGGGACCAGCAGCCCGTCCAGCTCGTGGCGCAGGATATCGCGCGGCCCGGTCTCGCAATCCACCGCCACCGCCGGCAGCCCGTGGGCCAGGGCCTCGGCCAGCGTGTTGCCGAATCCCTCGAACCGGGACGTCATGACGTACAGATCCGCCGCAGCGTACCAATCGCCCAGGTTCCCGACCACTCCCGGCAGGCTGACCCGGTCGCCCAGCCCAAGCCGGTCGCGCTGCGCCTCCAGGGCCGTCCGCTCTGGCCCCTCGCCCAGAATGACCAGTCGCCAGTCGTGGAACGCCTGGAATTCTGGACTATTGGGAGATCCGGAAGGTGGGCCGGCCAGCCTGGAAAAGGCCTCCAGCAAGCGGTCAAAGCCCTTCTGTTCCGCCAGACGTCCCACGGCCAGCAGCAGGCGGGGATGGTGCGCGTCTGCCGGCACGTCCACCACAGGCTCCAGACGCGGCAGGGGCCAGGCCACGGGATTGGGGATGACCGGCGCGCGCCGGGCGGTCGTATGCCGCAGCACCCAGTCCGCGCTGTCTTGGGTCAGACAGGCCACGGCGTCCAGACGGCCATACAGCCGCGCCCTGGCCAGCTCCCAAAGCCGCCCCAGGGGCAGCCGCGGCGGATGGCATTGTTCGGACCCCAGGGCCAGCAGGGGCAGCCCCGCCGCCGCCAGGGCCAGCAGACAGTTGCTCACAGGCATGAAGGCCAGGGCTACCTCCGGACGCTCCCGCACCAGCACCCGGCGCAGGGCGCGGACCCGTTGGAGATTGCTGCCGATGGCCTGCAGTCCGCCGGCGCTGGGCCGGTCCAGCCCCAGGGCCACGCGGCGCACGGCCGGGGGCAGGGAATAAAAATCGCTGCGGGCGTCGGCCCAGGTGGCAAGGGTGACGTCCTGCCCCGAGGCCGTCCAATAGTCCGCCAGCGTTGCGGCGCAGCGCTCGGCCCCGCCTGCTCCCAAAGACTGGATGATGAAACACCACTTCATGACGCTCGCCTTGTCATGATCCCGTCTGCTCCCCGGGCAGTCGCGTCCTGCGGCGGCTTGCCCGAATTGTCCGCAGCTTGACCCCGTCGCCGGGGGATGGCACCTTGCCGCATGCGCGGCCGCGCTAGCCAGCCGGCCGTGACATCCACATCAGCCTGAGGAACGATCATGATCGTCATTTATGATTTCGACCAGACCATGGCCATGGACGGCCCCATCAGCTACCTGAAATTCCAGGAAAAACTCTACCCCATCAACATGCTGCGCATGAAGGCCTACTTTGCCCAGGTCATCGACAAGCACGGCCGCTATGCGCTGGTGGAAGAGCTGATCCAGAAGGACGACACCGTGCGCGCGCAGCTGCTCGACGAGCTGAACCGCTTTGCCATGGTGCCCGGGTACGATCTGGCCTCCGAAGCCGGCATGGCCGACTTCCTGACGTTCCTGCGCTTTTTGTTCAACGTCAACCAGCGGCAAGTCAAGCGCGAGCTGTGCGACATGTTCCTGCACGGCGAGACCGACGAGCACCATCATCACCACGGCGACGACTGCGGCTGCCACTAGTGTGATGTCCACGAAATAAGGTGATAAGAATGTCATCAGATTTCGTGGAAGATCGTCAGCCGAACTGCGCGGATTTCGGCTGACTCACGGAGCATGCTGCTCCGGGGCCGCTGTGCCTGCGGCCCAGTGTTGCGTCTATTCTGTATGGATCATTTTAGAGAACGCAACACTAGCGCTCAGGCATCAGACTCACCTGGAGGGGGTCCGGGGGAACTCAGCTCCCCCGTCCCTCTTCTCTCTTCCTCTTTCCTGCTTTTTCCCCTTGCTTTCTCACTTGTTCGCCGAGGGGCGCAGGTGCGCCAGGACGCGTTTTTCGGCGTCCCTGGCGGCCTCGGTCTCGCAGGCCGGGAGGTCGCAGCGGTCCAGAAAGTGGATGGCCCCGGTGGGGCACATGGCCGCGCAGGCCGGCCCCAGGCCGATGGCCCGACGCTCGGCGCACATGTCGCACTTGCGCACGGCCACGCCCTTGTTTGTCAGCACCATGGCCGCATAGGGGCAGCTCTGGGTGCATTCGCGGGATTCACATCCTCGGCAGAGCATGGGCTGCAGCACCACGGCGCCGTCGCGATCCCGGGCCAGGGAGCCGCGAGGGCAGGCGCGGATGCAGTGGGCCTTTTCGCAATGCCGGCAATACAGCGGCACCAGTACGCCGTCGCGGGTGCGCGTCATATGTATGCGGGGGGCGTCATGCAGAAAGCTGCAGACCGTCTCGCAGGTCTCACAGCCAATGCAGATGGAATAGTCCACATACAGGACTTTTCCGGCGGGGGAATCGCTCATGGAGTCATCCTGCTGGGTTAATGAGGAGAGGTGCGGGGCGCGGGCCGGGGGACACGTTCCTCGTCCTGAAACTCGGCCTGCCGGGACTGGGCCTTGAGGTCCAGCCAGTTGGCCAGGGACCGCGCGGCCTTGAGCCCGCTTTCTATGGCCTTGCCGATCTTGCTTGGTCCGGTGAGGACATCCCCGGCAACAAAAACGTTCTCAATGGCCGTCATGTTCAGCCATTTGACGTCACCCTTGCGGACGTTCTCCAGGCCCAGCTCCCGGGCAAAGGGGGGAGACGGGATCTCGCCGATGGCCGTGACCGCAGCCTGGGCCGGGAGGGTCACCGGATCCGGCTGGCCCTCCACCCGGCAGGCCAATCCGGTCAGGCCCTCCTCGCCCTCAAAGCGCAGGGGAGTGTGCCGCTCGAGAAAGCGCACGCCGGCGGCTTCCAGCTGTTCGATTTCATAGAGCCCGCACGGGGCGTCCCGGCGGGTTTTGCGATAGCACATGGTCACGCTGCGGGCCTCCAGCCGGAGGGCGCTGTGGGCCACATCCACGGCCGAATGCCCCGCGCCGATCACCACCACATCCTGCCCCTGCACGGCCGGGGCGGTGACGCCCGGCTTGCCGTAGCCCGCGGCGCGGATGGGGAAGAGAAACTGCAGGCTGGTGTACACGCCGGGCAGCTGCTCGCCGGGGATGTTCAGGGTGCGGGACTTCCAGGAGCCCGTGCAGATGATCACGGCGTCATGATCTTCCACCAGCTCACCCATCCCACGAATATCGCAGGAGAAATGATCCCCCTCCTCCTCGTGCAGGGGGGCGGAGCAGCAGATTTTGGTCTGCAGATGAAAATTGACGCCATAGTGACGCTCCAGCTCCAGCACGCCGGCCTGGATGCGACCGGGCGGGATGCGCTGGGAAGGAATGCCGAAGGTCATCAGACCGCCGGCCTTGGGCAGCTTGTCGTACACGTCCACCTGATAGCCCAGGCTGGCCAGGTAGCCCGCCGCGGCCAGGCCCGAGGGCCCGCCGCCGACGATGGCCACGGCCCGGCCGTTGGGCGGCAGGGGCTCGGGGCGGACAAACGCAAAATGCATGGCATCGGACATAACTCTCTCCCTGAAAAAACTGATGCGGCTGTGACCGTAAAAATACGCGTTCCGCGGCGCAAGTCCAGAATCCTGCACAGGGGGATGTGGGTCGAGGGGCACGATTCAGGACTGTCTGCCCGACGCGAACTCTGCTAGGTAGCTCCTCATGCAGGAGTGCGCATGCCCCCATTGTCCATAGGTCGCGCCGCCCTGGCCGCCGGACTGGCTTCCGCCAGCGTGGCCGTGCTGGGGCTGGGGCGGGAAATGCTCGTCTCGCGGCTCTTCGGGGCCTCGGCGGCGCTGGACGCCTATCTGCTGGCCATGGTCGTGGCCACCATGGGGTCGAGCATCATCTCGTTGTCCCTGCATTCTTCCATCGTGCCCGTGCTGGCCAAGGCTCCCAGCCAGCGGGAACGCAATGGCATTCTCAGCTGGGCCCTCCTGGGCGCGGCCGCCCTGGGCGTGGGGCTGTGGCTGGCCAGTCTGGTCACCTTGCCCTGGCTTCTGCACCAGATGATACCCGAGGCCGACCCGCGCACCGTGCTGCGGCTGACCCACTGGCTGAGCCCCCTGTGGTGCACCGGACTGCTGGCCGGGGCGGTGCACGGCGCCCTGCAGGCAGACAAACAGTTTTTCGGCAGTGGCCTGGCCCCGGGCATGGTGCCCCTGGGCACGGTGCTGGTGCTGCTGCTTGGCGGCCTGGCCACGGGGGCGCTGGATGATGTGCATCTGCTGGCCGCCGGAACCCTGGCCGGGGCAATGCTGGAGGTGGCGGCCGCCGTGGCACTGCTCTGGAGCCGGGGCTGGCGCTGGCGGCTGGGCGGACTGGAGACCGCAACGAGGCAAGGGCTGGGCCGCCTCTTCCGGCAGACCTGGGCCATGGCCCCAGGCATGGCCGCGGTGGCCTCGGCGCAGATTGTGGACCGGACCATGGCCGCCATGCTCGGCCCGGGTGCGGTCTCTGTGCTCAATTATGGCAGCAAGCTGCCGACCCTGGCCATCAGCCTGGGCGGCATGGCCGTGGCCACAGCCATTTTTCCCTTTTATGCCGAACGGCTCGGCCGGGGAGAGACCGCCGGGGCCCTGGCCCTGTGCCAGCGCTGGGCCCGCCGGCTGCTTTGGAGCGGCGCGGCCGTGTCCGGCATCGGGGTGGCGCTCTCCCTGCCCGTGGCCCGGTTGGTGTTCGAAGGCGGCGCCATGACCGGACCGGAAACCGTGCTGGTGGCCCAGGTACAAGCCTGCGCCATGCTCCAGATGCCCCTGAGCTGGGCGACCTGGGCCTATTCCCGCTACCTGGCTGCCAGCGGACGCAATGGGGTGCTCTCCCTGCTGGCCGTGGGCAATGTGCTGGTGAATGTGGCGGGCAACGCGCTGCTCATGCACTGGCTGGGCGTACCCGGCATCGCCCTGGCCACGGCCCTGGTGTACGCCTATTCCCTGCTGGCCTGCCGCCGGGCTGTGCTGGCCGGGCAATGAGTCTCAGTGCTCCGACGGCAGACGATCGAAGTCCGAGGCGACCACTGGTTCCTCCTCGTCGCTCCACACGGTCCAGTGCCTGTCGGCCCGGGAAATTTCCTGCATCAGCCGGTTCCATTCCTCAATGGAAAACACGTTCTCGTCGTCCTGCAGCAGCTCGGCCATGGCGCGCTCCTTTGCTTTTACGGGAAAACAGGCTATCCCGCACGGCGGCGACCTTGGCATATGAATTCGACAGCACCATGGAAAGTCCATGGCATCTTGATGACAGTATGATCTGGCCGCCCACCATTTCCTGACCCAGGCGCGGGAGCCTGGCCTGCATGGAGTTGCACATCATGGATTGGAAACTTGCCGCCACAGCCTTTGCCACGCTCTTTGTGGCCGAACTGGGAGACAAGACGCAGCTGGCCTGCGTGCTCTTGACCGCCAAGAGCCAGAAGCCCTGGGCCGTGTTCATCGGTGCCTCCCTGGCCCTGGTGCTGGTCAGTTTGCTGGGCGTCATCTTCGCCAGCGTGCTCTGCAAATACATCGATCCCGACATCATCCGAAAGGTGGCCTCGGTGGGCTTTGTGGTCATTGGGGTGCTGATGTATTTCGACAAGATGTAATCACCAGAAGAAATGCTCCCGCCGCACCCGGCCGGGGGCAATGCCACAGCCCTGGTGCAGGCCTGCCAAAGCGCCAGCCAGCCAGGGCTCCGGGCCACAGGCGTAGCAGCCCCAGGCGTCGCCCCCCTCGTCTCCGCACAACCAGCGCGAGAGCACCGTGGCGTCCAGCCGTCCGGCATGCCAGTGCAGACCGGGCGCAACGGGCAGGGCCTCGACCTCCCCGCGCGGCTCACGGGAAAGGCAGTGGACCACGGTCAGTGGCAAACGCCGGCACAGGCCGGCCAGTTCCTCCACGGCAAACACATCCGCCCGCCTGCCGTTGGACCAGAAGAGCACCGCAGGCAGGGCCTCGTCACGCTCGGCCCAGCTGCGCACAAGGCTCAGAAAAGGCGTTATCCCCACCCCGCCCGCCAGGAGGGCCAGGCGGTTGTGCGTCCAGACGTCGTCCAGAAACCGGCCGTACGGCCCTTCCACCACAAAACTCGTGCCCACGGGCAGAGTGGCCACGGTGCGGGTGAACTCTCCGGCCTCCTTGATGGTGCATTGCAGGGGCCGGGCCGGCGAGGAGGCCGATCCGGAAAACGTGAAGGGGTGGGGTTCGTTCATGCCGGGCAGGGGCACAGGGTCGGCCACGCGCAGCACGCCGAACTGGCCGGGCCGGCGGGTGGACAGGCCCTGCGCCAGGGCCTCGGAAGCCTCCGGGCTGAAGCATACCGTGGCCGTGTTCGCGGTCTCCCGGCGTATTTCGGCAAGCGTCCAACGCAACCGCGGCCGGATCCGCCGCATGTAGCGCCACCGCAGCAGGCAATCCACAAGGAACAACGCCATCAGCGTCCACCATAATTCCACCAACGGACGCTTCCCCATGTCATCCCCCCAGAGCAGACCATGCAGCATGCCCAGGGGAAACAACGCATAGAACAGCAGATGCGGCTGCTTCCAGTATCGGAACCGCAGCCAGCCCAGGGCCTGCCCGGCATAGGCCAGGGCTGCGCAGACCAGCATGGCAAAAAACACGATCCGCCCCAGGGTCAGGGGCCATTCCGAGAGTTGCATGCGGTACAGCAGCGTCAGATCGTACCCCACGCCCAGCCCCATGGAGATGGACCAGGACCGCAACAGCGCGTGCCCCGTGAAGCAGGCCAGCACCACCATGGCCAGCCGGCGATGGGTCAACAGCAGCACGTCCAGGCCCAGCGCACGCTCCAGCCAGGGGTTGCGGCTGCCCATCCAGCACATGGCCAGAAAAAGCACGATGCCGTTGAAGGCGCACCAGTTGGCAATATCCCCGGTGATGGTGATGGCCGTGGGGGCGGCGAAATGCTCCAGCCGGGTCAGCACCCAGCCGACATTCGCCCACAGGAGCAGCAGCAGCCCCAGGCCGATCCAGAGTCTCCCCATCCACCATTGGCGGCGGGCCAGCTGCCGCATCCACGTGATATGCGCCGAGAGTGCAGGGTGCTTCATGCTCTGCTTGTGACAGGCCGGGCGTCTCAAGGCAAGCCTGTTTTCGCCGTAGATTCCCGCTTGCAGAATTGGTGAATCACGATACAATGAAGCCAATTCTCACCGGTCCCTGCCGAGCGTGCCTCCCTGCACCCCGGCAGGGCCGAACCTCAGGGAGGACCAGCGCATGTCCATGTTTGTCGTTCCCGTCAGATCGCCCGGTCTGGCCCACATTTCCTATATCTTTGGACATGGCGGCAAGGCCGGCGTGGTAGACCCCCGGCGCGACTGCCAAATCTATCAGGATATCGCCCGCGCGCATGGTGCGGTCATCACCCACATTTTCGAAACCCACCGCAATGAAGACATCTGCAGCGGCGGCGCGGCGCTTTCCCGCCGCACGGGTGCGGTCTGCTGCCACGGCCGGCAGCTGCCCTTTGCCTTTGGCCAGGCCGTGCGCGAGGGCGACAGCTTCCGCTTTGGCAGCCTGGAGGCAAAAATCCTGGAAACGCCGGGGCATACCTTTGAGTCCATTTCCGTGGCGCTGTACGACCACAGCGCCGGGGACAAAGGCGCCACCACGGCCGTGGCCGTGTTCACCGGAGACTGCCTGTTCATTGGCGATGTCGGCCGTACGGATTTCTTCCCAGGCCGCGAACGCGAAACCGCCACCAACATCTACGAGAGCATCCACAACAAACTTCTCGCCTTGGGCGATCAGACCATCGTCTATCCCGCTCACGGCGCCGGCTCTGTCTGCGGCGCGTCGCTGTCCGAGCGCGAATTCTCCACCATCGGCCACGAGCGCCGCTGCAACCCCCTGCTCCAGCTTCCGGACAAGGAAGCCTTCATCCAGTTCAAGATGGCGGAAATCCATCATAAGCCAAAATACTTCAGCAAGATGGAGGAGTACAACCTCGGCGGCAACGCCCCGGACTTTGCCGCCCTGCCCCAGCCTGCCCCGCTATCGGCCAAGGCCTTTATGGAAAAGAAAACCGCCGGCATGCAGGTGGTGGACATCCGCAGCCCCGAGGCCTTCGGCGGCGCGCATCTCCCCGGCTCACTCTGCTTTCCGATGGACATGCTCAGCGCCTACTGCGGCTATTTTCTGAACTATGACAAGGAAATCGGCCTGGTCATCGACGAGCTGGCCCAGGCCGACGAAGCCGTGGCCCAGCTGTACCGCATGGGCTACGACAACGTGACCTGCTTCCTCGCCGGCGGGCTCCCGGCCTGGGAAACCGCCGGGTTTTCCTATGAAAGCCTGCCCGCAGTCCATGTGGACGAGCTGGTGCGGCGCATCGACGCCAACGAGGATTTCACCCTCCTGGACGTGCGCAATGAGGGCGAATGGGCCAGGGGCCTGCTTCCCGGCGCCACGCCCATCTACCTGGGCGACCTGGAGGCCAAGCTGGCCAGCCTGCCCACGGACCGGCCCGTGACCTGCTTCTGCGGCAGCGGCCGCCGCGCTGTTATTGCCGCGTCCCTGCTCCAGAAGGCCCACATCGGCCCGGTGGAAAACTGCCTCGGCTCCATGGCCGCCTGCATGGCCCTGGGCTGCAGGCTGGAGAATGCGTAAGAAAATCGGTGGGAAACCGTTCTGAAGAACGGTTTCCCACCGTATCCCCCTTCCATAAATTTTTATGGCGGGGGTGAGGAGGAATTATTTGCTGGCGCAGATGGCCAGGGCCTGGGCGACGCGGGCGTTTTCCTCGGCAGTGCGGACCTGCAGGCGCACATACCCCGGCGGCATCCCGGGGATGGTGTCGCACACGCGGACAAGGATGTGCTGTTCACAGGCCAGGGACTCGGCCAGGGATGCCGCGCAGCATCCGGGATCCAGGCGGACCAGCAGAAAATTCACGTCCGACGGCAGCACCTCGGCCACACCAGGGGTGCGGCACAGGAGCCCGGCGAAGTCCTCGCGCAGCCGGCGCAACTCCGCCAGCCGGGCACGGTAGGCGTCCTGCTGATCAAGAAAAGCCACTCCGGCGTCCTGGGCCGTCTGGGTCACGCTCCATGGCGGCTGCAACGCGGCCAACCGGGCGATGGTCGCCGGCCCGGCCAGGACGCAGCCCAGGCGAATCCCCGGGCAAAAAAAGAATTTCGTCATGCTGGTCAGGCAGATGGTGTGCGGATTGGCCTGCAGAAGCACCGCAGGCACATGCCCGGCAAAGGCCGGCTCGCCGTGCAAAAAATCCTTGTACGCCAGATCCACAATCACTTCGCGCGGCGCCAGAGCAGCCAGCAGGCCGGGAAGATCCGGAATGACGCAGCCCGCGGGATTGTTCGGAGAACAAAGGATCACCATGCCCTCGGGCGCGGCCTGCAAGGCCTGCCGGTCTTCGGCGGTCAGGGCAAAGCCCGTTTCCGGCCGCAGGGCATGCAGGCGCCAGGGGATGCCCAGCACCTCGCACCATCGAGGATATTCCGAAAAAATCGGCCCCACAATGCACACCTGCGCCGGGTTGCGGGCCAAAAGTGCCAGCAGGATGCCCTCGGCGGAACCGTGCACGGGCAAAATCTGCGTCGAGGGCAGACCTTCGGCGGTTGTCAGGGCCTCGCGCAGGGCCGCGCAGGCCGGGTCCGGGTAGAAACGATGCTCCGGGCGGATGGCGGCCAGGATGTCGGTCGTGAGGTCCGCAGCCAGGGAGTTGGCATTGTTGCTCACGTCCAGCAGCGCGTCCGGGGAAATGCCCAGGGCGCGGGCAGTCTGGAAAACGCGGCCCCCATGGTGCCCATGCGGCGACACCGTGGCGGAAGACTGGCGGGCTGGATCGGAATATGATAGTTGCTGATTCATGAAACACCCTTTCCGTCCCCATGCACTGGCCGCATGGCTCTGTCTGCTGCTGACGGTGTTGATGACGGCCACGCTGACCAGTTGTTCAGACACGTCCACCCTGCCGGGCGGCCTGTGCAATCCCGTGACGCATCGCCGGGCCACGGTTCGCTTTGCCGTGCCGTTGCAGGAATCCCGGCTGCCCCTGGGCACGCCGGTCGCACTGCAGGGTGGGGTCATTGGCACGGTGGCGGCCATCGCCCCGGCCCAGAACGGCACCCGCAGCGATGTGGAACTCTGCCTGCGGCAGGACGCCCTGCCCGGCCTGGCCAGGGTCACGGTGTTTCACCTGGACCCTTCGGCCCCGCTGCCCGTGCTGGTCTGTCAGCCCATCGAAAACTCCGGCGCCTTCAACGCCACGGGCCAGGATCTCATGTTCGCCGGTTTTCCCAGTCAGGAAGAGTATCTGGCCTGGCGGGCCGGTCAGGCGCTGCAGCAAGGACTCGGGCAGATGCTGCAGGGCTTTGAACAGTTGCTGAACAGCCTGCCCAAACCCCAAGCGAACTAAATGAGAATGCCGCGGAAGGCAACACGCCCCTCACCGGCCCCAATCCCTTCAGTCTGGCTGGTTGTAAAATCAGCTGCATGGCCAGGGGTTGCCAAGCCGGCTCTGGGTCATTAAGTATTTCCCCTTTTCCCCCCTCAGGACAGCCCGGCCCAGCCGGCGCTCTCCGCCTTGCGAGGCCCCCCATGATGCAGAAAGGCCCACACATTTCCCTGCCTCCCGAACACATCGTCTCCCGCGTGCTGGGGCTCCCCCCCGGCGAGTTCGCCGCCTGGCCTGAAGCCGTGCGCGATCTGGCCCTGGCCCTGGCCCAGGAGATGTTTCTGGTCCGGTACAACCCGTTCATCGACCCGCGCCAGGTGATCGAAAGCGTAAAGGCCAAGTTCCGGCGCGAGCGGCCTTCCCTGTCCCGGGAATACGCCGGCGTGCTCTCCAAGGCCATCAAGCGGTTTTGGAAGGAATTCGAGGACGACCAGCGCTTCAAGAAGGAGCTGGCCCGCCGGCTTTCGGCCATGCTCGACGCCGACAGCGTGGACGCCCGCCCCTCCACCCTGGTGGAGAGCAGCACGGACTCCACCGACCTGCGCATGAACCTGCCCTTGCTGGTCATCACCCCCAAGACCACGGCGCAGATCCAGGCCATCGTCAGGCTGGCCAATGAGATGGATTTTGTCATCGTCCCGCGCGGCGGCGGCTCCGGGCTCACCGGCGGAGCCATCCCGGCGCACCAGCGCTCCATCATCCTCTCCATGGCCAAGTGCAAGGACATTCTCGACATCGACGCCGAAAAGAAGATCCTCTGCTGCCAGGCCGGGGTCATCACCCTGCAGGCCATCCAGGCCGCAGCCAAAAAAGGCCTGCTCTTCACCGTGGACCCGGCCTCCAAGGCGGCCTCGTCCATTGGCGGGAACATTTCCGAAAACTCCGGCGGGCCGTTTGCCTTCGAATACGGCACCACCCTGGATAATATCCTGTCGTACAAGATGGTTACCCCCACCGGGGACCTCATCGAGGTCCGCCGTGTGGACCATCCCCGGCACAAGATTCTGCCCGAGGAAACAGCCGTCTTTGAAATCCTTGGAGAAAACGGCCAGGTCCGGGAGACCATCTCCCTGCCCGGGGACCAGATCCGCGGCGAGAACCTCGGCAAGGACGTGACCAACAAATACCTCGGCGGCCTGCCCGGTGTGCAGAAGGAAGGCGTGGACGGCATCATCACCGAGGCCTGCTTCATCTGCTATGATATTCTCAAGGAATCCCGCGTCATTGTCCTGGAGTTCTTCGGCCGTAGCATGCACCACGCCATGGAAGTGGTCACCGAGCTGGTGGCCCTGCGCGGCCGCATCCGTGAAGAGGGCGACCTGGTCAAGATGAGCGCCCTGGAAGAGTTTGGCATCAAATACGTCCAGGCCATTGAATACCAAAAAAAATCCGCCACCTACGAAGGCGACCCCATCTCCGTGCTCATCGTGGAGCTGAACAGCAACGATGCCGGAGCCCTGGACAAAGCCACGGCGGAAATCGCCTCCATGGTGGACCGCCGGGACAACATGGACGTCTTCATTGCCAAAGACGCCAAGGAAGCCGAACACTTCTGGGAAGACCGGCACAAGCTCTCGGCCATCTCCAAGCGGACCTCCGGCTTCAAAATCAACGAGGACGTGGTCATCCCCACCGAGGTCATCCCGGCCTTTTCGGACTTTCTGGAAGGGCTGAACCTGATCTATCTGGCCAAGGCCTACCGCAGGGCCCTGGGCGAGGTGGGCCGGCTGGAAGGTGTGCTCATGGATGACGAATTCATCGCCATGGAGCGCGGCTTCTGCCAGCGAATCCTCAAAAAGGAGATCACCCTGGCCGAGCTGAACGACCAGGAACTGGAAGTACAGATTTCCTTCTTTTTCCGCGATCTGGCCAGCCGCTACCCGGCCGAGGCGGAAAAAATCGCCGAAATCCATCAGAACATGCTCAAAACCCGGCTCATCGTGGCCAGCCACATGCACGCCGGCGACGGCAACTGCCATGTGAACATCCCGGTCAACTCCAATGATCCCGAGATGCTCCACCAGGCCGAGGAGGCCGCGGCCACGGTCATGAAGCAGGTGCTGGAGTTCAAGGGCCAGATCTCCGGCGAGCATGGCATCGGCATCACCAAGATCGGCTTCATTTCCGATGACAAGATTGCCGCGCTCAAGAAATACAAAAAGGAAGTGGACCCCAACAACGTCCTGAACACCGGCAAGCTCACCCAGCGGGCCCTGCCGGTCACGCCCTATACCTTCTCCTTCAACCGCCTCATCCAGGACATCCGCCAGAGCGGCCTGCCGGAAAAGGAACGCCTGATCCGGCTGCTGCAAAGCATCCAGACCTGCACCCGCTGCGGCAAGTGCAAGCAGGTCTGCGCCATGTTCCAGCCCCAGCGCTCGCTCATCTACCATCCGCGCAACAAGTTCATCACCCTGGGCGCGCTGGTGGAGGCCATCTACTACACCCAGGTGAACAAGGGCGAGCCGGACAAATCTCTCCTGGACGAACTGCGCCGGCTCATGGAGCACTGCACGGCCTGCGGCAAATGTACGGCCACCTGCCCCGTGAAAATCGACACCCCCGGCGTGGTGCTCTCCCTGCGGGCCTTTCTGGAAGACAAACACGCCGGCGGGCATCCCATCAAGCACGCCGTGCTCGGCTGGCTGGCTGGCGCCCCGGCCCGGCGCGTGCCCAAGGCCGCCCGGCTGGCGGCCATTGGCGGCACGGCCCAGAGCCAGCTGGTGCGGCTCATCCCGCCCTCCTGGCGGCGTAAAATCGACAACCCGCTCTTCTCCGGCCCCGGCCCGCAGCTGGGCGTGAACAACCTGCTGCAGGCCCTGCAGCTGGACCGCGGCCCGTTCTTCATCCCCTCGGGCGCGGCCCTGCCGGCCACCCCCCTGGAGAAGCCCGAGGACGGCCTGCCCACGGTGTTGTACTTCCCGGGCTGCGGGGCCTCGCTGTTCTATCGCTCCATCGGCCTGGCCGGCATCATGTTGCTGCTGGAAGCCGGCTACGCCGTGGTCGTCCCGCGCGAGCACCTCTGCTGCGGCTATCCGCTCCTGGTCAGTGGCTGCGAGGAGGCCTTCACCACCAATCAGGCGCGCAACATCTACGCCATCAAGAAACTCCTGGAGGAAGCCGCCACCGAGGGTCTGCACGTGACGCACCTGCTCACCTCCTGCGGCTCCTGCCGGGACGGCCTCTCCCGATATCAGCTAGAAACCATGCTCAACCGCAAGCTGGCCCATCAGGACATCACCCAGTTCCTGCTGGATCGCATCTCGCCGGACAAGCTGCCGAAAACCGGCGCCGGGCAGTTGCTGTACCACGGCGCCTGCCACGCGGAATGGACTGGCATCAAGGGCCCCAAGGCCACCGAGGCCTACCGCCAGGGACTGGCCCGGCTCACCGGCGCGCAGGTGGCTGTTTCTCCTGGATGCTGCGGCGAATCCGGCATGGGCGCGCTGACCTCGCCGGACATCTATAACCGCATCCGCAGCCGCAAACAGGAACAGCTGACCAAGGATCTGGCCGCCTACCCTGCGGACCGGCCCATCATCGTCGGCTGCCCCTCCTGCAAGGTGGGCATCACGCGCTCGCTGCTGGGCCTGCAGGACGGGCACCCCGTGCTGCACTCCCTGGAGTATCTGGCTGAACGGCTGCACGGCCCGCGCTGGAGCAAGCGCTTCCGCAAGGCCGTGGCCAAGGCCATTCCCCGCGCCGGCGGCGTGCGCCGGGTGGTGGCGGCGGACAAGTAACTGCCTCAAACATCACGCCGGGGCGGCGAGTCTCCGCCCCGGCTTTCCCTTTTCCTGCGCTGCGGAGGATCCATGGACTGCCCCGATCTCACCCACGACCTCACCCTGTTCATCACCGGCCCGACGTACATCCGGCCCGAAATCCGTCAGGCAGCCGCCCTGCCGGAATTCGGCCACCGCGACTCGGAGGCCAATCTCCGCTTTGACATCATCTTCCGCGGCCTGCGCACCCTGGCCGGGCTGACGGATTCGCCTGCCGATGACGGCGTGCATCTGGCGCTCATTCCCGGCTCCGGTTCCAACGCCCTGGAAACCCTCGTCCGCTCCCTGGTGGCCGATGATGAGGTGGTGCTCAATATTTCCGTGGGCGCGTTCGGGGATCTCTTTCACAACACCGCGGCCTTCAACGGCAAACGCGCCGTGCAGCGCAGGATCGCGCCCGGCCGGGCCATGGATCTGGCCCTGGTGGAAGAGGCCCTCAAAGCCGAACGCCCCGCCGTGGTCACCATGACCCACAACGAGACCTCCACCGGCGTCTGTCACGACAATCTGGCCGACTTCTGCGCCCTGGTCCGCCGTCATGGCGCCCTGCCCCTCATCGACGGCGTCTCCGTGTTCGGCGGCACCGAGGTGGATCTGCGGGCCATGGGTTGCGCCGGCTACGCCACGGCCACCCAGAAGAGCCTGGCCCTGCCCGCCGGCCTGGGCATGGCCTTCATCACCGACGAGGCTGTGGAAAAATCCAAGCAGATCACCCACAAAGGCTATGTGACGGACATCGTCCGCCACCTGGAGCGGGCGGGCAAGCAGCAGACGCTCTCCACCCCCAACACGGCCCTGGCCAACCAGCTGGCCGTGCAGCTGCGGTACATTCTTGAGGTGGAGGGGCCGCAGGCGCGGTTCGAGCGGCACCGCCGCCTGCGGGACATGACCCACGCCTTTGTGGCCGGCCTGCCCGGCTTCTCCCTCTTTGCCCAGGAAGGCTTCCGCTCCCCCACGGCCACGGCCGTGCAGTGTCCGGCCCGCCTGAGCGCCGCGGAGTTGAAGGCCGTGAAGGAAACCATGCGCGCCAGGGGCTATCTTTTTGATACCGGGTACATGAAGATGAACACCGCCCTGGAGGCCGCCGGTGCGCCGCCGGTGTTCCGCGTGGGCCACATGGGCGACATCACCGAGGCCATGCTGGCAGCCTTCCTGCGGGATCTGGGCGAGGTGCTGGCCCCGTACGCGGGCTGAGGCGTCTTTTGGAATGAACCATCGGAACGAGCCGCCGCATGAAGCATCTGGGCATAGATTACGGCACCGAGCGGGTGGGGCTGGCCATTTCCGACCCGGACGCGCGGCTGGTCTTTCCATTCAAAACCCTGTACAATCGTTCGCAACAGCAGGTTGCGGACGAGATTGCCGCCCTGGTGATCGAGCACGGTGTGGAGCAGGTGGTGGTGGGTCTGCCCCTGCATCCGCCGGACGCCGAGGGCCAGGAACCCCTGAGCCTGCGGCAGGCCCGCAACTTCGTCAAACGGCTGACCCGCCGTCTGGCCGTGCCCGTGACCACGGTGGATGAAACCCTGACCTCGTGCGCCGCCCGGGATGACCTGGCCGATCTGCCCCACATGAACGGCCGGGACCGCCGCAAGGTGCTGGACCAACACGCCGCCGCGCACCTGTTGCAGCGGCATCTGGACTCCCTCGGGCGCACGCCAGCGCCTTCACCGCCAGCCCGCGACGAGATCGCCTGATTCATGCGTAGAATTCTCCTCTCCCTCGTGGCCGTGCTCCTCCTCGTCACCCTCGGGCTGGCGGGACTCATTTACGTCAAGGCCCAGCTTTTCCTGAAGACCGCGCCGGAAACACCCGGCCGCGAGGTGGTCTTTACCGTGGATCAGGGCCAGACCTTCGATCAGGTGGCCCGGAGCCTGGAGGCTGAAGGGCTGATCACCAGCGCCCGGCATTTCATCTTCCTGGGCAAGTGGGAAAAGCGCCTGGGTTCCATCCAGGCCGGGGACTTCCAGCTTTCCACAGGCTGGACGCCGGAGCAAATCCTGGAGACCCTGGCCACGGGCAAGCCCATCCTGTACCGCCTCTCCATCCGCGAGGGGCTGACCTGGTGGGAGACGGCCCAGGTCATCGAGGAGCAGGGCTTCGCCAACGCCACGGACATCAAGGCCCTGGTGCATGACACCGAGCTGCTACACAAGTATCGGATTCCATTTGAAAATGCCGAAGGCTTCCTCTTTCCGGAAACCTACCTGCTCAAGCGCCCCGGCCGGCAGGACGCCCGCTTTATCGTGGAACTGCTGCTGAAGACCTTCTGGGAAAAGACCGCCAGACTCTGGACCACCCGCCCCGGCGGCGAGCCCGACGCCAAGGAGCTGGCCCGGCTGGTGACCCTGGCCTCGCTGGTGGAAAAGGAAACCGGCGTGCCCGAGGAGCGGGCCCGGGTGGCCGGCGTGTACACCAGACGCCTGGCCCGCAACATGCTGCTGCAGTGCGACCCGACCACCATCTACGGCCTGGGCACGTCTTTTGACGGCAACCTGAAGCGCAGCCACCTGAACGACGCCGACAACCCCTACAACACCTACCAGCGCCCTGGCCTGCCCCCCGGCCCCATCTGCTCCCCCGGCCTGGAGGCCATCAAGGCCGCCCTGCACCCCGAAGAGCACGACTACCTCTACTTCGTCTCCATGGGCAACGGCACCCACGCCTTCTCCAAGAGCCTGGAAGAACACAACAGAGCCGTGCGGAAGTACCAGTTGCGGCAGTAGGGAGAGATTACTCTCCGCCCGGCAGCGGCACTTCCTCCATCCCGAACGTCCGCGGCACGCGCATGGTGATGGGCGCTTTTTCCGGGCAGATTGTGTTGGCAGCGGCCAGGGCGGCGGGGAGGGTTCGCCAGGAGAGAACGGCGCCGGTCTCGTCGAGCCCATCCAGTGCCGGCAGGTCGCTGCAAATGCGCTGGCCCCGGGCGGCAAGCTGCACGTGCTGTCTGGTGACGGCCCCTGGCCCCTCGCCAACCCTGCGTTCCGGCTGGGCCTGTACGAACCGCCCGAAGACCCGGCCCGCATCCGGATGCAGCGTGACCGCCAGATAATAGACATGGCCGTCGAGGGAGCGGTCGCGCCAGTGGAAATCCCGGTCCCGAAGCAGTTGCATGGACGCCACCAGGCCGCAGTCGATCTCGAAGGTCGGGGACTCGACGCGTTCCGGATGCGCCGGGGGATAGGGAATAGCGTGGGCGGACGGCGGCGCAAGCCGTTCCGGGCAAATCCGCTCCACCTTCCGCGTGGCTTCCTCGCGGGTCGGCTCCCAGAACACCAGCAGCCCATGCTCCAGGGGCGCATGCACCACCTCGCGCACCATCTCTTCGCCACCAGCCAGAATCCGCAGCTCACGGTTCAGGAACTGGCGGGTTATCTCCCGAAGCGCCGCAGCGCCAGGGGCGTTCATCAGGATGGCCACCGTCCAGTCCCGACTGACGGAATAGAGGCGGATTTGTTGGACGTTGCTGCAGGAAATCGCGAGGGCCGTCCCCCCTGTCTCCAACGCCTCCCCCCAGACCGGGCGCGTCGGAGAACAGACGATGACCAGGAAAAAAACGCACGCGCCCAGCCATGCCCGACTCATTGCTCCACTCCTGAAACCGGCAACGCCTCCCTCCCCTGCTCCTGCCCTGTTTGATCGAGCACCCGCAGTTCGCGCGGGACTTTTTCCGGGCAGATGGCCCTGGCGGCGGCCAGGGCGGCGGGAAGGGTTCGCCAGAGGAGGAGCATCGCCCGGCGCGGACGCGCAAAGGCATCCTGGAGCGGGGCCTCGCTGCGCACCCGCATTCCCTGTGCCAGCAGTTCGACGTGTCGCGTATGCACCACCAAGTCGCCCCACAGAAAATACACCGGCTCCACCGAGACAATATAATCCGCCAGCCGATCCGCGGTGGCAGCGGTCAGCACGATTTCCAGCTGATACAGCGCGCCCTCCAGGGATTCCTCCTTCCACAACACGTCTTCCAGGCGGCCCAACTCCATGCGTTGCACGTCGTCGCAGGCAATGGGGAATGTCGGGCTGATGGATTCCGGCAACGGGGCAAGGGGACGCGAGAGATCGCGCTCCATGGATTCGATGGGCTTCAGTTTGTCCGGGCACAGGGTCCGAGCCAACTGCGCCCCTCCCTCGCGTCCGGCATGCAGCCAAACCCGCCCGGCATGCTCGGGAGCGAGCAGCTGCAGCCGGCTGAGGGTTACGTCCTGGAGCACCAGGGAAATGTCCTCGTTCCCTTGCACTGTAGTGAACGTCTCAAACGCCTTGGCCGCGGGAATCGTGAGCTGGAGCATCACCCCCTCGCCCTGCGTGGCGGGTTCCTCCCACAGCACCTGGATGTCCTGGCAGGTGATGGCGTACCGCACCCCGGCATGCGCAATACCCGGAAGCAGCAGAAGCGGCAGGAGCAGCGAGAGAATCACTCCCATACCTGAGTCACAATAATTTGATATCATATTCGAAACCAGCAAGAACTGCCACCTGCGCTCCTCACAGTTTCACGTGTTTTCAACGTGTTCCAAACTTAATACCACTCATTTATATCAGTCAACAGCAACACCTCGCCCAGCACGACGGGGGGGTGCTAAAAAAGCACTTTGAGTTGTCAATACTGCTCCACCGGCGTATCCTGGCTCACACCGTATCAAATCAACACGAACTTTTCTCCCCTGCAGGCAAACCCCGACTTGACGCATCCGGCGCTTTTTCGTAGCTTCCCAGCCTTCGCCACGATTCCGGAGAGCATTTCCCAGTGTCCCATCATCCCACCACGCCCCCAAAGCCTGCCAAGGCTCCCAAGCCGGTCAAGTTGCCGGTCAAGTCCCCGCATGTCGAAGACTTTCAGCCCATGCTCCAGAGCCTGGAGGCTCGCGGCGAGCTGAATGAAGTCATCAAAAACCGCGTGGCCAAGGCCTGCACCCTGATGGACGAGGGGTCGGCCCTGTTTCCCAACAGCTTCCGCAAAAACATGGAAGTGCGGGACGTGGAGGCCCGGTTCGGCGAGCAGGATGCCGACGCCCTGGCCCAGGTGGAGGAGACCTTCACCCTGGCCGGCCGCATCGTGGGCCTGCGCTCCTTTGGCAAGCTGGCCTTTTTCCACCTGCTGGATGCCACAGGCAAGCTGCAGATCTGCGCCCAGCGTGACGTCATGGGCCAGGATGCCTACAATCTTTTCAAGAAGTTCGACATTGGCGATATCGTCGGCGTCGAGGGCAGGCTCTTCCGGACCAAAACCGGCGAACTGACCCTGGACGCCACGACCATCAGCCTGGTCACCAAGAGCTTCCGCCCGCTGCCGGAAAAGTACCATGGTCTCAAGGACGTGGAGATCCGCTACCGCCAGCGCTACGTGGACCTGATCGTTACCGAACGCACCCGGGAAATCTTCCAGGCCCGCACCAGAATCGTCAAGGAACTTCGGCGCTTCCTTGATGAACGTGGCTTTTTGGAAGTGGAAACGCCCATGATGCAGGCCATCGCCGGCGGGGCCACGGCCAAGCCCTTTGTAACGCATCATAACGCCCTGGACATGCAGCTCTTTCTGCGCATTGCGCCGGAGCTGTACCTCAAGCGGCTGCTCGTCGGCGGCTTTGAGCGGGTCTATGAGATCAACCGCAACTTCCGCAACGAAGGCATCTCCACCCAGCACAATCCGGAATTCACCATGCTGGAGTTTTACTGGGCCTATGCCGACTACCGGATGCTCATGGACCTGACCGAGGAGATGTTCGCCCGCGTGGCCAGGGCCGTCACCGGCTCCACCGTGGTCACCTATCAGGGGCAGGAGGTGGACCTCACCCCCGGGGCCTGGAAGCGGCTCTCCTTCTACGAATCCCTGGAGCAGGTGGGCGGCTACTCGCCTGAATTGTATACCGATTACAGCAAGCTCAAGTCCTTTATCCGCGAGCGGGGGGAAAAGGTCATTGAGGGTGAGAAGCTGGCCAAACTGCAGGCCAAGCTTTTTGACCTGGGCGTGGAGCCCAAGCTGATCCAGCCGCACTTTATTTACGGATATCCCACTGATATTTCCCCGCTTTCCCGCAAGAACGAAGCCGATCCGACCATCACGGACCGCTACGAATTGTTCATCACCGGTCGGGAAATGGCCAATGCCTTCTCCGAACTGAACGACCCCATGGACCAGCGGCAGCGCTTTGCCGAGCAGGTGGCCGAAAAGGCCGCCGGCGACGACGAGGCCATGCCCCTGGACGAGGACTACCTGCGCGCCCTGGAATACGGCATGCCCCCCGCGGCCGGCCAGGGAGTGGGCATTGACCGGCTGGCCATGCTGCTGACCGATTCGCCTTCCATCCGCGAGGTCATTCTCTTCCCCCTGCTCAGACCCGAGGCGGAGGGATAGCGCCGCCCGGCCTCTGGAACCTTTGGCTCCTCCCCGGAACCAGCCGGGGGACCTTCCAAGGACACCATGTCGTACGAGCTGTTCATCGCCCTGCGGTATCTGCGCGCCCGTCCGAAACAGTCATTTATTTCCGTCATTTCCCTGGTCGCCATCATCGGCGTGGCCCTTGGCGTGGGCTCGCTTATTGTGGTTCTGGGGGTCATGAACGGCTTTTCCACCGAGCTGCGGGATAAGATGCTCGGCGTCAACGCGCACGCCGTGGTGCTCTCCACGGAGGGTCGCATCCCGGACTACAAGGAAGCCCAGGCCCTGCTGTCGGAAATGCCCGGCGTGGTGGCCTCCACGCCGTTTGTCTATTCCGAGCTGATGATGTCCTCGCCCCACGGGGTCAAGGGCGTGGTCCTGCGGGCGGTGGATCCCGAGTCCGCAGCCACGGTGCTTAATCTGGACAAGGATATCCGCGCCGGGGCCAAGCTGGCCGGGCTGGCCATGGACTGGCAGGGCCGCCCTGGCATCATCATGGGCAGGGAGCTGGCGGACCGGCTGCGGGTTACCGTGGGCGACACGGTGAACCTGCTCTCCCCCACGGGCAAGCGCAGCGCCGCAGGCCATGCGCCCAAGGTGATGCTCTTCCGCGTGATCGGTCTCTTCAAGACCGGCATGTTTGAATACGACAGCTCCCTGGTGTACATTTCCCTGAACGCCGCCAAGGATCTGCTGGGGTTCGCCGAGGTGCAGGCCACGGGGCTGGAACTGAAGGTGGATAACGTGGACCGGGCGGACCAGATCAGCCAGCACATCCGCAAGCTGTTGCCCACGCCGCTGTACATCCGCCATTGGATCGAGATGAACGCCAACCTTTTTGCGGCGTTAAAGCTTGAAAAAACAGCCATGGCCGTGGTGCTGGCCATGATTGTCCTGGTGGGCTCCTTTTCCATCGTCACCACCCTGGTCATGCTGGTCATGGACAAGACGCGTGACATTGCCGTGCTCATGTCCATGGGGGCATCTCAGGCCGGCATCCGCCGCATTTTCGTCTGGCTGGGGATGATCATCGGCCTGGCCGGCACGGGCGGCGGTTTTGCCCTGGGACTGACCGTGAGCCTGCTGCTCAAGCGTTATCAATTCATCAAGTTGCCCGAGGACGTCTACCCCATGGACCACCTGCCCGTGCTGCTGGATCCCATGGATCTGACAGCCATTGCCGTGGTGTCCCTGGTTCTTTGCTTTCTGGCCACGGTGTACCCCTCGCGCAAGGCGGCCCGGCTTAATCCTGTGGATGCCTTGCGTTTCGAGTAGGGCAGTGCTAGGGTCAGAGAATGTCTAGATTTTTGGTGACGCAAAAAATCTGTTCCCAGCGTCCCAATTTCAAGCTATTGGAGAGCAAGCCGAATGTTGTATGAGCTCTGTGAGGTCGGCCGGACTTTCCCGGGCCCTGGGGACGGGCTGACGGTATTCAACGCCGTGAGCCTGAGGGTCGAAGAGGGGGAGTCCGTGGCCATTCTGGGGGCCTCCGGCTCGGGCAAAACAACGCTATTGTATCTGATGGGCGGATTGGACCGTCCAACGCATGGCGTTGTGCGCTTTCAGGGGACGGATATGGGAACACTGGACCCGCCGCGTCTGGCGGCATTACGCAATCGCGAACTGGGTTTTGTGTTCCAATTCCATCACTTGTTGCCTGAGTTCAGCACCCTCGAAAATGTGGCCATGCCGGGTCTGGTCGCCGGATTGCCTTTGGCGGAAGCCAAGGAGCTGGCGGCCGCGGCGCTGGAACGCATGGGGTTGGGCGCGAGGACACATCATCGCGTCACCACCCTTTCCGGCGGCGAGCAGCAACGCGTGGCCATCGCCCGCGCCATCCTGCTCTCCCCCAAGGCGCTCCTGGCCGATGAGCCCACCGGAAACCTGGATGAAAAAACCGGGGCTATGGTGGGGCAGCTTTTGAAGGAGCTCAACGAGGAACGGGGCATGGCCCTGGTGGTGGTGACGCACAACCACTGCCTCGCCCGCATGATGCACCGGCAACTGGAACTGTCTTCTGGAGAACTCTATGCGCGTGCGATTTGATTGGTCCGCCTGGCTGTCATTGGCCCCGGCATTGTGCCTTGCCTTGCTTGTGCAAGCCTGCCCAGCCTGGGCGCAAGCCTCGGACAACAAGAACATCACCATTGCCGTGCTGCCCTTTGAGGTGAACGCCGAGCCGTCCTTGTCCCGCCTCAATCAGGACTTGCCCAAAATGGTGGCCGAGCAGCTGCGGCAAGCCGGCTTCACTGTGGTGGAGGAGTCCGCTCTCAAGCGTCACATCGCCGACCGCGGCGTGAAATTTCTGGACCTGAAAACGGCCCGCGAACTGGCCGTGCTCA
Source organism: Megalodesulfovibrio paquesii (assembly GCF_054653055.1). NCBI lineage: Bacteria > Pseudomonadati > Thermodesulfobacteriota > Desulfovibrionia > Desulfovibrionales > Desulfovibrionaceae > Megalodesulfovibrio > Megalodesulfovibrio paquesii. The sequence continues at coordinate 106,047 of NZ_BAAIGQ010000005.1, read as the reverse complement.
CCAAGGCCAACTACGCCATTTATGGCAGCTTCAGCCAGGCGGGCGAATCCATCAGCCTGGACGCCCGGCTGGTGGAAGCCTTTGGTCAGGAACCCGCCCGGCCGCTCTTCGTCAGCAAAAAGGGGCTCACCAATGTGACCCAGGCCGTGGGCGAACTGAGCATGCGTGTGCGCTCCGAGTTGGCCAAAGCCTCCAATATCGCGGACATCAAGGTCCGCGGCCTGGCTTATCTTGACGACGATGTGGTGCTCATGCGCCTGGGCGTCCAGAAGGGCGACCCGTATGACCCCACCAAAATCAACGAAGAGCTCAAGCGCGTGTTCGACCTGGGCTACTTTGATGACGTCAAGGTTTCCGTGGAAGATGGCGGCGGCGGCAAGGTGCTGATCTTTGACGTCAAGGAAAAGCCCCGCATCCAGGCCATTGGCGTCCTCGGCAACAGCGCCATTGATGAGGACGACATCATCGAGGCCATGGCCACCAAGGCCGGCAGCGTCCTTAACCTCAAAGTCCTGTCCGAAGACCTCCAGAAAATCCGCGAGCTGTACCGCGGCAAGGGCTACTATCTGGCCCAGGTGGACTACCAGCTGGAGCAGACCGGCAATGCCCAGGCCCGCCTGAACATTGAGGTCAAGGAAGCCAAAAAGCTCTACGTGAGCAAAATCACTGTCGAAGGCGCCACCACCTTCAGCGAATCCGAGCTGAAGGACCAGATGGCCCTGCACGAGCGCGGCTTCATTTCCTGGCTTACCGGCAGCGGTGTCCTCAAGGAAGAACTCCTGGACCGCGACGCCGCCGTCATCGAAGACTATTACGCCAACCACGGCTTCATGGACGCCAAGGTCTCCCCGGCCAAGGTCGACTACACCGAGGAAGGCATCGTCGTCACTTACACCGTGGAAGAGGGCGCGCGCTACAAGGTCGGCGCCATCACCTTTGAGGGTGACATGCTGGCCCCGGAAGCAGAGCTTGAGCACATCGTCAAGCTGGACGACATGGCCAAGAATGGCGACTGGTTCTCCCGTGAAGTGCTGCGGGAAGACGCCAAACGGCTGACCAACTTCTACAACAACTTCGGCTACGCCTTTGCCGAAACGGATGTGAAGTTCATGAAGACGGAGGACAAATCCGCCATCAACGTGAACTTCTCCATGCTCAAGAACCAGAAAGTCACGCTGCGCCGCGTCATTATCGAAGGCAATGACAAGACCCGTGACAACGTTGTTCGTCGTGAAATCATGCTCGCCGATGGCGACGAGTTTCACGGCGGCAAGCTCCAGGCCTCCAAGGAAAACCTCAAGCGCCTGGATCTCTTCGAATCCTACGACATCGAAACTGTGCCCACCGAAGACCCCAAGGAGCTGGACCTCAAGGTCCGCGTCAAGGAAAAATCCACGGGCACCCTGGCTGGCGGCGTCGGTTACGGCTCCTTTGGCGGCGCCTTTGTCTCGGCCAAGATCACCGAAAAGAACCTGTTCGGCAGCGGGTACTTCCTGGGCTTCTCCGGTTCGTTCAGCGGCAAGGCCACCCGCTTCGACGCCACCTTCACCAACCCCCGCGTGTGGGACAGCCAGCTGCTCTTCAGCGTCAACGCCTACTACAACGACCAGGAATACACGGACTTTGACAAGGAATCCGTGGGCGCGGTCATGAAGTTCGCCCACCCCATCGGCTACCACACCGTCATGAACGTGTCGTACGGCCTTGAGCAGTATGAAATCGATGGGGTCTCCTGGTGGTCCTCCTCTGACCTGCAGAAGGAAGTGGGCACCCACTGGGCCAGCGTGGTCACCCTGGGCGCCGTGCGCAACACCACCAACCGCGAACAAAACCCCAGCGAAGGCAGCAAGGCCTCCATCACGCTGTCTCTGGGTGGCGGGCCCCTTGGTGGCGATGACGACTTTGTCAAGGCTGTGGCCGACTATCACCTCTTCTACACCATGCCCTGGGGCAAGGAACACATCTTCCACTTCCACACCCAGGCTGGCATCATCACGCCGCTGGAAGACGACGTGCCAGTGTTCGAACGCTTCTACCTGGGCGGCATGAACTCCCTGCGCGGGTACGAGGAACTGCAGGTCTCCCCGCGTGAAGGCATCTACCGCGACGTGGTTGGCGGTGACAAAATGGCCTTTGCCAACTTCGAATACCTCTTCCCCCTGTATCAGGAGTTCGGCCTCCAGGGCGTGACCTTCTTCGATATCGGCGATTCCTGGGGCAATGGCGATTCCGTGGACCTCTCCCTCAAAAAGAGTGTGGGCGCCGGGTTGCGGTGGTTCTCTCCCTTTGGCCCCCTGCGTGTGGAATACGGCTACGCCTTGGATACCATCCCCGAACAGGGCGACAAATACCGTGTGGAATTCTCCATGGGGCAAAACTTCTAACGGGTCCCTCTTCCGAGTTCGAGGCCGGGCGATACTCTCGCCCGGCCTTTTTTTACATGCCCTTCACTTGAAATTCCGGCTTGTTTCGCGTAATGCTTTTTTGTCTGTCGTCTTAATTGTCCTGCGATTCGCAGGTTTTTCCAAACATCATTCTTTGCATCCGTCGCATCGTGCAGCAAGGAGCCCATCTCATGCGCAAAGCCTTCATTCTGGCAGTGCTTTTTTGTCTGACTGCCACTTCCCCCGCCTTCGCCCAGGACCCCGTCAAAATTGGCGTGTTCAGCTTGCGCAAGGTCATGCTCGAATCCAATCCTGGCAAAAAAGCATACAGTCAGCTGCGGGCTGCGCTTGAGCCTGAAAAGAATGCCCTGGCCAAGGAAGAGCAGGAACTCAAGAAGCAGACCGAGGATTTCAAAAAGCTCGCCGCTACTCTTTCCCAGGAAGGCAAGGACGCCAAACAGCGCGAACTGCAAAAGCGGTTCACCGACTTCCAGATGCGTCTGCAGAACTACCAGAAGACTGCGTCCGAACAGGAAGCACGCCTCCTTGAACCCTTCAAGGAATCCATCTTCAAGACCATTCAGAAGTTCGGCACTGATAACAAGTACACCCTCATCCTGGTGGATTCTCAGGGCGGTGTGGCCTTTGCGGCCGCAGGCATCGACCTGACCGACGCCATCATGAATGAACTGAACAAGGGTAAGTAACCAATCTGTACGCCGGGCTGTTGTGCTCCTGCATCATGCATGCACAATAGCCCGGCTTTTTCATTTTCAATTGCCTGTTCGAGGGAATCATGCATCAGGACACCCCCGGGGACGTCATCAACGTTCGTCAAATCCTGGATTTGCTGCCGCACCGCTACCCTTTCCTGCTCGTGGACCGCGTGCTGGAATGGGAAAAAGGCAAACGCATCAAGGCGCTGAAGAATGTCACCTTCAATGAGCCGTTCTTCCAGGGGCACTTCCCAGGACAGCCGCTCATGCCCGGCGTGCTGATTCTTGAAGCCATGGCCCAGGCCGGCGGGTTGCTGGTCAGCCTGTCTCTTCCTGACATGCCCGCAAAATTGTTTGTTTTTTCCGGCATGGACAAGGTCCGCTTCCGCCGCCCTGTGCATCCCGGCGATCAGCTGATCCTGGAAACCATGGAAGTCCGCCAGCGGATGCAGCTGGTGAAGATGCACTGTCTGGCCACTGTTGACGGCGATCTTGCCTGCGAGGCTGATCTGAGCGCAGCCATCGTGGACCGGGCCGGCATCTAGTAACCTGCCCACAAAATGGTGATACGAATATCATCGGCGTTTGTGGAAGGCCGTCTTGCCGGTGGTCCTGGGCGTTGAGGCCTGCACTATAGAATCATTTTGAGCGCGCAACACGAGCATCACGTTGCGCCCAGCCCGCCGCCTTGCACGTTTGGGGTAAACGGGCTAAGGTCCTGCCATGCAGCTGCAGCAAGAGCATCTCAAGATCCTTAAGGATATTTCTCTGTTTGCAAGGGTCCACCGCTATCACGGCATGCTGCCGCGAAAGCTGGCCCTGTTTTATGACGAGGCGGCCATCGATGAGTTGCTGGAAGCTGAGCTCATCGAACGCGTGCATTTCAAATACCCTTGTGGTTCCAATACGATGCTGCTCCGGCTGACGCCGACCGGCGCGAACACCCTGCAACAGCAGCAGGCGAGTGATGACACGCTGCCGGACAATGACGTGTTGGACGAATTGACCCCCGAGCAGTGGGACGTGCTTTCGGACATGTACCACACCTCGCAGCTGCGGCGGTATGCAGGGATCCTGCCCTTGGAAAAGATTGATGACGAGCGCCTGAACCCCAAGATTATCAATGTGCTGTATGCCCGCGGCTTCATCATCCGCGTGAAGGCCGAAATGGGCTCAGGCAAAAAGCGCAAGGGATTCATCATCTCCAACAAGGGGCTGCGCTACCTGAATCTGTACTCGCCCATGAACAGCTGACCCCTGGGCCGGTGCCGCACCTGCCATTTCGAGGCGGTTCCCTTGCAGGAACCGCCTTTTTTCTGGTCATGTCAGCCGGCAAGCCCGCGCAGCTTGAGCCCGTGCATCAAGCCATACGCGCCGGCGAGCATCATGTCCCCACCAGGGGCGACAAAATCCAGACCTCCGCCGATGGATTCACCACCACTGGCCAGCAGCGCCCGCTGCGGCCCCAGCACGACCATACGCTCGAACTGCCCGGCCGAGGCTGGCGGGTCCAGGCGCAGGGAGCCGTGGCCGCCTGTCCCGTGCACCGCGTCCTGGGGCAGTTCGCCGCGTTGAAAATGGTGCAGATCGGCCAGCAGTTCCTCGCGGGTGCGCATGCCGGTGTGGTGCTCGTACACTCCCCAGATCCGACCGGCATGGACCAGAAAAGCGATGAGGTGGCTATTCCCGCAGTTGACCACGCACACGCCGCCGGCGCACTGCAGGGCGTCGATGTCCGGGTCGAACAGCGCCCCGAGCACGGCCGCGGCCCCCGTATCCCCCACCAGTCCGCCGGCAATGGCCTGTTGCAGCGAGCCCAGCCGGGTGTACTCCGCTGGCGGGGTGTCGAACAGCAAGGCCTCTGGGCGGCCGTGGCTTTGGTGCAGGAAATTCTCCCAGAGCCGGAACCGCCCCAGCCGGTTCCCGCCTTCGGGATGAAAGCCGTGATCCTGCACCGCAGCTGCCACCACCGTGGGCATGGGCAACCCAGCCATGGCCAGCCATCCTTCCCACCAGGTCCAGGAAAAATCGCCGGTCCAGACGGGAGTGTGGCCGGCGGGGCAACGTTCGGCAAGGGTCACGCCCACGCTTTCCAGATAGGTGGAATTGTCAAACAAGGACAGACCGGCCTGCGCCGTGGACGATGCCGGCAGCCCGGCCTGCAAATGGGCTTTGAGTGCCCGAAAAAAGCCGCCGCCCATGATTTCGCCATGCAGGTGCACTCCCCTGCCCGCCGCAGTACAGGCGCGAATCTGCCGGGCCACCTGTTGGGCAGGTGCTGGCAGGACGAACTTGGGGCAGTTCTCCAGGGGCCAGCGGCCGTCCAACACCTCGTCCGGAACCAGCAGCACGTCCTGTGTGCCACTGCCAATATCAAGCAATAACAGGGCCATGAATCCTCCTCAGGCCGCAAGCAGGCAGTTCCGCCCAGCGACGAAGCCGCGTGCTTGCAGAAATTCCATGATGATCTGATGCGCGTCCCTGCTGGCCACGTAAGAGAGCACAAAGCACTCCCCGGGTGGCGGCAGGGCCTCACGCGAGATGACCGGGACGCCGCCGTAGCATTGCCCGATCTTTTTGGGGTCGATATCCACCCAGGCCACGATGCGGATCCCATGCTCCAGCAGCCGGCGGGCGCGCTTGCGGCTGACCTGCCCTGCCCCGATGATGTGGACGCCGGGATGATGGGGATTGTGCCGGGCCAGCCACTGGGCCAGGGCCTCGGTCTTCAGGGCGTAAAAGGCATCCACGGCATAGTTGGCATGGGTGCGGGACAGGCGTGAGGGGGGATCGTTCCAGGTCAGCAACGCCTCGGGATGCTTGGCCATGCGTACGCCGGCCTCCAGCCAGCGCAACCACAGCTCATAATCTTCAGGGAACGGGCCTTCCCGATAGCCGCCGTGACGCGCCACCAGTTCGCGCCGGAACATGACCGACGGGTGGGCCAGCGGGGATTCCCGAAAGCGGTTGGCGCTGATGGCCTCGTGGGAAACCAGGGTGTTGATCCAGTCCACATACGCGGCATAGCCGGCGCAGGCAGCACCATCGCCCCCGAACTGAACCCGGCAGGAGACCAGCCCCAGCGCGGCATCCGCATCCAGCATCCGGCGTTGGGCAGCCAGGCGTTCGGGATGGGACCAGTCATCGCCATCCATGCGGGCGACATAACGACCGCGGGCCAGGGTCAGGCCGTGGTTCAGCGCGGCAACAATCCCGCCATGGGGGAGGGGCACGGGCCAGACCCGCGAATCGCGCGCGGCATAAGCCTGCAGCATGGCCAGGGTGTCATCCGTGGAGCCGTTGTCCACGGCCAGGAGCTCAAAATTCGCTTCGGTCTGAGCCAGGATGGAGTCCACGGCCTTGGCCAGGGTGGTGGCGGCATTGTACACGGGCATGAGCACACTGACGCAGGGCGTGGCGTGCTGGTCGCGAGCATCGGCAGGCATGCCCGTCTGTATCCTTCAGCCCGGCTGGGCGCAAGGGTGAAGACTCAAAAGGCCACGCTGGTAAATTCCTCAAAGGTGGTCAGGCCCTGAAAGACTTTGAAGGCCGCGTCCATCTTCAGGGTGGAAAGACGTTTGGCCTGGATGGCCGCGTGCTTGATTTCCACGGAGGACGCCCGCTTGATGATCAGGGACTGGACCAGATCATCCACCTCCAGCACTTCGTACACGCCCATGCGGCCCTTGAAGCCGGTATTCTCGCATTTGAAGCAGCCTTTGCCCTGGAAAAAATGCATGCGCTGGTTGCCGCCCACGCCCATGGTGCGCAGGGCTGCGGCCGGGGCTTCGAAGGGTTCGATGCAGTCCGGGCAGATGCGGCGGACCAGCCGCTGGGCCACCACCACCAGCAGGGTGGAGGCGATCAGGAACGGCTCAATCTCCATCTCGATGAACCGGGTCACCGCGCCGGCCGCATCGTTGGTGTGCAGGGTGGAGAGAACCTTGTGGCCGGTCATGGCGGCCTGAATGCCGATGTTGGCGGTTTCCTGGTCCCGGATTTCCCCCACCATGATCACGTCCGGGTCCTGGCGCAGGATGGCCCTGAGGCCGGAGGCGAAGGTCATGCCGGCCTTGGTGTTCAGCTGCACCTGGGTCACTTCATCCACCCTGCTTTCCACGGGATCTTCCAGGGTGATGATATTGACCGTGGGTTTGCAGAGTTTTTTGAGGATGGAATAGAGCAAGGTGGTCTTGCCCGAGCCCGTGGGGCCTGTGGCGAGCATCATCCCGTGCGGCTTGAGGATGGCTTTGTCGATCTTCTGGCGTTCCTTGTCGCTCATGCCAAGCTGATCCATGGAGAGGGGCTTGCCGCTCTGCACGTGCAGCCGCATGACCACCTTCTCCCCGTAGATGGTGGGCAGGGTGGAGACGCGAACGCTGATTTCACGGTTCTGGACGCGGTAGGTGAAGCGGCCGTCCTGCGGGATACGGGTGACGGAGATATCCAGATTTGACAAGAGCTTGAGCCTGGAGATCAGGGGCAGGAACAGCTTTTTGGGCGGGGCGGGGAAGGCTTTGAGATCGCCATCGATGCGGAACTTGAGTTCCAGCTTGTCCTTTTTCCGGCTGAAGTGGATGTCCGAGGCGCGTTTGTTCAGGGCCTGCACGAGGATGGAGTTGACGATTTTGACCACCGGTGCGTCCTGGGCCATGCTCTGCAGGGAGCCTATATTGAGCTCGCCCACTTCCTCGGCATCATCGGCGGTGTATTCACCCTCCTGATCGTGCAATTCCTCGAAGGACTCATGGGGCAGCATGCCGGAGTCGAGGCTGCGGCCGTAGATGGCGTGGGCGATCTCATCGAACTCGTGCTTGCTGCAGATGGCGATTTCCACTTCCATCCGCGCCACATTGCTGATGGTATCCAGCGAGGCCAGATCCGTGGGGTCCTGCATGGCCACCCACAGCAGGCTGCCTTGCCGGGCCAGGGGCACCACCATGCACCGTTCGGCCAGATCGGAACTGATGAGAGAGGCGAGGGAGGGGTCGGGGACGAAATTTTCGAAATCCAGACGCTTGACCTTGAGCTGCCGGGAAAGCACGGCCAGGATGCGCTGCTCTTCCACAATACCATGCTGAATCAGGTATTGCCCCAGCTTGAGGGGGCTTCCCTTCTTGGCTGCCAGCGCTTCTTCCAGGCCCTGCTGGGTCAGCAGTCCGGCCTCCACCAGCATTTCCCCCAGGCGTTTGCGCGGGGTCTGCTTATGCCGCCGCTCAAGTTCGGGAGGCGCTTCGGCATGCTGCTGCGGCACGGCCTCCGTGGGGGCTGCGGCGTCTGAATCCTTGGCGTGTGCGGCCGACCGGTTCGCAAACATGCTTCCTCCGTTTCCTGCTCCAGTCTGTCTCCAGCCTGCCGCGGAGGTGGGTTCTCCCTGGCGTTGCCTGGCCGACCTTGGCGATGATCAATACAGCGTAACCCCTTGACGCAGCTTCGTCCAAAGCGCGTACGTTTGACAAGAATGTGTCAATATCATGAAAAACGCAAGTTGAACAAGGGGATGAATCCCTTACTCCCCCTGCAACATTTTCGTCAACAACGTAGCAAAAAAAAGAGGCCCTGCCACAGGTACATAGCGTTGTATAGCTCTGCCCTGGGCATCGTCTTACATGAGGGAACCCGCAGTACAGGCGATGGCATCGCGCATGCGGCAAACCGCGCACAGCTCGTTATTGGTGGGATGCCCGCACCGGCTGCAGGGGATGATGGCGCATGGCGATTGGGCCTGCACCTGGCGGAACGCCTGGCGTCCGAATTCCAAAAATCCCAGATAGAATTGCAGTTTCTGCCCCGGAGAATTCTCCTCCAGGCCCGCCAGCAGCGCCTTGTGCCCGGTAAAGCTGGCGCCGCGGCTGTAGGGACAGGCACCCATGTGGTAGTCGATGCCAGACAGGAAGCAGTACGCGGCCGTCTCAAACTCCGAAAGCCGCCACATCGGTTTCACCTTCCTGACAAACCCGTTGCCGGCAGGAAGCATGGGGCCCTGGTCGGCCAGTTGGGCGGCGTCCCAGCGGATGGTGTTGGCAAAGAGCCGGCTGGTTTCGTCATCCAGATTGTGCCCTGTGGCCAGCACGGTAAAGCCGCCGTCCACGGCCTCGCGATTGAAAAGCTGGCGCTTGATGGTGCCGCAGGCCGAGCAGATGGGGCGGTTGATATGCTCCTTCACCAGCGGGATGGCCAGGCCTTCTTCCGCCAGCTCCACCACATCCAGGGTAATGCCGCGGGCGGCGCAAAAGGCTTCGACCTTTTCCCGGGCCGGGGCAGAGGAATCCGGAATGCCCAAATCCAGATGCACGCCGTGTACACAATAGCCCATCCGGCGCAGGATGTGGGCCATGGCCAGGGAATCCTTGCCGCCGGAAAGGGCCAGCAGGATGCGGTCATCGTATGAAAAAAGGCGCTGGCTGCGGATGCCCTTTTCCACCTGCCGTTCCACGAATTCCAGAAAACAGGAGTCGCAAAACCCGGTGTGATGACTGGGCAGGGCCACCGCGGCCGTTGCCTTGCAGCGTTTGCACTTCATGTATGCCTGCAGTGTGCTTGAGGGGAACGGCGCTAGCCGCGGGAAGTGACGGGCCGGATGCGCAACCGGGCGCCTTCCTGCAGCAGGAGATCCCAGGTCACCAGACGCTGGACACCGTCTTCCTCCAGAATGGTCAGGACCTCGTTCTGCCGAAATCCCAGGCGGTTGAGCACGGCCCGGACGGATTTGCAGTATTCCACCACGCGTTCCTTGCCGCTCGGCTCCATAACAACCGTCACCACATTGCAATCCTTATTGCTGAACATTGCCGGCTCGGGCGAGCCGCTGGGCACTCACCTGTTGAGACTGGGCGCGGGCGGTTGCTGCGGTTGCTGCGCCTGCAGTTCAACCAGAACCTGCCTCGTTTCTTCCTGCAGCAGCTTCCAGGCCTGGGCCATTTCCTGCGTGGAGACTCGGGACTGGGCCTGACGCTCCAGGGCTGCCGCCATCTGGGCGCACCGCAAGGCGCCGACGATGGCCGCCGATCCTTTGAGCGCATGCGCCTGACGTTGCAGGGACGCCGCGTCTTGCGATTCCATGGCGATGGAAAGAGATTCCAGCCGCAACGGGGCATCCTGACAAAACGCGTCGTACAAGGCGTGCAGCAGCACCACATCGCCTTCGAGACGCTGCAAGGCCGCCTCGGGATCCAGGCGGGCAATGGCAAGAAGAGCGTTCAAAGCGTCGTCAGGGAGGGGCTACCAGAAGGAGGTGAATGAGGGCGCGGCCTCCAGGGCCACCACCAGAAAGTACCTTCCGGCTTGTCAGCTGGCAAGGAAAATCCCGAATTTCGGACCAAAAAAATAGGCTATGTGCACAAAATCCGTATGCGGCCATGTCGCCATGAAAACGCCTTGTCATCGCCATCCGCATATACTACATGATGAGCATTCTCTGTACGGCCCCGGCCCTGCCCGCGTGTGGCAGCCAGCCATAGGAATACATACCTCCGGCAAGGAGCGAGACATGAGCGAGGCCCGCAAGGTCCTGGTGGTGGACGACGAAAAGCACATTCGCATGCTGTATCGCGAGGAGCTCGAGGCCGACGGCTACGTCATCGCTACGTCCGACGGCCAGGAGGATATCCTCAAGGTCATCGAACGCGAAACCCCCATGGTGGTGGTGCTGGACATCAAGCTCGGCGCCAACCGCTCCGGGCTGGATCTGCTGCAGGAAATCCGCAGCAAGCACCAGCAGTTGCCCGTCATCCTTTCCACGGCGTATGACAGTTTTCAGCACGACCTCAAATCCATTGCCGCGGACTATTATGTCGTAAAGTCCGTGGACCTCTCCGAACTCAAAGACAAAGTCAATCTGGCCCTGGGCAAGGCCGCCAAGCTCTCTGTGTAGCCTGGCATTTTGGCTGCCCCTTCACTTCCTCGCGAAGCCCGGCCCCGGCGGATTGCCCTTGGCCGGGCTTCGTGGTAGCTGTGAGCGGCCATGCACGACATACTTAGCGACGTCAACCGGCTGCTCATTTTCTTTCTCCCCTTTGCCCTGGGCATCATCTGCCATGAGGTGGCCCACGGCTATGTCGCCTGGAAACTGGGGGATCCCACCGCCAGACTCCAGGGACGCCTCACCCTCAATCCCATCAAGCACGTGGACCCCATGGGCCTGGCTGTCTTTGTCCTGACGGCCTTGTTCACGGGATTCGTCTTCGGCTGGGCCAAACCCGTGCCCGTGGACCCGCGCTATTTCAAGAACCCGCGCCAGGGGCTGATGCTCTCCTCCCTGGCCGGGCCAGCCACCAACTTTGCCCTGGCCGTGTGCTTTGCCTTTGCCTTTTCCGCCTTGTACGGGCACGCCCTCGGCACTCCCTCCGGCGGCGCAGGCGCCTATTTTCTGGAGCCCCTGGTCCGCATCTGCTGGGCTGGCATCAGCGTCAATCTGGTCCTGGGCGTCCTGAACCTCATCCCCATCCCACCCCTGGACGGCTCCAAGGTGGTGCAGTACTTCCTGCCCCGGGATATTGCCTTCAAATACCTCGGGTTTGAGCGCCACGGTTTTATTCTCTTGCTGCTGCTCATCGCCTTCGGCGCGGTTGGCCGGTTCATCCAGGCCATTGTCGAGCCGCTGTTCAAGGGGCTCCTGCAGCTTGCCGGCGCCTGATCCCTTCACCTTCAGCCAGCCATATCCGCCATGACACCCACTCCTCGCATCGTCTCCGGCATGCGGCCCACCGGCCCCTTGCATCTTGGTCATTATTTCGGCGTGCTCAAGCAATGGATTGAGCTGCAGGACACGCACCAGTGCTTCTTCTTTGTGGCCGACTGGCACGCCCTGACCAGCGAATACCACGACCCCCTGCGCATCCGCGGCTTTGTTCCCGAACTGGTGATGGACTGGGTGGCTGCCGGCCTTGACCCTTCCCGCTGCACCATCTTCCAGCAGTCCATGGTGCCGGCCCACATCGAACTGCATCTGATCTTCTCCATGCTCACGCCCAACAGCTGGCTGGAACGCAACCCCACGTACAAGGACCAGCTCCAGCAACTGGCCGAGAAGGATCTGACCACCTACGGCTTTTTGGGCTATCCCGTGCTCATGGCCTCGGACATCCTCATCTACAAGCCCCAGGCCGTGCCCGTGGGGCAGGACCAGCTGCCGCACCTGGAGCTGGCCCGGGAAATCGCCCGCCGCTTCAACTTCCTGTATGGCGAAACCTTCCCCGAACCCCAGGCCCTCCTGACCCCGGCGGCCAAATGTCCCGGCCTGGACGGCCGCAAGATGAGTAAAAGCTATGGCAACTCCATCTACCTGCGCGAGGACTTTGTGGACGTGCGCAGCAAGGTGATGCAGATGCTCACGGACGTGAACCGCAAGCGCCGCGCGGATCCCGGCGACCCCGAGGCCTGCAACCTCTTCCCCTATCATGTCCTGATGACCTCCGCCGAGGATCAGGCTGCCATCCGCGAGGGCTGCGTCAATGCGTCCTGGGGATGTGTGGACTGCAAGAAAAAACTCATCGAATCCCTGGAGGCCTTCCTCACCCCCTTGCACGATCGCCGGCGCAAGCTGGTGGATAACTATGATGAGGCCTGGAACATCCTGGAGCAAGGCTCGGCAGTGGCTCGCGAAGCCTCCCAGCATACCCAGGATGAAGTCCGCCGCCGCATCAATTTCCTCGGGCGGTCGTGACCTCGGGCCGGGCCGAGGGCGCGGTCCATTCCAGGCGCACGGCTCCGGACTCGCCGGTCACGAGCAAGGGGATGCTCCGTTTCGCCAAGGCCGCCCGCACCGAAGCGGACGGAAAACCCCATTGATTCCAACGGCCCGCGCTGGCAATGGCCACCGCGGGCCGTACTGCGTCGAGAAACGCCGTGCTCAGGCTGGAAGCCGCGCCATGGTGGGGCAACACCAGCGCCGCGGCTGCCAGCCCGCCGCCCTGCGTACGCGTCATCCGTTCCACCAGCCGCTCCAGGTCCGGGCGTTCGATGTCTCCGGGCAGGATCGCCAGCGCCCGGCCCTGCCACTCCACCCGCAGCACCAGAGAGTCGGCATTGCCCGATTTATCCGGGACGCCTGATCCGTGCACCGCCGTCAGGGGAGCCAGGGAGGTCAGCCGCAGCTCCTGCGCCGGGTCCCCGAGCAGCACGCTCTCCCCGGCCACCAGCGCCTCTTCGTGCAACTCCCCTGCCGCCAAGGCTTCCTTCAGTCTGGCCTTGTCCCAGTCCGAACCGGGCTCGCCACCGTTGGAGAACACCCGTTGCGGCCCCAGGTGGCTGATGGCGTAATAGCACCCGCGCAAGTGATCGACATCATGATGGCTGATGAATACCAGCTCCAGCCCCGGTCGCCGGAGCCAGGCCAGGGCCGGCAGCACCAGACTGCGACCAGGGTCGAAGGTGCGGGAATGAAACCCGCCGCCGTCAATGAGGGCCCGGCTGCCGTCCGGTCCCTCCAAGACGAGGGCCTGCCCCTGCCCCACATCCAGGGCCGTGAGCCGCACCGTGCCGGTTTCCGGCCACACCGTCGGCCACAAACCGGCGCTCAACATAACTGCCGAGGCAGCCACCCCTGCCAGGTGCCAGGGGGAGAGGCGCCGCACCGCCGCCCAGATGGCCGTGCCGGCAAGCAGTCCCCACCAGCCCAGCCAGATGGCCCAGTGTGGCCGGATGGCGGCGTGGCTTTGCAGCACCCCCTGGCCATCCAGCCAGCGCAGGGCAGCCAGCAAGGCCTCGCCGGCAAACGCCGCCACATCCAGGCAGATCGCGGCCAGGCCCGTGCACCAGGAACACCCGGGAACCCAGCTGCTCACGCCGGTCAGCACCACACCGAACAGCGCGGCGGGGGAAACCAGCAGGTTGAGCAACGGCACCCAGACCAGATTGCTCCAGACGCTGGATTGCAACTCGCTGAAATGCCACAATTGCAGGGGCATCAGCGCCGCCTGGGCCGCCAGGGTCACTCCGGCCAGTTGCATCAGGCCGCGCCCCAGGGACCGCAACCACCCCGGCAGGCCCGGCAGGCCCGGCAACGAACACGCCCAGGATGCTGGCCCCTCGCTTCGCTGCCAGCGCCAGCCTAGTACCCCCACATACCAGGTGATCCCAGCCACCGCGGCCACGGAGAGTTGCAGGCGAAGGTCCAGGGCCATGGCCGGCGAGGCCAGCAGCAGCAACCCCACGGCCAGGAACAGGCCATCCAGCAGCGCCGCCGGCCGCCCCCGCCAGGCCAGCACAGCCCACACGCCATACATCAGCGCCGCCCGAAGCAGCGAGGGCGAGCCCCCTGCCAGCCAGACAAAACCGGCTACCAGAACACAGCCGAACAGTATGCCCCACTTCCGCCGCGGCATCCACAAATACAGGCCCGGCCTGAGCCAACCCAGCACCCAGGCCGCCCCCCAGCCCAGAAGCGCCACAAAGCCGACATTGGAACCGGACAGGGCAATGGAGTGCGCCAGGGAGGCGCGCCGCACCCGCTCCACCGTCTCCGTGGAAAGCCACTGCCGCTCGCCGAAGCTCATGGCCAGGGTCAGTGCACTGCCCTGATGCTCCAGAAGCGTGCGACGCACCCGGCGGGCCTCGGCTGGATCCGCCACGTCCTGCAGTGTTTCACCGGCCAGCAGCGCCGCGGTCCGGGCCAGCAGGGCTGCCCGCACCCGCTCGTCCCACCGGCCGGGACTGACCACGCGCACCTGCACATCGTCCCCCCGGCTGTACGCCCGGGCCACCACGCCCTGACGCTCCCACCAGCCTTCGCTGGACTGGCTGCCAAAGTTGTGGAAACCGCCCACGGGCCCGACGCGCAGCGCGGTTTCAATCCTCGCGCCGGGCAACAAATGGGGAAGCAGTTCCGGAGGTGGGGAATCCCAGGTCCAGGCCAGGCGGCCATCGAGGGAATGGGCGTGCGGCGAGACGCCCGTGAGCCGGATCTGGTCGAGGATGCAGCGCAGGCGATCATCGGGCAGGGATTCCCGCTCCAGCACCCGGGCCGAGACCTGATAGGCCGTCCGGCGTTCCATCCAGTCCGGCGGCGAGGTGTCCCAGGTCGCCAGCCAGGCCAGGGCCACGCCCAGGACAAAGGCGCCGCCAAAGGCAGCCAGCCGTTCGCGCCCATAGAGTAATTCGCGACAAAAGAGAAAGAGGACGCCTGCCGCCGGCAGTCCGGCCCAGGATGCCTCCCAGGCCAGACAACCGAGGCAGAAGGCCAGCAGGCAGGCGTGCCAGGGGAGCAGCGGCGGCAGTCGGGACGCGCACGACGCCGGGGGGCGCAGCGTGCGCGGTGCGTCACCTGTTCCCGACGCGGGGCCCTCTTTGCGCATCCACTCCTCCGAATGCTTGCCGTGCAAAACTATTCGGACGATCTATAAACATTCGCTCCAACGTTTGTCAATTTCACATCAAGCTGTTCGTAGCCCCGGTCAAGATGATAGATTCGCTGTACTGTGGTTTCCCCGGCAGCCGCCAGGCCCGCCACCACAAGCGAGGCAGAGGCCCGCAGATCCGAGGCCATCACCGGCGCGCCCATGAGCCGCTCCACCCCCCGCACCACGGCAGTGCGGCCGGAGAGCTTGATCCTGGCGCCCATGCGCATGAGTTCCTGCACGTGCATGAAGCGGTTTTCGAAAATCGTTTCCTCAATCACTCCGCTGCCTTCAGCCAGGCACATGGCGGCCATGACCTGGGCCTGCATGTCCGTGGGGAAGCCGGGATACGGCAGGGTGATCACGTCCACACAGCGCAGCCGTTTTTCCACACGCACCCGGAGGCCGGCCGCCTCATGCGTGAACTGCACCCCCATCTGCTGCAGGACGTCCATCTGGGCGTCCATGGCGTCCAGGGGGCAGTTGGTCAGGAACACATCCCCGCGGGTGGCGGCCACGGCGGCCATATAGGTGCCGGCTTCGATGCGGTCGCTCATGATGGCATACGGCGCAGGCGTGAGCCGCGACACACCCTGAATGCGCAGCACACTGGTGCCCTGGCCGGTGATTTGCGCGCCGCAGGCATTCAGGAAGTTGGCCAGATCCGTCACTTCCGGCTCGCGGGCGGCGTTTTCCAGGATGGTTTCCCCGGCAGCCAGCGCCGCGGCCATCAGCAGGTTCTCCGTCCCTCCCACCGTGGGGAAAGGAAACTGGATATGCGCACCCTTGAGGCCGCCTTCAACGCGGCCGTCGATATAGCCGGCTTCCAGCTCAAAGCGAGCGCCCATCTTCTCCAGCGCTGCCAAATGCATGTCCACAGGCCGCGCGCCGATGGCGCAGCCGCCGGGCAAGGCCACCCTGGCCCGCCCCAGCCGAGCCAGCAGCGGCCCCAGGCAGAGGGCCGAGGCGCGCATGGTCTTGACCAGCTCATACGGCGCTTCGTAGGACAAGGCTCCCGGCTGCACGGCCAGGGCATCGCCCTCGAACTGCGTCTCACACCCCAGAATTTCCAGCAGTTTGCAGGTGGTGCGGATGTCCCGCAACCGAGGGACATTGCGGAACTGCAAGGGTGCATCAAAGAGCAGCGCGGCAAAGAGAATGGGCAGGGCGGCATTTTTGGAGCCGCTGATGGCAATGGTTCCATGCAGCTCGCGGCCGCCGTGAATAACGAGATGTTCCATGGCATCCTTCAATACAAAAAAAGGTGACGTGAAGCAGGCTGGTTCTACCAATCTCTGCTTGACTTGGGAAGGCGTGGCATGTAGAGAAGTTTTCTTTCTTACGGCGGGAGTAGCTCAGTAGGTAGAGCACACGGTTGTGGCCCGTGTGGCCGTGGGTTCAAGTCCCATCTCTCGCCCCAGCATATCCAGGCGCAGCTCAGGCTGCGCCTTTTTGTTTGCCCTGGAACCGCTTCAGGAGAGGGCTGACCTCCGGCATCCGCATCGCCAGGGCTCCTAGGAGGAAGGCTCCTGCCCACAACGGGATGCACGCAATCTGCGCCACCGGCGAATCCGGCAACATGGCCTGCCCCCACAAAATCAGCACCCCCATGGCCAGACACAAGCCCACCAGCCGCACCAGCCATGGCACATCAGCCTTCGCAGACAGCGGCAGACTCCAACGCGCAAGCAGCGCCGCCTGAACCCACACGCCGCCCCCCAGAGCCAGCGCCGGTGTGAGCGGTCCAAGCCAGTGTTCCAGCAATCCCTCCAAGATGCAGAATGCGGCCACCCCGCCCAGTCCCGCAAACACAGCCACCCGGTGCCGGGCCGCGGCATAAGTCGCTGCGAGCAATGGCCGGACCAGTGCCAACCCCGGGAGCGCACAGGTCAGCCACTGGAGCATGGTCGCCGTCTGCAGCACACTTTCGTCTCCAAATGCCCCGCGACCAAACAACACCGCCACCACCGGTTCCGCCAGCAGCCAGAGCCCTGCCGTTGCCGGCAAAGACAGGAACAGGGAAAGCCGCACAGCCTGGCGCACGGTGTCGGCAAAGCGCGCCTGTTCGCCCCGGGCGTGCAGGCTGGCCAGCTCCGGCAGGGCCACCGTGGACACGGCCACCCCGGCCACTCCCAGAGGGAACTGGACCAGCCGATCTGCATAATACAGCGCGCTGGCCGTACCCACGCCCAGAGATGTGCCGCGAAACGAGGCCAGCATGAGCATTAGTTGAAAGGCCGAAGCTCCAAGCATCGCCGGCAAGAGTGCCCGCCCTACCCTGGCCGGGCCAGGCCCGCGCAACGATACCGGGCCGGCCCAGGCTGCCCCTTCCTGCCGCAGCGCCGGCCATTGCATGAGGGTCTGCCCGATCCCCGCGAGCACCAGCCCCAGGGCCAGGCAGATGCCAACATCCGCTCCGGCGAGCATCCCCGCCCCGGCCGCCGAAATCAGCACCACATTGAGCAGGCAGGGCGACAGCGCCGGGGCCAGAAACCGTCCCTGTACGTGCAGCAGGCTGATGCACACCCCGGCGGCCAGGGTGGTCAGCAGGTACGGCATGCACAACGAAAGCAAGAGTGCCGTGCGATGGAGCAATTCCGGGGTATTGGCAAATCCCGGGGCAATGACACGAACCAGCGGCTCCGGCCAGAGCATGCATCCCAGCGTGAGCGGACCGAACAGCAAAGCCGCCCAGACAAGCACCCCGCGGGCCAGGGCAAACATGGCCTCGTCGCCCGCATGAGCTTTGGTTTCTGCAAGCGATGGCGCCACAGCCATGGAGAAGGTGCCCTCGCCGAGCAGGCGGCGGAGGGCCTCCGGAATGCGGAAGGCCACAAAAAAAGCGTCGGCCAGCGGACCAGCCCCCAGGGCCATGGCCACAGCCATGTCCCGCACAAACCCCAACACCCGGCTGGCCAGGGTGGCCCCGGCCACGAGACCGGTCTTGCGCAACCGGTCCCGGGCAGCGGTTTCTTCAGCCATGGCTTTTTTCGCCCTGTTTTGGTAGAGCTTGCGCCATGAGCAAACCTGCCCTGCGCGTGTATGGCACCCTGTTCGGCGTGCCGCGCCCCATGTTCGAGGCCCTCAAGGACCGCTTCGGGTTCGATCTGGAAACCTGGAACGACGACAAGTACGAGCTGGAATATGAAGGCAACTGGTGTGATGTGGATGGCTTGGCCGAGGCCTTGCCCGACGTCATCACACCGGAAACCGAAGGCAAAATCGACGCCATCGACCAGCATGACTGGACGCTGACGCGCATTGCCGTCAAGGCCGGCCAAATCACCATCAAGACCATTTCCTGCGATGATCCGCTGGAGCGCTACCGTCAGGAATGAGCGGATGCGGCCTTACTGGGCGGCCGTGGTTTGCCGCTTGCCGGCGTTCCAGTCCACCAGCGAGATGGCTTCTTCGGGCAGCATGACCGGGATCTCGTCGCGGATGGGATAGACCATGCCCGTGGCCTCGCAGATCAGGCCATCCTCTTCGGGAGTCAGGGTCAGCGGCTGTTTGGACACCGGGTCCACCAGAATATCGAGCAGTTCCTTATTGAAAGCCATGGCGTTCCTCCTGCAGCGGGTGATGACACAGGCTGCGGCGTCCTGCAAGTCTGACGATGCGGCAGCTCCGCTTCAATGAAAAAAACGGCCGGGAGGGCGAACCCTCCCGGCCGGTACTGAGACTGCGCTTTCGCCAGGGCTAGAACCCGAATCCGTCGCTGGCCGGGCCGGAAGCGCCGAAGCCGAAGTCGTCGGGAACAGCGTTGGCTTCTTCCGCCGGAGCGTCAAAGCCGGTTTCCGCAGTGGTTTCGCCAGCGGCAGCAGCGGCGCCCACGGCCGCGCCCAGGGGCACGGAGGCCACGGCATCCTTGAGCGCCTTGGTGACGATGTCCTTGATGGTGGCATTGATGTCGTCTTCCGCCACCGGGACCATGCCCTGGAAGCCGGCCACTTGCGCCTTGAGGTCGGCCACGTCCTTGGTCAGGCCATCCACTTTGCCCTTGAGCTGGGTGGCTTCCTTTTCGAACTTCTCGGCCTTGGCCTTATAGGGCGCGAGGTCGGCCACCTGGGCTTCCATGGCGGCAACCTTGGCCTGGGCCTCGGTCACGGCCGCGGTGCTGGCGGCAATCTTGTCCAGCACCATGACGATGCCGGCCATTTCTTCGGCAGGAATGGGCTCCAGGGAGGCGTTTTCGCCGCCCAGGCGCGCGCATTCCTTCTTCAACCATTCTTCATAGATGGCAGCGGGATCCACCTTGGTTCCCATGAGGGCCGGCAGCTGGCTGCCCAGCCAGGCCTTCACCAGGGGAGCCACGAGGGTGGCTTCGCAATCGCAAAGGCTGCGTCCGGTCAGGAACTCCATGAGTTCCTTCTGTCCCGCGCCGCCTTTGCCCGTCCAGAGGGCCAGGATGGTTTCCATCTTCACCATCATGCGATTCTCAGACATTGTGGGCCTCCAATTGGAAGATGCTTAAACGCTTGCGCGGGTTAAACAGCCTTGCGGCCAAGGTACCGGGCATAGGCCAGCGCCGCCGTCCTGTAGACCATGTGTCCCAACTTGGACCAGGGCAGGTAGGCGATGAGCATGAACACCGACACCAGATGCAGATAGTACACGGGATAGGCCAGGTACTTGATGTTCGCGAGCCGCAGGAGCTGGCTGCCCATGCCGGTCAGAAACACCGTCCAAATCACGCCCAGCAGGTACCAGTCATAGAACGTGGAGACATGCTTGGTCCGGTCCTTGATGAACCGGCTCACGGTCAGGCCGATCAGGCCGACGATGAGCAGGATGGCCCCCAGGTTGGCCAGGAGCTTGACCGGGTGGAACTGCGGCATGGGCGTGTGGATGCCGTGAATGTGAATCCCCACATATGCCAGGAACACCGGCCCCCAGTGGCCCGCAGCCACGATGCCCGTGACCACAGCCAGGACAACGAAGCCGGTGAGCATGCACAGGTGGCCGATGCGGCGCAGGGTGAAGCTGCCGCAATCGCTAAACTTCTTGTGCGGCAGGATCTCTTCGGTAAAGAGTTCGATGAGCACGCGGATGGGATTGGGCTTTTTGCCGCCCAGGTACACCACCCCGCCCTCCGGGGCGAAGCTCTTGAGGAGCGTGCGCACCCCGGTGTAGAATTTGAAAACCATGAAGAAGAACACGATTATGAAGATGGGGTCGATGGTGTAGTCGCCCGGGAAGAGCGCGCCGAACACCACCTCGCCGCCTTCCAGGGGGAAGGCTGAGCCCTTGATCGAAGCCACGATGATCCAGATGACCAGGAACAGTACCGCCGGGATGCCAAAGAGCACCGGCAGGCCCTTCACCGAACTCATCAGGTTGCCCATGCAGGAGGGGCCCACGAGCTTGCGGTAGGTCATGTTGCGGATGGCGGACAGGATGTCCCCGGGATTGGCGCCGCGGGGGCAGAGGTCCGAGCAGGTGCCGCAGTTGTGGCACAGCCAGACGTCGATGTCCGTCATCAGTTTGTCCTTGAGGCCCCACTGCGCCCAGATCATTTCCTTGCGGGGATACGGATTGCCGCTGGGCGAGATCGGGCAGGCCACGCTGCAGGTGGCGCACTGGTAGCACTTCTTGACGGACTCGCCGCCAACAGCCTGGAGTTCCTTGATGAACTCCAGATCGGGGGTGATGCGAGGCATGGTGGTCATCTCCCCCTCCTTTTAGTAGCCCTTGAAGGGGTTGGGGCCGAGCTTCATGACCATTTTGAGGAAGTTGTCGATGAGGCCGGGCACCTTGTCGTATTCGTCAATGGCCAGCTCGTACTGTTCCACGCGCTCGGGTTCAATGCCGAGCTGCTTGAGCGTTTCGGCAATGTTTTCCTTGCGGCGGTTGCAGATTTCAGAGCCCTTGACGAAGTGGCACTGGTAGTCGTCGCCGTATTTGCAGCCGAGCATGATCACGCCGTCGGTGCCGCGGCTCATGGCGTCCTTGATCCAGATGGCGTTCACGGAACCCAGGCAACGCACGGGCATGATGCGCACGTAAGGGCTCCAATGCATGCCGCGGCGGGCAGCCATGTCCAGGGCCGGATAGGCGTCGTTTTCGCAAGCCATGATCAGCACGCGAGGGCCGCCCTTGTTGATGTCGTCGGGGATGGCGTACTGCTTGACCACGTCGGACATCATGCCGATGCCGTAGGTGTCGAAGCTGATGACGCGTTCCGGACAGGCGCCCATGCAGGTGCCGCAGCGACGGCAACGGCTGAAGTTCGGCTTGGGCGTGCCCTTTTCGTCGTCGTCCAGGGCGCCGAAGGGGCATTCCTCGGTGCAGCGTTTGCACTGCGTGCAGCGCACGAAGTTGAACACCGGGAAGCTCATGTCGCCAGCGCGGGGATGCACGGCCACGCCGCGGTTGGCGCTTTCCATGGCCTGGATGGCCTTGAGGGTGGCGCCGGCGGCGTCTTCCTCAGCGGAGTCCATCATCATGGGCTGCCGCACAGCCCCGGCTGCGTACACGCCGGTGCGGCGGGTTTCGTAGGGGAAGCAGATGTAGTTGGAGTCGCAGAAGCCTTCGAACAGGGCGAGGTCCGGGAAGGTCGGGCCCTGGCGGTAATCGAAGTGCAGCACGGGTTCCTTGGCCGTGGTGGGGACCATGCCCGTGGGCACGACCACCAGATCCACCAGCACTTCCAGGTCGTGACCCAGGAGCGTGTTGGTGGCCTTGACCACCACGCCGCCGTCTTCTTCGGTCACGTCGGCAATTTCGGCCTTGGTCATCATCACGCCGGGGTTGTCCTGCGCGGCCTTGTAGAAGCGCTCATGCACACCCTGGACGATCATGGAATCGTAGAAGAGGTAGGCGATGCCGTCGCCAGGGTTGGCTTCGGTCACGTAGCCGGCCTGCTTGAGGGCCACCAGGCTGTTAACGGCGGTGGCCATGGGCAGGTGCTGGTAGCCTTCCCACTGCTGCTGCTTGACTTCGGTCACTTCCACTTCGGCCTTGGGGTCGCCTTCGGCAGCCACCGTGGCGGAGAGGTTGCACTCGGCCAGGGTTTTGTAGATGGGGCCTGCGGGCTCGCACTTCTTGGGGTTCAGGATGAAGGCGACCTTCTTGGCCGGCGCGCCATTGCTGGGGCGCTTGATTTCCCCGGCCTTGGCCATCTTTTCGAACTGCGCGGTGGTCACCACGTCCTTGATCTTGCCGTAGCCCAGGCATTCCACATACTTGGTGTCCTGCGCCACCCAGCCGGTCGCCAGCACCACGGAACCGATCTTGATGGTGGTTTCCCCACCAGGGCCCTTGACCGTGGCTTCGAAGGCGCCGGGCATGCCGGAGAGCTTGGTCAACTCGCTCTTGAGTTTGACGGCAATCTTGGCATTGGCTTCCACGGCAGCGACTTTATCTTCGATGCCGGTGGGATGCGCCGTGGTGTGCGGGTACTTGAGGGGCACAGTCTTGAGCATGTTCAGGGCTGCGCCGCCGAGCTTGTCCGTGCGTTCCAGGAGCACCACATCATAGCCGGCCGCCGCGCCGTTCAGGGCCGCGCTCAGACCGGTCCAGCCGCCGCCAAGCACCAGAATGGTCTTGGTGGTTTCGAACAGTTCGGGCTGCGGGATTTTCATCTGCTTCAGCTTGACCAGGGACATGCTGATGTAGTCCTTGGCCATCTGCAACATCATTTCCGGGCCTTCCTCGCCAGCAGGGGCCAGGGAGCCATCGGGGTTCATGTATGGCAGAATGCAGTGTTCGCGCAGGTTGCAGCGTTCCACGAGCACGGTGGGGCCGAAGCGGTAGAACTCGCCGTCATAGCGGGGGGAAGCGCCGCAGACGAGCACGCCGTCGATTTCACCCTCGTCCAGGTCCTTCTGGATGAGCGCGCGGCCGGATTCGCTGGCCAGGATGGCGTGGCTTTCGACCTTGGCCACTACGCCACCCCACTTTTTCTCCACGAACTCGGTCAACGCTTCCACATCCAGCGCTGCCCCAAGGCAGGATTTGTCAAAGTAGACGCCAATCTTCTCGGGCATGATGCTGCTACCTCCCCTTCACCGAATTGATGGCTTTCATGGCCGCGCCCGTGGCAGACTGGGCGGACTTCATCACATCGAGAGGCTTCTTGGCGCACCCGGCCACGAAGATGCCGCGCTCCTCGCCGCCGATGATAAAGCCGTCCTCGTCCATGGGCACGTCGAAAGGCAGTTTGGCACCAGCCAGGCTGGGCTGCATGCCGGTGGCCAGCACGACCATGTCGTAGGCCAGCTTCTTTTTGATGCCGCTGACGGCGTCTTCCACTTCCACAATCACATCGCCGGCAGGCCCGGCAGCCACACCGGCCACCTTGCCCTTGACGAGATTGATCTTTTCATCGGCGCGCACGCGACGGAGGAATTTGTCGTAACGTTCAGGGGTGCGCATATCAATGTAGTACACCGTGCATTCGCAGTCGGGATACTGTTCACGCAAGTACAGGGCCTGCTTGAGGGAGGCCATGCAGCAGATGAACGAGCAGAAATTCAAGTGATTCTGGTCACGGGAACCGGCACACTGCACAAAGCAGATCTTTTTGGGAGCCTTGCCGTCGGAGGGGCGTTTGATGGCGCCGCCGGTGGGACCATTGGGGGAGGCCAGCCGTTCCAGCTGCATGTTGGACACGCAGTTGGGCACGTCGCCGGCGCCGAGGTTGGTCAGCTTGGTGACGTCGTAAGGCTTCCAGCCGGTGGCGATGATGATGGCGCCAACTTCCAGCTCGATATCCTTGGGCGTGTCGTTCAGGTTGATGAACGGGCTTTTGGCGAGCTTCTTGGCGTCGTCATCGGAGAGGCCGTCGGTGTCCAGCACGTAGCGGTTCGGGAAGGCGAAGGGCACGTTCATGAACAGGGGCTTGCGCGGGGCCAGGCCCAGGTTGAAGCAGTCCTTCTGTTCACCGGTCAGGCTGTCGGCCAGGGAGGCCAGATCCGCATTGGCAGCGGCCGTGTGACGCGGGGACAGCTTCACCGTGACGGTGTAGTTGCCTGGGCCACCGGCGACCTTGGCGACTTCTGCCTGCGTAAAGAATTTGACCCGGGGATTGTTCTTGATGCGCTGATACTGGATTTCCAAGCCGCAGGAAGGGGGGCAGAGCTTGGGGAAATATTTGTTGAGTTGCATGACGCGCCCGCCGAGATACGGGCTTTTTTCGACGATATAAACGTCGTAGCCGACTTCGGCGGCTTCAAGGGCGGCGGTGATGCCGCTGAAGCCGCCCCCCACTACGAGTATCGCTTGTGACATCGCACTCCTCCGGGCTGTGTTATGGCCAGACGGCAGAAAACGGCCTAGGCCCAGGCTCCGCCCGCGTTGCCGGAACCCAGGCGTAGACCATTTTTATGCAAGGCGGCTGCGGGTTGCCCCGCAGCCGCCGATGGTTCAGATCGCCGACTTAGGCGTCGGTGGGGATGATCTGGTAGTAGGTCTTCTTGAAGACCTTGGTTTCCTTCTTGGCCGGGTCGTACTTGGAGTTCACGAAGCACTTCCAGGTGGAGTCGTCCAGGCCCATGAAGTCCGCGCGGTAGTAGAAGCCAGGGTAGCGGGATTCTTCACGGAAGGCGATGTGCTGCATGTGCAGGCGAACGGTCCACAGGCGGTGGTAGTTTTCCCAGCAGCGCAGCAGTTCGTGCAGGTCGCGGGCAGCCAGCTTCAGGCTGTCTTCTTCCAGCATTTCCATCAGCCAGAAGCCGGTGTCCAGAGCAGCCTTGGAGGTGGTGTAGTAGGTGCCCACGCCGCCGCCGTATTCGTCCGTGCACTTGATCAGCCGCATCATGAAGTTCTTGGGGCTGATGTACTCGGGGTTCACGACGGGGTCGGTGGAAGCGCCCTTGCCCTTTTCGTAGTTGTAGAAAGGACGATAGATCAGGGCCTTCAGTTCGTCAGCGGATTCGGCGAATTCGGGCTTGAAGTCCTTGTGGTCAACCAGCCAGCGGACCATCTGCTTGCCGACGATACGGCCTTCAGCATGGGAGCCGGAGGAGAACTTGTGGCCGGAAGCGCCCACGCCGTCAGCGCAGGTCCAGAGGCCTTCCACGGTGGTCATGCGGTTGTAGACCTTGCCGTTGGAAGCGCGGACCTTGTAGTCTTCGGGAACCCAGGCTTCGTCCGGACCGGAAACCCAGATGCCGCAGCAGCCGGAGTGGGAGCCGAGCAGGTAGGGTTCGGTGGGCATGATTTCGGAGCCGCGTTCTTCAGGAGCGCAGTTGGTGGCAGCCCACAGGTTGGCCTGGCCCACGCACATGTCGAGGAAGTCTTCCCAGGCTTCAGCTTCGAGGTGCTTCTGCTGGGCGGGGGTCATATTGGCGAAGGAGGTCTGCAGGGCGGTCTTGGTGTCCATGTAGATGGGACCGCGGCCTTCGCGCATTTCACGCAGCATCATGTGGTTGCGCAGGCAGGTGGGGATGACGTGGCCCTTGGCGTAGCCGCGCTCTTCGTAAGGCTTGAGCATGGCACGGTTGGTGGCGCAGTAGTCTTCACCCTTGTAGTTGGTCGCCTTGGCCTTGAAGAGCAGGAACCAGGCGCCGACCGGACCGTAACCGTCCTTGAAGCGGGCGGGCACGAAGCGGTTTTCCATCATGGTCATTTCAGCGCCGACCTGAGCGCACATGGTGTAGGTGGAGCCGGCGTTCCACACGGGATACCAGGCGCGGCCCATGCCTTCACCAACGGAACGGGGGCGGTACACGTTCACCGCGCCGCCGCAGGCCACGACCATGGCGTTGGCCTTGAAGATGTGCACTTCGTTCGCGCGCAGGTTGAAGCCCACGGCGCCAGCGATGCGGTTGGGGGTGTTCTTGTCCAGGAGCAGCTTCACGATGAAGATGCGCTCCATGATGCGGTCCTGACCCAGGGCGTTCTTGGCAGCTTCCGCAACGATGACCTTGTAGGATTCACCGTTGATCATGATCTGCCAGCGGCCGGAACGGACAGGCTTGTCGCCATTGCGCAGGCTCTTGCCGGCAGCCTTGGCCTGAGCGCCGTCCAGGTTGTGGCCGTGTTCGTCCTTGATCCACACGGGCAGGCCCCATTCTTCGAACAGATGCACGGAGTCGTCAACGTGACGGCCCAGGTCGAAGATGAGGTCTTCGCGGACGAGGCCCATCAGGTCGGTGCGGACCATGCGGACGTAGTCGTCGGCGTTGTTGTCGCCAAGGTAGGTGTTGATGGCGGACAGGCCCTGGGCCACGGCGCCGGAACGCTCGAGGGCGGCCTTGTCGACCAGCATGATCTTGGCTTCGGGGGCAAACTTGTCAGCCCAGCGCACAGCTTCGAAAGCGGCGCCGCAGTTACCCATGCCACCGCCGACCATCAGAATGTCGACGCTGTGCTCCTTGACGATCGGTTCGGCGATAGCCACCCCGCGGGGGGCCTCTTTCGAGGGAATCATAGGCATTTTGGGACTCCTGAATGCGTTCTTAGTGCATCAAGTATTAATGATGACGTGCGTTAGCAGTCATGCCAATCCGCGGCTAGCGGTTGCCGCCTTCGCAAGGCAGGTCGAACCAGCACTGGGTGCTATCGGCGGACTTGATTTCGAACTTCTGACCCAGGGCAACCTGAGGGGTGGCCAGGGCAGTTTCGGTGAAGAGCAGTTCGCTTTCCAGGTCGGCCGGTTCGGGCTTGCCTTCGAAGGGCTTGATGGAACCTTCAGGCGTGGTGCGGATGGGGAACTTGAAGCGCTTCACGGAACCGTTGCGGAACTTGACGGTCCACATGATGTCTTCGGACCCGCGCAGGGGGATACAGGTGCCGCCCATGGGAGCAAAGTCGGCATACGGACGAGCCGTGATGGCGCCCTGCGGGCAGATCTTGATGCAGGAGTAGCACTCCCAGCAGGCTTCGGGCTCCTGGTTGTAGGCCCGCATTTCTTGGGGGTCCAGAATCATCAGGTCGTTGGGGCAGATGTACATGCAGGCAGTCTTTTCGCCGCCCTTGCAGCCATCGCACTTGGACGGATCCACGAACGTAGGCATGTCAAGTCCTCCACAAGTATGGATTGGTTGGGAAATTCCTCAAAATCCTCGTCCGGCGCTGCTGTTGTGCCAACACACCGTCAGCACATGGCCGACAGTGTCGTCGGCAGTAAAAAAGCAGGGGCCCCAAAAGAACCTCCCGCCTTCTTGCTTGATCGTTGCGTCCTGCAAACCGCCAACACGCCAGAGACCCCCTCGGCAGGGATCGTGCCTTGCGGCACTTGGCGGGCAATCTGCTGGAGCGAATACATTTTTACTAACCATTCCCCTCGGTTGGAAGCTCATCCCAAACGACTTGTGAGATTAGTAACAAGGTGGACGCAGACTGTCAAGCGAATCCGCATCTCTCTCTCGCCGCCTTGCGTTTTCCTGGAAGACTCGCCGTTCCTGCCGACCCCCTTGCCTTGCCCTTTTTTAAAGGGTACGCTCAATCAATCCAGGTGACAGGTGACACTCAAAACCACAGACGGCAGAATCGGACACTAGCCTCAACTGCGCGTGCTTGGCAAGAGCTTGCGACACGCTTCACAAGATACTTATGAAGATGCCATTGTTTTCGCCTTGATCCAACAATCACGCCTGCTCATCACCACTTTTTGCAATTTTGACAAAACCCCGCCCCACCCCCCAATTTAGCCAAACTCAAAAAACGCCTTGACACTTTGTGGATTTTTTCACTAATCCTGCACTCAAGTTTTCGCTGCAAACCATCCGGGTTGCATCTGCCCGCACCCAGGGTCGGGCCTGGTGCCCGGCAGGCGACACGGAAGACGGCTGCTAACCAACATCCGACAAATGAAAGAGGAGAGACGGCACATGTCCAAACTGGTTCCCCCTCACGGTGGTAAGGGCCTTGTTTGCTGCCTTCTTGAAGGCGCCGAGCTGGAAGCCGAAAAGAAAAAGGCTGCCGGTCTGAAGCAGATCACCATCTCCGACCGCGTCAAGGGCGACTGCATCATGCTCGGCATCGGTGGCTTCAGCCCCCTGAACGGCTTCATGAAGAAGGCCGACTGGAAGAGCGTTTGCGAAAAAATGCTGCTCTCCGACGGCACCTTCTGGCCCGTCCCCGTGGTGTGCGACACCGACGATGAAGCCTGCAAGGTCGGCGATGAAGTCGCCCTCGTGGGTCAGGACGGCGTGGTTTACGCTACCCTGAAGATCGAAGAAAAGTACGCCCTCTCTGAAGAAGAAAAGAAGTGGGAATGCGAATCCGTCTTCAAGGGTAACGGCGCTGACTCCCAGAAGTTCTGGGAAGTGGCTCTGGAAGATCACCCCGGCGTGCAGATGGTCATGAAGCAGGGCAAGTACAACCTGGCCGGCTCCGTCAAGGTTCTCTCCGAAGGCGACTACCGCGACAAGTTCCCCGGCGTGTACATGACCCCCGCTGAAATCCGCGCCCAGATGGAAACCCGTGGCTGGTCCAAGGTTGCCGCGCTGCAGCTGCGCAACCCCATGCACCGTTCCCACGAATACCTGGCCAAGATTGCTGCCGAAGTGTGCGATGGCGTGGTCATCCACTCCCTCATCGGCAACCTGAAGCCCGGTGACATCCCTGCCGACGTGCGCATCAAGTGCATCCAGGCCCTCATCGACGGCTACTTCGTGAAGGACTTCGTCATCAACGCCGGCTACCCCCTCGACATGCGCTACGCCGGCCCCCGCGAAGCCCTGCTCCACGCCACCTTCCGTCAGAACTACGGCATCAGCTTCATGCTCATCGGCCGTGACCATGCCGGCGTGGGCGACTTCTACACCCTGTTCGAAGCCCAGGAAATCTTTGACAAGATTCCCTACGCCAAGGATGCCTGCCCCACCCCCGGCCAGGCCCTGATCACCCAGCCGATGAAGATCGACTGGACCTTCTACTGCTTCAAGTGCGACGGCATGGCCTCCATGCGCACCTGCCCCCACACCAAGGACGACCGCGTCATCCTGTCCGGCACCAAGCTGCGCAAGGCCCTCTCCGAAGGCGCTGAAGTGCCCGATCACTTCGGCCGCAACGAAGTTCTGGACATCCTGCGCGCCTACTACGAAGGCCTGACCGAAAAGGTCGAGGTCAAGATGCAGAAGGCCGCCTCCGGTCAGGAAATGAAATAAGTTTCTGACGGTGCTGCACTGTTGATCAAGGAGCGCCCCACAGGGCGCTCCTTTTTTTTGCACCCAACTGCAAAGGAACTGGCGCTCCTCCCCCACGCCCCCTTGCCCCCCGTCGCTTTTCAAGCTAGATGCTTGTGTTCACCATGCGTCAAAACTCTACTCCTCCCCGTGATGTCGAGCGTGAACTCGCCCGGCTTGACCAGAAGCTCCTCGACTTGCTCGAAGAGCGCGCGGCCATTTTGGCCGCCATGCGCGCCGGTAAAAAAGGCCGGGCCGCCATGGAGCAGCACCTCGAACAGCGCCTCTGGCAGGCCTGGGAAGAACGCGCCGGGCGCGCCATGGGCGACAAGTCCCGCTGGCGCACCCTGTTCACCCTGATCCAGGACCTCCCGGCAGCCCGCCAGCCCGAACCGGGCGAATCCACCGCCGGGTTCCAGCTGTATCCCAAACCCACCGCCTTCAACGCCGAGGTGCTGGCCCCGGCCGGCGTCTGGGAATCCCAGTGCTGGGCCGCCCTGGCCGTGCAGTGCTCCCGCCGGGCCCAAGTCCGCGGCGTGGCCTTCAACGCGGCCCTGACCTATCTGGTCAAGGCCCTGAACCACGCCGGCGCCACCATCCGCTGGAACAATGACACCCTGACCAGCGAAGGCGGCAGCATCAAACTCGATGGCAAGGCCCTCTTCGTCGGCGATGACGCCCTGGGTTGCTACTTTCTCCTGTTCCTGGCCCTGGGGCAGCACATCCGCCTCCGCGTGACCGGCGATACCGGCCTCAAGCTGCTGGATTTGTCTCCCGTGGCGCGGTTTCTTACCGGCTTCCAGGCCCGGCTCACCCCCGTGGTCCCCGGTTCCAAGGGCCTGCCCGCCCGCCTGGAAAGTGCCGGCCTGCCACCGGCGGCAGTGCAGCTGCCTTCGGATCTGCCCCCCGAGGCCCTGCTGGCCCTGGCCATGGCTGCTCCCTCCTATGAGGAGGGCATCTCGATTTCCTGGAAAGACGCGCAGTTCGAGCCTGTGGCTGCCCGGGCTGCCGCGGTGCTCTCCCGTGTGGTGGAGGGCGTGGTGCATACACCGGGCAATCTGATCATCCCGCGCGCCGAACCCGGCCTGCCGCCCACGGCCTCCCTGCCCATGGATCCGCTGCTGGCCACGACCCTGCTGGCCATGCCCTTGTGCCATCCGGCGGGCGGCGAAATGGCCCTGCACGGCGAATTCCCTGCGCACCGCACCCCCTGGAACGCCGGCCTGGCGCTGCTGCGGGCTGCCGGTGCAGACCCGGCCATCGGACCTACCATGACCAGACTGACGGCCAACACCTCCGCTGCCCCCGCTGGAGGCGGCGAGATGCTGCTCGACACCCAGGCTGAGCCGGCGCTCTTCCCCCTGTCCTTTGCCCTGGCCGCGGCCCGCATGCTGCAGGACAAGGGACCGACCCGGCTCTCTGCGCCCCCGTCCGACCAGGACCGTCAGGCCTGCGAGGAGCTTTCGGCCCGGTTGGGATTGCGCCTGGAGTTTGCCAACGGCGACGCTGGCTTGCGCATTGCCGGCCGCATGAGCGAGGCCGGCGCGGCCACCCCCTGGCTGGCCCCCACCGCCGCCTGGGGACTGGCCTATGCCTGCCTGAGCATGGCCCGCCCCGGTCTGGCCCTGGCCAATCCCGGAGGCGTGACGGAATTGCTTCCGAGATTCTGGAATCTTTTCAACACCCTGCCGCAGCCCCCCAAGGATGTCCTCCTGGTGGCGCCGGCCCCCACGGACGAGGAGAACGCCGATGACGGTCGTGGACGAAAACGACGCATCAAACTTCGCGGAGATATCACGCCTCCGTGAGGAAATAGCGAATCTTGAATCCGAAAAGCGCGCCGCGGAAACGCGGGCGCAGCAGCTGCGGGCATCCGAAAACCCCGCGCTGGGCGTCTATTTTGCCCAGGAAATCTTCCAGGCCCAGCAGGAAAAGCTGCGTCTGGAGGTAGAAATCAAGCTGCGCAAGAACAAGATCAACCGCCTGCAAATGGGCTGGGACGGCTTCGAAGTCGCCCAGCCCCCGTCCTTTTTGCAATAGCTTCAACCTTCTACCCCACCCCCGCCATGCCCAAAAACCTCACGCAAAAGATCATCGCCGCCCACCTCCTGGACGGTGCCATGGAACCCGGCGCGGAAATCGGCCTCAAAATCGACCAGACCCTCACCCAGGACGCCACCGGCACCATGGCCTATCTGCAGTTCGAGGCCCTGGGGCTGGATCGGGTCAAGACCGAGCTTTCCGTCAGTTACGTTGATCACAACACCCTGCAGATGGGCTTCCGCAACCCGGACGACCACCGCTACCTGCGCACCATCGCCAAAAAATACGGCATCATCTTTTCCCCCCCCGGCACCGGCATCTGCCACCAGCTGCACCTGGAAAACTTTGCCAAGCCGGGCAAGACGCTCATCGGCTCCGATAGCCACACCCCCACTGCCGGCGGCGTCGGGGCGCTGGCCATGGGCGCGGGCGGCCTCTCCGTGGCCCTGGCCATGGCTGGCGAGCCCTATCACATTCCCATGCCCAAGGTCCTGCGTGTTCACCTGACCGGCAAGCTCACGGGCTGGGCCTCGGCCAAGGATGTCATCCTGCACCTCCTCGGCGTGCTGACGGTCAAGGGCGGCGTGGGCAAGGTGCTGGAATACACCGGCCCTGGCGTGGCCACCCTTTCCGTGCCCGAACGCGCGGTCATCACCAATATGGGTGCCGAGCTCGGCGCCACCACCTCCATCTTCCCCAGTGACGAACGGACCCGTGAGTTTCTGATCAGCATGGACCGGGCCGAAGACTTCACCCCCCTGGCTGCCGACGAGGGCGCAACCTACGACGATACCATTGAGGTGGACCTCTCCACCCTGGAGCCCCTGGCCGCCCAGCCGCACATGCCCGACCGCGTGGTGCCTGTGGCCAAGCTGGCCGGGCTCAAGGTGGATCAGGCTGCCATCGGTTCCTGCACCAACTCGTCCTACGCCGACATGAAGTCCGTGGCCCTGCTCTTCTCCGGCAGGCAGGTGGCCGAGCATACGGATACGATGATCTCCCCCGGTTCCAAGCAGGTGGTCAAGCTCCTGGCCCGCGAAGGGTTGATCGAACCCATCGTGGACGCCGGCGCGCGCCTGCTGGAGGCTTCCTGCGGCCCGTGCATCGGCATGGGCGGCTCGCCGGTTTCTGCCGGGGTGAGCGTGCGGACCTTCAACCGCAACTTTGAAGGTCGCAGCGGCACCCAGGATGCCCAGGTGTATCTGGTCAGCCCGCTGACAGCCGCCCAGTGCGCCCTGCGCGGCGAGTTCTCCGACCCCGCCACCTGGGGCGAGCCGCCGACGGTGGATCCCCTGCCCAAGGACGCGCCCTCCATCCGCTCCCTGTTCCTCTTCCCGCCGGCGGATGGCGCCGGGGTGGAGATTGAACGCGGTCCGAACATCGTGGCCCTGGAGCAGTTCCCCACCCTGCCCGAGACCATCGAAACCACCATCCAACTGAAGGTGGATGACAACATCACCACCGACCACATCCTGCCGGCCGGTGCCCAGATCACCGCCCTGCGCTCCAACATCCCGGCCATCAGCGAGTACATTTTCAGCCGGGTGGATGCGGGGTTTGTGGGCCGGATGAAGGACCGCGCCGCCAAGGGCGTGGCCAAGGCCTGCGGCGGCGTCATCGTGGCCGGGGAAAACTACGGCCAGGGCTCCTCGCGGGAACATGCCGCCCTGGGGCCGCGGCACCTGGGCGTGTGCGCCGTGGTGGCCAAGTCCTTCGCGCGCATCCACCGCGCCAATCTGGTCAACTTCGGCATTCTGCCCCTTCTGCTCGTGAACAAGGAAGATTACGACAAGCTGGCCCAGGACATGACCATGTCCATTCCCGCGGCGTCCATCCTGCCCGGCGGAGAGATTTCTTTGCAGGTCAATGGAATGGGGCTCATCCCGGTGGTCAATGACCTCTCCGCGCATGAGCTGGCCGTGATTCGCGCCGGCGGGCTGCTCAACTTCGTCCGCTTCGCCCAGGCCTCGCAGGCCTAAGGAGTTACGGGTTTCCGTTATGATGGAATTTATTCGTTCTTACGCCCATTCCTGGATCATCAAGATCCTCTTCGGAATCATCGTCATCGTCTTCGTCTTCTTTGGCGTGAACAGCTTTAACGCGCCCAGAGCCGACGTGGTGGCCACAGTAAATGACACGCCCATTCTGGCCAGGGACTTCATGCGCACCTATGAGCGCGCCGTGGAAAGCCTGCGCCGGAACAATCCGAATCTGGATCAGGCGGCCCTGGCCAAAATGGGGGTGCGCAAGGAAGTGCTCATGCGGATGGCCACGGATCTGCTCATGCAGCAGGAGGCCAAACGCCAGGGGCTGACCGTGTCTGACGAAGAGCTCAAGCAGACCATCATGACCATGAGCTACTTCCATAATGATCGCGGCCAGTTCGATCCAGCCATCTATCGCGCCCTGCTGGCCCGTCAGAATGTAAGCACCAGGGAGTTTGAGGACGAAACCCGCAGCAGCATCCTGGCCCGCAAGCTGGAAGACGCCGTCTCCGCCGCCGCAGCCATGACCGATGCCGAAACCAAGGACTTCTTTCTCTTTACCCGCATGCAGGCCGTGATGGATTATGTGGCTGTGCGCGCTGCCGATCTGCTGGGTGAGGTGAATGCCACGGACGAGGAGATCGCCGCCTGGTACGCCCAGCGCAACGAGACCTTCCGCACCGCGCCGCGCATGGAACTTGCCGCGCTGCTGTTCACCCCTGCAGCCCTGGCCCGCAACGAAACCATCACCCAGGAGCAGGCCCAGGCCTTTTACGAATCCAACAAGGGTCGCATGTTCACCCAGGAGGAGCGCGTCCGCGCCCGGCACATCCTGCTGCGCGTGGAACAGAACGCCACCCCGGCCGAAGCTGGGGACGTGCTGCTGAAAATGCGCGACATCAAGGCCCGGCTGGAGAAAGGTGAGGATTTTGTCGCCCTGGCGCAGGAATTCTCCGACGACACCTCCAAGGTTGTCGGCGGCGACCTGGGCTGGTTCGGCCGTGGGCAGATGGTGCCGGAGTTCGAAGCCGCGGCGTTCTCCCTGCAGCCCGGGCAGGTCAGCGAGCCCGTGCGCACCAGCTTTGGCTACCACCTGATCAAATGCGAGCAGCGCGAGGAAGCAGGCGCCAAGAGCTTTGACGAGGTCAGGGATCAGGTCGTCGCCCAGCTGGCTCAGGAACAGGCGGCCGGCCGTGTGGCCGATACCCTGGATCTGGCCCTGGAGAAGATTCTCGCCGGCGAACAGCTGGACGCCATCTCCAAGGATCTCGACGTCCCCCTGGAGACCACTCCCCTGCTGACCCGCGAAGAGGCCCTGGCCCGCTTCAACATGGAGCCCGACGCTACCGACTCCCTCTTCATGATGGAAGACGGCGAGGTGTCCGACGCGCCCCTGACCCTGGCTGACGGGTTCATGCTCGTGCGCGTCAAGCAGAAGACCCCTGCTTCCGTCAAACCCCTGGCCGAGGTGCGTGAGGAAATTGCCGCCCGCATCAAGCAGGAAAAGGCCCTGGCCCTGGCCAAAACCCGCGCTGAAGCCCTGGCCAAGGACCTGCGCGCCCAGCCAGACAGCCATGCCGATCTGGTCCGCAGCACCGCACCGTTTGGCCGCTCCGAGGCCATCCCCGAACTGGGCGCTTCCGAAGCCCTGCTCAAGGCTGCCTTTGACGCCGAAACCGGCGTCTGGCTGGAGACGCCTTTTGCCCTGGACGACGGGTATGCCGCCATCCGCGTGGCCAGGCGCATCCCGCCGGAAGACTCCCAGTGGGACGCCGAAAAGGAACTGTGGAAGGAACACCTGACGCAGATCAAGCAACGTGAACTGGTGGAAGCCTACCTGACCACCCTGCGCGAAAACGCCAACTTCGCCATCACCAACCCAACGGTGATCGAATAGACACGGTGCCCTGGCAACAGAAGACGCCCCGGGACGGACCACCGTCCCGGGGCGTTTTTTCGCCACCGCATCCGCACAAATCCCCGCACCAACAGGTCAGCGATCGCCCCAGCAGTCACCGGGCAGCCGGCGTTCCTCCACCTGCACCTGCGTTCCCAAGACGGTCAGGACCGCATAGGAACGCTGCCCGGCCCTGGAGGCGCAGAGCGACCCGGGATTAACCACCAAGACTCCACCGGTCTGGACTGTCAGAAATCGATGCGTATGCCCAAAGCACGCCACGTGGACACCGGTGCCGCCCGGCGCATGCGCCCCGAAGGCCTCGGCCACGCGCGCCGGGTGCCCCTGCAGCTCGGCATGCCCGTGCGCCAGGCCAAGGACCACCTCGCCGGCCTGCACCGTGGCGCGCCAGGGCAGGTCGTCGTGCATGACCCAGGGGTCGGAATTTCCCAGCACGCCGTGGAACCCGGGGTGCTGCAACAGATAGTGCAGCATGGGTTGCCCGGCGTAGTCGCCGCAGTGCAGCAAGAGGTCCGCGCCTGCCAGCTCGGTTTCGTAAAAATGTTCGAACCAGGGCGTGGGGCGTTCCAGGTGGGTATCGGAAATCACGGCAATGCGCATGGCCGTATCTTGCCTCACGACCCAACCCCATGGCAAGATGGATATCGCAGGGAGGGAATTCTTGAAGTCACCTATCAAAACGGCGTTGGTTCTCTGCGCACTCGCGCTGTTTGCGTTGCTTGTGGGTCTGGAAGCCGCGGCACGTCTGCTGGTCAGCGATGCCTGCCTCACGCCCCCGCCGCCCGCGGAGGTGGATCCCCAGCGCCCCAATCCGTTCATGTGCTGGGCCAACCCCTGGGGATACGTGCTCATCCCCGGCGCGCGCTATACCCAGCGCATCGGCGATCTGCGCATCGCATATGCCGTCAATGCCCAGGGCTTCCGTGGTCCGGCCATTCCTCCGCACGGCGCATTGCCCCGGCTGATCATGCTGGGGGACTCCTTTTGCGAAGGGCACGGCAGTCCCTGGGAGGAGACGTTCGTCTCCCGTCTGGCCCGTTCCGAAGCCACCAACGGCTGGGAAACCATCAACGCCGGGATACTCGGGGCCTCCCCGCTGTATTACGCCGCCAATCTGCCACGCTACCTCGCCCTCAGGCCCGATGCGGTCGTCGTGCTTCTCAATGATAACGACCTCTGGGAAGACCGCGTGTACGCCACCCTGCACCTGCAGCTGCCCCGCCTGCTGGCTCCTGACCGGCTGCTCGCCGGACACAGGCCGCCTCTGCTGGAGCATTCGCGTGCCTACCGCGCCCTGCAACGCTGGCGAACCGCGGACCAGCCCTCCCCGGTGGAGCAGCTGATGGTCCAGCACGCCCTGACCGACACGCCCTACCCCCCTGGCATCGACACCCCCCGTCAGGAACATTATCTGGCCCAGCCCGGCGAGTTCGACCTGCGCTGGGAACGCAGCAAGGCCTATCTGGACATGATGGCCGACGGGTTTGCCGCCCATGGCGTGGCCCTGCTGGTGGTGCAGTTATCCTGGCGGTTCCAGAATCCGACCCTGCCGCCGGCCTTTCGCGAGCAGGCGCAAGAACTGACCCGGCGCTATGCGCAATGGACCCAGGCCCGGGGGCTGCCGTTTCTGGCGCTGAACGATCCCGTGTACGACGCCATGACCCGGCACGGGTACGAGGCCCTGGCCATCAGGGATGATGACCACCCCACCCCGCCGGGGCACGAACTGCTGGCCGCGCTGCTGGGTCCCTGGCTGCAGCGCACGCTCGGGGATGTCCTGCCCCAGGGGCCTGCAACACCAGCCGCCGCAGCCGCCCTGCCCACCACCAACTAACCTGCCTGCTGATTCGGACCGTGCCCCGCATTGCCGCCGGCCCGGATTTTCAGTATGACCCCGCCATGGAAATTTACCACCCTGCAGAAATGCTCTCCTCGGATGAGATCGCCGCCCTCCAGTGCAGCCGGCTGCGCGAGACCGTGCGCCGCTGCCTGAACTCCCCGTTCTACGCCAGACGCCTGGCCGAGGCCGGCATCGACGCCGAGTCCATCCGCTCCCTGGACGATCTGGCCCGCATCCCGCCCACCACCAAGCAGGACCTGCGGGACAGCTACCCCGACGCCATGGTGGCCGTGCCCAAGGAGCGCCTCGTGCGCCTGCACGCCTCCAGCGGCACCACCGGCGCGGCCACGGTCATCTACCATACCCGTGAGGACATCGAGGCCTGGGCCCAACTCATGGCCCGTTGCATGCACATGGCCGGCGTGCGGCCTTCGGACGTCTTTCAGAACACCTCCGGCTACGGCCTGTTCACCGGCGGGCTGGGCATCCACTACGGCGCCGAGGCCCTGGGCTGCCTGACCATCCCCTCCGGCCCGGGCAACACCCGCCGCCAGCTCAAGCTCATCCGGGACTTTGGCGTCACCGTGCTGCACATCATCCCCTCCTATGCCCTGTACCTGGGGGATGCCATCCTCGAAGACGGCCTGGACCCCGCCAGCCTGCCGCCGCGCATCGCCCTCATCGGGGCCGAGCCGCATACCGAGGAAGTGCGCAAACGCATCGAATCCCTGCTGGGGCTCAAGGCGTACAATTCCTACGGCCTTTCGGAAATGAACGGCCCTGGCGTGGCCTTTGAGTGCGAATACCAGAACGGCATGCACCTCTGGGAAGATGCGTTCATCGCCGAAATCGTCGATCCGGAAACCGGCCAGCCCCTGCCCGAGGGCGAGGTGGGCGAGCTGGTGATGACCAGCCTGACCCGCACCGGCATGCCCATCCTGCGCTACCGGACCAAGGATCTGACCCGCTTTCTGCCCGGGCGCTGCGCCTGCGGCCGCCAGCACCGGCGTATCGACCGCATCAAGGGCCGCGCCGACGACATGCTGATCATCAAGGGCGTGAACATCTACCCCATGCAGGTGGAGCAGGCCCTGATGGCCCTGCCGGAAGTCGGCCAGAACTATCAGATCGTCCTCACCCACGACGGGCACATGGATCAGATTGCCGTCCAGGTGGAACTGCGCGAGGACTTCTTTCAGGAAGACATGCGCGCCCTGACCAACCTGCAAAAACGCATCGCCTCCCTGCTGCGCGACGAGATCCTCGTCACCCCCAAGGTCGAACTTGTCCAGGCCAACACCCTGCCCCGCACCGAGGGCAAGGCCGTGCGGGTGTTGGACCAGAGAAAGGCGGAATAAGACATCCCGGGGGAACCGAGTTCCCCCGCGCCCCCTCCTGTTGCTGGGGAACGTTCCTGCGCCAGTCCACGGCCATGGGCCCGGCTGGGTGGCAGAACAATGCTCCATGAGGACGTACATTATGGAAGCCGTGTTGAGTGCCCTTTGGCCATCCTTATATATATTGTTGATGCTGGGCTCCCTGGGCCTGATCATCTTTGGCCTGCCCGGCAACTGGCTCATGGTGGTCCTGATGGCCGTCTGGAAGCTGCTGCCCACCGGGGCTGGCTACGGTTGGGGCTTTGTGGCCCTCATCGGCGGCATCGCCCTGGTGGGCGAAGGCATGGAACTGACCTTTCAGCTCCTGAGCGGCAAGAAGCACGGCTCCAGCAAAAAAGGGAATATCGGCGGATACGTCGGCCTCATCATCGGCGCCATTCTCGGCGCCCCCATTCTGTTTGGCCTGGGGGCGTTGCCCGGCGCGCTCCTGGGGGCCTATCTTGGCTGCCTGTTCATGGAACACAGCCAGGGCCGGCCCTGGCCCGAGGCCAACCGGGCCGCCCGCGGGGTGCTCCTGGGCAGCTTTCTGGGCATCATCACCAAATTCGGCCTGGGTGTGACCATTCTTGTCCTCTCTGCCCCACGCCTGTACGCCTAGCCACGATCACATCATGTCTTTGGAAAATCTGCATATCGTCATGGTGGGGACCAAGTTTGCCGAAAACGTGGGCTCCGCGGCCCGGGCCTGCGCCAACATGGGCTGCCCGAATCTGACCCTGGTTCATCCCGTCAACTGGGATGAAGACCGCGCCCGTTCCCTGGCCACCGGCACCGGCCAGGAAGTGCTGCGCCGCATGCGCATCGTGGCCACCCTGGACGAAGCCGTGCGGAACATGGCCGCCGTCTACGGCACCACGGCCCGTGGCGGTGGCTGGCGCAAAGGCATCCTCACCCCGGCCAAGGCCGCGCCGCTGATGCACGAAATCCTGCAGCAGGGCGAGCCCGTGGCCATCGTCTTCGGCCCCGAAGACCGCGGCCTGACCAATGAGGAAACCAGTGTCTGCTCCCGCCTGCTGACCATTCCCACCGCCTCCGAGCATACCTCGCTGAACGTCTCCCAGGCCATCCTCATCCTGCTCTACGAGTGCTTCACCAAATCCCCGGGGCCGGTCTTCCGCCCTGCCGGCCCGCCGGAATCCCGCCTGGCCACCCATGGCGAGCGCGAGACCCTCTACGCCACCCTGCAGGACACCCTCACGGACATGGACTTCCTCAAGGGGGACAATCCGGACTACTGGATGCTCCCTGTCCGCCGTTTTCTCGAACGCACCCCCCTGCGCCGCCACGAGTTCAATCTGCTCATGGGCATCTGCCGTCAGGTCCAGTGGCTGGTGGGGACGAGTGAGAAGCGAAAGGGCAAGAAAGGCCCGGCAATCCCGCCGCAGGGGGAGTGATTCCCTGGATTCCCGCGGCGTGTCCCCTGACACCAGGGCGCGCTGCCGTTCCTGCCCGAATAGCCTGCGTCACGCTTCCCGCACCTGTACCTCGTGCTCCAGCACGGCATGAACGCCGGTGCCGCGGTAGCTGCCGGTGACGGGCATGGCGTCTTCCCAATGGGGCGCGGCAGCCACGGCCACATGACGATCCGCGGCCAGCAGGCCATGGGTGGGATCGAACCCCCGCCAGCCGCCGCCGGGCAGGTAGACCTCGGCCCAGGCGTGCAGTTCGCGCGTGCCTGCGGAACTGGCTCCGGTACTGGCCCCGGTACAGTTGTCATCCGGGTCCAGGGCCGGCAGCTGATACCCCGACACAAAGCGCGCCGGCAGACCCACGGCCCGGCAGCAATCCATGAACAGCAGGGCCATGTCCCGGCAGGCGGCCTGTCCCGAACCCAGCACGGCCTGGGGCGGGAGCACGCCGGCCTCCGGACGCGCCACCTTTTCCAGACGCCCATGCAGTTGACTGCAGAGGGCGGCGCAAAAGGCCATGGGCTCCAGGCCCGCGGCGTGGATGGCGTCCTGCACCAGGGTGGAGACGGCAGCCACATCCTCAGGGGCGTGGAAGGTCCGGGCCAGGGATGGCGCCAGGGCCTCCCACTCCCGCGTGCCGGCCAGGGATTCCAGCGGTTCGCCAAGAAAATCAAAGGGATTATCCCGCAGAGTCTGCACCACGCTTTCGGTATGCAGCTCCAGCGTGTCCGTCAGCCCCAGGAACCAGCAGCGGTGCACAGTGTTGCCAAAGGCGTCCAGCACCATGCCGGAAGCTTGCGGCGATGGGGAAATGGCCAGGGAAAAGCGCTCCAGCCGCTGGGCCGGATCCCCCCGCGGGGTGAGGCGCAGGGTGTGCGGCTCCAGAAACACCGGCCCGCTGAAGCGGTACACTGTGCGGTGGATAATCTGCAGACGCACGACTCAGCCCTGGGTCTGCGCGTAGCTGGTCGGCGGCAACACCTCCACGTTGTCTGAAATGTCCGGCTCGCAGACCTCTTCCTCCTCGCAGGGGATGGCAAAGAAGCGGCGGACCAGGGCATCGTGCACGTGGTTGATCTCCACCTGCAGGGCGTCGATGGACTCATGCAGCCCTTTTTTGAACAGGCTCTCCATGGTGGCGTACAGCAGCCTGGACACCAGCCGCCCCAGCACGCGTTCGGGTTCGGACATGCGGCCGGTTTCCGGCGCGCTGGGGTCCGGCGTGCCGTCCACCAGTTGCAGGGAGCGCAGGGCCTCCTGCAGGCAGAAGAGCGCCGCCCGGGGGAAGCACCGGTCCAGCAGCAGAAACTCCGCCACCCAGCGCGGCCGGATCCGGCCATAATGATGGCGGTACTCCTCAAAGGCCGAGGTGGAGCGCAAGAGCGCCGCCCACTGGATATCGTCCAGGGCGCTGCCCACGTAGGCCAGATCCGGCAGGAGGATGAAGTATTTGACGTCCAGGATGCGCGAGGTCTTGTCCGCACGTTCCAGCATCCTGCCCAGGTTGAAGAAATGCCACCCCTCGCCGCGGCGCATGCCCGATTCGGCCAGACCGATGAGCAGCAGGCACTTCATCTTCAGGGTTTCACAGAAGTAGTAGGGATTGCTGAAGATGGCCTCCGGCGCACGGGCCATGTCCTCCACCTGGTGGTAGAAGGTGTTCAGCTGCTCCCACATTTCCGGCGGCAGGGTATCGCGCACGGTGCGGGCATTTTCCCGGGCATAGCGCAGGCAGTTGCGGATGGAGTTGGGGTACTCCTCATCAAAGGCCAGGAACTGGATGACATGTTCGCGGCTGGAGCAGGGGTAGTGCTCGTCAAACCATTCCTGATCCCCGGTAATCATCACCAGGGGCCGCCACTGCCCGCCGCCATCCTCAGCACAGTCCCCGGCGGGTTGGTCGGAGTGCAGATCGGCCACAGGCAGATCCAGGGAAAGGTGCCAGTTGACCTCGATGAACCGGGCCACGTTTTCGGCGCGCTCCAGGTTACGGCTCATCCAGTAGATGGATTCGGCGACTCGGCTGAGCATGGGTGGATCACGCCTCCGCAGGGTCTTCGGACAGGACCCAGGTATCTTTGCTGCCGCCGCCCTGGGAGGAGTTCACCACCAGGGAGCCCTTGCGCAGGGCCACGCGGGTGAGCCCGCCGGGCAGCACATGAATGTTTTCGCCATAGATGATGTAGGGCCGGAGATCCACATGGCGGCCCTCGAAGCTGTCGCCCTCGATGACCGGCACGCGGGAAAGCTGGACGGTGGGCTGGGCGATGTAGTTGCGCGGGTTGGCCTGGATGCGGCGGGCGAACTCCTCGCGCTCTTCCCTGGTGGACGCCGGCCCCACGAGCATGCCGTAGCCGCCGGATTCGTTGGCCGCCTTGACGACCATGGTTTCCAGATTGGCCAGCACATGCTGGCGGTGGGTGTCCTTCCAGCACAGGAAGGTATCCACATTGGGGAGGATGGCGTCCTCCCCGAGATAATATTTAATGATGTCCGGAACAAACGCGTAGATGACCTTGTCATCCGCCACGCCGGTGCCCGGGGCGTTGGCCAGGCTGACCCGGCCGGCGCGATAGACCTCCATAATGCCCGGCACGCCCAGGAGGGAATCCGGCCGGAAGGCTTTGGGGTCCAGGAAGTCATCATTGATGCGACGGTACATGACGTGCACGCGCTTGAGGCCCCGAGTGGTGCGCAGGTGGACGTAGCCGTCGCGGACCACCAGATCGCGCCCCTCGGCCAGCTCCAGGCCGGTCTGCTGGGCCAGGAAGGAATGCTCGAAGTAGGCAGAGTTGAAGGCGCCGGGGGTCAGCAGGGCGCCCAGGGGGGAATCCACACCGTCCGGGGCGATGTGGTGGAGCATGTCCAGAAGCTGGACGGGATAGGCATCCACGGGACGGACCTTCAGGGCCGGGAAGATCTCCGGAAAGGTCCGCTTCATCAGATGGCGGTTGGCCAGGACGTAAGACACGCCGGAGGGGCAGCGCAGGTTGT
This sequence comes from Megalodesulfovibrio paquesii, assembly GCF_054653055.1. Lineage (NCBI taxonomy): Bacteria > Pseudomonadati > Thermodesulfobacteriota > Desulfovibrionia > Desulfovibrionales > Desulfovibrionaceae > Megalodesulfovibrio > Megalodesulfovibrio paquesii. The sequence goes on along the minus strand of NZ_BAAIGQ010000005.1, from coordinate 62,951 downwards.
CTTCCAGGACGTAATAGCGCCCGTCCCCGCCGCGGATGAGGTCCGTGCCGGTAATGTGGCACCAGATGCCCTTGGGCGGGGTGAAGTCGCGGCAGGCACGGTGATAATCCGTGGCAGACTCAACGAGATCGCGCGGGACAACGCCATCCTTGAGGATGCGTTGTTCGTTGTAGACGTCCTGCAGGAAAAGATTGAGCGCCGTGATGCGCTGGGTGAGGCCGCGCTCCAGGAGCTGCCAGTCCGCGGCAGAGACCACGCGGGGGATGACGTCGAAGGGGAAGATCTTTTCGGAGCCGTCGGAGTGGCCGTACACGGTGAAGGTGATGCCCAGATCGTACAGGGCCTGTTCAGCTGCAGCCTGGCGGCGGCGCAGCTCTCCGGGGGGCAGGCGTTCCAAAAATTCGGCCAGCCGCCGGACGCCGGGTCTGGGCGTGCAGTTGTCGCAAAAGAGTTCATCGTAAAAGCCGCCAGTGTCGTAATTTCGGAAATCCACGCGCGCCCCGCCCGTTTCTGGTTGTAAAAATCTACAAAATTGCAGAACACTGGGCACTCAACCCGTCCCCAATGCCACTTCTTTGCAACATTTGTCCAAACCCGTCAACGCAGGTCCGCACGTGCCGACATTCGGGAATATGAGTGCACACGGCGCCGGCCATGCGTTGACACCTCCTTTCCTTTGGGAGTAAAAGGCGAACTTCCGAAATGTGTCCCGTGCGTGTTCACGGCGCACACAACGTTGCTTCTCTCATGCCACACACTGGAATTATCGGGGGGATCTGACGTAATGCGTTCCGTAAAAAAGATGGCGCTGCATGGGTGCATCATGCTGCTCATCACACTGCTGTGCCTTGAAGGGGCGAGTCTCATCTATATTGCAGCCACACAGGGCCGGTTTCACTATAGCACCCCTCCATTTCAATCAACGGATGCCGCTGGTTGGAGCATTCCGGAAACCAGGCTACACCCATACTTCGGGTATTACTCCGAGCTGGCAGGGTTCCCGCCGCTGCATGGTGCGGAGCCGGCCAGTGACGAGGTGACGGTGGGCATTTTCGGCGGTTCCGTGGCCCAGAGCTTTCACATGGCCCAGGCGCTGACGAACACCCTGCGCGATGCCCTCCAGGCCCTGCCCCGCTATGCCGGCAAACGCGTCCGCATCCTGAACTTCTCCCATTCCGGCTACAAGCAGCCCCAGCAGCTGAATGTCCTGAATTTCTACCTGGCCAACGGCTTTCGCATTGATGTGGCCATCCTCATCGACGGACTCAATGAAATCGGCTTCAATGCCGTGAACATGGAGCACGGCATGGACATCTCCATGCCCATGTCCCCCGTGTTCAGCGACCTGGTCCGCAAGTGCAAACCCGGCGAAGGCTCGGACGAAACCGCCTGCCGGATGATCGCCGCCAAGAACAGAGCGCAACGCCTGCAAATCGCCTCCGAGGAAACCCCGTTGGCGTCCGCCCATCTGGTGTATTCCCTGCTGGCCAAATCCGCGCGCAAGGATTTCTGGAACCTCAGCCGGGCGCCGCGTACCGAGGACAACGCCAGCTCCATGGTGGCCTATTCCCTGCCCGAGGTCGCCCTGCCGGCAGACACCCCGGAGCCTCCCGAAGTCATGGAGCGCAGCGTGCAAATCTGGCGCTACAGCACCCTTTCCATGCTCCAGGCCGCCCGGCTTGGCGGGGTTGAACTCTTTGAATTCATTCAGCCTAATCAGTATTACAAAACGGACCGGGTCCTCACACCCGAAGAACAGAGCACGGCCTGGAACGACAAGTCCATCCTGCGTCGCAGCGTCAGCATTGGCTATGCCCGCCTGTTTCAGGAAGCTGAAGCCATGCGCAGCCAGGGCCTGCGCCTCTATGACATGACCAGGATTTACGATGCAGTTCCCGAGACTGTCTACATTGACAACTGCTGCCACGTGAATGCCTACGGCAATGCCATCATGGAGCAGTTCATTGCCGACACCATCACCAAGGAATTGCAGTCTACCCAATAAAAGGCCGCCCCCACTGACGGACTATTGCATGATGAATGGAAACACTCTGCATCGGCGCCGCATCCCAGAATGGCGAGGAATCCTCAGCTGATCGGCCCTTGCCGGGCGTGTTGAAATGCGGCATTCTGCGACTTTGGACACTGCAACCCTGGGGCGCCCATGCCGATGCTGCTGACCGATCTGCTGCTCGTGATGCTTGGCGCGGCCATGGCCTTGGGGACGATCCGGCTGCTTGCCATGCGTGACAAACGCGGCGCAGCCACCCCCGAGACGCCGCCGGGGGAGCCTCGGAGCTGCGCTTCCGGCATCCCCCATCCAGCTGCAATGCGGGCGCAGGACACTCCTTCCGCCCCCCCTCCCTCCCCGGCCCTTGCTCCCTCCCCCCCTTCCAGCGCTCCGGTACCTGCGCCTGCTGCGGACGCCCTCTTCCACGCCCTGCAGGAACCATTACTCATCGTCACAAATTCCGGCCGCATTCTCCGGGCCAATCCCGCCGCCTCCGCCCTGCTTGGCGAACCGGAGGCCGCCCTGCAACTGCGCACCATTGAGCTTCCACCCGCACAGCAGGCCGCAGCGGCCCCCTTTCCCCTGACCCTGGCCGCAGCAGGCGAGCTCGCCAGAAATAATTTGCCGATAGAGGTTCGCCGGTCTCCCTTGCCGTGGCAGGGCAGAGACCGCTGGCTGCTGGCCTTGTGCGATCGTTCGCACACCCTGGCCCTGGAACAGGCATTGGCAGAGGCCAGTACCAAACTGCATGTCCTCACCCACAGTGCCTGCGACTGGCAGCAGTGGATCCTGCCCGATGGCAACGTTGCTTTCTGCAGCCCGGCCTGCGAACGCATCACCGGCTACAGCGCGAGGCATTTTCTGGAGGATCCCCTCTTTATTCAAGGACTCATCGAGGAAACCGACCTGGAGGCCTGGAAGGAGTTCATGCAGTCTGTGGCCACAACCCAGGCCGACCCCGACCGCAGCCCCTTTTCCTCTCCAGACTGCCATCAGTTCGAGTATCGCCTGCGCCGCAGGGACGGCCGTCGCATCTGGATTTCCCAGGTCAACCGGCAGGTGTTCGCGCAGGATGGCGTCTTCCTCGGCCTTGCGACCGCGGCACGGGATGTCACCGCGGCCAAGCACATTGAGCAGGAGCTGCGCCGCCAGACCCTGCACGACCCCCTCACCGGCCTCCCCAACCGTGCGCTTTTTCTGGACCGCCTGGAGCAGGCCCGCATGCGGGCCAGCCGCCGCAGCGACTACTTCTTTGCCCTCTGCTTCCTCGACCTGGATCGCTTCAAAACCATCAATGATTCCCTGGGCCACACCGCCGGGGACAAGGTTCTGGTGGAGGTGACCCATCGCATTCTGGACAGCGTGCGCACCCTTGACACGGTCTCGCGCTTTGGCGGCGACGAATACGCCATTCTGCTGGAAGAATTGTCCTCCCCGCGCGGCGCCGTGCAAATCGTCAAACGCATCCGGCAGCTGATCAGCGAGCCCCTGCGCCTGAGCGACTCGGATATCCGCATCACAGCCTCCATTGGCGTGGTCCTCTCGCCCATGGACAACCTGCCCGCCGAATTGCTGCTGCGAAACGCCAACATCGCCCTGCATGCCGCCAAGGAACAGGGGCGGGACTGCTTCAAGGTCTTCACCAACAAGATGCTCGACCAGGCCGTCATGCTCATGACCATGGAGCAGGAGATGCGGCGCGGCGTGCAGTCTAATGAATTCTTCCTGGTGTATCAGCCGTTTGTGGATTTGAACACCAATCAGCTTGTCGGCTTTGAATCCCTGGTCCGCTGGCGGCACCCCACGCGCGGGCTCATGCCACCCGGCGCGTTCATTACCCTGGCCGAAGAGACCGGCGCCATCATCGACCTCGGGTCCCTGATCCTGCACAAGGCCTGCGAGGCCTGGGTGGCCTGGGCCAGAGAGTGGCCTGTCGTCCGCAACACCCTGATGAGTGTGAACATCTCCGGCCGGCAATTCTCGCAGTTCGGCTTTCTGGACTCCATCCGCGCCGTGCTGGACAAAACCGGTATGCCGCCCGAACGGCTCAAACTGGAAATCACCGAAACGGCCATCATGGAGGACGCGGAATCCTCTGCCGAAAAGTTGAATAGAATCAAAGAAATGGGCATCGCCCTTTCCATTGACGATTTCGGCACCGGCTATTCCTCCATGAGCTACCTGCAGCGCTTCCCCCTGGATAACCTGAAGATTGACCTCAGCTTCATCCGTCTGATGCATGTCTCCCAAGAAAACATGGAGATTGTGCGGGCCATCATCAATCTGGCCCATACCCTGGGCATGGAAGTGGTGGCCGAAGGCGTGGAAGACGACCTGCAGCGCGCCACCCTGCAGGCCCTGCACTGCGAATACGCCCAGGGCTACTACTTTGCCCGGCCCATGCCGGACGACGAACTGCGGGCCTTTCTGGCTGCCCTCGATCAGGACGCCCCCGTGGTGCGGCCCCGGCCTGCCGAGGCCTGATCCCCGCCTGCGCCCTCTCCATTCTGCCGGACTTCCGGGGCCGGACCACCTGGGCCGGGCTTCCGGGGCATGGCCACGGCTCTCCTGCAGCCATGGCCTTTTTTCTCAAAATATGCCACACTTGGAAATGTCATTTCCTTGTGACTCAATTGGCTCATTTCCATCCTGTTCGCATGGTATTCCCGGTCCAAACGGCTTTGCACCGCCCTTCTGCCACGGGACCAGCGGACGCGCACGTCCAATCACGCGAGGGAGCTTCATGTCCAACTTGCCCATGCACATCCGCGTCGTCGCCACCCTTGGCCCCAAGTCCACCGAGTATGACAAGATGCGGGAAATGGTGGAAAACGGCGTGCGTATCTTCCGCCTCAACTTTTCGCACGCCAATGCCGATGCCTTTCTCCCGGCCCTGAAGATCATCCGCCAGCTGGAAGAAGACCTCGGCATGCCGCTCACCGCCCTGGGCGATCTCTGCGGCCCCAAAATTCGCATTGGCGAGGTAACAGGCTCGCCCCTGCAGGTGGGCCAGGGCGAAACCGTGGTGCTGGGACTGCCCAGCTTGCGCGATCAGGCCGGCGAGCATGTTTTCATCAGTCTGGACATGCCTGAGCTGCTGCAGGGCCTGGAGGAAGGCATGCCCGTCTCCCTCTCCGACGGCATGCTCAATTTCACGGTGACCAAGGTCCGCAAGGTGGATCAGCTGTTCGAAATGCGCGCGCTGAACCGCGGCATGCTGACCTCCAACAAGGGCATCGCCTTCCCTGGCAAGTTCCACCCCATGCCGGCCCTCACGGACAAGGACCGCAAGGACGTGCGCGAAGGCATCGCCATCGGGCTGGATGCCTTTGCCCTCTCCTTTGTCCAGACGCACCATGACGTGGACGATCTCATCGAGGAAATGCAAAAGCATGGCAAGCGCCTGCCCATTGTCTCCAAGCTGGAGCGCCGCAACGCCCTGGACGATCTGGACGCCATCCTGGAGCGCAGTGACGCGGTGATGGTTGCCCGCGGGGATCTGGGCCTGGAATGCCCCCTGGCCGAGCTGCCGGTGATCCAGAAGAAAATTATCCGCGCTGCCCGTCATGCCCAAAAAGCCAGCATCGTGGCCACGCAGATGCTCCTTTCCATGGTCAAAAACCCTGGCCCCACCCGCGCCGAAGCCACGGACGTGGCCAACGCCATCATGGACGGCGCCGATTGCGTCATGCTCTCCGAAGAGACCGCCATTGGCGACTACCCGGTGGACGCCGTGAAATTCATCCGTGGCGTGGCCGACCATGCCGAGGCCTATTACCTGGAACGCCTGCAGGGCCCCTACGCGCCCAAAAAGGAATCCAACCCGGCCAAGTACATCGCGTACTCCGCCTGCCTGCTGGCCGATACCATGGGCAGCAACTGCGTGGTCTGCCATTCGGCCTCCGGGGCCACGGCCCGGCTCATTTCCAGCCGCCGGCCGTCCAAGCCCGTCTATGCCTTGTCGCCCAACGATACCGTGCTGCGCAACCTGAACTTTTTCTTCGGCCTCAGACCCCGCAAGGTGGATCCCGCCATCTCCGCGCACATGGGCCGGGCCGAGCAGTTCATCAAGAACGCACCGTTCATCAAAACTGGCGACAGCGTCATCATCACCTCAGGCCAACCCACGCCGGGCCAGCCCCTGGTCTGCGACCTGGACCCCTGCCGCCCGGTGCTCTCCACCAACGAGATCAAGGTGTATTACAAATGATGCATGACTCCGCGGCGTCCGCAGGCCTTACCCGTCGTCAACTCCTTGCCCTCATTCCCGCCGGCGTCGTGGCGGGACAGCTCGCTGGCTTCGCCGGCCTTGCCGGGAGTGTCGGCGCCGCCCAGGCAGCGCCGGCTCCCGCAGCGCCGTCACCTATCAGCTATGCCGACTGCGCAACCCTGACCCCTTTGCAGATGGCCCAGGCCTCGCCCGCCGTGCAGGCCGGCTGGAACTTTTGCATCCAGTGCTGCGACCGCATCCAGGACGCCGCCCTGCGCGCAACTGTCCGCGAGCTGCTGGACACGCCCGCCCCGACCTTCATGGCGGGCCGGGATGCCAAGGTCAATGAGGAAATCATCAAGGAGCTGACGGCCAAGGGCCTGCTCGCCGCGGACATCAAGCCGGAGCTGGTCTTTCCGCCCCTGCTCACGGCAGAGAAAGATCCCGCCAAGGCGCCACAGCCGTTCCTGTCCGCACCGGGCAGCAAGTACAACGGACACCACGGCTACCCTGGCGGCCTGGCCACTCACGTGGCCGGCAACCTGTCCATCACCCTGGGCATGATCGATGCATACAAAAACGTGTATGATATGACTGTGGTACAGGATCGCGCCCTGGCCGGCCAGCTGCTGCACGACAACATGAAGCCCTGGGTGTTCCAGTGGCAGGCCGACGGCAGCTGCCTGCCCGAAGGCAAAATCGCCGGCACAGGAACGCACCATGTGCTGGGCATCACGGAAGCCTGGCATCGTGGCCTGCCCGCGCCGGTGGTGGCCTCCCTGGCCAGCGCCCATGCCGCCTACAGCGACAAACCCACTGACGCCGGCCCGCAGGACTGGATCAAGGCTGCCGGCATCATCCTGGGCAAGGACCCTGTGGCGGCAGGTCTGCTGGAAGCCGACGGCACCATGCTCCAGCCCCTGGCCGTGGAGAATTTTCTGGTGCATCTGGGCGATGGCGACTGGGTGTTCACCGGCACTGCGGCTGCCGGTGCGCGCAAGGCCCTGGAAGCTGCGGCGCAAGCCCGGTACGGCCTGGCTGCGGACGCGCTGAACACCAAAGAATACAATGCGTTTCGGAACTATGCCAGCGCCGTGCTGACCATGGAACGCCTCTATGCCGTGCGCTGCGGCCAGGGGCAACAGGCTGTGGAAACACTGGTGGCCGGTGTGGTGCGGTCGGCCTGAACGTGAAACAGCCGCCCGCGCACATTACGGTCCGGCAATAGTTTGTCAAAACAACTTCCCCCCATGGAAGAACTCGCGTATAAGAATCCTGGGCAATCATTATCCGAGGCGTTGGCAGCCCCAACGCCTCGGAGCAAGATCAGACACCCGCAGCCGACAGGCATGATGCGTGACCACCTGATCTTGCCCAGGGGAGGGGCGTCTTATGACCACCACCACGGTCTCCAGACCCAACCGTGCCGCGCAAGGCACGTCCTCCTCTGTTGCCGAAACCACCCCCGTTTCGCGGACATCCCAGCCGGACGAACGTCCGGAATCCCCGCCGTGCCAGTATTGCCACCTGCCGCGCCATGGCAAGCCGGACCTGCATTTCAACGGCGCGTTGCTCGGCTCCGCCCGGGAACATGCAGAAGCCGATGCGCCCTCCATGCGCAATTGGTGGGAAATTGCCTTGTACAAGACCAGCGTGGGCGCCTACCTGCTCGCCTCCACCTACCATGTGGTGGAGGAAGGCGACCGCAGTCTGTCCACGGTCATTTCCTTCTGCAAGGTGGAACGGCTGCGCGAATTCTTTGAACATCATACTGCGCCCGTCTCTGACATGGCCCAGGCCATCCTGCTGCAGGCCGCTGCGCAGGACCCGGAGTTGCGGCGCGCCTTTGCCTGCTCCCCGGCCCTCTTGCGGGCCGACTTCAGTGCTCGCAGCCAGCAGGACTGACGGCCGCATTCCCTCCCCCTCCCGCTCCGGTCCTCCTGCAGGGCAGCCCCCTCGAAAAGCAGGGACAGGCGTCAGCTACATCGCTCGTCTGCCTTCAGGAAACGGGCCGGATCACCCCTTGTCTCGCAACCGGGGAGTAAGCCCCCGATGCGCCCAAAAAAGCGGCGACGTCCCCGCCAGGAGACGCCGCCGCAACAGGGCCTATGCAGTGCCTTGTCAGGAAGCCGGCTTGGCCTTCTTGGCAGAGGCGCCGGACTTGGCCGGCTGAGCGCCAGAGGAGGTTCCGGAGGCAGGCACCGGCACGGTGGTCTTGGGTTTGCCCATCACCGGCGCGGGCAGATCCCCGACATCCAGCGTGATGTTCTTGCGGCCTATGGCCACGTACAGATTGGCCAGCGCCACCTGATGATCCACCAGCGCCTGGGTGGTCTGGGCTTCGGCATTGGTCAGGCGGGACTGGGCGTCCAGCACATCGGTGCTGGTGCCCACCTGGGCCTGATACCGGGCCACGGCCATGCGGTAGCTTTCCTTGGCCGCTCCCAGGGACTGCCGGGCCACCTTGATGCGCTTGGCCGTTTCAGCAATGGACAAGTGCCGGGACTTGACGTCAAACGTGGCTTCCAGGAACTGGTTGGCATAATCCGCTTCGAACTGTTTGACCAGCTCCTGCGCCTGCCGCCAGTTGAAGTAGTTCTCGCCAAAGTCGAAGATTTCCCAGTTCACGCCGATGGTGAAGGCGTAGGTATCATATTTGGTCAGCGCGGACTGGACAGTATCCCCGTGCAGGTCGGGGTGGTTGCCGCTTTGGTACCAGTCCACGGTGGCGGCCACCTGGGGCAGCATGACCGAGCCGGCGATGTGCGCATCCTTGCGGCCAATCTCAATGGCCCGCTGGTAAATCTGCAAGTCCGGCCGGTTGCGATACGCCTCGGTCAGGCAGGCTTCCAGGGAAAGATTGAACGGCATGTAGCGCAGCTCGCCGGTGTAAACCAGGGGATCGTCGAGCTCCAAATCCATGAGCGTGGCCAGACGGGCGCGCTGCGTGTCCACGGCGTTCTGTGCCTGGAGCAAGGTGTCTTCGGCATCGCCCAAATCCACCTCGGCCTGCAACACATCCAGGCGGGGCCGGAGGCCAACATCATAAAAGGCCTGGGTCACCTGCAGCTGGGAACGAAGCCGGGTCACGGAGTCCTGCGCGCTGCGAACATTCTCCTGCGCCCCGAGCAGGTTCAGGAAGTTCTCCTGCACCGTGAGCAGGAGGGAAAGCTCTTCGTTGGTAAAGTTGGTGCCCGCCTGCTCCACCTGCAGCCTGGCTTTGCGATACTCGTTCAGGGTCTTCCAACCGGTGAACAGGTTCTGCTTGACGCTAAAGGCCAGGGTGTAGTCCGTATTGGACTGCGTGGGCGCTTCGCCCTTGACCTTGGGCCAGTCGGTGTAGGTGTAGGTGTAGCTGCCGCTCAGGGTGGGGAAGAAGGCGCTCACCTTGCTGTTGCGCCCCTGGCGTGCGGCGTCCCAGGCAGACTTGGCCGACTGCAACCGGGGGTTGCGCTCCAGGGCCGTGATGACCGTTTTGGCCAGATCGTACGTTGCGCCGCCGGTGGCGTTGTCTTCCGGAGGCACGATGACGTGCACGGAGGTGGCGTTCGGATTGTCCGGGGTGAGCCCCATTTCCTCATCCGAAGGCATGGACACTTTTGGCGTGGGCTGCTGCACGGGAAGGGGAGAGTCCAGGTCGTTGGGCATGCCCAGTGCCGAACCACCCTGCTGCGCATGCAGAGGCGACGACGCCAGCAACGCCACCAGCAGCAGGCAGCATCCAACAACACCGGAAGAACTTACACCGCAGACGCGGCGAAACTTTTTCGACAGGACTGGCGATATGACCATGGGGACATCCTTGGCTGAACCCTGCTGGGACGCATGCGGAACAGGCGTCTTGATTTCTCGCTTGAACATACTCGATTTCATGTGCTCCATCAAGCTGGAACTGATGGAGAAAGACAGGGAGTTGCGCCGTCTGGCGGCGGGAAGAATATGGAAATGCCGGGCGGACAAGAGCACGGCAACCCACAACCTGCACACCGCCTATACCTTCCTTATTGCGCGTTGTCCAAACTTTCCAGCGTTTCAAACGTCGCATTTTGCAATTCCGTGCTTGTCAAAGCACACTACTTCTTCTATCAAAATATTCTCGATCCGTTGCTTTACACTTGCATACATTTGCACGCCGAGTGTTGCACTCCTGCTGTGCCATGCGGCGCATCAGCCTTGCCGAGGTAACCGTTTCATGCACTGCACCTTGCGAGTTCCCTGCTGTTTGAAACTCCCCCCTTCACTGCTGTGGTATACTGCGGCACTGCTATTGTCCGCCATCATGCCTGCCCTGGCACTGTCCCAGGGAGCGCCCCCAGCCAAGGTAGTGGTGGCCAAGGCCACGCGTGGTGCTGTCAGCCCCACGCAAACCTTCATCGGCACAGTCTATTTCCCGGAAGTCGCCCAGGTTGCGGCCGAGGTGAGCGGCCGGGTGGAAGCCCTGGATATCGAAACCGGCGCGCGGGTCCGGCAGGGGCAACGGCTGATCTCCCTGTCCACGGATGTGGCGCAGAAGGAGCTGGAAAGCTCCCGCTCCAACCATGCCCGTGTGCTCAGCCAACTGGACATTGCCCGCATTGAGCTTGGCCGCATGGAACAACTCATCAAGGCCAGAACCGTGGCGGCGCAGGAATACGATCAGGCCCGCTTTCTCGTCCAGCGGCTGGAGCGCGAGGCCGGATCCCTGGCCGCCACTGCCGAGCTGCAGGAAATCAAGCTGGCCAAGGCGCAACCCAAGGCCCCCTTTGACGGCGTGGTGCTGGAGCGCAAGGTGGGCCGCGGGGAATGGCTGGATGCCGGCTCGGTCATCGCCACCCTGGCCCGGGACGATTATGTGGAAGTGCTGGTGGATCTGCCCTCCTCGGTGTTGGCCTATGTGCAGATTGGCGGGGAGGTGACCTTGCAGGCCGGTGGCCGGGAACGCCTGGGCCGGGTGATGGCGCTCATCCCTTCCGGCAATGTGGCCACCAGAACCTTTCCTCTGAAAATTCGGGTGGATGACGTGGCTGGTCCGCCCATGGCCCTGGCCCAGGGCATGGAAGCCAGGGTGGATGTTCCCTCCGGGGACAAGGTCGAGGCGGTGCTCGTTCCGCGCGACGCCGTGATGCTGACCCAGGGCCGCCATACGTTGTGGGTGAACGCCACAGGCGCGGCCACCCCCGTGCCCGTGGAAGTGCTGGCGTACAAGGGCGCCTTTGCGGCGGTGCGTGCGCTGGAAAATGGCGGCGTCTTGCGGGAAGGCGTCGAGGTGGTGATCAAGGGAAACGAACGGCTGCGGCCGGGCCAGCCCCTGGAACTTGTCCCTGCGGCATAAGCCTCGTCCGGAGCGTTCATGGAACTGATCAAGGCCTCGATTCACAAGCCGGTTTCCGTGTTCGTGGGGGTGATCCTGATTGCCCTCTTCGGCATCATCGCCCTGGGCAAGATGCCCATTCAGCTTTCGCCCACGGTGATCGAACCGGAAATCACCGTCACCACCACCTGGGTCGGCGCCACGCCGTATGAGGTGGAACGCGAGATTATTGAGGAGCAGGAAAAAGTCCTCAAGGGCATCCCCGGCCTGATGACCATGGAGAGCGATTCCTTCAACGGCCAGGGCGAAATCACGCTTAAATTCCGCCTGGGCACGGACATCGACAACGCGCTGCTGCGTGTCTCCAACAAGCTGAACGAGGTGCCCGAATACCCGGAAAACGTGGACCGGCCAGTCATCAGCGCCACAGGGGCGGCCACCTCGCCCATCATCTGGATGGTTCTCAAAACCCTGCCGGACAATCCCCGTCCCATCGACACCTACCGCACCTACTTTGAAGAGGAAGTGCGGCAGTATCTGGAACGCGTGCCCGGTGTGGCCGACCTGTTCGTCTTTGGCGGGACGGAAACGCAGATGCATGTGGTGGTGGATCCCGTGCGCCTGGCCGCCCATCAGCTGACCATTGAGGACGTCATCAACGTCCTGGCGGTGGAGAACATCAACGTTTCCGCCGGGAACATGGAAGTGGGCCGGCGGGATTACCGCATCCGCACCACGGCCCAGTATCAGTCACCCGGGGAAATCGAAGCGGTGGTCATCACCTCCACCGGCCAGCGGCGCATCACCATAGCCGATGTGGCCACCGTGCACATCGGCTACGAGAAGCCCACCGTGGCCATGCTGCACGATGGCGCCAAGGGCATCGTCTGCGGCGTCAAGCCCGAGCCGGCGGCCAACGTCCTGGCCATCACCGACGCCATGGAGGCCGTGATCAACGACCTCAACAACGGCAAGCTCAAAGAGGCCGGCCTGCACTGGGACTGGAGCTACGACCAGCGTCCCTACATCCGCGGGGCCATAGATCTGGTGAAGGAGAACATCCTCATCGGCAGCGTGCTGGCCGTGCTGGTGTTGCTGCTCTTCCTGCGTTCCCTCTCGGCCACCATCGTGGTGGGCGCGGCCATCCCTGTATCCGTGATCGGCACGTTTCTGATCATGCAGCTGCTGGGCCGGACGCTGAACGTGGTCAGCCTGGCCGGCATCTCCTTTGCCTCGGGCATGCTGGTGGACAACGCCATCGTGGTGCTGGAGAATATCGTCCGCCACCGGGCCATGGGCAAGGGCTCCTTTCAGGCCGCCTATGACGGCACGGCCGAGGTCTGGGGCGCGGTGCTGGCCTCCACCCTGACCACCGTGGCCGTGTTTCTGCCGGTCATCTTCATGGAAAACGAGGCCGGCCAGCTGTTCAAGGATATCACCATCGCCATCGTGGCTTCGGTGTCCCTGTCCATTCTCGTCTCGCTGACGGTCATCCCCATGTTCGCCTCGCGGCTCTTTGCCCTGGCCGGCAACAAGGGGCAAGCCGGGCAGCGCGGGCTTGGCGCGGTGGTCACCGGCCTCGGCGAAAGTATCTCCAACGTGTTCATGGCCCTGGTCCGTCTGGCCATTGCCAACTGGTTCACCCGGCTGGTCTGCGTGGGGGTGCTGGCCGGGGCCTCCCTGGCGGTGACCGTGTTCTTCTTCCCCAAGCTGGAATACCTGCCCCAGGGGAACCGCAACCTGCTGCTGAACATCCTCATCCCCCCGCCCGGGCTTTCCGTGAGCGAGCGTATGGACATTGGCCGCCACATCTGGAGCCAGCTGGAACCGCGTTTTCACAAGGATGAATACGAGGGGCTCCCCGGGGTATTCACCAGCTTTTATGTGGGCGCGCCGCAGATCAGCCTCTTTGGCATCATCAGCACCCAGGAGACCAACGCCCCGGCCCTCATTCCCTTCCTCAACGGCGTCATCCGCTCCATTCCGGGCATGTACGGTGTCAGCCTGCAGGCCGGCATCTTTGAAAGCCGGCTGGGCACCGGCCGGACCATTGATGTGGACTTTTCCGGCAACAATCTGGACTCGCTGGTCATGGCTGCCGGCGCGGGGTATGGCGCCATCATGCAGTCCATCCCCGGGGCGCAGGTCCGGCCGCAGCCCTCCCTGGAACTGCTCTACCCCGAAGTCTCCCTGGAGCCCAGGCGCGATCGCCTGCGCGCCGCCGGGCTCACGGCCACCGAACTCGGCCACGCCGTGGACGTGCTTATGGATGGCCGCATCGTTGGCGAATACAAGAAGGAAGGCGAAAAGAAGATCGACCTGACCCTGAAGACCGCGGAAAAGGACGCAGACACCCCCGAAGCCCTCTACGCCAGCCTGCTGGCAACCCGCGAAGGGCAGGTGGTGCCGCTCTCCTCCCTGGCCACGTTGGTGGAAACCACGGGCATCAACCAGATTCGCCACCTGGAGCGCCAGCGGACCATGAGTCTGCAGGTCACCCCGCCACCCGAAGTTCCCCTGCAGCAGGCCATGGAAACCATTGAGCAGGGGATCATTCCCAGCCTCAAGGAAAAGGGGCTGCTCAAGGGCGTGAGCTACCGCCTGAGCGGCGCGGCGGACAAGCTCTCCGAGGCTGGCAAGTCCATGCAGTGGAATTTCCTGCTGGCCCTGATCATCACCTACCTGCTCATGGCGGCGCTGTTTGACAACTTCATCTACCCCGTCATCATCATGCTCACCGTGCCGCTGGCCACGGGCGGCGGTTTCCTGGGCCTGAAGCTGGTGAACTATCTGGCTCCGCAACCCCTCGATATCGTGACCATGCTCGGCTTCGTCATCCTGGTGGGCGTGGTGGTCAACAACGCCATCCTGGTGGTGCACCAAAGCCTGAACTTCATCCGGGAAGAAGGCCTGCCGCCCAGGGAGGCCGTGCTGGAAAGCGTGCGCACCCGGCTGCGCCCCATTTACATGACGGCGGCCACGTCGGTGTTTGGCATGCTGCCTCTGGCGGTCATGCCGGGCCCTGGCTCGGAGCTGTACCGGGGGCTGGGAGCTGTGGTCCTCGGTGGCCTGGCCTGCGCCACGGTCTTTACCGTGTTCATGGTGCCGGCGCTGCTTATGTTCGTGATCTGGATGGAGAAAAAGCCGGAGACGGTCGAGACAAAGATTGAGGAGTCCGCGACATAGCGGCTAAAGATTATTTCGCCCATGCCCGATAAGCAGAGACGGGATCGGCATGCGCGGCCTCTGCCCGGGCCTGCATGCTTCGTCTTTCCTTTCGGCAAGGAGCGCGGACCATGTTGCATTATTATCTGTTCAAACAAGTGTACGACTTGTTTGTCGAAAATCGCTTCGACGAAGCCAGGGCGCTTTTGGCCGACCTGCAAGGCCGTTTCATCGAAATGGCCGACGAAAACGAGCAGCTCAAAACCCAGGTGCAGGAGTTTGAAGACATCCTCTACCTGGCCAAAAACGTGGAATTCGATGGACTGAGCTATTGGCTCAAAACCGGCACAGTGCGGCAGGGGCCATTTTGTCAGGCCTGCTTCGACAAGGACGGCCAGCTCAACCGGCTGCAGGAAGAGCCGGACCGCCTGCTCTGCCTGCACTGCGCCGCAGAGTTTCCCCTGCCGGGCAAGCCGGCCAGAACGGTATTGGAACGCGCGCCCAGAACCGACGCCGGCAGCAAGGTAATTCACCTGTATAAATGACAATACCGGCGTTGCGGCCAAATGCCGGACGCACGCCTTCCCCATGGCGCCCTGATCCCGCGCCACGCTCTCCTTGCTATTCTGAACTCACACCGTGGGTTAGCGAAAGAACCGCCGTACCCGGATGCCCGTCAGCGGCCGCTGCTTGCGAACCGGGGCCGTGGGGAGCCCCATGCCCGGCTGGTTGGGGCTCAGCCAGGCCGGCGCCTTCACGGTAATACTGCACTGTTGCGCCACCTGCCGCCCGCGGGGGTCCTGCCCGGCCAGCCCTGGTCGCCCGGAGTCCCTGGAACCGAGGCGCTGGAGTTGCCGTTTTGTCAACCACCGAAGCCTGGTTCGCGTGATAAAGCGCATTTATTCGCATCCTCCTGCCTGCATGGCGGCCACCTCATCCTTTTCGAGCGAACGGTTCCACAGCGAGACCGAATCCACCAACCCGTCAAAAAGAAAACCGGTGGTGGCAGGGTTGCCGCCAATGCCCAGGGGCGCCGCGCCCATGAACACCGTGTGCACGCGGCTGCTGGTGCGGGTATCGGGCTGCCCGTTGATATACAGCCGCACGGAGCCACCTCGGAAACTGACGGCCACATGCGTCCAGCGATCTGGCGGAATCAGACCGTCACTTTCCACGGAATCGTATTCTTCCGGCTCTTCCACCTTCCCGGTGGAAGACCACCAGAACCTGAGGCGGCCGTCCTTGACGGCCAGACGGAAGCCACGCTGGTGCTCATCCGCAGCGAATTTTTCCACAATCACGCGGTAGCCCTGGATATCGCGGGGGTAAATCCAGGCCGAGATGGCAAAGGCCTCCATCTCCCCCACCCCCATGCGAAAGCCATCCACCTTTGCCAGGGCGTAATCCACAGGATACAGCTGCAAGGCGCTGTCCATGCGGCCGCAGCGATCCGTTCCCAACACGGCGCGTTCCAGCGCCACAGGCTGGCCAGCGCTGGACACCGCCGCACCGTTAAAGGAGAACGTGGCCACAGGCCCCGAAAACTCCTCGCCCCAGGCCGGATGCACCGCGCCCTCAAGCAGCAACGCCAGCAACAGCAACAACACACAGCGCTTCATACAGGACTCCGGGAGATCGTGCGAACGCAGGGACCACGCCACAGGAAATGGCGCTCTACAACTTTTTTAGAGAACTTCTACATGAATTTTCGTTCAGGCGCAACCCCACCCGCCGCATATTTATCGGAATTGACGCACAACACGCTGCTGCCCATGAAACGGGGCGCAGGCACGGCATGCTGCAGCTTGCCGTGCCGGTCCGGGGCAGTCGTTGCATCATGGGAAGTGCGCAGTGGTAGGAAAAAACCCCAGACACCGATGCCAGGACACACGGATGCCAACAGGGCACGGCAGCCGCACGTGCGGCATCTCGCGTTCTCTCAGGCTGTCCGCAATGCGGCAATGCGGGGGAGAAGGCCGGTCAGGTCAGCGCATCAGCTGCCAGTAATAGTCCCCGGCCACCACATACAGCATGGCCCCGAAGCTGAGGAAAGGGCCAAAGGGAACCATGGTCTGCATGCCCTGGCGCTGGCGGCGCATATACACGGCGCTGACGATCAGAGCGCTCACGGCCGAGGCCAGCACCATCATCGGCAGCCCACGCCAGCCCGTCAGCGCGCCGAGGATGAGCATGAGCTTGATATCCCCGGTGCCCAGCCCCTCGTGCCCTTTGAGCAGCCGATAGACGCGCTGCAGCAAAAAGAACAGCCCCGCGCCAATGCCTGCCCCAAGCAGGGCTTCCTTGATGGTGGGGGCGCCATAGAACGGGTCCACCACCAGCCAGGCAAAGGCCAGGGTGAGCGCGATGCCGGGAAATACGTAGACATCCGGCAGGATGTACAGTTCCAGATCGATAAAGCTGACAATAATGAGAATGCCGCCGATGAGCATGTACCCGGTCCAAAGCGCCATCCATTCCAGTTCCACGCCGGGCAGGAGCGGAAATTTGTGGATGAGCGCCAGGGCCCACAGGCCGTTCAGGGCCTCGACCGCAGGATAGCGCCAATGAATCTTTCCCTTGCAGCCGCTGCACCTGCCGCCAAGCAGCAGGTAGGAGAGCAGCGGGATATTTTCCCACACCCGGAGCTTGTGCCCGCAGGTCGGACATTTTGAGCCGGGGAAGACAATGGACTCCCCGCTCAAGTACCTGGCAATGCACACATTGTAAAAACTGCCCAGACACAGTCCGACCACCGTGGCCAGGACGGGAGACAACGAATACAGGGTCGACGGCAGGGACACGGCGCACTCCGGGGCTGAAGGTCGGTGAATCGGCCTCAAATTTCGCATATTCTCCAGGATGTTGCAAGGCAGTTGCGCAATGAGGCCTGCGCTGCTATGTGGTCGGGGCTTCTTTCCCTTTTTGTCGTTCAACCCACGCCATCCGCCCATGCCCAAACGCACAGACATCAAGAAGATCATGCTCATCGGCTCGGGGCCCATCGTCATCGGTCAGGCCTGCGAGTTCGACTATTCCGGCACCCAGGCCTGCAAAGCCTTGCGCGAAGAAGGCTACGAAGTGGTCCTGGTGAATTCCAACCCTGCCACCATCATGACCGATCCCGGGCTGGCCCACCGTACCTACGTGGAGCCCATCGACCCGGAAACCGTGGCCGCCATCATCGCCAAGGAGCGGCCCGACGCACTGCTCCCCACCCTGGGCGGCCAGACCGGCCTGAACACGGCCCTGGCCGTGGCCGAGATGGGCGTGCTGGAGCAGTACGGCGTGGAGCTCATCGGCGCCACCCGCGAGGCCATCGAAAAGGCCGAAAGCCGCGACCTCTTCCGCCAGGCCATGGCCAACATCGGCCTCAAGGTGCCGGCCTCGGGCATTGCCCGCACCATGGACGATGTCCGCCGGCTGGGCTCGGAAATGCCCTTCCCCATCATCATCCGCCCAGCCTTCACCATGGGCGGCACCGGCGGCGGCATCGCCTACAACATGGAAGACCTGGAGGCCATCTGCCGTCACGGGCTGGCCGCTTCCCTCAAGAGCGAAGTCATGCTGGAGGAAAGTGTCCTGGGCTGGAAGGAATTCGAACTGGAGGTGATGCGCGACAAGAACAATAACTGCGTCATCATCTGCTCCATCGAAAACCTCGACCCCATGGGCGTGCATACGGGCGACTCCGTCACCGTGGCCCCGGCCCAGACCCTGACGGATGCCGAGTACCAGAAGATGCGCGATGCAGCCATCGCCATCATGGGCGAGATCGGCGTGGAAACCGGCGGCTCCAACGTGCAGTTCGCCATTAATCCCGCCAACGGGGACATGGTCATCATCGAGATGAACCCCCGTGTCTCCCGCTCCTCGGCCCTGGCTTCCAAGGCCACGGGCTTCCCCATCGCCAAGATTGCCGCCAAACTGGCTGTGGGCTACACCCTGGACGAACTGCCCAATGACATCACCCGCGAGACGATGGCCTCCTTCGAGCCTTCCATCGACTACTGCGTGGTCAAGATTCCCCGCTTCACCTTCGAGAAATTCCCCGGCTCCCAGGACTCCCTGACCACCTCCATGAAGAGCGTGGGCGAGGCCATGAGCATCGGCCGCACCTTCAAGGAAGCGCTGCAAAAGGGCCTGCGCTCCCTGGAAATCGGCGTCCCCGGCCTGGGCAAGGACTTCTCCGGCGCGGCCATCGACAAGGAAGACATCCTTGCCAGAATCCGCACCCCCAATTCCCGCCGCCTGCTCCAGCTGCGCCAGGCCCTCAAGGCCGGCCTCACGGTGCAGGAAGTGCACGACGCCACCAAGGTCGACCCCTGGTTCCTGCGCCAGCTGGAAGACCTGCTCAAGGTGGAGGAAGAACTCAAGACCTTTGCCCTGAACGGCCGCATCCATGCCGCCGATCCGGACTGCGTTGCCCTCCTGCGCAAGGCCAAGGAGCACGGCTACTCCGATCCCCAGCTGGCCACCCTCTGGAAGCGCGACTCCCTGGACATCCGCCAGCTGCGCAAGGAGGCCGGCGTGCAGCCCACCTATTATCTGGTGGATACCTGCGCCGCGGAGTTCGAGGCCTACACCCCCTACTACTACTCCACCTACGAGACCGGCCAGGAGCTGAACACCGGGACCAACCGCAAGGTCATCATCCTTGGCGGCGGCCCCAACCGCATCGGCCAGGGCATTGAGTTCGACTACTGCTGCTGCCACGCCGCCTTCGCCCTGAAGGAACTCGGCCTGGACGCCATCATGGTCAACTCCAACCCCGAAACCGTCTCCACGGACTATGACACCTCCACCCGGCTCTACTTCGAGCCCCTGACCCTGGAGGACGCCCTCAACATCATCGACGTGGAAAAGCCCGAAGGCGTCATCGTCCAGTTTGGCGGCCAGACCCCGCTGAACCTGGCCGTGCCCCTCAAACGCGCTGGCGCACCCATCCTGGGCACGGACCCGGACTCTATCGACCGCGCCGAAGACCGCGAACGCTTCCAGCACATGCTGCACAAGCTGGGCCTGACCCAGCCGCCCAACGGCATCGCCCTCTCCGCCGACGAGGCCAAGCGCATCGCCCACCAGATCACCTATCCCGTGGTCGTCCGCCCCTCTTACGTCCTCGGCGGCCGGGCCATGGAAATCGTCTATTCCGACGAGGATCTGGACACCTACTTCCGCGAGGCCCTCTCCGCCACCAGCGGGCTGGCCAAGGACAATCCCATCCTCATCGACAAGTTCCTGGAAAATGCCATTGAATTCGATGTGGACGCCCTCTCCGATGGCACGGATACCTACGTGGCCGGCATCATGGAGCACATCGAAGAGGCCGGCATCCACTCCGGCGACTCGGCCTGCGTCCTGCCCCCGCACACCGTGGGCGGGGACGTTCTGGAGGAAATCGAGCGCCAGACCATCGCCCTGGCCAGGGAACTGAACGTCATCGGCCTGATGAACATTCAGTTCGCCCTCAAGGATGGCGTGCTCTTTATCCTGGAAGTGAATCCCCGGGCCTCGCGCACTGCGCCTTTTGTCTCCAAGGCCACCGGCGTGCCCCTGCCCCGCCTGGCCACCATGGTCATGATGGGCAAGACCCTGAAGGAACTGGACCCCTGGAGCATGCGCAAGGGCGGCCACGTGGCCGTCAAGGAATCCGTCCTGCCCTTCCACCGCTTCCCTGGCGTGGATGTGCTGCTCGGACCCGAAATGCGCTCCACCGGCGAGGTCATGGGCATCGATTCCACCTTCGGCCTGGCGTACATGAAGAGCCAGCTGGCTGCCTCCAACCGGCTGCCCAGCCAGGGCAAGGTCTTCATCTCCGTCTCGGACAAGGACAAGGCCGGCATTGTGGAACCGGCCCGTATCCTCAAGGATCTGGGCTGCACCATCCTGGCCACCCGCGGCACCGCCGAGCACCTCAAGGCCCACGGCGTGCCCTGCGAAACCGTGCTCAAGGTCTACGAAGGCCGGCCCAACATCACCGACCAGATCAAGAATCGTGAAATCGCCCTGGCCATCAATACCGTCTCGGGCAAAAAATCTATCCACGATTCCAAAATCCTGCGCCAGACCACCCTGCTCTACGGCGTGCCCTACACCACCACCCTGGCCGGCGCCAAGGCCGTGGCCCTGGCCATGAAGGAACGCTCCGGCGCCACCCTGGGCGTGAAGAGCCTGCAAGAGTACTATGACCTGGCGTGACGGCACGTGCCAGACTGTTCCTGGGGAACGCTGTTCCCCAGACCCTTTGCCAGGGGGGATCATCCCCCCTGGCCCCCTCGGCGGCGAGGCGGATGCCCTGGAGCCTGCGTGGCTCCCGGGCATCCGCCTCGCCAATTGAGGGGGTCCGGGGGAAATCATTTCCCCCGGCGGGGGGCCGGGGGGCGGCGCCCCCCAAAAACACCGTAGGTTCACATCATGAAAAAAGAATACTGTGGATTGTTCGGGATATACAATCATGCCGAAGCCGCGCGCATGACGTACTTCGGGCTCTATGCGCAGCAACACCGTGGCCAGGAGAGCGCCGGCATCGCCACCTGGGACGGCAACGCCATCCGCGAGCAACGGGGCATGGGGCTGGTGCCGGAAGTCTTCAACGAGCGCCACCTGGGCAAGGAGCTCAAGGGCCGCGTGGCCATCGGCCACATCCGCTACTCCACCACCGGGGCCTCCCTCATCCGCAACGCCCAGCCCTTCCTGGCCCGCATCGGCGGGCTTTCCATCGCCCTGGGCCACAACGGCAATCTGGTCAACACCCTGGAACTGCGCCAGGAACTGGAGTCGCAGGGCTCCATCTTCCAGACCACCATCGATTCCGAAATCTTCATCCACCTCATCGCCAAAAACCTTGGCAAGATGACCCTGGAAGAAGCCATCATCGCCGCCTGCAGCCGGGTCAAGGGCGCGTACTCCCTGCTCATCCTGGCCAACAACAAGCTCTTCGCCATCAAGGATCCCAACGGCTTCCGTCCCCTGGCCCTGGGCCGCGTGGGCGATTCCTACGTCCTGGCCTCGGAAACCTGCGCCTTTGACCTGCTGGAAGCCGAATTCATGCGCCCCATCGAGCCCGGCGAAATGCTGGTCATCGAAGACAAGTGCGTCAAAAGCTACCAGATTTGCGAGCCCCGGCCGCGCACCCAGTGCATCTTCGAGCTCATCTACTTCGCCCGGCCGGACTCCATGGTCTTTAACGAAACCGTCTACAACTGCCGCAAGGCCATGGGCATGCGTCTGGCCCAGGAAGCCCCGGTGGACGCCGATTTCGTCATGCCCTTCCCGGATTCCGGCATCTACTCCGCCGTGGGGTACTCCCAGGCCTCGGGCCTGCCCTTCGAAACAGCCATGATCCGCAACCATTACGTCGGCCGCACCTTCATCCAGCCCTCCCAGGACATGCGCGACTTCAGCGTGCGGGTGAAGATCAACCCCGTCAAATCCATGATCAAGGGCAAAAAACTGCTCATCGTGGACGACTCCATCGTCCGCGGCACCACCATCCGCACCCGCGTCAAAAAACTCCGCGAACTCGGCGCGCGCGAAATTCACATGCGCGTCACCTGCCCGCCCATCCGCTTCCCCTGCTTCTATGGCATCGACTTCTCCTCCAAAGGCGAACTCATTGCCGCCTACAATGATATCGACGAGATCGCACGCTTCATCGGCCTCGATTCCCTGCACTACATCACCATCGAAGGCCTGCTCTCCGCCGTCTCCCACCCTAATGACTACTGCCTGGCCTGCTTCACCGGCGACTATCCCATCCCCCCCCCAGGCACGGCCGGCAAGCTCTGTCTGGAAAACCCGGTGGCCTTGTCGTGGTAGGGAGACAGACAGAAGAGAAGAGCCAGGGGGATAATCCCCCCTGGGCCCCCTGATAGTAGTTTTTTGGCCCCGCTGGCTGGTGCATGCACCAGCCAGCGGGGCCAAAAAACAGGGGGGACCGGGGGGGAATTATTTCCCCCGGATCTTGTCTTCCTCTTCCTGCTCTTATTCCAGCAGCGCCTTGATGAAGTCGTCGCCGTGGAAGGGGCGGAGGTCTTCCATTTTTTCGCCCAGGCCGACGTAAGTGATGGGCAGTTTGAACTGGGAGGCGATGGCCACGACCACGCCGCCTTTGGCGGTGCCATCGAGCTTGGTGAGGATGAGTTCATCCACGCCCACGCCCTGGTGGAAGAGTTTGGTCTGGGAAAGGGCATTCTGGCCGGTGGTGGCGTCCAGAACAAGGATACTGCGGTGGGGCGCGCCGGGATGTTTCTTGCCCAGCACCCGCTTGATTTTCTTGAGCTCTTCCATGAGATCCACCTTGGTGTGCAGCCGGCCGGCGGTATCCACGATGAGCAGGTCGTACTGTTCCTTGAGGCAGTGGTCCACGGCTTCGAAGGCCACGGCGGCGGGGTCGGCGTTCTGGCCTTTGGCGAAGAAGCCGGCGCCAGTGCGCTGGGACCAGATGCGCAGCTGTTCCACGGCGGCGGCGCGGAAGGTATCCCCGGCGGCGATGAGCACCTTGCGACCCTGGAGCACATTGCGGTAGGCCAGCTTGGCGATGGTGGTGGTCTTGCCCACGCCGTTGACGCCGATGATCAGGATGACCTCGGGCGGGTTCACGGCCTTGATGGTTTTGGGCGGGGTGAAGATGTCCTTGAGCTCTTCGGCCAGCAGTTCGCGCATGGCCGCCGGCTCGGTCACGCCCTGGGCGCGGGCGCGTTCCTTGAGGGCCGTGGTCAGGGAGGTGGCAGCCTCCACGCCCACGTCGGCCATGATCAGCACTTCCTCCAGCTCTTCCCAGAAGGCCTCGGAAAGGGAGTCGTGGGCCGAAAGCAGGGCATTCAGCTGCCGGGTGAGCTGCTCGCGGGTTTTTTGGATGGATTCCGAAAGCTTGATGTACAGGCGGGAGCGTTCGTCCTCTTCGTCCTCCAAATCCAGGGCCAGGGCCAGACGGTACTGCAGTTCGGAGCGGAAGTCCTTGACCCGGACGTACTCCATGTCGTCCAGCCATTTGGTGAAGGCCTTGAGAAAGGCCTGGGCCTCCTCCTTCGGGGCCTCCAGGGCCTGGAAGAGAAAGGCCAGCCGCTCCCAGAGTTCGGGCGAGGCCTTCTCATGCCCCTCCAGGATGATGGACAGCCACACCGACAGCTTCGGCTCGGCCTGACGCAGGGCCAGGGCCAGCTCGCCATGCCAGGCCGGGGCGGACGGGGTGACGGACGTCCCAGACTCGACAGAATCGACGGGCGCGAAGGGCGCAAGTGCAGCTTCAGGGGCAGGAGCAGCTGGCGCCTCGGGAGCCTCTGCCTCCCCGGCAGGCGCAGCACCCTGTTGAGCTGTGTCCATGGCCGGCGTCTCAGCCGGACTTTCGACTGCCGCCTGCGCTGCGGGTTCGACACCAGGTTCCGTGGCAGCCGCTTCCGCCGGGGCCTGATCCTTGGACCAGAGCTTCTTGATTTTGGAAAAAAAGGCCATGCACATTCCTCCAGGCGAAATCTCGCCAGCTGTCTCGAATCAGGGCGCCGGCGGCAGACCGAAGAAATCCCGGGCCGTGCGACCGGCAGCGGCCCACAGCTCCACGGGATCCATGGCCTTGCAGCGGGCCACCTCCGCAGCGGTAAAGGCCATGAGCGCCGGTTCGTTTGTCGAGCCGCGCCAGGGCTCCGGGGCCAGGTAGGGGCAGTCCGTCTCCAGCATCAGCCGCTGCAGGGGGATGCCCGCCACGGCCTCGCGCAGGGCGGCGTTTCTGGAATACGTGACCGGACCGGGGATGGAGATGTGCCAGCCCGCAGCCAGGATTTCAGCCGCCTGGGAAAGATCTCCGCCAAAGCAGTGCCAGAGCACGGGCCGGTCGGCAAAGCCCAGATCCTTGAGCACGGCCACGGCATCGGCATGCGCATCCCGCGAATGGATGACCACGGGCAAATCCCTGCCGCGGGCCAGCTCCAGCTGGACGGCAAAAGCCTGACGCTGGACTTCCGGCGGCACGCGGTCCCAGTAATAGTCGAGCCCGATCTCGCCAATGCCCTTGATGCGGCCATCTTCCTTGCAGATGGCCTCCATGGCCGCCAGGGCCTCGGCGGTGCACTCCTCGGCATGGTTGGGATGCACGCCGATGGTGAAATCCACGTTGGGGAAGGCGTCGAACAGGGCCACATGGTCCCGGTACGGCGTCGGCCCCAGGAAAATCTGCATCACGCGGTCCACGCCTGCGGCGCGGGCATGGGCCATCAGCTCCGGCAGCCGGTCCGCCAGGGGCGGGAAATCCAGGTGCGCGTGGCTTTCCACGCCCACACAGGGGAGCTGCAGGCTCTCCGGCGCAGGCCGATCAACATGCTTCTTTTTCTTGGACATCTCAGCAAAACACCTCGCCTGCGGCAGCCTTGTTCCAAAGAGCCGCGGCTGTCTGGGAAAATACGTCGGGAGAATAACGGGTCACCGTGGCCCGTGCGGCTGTCAGGGTCTGCCCCAGCCGGTCGTCGCTTTCGGCATGCCAGCGCAGGGCCTGCTCCAGGGCCAGGGCCGCAGCCAGCACATCGCCATCCGGGGCAACAATGGAATTGCCCGCCTCCCCGTCCGGCGGGTGCGCAAACCAGGGGCCGGGCAGGCCGTCCCAGGCCTGGCGAAGGTAGTCCCAACCACCATGGCCGGCAAATCCCGTCACCAGACAGCCGCTGGCCATGGCCTCCAGGGGCGGCAGGGGACAGCCCTCCGGGAAGCCCGTGGCCAGAAAAATCTGGGAGCGCCGCAAGGCCGCGGCCACGCCCTGGAGATCCAGCCCGTGGATCGGCTCCCAGACCACCCGCCGGCGCAGGGAGGGCACATGCCGCAGGCGATGTTCCAGCGCGGCCTGGATCTGCTGCCCCAGGGCCTTGTTCTTGCGGGGCATCCAGGCGATGCGCAGTTCCGTCGCGGGGGGGGCTTCTTCGGGTGCGGCCGGGTAAAACACCGCGCCATCCACGCTGGGCCGCAGGATGGGCGCCTCGGGCGCGGTCTTGCCCAGCACCTCCCGGACAAACAGGGCCACGGGCTCGGAGATGGTCAGGAAGTGCGCCGGCAGCCGGTCCCAGGTCACCCCCTCGGGCAGGGAGGAGAAGAGCATGCCGTGATTCTGCACCCAGACCACGCAACGCGCCCCGGCGTGCAGGCCGGGAGTCAGGGCGTTGGGCCAGCCTTCGGGCACGAGCCAGATGTCCTGCGGCCCGGGCAGGGCCTGCTCCCAGGCCAGACAGGGGAACTCCGGCCCGGCCTGCGGATCGCGGACATCGGGCATCTCCCGCAAGACGCCATAGACTTCCTGCCCGGCGGCATGCAGCACGCGCACCAGGTTTCTGAGCACGGCCAGACCGCCGGAGCCTTTGGCCAGGGGGGGCAGGAAGACGAAGGTCCGCACGGCTAGAACTCCTGGCGGTAGGTCAGGGATTGGCGCAGCGTTTCCTTGTCCATGTACTTCACCTCCGCCCCCAGGGGCATGCCCTGGGCCAGCCGGGTGATGCGTATCTGGGGGAACTCGCGGGCCAGCAGGTTCTTGACGAAGCTGGCGGTGTTCTCGGCCTCCAGGGTCGTGCCCAGGGCCAGGACCACCTCCTGCACCTGCCCTTCGGCCAGCCGCAGGCGCAGGCGATCCAGGTCCAGATCGGCTGCAGCCACGCCGTCCAGGGGGGCGATGAGCCCGCCCAGAATCAGATAGGTGCCGGGAAAGAAGCCGCCGGACTCGATGGCCAGGAGGCTGTCCCATTCGGCCAGGACGCAGAGCATGGCCGGATCGCGCCGGGCATCGCTGCACAGCTCACAGGGGTCGCGGTCGGCCAGACCACCGCAGCGCGAGCAGATGGCCAGGCGATCCCGCAATTCGTGGATGGCCGTGCCCAGATTGCGGGTGCGCGCCTCGGGCCACTTGAGCAGGGTCAGGGCCAGCCGCAGGGCGGACTTGGGCCCCAGCCCCGGCAGGCTGGCCAGCTCCGTCACCAGGACCTGCAGTGGGCCGGGCAGTGTGCTGGACATGGATCTAGAACATTCCCGGAATCTTGACCCCGCCGGTGATGGCGCCCATTTCCTGCTCCATCATCTCGCGGGATTTCTTGATGGCCTCATTGACGGCGGAGAGCACCAGATCCTCCAGCATGCCCACATCTTGCGGGTCCACGGCCTGGGGGTCGATGGTCACCTTGACGATATCCTGCCCGCCCGTGCAGACCACCGTGACCATGCCGCCACCCACAGAGGCTTCCACGGTGCGTTCCTTCAGCTCTTCCTGCAGCTTGGTGATCTTGCGTTGCATCATCTGGGCCTGACGCATCAATTCATTCATGCCACGCATGCATGCTCCTTTGAGTGGTGAATCGGTTAGTTGCAGCGACCAGTCCTTGCTGGCAGCGCATCGCTGTCCTGCCGCGCTGCCGCATGGTGTTATCCCGAGCCTTGCCGCTTCACGTTGAGGATGCGGCCGGCCAGTTCATCCTGCACGGCCAGGACCACGGGATGGTTCCGAATCCTGGCTTCAAGCTCCTGGTGCGTTTCCACGGGCGCAGGCGACTCCACCTGCAGGGCCATGGCCGGGCCGAAATACTCCGCCACGCTCCGGACAAGCAGGGCGTGATGCGGAGGGTCCATCAGTTGCTCATACAAAAACGCCGTCCCGCACGGGAGGACCAGCCGGGAGGCCTCCAGCTGCGGGCTTATCCCGTGCAACCGCGGCCCCATGCCGGCGGCGGCGAGCACGGCGCGGTAATGTTCCAAAAATCCAGGCAACCCGGCGCGGCCCGGCGCAGTTGCGGGATCTGCGGCTGGCTCAAAATCCGCCGCAGATTCTGCCCCTGGCTCTGGCGGCAGATCCTCCCAGGGCGGAATGCCCGCAGGCGCGGTGGCTGATCCGGCTCCGGATTCCCCTCCTGGCCCTAAAGCCGGGGCAGGAGTCGGGATGGGCGCCGGGATGGGCGCCGGGATGGGCGCGGGTGCGGGCCGAGGCACTGGGGCGGCAGGTTCAGCCGGAAAGGTCGCCCCGCTCCCCCCCGGCCTAGCCTCCCCCGCCGGCCCGCCCGATGCTGCCAGCTTGGTCGATGCTTCCAGCTGGCCAGAGGCTGCCGGCTGGCCTGAGGCTGCCGGCCCGGCCGGGCCAGCGTCCGCGGCCATTCCTTCCCGTCTGAGGGAGGCCACGGGCAGCAGCCGCGGCAAAAAAGCCAGATTCAGCAGCAGCAGTTCCAGGGCCAGGGCCGGTTCCGCGCTGGTGAGCACCCGGCGCTGCCCCTCCAGGGTCATCTGCCAGGCCGCGTGGATGTGGCCCAGGGAAAACTGGTGGGACCAGTCAAGCCAGCTGCGGGCCGATTCGCTGCTCATCTCCAGTAACGGCAGGGCCGCCTCGCCGCTCTGCTTGAGCAGGAAAAGATTGCGCCAGCCCTGGCCCAGTTCGCGCAAAAAGAAGCCCATATCCAGCCCCTGGTCCAGCACGGCCTTGAGCATGCCGGCCAGGGCCACGGGATCCTGACGGTGGATGGCCCCGAGCATGTCCAGGAGCATGTCCTGCCCGGCCAGACCCAGGAGATCGCGCACCAGGGGTTCTTCCACCCGGCCCTGCCCCAGGGCCAGCACCTGGCTGAGCAGGGACATGCCGTCGCGCACGCTGCCCGCGGCCCGGCGGGCCAGGAGCTGCACGGCGGCGTCTTCATAGTCCACGCCCTCGCGCCCGAGCACGTGCTGCAGGTGCTGCGTCAGCCGGGCATGGGTCACGCGTTTGAAGATGAAATGCTGGCAGCGGCTGATGATGGTGGCCGGAAATTTATGGGCCTCGGTGGTGGCCAGGATGAAGGTGACGTTGCCCGGCGGCTCTTCCAGCGTTTTCAGCAGGGCGTTGAAGGCCTCGCGGGTGAGCATGTGGGCTTCGTCAATAATACAGACCTTGTAGCGACAGGCCATGGGCGCGAAAGCCACATCCTCGCGCAGGCGGCGGGCGTCATCGATGCCACGGTTGGAGGCGCCGTCCATCTCCACCACATCCACGCTCGACCCCTGGGTGATCTGCCGGCAGTGGGCGCACTGGTTGCACGGCTCACCCGTGGGGGCGGTGAGGCAGTTGATGGTCTTGGCGAAAATGCGGGCGCAGGTGGTCTTGCCCACGCCACGGGTGCCGCTGAAGAGGTAGGCCGGGGCGATGCGGTCTTCCAGGCAGGCGCGGGACAGGATGGAGGTGATCATCTCCTGCCCGGCCACGTCGGCAAAGCGTTGCGGCCGGTAGCGGGCCGTGAGCGGCCCGGCGGCGGGCTGCGTCGCGGACAGATCGGCGGGCATGGGAGGAGTGGGGGACGACACGTCGGACATGCGGGAGGGCATACCTCAGATCGGCCGCCCCCGGCAAGGCGTTCCCTGAGGTGGCGGCGGGCGAAAGCAACAAAGAAGGACGCCTCTTCAGAAGAAAGGCGTCCTTCCACGGGACGATGCAGGCAGCGCTAGCAGCTGTAGCGGTGCAGCCAGTGCTCGTATTCAGGGCGCTGGCCCTGAACAACCTTGAAGAATTCCTGCTGCAGGGCCTTGGCTACGGGAAAGGCGCCGGTGCCGATCTGGCGGCGGTCCACCTCGCGGATGGGCGTCAGCTCCGCGGCGGTGCCGCAGAAGAAGGCTTCGTCAGCCACGTAGAGCTCGTCGCGGGTGAACTGCTGTTCCACCACGGTGTAGCCCATCTTCTGGGCCACGACCATCAGGCTGTCGCGGGTGATGCCTTCCAGGATGGACGTGAGCGGGGTGGTCTTGATGATGCCCTTGCGCACGATGAAGATGTTCGCGCCCGTGGCTTCGGAAACGTAGCCGTTGGTGTCCAGCATCAGGGCTTCGTCGTAGCCGTCGTCCACGGCCTCCATCTTGGCCAGCACGGAGTTGACGTAGTTGCCGGCGGCCTTGGCCTTGGTCATCATGACGTTCACATGATGCCGGGTAAAGCTGGACGTGCAGACCCGGATGCCCTTTTCCAACGCTTCCTCACCCAGATACGCGCCCCAGGGCCAGGCGGCGATGATGGTCTGCACCGGGCAGCCCTTGGGCAGCACCCCCATGTTGCCATAGCCGAAATAGACGAGGGGGCGGATGTAGCCTTCCTTCATCTTGTTCATGGTCAACGTTTCTACGATGGCGTCGGTAATGGTCTGCTCGGAGTGGGGAATCTCCATGCGCATGATGCGGGCGGAGTCGAAGAGCCGGCGGACATGCTCGGCAAGGCGGAATACGGCGGAACAATCCCCGCAGTTGTACGCGCGAATGCCCTCGAACACGCCGGTGCCGTAATGCAACGCGTGGGTCAACACGTGGACATTGGCTTCTGCCCAGGGAACGATCTTGCCGTCGAACCAGATGTATGGCGTTGTCTGAAGCATGCGAACTCTCCTTCCCGAATTCCCCGTAAGTAGTGGCGGCCAGGCGTGATGCGGTGGCTCATAAGTTGATTGATCAAACAATCAGTGACGGTTAGAATAATTACCGTACTCCGGGGGCCGGCTGCGCGTCAAGCGGCCAGCTCGAAAATTGGCGAAAGCGCAATAACTTCGCTTAGTAACCTGCTATTGACTGCAGTCCCGTGCGCGCCATTTCCAGGCCCGCGAGGCCCATGCGGGCCAGACCGGCCGCCACCAGCCACATGACCACCGCCACCCCCGCATTAAGCGCCCGCCAGGCCCCTGGCCGGGCCAGCAGGGGCGAAAGCAGCCGCCCGCAGGCAGCCAGACCGAAAAACCATAGCAGCGAGGCCGTGGCCGCACCCGCGCCAAAGCGCCAGCGGCCCGGCACATCGTGCTGCCCGCCCACGCTGCCCAGGAGCAGCACGGTGTCGAGATACACATGCGGATTAAGCAGGGTCACGGCCAGGGCGGCCCAGAGCACAGCCCCCAGGGAGCGCCGGGGCAATGTGTCTCCGGCATATCCATCCGCTGCCGCCTCCAGACCGCCACCGCCGCGCCAGGCGTCGCGTGCCGCACGCAGCCCATACCAGCCCAGAAACCCCGCCCCGCCCAGGGCCGCAGTCTGCTGCAACAGTGGCGAGGCCGCCAGGGCCGTCCCCACCCCCGCCAGCCCCGCGGCAATGAGGCAGGCGTCGCACACGGCGCAGAGCAAGGCCACAGACAGGTGATGCTCCCGCCGGACCCCCTGCGTGAGCACAAACACATTCTGTGCGCCGATGGCGATGATCAGGCCGGCCCCGGTGCACACCCCTTCCACATACGGCGGTAACATGGCGACTCCTCCACGAAATTCAAGTGCGTGACGATCCGCCCTCCCTATGCCCTGCCCGGCTCAAGAAGTGAAATGAATGCTTTTACTATTTCATTAATTCAGCTAATACTCTCCACATGCTCGACTCCCGTTCCCTGGCCGCCCTATCCGCCGTGGTGGAGTGCGGCGGCTTTGAAAAGGCCGCCGCCATCCTGCACCTGACCCAGTCCGCCGTCTCCCAGCGCATCAAGGCCCTGGAAGAGACCCTGGGGCAGATCCTGCTGGTGCGCGCCTCGCCGCCCGTGCCCACCCGCGCCGGACAGCGTCTCCTGGCCCACTGGCGGCAGGTGCGCCTTCTGGAAGAGGATCTGCTGCGCGACATCGTCCCTGCCGAGTCTGCCCATGATCCCGAGGCCTTCACCACCCTGCCCATTGGCGTCAATGCCGACAGCCTGGCCACCTGGTTCCTGCCGGCCCTGGATGAATTTCTCCGCACCCGCCGGGTGCTGCTGGACCTCCGCGTGGACGATCAGGAAGCCACCCACGCCCTGCTGCGCGACGGCGAGGTGGCCGGCTGCATCAGCGAGCGCGACGTGCCCATGCAGGGCTGCCGGGTGGTGCCCCTGGGCGCCATGACCTACCACCTCGTGGCCGCCCCGGATTTCGCCGCCCGCTGGTTTCCCCGCGGGCTGCACGCCGAGGCCGCCGCCCGCGCCCCGCTCCTGGCCTTCAACCGCAAGGACGACCTGCACAACAAGCTCCTGCGGCAGGCCCTGGGCAACCTGCCCCAGACCCTGCGCATCGTCTGGCTGCCCTCTTCGGAGGGTTTCATCCGTCAGATTCTCCACGGCCATGCCTGCGGCATGCTTCCCGATGCCCAGTGCCGGGACCTCCTGCGCACCGGCGCGCTCCTGAACCTTGCCCCGGGCCACCGCATACGCGTCCCCCTGGCCTGGCACTGTTGGAACCTGGAATCCCCCCTGCTGGCCGCCCTGGAAATGGCGCTGCTGAAAGGATTTGCCAGGGAGGCAGCGCAGAATACGGATGAAGAGACAACAGGCTGCGCGGGATGTTCCTGAAAAAGGCCTGCCCTGCGCGGCAGAGACTGCCGAACTGAGGCATTGCGGCATATCGACAAGGCGTTTCAAACAGAAATGCCCCTTGCCCAATGGCGGCCTTTCGGGCTACCAGATGTTTTGATCAATTCCCCAGCCCAGGCATTTCCCCCGAATTTCCGCGCATCCCGCAAGATCTCCGCGAGGCAGCTGCGGAACATCCCCCGAGACTCCCATGTCCTGTTCCGCCTTTTCGCGGCGTTGGAACGAACCCAACGGGTACCGCGACGTCCTGCACATTTCCCTGCCCATGATCGCCAGCATGGGCGCGCAAACAGTCATGCTGACCACGGACCGCTATTTCCTGGCCCGGCATTCCCTGGAGGCCATCGCCGCCTCCTGGCCGGCCGGCATGGCCAACTTCGCTTTCATGGCCCTGTTCATGGGCACGGCCCAGTACATCAACATCTTCATTGCCCAGTATGTCGGCTCCGAGGCTCCGGCCCGGGTGGGCGCGGCCATCTGGCAGGGCCTGTGGTTCAGCCTGGCCGCCGGCCTGTGCATGGCCCTGACGGCGCTATTGGCCGAGCCCATCTTCTCCCTGGCCGGGCACGAACCCGTTGTGCTGCAGCTGGAGGTGGATTACTTCCAGGTGCTTTCCGTGGGCGCGGTCTTCGGGCTTGTGCAGAACACCTTGGCCTGCTTTTATTCCGGCCAGGGGCTGACCCGGCCGGTGATGTACGTCAACGGCATTGGCGCGCTGGTCAACGTGCCCCTGGACTACTGCCTGATCTTTGGCTGGGGGCCGTTCCCGGCCTGGGGCGTGGCTGGCGCGGCCGTGGCCACGATCACCGGTGCGGCCATCTCGGCCGGGTTGTTCGCCTGGCTGGTGTTCTCCAGGGAAAACGAGCGCCGCTTCGGCACACGCGCCCGCTGGCGGCTGGACCGCGAACTGATGTCCCGCTTCCTGCGCTATGGGGCGCCGGGCGGGCTGCAGTTCGGCACGGAGATCCTGGCCTTTACCGTGTTTCTGTTCCTGGCCGGACGGCTGGGCACCGAGGCCCTGGCGGCCACGAACATGGCCATTTCCATCAATACCGTGGGCTTTCTGCCCATGGTCGGCATGCATATCGCCCTGTGCACCATGGTGGGGCAGGCCATCGGCGGCGGCTCTCCGGCCATGGCCCGCAAGGCCATTGGCAGCGGCCTGCACCTGGCCCTGAGCTGGTGCGCCCTGACGGTGGTGCTCTATCTGCTCTTCCCCGAGCCGCTGATCCGGCTCTTCCTGGATCCCGCCTCGCCGGAGGCCGCAGCCGTGGAGCATCTGGGCGTGGTCCTGATGCGTTTTGTGGCGGCCTACGCCTTCTTTGACGCCATGATCCTGGTCTACTTCGCAGCGCTCAAGGGCGCGGGGGACACGCACTACATCATGCGGGCCATTATCGTAGTGGCCCTGACCGTGATGATCGTGCCGGGCATCGTCATGGTCGAATGGCTGGATGGAAACATTTACGCCCTGTGGTGTCTGCTGACGGCCTACGTGGCCATCCTGGGCGTGGGCGGCCTGCTCCGTTACCGCGGCGGCAAATGGCAGCACATGCGCGTGGTGGAAACGGCGGCAAAACCCTGACCCATCCGGAGGGGCGCGGGGAGCTCAGTTCCCCCGCCTTTCTCTTTCTTCTCTTTTTATACTTACCCTTACGCCAGCCCCGCCATCCAGCGGCCAATCTGGCTGCGGGTGGCGTCGGCCTCGGCGGCGGTGCGGCTGCGGGGGAGTTCGCCCATGATCCGCCCGGCGTAGAGCACGAGGATGCGGTCAGCCAGGAGCAGGGCTTCGGTGAGGTCGCTGGTGACGAGGAGAATGCCGGCCTTGGCCCGCATGTCCAGCAGGCGCTTCCAGACATCTTCCGTGGCCCCCACATCCAGCCCTTGCACGGGCTGTTCGGCGACGATAATGCCTGGGTGACGCGAGAACTCCCGGCCCAGGACGAGCTTTTGCAGGTTCCCGCCCGAAAGCCGGCCGGCCAGGGCCGTGGGCTGGGGGGGGCGGATGGAGAAATCGTCGATGATCTGCCGCAGATCCTGCAGGGCCTGGCGGCGGTCGATGAGCATGGCGCGGGTGTAGCGGCGGCGGGTGGTCAGCAGGAGATTGTCCAGCAGGTCCAGATTGCCGGCCGTGGCCGCGCCGCGGCGGTCTTCAGGGATCACGGCCAGGCCCCGGCCCGGCTCGTCGCTGGCATAGAACGCCTCCCAGGACTGGCCCAGCAGCCGCACCTCGCCGGCTCCCGGGGCGCGCACCCCGGCCAGCACCTCCACCAGCGGCTTCTGCCCGTTGCCGGCCACGCCCGCCAGGGCCACGATTTCGCCCTGCCGCACTGCCAGGGAGACACCGTGCAGGCCCGGGGCACGAAGATCGGTGCAGCGCAGGACCTCCTCACCCAGGGGATGGGGCTCGGCGGCCAGATGCTCCACCTGGGCCAGATCCACTTCCCGGCCGACCATGGCCCGGATGAGTTCGGATTCGGTGGGTGTTTCCACGGTGAGGTCATAGCGGGCCATGACCTCGCCCTGACGCAGCACGGCCACGTCCAGGGGCGCGCGCCCGGCCAGGGCCATGATTTCCGGCAGTTTGTGGGAGATGAAGACCACAGCCTTGCCCTGGGCCACCATGCCGCACAGGGCGTCGAACAGGGTGGCGGCCTCGCCGGGCGTGAGCACGGCCGTGGGCTCGTCGAAGATGAGCACGTTGCAGTCGCGGGCCAGGAGCTTCAGGATCTCCACGCGCTGCCGCTCGCCCATGGACAGGCTGTCGATGCGGGCGCTCGGATCGATGGGCAGGCCGAAGCGCTCGCCCACCTCGCGCACCAGCGCAGCCATGCGGCGAGGCAGTCGCCAGAAGGAGCCGGGCAGCCCCAGGCTGACGTTGCGGGCCACGCTCAGCTGGTCCATGAGCAGGAAATGCTGGTGAACCATGCCAATGCCCGCGGCCAGGCTGGCGGCCGGCTCGCCCGGCGGAAGAAGCTGTTCGTTTACCAGGATGCGGCCGGCGTCGGGCAGGAGCGTTCCCGACAGGATGGACATGAGCGTGGACTTGCCGGCGCCGTTCTCGCCCAGGAGCGCCAGGATGCGGCCGGGGCGGATATCCAGGGTGATGTTGCGGTTGGCGTGCTGAGTGCCAAAGGCCTTGGAGACGCCTTCAATGCGGATGTGCGGGGCGGCCATTTACCCGCCCTCCCCGTGCAGGGGCGCGCCCAGGGCTGCGGGCGGGGCGTTTTTGCCCGCGGCGGTTTTGGCCCGCGAGAAGACCACCAGGGCCAGCACGGTCATGGCATAAGGCAGCATCAGCAGCAGGGAGGACGGCAGCGCCGCGCCCAGGGCCTGGAGCCGCAGCTGCAGGGCCATGACCCCGCCGAAGAGATAGGCCCCCAGCATGGCCCGTTCGGGTCTCCAGGCGGAAAAGATGACCAGCGCCACGGCAATCCAGCCGCGGCCGGCCGTGAGGTTGGTGGTCCAGAGGTGGGTGGCCGCCAGACTCAGATAGGCCCCGCCCAGGCCGCAGAGCGCGCCGCCGGCCAGAATGCCGATCCAGCGCCAGCGCAGGGGCGAGATGCCAGCTGCCCGGGCTGCGGCAGGATTCTCCCCGGCAGCCTGGAGGCTCAGCCCCCACCGCGTCCGGGCGATGAACAGCCAGATGATCAGGGGGGCGAGATAGCTGACGTAGACCAGCGGGTCCTGCCCGAAGAGCGCCGGGCCGATGACGGGAATGGTCGAAAGCAATGGGACATTGAACGGCTCGAACCCCGGCGCCACCTGGCCGATGAAACCGGCCCCCAGGGTATCCGCCAGCCCCACGCCCAGAATGGTCAGCGCCAGGCCGGAGACCACCTGATTGCCCTGGCAGGTCAGGGTGCACAGGCCATGCAGGCCGGCCAGGGCCGCGCCGGCAGCGCAGCCTGCGGCAGCTCCCAGCCAGGGCGAGCCCGTGTGCAGGCTGACCACAAAACCGGCCAGCGCACCGCAGAGCATCATGCCTTCCACGCCCAGGTTCAGGGTGCCGCTGCGCTCGGTGATGATCTCCCCCACCGTGGCCAGAAGAATGGGCGCGCCGGACTGGATGGCCGCGGCCAGGAGGGGCATGAGCATGTCCAACGTCATGGGGATACCCTCCCTCCGGCCGCGTTCCCCGGGACCGCCGTCCCCTGAGCAACACGCCGCCAGATGAGTTTGCGCGTGCTCAGGACCTGTCCCGAGAGCACGGCCAGGAGGATCGTCCCTTCCAGCACGCCGGCCATGGCCGCCGGGGCCTGGAGTTCGATCTGCAAATTCTCCACCCCCACGCGGAACCCGGCCAGCAGCAGGGAAAATGCCGCAATGGCCGGCACACGCAGCCGGCCCAGCCAAGCCACCACCACGGCGGTAAAGCCGTATCCCACCATGATGGAGGGCTGCAGCCGGTGCACAGAGGCCGAGGCTTCCAGGAACCCGGCCACCCCGGCCAGGGCCCCGCAGCCGCCCATGGCCAGACAGACGAGCATGCCGTACTGCATGTGGGCGAAGCGGGCGGCCAGAGGATTCTCGCCACAGGCCACCAGCTCAAAACCCAGACGCGTGCGCGAGATCCACCACCAGAAGCCAAAGCCCGCGGCCACGCAGTACAGGAGCCCGTAATGAATGCGCGAGCCCGGCAGCCGGCCGACCTGCGCCGCCTCGCTGAAGAGTTCCGTCATGGGGAACCCGAAGCTGACGGGATCCTTCCACGCGCCGTACACCAGATATTGCAACAGTAACACGCCGATGTAGTTGGCCATCAGCGTGGTGATGATCTCGTTCACGCCCAGGTGCCGTTTGAGCAGGGCCGGCCCCAGGGCCCAGAGCGCGCCGGCCGCGGCCCCGGCCAGACACATGCAGGGCAGCACCACCCAGGCCGGCAGATGCCCCAGCTGCAGGGCCACGGCCGTGCCGCCCACGGCGCCCAGGGCGAACTGCCCTTCGGCCCCGATATTCCAGAGCTTCATCCGAAAGCAAAGCGCCACGCCCAAGGAGCACAGAAAGATGGGAATGGCCTTGCGCACGGCGTCTTCCAGGGCGTAGCCGTGCAAAAAGCCGCCGTCCACCAGCAGCCACACGCCATGCAGGCCGGGCTTGCCCTGCCAGGTGAGCAGGAGGGCGCACACAGCCAGAGCGGCGGCGAGGGATATCGCAGCAACAAAAAAGCCCCCCCAGGGGAGGGGCTTGGTGCGATCGACGAGAATGAGCGGCACGGACAGCCTGCTTGTTATTCGGTGGAGCCCACAACGCCTTCCACAAACCAGGTCATGCCCAGGAGTTCCTTGTCCTCAGGCATGGCCCCGGCCTTGATGCGCTCCCCGCCCTTCTGATCCTTGACCGGGCCGGCGAAGACCACATAGCTCTTGTCGATGATGGCCTTTTTCTTGGCCTCCACCAGATCCTTCACCTCCTGGGGCACCAGCTGGCTCATGGGGGCGATATCCACCAGACCGGTGTCCATACCCCACCACATGGCTTCAGGCTTCCAGGTCTTGTTCTGCACGCGCTTGACCATTTCGGTGTAAAACACCGGCCAGTTCCAGATGGCGGCCGTCAGGTGGGCCTTGGGGGCAAAGGTGCTCATGTCGGAGTTGTAGCCGATGGAGTACACGCCCTTTTCCATGGCCGCTTCCTGCGGGCCGGGGGAGTCCTGATGCTGGGTGATGATGTCCGCGCCCACATCCAGGAGGCTCTTGGCGGCGTCCTTTTCCAGGGCCGGGTCATACCAGGTCTTGGTCCAGACCACGCGGACCTCGGCCTTGGGATTCACTTCCCGCACGCCCAGGGTGAAGGCGTTGATGCCGCGGATGACTTCCGGGATGGGGAAGGCGGCCACATAGCCAATGATGTTGGACTTGGTCATCTTGCCGGCCACCAGCCCGGTGAGGTAGCGGGCCTGATAGATCCGTCCGAAATAGTTGCCCATGTTCGGGCCGGTCTTAAAGCCCGAGCAATGCATGAAGGTCGCATCCGGGAACTCGCCGGCCACCTTGAGGGTGGGGTCCATGTACCCGAAGCTGGTGGTGAAGATCAGGGAATGTCCCTTGCGGGCCAGACCGGCGATGACGCGCTCGGCATCCGGGCCTTCGGGCACGCTTTCCACATAGGAGGTGCTCACGCCGTCCATGGCATCCACGGCCTTGCGGCCCTGGTCGTGGGCCCAGGACCAGCCGGCGTCGCCAATGGGGGAGACATAAATGAAGCCGACCTTCATGTCTTCGGCTGCAGCCAGCTGGGGCACACAGCACAGCAGGGCCAGGGCAAGAGCGACGACGTATGCACGCATGCGGTTCTCCTTGCGGAAGAGGGCTATTCCTTGCGCGCAGCCAGGGGCTGCACATATTGATGTTCCGTATCCCAGGGGAAGAGAATCCACGTATCCTGACTGACTTCCGTAATGTAGACGTCCACCTGCGGCTTGCCCTCGGGCTTGGCGTACACCGTGGCAAAGAGCGCCTTGGGCAGCATGTCCCGGACAAGGCGGGCGGTGCCGCCGGTGTCGGTCAGGTCGTCCACGATGAGCCAGCCCTCGCCGCCGGGGGGCAGATCCTCGCCCAGGGACTTGAGCACGGACGATTCGCGCTGGGATTTCCAATCATAGCTCATGACGCACACCGTGTCGATGCGTCTGATCTCCAATTCCCGCGCGATGACCGCCGCGGGGATGAGCCCGCCCCGGGCAATGGCCACAATGCCGCGAAAAGGGCCTTTGTCCAGAAGCCGCCAGGCCAGGGCCTTGCTGTCCCGGTGCAGCTGTTCCCAGGAAATGGGATACGTTTTGGCGTATCGTTCAGCGTTTTGCATGTTCTGCCATGATATGGGCGCAGCCCGTTGGTGGCCCGGCCAGTGGTGGCCCGTTCAGTTGCGCAGGGCGCTCGCCGTTGCTAGGATGGAATGCCGGATGTCATTGCCGCTTAGCGGTCCCTTGTCAAGGCCGTAATAATACCCTACTGAAAAATAGGATTTTATACCGCATCCTTCCGGGGGGGAGGTGGATTGGCATGGTTGAACAGAGTACCCTTGCGCAGCAGATGCTTGTCCGTCGGGCCGGGTGGGTTGGGGTCTGGGCCAATGTGGTTTT
The DNA here is from genome assembly GCF_054653055.1 of Megalodesulfovibrio paquesii. Classification (NCBI taxonomy): domain Bacteria; kingdom Pseudomonadati; phylum Thermodesulfobacteriota; class Desulfovibrionia; order Desulfovibrionales; family Desulfovibrionaceae; genus Megalodesulfovibrio; species Megalodesulfovibrio paquesii. The sequence continues at coordinate 23,921 of NZ_BAAIGQ010000005.1, read as the reverse complement.
GTCCGCCGCCAAGCTGGCGGCCGGGCTCCTGGCGCACAGTCAGGCCCTGGTGGCTGACGGGGTGGAGAGTCTGACGGACATCGTCGCCAGCCTGTTGCTGGTGGTGGGCGTGAAGTACTGGAACGCCCCGCCGGACAGCAAGCACCCCCACGGGCACAAGCGTCTGGAAACGCTCTTTTCCGCCGGCGTGGGCCTGAGCATGGTGGCCGTGGCGCTGGGCCTGGGCTGGAATGCCCTTTCCGGCCTGCAGGCCGATGAATCCACCCCTGCGCCGGGCCCCCTGGCGTTTGGCGTGGCCCTGCTGACCATTCTTTCCAAGGAATTGCTGTACCGCTGGACCCTGCGCCAAAGCCGCCGTGCCGGCTCCCCGGCCGTGGCGGCCAACGCCTGGCACCACCGGTCGGACGCCATCTCCTCCCTGCCCGTCGCCCTGGCCGTGGGGCTGGCCTGGTTCTCCCCAACATGGGCCTTTGTGGACAAGGTCGGCGCGGTTGTGGTGTGTTTTTTCATCCTGCATGCGGCCTGGAAAATCCTCAACCCCGCCCTGCAGGAGCTCATGGACGCAGGCGCGCCGGAGGAGGAAGTGCAGCGCATCCTGGAGCTGTGTTGCGCCTCTCCGGAAGTGCGCGGGGCGCATCATATCCGCACCCGGTACCTGAGCGCCGGGGTAGAGGTCAGCCTGCATCTGCAGGTGGACCCGGAACTCACCGTGCTGCGCGGACACGATCTGGCCCACGAGGCCAAGGAGCGCATCATGGCCGCCATGCCCCAGGTGCTGGACGTGACCATTCATGTGGAACCCTACGGCTGGACCACCAATCGGCCCATCATGCCGGAGCCCGAAGCCGGCAAGGAGCACCCGCAATGATTCTCTGCTTTTTCGGCGATTCCATTACCAACGGCGTGGGCGATCCCCAGGCTCAGGGCTGGGTGGGCCGCCTCCTGGCCAGGAGCAAGGCTGCCGGCCACGACCTGACCGGCTACAACCTTGGCGTGCGCCGCCACTCCAGCGCGGATATCCTGGCCCGGTTCGAAGCCGAGACCCGCTGCCGCCTCTTTGAAGGGCTGCCCACGCGGCTGGTCTTTTCCTTTGGCGTGGCTGACGTCATGCCCCGGGCCAATCTGCCTCTGGAAGCCACCCTGGACAATACCCGCCAGCTGCTGGAGCGCAGCCGCGCCCTGCTCCAGGAAGATGCCCAGGTGCTGGTGGTGGGCCCCACACCGGCTGCGGACCGTCGCACCAACGAGGCCATTGCCGCCCGCGCTGCCGGCATCGCCGCCTGTTGCCGCGAGGCCGGGGTGCCCTTCCTGGACGTCTTTCCCGAGCTTCACGAATCCGAGCTGTATCTGAACGAACTGGCCGGAGGGGACGGCGTCCACCCCGGGGCGGCCGGCTACAGCCACATCTCCCGCCTCGTGGAGGCCTGGAGCCCCTGGCAGGACTGGCTGGCGCCCCGGCCGGTATCGGGCGGAAAATAGCGCGTTGCATTTTGCGAACAGTTGAGGTAAGTTGACATAATCATTCGCACCAACCGCTTTCCTGCCAAAAGGGAAATCGATGTCCGAATGCACTGATGATTCCTTGCTCTCTCCGGCAGCCCACCCCGCCTCTTCCGGTACGGAGGAGAGTCCCTGTGGCGCCGAGGCGGCCTTGCGTCGCAAAATCAGGGAGCTGGAATTGCGTGCCGCCACGCTGGAACTGCAACTGCAGGAAGCCCATGCGCACAATGCGCGCATGCTGGAAAACTCCCGCCTGCAGAATGCCTTCTTTGCCACCGTGGCCCACGACCTGCGCACCCCGCTGACCTCCATTTTTGGCTATGCCAAGCTGGTGCGCCGCGATTTTGAGCGGGTGTTCCTGCCCATGGTCCGCACCCTGGCAGACTCCCCGGGGGCGCCTGCCTTTCCCGGTGTCCAGGACCCGCAGGAAAAGGCCCGCCGCATCCTCGAAAATCTCCAGGTCATGAGCACCGAGGGCGACCGCCTGACCCGGCTCATCAACAACCTGCTGGACCTCAATAAAATCGAAGCCGGCCAGGCCGTCTGGCGGGACCGGCCCGTCAACATCGCCGACTGCATCTACGAAGCCCTGCTGGCCGTGGCCGGCCAGTTTGCCGACAAGCCCGGGGTCAACCTGCGCACAGATGCCTCGCGGGAGCTGCCCGTGGTGCGCGTGGACCCGGACCGCATCGCCCAGGTGCTGGTGAATCTGCTGCACAACGCGGCCAAATTCACCGAACATGGGCATGTCCAGATCTCCGCCGCCGTCGTGCAAAGCGGGCATCTGGAAGTATGTGTGCAGGATACGGGACAGGGCATCCCCCCGGAGGATCTGCCCCGTATCTTCGATGTGTTCCATCAGGCCTGCACCGGCGACACCATCAACCTCTCGCGCTGCGGTTCCGGCCTGGGCCTGGCCATCTGCAGACAAATTGTCGAACACTATGGCGGACTCATCTGGGCCGAATCGCAGCCCGGTTGCGGCAGCGCGTTTCGCTTCCGGCTGCCACTCAACGCAGGCTGACGGCAGCGCCGCTCCCCGCGGCAGCACGCCAAGGGATACCTTTGCATGGCTCCGTCAATCGATCCCTTCGCCCTCCCGGGCGACCCATCAGAGCAGACTTCTGGCCCCGTTGCCCAGCGCGAACGGGCCCTGATCATTGATGACGACCCCTTCCTGTGCGATATCCTCGAAGCCCTGCTCGCGCAGCTGGATGTGGATGTCGTCGTGGCCCACACCCTGGCCGAGGGCCTGATCCAGGCCCAACACCCCTCCACTGCCCTGATATTTCTTGATATGCTGTTGCCGGATGGCGATGGCCTGGACCAGCTGGAGCCCCTGCAGCGTTCCCCTGGCGCGCCGTCAGTCGTCGTCCTTACCGGGGCGGGCGAACCCGAGCACGCAGAGCGGGCTCTCTCCCACGGGGCCTGGGATTATATCCACAAACCCCTCAACGCCCGCGATGTCCTGCAAACCGCCCGGCTGGCCCTGCAGCATCGTCGCCGCGAAGCCGCACTGGCCCGGCAAGCCTCCGAAGGCTCCACCCCCACCGCCGGATTGCTGGGAGAATGCCCGGCCATGCGAAGCTGCCTGGAAGCCCTGCGGCAGGCTGCCGAGGAGGATGCCCCCTGCCTCATTTCCGGCGAGCCGGGCACAGGGCGCGAACGCTTCGCCAGGGCGCTGCACGAGGCGAGCGCCCGAAAGAGACGACCCTTTGTGGTGGTGGACTGCGCCAACATCGCCCCCATGCTGGCAGCATGCCTGCTCCTTGGCCAGAATGACCATCCTGAATGCTACCTGGACCATCTCCCTGAGCGCAGCCTCCCGGCAGGACTGGACTCGCTGATACGTCAGGGAGCCCAGCCCTCCTTGCTGCATCAGGCCTCGGGCGGCACGCTGTTTTTGGATGATGTGGAGGGCCTGCCGCTGCAGGTGCAGGCCGATCTGGCCCGCTGCCTGCGTCTCCATACCGCCACCGTCCCCGCTGAATTCCGGCTGGTGGCCGCCACGCAACACAACCTGGGCCGGCTGAGCCGCCAGGGGCTCTTTGACCCGGGCCTGTACGAACTGCTGGACTGCCGCCACATTGCCCTGCCCCCCCTGCGTGATCGCGGGGGTGATATTGATCTGCTGGCCCGCCATTTCCTGCACCGGGCCTGCGCCGAACTGGGGCTGCCGGAAAAGCTCCTGGCCCGTCCGGCAATTCTGGCCCTGCGCGCCTGGCCCTGGCCCGGAAATCTGAACGAACTGCTGCAGACCATGCACAGTGCGGCCAGCACCAGCGGCGAGGCGGATGTGATCACCCTTGCCCATCTGCCCCCGCCGTTGCGGCAGCAGGCCCTCGACCACAGTGAGTTCCCGGGGCTCACGGGACGGGGGGCAGACCCGCGCCCGGCTCCGGCGACTGCAGACCTGACCCGCGCCCCGGCCACGACATCTGGACAGGCCACGACATCTGAACAGTTCCCCGACCTGAGCGCCGTGGATCGTGACCTGTTCCAGCGGGATCTCTTTCCTGCCTTCCACGCCGCCCGGGATCAGGTGACCGATGCCCTGGAACGTCTGTACTGCCAGCGTCTGCTGGAGCGCACCGGAGGACAGGTTGAGGAGGCGCAGCGGCTTTCCGGGCTGTCGCCAACCGAGCTGGACGCCCTCCTGATCAAACTCCGCAAGGGCCCGGGAGTGTCTTCATGACTGATGACGCCGCCTCCCAGGCTGCTCGCCAGGCTGCTCGTCTGGCCGAGCTGGAACAGCGCCTCCAGGAACAGGAGGCGCGCATCGGGCAGTTGACAAGCGAACTCGCCGTCACCCGCCAGGAGCTGGCAGACTCACAACGTCAATTTGAGCAGGTGGCCTTGCACCTGCAGGACAGCCTGGCCTGCGAGCGGCACACCAACGAGCTGTTGTCCCAGGAAATCGAGGCCCGCAAAGCCGCCAAGGCCGCCGTGATGGAAAGCGAGGCCCGGCTGCGCCAGCTCATCGAGCACATGCCCGTGCTCATCCACGCCCATGGCGAGGACATGCGCTACGTGTACTGGAACCGTGAATCCGAACGGGTGACCGGCTACCCCCGCGAGCGCATCCTGAACGATCCCGACGCCGCCAGCCTGCTCTACCCGGAGCAGGGCCTGCATCACCAGAAATTCACCGACCTGCTGTGCGGTACCAATTATCTGGACCTGCAAGTCCCCATCCGCTGCGCCGATGGATCCACCCGCATCATCTCCTGGAGCAATGTCTCCAATACCACCACCCTGCCCGGATGGCAGCAATGGGAGCTTGGCGTGGATGTGACCCGCCAGGTGCAGGCCCTGGAGCAACTGCAAAAATCCGAGCTGCGGACCCGGCATATTCTGGAGATCTCTCCCGAGGCCATCCTGCTGCACCAGGACGGTGTCATCGAATACGCCAACCCCGCCGCACTGGCCCTGTTCCGGTGCGAATCCCTGGCCGAGCTGCGGCGCTTTACCCTGCCGGAACTGCTGCAGGGGGCGGAAAACTGCGCCTGGCGCCATGGCAGCTGCTGGGAAACCTGCCAGACCTCCGGCGGCGCCGTGGTGGAGCTGCTCTCCTCCCCCATGCCCCATGACCAGAGCGACATGCCACTCACCCTGACCATGCTGCGGGATATCACCGAGCGCCAGGCCCACGAACGCGAGCTTGTCGAAAGCCGCAACATCATTCGCGCCCTCATCGACTCCACGGATGATTTCTTCATCCTCATGGACACCCGCTACAGCATCGAAGCCTGCAACCTCTCCTGGGCCGGACAGTTCTCCCTGCACCCGAGAGACATTGTGGGCCGCAACGTGCTTTCCCTGCTGCCCTCTGCCCTGCGCAAGACGTTCAGGACGCATGTTGCCGAGATTGTGGCCCGGAATATGCCGCTGTTCATGCACCTTGAGTATCAGGGCCGCAGCTTCAACTGCCGGATATACCCCCTGCACAATGGCCAGGAAGTAACCCGCATTGCCGTCTATGCCACGGACATGACCCGCATGCAGGAGGCCGCGCGCACCCGGCAGGAGCTGGAACAGCGCTACAAAACCGTGTTCGACAACGCCGGGGACGCCATCTTCATCCTGGACGGGAACGGCGCCTTCCTGGCCGTGAACGCCGTGGCCTGCAGCCTGCTGGGATACTCCAAGAACGAGTTCGCCACCCTGCCGCTGGAGGATGTCGCCCCGGGCAATTCCCTGTGGCAGTACATCCAGCAGGCAGCAAGCCAGGAATGCCCGCCTTCCGTGCAGCTGGATCTCCGGCACAGGCACGGCGCGACTGTGCCCCTGGACATCAACGCCCGGGCCATCACGTACATGAACCGCCCGGCATTGCTCTGCATTGGCCGGGATATCACCCGCTGGCGCGCCGCGGAAACCCTGCTCACCCAGGCCAAGGAAGCGGCCGAGGTGGCCGTGCGGCTGCAAAACGAATTCGTGGCCAACATCAGCCACGAATTGCGCACCCCCCTCGCCTCCATCCTCGGCCTGACGGAGCTGTTGCTGAGTGGCCCGCAGGACATCAAAAGCCAGGCGCACATCCGGCGCATTGCCAGCTCCGCCGATCTGCTGCTTGGCCTGATCAACGACCTGCTGGATATCTCCAAGCTGGAGTCCGGCCTGTTCTCCCTGGAGCAACGTTCGTTCAACCTCCTGGATCTGGTGCACGAAATCAAGGACATGCTTGTGGCCCAGGCCTCCAAGAAGGGGCTGGACTTCTCCTATGCCATCGATAACGCCCTGCCCGACCACTTTGTCGGCGATCCCCTGCGCCTGCGCCAGGCTCTGCTCAATGTGGTCGGCAATGCCATCAAGTTCACCCGGCAGGGCTCCGTGCACATCCATGCCGGGCCGTACACGGGGGGCACGCCGGCCCCAGGCGAATACCTGATCCACTTCACGATTTCCGATACCGGTATCGGCATTCAGGAACGGGATCTGTGCCGCATCTTCGACCGCTTTGTGCAAGTGAACGGCGCACAAAGCCGTCAGCACGGCGGGGCCGGCCTGGGACTCTCCATCAGCCGCAAGCTCATCGAATGCATGGGCGGTTCCATCTGGGCAGATTCCACCCCGGGGCGCGGTACGGATTTCCATTTTTATGTCCGCCTGCGGGCCTGCCCCGCCAGCAGCAACGCCACGGCTCCCTCCCCGGCAAATACGAAAAGCCCGCCCTGTTCCGTGCTGCTGGTGGAGGACAATGACGTCAACCGGGACGTGATCAAGGCCATGCTCGAACTGGATGGCCACGCCGTGCGCACTGCCGTGGACGGCCTGCACGCCCTGGAATTGCTTCGCGCCAGTATTCCGGACATCATCCTGCTGGATCTGCAAATGCCGGAACTGGACGGCTTCGAAACCGCCCGTCGCATCCGCGCCCTGGCCGGTACGGCTGGCAGCGTGCCCATTCTGGCCCTTTCCGCCCACGCCCAGGCCAGCCATGCCGAGCACTGCCTGCAGGTGGGCATGGATGGCTACCTTTCCAAGCCCGTCCGGGTGGATGAATTGCGCCGGGCGCTGCTCATGCTCGTGCATGCCCGCCCAAGCCGGACGCGGCTGGCCGGCGGAGTCGGCCGGCTGGCCCAGCCGGGAGGGGTGCCTCGTCTGGAACGCGCAGAGCCGGAACCCCAGCGCGAACGGCAGGAAGAGCCCACGGGAGAGAGCCCGGTGTTCGACCCGCAGGCCTTCTCGCGCAACATGAACGACGATCCCACCCTGATGACCCTGACCTGCGCCAAATACCTTCAGCACGCCTCGCGCTGCCTTGACGAGCTGGAGGCCGCCCTGGCCCGCCAGGACGCTTTGGAAACCCGCCGGTTAGCCCATTCCTTCAAATCCATCGCCGGCACCGTGGGCGCAACCCAGGCCAGGGAGCTGGCGCACAGCCTCGAACTCGCCGCCTTCAAGGCCGCCGGAACAGACGCTGCGCCGCTCCCTGTCCCGTGGACCGAGCTGGCCGCCTGCGCCGAATCCCTGCGCAAAGCCGCCGCCGATGCCGCCCAGCGGCTGCAGGCCTTTTGCCGCCCCATGCAGCAGACAGACTGATCTCTTGAAATTCGCTTGACGCATTTTGCATAATTCCATAATTGTCAGCCAAAGTTATAGGCATTTTGCGGGGGCATGGCCGGATCCCCTTCCTGGCGTGCCGTTTTTTTGACATTGCGACCCGTTCTTCAACGTACAGCCCATCGCGCCGGACGATATGCCCGGCTGCGCCCGCTGCATCCCAGTTTCCACAGCCAATTCCACCCCGGCAACTGCAGCAGGAGGAACCATGGCCCGCGTCCGAAAAGGCTCCCTCGTTGTCACGGCGCTGAACCGCGCCACGCTCCAGGCGGCATTGCTCCGGGAGCACGGGCAGACGGATCTGGTCCAGGAGTTGCCGGAGCCGCCCTTTGTGCTGGCCCGGGATATTGACGAAGCCGCAGCCAGGGAACTGCTGCGCAATGTCGCGGGCATGGGCCTGCACGCCGTGTTCGAGCCTGCCCCCAGCGCCACCCCCTTCGTGCGCCATGGCGCAGCCGCCCCCCTGCGCATCCTCCGCCGCTGGCTTCCCCTGCTGGCCGTACTGGCAGTGGGGCTGCTGGCGTACCACATGTCGCCAGCCATGCATGCGCGGGTGGATGCCTTCGGCATGCAGCTTGCGGAAATTCCGGGAGTATCGCAGCTTGTGGACTTTGTGCAGGGGCTGCTTCCTAACGACGGCGGCGGCAGCGCCCCCGCCGTCGCGGGAGCGCCTGCGGGCCGGACCGTGCTCGATGGTCCGGCCACGGCCATGCGCCAGACCTTCGAGGCCCAGTTCCGGCTTGCGCCGGATCGCCGCATGGTGGCAGCCTTCGACATTCTGGCCCGCACCATCGGGCATGGCAATGGCGGGCCGGCTGCTGGCACGGCAGGCATAGGCACGCCTGTTCAAGAGCAGGATGCGCTGATCATCCCACTGGTACGGACTGCAGACGGCGCGGCGGAGCGTCTGGGAGAAGTCCGCATTCCTCTGCCCCTGACGGTTCCTGCGGTGCTTGAGGCCCTGGGACGCTGGATCGCCCTGCTGGAGCAACAGGGCGGCACCCTGCCCGCGGCCGGCCCGGACCTCCCCCCCGACGTCCTGGCCAAAACCGCCGGGGACATGACCACCGCCGATCCGCTGACCCTCCTGAACACCCTGCGCGCCCTGGAAACAACCCGCCACGCAGGCGGAAAGGAGGCGGCACGCCAGGGAGCGGGCGCACACACCGTCCGGCTGGCTGCCCGTGGCCATGTCATCCTGGCCCTGACCCTCAGGCATGATCCGAGCGGCCAGGCCGACATCCTGGCCAGCCATGCCCTGGCCCTGCTGGCCTTGGCCAACCGGCTGGAGTCTGGCCCGTCTGGCCCGTCTGGCCCGTCTGGCCCGACTGGCACTGCCGAACAGTGTCTGCTGGCCAAGGCCATGGGCTATGGCGACGATGCCGAAGCCATTGCCAATACCATTGCCGGCGCCGCCTCCAGCACACCCGGCAGCCTGGACGCCCTGGCCGTGGCCTATGCCCGGCAGGACCTGGACGGGCTGAAACCTGTCGGGGAATCCCCCACGCTTCTGGCCGCCTACTTGCGGATTCTCACGGCCATCGATCTCGGCTTGTTCAAGGATATTCCTGAGTTGTTCACTCCGCCCCCGGGGCAGGAGTCCCTGCCTGCGCCCTTCCTGGCCGCGGCCATGTACATGGTCCCGTTGGGGCAGGCCCGCATGCTGGCGGACGTGTACCCCCTGGAGATTCAGGAGATTCTTCGGGCAGGCTTCGGACTGCCCCCCGCGGCAGGGACAGAAGGACAGGACACCGAGGAAGAGTTGTTCCCCCCCGCCGAATTTGACGCCAGGCTGCGGCAGTTCGCCACCGCTACAGCCGATGCCAACGCCACGACAGGTCTATTCATGGATCACACCCGGCACCAGGCCCTCCTGCAGGGGCTGTACACCAGCGCCCTGGCAGCCCAGCATCACATCCTGGCCGATCGGATGGGCTCTGTTGAAATGACAGGGGAATTCCTTGATGCCGTGGCGTCAGCCGATATCCTGACCGCCCTGAACCACAGTTGCCCCCAGCTGGCCGCACTCCTGACGCTCTGGAAAGCCCAACTTCAGGCCGAGCTGGGCGACCGGCCCCAGGCTGTGAAGCTGGCTGAAGAAGTGCTTGCTCCGCCGCGTCAGGCCATGCCTTTGGCACACTCACGCCTGCCGCCTGATCAGGTGGCATCGTCCTTCGGCCTGTTTCGGCACAATCCGGACCTGCGCAAGATGGCTCCCGCCGTGGCCGCGCAGCTGGACAGTCGCCCCGACGGGCTGGACGCATTGGGGAGGCTGTTCCAGACGCTGGGCAACCCTGACCTGGCCGCTGCCGCCTACTCCCAGGCGCTGGCCGCAAATGGTCGCGACGTCTCCATCCTCTGGAATCTGGCCCTGCTCCAGGGTGATGATGCCCCATTCCGGCAGGCCAACGCCAGCCATCCCAGGCTGTTCCGTCTCCTGCGAGGTGCTGCGGATTTCAACAAGGAGCGCCTCATCCGGGAAGCCTGGCGCAAGGCCCTGCCCTGGTACGACGAGGCCCTGCAGCTGGCCCCGGAGATGGCCGCCCTCCGCCTGAGCAAGGCCTGGATTCTGCTCCAGCTTGGCGATCCCGATGCAACCATTGCCATGCTGCGCCAGGAACTCGGCCAAAAACCCCAGAAAGACCAGCTGACGGACGGCCTGTTGCGCGTGCGCATGAAGGCCTGCCTGGCCGAAGCCCTGCTGGCCAAAGGCCGCCCCGAGGACGCCCTGGTGGTCATTGAGGATGATCTCCGTTCCTACCAGGCCGGCGCGATGATGGTTGGAGTTCGTGCTTATGAAGCCACAGGCCAGCGTGAGGAGGCCGAGGCATGGTTGGACCGGGCCGTCAAGCGGTACCCTGCCGTGGACCATGTGCTGGCCGGGGCGGCCGGTTACTATTGGCGCAAGGGGGATCATGCCGCGGCAGCGCAATACATCCGCCAGGGCCGCGCCTGCTTTGGACCGTATTCCCACTGGTATTTCAAAACGTTTAAGGAAACCTTCGCCCCTGTGGCCGGGGCCTCCGCCCCGGGAGCGACCAGCAACGCCACGGCTGCCGCCGCGCAACCGGGCAACGCCACAGCGGCTGCCGTGCAGTTGGGCGCCGTCATGGGTGCCGTTTCAGCACTGCTGGCCACCGAGGCCACAAGCTGGGAGCTGACGGCCCTGAGCTACCGCCTGCTGCACGCCGGCGCCTCCCGGCTGGCCCTCCAGGTGTTGCAGCTGGCCCCCACCACCACGGGGGTGGAAAAGCTTGATCACGCGGCGGATACGTACATCATGGCCCGCGCCAGCAAGGACGAGCCCACGGCCCGCCGGGAGATGATGCGAAAGATAGACGCGAAGATGCGCGGCCCCTTCAGCATGATGCTCTTCTACCACGGCCTGTTTCACATTCTGCTGGAAGAATACCACCAGGATGATATCAAAGACCCGACCCACGGCGAGTTCATCCAGCTGCTGCGCCTCCTGGCCTGGCTCAGCCAGGGGCGCACCCCGCACCCCCTCGAAGCCGGCTTGCTGGCGCATTACCAGAACCCCACACGGGATTTCTATCACACCGTGGGCCGGCTGGCCCTGGGGTTGATCAAGGAAACCGATCTGCTGGCCCAGGTGAGCACGGCCAAACAACGCTGCGAGGCGGCGTACTACATCGGCCTCACGCATCGGCTGCAGGGCAACTTTGCCGATGCCGCCCTCTGGTACGAAATCTGTCTGGCCACGGGACTGAACCGCAATGGCGAATACCATTGGGCGTCCAACGAAATGCAGCAATGGTATTCACTCGGACTCAGCCACCGGCACCGTCTGCCCTCGGAAGACAACCTGGCCATTGCCGCCATGGAGTAAGCCCCCGGGACTCAGACCAGGGCATCCGCGCTGAACAGGGCACGGAACTTGATGTCTTCCAGAAGGATGTGCTGCGCGGTGATCTCGTGCACCACATAGTGGTACAGGGCCTCCACACCGAGGCGCCCCTCGCGAAACTGCTGCAGTAACTCAGCCCCCCGCTGCAGCAGTTGGGCGTGAATCTCGCGGTGGTGGGCCATATCTTTCCAGCCGTGTTCCATGATGATCTGTTCTTCCGCAAGGAAGTGCCGGGCCATGTCTTCCAGCAGGGCGGCAACGCGGTCGGCCAGCAGTCCGGCGTCTCCATGTGCGTGGCCAAGGCGCAGCAGGGCATTCGCCTTGTCAAAGAGCTCGCGGTGCTGGGCATCGATGGCGGGGTGTCCCGTTTCGTATGCCGGATCCCATTGCAGCTGGAGCACCTGCACGCTGTCCCTGGACGGATCGCCTGCGTGCAGCGTCAGATCCTCCACCTGCGCCCTGTTTCTTCCTTCGCGCTTGGCGCGGTACAAGGCGGTGTCGGCCCGCTCCAGCCATTCGGCCCAGGTATCCGAGGCCCGGCAGCCGGCAATGCCAAAACTTGCCGTCACCCGTAGCCCTGCGGCAAAGGAGGTCCGGGCCAGCTCCTGCCGGATGCGCTCAGCTGCAGGGCAGCGGCTGCTTTTATCAGGCAGTGAGGCGGGACATGGTGGGATTTGAGGGGATATAGTGGGAAGGAAAACGCGTTGTTAGGAGCGTCCTGGCGGGTCTGAAAGCCGCTGGGGCGCTTTTATCAGTTTTGGGGGTTTGCGGCCTGCTGGCCAGGTCTTGCCGCGTCTGCTTTTATCACCGGCTTTCACGTAACTATTTGATGCTGCAAGCTTTCGACATCAGGACCCCCGCGCGGTTGATTGGCTGACCCGGAACCAACTGCACACTTACACTGAGAAAAAATCATATTTTAAATCAGTAAGTTGATGTTGTTTTGACAATCTAGTTCCGAGTCCGACTCGGAACTAGATTTCACCCATAATTCTATACTGCCAATGTATACAATGACACGTTTGGCATACCTATCTTGCCTCTCTACACCACCATAAGACGCGCCCTATAATGTGAATGTATTGCCCTTCGAGTGAAAGGTCTATTTCGATAGGATCGTATGACGGATTTTTGCTCCTAAGCACAAGCTTGCCTGGAAGCTTGTCAATGCATTTAATTAGTATTTCATGGTCAATTGCAATCGCATAAATCGCGCCTGCAATTAGTTCCTTTTTGCTTTCATCTATTAGTACCATGTCGCCGCCATGAATGTCAGGCTCCATAGAGTCACCATAAACATCCATAAGCACCATGCTAGATGGGCGACCTCTCGCAATAACCCACTCTTCGCGGAAGGCGAACCACCCGTGGACATCTCCAGATGTTTCCAAGCTGCCATTACCAGCCGACAGCCGTGCGTTGACTTTCTTAATGTAGATCATGCCGCTTTCGGATGCTAACTGCGGCGCGGCGTCTATTTGGCCGAGAAGTAGAAAGTCGGTTGAACAACCGAAAAATCGGGCGAGACTGATTATGGCGTCGCCTTTCGGTAGCCAACCATCCTCATAGCGCTGCAGTGAAGAGGTCGCGACTCCGAGCGCCTGTGCAACATCGCGCTGTGTAAGGCTTTTCGAGTCCCTAAGCTTGCGCAAGCGTTCGCCGAAACCTTTATTTTTACCTCCCTCCTCAGGCATTTTGGGATGATTTTTTTGCATTTTTATCCAATGGTTAAAGTGTGTTGATGGCATCACTCAAAAAACAGGTGATCATTGCTCAATTTTTCGGTTGCAACACCCGAAAAATCGGTTTAGAAGAAGTCTCGCAAGGTCGCCATGTAGACCATGCCCCCAGTCTGGATAACACCAGTTCAGGCCGGAAACAACGCCCGGAAAAACCCGGATATTGGACGGACAATGCCCCATCGGACGCGCCCACTGTCTCTTTTCGCCGCATCGTTGGACGTTGATCCAATGATCAAGGCGGCCATGCGGCGAGCTTATGAATCCACGGGGCTGAGTATGGATCAGGTGGTTGATCGGATGAACGGGGTAGCCGGGGAGCATGGGCTCACACTCTCGGCTGGGCGCGGTGGGCGGCTTTCTGTCGAGACTTTGGCGAAATGGCTGAACCCAATGGAAACAGACAGACCGGTGCCAACGCGCGGGGTGGTGGCTTTCTGCCGAGCCTTGCACACGCTGGAGCCGTTGCAGGCGCTGGCGGCTCCATTGGAGGCGAAGGTCATCGACCGGAAGCAGGTTGCCCTGCTGCAGCTTGCGGAGTTGGAAGAGGCCGAGCGGCAACTGAAGAAGAAAAAGGCCCGGTTGCGGGCTGTGTTGGAGGACTAGGCATGACGGGTAGCAAAAGGCCTATGGCCATGGCGCGGCGTATTGATTCCGTGGAGAGCCCACGCAACGGGCGGGCGATCCGGGCGTACCTGGTGCGTAAAGGGATCAGCATGGCGGACATCGCCAGGGATCTGGAGTGCTCCCGCAGCCTGGTCTGCCACACGGTGCGTGGCGGAAAAAACAACAAACGGGTGCTGACGCGGCTGGTTGAACTGGGCGTGCCGCGCCGTTATCTGGCTCTGCCGGACGGCGTAGGGGTGGCTGCGTGAAAGCGCTGCCGGCCCGCGTAATCGCCTCATCGCTTGGCGTAACCGAGCGGGGACTGAGGAAACGTGCTCTCTATGAGGATTGGCCCTACGTCACCGGCACGCGCGGCGCACGGCTGTATCTGCTGGAGGGGTTGCCGGCGGCGGTACGGGAGCGGGCTGTTGCGCATGTGCTGGACCAGGCTGCCCCATTGACCGGACCCGCGCCAGCTGCGCAGGTGCCGGCCTGTCTGATGGCCCCCATGCGGGACTGGCAGGCGGAGGTGCGGGACGCGCGATTGGGCGTGCTGGAAGCCGTCCGCGGGCTGGCCGAAACCATGCGGGTGGGGATCATCAAGGCTGAAGCCACATTTGCAGCAATGGCCGCGGCGGGGACGTTGGCCCCCCGGCTGGCGGAGTTGGCCGCGGTGGCCAATGCCCGCAAGGGCGAACAGCGGGCTGTGAGTGCCGTGACGCTGCGGCTCTGGCGCACCACGCTGGACCGGCAGGGGCCGGATGCCCTGGCCCCGAAGCCCACCAAATTGCCAGACAACGCGCCCCCGGCGTGGCTGGGGCCGTTCCTCAAGCTGTACCGCCGGCCTGGCAAGCCGACCCTGGCCATGTGCTATGAAGTGGCCGTTACCCAGGGGTTAACGCTGCCTTCCATCAGCGCGGTGGAACGGACCATCAAGCGTCTGGGCGCGGTGCAGGCCAACAAGGGCCGCATGGGGCCGCGGGCGCTGCGGAATCTGCAAGCCTACGTTAAACGCACCTTCAAAGAGCTTTTGCCCGGCGACGTGTACACGTCCGACGGCCACCGGCAGGACATGAAGGTGCTGCACCCGGATCATGGCCAGCCATTCCGGCCCGAGGTGGTGGCGGTATTGGATCTTGCCTCGCGCAAGTGCGTGGGCTGGAGCAGCTGGGAGCATGAATCCGCCGGGCTGGTGGCAGATGCCCTGCGGCACAGCGTGGAGACGGCGGGCATCCCGGCCCTGTTCTATGCGGACAATGGCTGCGGCTTCAAGAATGAGATGCTTGGCCGCGAAGGCGACGGGCTGTTGCTGCGCCTGGGCGTGCGCATTGAGCACAGCATCCCCTACAATTCCCAGGCCCGCGGGGTGATCGAAGGATTTCAGAAGAACTGGATCCGCAGCGCGCGGATGCTGCCCGGCTACTGCGGCTGGGACATGGATGATGAGGCCGAGAAGAAGATCCACAAGCTGGCGCTGGTGCAGATCAAGGAGCGCGGAACTTCGCCCCTGTATCCGACCTGGGATCAATACCTGGCCTGGATGGACGAGCAGATGCGGGCCTACAACGCCCGGCCGCATCGTGGCTTGCCCAGGATTCAAGATCCGCAGACGGGCCAGCTCCGTCACCAGACCCCGGACGAACGCTGGGCCGAGCTGGCCCGCGATCCCCTGTGCGAGCTGTTCCACCCGACGCCCGAAGAGGCCGCCGAGCTGTTCCGGCCGCATCTGATCCGGACCTGCCGGCGGTGCCTCGTGACGCTGTTCAACCGGGAGTACTACGCGCCGGAATTGGAGGCCATGCACGGGCAGGAAGTGCAGGTTGCCTACGATTTGCACGACTTTTCCAAGGTCTGGGTCCGCAACCTGGACGGCCAGCTGCTGGCCATTGCCAAGCAGGACGGCCACGCCGCGGCGTATTTCCCGCAATCGACCATTGAGGCCGCGCGCGAAGGTCGCCGCAAGGCGCAGCTGAAGCGGGCGCAGGCCAAGGTGGTGGAGATGCAGGGATATGTGCTCGGGGGAACTGAGTTCCCCCGAACCCCCTCCATTCCACTCGATCAGGGGGGGCAGGGGGGATTCTCCCCCCTGGAGGCTGCCTCCATTGCCCCCGCCCCGGCGGGGAACCCCAAGCGTGAGCGCTTCCTCAAAGCGCAGGCCCTGGAGGCCCGGCGCACGGGAGGCGAGGCCCTCTCGCCGCATGAAGCCAAGTGGCTGGATTATTACGTCACCACACCAGAATACCTCAGCCAGGCCCGGCTCTATGAAGAGTTCGGGGAAGTGGCCCTGGGATAACAGGAGGAACAGATGAGAGTGTTGCAACGAGTCCCCCAACGAGGTCGCATCGTGATCCATGGCACGAGTTACGAACACCCCGCATTGTGCCTGCAGCATGGGGGCGAGGTGAAGGTGGCTTTTGATCCTACTGATCTAGGCAGTGTGTGTGTCTATGACAAATGTTCACGCCCCCTGTGTGTTGCCAAACAGGCCACCGTTGGCCCTGCCAAGAAAGGAGCCTGAGATGACGGCAGCAGGCACGGGCATTGCGCCCCTGACAAACGTGCGGCTCTTTGCCGAGCTGGTGGAACGGGTCTGCAACCGGCCGGCGCACCTGCCGGGCATGGCCACGTTCCACGGGCACAGCGGCTACGGCAAGACCTGGAGCGCCATCCACGCGGCCAACAAGGCGCGGGCCAAGTACGTGGAGGTGGGGTCATCCTGGACCAAGAAAAAGCTGTGCACGGCCATTGCCACCGAGCTGGGCCTCGCGCCCCGCGGGACCATCGGGGACATGGTGGAAAAGGTTGTCGAAGCCCTGGCCGTGGCCAATGCGCCATTGATCATCGACGAGGCCGACCATCTGGCGGCCCGTGGCATGATCGAGCTGGTGCGGGAGCTGCACGACGCCAGCGGCGCGCCCATCATCCTGATTGGCGAGGAGCGGCTGCCGGACAAGCTGGCCCAGCATGAGCGCGTCCACAACCGGATGCTGGACTGGCTGCCGGCCCAGCCGGCCACGGTACAGGACTGCGAGCTGCTGGCCCGGCACTACTGCCCGGATGTGGCCATTGCGCCCGGCTTGCTGGCCCGGTTGCACCAGGCCAGCGGCGGGCGGCTGCGGCGCATCTGCGTCAATCTGGAACGGGTGCGGGAAGCGGCCCGGACCGAGGGCTGGGAGCAGGCGGACGAACAACACTGGGGCAAGCGGGAATTCTTCAAAGGGGAGACCCCGGCCGTGCGGAGGGCTGCGTGATGCCTCCGAAACCTATTGATCAACGCCACCCCCTGGCCGGCAATGACGCGGTGTGGACGGCCATGCTGGAGTTGGCCGACGCGGGCAGGGACATCACTGTGGCGGCCGTGGGGGCCAAGGTACTGCGGGGCAAGGGCGAAATCCGGGAATACCTGCGCCGGCTGTGCCTGGCCGGGGTGTGCACGGCCACTCCTGGCCAGGGGATAGGGGCGATGACGACGTACCGATTGACGCAACGCCCGGCGCAAGCCCCGCATCTGGACAAAGAAGGCAAGCCGTTCCCGGAAACGGACCAACAGCGCATGTGGCGCGGGTTGCGGATGATGAAGGCGTGCACGGCTGTGGACCTGGCCACCGCCGTCTCCGTGAAGGAAAGCGTCGCCTACACTTATCTGAAAATGCTGGCGCATGCCGGGTATGTCACCAGATCGGGCGACCAGTACCGCCTGGTGCGCCAGCATGGGCCGCTGGCGCCGATGATCCAGAAGGTGAAGCAGGTCTATGACCCCAACCTCCAGGCCGTGGTCTGGCCGCAAGGGGCGCAGAAGGGGGCGCGGCCATGAGTGCGTTGCAGGTGGCGAGGCAGCACTGGAGCCCGCTGCCGCCCTGGGTGGAGACCCTGGCCAAGGCCTGCGACGCGGAGAGCCAGGCGGCGGTGGCCAAGCAGTTGGGCGTCTCCCCGGCCCAGGTCAGCACGGCGCTTCGGAGCAAATACCCTGGCGACCTGGTCGGGCTGGAAGCGAAGGTCTGGCGGGTGCTCGGCGGGGACGTGGTCAACTGCCCGGTGCTGGGGGAAATCGAAGGGGCCACGTGTCTGGAACATCAACGGCGGCCCCTGGCCGCGACATCCGGATTCCGCGTGCGGCTGCATCGGGCCTGCCAGGCCTGTCCGCAGCGCATCGTGAACGGCAGTTGAAGGAGGCGTGAAATGTCAATCGCTATTGAAATCATGGAGACGGCCTTTGCCGTGCAGCGGCTGCAGGGCTGGAGCAGCGACCCCAACCTGATGCGCGAGTCCAGGGATATTGCGGAACGGCTGGTGCAGCTGGCCAAGCATGTGGATGCCCTGGAAACGACGGACAGAGCCAACAAGGAAGCAGAGGAGGTGACGGCATGAGCGAGGAACAGGCGGCCTACGGAGCGACACCCCAGACCGACATGGCCGATTTTCGCCAGGATGCCCGCGGCAATCTGGTGCACGTGAAGAACATCAAACCCCTGGACATGGCCCGCGATGACCTGGTCCGGTCCATCATCCCAGATGCCCTGGCATTGCGCCAGGCCCTGCGGGACTTCAAGGCCAGGGTGTCCGGCGATGTGGCCGCCTTCGTGGATCTGGCATTCGAGGAGTACGGCGTCAAACGCGGTGGTAGCAAAGGCAATGTCAGCCTGCCGACCTTTGACGGCCGGTACAAAGTCGAACGCGTCATTCAGGAGCGGGTGGAGTTCGACGAACGCATCAAGGCGGCGCAGGCCCTGGTCCAGGACTGCCTGACGGAATGGACCTCCGGCGTGTCCCCGCAGGTGAAGACCATCATTGACGCGGCCTTCCAGGCCGATGGCAACGGCATGCTCTCGCGGGCCAAGGTCTTGAGCCTGTTGCGCCTGACCTTTGAAGATGACCGCTGGAATCGGGCCATGGAGGCCATCAAGGACAGCCTGCGTGTGGTGGACAGCAAAACGCACTTCAAGATCCTCGAACGTCAGGAAGACGGCAGCTATCGCAACATCCCCCTGACGTTGAGTGACGCATAACCCAAGAGAAGAAGAAGGAAATCATCATGACCGAAGCACAGCTCATCGACGCCATCAAGGACAAGTTCGCCGGAGATATCACCAAGACCGCCATCGGCCAAGTGCTGGACGCCCTGGCCGCGGTGGCCACTGAAACCCTGGCCCGTGGGGAGAGGGTGCCCCTGCCGGGCCTGGGCAAGCTGGAAGTGCAGCAGCGCGCCGCTCGCATGGGGCGCAATCCCAAGACCGGCGCGCCGCTGGAGATTGCCGCCAGCAACACGGTGAAGCTCAATCTGGCGCAAGCGCTGAAGGGGGCGGTGAATCCGTAAGCGAAACGGGAGGTCTCCTCCCGTCGGCATGGCGCGGTGGCCAGGCCCTGATGAGCAGCCAACGGAGAAAGACGCATGAAACCCACACGCAACGCAACCCCCACCCATACGCCGCAGGACACCAAGAAGGCCCTGGCCATGGTGCATGTGGCCAAGCAGAAGCTGCGGTTGGATGACGACGTGTACCGCAACCTGCTCCAGGACAGGTTCGGTGTCGGGTCTGCCAAAGACCTGACCCCGGCGCAGCTGGGTTTGTTGCTGGACCAGTTCCGCCAGCTCGGATTCAAGCCGTCCAAAAAGCCGGCGGATGTGAAGACGGGCCGCGGCACAGGGCCACTCCTGCGCAAAATCGAAGCCCTGCTGGCCGCCAAGGGTCAGGATGAGGGACGCTTTGTGCCCCTCTCGTATGCCGAGGGCCTGCTCAAAAAGATGACCGGCGTGGAGAAGCTGGCATGGGCCACACCTGAGGATTTGCGCAAGGTGGTGGCGGCACTCTCGGTGCACAATCGGCGGCACGGTGGGAGGCAGTCCTGATGCCGCGGCCGTCTGCCCTGCTGGGCGACCCCTCACACCGTACGCGCTGGCTGCCGGCCTCCCTGCGGGCGCTGGCCGAGGAGCTCGGCCCCGGCGGCGGCGAGGCCTGCCTGCGGTTGATGGAGGCTTACGGCGGAGTGGCCCGGCTGTACATCCCGCGGCACATCGGGCCGGGGCATCCCATCGCCCGGATCATGGGCTGGCCGGAGGCCAAGCGCCTGGCGGCAATCTATGGCGGCGACTACCTGTGCAACGTGCCCCTGGGCACCGAGGCCGTGCGCAAGGCCCGAGACGCCGAAATCGTGGAGCGCGTGGCCGCCGGAGCCTCGCCGCGGGATGTGGCCCTGGACCTGCGCCTGACCGAACGCACGGTGCGCCGGGTGCTGGCCCGGGCACGGGATGCCGGTCCCCGGCAGGGGAGCCTGTTCGATGACTTTTGAGGCAGCCCGGCTGCATGGGGTGTGGCAGGGCGCAGCCCCCGGCTCCAAGGACGTGCTGCGCTTTGATCCCTCGGGCCGGCTCTACGTCTTTATGTACGGCCACGCTGCAGCCCGGGATCTGCTGATTGAAGACGTGGCCGAGACAGACGCCGGCCTGGTCTTCCGGCTTCGCTCCGGCCGCAAGTCCGTGGTGGCTACCATCAGCCAGGATGGCCGGCTGAAAATGGAGTGCGGCGGGGAAGTGTATTTTTTTTCAGAAGGTTGGATGGATAATGGCCGAAAAACGCAAGCCCATGGCGACGCTCTTGCTCAGAAAACCGGGCAATATAAGCATCAAAATTGAAATTTTTGACGGCGCGCTTTTCGGGCAAGCCGGCTACCGCCTGCGGGTGAATGGGCGCTTTGTGTCCGTCAAGGGCCAGCCCTTTTACCATGCTGCAGACGGGGTGGTGGCAACATTGCGTGGGCTGGTCTTCGGCACCTGGATCCTGCCGGAACCGGAAGAGGAAGCCCCGCCGGCCGCCTTCGCCCCCGGCGACCGTGTGACCGTATTCTATGAACTGGCCGGCGTGCCACGGGCCGAGATGGGCATTGTCCGTTCCGCCCCCCTGCAGGATCAGGCCGGCCGGCAGCATGTGCTGGTGGCCACGGGCGGGCCGATGCGCGTGGCGCTGTTTCCGGTGGAAAAAGTGGAGGTGCGGGAGTGAAATCGCTGCTGTTGCCCGGCCTCGTTGCCGTTGTGTCGCTCGCCCTTGTCTTTGCCCTGGGGGTTGTTCTGGGTGTGTCTGCAGGGATGTACGGGATGCTTGAATCCCTACGCGCCTCCACGGTGCGGACGGTGGAGGATGGGGAGCCGACAGTGGAGTTGCACTTTGTCCTTGGCCCGTTCCGGTATGTCAAAAAGATCGCTGCCGAGGCCCCTGCCGATGCCCCGCGTTAAAAAAGCCGGGTTGCCCCGGCTTCGTTCACTTGTTCCGCCTGCGCCACTCCCACGGCGGGGTGGGATCGGCCTCTGCCCAAAGGCCGCGGCCGGCTGCTCTGGCGGCAGCCTCGCTCGCGTCCCATTGCTTGCAGACGGTGATGGTGCAATATTTCGTGTAAACCCAGGCGTGCCCGGCCTCTACAATCTCTCCGTTGAGGCTTTTTCCGCCGATGGAGACCAAAGCAACCTGCCGACCATACCGGTCCACATCAACCGTTTCTCCTTCAACCACCGCGTTGTATGCCTTGGCCCGGACGAATTGCGTCGCCTCGAAGCCTCCAGGCTGGGCAGATTCCGGGCAATCGATCCCGTACAACCGCACTTTGATCGTCGTGGCATTGTTCAGGATGACGTGGATGGTGTCACCATCGGGGATGTACGAGACGACGCCGGACCAGCCCCAGGCAGAGGCCGGCACAAGCAACAGCAGGAAAACGAGCAGCCGCGTCATGGCTTGCAGACCTTGCATGGGCGGTATCCTGCAGCAATGGCTGCATCGCGGGATTCAAAGGCGGCTGTGCAGCGTTTGCAATTGAAGTGTTTGCAGCCCTGGATATGGAAGATGCCGGATTCAGTATTGCCGTGGTACGTTGCTCCGGCGGCGTGGAGCATGGCCGCAGCGCCCATAGCCAAGGCCAGGGACAAGGCCAGCGAGACGGCCAAGTTGCGAAGTGGAAGCATGTCTCCTCCGATAGCTACACGGTTGATGGTATTGACAAGCCAGCATGCATGGCTCTTGACATTTTCCCGCATCGGGTGCAACTCTTTCCATACGGAGCCTGAGAACTCCTCAAAGGTCGGACCCGCACCCGTTAGACTTGCGGTTTTTTTGCGCCCTGCGTCTTCCTGACGGCAGGCAAGAGCCCAGATTGTTTTGCCGGGTGTAGGTTAATACAAGAGCCCTTTCGGGGGTAAATAAGCCTGCCGCTACCTTTGGCGGTTCTCAGCACCCGGCTTTTTTTGTTCATGAGAAAATCAAAGGAGCTCTGCCATGTCTGACCTGATCCCCCTTGATGTGACCCGCGACCTGGAGTTTCACGGCGACACGCCTGTGATCTCTTCCCTGCGCATTGCCGAGCGTTTCGATAAGCAACACGGCAACGTTCTGCGCGACATCCGCGAATTGTCTACCAAGTGTTCGGAATCATTTGTTGGACTCAATTTTGAGTTCAATACATACACCGATCCCATTGGCCGCACTCTGCCTATGTGCTACCTGACCCGCGACGGATTTTCCATGTTGGTCATGGGGTTCACCGGCCCCGAGGCCATGCGCTGGAAGGAAGGCTACATTGCCGCCTTCAATGCCCTTGAAGCGGCCGTGAAAGAGTCCCTGGTGCAGCGCCTGGAGCGGGCGGAAGCCGTGACGCGGATCCTGGAGGCCACGCACCGGGAGGAGGTGGCGCGGCTCCTGGCCCTGCCGGACGAGCGGCGGCAGCTGCTCTTGCGCGCGGCGCGGTATGTGCGTTTGGGGCTGGCCCGGTGGGAAATCCGCCGCTTGACGGGCGTGTCCGAGCGGACGCTGGAGCGGGCCATTGCCGACGCCCGCAGCCTGGGGCTGATAGACTATCCGCCAGAGAAGGAAAAGCCCTTTGGGGCGCAGTTGGCGCAGGCCCTGCTTTCCATGGAGGCTACGGCATGAACTACCTGCGCCCGACGGACACGTGCCAGGATGCCCTGGAACGGGCTGCCGGCGTGGCGGCCTTTCTGGGGGCCATGGCGGAACGGGTGGCGCTGGAGCCCCTGAGTCCGGATGAAGCCTACGGGCTGCAGTGCGTGGTGATGGCCCTGGAAGAAACGCTGACCCTGGCCAAGGGCCTGCCGCCGTGCCGGCGGCCCGGCAGCCTGGCTGCATAGCGCATATAGGGGAAGGCCCTGGCCTGCAAGCGTCGAGGCCTTCCCTTTCCGCCCAACTCCACATAGGATAGTCGCCATGCGTACCACCTTCGCCTTGATCCTCTCCTTGCTCCTCATCCTTCCTGCCGCCGCCCAGGTCGCCAAGGCCGCCCAGGCCGCGGACTCCGGCCACATGGTGGACGGCCAGGGCCGGACCACTGGGACGTACACCCGCCAGGGGGACGGCGTGATCCTGCGGGACCGCCAGGGCCGGACGCTGGGGCGCATGGAACAGACGCCCGGCGGGGATGTGCGCGCCACGGACCGCCAGGGCCGGCGCGTGGACCCTGCGGCCGTGCTGCCCGGAGCCTCCCCGCAGCCCTGATCCCGCCTCCGCGCCCATTCCCCATCTATGTCCGCCTGCTTCGGCCTGACACCTGTCAGGCCGTTTTTTTTTGGCCCGCCAGGGGTAGCGTCTGCACATTGCTGCATCTCATCTGCCTGGAGGTCACATGCGCGCTCCCTTGACCGATGCCGACATTGCCGCCGCAGCCGCCGCCCTGGGGGTGGAAGCCTGCGCGGTGCGGGCCGTCCTGGCCGTGGAATCCTTGGGCAAGGGATTTTTGCCCGACGGCCGCCCGAGGGTGCTGTTTGAGGGCCATATCTTCTGGCGTCAGCTGGTCTCGCGAAATATCGACCCCGCGCCCCTGGCCGGCAAGTACCCCAACCTCGTGTACCCCAAGTGGGACCGGTCGCAGTACCGGGGCTCCCTTGGTGAATGGGAGCGGCTGAACAGCGCCGCCCTGATACACAAGGATGCGGCCCTGTGTGCGGCGTCCTGGGGGTTGTTCCAGATCATGGGCTTCAATCACCCGCTGTGCGGGTTCGCTGACGTGCAGGCCTTCGTGGCTGCGCACTGCGAAAGCGAGGCGAGGCAGCTGGAGGCCTTCTGCGCCTACCTGCGTTCCGCGGGTCTGGTCGCCCCCCTGCAGCGGCTGGACTGGTCCGAATTCGCCAGGCGCTACAACGGGCCGGG
>NZ_BAAIGQ010000004.1:427500-843241 GCF_054653055.1 Megalodesulfovibrio paquesii | reverse complement strand
GAATCCTGGTGAAAGGCAAATTCATCCAAGAAGCAGGAGGCGGAAAACCCGCGGGCCGTGTCCGGATTGGCCGGCAGGGCCGTGATGCGGCTGCCGCCCGGCAACGTCACCTCCAGGGCCTTGTAGGAGGCCTCGCCCTTCCAGTCATATTCCAGGAAATCAAAGGCCGCGCCGTAGGCCTGGGCGTGGCGCTTGACGCCTTCGTCCATGGCCTCCTTGGCCTGGCGCTCCCCGCGGGAGAGAATGACCCAGCGCTCCCGCCAGCCCTGGGACGCCGCTTCCAGGCAATCGTCCACGATCTCCAAGGTTGTCGTGAACGTCTTGCCCGTCTGGCGTGCAAGCATCCCGATCTTGAACCGGCTTTTGTCGCCGATCCATTGGCGTTGATAGGGGTAGAGCTCCAGGGCTGGCATGGATTACCCGGACTATCCGGACAGGCCGTAAACCTGTTCGCGGATCATGGCCAGGACGTCCGGGGAGAGCCCGGCCTTGTGCCCGGCCTGCTGCAGGGCCTCGGCCGCCCGCGCCCGTTCGCGTTCCAGGATGCGCGCCGCCCGCTTCTCGTTCTCGCTGGCCGCCCGTTCCAGCTTTTCCACGGCAATGGCCAGCTTCATGAGCAGGGCCGGCGTGGCCCCGCCTTCCTCTTCGGCCAGCCCCAGGGCGCAGTCAAAGGCCAGGGTCCGCAACACTTCATTGAGGAGGTTGCCCACCTCGCCGGCCGGCTGGGAGCCCAGCTTGCCGATCCACATGGCCGCCACCTCGCGGCTTTGCTGCAGGCGTTCCCCCACCACGGCCATGCTCCGGGCGTAGCGGTTCACCGCGCTCTTGGAGATGCGCTCGGCATGGCCTTCCTCTGCCAGGATGGCGTTGATACGCGCCGTGGCCTCCAGCTGCGTCACCCGCGGATCACGCAGCAGGGCCTGGAGCTGTTCCTTGATGTCCGGCGGCAGGCGGTCAATGGTCGAGGGCTGGGGCATGCGATTCCCCCTATTCCCCGGGCAAGGGCCGGGCCACGCCCGGCGCCTCGGCCAACCCCCGGGAAACATCCAGGCCGCGGGGCGTCAGGCTGGCCACGGTCACTCCCGACACAGCCTCACGATTGACCAGGCCAGCCTCGGCCAGCCAGGCCAGGGAGCCTTCGACCTGGTCCAGGGTGCTGGGCAAGCCGGCCTCGCAGCAGCAGGCCTGCAGCAGCGGGGCGTTCAGCCGGTAGCCGGGCTCCAGGGCCAGCAGGCGCAGCAGGTCCAGCCGGCGGCGCTGCTCCACGGTGGTGGCGTAGGTGTTCATGCGTTGCGCTCCAGGAGGAAGGTATGCATGGTGGTGAGCAGTTGGCGGTTGGCCCGGGATTCGCCGGCCAGGTCGTTCAAGGTGGTGTCGATGCGGTTCATGCGCTCGTAGACCTTGCCCAGCTCCGTGTGCAGCTGGGTCTGGCTGGGCGTGGTGCAGCAGGTGGTTTCCACTTTGGCCAGGCGCGAGGCATGGTCGTTCAAACGCTCTTCAAGGGTGTCTTCCAGTTCCTTGATGCGCCGGTTGGTCACGCGTTCGCGGTTGACCATGTAAATGTAGATGCCCAAGGCCCCGGTAAAAAACGTCTGGGCCAGGTCGATCCAGAACTTGGCGGTGGCGTAGTCCACGGGCGTCGGCCTTACTTGATGGCCTTGGTGGCCACCATGCGACCGGCAATGGCCACCACACCGCCCAGGGCCGAGGCCACGCCCACCACGGCCTCCACCAGCTGGGCCTGCTCCTCGGGCGACAGGGCATAGCCCGCCACGCTGGCGGCCCCGGCCAGCACGGCCACCAGGCCGCCCCAGAAGGTCTTGGATGCGAACAGGGGTTTGACGGTATTGAAATCAGCCATGGGGATGCTCCTTGTGTGTGGGTGGAAGGTTACTGGGAGGATGCCGACCGGCAGCGCGCATACGCCGCGGCCAGCTTGGTGTCGTACTTGTTTGCCGCGTAGCCCGGCCCGTTGTAGCGCCGGGCGAATTCAGCCCAGTCCAGCCGCTGCAGGGGGGCGACCAGACTCGCGGCACGCAGGTAGGCGCAAAAGGCCTCCAGCTGCCGCGCCTCGCTTGCCTCGTGCGCAGCCACGAAGGCCTGCACCGTCTCGAATCCGCAGGACCGGTGATTGAAGCCCATGATCTGAAACAGCCCCCAACTCGCCGAACACAACGCCGCCTCAACGTGCAGCGCCTTGGCCTGCGCCAGACGGGCATGCTCCGCCGCACCGCCCTTGTATTTCGACCGGTCCCACTTGCGGTACACGATGCCAGGGTGCGCCACGGACAGGGGCTCGGGGGCGATGCCGCGCCGCTGCAGCTCCCGCCAAAAGACATGCCCCTCAAACAAGATCTTCGGCCGGCCGTCGGGCAGAAATCCGCGGCCCGAGGACTCCACGGCCACCACGGCCCGCACGGCGCACGCCTCCACCCCCAGGGCGGCGGCTGCGGCGGCAATGTCGGCATCGGTCAGGGGAGTGCGCATGAGACCTCCAGGCAAATAAGATGCAGCAATGTGCAGACGCTACCCCTGGCGGACCAAAAAAAACGGCCTGACACGTGTCAGACCGAAGCGGGCCGAAGCAAGCGGGGCAAGGAAAGGGGACGGGGTCAAGGCGCTGGGGATGTCCCGGGCAGCACGGCCGCAGGATCCACGCGCCGGCCCTGGCGGTCCGTGGCGCGCACCTCCCCGCCGGGCGTCTGCTCGATTCTCCCCAGCGCCCGGCCCTGGCCGTCCCGCAGGATCACGCCGTCCCCCTGGCGGGTGTAGGTTCCAGTGGTCCTCCCCTGGCCGTCCACCATGCGACCGGCGTCCGCCGCCTGGGCGGCCTGGGCAGCAGCAGGCAGGGCCAGGAGCAAGGAGAGGATCAAGGCGATGGTGGTGCGCATGGCGGCCATCCTATGTGGAGTTGGGCGAAAAAGGAAGGCCCTGCCCCCTGATGGATCAGGGCCTTCCCCCATATGCGTTATGCAGCCAGGCTGCCGGGCCGCCGGCACGGCGGCAGGCCCTTGGCCAGGGTCAGGGTTTCCTCAAGAGCCATCACCACGCACTGCAGCCCATAGGCTTCCTCAGGGGCCAGGGGCTCCAGGGCCACCCGCTCCGCCACGGCTCCCAGAAAGGCCGCCACGCTGGCAGCCCGGTCCAGGGCATCCTGGCACGTGTCCGTCGGGCGCAGGTAGTTCATGCCCTGGCCTCCATGGAAAACAGGGCCTGCGCCAGTTGCGCCCCAAAGGGCTTTTCCTTCTCTTGCTGGGGGTCGATCAGCCCCAGGGCCTCGGCCTGGCGCAGGATTTTGCGGATCGTGTCCTTGTGCAGGCCCGTCAACCGCGTGATCTCCCACCGGGCCAGCCCCATCTTCGCGTACCGCCCCACCCGCAAGAGCAGCTGCCGCCGCTCATCGGGCAGGGCCAGGAGCCCGGCCACCCGCTCCCGGTGCGTGGCCTCCAGGGCCTGCCGTTCCGCTTCTGCCTGCCGCAGGCGCTGCACCAGGGACGTTTTCACGGCCGCTTCAAGGGCGTTGAAGGCAGCGATGTAGCCTTCCTTCCAACGCATGGCCTCCGGGCCGGTGTAGCCCATCACCAGCATACTGAACCCGTCGCGGGTCAGCAGACACATAGGAAGACTGCGACCAAAAGAATCGATGTAGGAGGTGAATCCAAAATTGGAGGCACTAAATGATTCCGAACAGTTAACGGAAATTTCGCGAATGTCGCGCAACACATGGCCGTGCTGCTTGCCGAAGCGCTCGGCAATTCGCAGGGAAGAGACCATGGGCTGGTCGCCGTGGAACTCCAGGTCGCGGGTCACATCAAGGGGGATCAGGTCAGACATGGGAACCTCTCTAGATTTCTGATGAACAAAAAGCCGGGCGCTCAGAACCGCTAGAGGCGGCGGACGTATTCCCCCTTTCGGGGTATTGTATTCGGTCCACACCCGGCGTTGAATGCAGCGGTGCCATTGGCGCAGATGGCCAATGGGCGCAAAAAAACCGCAAGGCTGACGGGTGCGGTGTCCGCTCTAGGAGTTCTGAGGCTCCGTGCGGAAAGAGTTGCACCCGATGCGGGAAAATGTCAAGAGCCTTGCATGCTGGCTCGTCAATGCCGCACACCCTGTAGCTATCGGAGGAGACATGCTTCCACTTCGCAACTTGGCCGTCTCGCTGGCCTTGTCCCTGGCCTTGGCCGTAGGCGCTGCGGCCATGCTCCACGCCGCCGGGGCAACGTACCACGGCAACACTGAATCCGGCATCTTCCATATCCAGGGCTGCAAGCACTTCAACTGCAAACGCTGTACAGCCGTCTTTGAATCCCGCGATGCAGCCATTGCCGAAGGATACCGTCCATGCAAAACCTGCAAACCATGACGCGGCTGCTTGTTTTCCTGCTGTTGCTTTTGCCGGCCTCTGCCTGGGGCTGGTCCGGCGTCGTCTCGTACATCCCCGATGGTGACACCATCCACGTCACACTGAACAATGCCACGACAATCAAGGTGCGGTTGTACGGGATCGATTGCCCGGAATCTGCCCAGCCTGGAGGCTTCGAGGCGACGCAATTCGTCCGGGCCAAGGCCTACAACGCGGTGGTTGAAGGGGAAACGGTGGACGTGGACCGGTATGGTCGGCAGGTTGCCCTGGTCTCCATTGACGGCAAAAGCCTCAATGGGGAGATCGTGGAGGCCGGGCACGCTTGGGTCTACACAAAATATTGCACCATCGCCGTCTGCAAGCAATGGGACGCAAGCGAGGCTGCCGCGAGGGCAACGAGCCGCGGCCTTTGGGCAGAGCCTGATCCCACCCCGCCGTGGGAGTGGCGCAGGCGGAACAAGTGAACGAAGCCGGGGCAACCCGGCTTTTTTAACGCTCACGATGCCACCCCCGAAACCAGGCAGAGGCTGCGCCACTCGCGAAACGAGGGCATGGCCTCGAAGAGGTGCCGGAGCGCGGGCGGGGCTTCTTCCTCGAAGGTGAAGAGCTCGGCAACTTCTTCGTCAGTAAAGCGTTCGCACACGCCATCTTCCGAGGCGTCCCAGCCAATCCACCGCCAGCGAAGGCCCAGGTGGAATTCAAGCATGCTCGGGTCAAACCATTCTTTGAGCATGTACCACGACTGCATAGTCTGCACGTGCAAGGCCTTGCGATAGCAGGTCATTCCCCAGCCTCCATGAGGATCTCCCGCATGCGCTCGTGCGTTTTTGGCGCGAACCCAGTAGGGAACTCATCCACAAGCAGGGCCTCAAGCTCCTCCCAGTGGGCCACCAGGGCCGCCCATTGCGGGGAGACGTCGCACATCAGGGGCAGCTTTTCCCGGAACCCCGGCACCGTCTCCAGCAGCAGCACGCAACGTCGGAAATCAGCCGGGTCAAGCGGATGAAACCTCCACCACTTCTTGTCCCGGCCCAGGGCGTCAACGCCCGTCAACCGGGTGAACAGTGCATTCGAGGACAGCCCGCGCTCGCCGTTGGCAAGCCATTGGATGGCTTCCATGGGGAGCGAAGCGAATTCGTTGCCATTGCTCATTTCTGTGCCTCCAACCGTCTAAACATGAACACCTTCCCGCCGGCTTCCATGGCCAGGATGCCATCCTGGCCGATGGTGGCCCGCACGGGCTTGCCATCGGCGCGGAGCTGAAAGACCAGGCCGGCGTCTGTCTCGGCCACGTCTTCAACCAGCAGATCCCGGGCGAAGGCCCGGCCGTGGATAAAGCCGTACAGCCGGCCGCCGCCCACGTCGAAGCGGACCACATCCTTGCAGCCGGGAGATGGCCTCCGCCAGGTCCCTGCCAGCCGGCCCAGGGCGTCAGTCATCAAACAGGCTCCCCTGCCGGGGGCCGGCCTCCCGTGCCCGGGCCAGCACCCGGCGCACCGTGCGTTCGGTCAGGCGCAGGTCCAGGGCCACATCCCGCGGCGAGGCGCCGCCGGCCACGCGCTCCACGATTTCGGCGTCCCGGGCCTTCCGCACGGCCTCGGTGCCCAGGGGCACGTTGCACAGATAGTCGCCGCCATAGATGGCCGCCAGGCGCGCGGCCTCCGGCCAGCCCATGATCCGGGCGATGGGATGCCCCGGCCCGATGTGCCGCGGGATGTACAGCCGGGCCACCCCGCCGTAGGCCTCCATCAGCCGCAGGCAGGCCTCGCCCCCGCCGGGACCGAGCTCTTCGGCCAGCGCCCGCAGGGAGGCCGGCAGCCAGCGCGTCCGGTGCGAGGGGTCGCTCAGCAGGGCAGACGGCCGCGGCATCAGGACTGCCTCCCACCGTGCCGCCGATTGTGCACCGAGAGTGCGCCCACAACTTTGCGCAAATCCTCGGGCGTGGCCCATTCCATCTTTTCCACGCCGGTCATCTTTTTGAGCAGGCCCTCGGCATACGAGAGGGGCACAAAGCGGCCTTCGTCCTGCCCCTTGGCGGCCAGCAGGGCTTCGATTTTGCGCAGGAGTGGCGCGGTGCCGCGGCCCGTCTTCACATCCGTCGGTTTTTTAGACGGCTTGAACCCGAGCTGGCGGAACTGGTCCAGCAACAACCCCAGCTGCGCCGGGGTCAGGTCTTTGGCAGACCCGACGCCAAACCGATCCTGCAGCAGGTTGCGGTACACATCGTCATCCAGCCGCAGCTTCTGCTTGGCCACGTGCACCAGGGCCAGGGCCTTTCTCTTGTCCTGCGGGGCATGGGTGGGGCCATGTGCGGCAGCGGTTCTCGTGCGCTTCATTTCGGTTCCTCCAGCGTCTCGTACAACACGCGCGCCACCTCATACCGCGCCAGGGCACGGGTGACGGCGTCTAGGGATTCGTCAACCTGGGCGGTCAATTCCGCCAGCCCCGCGCGCATGCGGTCGCGGGCAACGGCCAGCTCGGCCTGGGCGGCGCGTAACGACAACGTCGCCCGGCGAAAGGCTTCGATGGATTCGGCGGGAATCAGGGGCACAGCGCCCGCAGGCTCCGGCGCGGCAACCGGCGCGGCAACACGCGCCGGCATGGCCTGCCAGGCCGGCAACGGCTCAGGCTGGGCAAAGCACAGCCGGTCCACTTCCTGGATCACGTCCTCGTCAAAGCAGTTCAGATTCAGGCCGTCCATGCTACAGCTCCTTCACCACCCAGGCCTGGCTCATTATTGCTTCACCAGGGTATGGCCTTGCACTTTGCAATCTGCCCGCAACATTTGATGCGCTGCGCGGAATCCCTCCCGCGTCAAAGGGAAAATGTATGAGAGTTCGGCTGCCTCAAAGGCCTCGAGGTCAAATTCACCCATTCTGAAATAGGGAGATTCGTCCAAAGGCATGGCGACAAGATACCCCACCAGCCCATCACGGGGCGTGATCAATCCGGCGAATCCGCAACGCTCGGGGTCGATCCGCCACATATCCATGCACATTTCCATACTGCTCTCCTTTTGGCTGCTCATCAGGGCCGGGCACCACCGCCGGCCGACGGGAGGAGACCTCCCGTTTCGCTTACGGATTCACCGCCCCCTTCAGCGCTTGCGCCAGATTGAGCTTCACCGTGTTGCTGGCGGCAATCTCCAGCGGCGCGCCGGTCTTGGGATTGCGCCCCATGCGAGCGGCGCGCTGCTGCACTTCCAGCTTGCCCAGGCCCGGCAGGGGCACCCTCTCCCCACGGGCCAGGGTTTCAGTGGCCACCGCGGCCAGGGCGTCCAGCACTTGGCCGATGGCGGTCTTGGTGATATCTCCGGCGAACTTGTCCTTGATGGCGTCGATGAGCTGTGCTTCGGTCATGATGATTTCCTTCTTCTTCTCTTGGGTTATGCGTCGCTCAACGTCAGGGGGATGTTGCGATAGCTGCCGTCTTCCTGACGTTCGAGAATCTTGAAGTGCGTTTTGCTATCCACCACGCGCAGGCTGTCCTTGATGGCCTCCATGGCCCGAGTCCAGCGGTCGTCTTCAAAGGTCAGGCGCAACAGGCTCAAGACCTTTGCCCGCGAGAGCATGCCATTGCCGTCGTCCTGGAAGGCCGCGTCAATGATGGTCTTCACCTGCGGGGACACGCCGGAGGTCCATTCCGTCAGGCAATCCTGGACCAGGGCCTGCGCCGCCTTGATGCGTTCGTCGAACTCCACCCGCTCCTGAATGACGCGTTCGACTTTGTACCGGCCGTCAAAGGTCGGCAGGCTGACATTGCCTTTGCTACCACCGCGTTTGACGCCGTACTCCTCGAATGCCAGATCCACGAAGGCGGCCACATCGCCGGACACCCTGGCCTTGAAGTCCCGCAGGGCCTGGCGCAAGGCCAGGGCATCTGGGATGATGGACCGGACCAGGTCATCGCGGGCCATGTCCAGGGGTTTGATGTTCTTCACGTGTACCAGATTGCCGCGGGCATCCTGGCGAAAATCGGCCATGTCGGTCTGGGGTGTCGCTCCGTAGGCCGCCTGTTCCTCACTCATGCCGTCACCTCCTCTGCTTCCATGTTGGCTCTGTCCGTCGTTTCCAGGGCATCCACATGCTTGGCCAGCTGCACCAGCCGTTCCGCAATATCCCTGGACTCGCGTATCAGGTTGGGGTCGCTGCTCCAGCCCTGCAGCCGCTGCACGGCAAAGGCCGTCTCCATGATTTCAATAGCGATTGACATTGCAACACTCCTTCAACTGCCGTTCACGATGCGCTGTGGGCAGGCCTGGCAGGCCCGATGCAGCCGCACGCGGAATCCGGATGTCGCGGCCAGAGGCCGCCGTTGATGCTCCAGACACGTGGCCCCTTCGATGTCCCCCAGCACCGGGCAGGTGACCACGTCCCCGCCGAGCACCCGCCAGACCTTCGCTTCCAGCCCGACCAGGTCGCCAGGGTATTTGCTCCGAAGCGCCGTGCTGACCTGGGCCGGGGAGACGCCCAACTGCTTGGCCACTGCCGCCTGGCTCTCCGCGTCGCAGGCCTTGGCCAGGGTCTCCACCCAGGGCGGCAGCGGGCTCCAGTGCTGCCTCGCCACCTGCAGCGCACTCATGGCCGCGCCCCCTTCTGCGCCCCTTGCGGCCAGACCACGGCCTGGAGGTTGGGGTCATAGACCTGCTTCACCTTCTGGATCATCGGCGCCAGCGGCCCGTGCTGGCGCACCAGGCGGTACTGGTCGCCGGCACGGGTCAGGTAGCCGGCGCGGGTCAGATAATTGAGATAGGATTCCACGGCGCCGGCCTTTGCTCCCACCGTGGCCGTCAGGTCCGCCACGGTGCACACCTTGGCCATGCGGATGGCTCGCCACAGGCGCTGCTGGTCCGTCTCCGGCGCTGGCCGGCCATCCTTGGCCAGTTGCGGGGCCTGGGCCGGACGCTGCACCAGGGTGTACCGGGCTGCGGCGAAGTGTCCTGCACCGGCCTGCATCTCGCACACCCCGGCCAGGCACAGCCGGCGCAGGTATTCCCGGATTTCCCCTTTGCCTCGCAAGGTCTTGCGGTGGAGAGCCGTCACGGTGATGTCCCCGCCTGCGTCGGTCAGCTCCAGCATGGCCGTCCAAACCGCGTCATTGCCGGCCAGGGGGTGGCGTTGATCAATAGGCTTCGGAGGCATCACGCAGCCCTCCGCACGGCCGGGGTCTCCCCTTTGAAGAAGTCCCGCTTGCCCCAGGCGGCTTCGTCCGCCTGCTCCCAGCCCTCGGTCCGGGCCGCTTCCCGCACCCGTTCCAGATTGACGCAGATACGCCGCAGCCGCCCGCCGCTGGCCTGGTGCAGCCGGGCCAACAACCCCGGCGCAATGGCCACATCCGGGCAGTAGTGCCGGGCCAGCAGCTCGCAGTCCTGCACCGTAGCCGGCTGGGCCGGCAGCCAGTCCAGCATCCGGTTGTGGACGCGCTCATGCTGGGCCAGCTTGTCCGGCAGTCGCTCCTCGCCAATCAGGATGATGGGCGCGCCGCTGGCGTCGTGCAGCTCCCGCACCAGCTCGATCATGCCACGGGCCGCCAGATGGTCGGCCTCGTCGATGATCAACGGCGCATTGGCCACGGCCAGGGCTTCGACAACCTTTTCCACCATGTCCCCGATGGTCCCACGGGGCGCGAGGCCCAGCTCGGTGGCAATGGCCGTGCACAGCTTTTTCTTGGTCCAGGATGACCCCACCTCCACGTACTTGGCCCGCGCCTTGTTGGCCGCGTGGATGGCGCTCCAGGTCTTGCCGTAGCCGCTGTGCCCGTGGAACGTGGCCATGCCCGGCAGGTGCGCCGGCCGGTTGCAGACCCGCTCCACCAGCTCGGCAAAGAGCCGCACGTTTGTCAGGGGCGCAATGCCCGTGCCTGCTGCCGTCATCTCAGGCTCCTTTCTTGGCAGGGCCAACGGTGGCCTGTTTGGCAACACACAGGGGGCGTGAACATTTGTCATAGACACACACACTGCCTAGATCAGTAGGATCAAAAGCCACCTTCACCTCGCCCCCATGCTGCAGGCACAATGCGGGGTGTTCGTAACTCGTGCCATGGATCACGATGCGACCTCGTTGGGGGACTCGTTGCAACACTCTCATCTGTTCCTCCTGTTATCCCAGGGCCACTTCCCCGAACTCTTCATAGAGCCGGGCCTGGCTGAGGTATTCTGGTGTGGTGACGTAATAATCCAGCCACTTGGCTTCATGCGGCGAGAGGGCCTCGCCTCCCGTGCGCCGGGCCTCCAGGGCCTGCGCTTTGAGGAAGCGCTCACGCTTGGGGTTCCCCGCCGGGGCGGGGGCAATGGAGGCAGCCTCCAGGGGGGATAATCCCCCCTGCCCCCCCTGATCGAGTGGAATGGAGGGGGTTCGGGGGAACTCAGTTCCCCCGAGCACATATCCCTGCATCTCCACCACCTTGGCCTGCGCCCGCTTCAGCTGCGCCTTGCGGCGGCCTTCGCGGGCCTGTTCAATGGTCGATTGCGGGAAGTACGCCGCGGCGTGGCCGTCCTGCTTGGCGATGGCCAGCAGCTGGCCGTCCAGGTTGCGGACCCAGACCTTGGAGAAGTCGTGCAAATCGTAGGCAACCTGCACTTCCTGCCCGTGCATGGCCTCCAATTCCGGCGCGTAGTACTCCCGGTTGAACAGCGTCACGAGGCAGCGCCGGCAGGTGCGGATCAGATGCGGCCGGAAGAGTTCGGCGGCCTCTTCGGGCGTCGGGTGGAACAGCTCGCACAGGGGATCGCGGGCCAGCTCGGCCCAGCGTTCGTCCGGGGTCTGGTGACGGAGCTGGCCCGTCTTCGGATCTTGAATCCTGGGCAAGCCACGATGCGGCCGGGCGTTGTAGGCCCGCATCTGCTCGTCCATCCAGGCCAGATACTGATCCCAGGTCGGATACAGGGGAGAGGATCCGCGCTCCTTGATCTGCACCAGCGCCAGCTTGTGGATCTTCTTCTCAGCCTCATCATCCATGTCCCAGCCGCAGTAGCCGGGCAGCATGCGCGCACTTCGAATCCAGTTCTTCTGAAAACCCTCGATGACCCCGCGTGCCTGAGAGTTGTAGGGGATGCTGTGCTCAATGCGCACGCCCAGGCGCAGCAACAATCCGTCGCTCTCCCGTCCCAACATCTCATTCTTGAAGCCGCAGCCATTGTCCGCATAGAACAGGGCCGGAATGCCCGCCGTTTCCACGCTGTGCCGAAGGGCATCCGCCACCAGCCCGGCGGATTCATGCTCCCAGCTGCTCCAGCCCACGCACCGGCGCGAGGCAAGATCCAATACCGCCACCACCTCGGGCCGGAATGGCTGGCCATGATCCGGGTGCAGCACTTTCATGTCCTGCCGGTGGCCGTCGGACGTGTACACATCGCCGGGCAACAGTTCCTTGAACGTCCGTTTGACGTAGGCTTGCAGATTCCGCAGCGCCCGCGGCCCCATGCGGCCCTTGTTGGCCTGCACCGCACCCAGCCGCTTGATGGTCCGCTCCACGGCGCTGATGGAAGGCAGCGTCAACCCCTGGGTAACGGCCACTTCATAGCACATGGCCATGGTCGGCTTGCCGGGCCGGCGGTACAGCTTGAGGAACGGTCCCAGCCACGCCGGGGGCGCGTTGTCTGGCAATTTGGTGGGCTTTGGGGCCAGAGCATCCGGCCCCTGCCGGTCCAGCGTGGTGCGCCAGAGCCGCAGCGTCACGGCGCTCAAGGCCCGCTGTTCGCCCTTGCGGGCATTGGCCACCGCGGCCAACTCCGCCAGCCGGGGCGCCAGCGTCCCCGCCGCGACCATCTCCGCAAAGGCAGCCTCCGCTTTGAGGATGCCCACCTGCATGGATTCGGCTATCCGCCGCACGGCCTCCAGCACCCCCAGCCGCGCATCCCGTACCTCCGCCTGCCAGTCCCGTAAGGGCGCAGCCAAACAAGCCGGCACTTGTGCGGCAGGAGCCGGCCCTGACTGTGAAGCAACCAGCGGCGCGGCCTGATCCAGCACATGCGCCAAGGCCCGCTCCCGTACCGCCGCCGGCAACCCCTCCAGCAGGTACAGCCGTGCGCCGCGCGTGCCGGTGACGTAGGGCCAATCTTCGGCCTGGGCGCGCTTCCAGACGCCTTGCCTGGAGATGCCCAACGCAGCGGCCAGTACGGCTGGGGGGATCGCCTTCATGCCGCCTGCTCCGAGTGCATATCCTCAGGGAGGGCCAGATAGTCCACAGGGCAACCGAGGTCTCTCAAGACAGCCAAGACCTTACGATTGTTCTTGTTGCCGTGAATGGTCCGGGACACCATTTCAGGGGACACGTCAGCGCTTTTTGCAACTACATTAAAGCGAATTGCGTTTTTCAACGCCCATTCCTTGATTTGGAAGGGTTTCCGGCGCAGGCCGGCCCCCTGTCTGGGCATTTCCAGCCGCCGCGCCATGGCCATGGGTTGCTTGCCCGTCATCCCTAGTCCTCCAACACAGCCCGCAGGCGGGCCTTTTTCTTCTTCAGTTGCCGCTCGGTCTCTTCCAGCTCCGCAAGCTGGAGCAAGGCGACCTGTTTGCGATCGATCACCCGCGCCTCCAGGGGAGCCACCAGAGCCTGTAATGGTTCCAGCGTGTGTAAGGCCCGGCAAAATGCCACCAGTCCCCGCGCCGGCACCGGCCGGTCTGTTTCCGTTGGGTTCAGCCACTTGGCCAAAGTCTCGACGGACAACCGCCCGCCGCGCCCGGCCGAGAGCGTAATCCCGTGCTCCCCGGCCGCCTCATTCATCCAGTCAACCACCTGTTCCATACTCAGCCCCGAGGATTCATAAGCCCGCCGCATGGCTGCCTTGATGGACGGATCAACGTCCAACGAGGGAGCGAATAAAGACAGGGGCCGATTCCGATGGGGCATTGTCTGTCCAATATCCGGGTTTTTCCGGGCGTTGTTTCCTGCGACGGCAGGTGGTATTGATCACTGGGGAAACAATTACCCCACAAATGCAAGGTAAAGCTTTTTGATTTACCAGTCAACGCAAAAGGTAGAATTTAAGATTTTTTTGACGAAAGAATCTTTTTTGTAGCGCGATATCCCATAAAATACAGGGTTTGGCTTTGGAAAAACTGCAAGAAAATCAGAATGATTCGAGGTCGTTTGCTTCTCGCTTTGGCCGCCTGCTAGCAGCGACGGGAGCGAACTCCGACTCTGAGTTTGCACGCCTGTTGGGCCTAACTCAGGGCGGGATAAGCTCAGCCAAAAAAAGAGGGCAAATCCCTGCTGCTTGGATCGAACAAGTGTCTGAAAAATATAATGTTTCTGCAGATTGGCTTTTTTTTGGTGATAGAGGTTTGGTTTCAACCCAACCAGCCTCACAACCTGAGCTTGTAATGGTCAAAAAGGTAGTCGCTCGCCTTTGCGCAGGTAACGGCAGCCTGGAAACCTCGGATGACGTTGAGGGGCACCATGCTTTCCGAGCCGATTGGATTTTACGGAAAGGAAACCCTTCGCAAATGGTGTTAATGGATGTTACTGGCGATAGCATGTCACCAGTGATTGAAGATGGTGACACCGTATTAATAGACGAGAGCAAAACCGACGTATTTGCAGGCAGGATTTACGCTGTTGCAATAGATGATGAGATTCTTGTAAAATACATAGACAAAATTCCTGGGAAATATCTCCTCCGGAGCAAGAACAGTGAATATGCTCCAATAGAAATTGATTTAAAAAAAGAGGACCTGCACTTCAGGATTATCGGAAAGGTGCTGTGGTGGTGCAGAGAGGCAAGATAAGTATGCTAATCGTGTTACGAGTCCAGGCTGAACATGATTAAACTTGCCGGATTTCGGTTTACAGTTGGAGCGTAAACCAGATTGTTGAGTCTTAGTGTATCTATTTAATACTAAAGGATAAAATTCACGCGGGCCTTTTGTGCGCCAAGTTGACGATCCGCTAATCAACCGCGCAACGTGTGCGATGACGAAATCAAACCAAGTCAGTTGGTTGCGCTGGTGACGGTGATAAAAGCAATCGCGGCAAGACTTGGCCAGCAGCCCTCAAACCCCAAAAACTGATAAAAGCGCCCCTGCGGCCTTCAGACCCGCCTGGACGCTTCTAACAGCGCGGTTTCCTTCCCACTATATCCCCTCAAATCCCACCATGTCCCGCCTCACTGCCTGATAAAAGCAGCCGCTGCCCTGCAGCTGGCCGCCCTCGTGCGGTGCACGGCTCAGCATCTGGAACAGCGAATCCAGGGCCGTAGGCATGATCACCCAGGGGCAGGAGAGGAAGAAGTCAGCGAGGGACATTTCCTTGCTCCTTCTGCCCTGTCCCGAATGCCGCTCCTGGCCCTGTTCCTGGTGCTGTTCCGGGTGATGTTCCGGGCGCTGTTCCAGACGCTGCTCCAGACGCTGTTCCGGGTGGCGAAACTTCCGGCGCAGGTGGGGCAGCGGCCCGCCTGAGGCTGGAGAGGATCCGTTCCTCCTCTTCACGCTCCGCAACCACCTCCTCAAAGTCCCGCCCGCGTTCCGCCAGGGCTTCGGAGTAGGTCATCAGGTGGTTTTCCAGCGCCTTGGCCGTGGAGGCGACTTCTTTCACGGGGTCGATGTAGCCGCGTTGCGGGCCAATCCATGTGGCATTGGTGTACAGCGGCATGGCGTCGTACAAATCAGGCGCGCCGGCAGGGAGCTGCAACATGCCGGACAGCCAGGCCTCTTCAATGACCATGGCAAAATTCGGATGGCAGTAATGGCGCACAAGCCAGGTGCGATACATCATGTAAATGCGCCACGATTCCAGCAGGGCCGCCCGTGCGCTTGAGTAGTTGACCTTTGAAAAGTCCCTGGCGAGCTCTTCATAGGTAGTTCCCAGGCTGGCCGCCTGGGCGCGCAGGACGAACTCATAGAAGGCGGAAAAGTTTGGGGACGGCTTTGCCGACTCCAGCAGGTGCGGCTTTTCGTTCTTGTTGCCGTACAGGATGGTGCCGGGCTCGACGGTCTGGTAGTAGTTGGGCGCTTCGCCATCCGTCTCTTCCCGCACATAGCCCGGCAGCTGGGCCCCTTCGTCACGGGAGATGAACATGGCCATGGACGCCGTGACCACCTGCGCCAGCAGCTCGTTATCCAGGGAGTCCGAAAGGTGCCTGAACAGCGGCATGCCTGCGCTGAGGATCGATTCCCCCCGCACCTGCTCATCCTCCACATGGCGGAACAGATGAAAGCAGCCAGGGCGATGCCCGATGCGCGCGGGAATGCGCGTGAACTGGGCTGAGGACAAATCGGAGAAGCCAACGCTGGACGATATGGAAGCCTGCGGCGTGGCCAGCCAATACCATTCGGGCGCGCCGTAGCTGCCCAGCTGGACGCCATCCACGATGGAGGGATCAGCTCGCTTGTCCGCGGGAGTGCGCAGCCTTGCAGGGTGCACATCCTGCAAGGCGTGCTGGATGCGGCGTCCGGGCACATCGAGCTGCACGGGCAGGTGCAGCATCTCCCCCAGGCGCAGCATGGTGCGCAATCCCAGCAACTGCATGTCCTCAAAGTGCAGCATGCCGCGCACGTGCGCCTGCCGGGCCCAGTCCGCCCACACGGCTTCGATGTCATTTTGCAATGCAAGGGCCGCGTCCCGCGTGATGCCCAGCCGCTTGGCATTGATCCTCGACTGCGGGCGCAGGCCGGTGCCGACGGCGTTGGTGGCAATGGTGTTGATGCCGGAATTGGCAGCCCAGTCATTGGCCACCAAATCTTCGGCGCGGGCCTGTGAGAGGGCGCGCTCGCCAGCCTGCTGATCCAGGCTCATGGCCTGGGGAGGACGCCAGGCGGACACGGACCCGCGAAAGGCCCCGGCGTTGCGCGACACCCGCACAGGCGAGGGGGCAAGGGGCGCGGGCGGTGGGCTCGTTCTGGTCATCGCCCGCCCCTGTGCTGCCGGGCCACAACACGCACGGGCCCACCGCCGGAGCCGGACGAAAGAGCCTCCACCGCTCTGGCAAAGAAGGTGACCTGCCTGTCAATTTCGAACAGGTCATGACGGGTCAACTGGCGGGAACCAATCTGATAGCTCTTCCCGGTCGCAGCGGCGCGCTTGGCTTCTTTCCAAAGCGCCAGCTCCTGCATTGCTTCCTGGAGGGTATACCCGTTGTACGTGTTCGATCTCATGCCCACGCAATTACACCGGGGCAAATTGCGCGTCGTGGACCTCGTGGACGTCGTGGAACTCGTGGACGATTAATTACGCGTCCTCACCCTCCAGCCGCTCACGCCACCGCAGCAGGAACTTCTCGCAATCCGAACGGAGCACCCTGACGCCGCGGACCTTGCCAGATCGCTGCGCAGGGAGCTCGCCAGCGTTGACCAGGTTATAAAAATGCGACTTGGAGCACTCAAGTATCTTGCAGGCTTGTTTCCAGTTTACCGTGGATTCGGGCATGGCTAGCTCCTGCGCAGTGCGGCAAGGCGTTCTGCCGCGCTGCCGGCTTGAGGCGACTGGAGAGGGCGTGCAGCGGCCTGCTTCGAGACTGGCGACTGCGGATTTGGCGATGCCGTCCTGGGCGCCTGGCGATTGCGAAGCCCCAACTCCCACGCCCCCACCAGGCACATGACTTCGCAGTCCCAGAAGTGATTGGCCCGCTGCTTGGGATTTTCCCAGGTCAGCGTTTCCGGGTTGAACACTTCGGCACACATTTCCCGCGCATATTCCTCAAGCATGCCCGTGGCCTCAGCCGACTTCGACCGCGACGCGGTGTTGGCGTGCAGCCAGAACGTGCCAGGATCCCCCGGTGAGATGCTCAGCTTTTCGGACAAATCGCCCTTGAAGAACGTCGTATCCACCCGGCGCAGCAGAATCCCATTGGGGATTTTGATCTTTTGCCCTTTCGCGTCCGGGAAGAACTCAATGGGCGTGTACGCCACCGGCGTCGCCTGGCTTTGCTTGCCCTGATAGGCCATGGCCCGCGGACGCTTTGCGCACCATGCATACACCTGTTTCGTGCGCCCCGATGCGCCCATGGCGTCTATGACAGCCACCTTCACCCGGTATTCGTTCCCGGCGGCGTCACGGTAGACGCTTTTCCAGAGCAGCTCGTCCAGTGCGGCGAAGGTGGGAGCTGAGCCGGCCTGGATCAGCCAGCTTTCCTCCTCCGGGCCATAGCCGAAGGCGCGGATGACGTACCGGAAGTAGTGCGCCTGGGTGTCGATGCCGGCCACCAGGGCCGCGACGCGCTGAGCTCCGTCTCTCACCCCCGGCACCACCCCGCGCGGCCGGGTGTCGCACAGGGCCAGGATGGCGTCCTCCCGGCGTTCAGCTCGCAGGGCCACCCAGGGTTCGGCCTTGTGCTGGTTCATGAAGTCTTTCAGGTCCTGCAGCCGGCCGCTTTTCTCCCACTTCAGGAAGGCATGGGCGACCTCGGAGAGGGACACAAAATAGGACAGCCAGGACGGGATATGAAAAGCAATTTTCGTGGGGCGCTGCGTTTCCAGATGCGTGAAGAGCTCCAGGCCCGATCCCCGTTCGATCCATTGCCCCCTGCGCACGGCCCGGTCGCGGTCCGCGTCGTCCCATTGCTGCGGGCAGTGGGCGCACTGATAGACCGCCAGATTGTTTTTGAGGACCAGTTCCGGATCCCGCACGTCCGCCGGCCAGCAGATGTTGTCAAACACCATGGCTTGCTGCGCCCCGCAGTGGGGGCAGGCGACGTGCCAGTCAAACCGCGCATGCGCTTCTTCCGAAAACGCCACCCAGATCGGGCCGCGCTCCTCCGTGGGCGTGGATATCTTCAGCACCAGCCTGCGGCCCCGCCAGGTGATCGTCCGCTTCTCTGCAAGGGCTTCGGAGCTGGCTTCCCTCTTTGAGTTCAGATACTTGTCGATTTCATCCAGGATCAGCAGCCGGATCGGGCGGCTCCCCAGCCGGGAGACCGATCCCGACCACCCCAGATAGATGGGCATGTGCCGCAGATTGATCCGGATGCTCGATTCGTCCCCTAAAGCGCCCGTCAGGTGCTTGCGCAGCCGGGGCGAATCCTCGAACATGGGCAGAATGCGATCCTTGGCCACGTCCTTCGCGGTGTCGCGATCCGGGTAGACCACCATCGCCGGGCCAGGGGCATGATCTGCCGAGTGCCCCAGGATGTTGATGGCCATCTCGGTCAGGGCCGTCTGCGGGGCTTTGCAGGCAATGCCCATCTCCACCCCAGGAAACCGCAGGGCGTCCATGAGGCTTGGCAGGTAGGGGGTGAAGGTGTGCTTCCACCTGCCGGGGATGCTGGACAAACGCACCACCCGGTGCCGCTCCGCCCACACGGATGGCGTTTCAGGCCTGCGCCTGCGCAGCACCTGGCGCTCCGATTCGCTGAACCGGAAGGCCGTCCGCAAGCGCCCGCCACAGCGTTGCACCAGATACGGCGGCATCCAGTCAGGCATGGGGCCAGACAACTCGCAGCGCGTTCCGTTATGCGTCTTCATGCTCAGCCTGACCGGCTGCATCTGCCTCTTCGTCCGCATGGATATTCACCTCAAATTCCATTTCACGTGCATACTCATTGCTTGCGGCATCGATGATCCGTTCCAGGGCCTGCACCAGCGCGCGCGCACGCGTGGGCCTGCCACCGACCGACGTCACCAGATCGAGGGCCGCGGCCTCCACTTGCGACTTCAAACCTGCATTGAAGGCCACGGCCCGCGCGGCCAGCTCCTGATCCACCTGCTCCCGCAACACGTACCGGCCTTCCAGCACCGCGGTTTTCCGCTCTTCCCGCCTGGCCACGGCCTCCTTGATGCGTATGTCCGCCTCTTCCTTGCGCCGCTGCCGTTCTTCCGCATCCCTGGTGCGTCCATCAGGCGTTGTTTCCAACGGCAGGGAGGCCGCATACCGATCCACATCGCGCTTCCGGAAGCAGTGTTGCTCCTTTCGGAGGAGGCCCGCTTTAATATCCTCGTACAGTTTTGTTTTCGCGATCTTTCTTCCAGCGTCTTGCAAATACCGCAACACTTCACCGGGATTCTTGAAGTCTTTTGCTGTGGTGTCATGCATTGCTATACCCACTAGGCAATAACACAGCAGTCAGGTTTGCAAGTTTGTTGCGCACTCACAAGCGACAGGATAAACTCAATAATGCATTCTGCATGCCCGCGACACCTCAGGCACTCCTTTTGGTAATACACCCAATGCCACGGGGTTCGCGTCGCAGGGCACGGCATGAGGAGGCCGGCATCATTGCAGCCCTTGCCCGCATAACATGTCTGTAAATACGACAATGGTGGGGCCCCTTCAGGCAATTGCACATCCTCCGGCGGCATGTCCGGAGTCGCGCCCTGCCACCGCCTCGCCTGCCGAGGGCCGTTATTCTGGTGAGGACGCTGCCCCCCTCCCCCAGCAGGCAAACCGCTTGCATAAGCTCCCAGGCTCCCCCCGCCTTGCCCTGCTTCCGTCGCCTGTGCCGGCCCTGGCGATGGCATTGGCGACGACATTGGCGACGGGCCTGCTTCGGGCAGGGCGGCGCGCACCCATGCTGCGAGATTCAGGCCCAGTCCATAGGCCTCGCCAGGGTCTTTCCCGACCGGCACGGGCCAGCGCTGTGCATTGGGATACTGTTTCTGCCACCATGCCCAGCCTTGGGCGCCGGGGCGCTTGCCGTCTTTGTCCGGGGGATCAAAGTCCAAGGCCACCAGGATGAGCGGGGATTGGCGCAGGAATGCGTGGGCCAGGGCATCCGGTTTGCCCAG
Organism: Megalodesulfovibrio paquesii; assembly: GCF_054653055.1. Lineage (NCBI taxonomy): Bacteria > Pseudomonadati > Thermodesulfobacteriota > Desulfovibrionia > Desulfovibrionales > Desulfovibrionaceae > Megalodesulfovibrio > Megalodesulfovibrio paquesii. Next base: position 823,219 of record NZ_BAAIGQ010000004.1, on the reverse strand, counting down.
GTTGGTCAGGGAGGCCATCACGCCAACCTCGCCACCGCAGGCATGGTGCACGGCCATGGCGTCCAGTTCGGCTTCCACAATGACCCACACGGCACGGGCCGGGGCCACACTGGCAGGCGGCAACACCATGGGCGCCTGGCCAGACCCTTCCAGCAGGATGAACTTGCTCTCCCCGACGCGCAGGTCGCCAGCGCGCCGGCGGATGCGCAGTCGGTGCACTTCCTGGCCAGCCCACAAGGGGATGACGACGCCACGCGGCAGCCACAGCGTCTTGCGCACCTTGGTGCCGTCGCTGTTCAGCTTGTCAGGCAGACCAAACGCGGCGCGGGGGCGATACAGGCACGTCCCGCTTTTGTCCTCGCCTTCGAACAGGCCCAGCCGGTATTGTTCCACCGCGGCGCGCGGCAGGCCGCGGCCGGCCAGGAAGTGGAGCGCCGCAGCGCTTTCAAGGATCCGGCCATGCGCCTCGGTGGCCATTTTGGTTGCCTGGGCCCGCCATTTCGCAGACGGCATCTCCCAATGCCGCGGCTCCCATGCGCCGTCAGCACGGGGCTGGCGCAAGAGCCGTATCCGGCGCGCCGGTTTTGACGTGTCGATGCGCAGCTCGCGGCAGGCCCCGGCAAAGTCCAGACCTTCCGCGTACATGAGCAGGTCGATCAAATCGCCGCCCTTGTCGCAGCGCCGGCACCACCAGGTTCCGGTGAGGCCGGCCTGCTGGCAAGCTGCGCCACCCTCCTGATTCGGCCAGGACCGAAAGCGGTCATCCCCACCACAAACCGGGCAGGGGCTGCACCACTCGCCGCCCTTGGCCGCGCTGATACGGCGGGGCTTGGCTCCCTTTGCGCGCAGGTAGTCCAGCAGGAAGTCATGCATGCGTGCGCCCCTCCCAACGCCCCAGGAAGGCGGGCCATGCTCCTGTACCCAACTTACTATTTTTACTATTCTTTATTTCATTTTGGGAGGATGGGAGGGAGTACGATATGTCCATGCAGGCGCGAGAAGACACATATCGCGCCTGCGGGGAGTCGGGCAGAGACGCTCCCAAGCTCCCAAGTCCGCGGCTGGTGCGGGTTTGCGGGCGGGTGGTTCCAGGAAAATGCGGGATAATGGGACGTTGGCCCTGGGGAAGACAGTCATGAGAAAGACAGCCGGGCATGGTCATGACCGCCTCCAGGAGGATCTGTCCTCGTCGTCCTGGGCATCCTGGAATTCGGCCAGCACCCCCGGCCGGATGGTGATTCCCAGGTAGTACATCACACTGGATTTTTTCGTGGGGATGCCCTTGCGGTCCAGGGTCTGCGTCAGTCGCTTTGGTGAATAGGCGTACGCATTGCCGAGGGTCTTCTTGCACCACCAGTTGCATACGGCGGCGAATTCCGATCCAGGCGTCCGGGTCTTCCAATCCATGCCAGACGCCGGCGGCTCCTCCCGTTCACAGCAGTCGTGGAGGAACTGCCCGATGTCATCGAACTGATCCCGTTGCTCGCGTGTATAGGCCGTGACCTTCTCCGGCGGGCACAGTCCATGCTTCAGGTAGTCCAGGCACCCTTCCACCAGCCTGGCCAGGATGCCCGACCGCTCCTCCTCCAGCCGCGCTGCCATGTGCGGATCGCGCTTGCGTTCGTCCGGGGCCTGGGGGTCATCCACAAACCGGATGGGCCAGTGGACGGCATGCAGCCGGGTCCAGAAGGCGTCATCATCCGACTTCATCTTGGGCAGTTCATTGGTGAGGAAGAAGAGCAGATGGGTCTGCTCCCAGGAGGTCATCAGCTTGTCATTGATGCCCCGCGCCGTGATGATGGAGCCGCCGGTCAGGTCCTTCAGCTTGCTCATGGCCATTTTCTGTCCGGCCTCACCCTCGGAGGCAAAGGCGATCCGCGCACCGCGCAGGGCCATGATGTCCGGCTCCGGCTGGGAGCCGGAACGCTGAAAGGTCTGTTGCAGCAGCATGGCCGTGGGGATTTTGATGGTAAGCGCCTTCCCGAGGATCTTGCTCACCACCTTCATCAGGGTGTCCTTGCCATTGCGCCCGCGCGGGCCGTGGAAAATGGCCCAGATGTGATCATCCCTGACCCCTAACAGCCCGTACCCCAGCAGCCGAAGGATGTAGCGGATCAGCTCTTCATCGCCATCAAAACTGGAATGCAGAAACTCCATGAAGGCGGGGCTTGGCGTCTCCAGGCCGGTCCATTCCGTGGGGCAGGCGTTCAGGATGTACTGGTCCGGTTGCCCTGGAGACACCTTGCCGGTGCGCAAGTCGATGACGCCATTCGGGCAAGCCAGCAGATATGGCTGCTTGTCGAGCTCCTCGCCAGTGATGCACAGCGGTTCATCAATGGTGGCAGCGCACTCCAGCAGGTTTTCCCGTCCAGATTTGTCACGCAGCACATTCAACCGCTTGTACACAAGCTTTGCGAGGTCGGACCCTTCTTCGGCCTCCGGGTTTTCAAGCAGGATCCGTTGATACTCCTCGCAAACGCGCTCCACTGCGGCCAGGGAACGGCGGTTGTTGATGTCCTCATCCCAGTAGTGGCCATTCCAGTACAGCCACCTCCCCCACCGCTCCACATACAGGAACTTGCCTCGATGCATGGCGGCGTAGAGGTTCGCATCCCCCACGCGGTTGCCGCGCAGGCAGGTCATCAAAAAGCTCATTGGCAGCTTTTCTTGCTGTTGCCCTGCAACCTTTTCGATGCTCAGGGACTCTTCGTGCACCCGAGCTTCAATTTGCGCGATGATGGCGTCTTTATTCATATTCCCCGAACTCATGACGCCCTCCCGCGGCTATTGGAAGTCCTGTTGCCACACCAGCGAATTCCGTTTTTCCGCGACCATATTCCGGACATCGCGAAAAACACCCGAGATGCGCGCACCCGCGGAGGCGTTTGCAGCCAGGAAGGACCCGCCGCCCCTGGGAGCTTTGGATGGAATCTGGGGAGAGGGGTGGAAGGGGAGGGGGAAAAGCGAGAGGGCGAGAGGCAGGAGGGCAAGAGCGGGCTATGCCCGCGAAAGGATACGGCCGCGAAGCTCACGGCCACGACGCAGCTGCTGCAGGAGTGGCCACTTCGTGCAACGCTCTTCGCGGCCGTGTTGTGGGATGCAAACCAGAGGAGGAACACAATCTCCCCCACACCGCCCCCACGCTTCCCCCACATGGCGGGGCACAGGGGTGAACCCATGGCTGGCAAAGGAAGAATGCGGGGGAGCGTGATGAAGACGCGGTGTTCTGGCGCTGTGGGGGAGACGTGGGGGAGAAAAAGGGACGCGCAAAAATCAAACGGGTTAGCAAAAGCCGCAGCTCTCGCTAACCCGTTGATTTTTTTGTGGTGCCGAAGGGGAGAGTCGAACTCCCACGGCCTTGCGACCACTAGACCCTGAACCTAGCGTGTCTACCAATTCCACCACTTCGGCACTGGAGGGGATGCTTCTATCCAAGCCGTCGGTTCTTGGCAAGTGAAAAAATGCGGCTGCAGAAATTTGGGCAAAAGAAAGCGCTCCTGTTCAGGGCGGGAGCGCTGCATCGACTGTGGGTGGTGCCGAAGGGGAGAGTCGAACTCCCACGGCCTTGCGACCACTAGACCCTGAACCTAGCGTGTCTACCAATTCCACCACTTCGGCACTGGAGAGACGCTTCTATCCAAGCTGGACGCCCTTGGCAAGCGTTTTTTTGCCTGGCTGCGGATTTTTCTTGACGCGCCGGGCAACTCCCCTCCAGCATATCCCTTCCATGTGGATGCTTGTGCTGGATGCTTGTCAGGTGCCGACGGGCTGTGCCATGGGGTCCGCAAAGGAGTGCCGGACGTGCAGTTTGATATGGAAGCCCTGCTTCGGGCTTCGGACGAGGCCCTCTACCGGGTCAATGCCGCCGGGCGCGACGGCTATGCCCTGTATTCGGACCCCACCCCCACCGTTGCGGAACCATGCCACTGCGTGATGTAGCCCGGCCGGCCTGCAGGGGCAGGGCCGCCTTGCCCCGATGGACGTTTTAGGGTAGCCAGAGAGCCGGTCTCCGGCCCGCAGCCGGGGTTGTGCCGCGTTGCACCCGTCGCGCGCGGCCCCCGGCTTTCTACCACCCGTTTTTTCGCACCCAAGCACACTCATGCTCATCGCCCGCACCCGCCAGGAAATCACCCTGGATCTGTCCGCAGGCAGCTGCGTCACCATCGGCAACTTTGATGGCGTGCACAAAGGCCACCAGACCCTTATCCACCGCGTGCTGGGCAAGGCCAGGGCCCGCGGGCTCGCGTCCGTGGTGGCCACCTTCTGCCCGCATCCCCTGCAGGTACTGGTGGGGCCCCACACCCCGCCCTTCATCACCATCCGCGAGCAGAAGCTGGACCTCATCGAGGCCATGGGCGTGGACATGACTCTTCTGCTGGAGTTCACCAAGGCCATGGCCGCCATGGAGCCCGAGGATTTTGTCAAAACCTATCTGGTGGACTGGATCAACTGCAAGGAACTCGTGGTGGGCTATGACTGGTCCTTTGGCAAGGGCCGCAAGGGCAATTTCGACGTCATCCAGGCCCTGGGCCAGCAGTACGGCTTCCGCTGCGAACGCATGCCCCCGGTGATGATCAACGACGCCGTGGTCAGCTCCACCCGCATCCGCGACCTGATCAAGGCCGGCGATGTCTGGGAGGCCCGCTGCCTGCTCGGCCGGTACTACGCCGTCCGCGGCACGGTCATCCACGGGCACAACCGCGGCGGCCGGCTGCTCGGCTTTCCCACGGCCAACCTGAAACTGGAGAACGAGGTCCGGCCGCGCAATGGCGTCTATGCCGTCTGGGTCAACCTGAACGGCAACCGCCCCGGCGGCGAGGCCTTGGCCGGCGTGGCCAACATCGGCCTGAACCCCACCTTTGGCAATACGGACGTCAGCGTGGAAGTGCATATCATGGACTTCGATGCCGACCTCTATGACAAGGACCTCCACGTGCATTTTGTCCAGTTCATCCGGCCGGAACAAAAATTCTCCGGAGTGGATGCCCTGGTGGCGCGCATCACTGAGGACGTGGCCCTGGCTCGGCGTATCCTGGCGGAACCCGAAGCCAACTGCTGGGCCCCGGCCTGAGTGCTGCCATGGTCCCGACCAAGTTCTCAAGCGTCAACGCGCAACTGCGATACTGGCTCAACCACTGGCGGGCCCTGGTCAACACCTACCGGACCATCGGCTCCGTCCGCTGGCTCCTCCTGGGCATTGGGGTGGGGGTGCTGGCCGGGCTGGTGGCCTCTCTGTTTTTTTTCCTGGTGGAATATCTCCACCACATTTTTTTGATTGAATGGGCAGGCCTGCATCTGCCCCCGGCCGATGGCGAGGTGCTCTTCCACGGCGAGCCCGGCGGGGTCTATCGCCCCTGGCTTGTGCCGGTCCTGCTGGCGGCGACCGGGCTGCTGACCGGCTGGCTCGTCCAGCACGTCATCCCGGAAACCCGGTTCGGCGGCACGGACGGCACGGACGGGATGATCAAGGCCTTCCACCAGCAAAGCGGCATCATCCGCCCCCTGGCGCCGCTCATCAAGGGAGCCACCAGCATCCTGACCCTGGCCACGGGCGGCAGCGCCGGCCGGGAAGGCCCCATCTCCCAGCTGGGGGCGGGGCTGGGCTCCTGGCTGGCCCTCAAGCTAGATCTTTCGCCCAAAGAACGGCGCATCCTGCTGCTGACCGGCGCGGCCGGCGGCCTGGGGGCCATCTTCCGGGCTCCCATGGGCGGGGCGCTCACGGCCATCGAAGTCATCTATGCCGAAGACTTCGAGGCCGAAGCCGTGCTGCCTTCGGTGCTTTCCTCCGTGGCAGCGTACACGGTCTTTGCGCTGATTTACGGCACGGCGCCGCTCTTCTCCATTCCGCAATTTCAGTTCAACAATTTTCTGGAGCTTCCGTTTTATCTGGTCCTGGCGATGTTTTGCGCGGCCACGGGCTGGGTGTACGTGCGCATTTTCCGCTGGGTGAAGTATTCGTTGTTCACCCCCCTGGCCGACCGCATCGGCCTGCCGGCCACGGCGGCCCTGGGCGGGCTGCTGGCCGGACTCCTGGGAATTCAGTTCCCGCAAGTGCTTTCGGGCGGCTTTGGCTGGGTGGAAGAGGCCATTTTGGGCAACATGGCTGTGACGGCCATGCTGGCAGTGATCTTTTTGAAGATCGTGGCCACGTCCCTGACCCTTGGATCGGGCATGAGCGGCGGGATGTTCGCGCCGGCGCTGTTTGTGGGCGGCATGAGCGGCGGTGTGGTGGGCTTTACGGCTCATGCGCTCTTTCCGGATATCGTCACCCAGCCCGGCGCGTTCGTGCTGGTGGGCATGGCCGCGTTCTTCACCGGGGTGGCCAAATCGCCCATCGGGCCGATCATGATGGTCTGCGAACTGACCAAGGGCTATGGTCTGCTGGCGCCGCTGATGCTCTCCTCGGCCTTGTGTCTGGTCTTCAACCGCAAGGTCCATCTGTATGAAAACCAAGTGGATAACAAGTTCGAATCCCCGGCCCACCGCTCCGACGCCACCATCAACATCCTGGAGCGCCTGCGCGTGGAGGATTACTATGCCCGCGGCCCGGTGGTGGTGCTGGAGGAGCATGTGTCCCTCAAGGCACTGACGGACATCATCTGCCACACCAACCAGCTCTGCTTCCCCGTGCGCAACGCCGATGGCGAGATCAAGGGCCTCCTGACCATGGAGGACGTGCGCCGCGTGCTCTTTGAGGATTCGCTCTTCGACCTCATCCTGGTGCGCGACCTGCCGCTCAGGCCCGTGAGCACCCTGACACCCGAGGATGACCTGTACACGGCGCTCCTGGCCTTTGTGGGCCATAACGTCAGCCAGATCCCGGTGCTGCCGGCCCTGCCGCCCGCGGAAGCCCCGGATGGCGGGCTCAAGGCCGTGCCGCTGCTCCTGGGCATGCTCAACCGCGAAGATGTCTTTGCTGCGTACAACCAGGCCATCAAGACCATGCGGGAAGAAAGCTGAGGCAGACAGTCAGGCAAGGGGGAAAACAGGAGCAGAACGCATCTCCCCCAAAAAGGGGCCCTGCGGCCCCCTTCCTACGTTGACGTCGGTTCCGGCTCTGTTGCCGTCATGCCCCGCAAAGCCTCGGGGCCGTGCACCACGGCGGCCACCAGCCCCAGGGCCCGGATGGGGTCAGGATGCTGGAAGATGTTCCGGCCCACGCAGGCGCCCATGACGCCGCACTCCAGGGCCACGTTCAATTCGACCAGAAACTGCTCGAAGTCCGAACGCGCCGCGCCGCCGGCCACCAGCACCGGCGCCGGGCAGCTCTCCACGGCGTCGGCAAAGGACCGTGGATCCAGGGGCATGGGCGCGCAGACGAGATCTGCCCCAAGCTCGCCGCCCACCCGGATGGCATGACCGATAAGGCTGGGGTCGCGCTCGTTCACGATTTGTCCGCCGCGGGGGTAGATCACGGCCATGACCGGCAGACCCAGCTGGTGGGCGTCTTCGCAGGCCGAACCGAAATCCGTGAGCATGCGGTCTTCCAGGTCGTTGCCGATATTCATATGGATGCACACGGCGTCCGCGCCCACGCGCAGGGCTTCGGCCGCGCTGCAGACCAGACTCTTCATATAGGTAGGCAGGCCGTGCTTGGTACCGGCGGAGAGCTGGACCACCACCTGCACCGCAGGGTCCACCTTGGTGGCGTAGGCCCGGGCCATGCCGCGGTTGAGCACCACCCCCTGCACCAGCCCCTGCGCCGGCGGCTGGCCGATGGCCTCCAGCAGCGTGGTCATGTGCATGAGGCCGGGAAGCATGCCATCGCTGGCGCCGTGGTCCAGGGTGAGCACAAAGGCCCGTTTGCTGGGGGCAGTAAAGAAACGCTTAAGCCTGCGCATCACGCCAATCATGGAATGTCCTTGGCAAATGGAAAATGAAAGGGACGCCGGGGGTGCTGGCCATCCGGAAACTCAGCGGGCTGTCCACAGCGCCCGGGAGCCTTTGGCCTGGAGCCACCCCAACGCCAGGTCTCCATACCACAACCCTGCGGCGCGTGTCTTGCCCTGGCCGGGCGGAAGGGTGGGCATGGGCAGGGCCCGGCCTTCAAAAAGACCGGTCAACTCCGCCGGTTCCCTGGCCACGACGCATGGCAGGCCGGCGGCCTCTGCCTGTGCCAGTCCATCCGGCCCCTGGGGCAGAAGGCTCCAGGCGCGAGGATGCATCGCCAGGCCCTTGGCGGTCAAGCGCCCCATGGGCACCGCCTGCCAGCGCAGGGCCGCGGGCAGCCGGGCCAGGGCCAGGCGTGGCAGCAGGTGGCAGCTGCCGGAAAAATCATAGACTTCGCCATCCCAGGCCTCGGGGCTGGCCCCGGCGGCGCGCACGAGCAGGGGCGAGACAGGCATGCCCGGTGGCGGCTCGCCGCACTGGGGCAGGGCGGCATCGTCCCTGCACCCCTCCTGCGCCCCCGGCTTGGTGAAGCAGGCCAGAAAAAAGCCCTGGGCGCGGCTTTCCTCGCCATCCACCAGCAGGCAGTCCTGCGGGCCAAAGGGCGGCTCCGGGGTTTTGAATACAAAGCCCGGCGGCGGCGTCACGGGGGCGAGCTCCAGGGGCAGCGTCTCCAGGGCCCAGGCCACCTGACGCTCGTTCTCCTCCACATTGGTGGTGCAGGTGGAATAGACCAGCCGGCCGCCGGGAGCCAGCAGCCGGGCGGCCTCCCTCAGCAGCAGCCGCTGGAGGCCGACGAGGGGGGCGACCTTGTCCCCTTTCCAGAGGGCTGCGACCTTGGGATGCTTCTCCACCGTGCCCCAGCCGCTGCAGGGCGGATCGCACTGGATATGGCTGAAAAAATGGTCCGGCAGAGGCAGGGATTGCCCTTCATGCCGGCAGGTGACGACATTGAGGCGCTGCGTTTCCAGCAAGGTCCGCCGCAGGGTGGCCAGGCGCTCGGGATTGGGCTCGTTGGCCACCACACAGCCTGTGGGGCCGACCAGCTCGGAGAGAAAGCCGGTTTTGGAGCCGGGACTGGAGCACATGTCCAGCACCATGGCCCCTGGCGGCGGGTTCAGCACCACCGGCGGCAGCATGGAGGAGGCGTCCTGAATGTAAATTCTTCCAAAGCGCGCGGCCAGGGTCCGGCCCAGGGGGATGGGCTCGGCCAGGGCGCGGGCGGCGATGTCATGCAGGGGCAGCGGCTCCCAGGGCAGCCCTTCCGCAGCCAGCAAACCGGCCACGGCCAAGCGTTCCCGGGCCGGCCCCACAAAGCGGAAGGTCCGGCCGGAGCTGCGTTCCGGAGAAGAGACGGGGTGTTTCATGGCTTCTGGAGGCATGCCGCCCCACCGGCAACTTGTCAATCTTTCACATTTCAAACAGGCATCCTTGCCACTTCGTAATCCGTGGCGGGCCGTTGCCTCTGGACGGCAGCGCAAGGATGGACTATTGCGCCTTGATAGTCCGGCTGGTTCGACTTACATAAGCAAGAACCCTTTCCTGCCTTCTTTCCGTCTTTGCAAGGAGTCTCTATGCGACTGCTTCAGCGTCTCGCGGGGCTTTTCATCCTGGCTATGTGCGGCGCCCTGTTTGCGACCGCTGCCCAGGCCGCGGAAAAAACCTTTGCGGTGCTGCCCTTTTCCGTGAACGGCCCGCAACAGTACCAGTATCTGTCCAAGGGCCTGCAGGACATGCTTTCTTCCCGTCTGTACTGGAAGGACCATGCCCGCCCCATGGCCCAGCTGCCAGCGGAATTGCCCGCCGCCAAGGACATGACCCCCGAAAAGGGCCGCGAGCTGCTGGGACGGCTGCGGGCCGATTACCTGATCTGGGGCAGCGTGACCGTGATGGGCAACGATGCCAGCATCGACCTGCGCGCCATGGATGCCAAGGGCGGCCAATGGCCCCAGAGTGGCACCGTGAAGCTGGATAACCTGATCCCCTCCCTGGAGGGCATTGCCCGCAAGCTGAGCGCCGAGGCCTTTGGCCGCACCTCTGCCTCCGGCACGGCCCCTGCCAGCAGCAGCGATGCAGGCAAGGCCACGGAAAAGGTCAACGCCATGAACCCGGCGCTGGTGCACAACCAGGCGGATCAGAGCAAGGAATTCTACCTTAACCCGCAGTTCCGCTACGCCGGGGACTCCCAGTCCGAAGGCCGCCTGCGTTCGCAAAGCCTGGCTTTCGCCTCGGCCGGCATGATTGCCGACGACTTTGATGGCGACGGCAAGCGCGAGATCATCATCATCGACGACACCAAGGTCTACGCCTATCACTTCGATACGGACATGACCCTGAAGCAGATTGCCGTCTATGAAGCGCCGGTGAGCCTCTCCAACCTGCACGTGAGCGCGGTGGATTACAACAACGACAAGCGCAAGGAAATCATCGTCAGCGCCGTGCGCACCACCAAGGCCGGCAACCACGACAAGTACGAAAAGTACGAGCCGCGCAGCTACGTCCTTTCCTTCGACGGCAGCAAGCTGAATCTGATCAAGGATAATATCAAGCTTTACCTGAACGCCATCAACACGCCCCCCCGCTTCGAGGCCAAGCTCTATGCCCAGAAGCCCGGCCGCCAGAAGCTCTTTGACAAGGGCATTTACGAAGCCATCCCCTCGCAGAACGGCTTTGACCTCGGCTCCATGCTCTTTGCTCCGGACCAGGCCAACGTCTTCAACCTGGGCTACCTGCCCCAGCCTGACGGCTACAAGATGCTTGTGGTGGACAAGGATGACTACATCCTCGTCTTCACCGATACCGGCGAACGTCAGGCCCGGACCGACAAGCCCTACTTTGGCTCCTTTGTGGGCATGTTCGAGGACATCATGCCCGAAGGCTTCGAAGACGAAGTTCTCATGCGCGACAAGTACTACATCCCTATGCGCATGGTGCCCTTCAACATGGATGGCGACAACCGCTACGAACTGCTGGTCAACCGGCCCATCTCCATGGCCGCCCAGTTCTTCCAGCGCTACCGCTACTTCCCCCAGGGCGAAATCCACTCCCTGTACTGGGACGGCGTGGGCATGAACCTGGTCTGGAAGACCCGCAGCATCAAAGGCTCGGTGGTTGATTACGGCATCACCGACATCAACAACGACGGCATCACTGACCTCTACGTGCTCGTGAACACCCACCCCGGCGCCCTGGGCCTGAACAACCGCAAGTCCATCGTGCTGGTCTATCCGCTGGATATGTCCCAGTCCGACCGGGCCATCGACCAGGAGTTCAGCGGCGAACCAACCAGCCGCCTGACCGAGTAGCCTGCCGCGTGCAGTGGAGCGCCCCCTTCGGGGGGCGCTTTTTTTTTTGCCCGACGCCCTCGCCGCCCCGGCGCAGATCTTGACGCACTGCGCCGCGCCGTCTAATCCCAGCGGGACATGTTCAGTCTGTATCTTGCGCAAGCAGTCACATCCGGCCTGGCGCTGGGGGCGGTCTATGGCCTGATGGCCCTGGGCTTCTGCCTCATTTACAACGCCTCCAAGCTCATCAACTTCGCCCAGGGCGAGCTGTTGCTGCTCTCCGGCCTGGGAATTCTTTCACTCGTCCAGGCCCTGCATCTGCACTGGACCCTGGGCATTCTGGCTGCCTGCCTCTGGGGCTTTCTGCTGGGCATCTTCCTGTACGCCACCACCCTGGGCCTGACCATGCGCGCCCACCCGCTGCGCCAGCTCATGCTCACCGTGGCCGCCAGCCTCATCTGGCAGGGTCTGGCCATTCTCATCTGGGGCAAGCAGCCGGTGGTCCTGCCGCGCATGGCTCCCCTGCCGGATCTGCGTCTGGGCGCGCTGTATTTTTCGCAGGACACGGTCACGGCGCTGGTCCTGTCCCTGACGGCCGGCGTGCTCCTGCATCTTTTTCTGCGGCACACGCGCACGGGCACGGCGGTACGGGCCGTATCCATGCACCCCCTGGCCGCCACGCTGCAGGGGGTCAATCCCATCCGCACTTATGCCATCTGCTTTGCCCTTTCCGGGGCCCTGGCCGCCCTGGCCGCCCTGTGTGTGGGGCCGCAGACCATGCTCCGGCACGACATGGGCTTTGCCGTGGGGCTCAAGGGCTTTGTGGCTGCCACCGTGGGTGGCTATTCCTCCCTGGGACGCGTGTTCCTGGGCGGCATCTTCCTGGGCATTCTGGAAGCCGGGCTGGTGCTGACATTCGGCAACGAACTCAAGGAAGCGCTGACGTTCCTGCTGCTCATCGTGCTGCTGGTGGTCATGCCGTTGGGAGAAAAGCATGCCCAGGCCAGATAACGTCCAGCTCCCCTCCATCCAGCCCGCCCGCGTGTTTGCCGAAGGACGGGGATGGAGCTTTCTGGGATTTTTCGGCGTGCTCGCCGCCGTGGGCCTGCTGGCCCCTTCCTATGAGCTCCTGGCCGTCAACCAGCATCTGCTGCTGTGCCTGAACGTGCTGGCCCTCAATTTCTGCCTGGGCCTCGGCGGACAGGTCTGCATGGCCCAGGGCGCATTCTGCGGCATGGGGGCCTATCTCTCGGCCATCCTGCATCAGTATTACCCCGGCGGCAGCCTGTGGATTCTGCCGGCCGCAGCGCTGCTGACGGCCGCCGTGGGCGCGGCCGTGTCCCGCCCGCTGGAACAGCTGCATTCCGGCTTTCTGGCCATGGCCACGGTGGGGGTGCACAGCATCTTCATCAATGTGGTGCTGGCCTTTCCGGCCCTGAGTGGCGGGGCGGAAGGCATGGTCAACGCCTGGCCCCTGCGTCTGCCCGAGGCCCTGGGCGGCGCAACGCTGACCGGCGACCAGTTCTATTTCATCGCCTTCGCGCTGCTCCTCTTCGGCGCGGCCTACGTCTATGCGGCGTTGGAGTCGTCCCGGCCCGGCCGGGCCCTGCTGGCCTGCCGGGAAGATCCCCTGGCCGCCTCTTCCTGTGGCATCAACCGGCCCGGCATCCGCGCCCAGGCCTTTGCCATCGGCGCGGCCCTCTCCTGCCTGGCCGGCAGCCTGTACGGGCACTACGCCGGCTTCATCAGCCCGCGGCAGTTCGATCTGGGCCTCTCGCTCAAAACGCTCCTGTATCTGGTCATCGGCGGGCAGGGGCGGCTGTTTTCCCCGCTGGTGGCCGTGGTGATTCTGGAAGCCCTGCTGACCAGGCTGGACTTTCTCGGCGATGCGCGCTCCCTGGTCCAGGGGCTGCTGCTGGCCGTGGCGCTGGTGCTCGGCCCGGCCATGCGGGGCCAGCTTTCGCCGCGCCGGCTGCTGACCAGCCTTCGCCGGGCCGGCACGCCCTCTGCCTAGCCTTCCGGCCCGGGCTGTGCTACAGACAGCCATTCCATCCCTTCAAGGAGATTCGGCCATGCGCAGCGTTCTGGGCAGCATTTTCCGTCGTATTGCACCGCTGGCTTTGCTGGTGGCGCTCATGGTTCCGGCACACGGGTTCGCCGCCGAACCCATCAAGGTGGGCGGCCTCTTCGCCAGTTCCGGCAAGTCGGCCTTTGTCGGCACGGCCAGCCGGCTGGTGGCCGAAATGGCCGTCAAACAGATCAACGATGCTGGCGGCATCCTGGGACGTCCGCTGGAAATGGTCATCTACGACACCGAATCCGACCCCAACATTGCCCTGCAGAAAGCACGGCAACTGGTGGAAAAGGATCAGGTCCTGGCCATCATCGGCCCCACCACCACCGGTGGCGGCATGGCCATCAAACAGTACACCGAAACCCAGAAAATCCCCTCCATCATGACCGTGGGCGGGGACGCCATCGTCGCCGGCGGCAAGTACGGCCCCTTCCATTGGACCTTCAAGGTGCCCCAGCGCACCGAGACGGCCGTGAAGAAGATTTACAGCCTGCTCAAGGCCCGCGGCCTGAAGACCGTGGCGGTGCTCACCGCCCAGGACGGCTTTGGCCAGGACGGGCTGATGCACCTGGAAGCCCAGGCTGCCAACTACAGGCTCAGCGTCGTGGCCAAGGAAACCCTGGACCCCAAGGACAGCGACTACTCCGCCCAGGCCTTCAAGCTGACCGTGACCAACCCCGATGCCGTGGTGGTCTGGGTCATCGGCCCCTCCGGCGCCATTGCCCAGAAGAATTTCAAGGCCCTGCCCAATTACGCCGGGCTGGTGGTTCAGTGCCACGGCCAGCCGGATCCCAAATTCATCGAGCTGGCCGGCGCTGCCTCCGAAGGCGCGCTCATGCCCAGCACCAAGCTCATGGCCCCGGAAACCCTGTCTGAAGACGACCCGCAGCGGCCGGTCATCAAGAAATTCATCGCCGACTACACCGCCAACGGCTACGACAAGGAATTCCCCATCAACACCCACTCCGGCTACGCCCTGGACGCCCTCCTGCTGCTCAAGGCCGGGCTGGAAAAGGCCGGCACAGCGGACCGCGCCGCCCTGCGCGATGCTTTGGAACAGCTCAAGGGTGTGGTTGGGGTCTCCGGCGTGTTCTCCATGACCCCCGAAGACCACAACGGCCTGGACGAGGCCTCCATGCTCATGTTGCAGGTCAAGGACGGCGCGTTCCACGTCGCCCAGTAGGGGCCTCCAGCAGCGCCTGTAACGCCGTAACAGAAGGCAGCCCCGGGAGCTCTGGCCCGCAATCATTCAACTTCAGCCCGGCCGTGCTCTGCGGCCGGGCTTTTTCATCCCTATGCCGCAGTATCCCGTACAGCAGTGGACCGTCACCGAGGCCGAGGCCGGGCAGAAGCTCTTCAACTTTCTCAAGCGCCGGCTGCGCCGTGGCGTGCCCACCAGCCTGGTGATGCGCTGGATGCGTTCCGGCGAACTCCGGGTGGATGGCAAGCGCGCCACGCCCTACCAGCGCCTCAAGGCTGGCCAGGTGCTGCGCATCCCGCCCTTTGCCGTGGATGAGGACCTGCCCGACGAGCAGGCCGCACCCGCGCCCGTGACCCTGGACCTGCCCATTGTCTTTGAGGATGAGGAAATATTGGTCATCGACAAGCCGGCCGGCCTGCCGGTGCAGCCCGGCACCGGCCATGGCGACGCCGTGTCCACCCGTCTGGCCACGGCCTACGCCCACGCCCCCTTTGTCCCGGCGCCGGCCCATCGCATCGACCGCGACACCGCCGGCCTGCTCCTGGTGGGCAAGACCTATCAGGGCTTGGCGCGGTTGCTGGAGGCCTTCGAGACCCGGACCATCCGCAAGACCTACCTGGCCTGGGTCCGCGGCCGCTGGCCCTTTGCCGAGGAGACCGTGCTTTCCGACCGCCTGGAAAAGCTCTGGGAAGGCAACTCACAGCGGGTGCGGGCCGGACGGGACCACGCTGCCGGCCGCGGCAAGGTTGCCCTGGCCACGGCCGAGCCGGTCAAGGTCCGGCCGGATGCCTCGCTCCTGCTGCTGACCCTGCACACCGGCCGCACGCACCAGTTGCGCGTGCAGCTCTCCAGCCGCAAACATGCCATTGTCGGAGATCGCAAGTACGGCGACCGTGCCCCGGCTCCCGGCCTGCTGCTGCATGCCTATGCCGTGGCCTGGGAAGGCCGGGAATTCCTCTCCCTGCCCCGCTGGCCTGGCCCGTGGGACGTGCAAGCCATGCTGAACGCAGGGGCCCGCGAAGAACACGCGTCCCGTCAGCCTGAGTCGTCTGAGTGACCTACTGGGCCTGATTCGCCTGAGTGGCCGGGCCGAGCGGCGCGGCCTCGGCCAGGGGCAGCTCCAGGACGCCACCGGGCAGGATCAGCACATCCGGATTGCTGTCGAAGGGCTGGCAGGTGAACTGGCCGGTGTCGCAGGTGGTGAGCGTCAGCCGCAACCGGGAGCCGGCCGGGAGCCGCGCCGCCACGGGCAGGAGCTGCACGGCCATCTGTGCAGGTTCGCCCGGCGTCAGGGTGGCCATGTCCGCCCTGACGTAGGAATGCAGGGCCCCCGTGCCCGTGCAGACCGTGGCGCTGGCATTGCGGTCCTGCAGCGCCTCGCAGGGCTTCTCCTTGCGGTGCAGGGCCCGCAACAGGCCCTCGGTGAGCATGCGCGGGGTGAGCATCTGCGGCGTGCTGCCCTGGCTGCCCTTGCCCTCTGGCGTCAGCACCTCCAGATAGGCAAACAGGGACAGGTCCGTGGCATTGACCGACAGGGCCGTGCGCAGCACCGGGCTGCCTTCCAGGAGCATCGTCTGTTCCAGGGGGGCTGAGGTCCAGGACAGGCGACCGGGCTCGCCGGCGCGTTCCCCCATATCCGGGTAGTAGACATCCCCGCGGCCGAGCTGGGTGCGCCAGCGGTTGTTCGCGCCCGTGGGCGCGGGGCCTGGCTTGAGGATCCGGCCCGGGCCGGAGGCAGCGCCTTCCGTGTGGCCGACTTCCGGTTGCGCACGCCCGACGTCCGGCGCCGCAAGGGTCGCATCCTGCCGCAACTGAAGCACCTGAGGCGCTGAAACGGCCGGCCATTGCGCTGCCGTGTGCCAGGTCGCCTCACCAAAACGGCGATAACGCAGGCCGGACTCGGGCTGCTCGCCCACATCTTTCAGATACCAATCAAAAAAGCGGATCTGCTCCAGCACCTGCACCCGTGGCGAGGGGCTGACCGGGGCGTCGCGCTCGGCAAAGGGATCCACATCCTTTGTTGCGCCATGGTTCCAGGGACCGAGCACCGCCCGTTGCACCACCGGGGCTTCGCAGTAGCGGCGCAGCAGGGAGCGGGCATACGCCCCGTCGAACCAGCCGCCCCAGGCGTAGACGGCCGGACGCTGGGCCCGGCCGGTTTTTTTCCAGGCTGTGTGCGGGCTGAAGTCGTCCATGGCCACGGCCACGCCGCGTTCGGTGACCGCGGTCTGGTCGCGGGAGGAGGCCCCTGCGGCAGCCAGATAGATATCGGCATTGTCCGCGTGCTCCAATAAGGCCTGGGCGAGCTTCTGCGGCCCTTGCGGGCCGTCCACGGGAGCCGGCCCCTGCACGAAGGCCCGGGCGAGCCAGGGCATGCCCTGGGGCAGGGTGCCGTTGTCCAAGGCCTCGTTGAACCGTCCCCAGCGGCCCACAAACCCGGAATTGAAGACCCCGCCTGGATAGGCCACGTCCGTGAACACGTCATACAGGGCAAACTGGACGATGGCCGCCTTCAGGGCCGGATGCCCCACAGCGGCCAGTCGCTCGGCGCAGCTGCCGCCATAGGAGACCCCGGCCACGCCGGCGCGGCCGTTGCTCCAGGGCTGTTGCACGGCCCAGTCCAGGACTTCCAGATAATCCTCGATCTCGTCACTGGACCAGGGGTAGTTCTGCACGCCAAAGGAGGCGCCGGTGCCGCGGGCGTCGATGCTGACCACGGCGTAGCCGTAGTCCGTGAACATGCGCGTGGCCAGGGGGGCATCCGTGAGTGCCGAGGCCGGCCAGCGCAGGTTCCAGCGGCGCCAGTACCGGGTGGGGAGAAGAATGACGGGGATTCTGACTTCGGAGGAAAGCCCGGCAGGCAGGTACAAGTCCACGGCAATATCGACGCCATCCCGCATGGGCAGATGAAAAGACTGCCGCACCCGCCCGGCATACCGGGGAGGGCCTGGGTCAGTCGTGCCGCCGAACACGGCCAGCAACGCGGCATGGTCCTCCGGGGTGGGCACGGCCGATTCCGGCCGCAGCAGCATCCAGCCCACGACCAGCGCCGCGGCCACCAGCCCCAGTACCACCAGGGCCACCACGCGCCACCGGCTGCGCGGCTGTGTCTTGCGCCCAGCCACCACCGCCCTGCGTTCCATTGCATCCATGCCCGCCGCCTTTTGCGCTGTCTGGGCTCGTCGTGCAGCGTCGCCGCCAGCAAGCTGTCGCGCGACGTCAGAAATAGGCCTGCCAGGGGCCATCCGCAGTGTTCAGAAACTGCATGGCGCCTTGTATCGCATCCGCACCGTGGGCTTCAAGCACAATGGTGGGCGTCAGGCTGTGGCCGGAGAGCCCGGCAAAGAATCGGCCAAAGGGAATCGTTCCCCAGCCGGGAGCGAGGTGCTGGTCTGCGCTGCCATCGTTATCATGCACGTGGCAGGCGCGGATCCATGGGGCGAGGGCGGCGATCCAGTCAGACAAATCCTGCTTGCGAACCCCGCCGTTGAAGCAATACCAATGCCCGACGTCAAAACAGAGGCCAACTGCAGCGCCAGGCCCGGTCTCGCGCAGCCGGGTCAGCAGCTCCACAAGGAGGCGGGGAGATTCGTCGTGG
The DNA here is from genome assembly GCF_054653055.1 of Megalodesulfovibrio paquesii. Lineage (NCBI taxonomy): Bacteria > Pseudomonadati > Thermodesulfobacteriota > Desulfovibrionia > Desulfovibrionales > Desulfovibrionaceae > Megalodesulfovibrio > Megalodesulfovibrio paquesii. The sequence goes on along the minus strand of NZ_BAAIGQ010000004.1, from coordinate 805,175 downwards.
GTGTTCTCCAACAGCAGTGTTGTTTCGCCGGCAAGGGAGGCCACCAGGGGCAGCCAGGTGTCGAGGCTGCGACGGATGAATTCTTGTTCATTCAGCTGATGCACGTGCTTGGTGTAGGCGGGATGGGCCACGCAATGGCCCGGCTCCAGCCGCAGGGCGCAATCCAGCGCCAGGCTGAGGGTCTTGCGGGTGGCGGCGAGGATGTTGTCGTCAAAGCTGCCAGGATGCAGATCCCAAAAGGGCAGGTGCACGGTGCAGGGCAGGCCGTGGCAGCGCAGGGTGTGCCGGAGACGGGTGAACCAGGAGGCCGGCATGGCCTGCAGGGTGGGGCTGTCGAAGCCGAATTCCGGTCCGCAGCGGACCTCGCGCCCCAAGGCCTCGGACAGGGCCGCGCCCCGGGCCAGGAAGGTGGCCGGCCAGTTCGGCTCGGCCTCAACCAGCCGCAACGGATACGAGAAAAACACCGCCATGCTGCACCCGGCGGATTCAACTTACGAGACGCTGAGGATGGAGGATATCTGCCAGACTTTGGAGTAGATCGTGGGGCCGTCCTTCTGGTCGATGGTCAGGCGCAAGCCGAAGATCTCCGAGGCTGGCAGGTCTGAGGGCGGCGTGAATTCGACCTCGATTTTCTTGAAGCGGGAAATTTGAAACTGGGTCAGCTCTTTCTCCAGGGTCACGGCATGGTTCTGGGCGTCTGTTCCCACGATCTGGATGAGATAATGCCCTTCCAGCGCGTGCTGCTGGTCTGGATTGGAGAGCTCGAAGGAAAGCTTCCACACCAGGTCGCCCTGGGAGAGGGAGACGCGTTTGATCACCGCACGGCCGGTGTTCTTTTCTCCGAGCAGGGCATTGAGATCCACGCCGGAGGAGTCGCCAGACTGGGCAGCCTCGCCTGAGGGGTCCATCAGGTTTTCGAGGACGGACTGCTGCCCCAAGGGATCCGCAGACTTGAGCATGCGCTCCATGTTCTTGAGCCGCTGCAGCTCCACGGTGTTTTCGTGGGCCTGCCGCCGCAGCATGAGCGTTTCGTCCATGAGGGCGCCGTGCTCGGACCACAGTTTCACCACCAGCCAGCAGCTGACGGCAGCCACCAGGACGATGCACGCCAGCAGATACACCGCCAGCTTGAGCCAGATGGGCTTGATGCGCAACCTGCGGACATGCGCGTCATCCCGCATAAGGATGACATTGTAGCTTTTGGAAGACATGCGGTGAGAACGCCTTGAGCCCTTCGTTTCCGGCGGGCTACATGGCCCTCCAGTCCTCTTCGACAATTTTCCAGCCGCCGTCGGCAGGCTGGACGACGAGGGTTTTATATCCCTTGTCCTTGTAGCCTTTGGCGTCCTCGTATTCCTGGGAAAAGGCCACTTCCAGCCCGCGGGGGTGCAGCTTCAGATCCAGGGGCCCGAGTTCCACTTTGGTGGGGCGCTTGTCGGTCCAGATGGAGAGCTTATGCTCCTTGATGGCCTGTTTGCCATAGCGGCCACCCTGGTTGGCGCTGTCATCGTAAAAGCGCAGGTAGCCTTCCACATCGGCCTTGCGCCAGCTGTCCCGCCAGGCGTCCACGAGTTCGCGCATCTGCTGCAGGGAATCGAGGAGATACCGGGCTTCCATGCCGCGCAGCGACTCGCCATCCGCATCAATCCACTCATTGCCCACAATGCGCCAGGCCCCGGCCTTGTCTTTCATCCAATACAGCCGCTTGACCCCGCCGCTGGAAAGGGAGGGGGAGCGATAGTATTGCTCAAACCAGGTGACCCAGTAATCCGGACCCGGCAGGGCACGGACATTGTGCGTGCGGACCTGAATCCAGGGCAGGCTCTTGAACAGGTGTTCTTTGTTCGCCCGGAACGCCTGGAAGGATTCGTCGCCGGACTTGGAGAACCGCTCGCCGTCAAAAAAATCAAAGAAAGCCGGGGAACGGGATTCCCAGGCCTGGGCCCACTCCTCCACCCGCTGCACCAGCTTGATGGAGTCGGCAGGGTTGGTTTCCACGGGTTGCCAGGCCACATCATGCGCGATGAGCACGGGCATGTTGCGGGAAAGCCGCTTGTCCAACTCCAAAATAACCGGATTGTTCAGCGCCACGCAGCCCTTGGTCTCCCGGGGGGTGATATCATGGCCGCGGCCATGAATCCAGATGCCGCCACCGGTCTTGCCCTTGAGGCGGTCCACGGGATTGGGGTAGTTCAGCGTATGGGCCAGGGTACCGTAATCATTATAATCCAGCCCGGAACTCAAGCGGGTCTGAATGAAATACACACCCTCGGGGGTCTTGAGATCGCCTTCAACGAACTTGTCGCCCTCGCGTTCGCCAGTGGTGCAGGAGAGCTTTTCCACCATGGCCAGCGGGCTTTTTTGCTCGAAAACGTATAGCTCCTGCGCCTGTTTGTTCACGGCAAGGAACTGTGGCGGACCCGCCGGATTGCCGGCAAACTGCGCCATCCACCCCTGCGGCGTGCCCGCACTGACGGCAATGACGGCCCCTGCGCCAGGGGCGGCAGCCGCCACGCCAGATTCCCCGCCCTGCAACACCTGCCCCGCCACGCGAGATTGCGCAGTGGCAGGACCAGGCACGGCAGATGACAAAACCAGCGCAACCAGCAAGGCAATTCGCCCTGCGCGGCGCCTGACGGCACCCGCGCGGCGAGCAGGCCTGCAAACTGTGAACAATGCTGCGTGCATCTTCCCCCGCATTGGCCACCCCTCCGGGCCAACTTGCAGAACCACACCACCTCACCAGAAGCGGCCATGTCTATATCGACTCAAACACCCGCTCACAACACGTCATGGCTTACGCCTTACCAACGAAACCGAAGGCACATTTCTTTTGCATATCGCAGCACATGGGCTGCTGGCAAGAGGCTCCGGGCATGAGGATCTACCTCTGCATACACAGCACCCCTGGTTTTCCCCTATCTCAGGTGGTGCGGGAATGTCAACCAAGACGGGATGTTGTTGCGCCCCCTCAGGCGTCAGCCGTCCCAAGCCCCAGTGTTTTCAGCTCGTTGCGGGTAAAGAGCGCCTTGAGTTCAAACCCGGCGTTGCGCAGGTTCTCCCGACCGCCCTCTTCCCGATCCAGCACGGTGGCCACGGCGCTCACGATAAAGCCGGCGTCCTGCACCCGCTGAATGGAGGTCAAAAGTGTCCCGGCCGTGGTCACCACATCTTCCAGCAGCGCCACCTTGCAGCCGGCAGGCAGGTTGCCCAGGCCCTCCAGGTATTGATTGGTCCCGTGCCCCTTGCTCTGCTTGCGGATGATGCAGGCCGGCCAGGCCTTGGCCGGAGCGGGATCGGGCAGGGTGCCGTCCTGGGCCATGAAGGAGGCCATGCTGGCAGCCGTCACCAGCGGGTCTGCGCCCAGGGTCATGCCGGCCACGGCGTCCACAGCCTCGCCCTCAAGCAGGTGCAAAAAGAGCCGGCCCAGCAAATACGCGCCTTCCGGATGCAGGGCGGTCTGCTTGCAGTCAAAATAATAGTCTGACTTGCGGCCCGAGGTCAGGGTAAAGTCCCCTTCCTTGTACGATTTTTCGATCAGCAGCCGGGCCAGCCGGACCTTGAGTTCCTGCATGGTGGTCGAGGACATTGCGGTATCTCCTATTCCCCGAACACGCGGGCGAAGACGGTGGATTCATGGGTCAGGCAGGCGGCGGGATCAAACAGGGCGTCCAGCGCCTCGGCCGGGAGGCGGGCCGTGATGGCCGGATCCTTGCGGACGAGATCCGGAAAGCTGGTGCGTGTTTCCCAACTCTGCATGGCGTTTTTCTGGACCATGGCGTAGGCCTCCTGCCGGGGCATGCCGCTTTCGATGAGCGCGGTGAGCACCTTTTGGGAGAAGTAGAGGCCAAAGGAGGCGTCCATGTTGCGGCGCATGTTGTCGCTGCGGACCACCAGACGCTCCAGCACGCCGGAAAGACGATGCAGGATGTAATCCAGCAGGCCGGTGGAATCGGGCATGATGATGCGTTCCACGCTGGAATGGCTGATATCCCGCTCGTGCCAGAGGGCCATGTTCTCCATGGCTGCCAGGGCGTTGCCGCGCAGCACCCGGGCCAGACCGCTCATGTTCTCGGCGCTGATGGGGTTCTTCTTGTGCGGCATGGCCGAGGAGCCTTTCTGCCCCTTGCCAAAGCCTTCCTCCACTTCCAGCACCTCGGTGCGCTGCAGATGGCGCAGCTCCACGCACAGCCGCTCCACCCCGCCACCGGTCAGGGCCAGGGCGGTGAAAAACTGGGCATACCGATCGCGCTGGACAATCTGGGTGGAGATGGGATCCACGCCCAGGCCCAGGCGGGCGCAGGCATCGGCCTCAATGGCCGGGCTCAGGTGGGTGTACGTGCCCACGGCCCCGGAAAGCTTGCCCACGCGAATCTGGGCCAGTCCCTGCTGGAACCGCTCATGATGGCGGGAAAATTCGGCATAGAAACCGGCCATCTTCAGCCCGAAAGAGGTCGGCTCGGCGTGCACGCCGTGGGTGCGGCCCATGCAGAGCACGCCCTTGTGGGCATGCGCCATCTTGTTGAGCACACCCAGGATGCGGACGTAGCCTTCCTCCAGCACGGCCCCGGCCCGGGCCAGCTGCACGGCGTTGGCCGTGTCCACAATGTCCGAGGAGGTGCAGCCCAGGTGGATGAACCGGGCCGCCGGCCCCACGCGCTCTTCCAGGGCCGTCAGGAAGGCGATCACATCGTGCCGGGTGGTCTCTTCGATTTCCAGCACGCGGTCCACGAAGGCCTGGTCGATCTCGAAGCTGGCCTTGGCGCGAATTTCGGCCATGGCCTCGGCCGGGATGACACCGGCAGCATGCCAGGCCTCGCAGATGGCCAGTTCCACGTCCAGCCAGGCCTGCAGCCGGGCGGCAGGGGACCAGAGCGCACGCATGACGGGACGACTATAGCGGTCGAGCATAGATGGGACTCCCATGAAAAATCGGGCCGCGGCTGCAATACTGCGGTCGCGGCCCGATCCGTAACGAAAGCGAGGCGAGGCGTGCTGCGATTAATCCGCCGCAGCACTGGCAGACGCGGCAGCCGGAGCCGGGGAGGCAGCTGCGGGAGCGGGCGCGGCAGGCTTGCTCTCGCCATTGCCCGTACCATTGGCAGCGCCATTACCCGCGCCGGAGGCCTCGGCCGCAGGCGCCGGGGCGCTGGAGCCCGGGCGCTTGCAATAGTCGGTCACATACCAGCCCGAGCCCTTCAGAATGAAGGAGGTGCTGGAAATAAGCCGCTCGGCCTTGGCCCCGCACACCGGGCAGGGCACTTCGCGCTCCTGAAAATCCTTTTGCCACTCTTCGAAAATCTGCTCGCAATCCTGACAACGGTATTCGTAAATTGGCATGACTCCCTCCAACTATACAACACGTGCTCAGGGGAGAACCTCTAAGCAGCCTGCACGAGATTGTCAATTCTCGGCAACCGCCCGATCCCGCCGGCGCACCCGTCAGCTTTTCCTGGGAGGGGACGATGCATTAACCGGGCCAAACACAAACGCACCCGATCCGCACCGGATGCACTGCAACCGCCGCCGCGCACGCCCCTCTAGAGTTTTTTTAACCTACTGACACGCAAGAGCTACCACGAATCGCAGGGTCCGTCTTGCAACAGAGGCAAGGGGAATCCCCGCCTGCTGCGGGAATCCCCCTGAAAACGCAAAAAAAAGCGGAGCGTCTCGGGCGAAGATTAGGCTTTGGCCTTGGCGGCAGCAGCCTTGGCTTCGCGGATGCGAGCCTTGAGGCTTTCCTTGCGGCGATGCCGGCGGCGGTCAATTTCCTTTTTGCGTTCAATCTTTTTATGCGCGCCCATGGGTGTTCCTTTGTGGATCGCTCAGAATGTGAATGGAAAAGATTGAGACTAGCCTACTCATCCGTATCTTGTCCAGATTTTTTTTCCGCATCTGGTCGGGGCGGCCCGTCAAAAAACCCATGCACCGAGTCGACCAGCCGGACCTTGCAGGGGAAAAAGCCTTCCAGCCGCAAGGCCGCCACCCCTTGGGCCCGGATCCGGACCCAGCGGTCCTGTTCCTCCTGGGCAATGTGCAGGGCGTAACGCAGCATCCCGCCTTCGCCGGGCAGCGGGGGGGAGATGCGAACCCGGAACTGCCGCAGGCCCAGGCGGGCCAGCGCATCTTCGGCCAGGGCCAGGCGGGCCAGCAGGGCCTCGGTGGGGACGATGCCGTAGTCCAGGCGGGTCATCAGGCAGGAGCGCGAAGGCTGATCCGGCAGTTCCATCCCCGTCTGCCGGGCAGCGGTGCGGATATCCGCTTTTTCCAGGCCTGCCAGGGCCATGGGGCTCATGATATCCAGCTCTTTGAGCGCGGTGCTGCCGGGGCGGAAGAGCTGGGTATCGGAAAAGTTGGTGCCATCCAGCACGTATGGCCGGCCGAGGTCTTCTGCCAGCAGCCTGATGCGGGTGAAGATGGCCCGTTTGCAGTGGTAGCAGCGGTCCCGCAGATTCTGGCGGGCGTGTTCGTCGTGCAGGGGGTTGAACTGCAGCAGGTGCAGGGGCATGCCACTGCGGACAATCCAATCCTTGGCATAGGCGATTTCCTGCGGCGTCAGGTGCGGGCCGGTGACGAAGACCGCGGCAACGTCAAGATTCCAGCGGCGCGCCATGTGCGCCAGGAACCGGGAGTCCAGCCCCCCGGAACAGGCGAGCAGCGCGGGAGTGCGCAGGGTCAGCGCCTCCCGCAGCCGCTCGAGTTTGGCATCCAGCACGTCGTCGCCCATCAGCCCGCCGGCAGAAGCTCCTGGGCTTCGGTCAGAGTGAATTGCCCGCCCTGGATCCACTGCTTGAGGGTCTGGGCGATTTCCTTGGAAAGCACCCAGCTGGTCAGGGGCACGGCCGCCACGGACTTGCCCTCCACCTCGATGGTCCCGGTCTTGAGCTCGGCGTAGGTCACGTGTTTGAGCACGCGGGGCACGCCCTGGGGGTAGTCGTGGGAGTAATCCTTGACCGGCATGGGGATGTCTTCATCGCGCACGCTGGTGTAGAAGGCCATTTCCTCGTTGAGGATGGGGATGGGGATGCCCAGCCCCACGGCCAGGGAGCAGCCATACCCCACAAAGGACACCCCGCGCAGGTACCGGGGCTGCATGCCCTTCATGTCCCCGCGGACCATCAGCGTGCCGGCGGCGGAGAGGGGGATGCCACGCTCGGTGCGTTTGGGCGAGGGGTTGTGCTGCGTGCCCGCACCCAGAACCCAGCCCACCCCGCCGCCCAGGAAGATTTTGGTCCCCAGGCCGATGGTTTTGAAGAGCGGGTCGTTAAACAACGGGGAAAGACAGCCGGCCGTGGCGTAGTTGGCGTTGCGCAGCTTGGCCTTGACGGGCCCCATGTAGGTGTAAATGATCTTGGAACCCAGGTTCACGGCCACGTTGTAGCTTTGGTAGCCGTTACGGGGGTTCAGGAGCTGGGCGGAGGGCAGGTCGGCCAGGGTGACGAGCTTCTCCAGCTCGCGCCGGGGGTAGCAGTCCGTGCCGTAGCCTTTGGCCTTGAGGCGCACCTGCTTGCCGGCCACGAGGTCCTCGATGACATGACCGCCGCCGTACTTGAACTGGCCGGGGTAGACCTTGTTCAGCGGGTCGTCCTTGGGCAGTTCCGTGGCGCCGAGGTAGGCGTCCACGGCAGCCAGACCGCCATAGGCCGACACACTGTTCAGGCTGACCGAGGAGGCCTTGATGGTCGGCGGCTCCTGGCCGAAGTTGAAGAGCATCCCCGAGGAGCACATGGGAGAGAAGGTGCCCGTGGTCACCACGTCCACGGTTTCGGCCGCCTTCTTGACGCCCAGGTCCTGCACGGCCTGGATCATTTCTTCGGCATCCAGGACCACGGCCTTGCCGGCCTTGATCTTTTCGTTGATTTCTTGAATAGTTTTGGGCATGTGTCATTCCTTAAGACGTGTGAAGGCCGCCACCATATCCTGTTTGCCCGTCTGAGACAATGCATCATCGCGTCCGGCACGCGGATGGCGGGAAATGTGCCGCCACTTCCGCAGGCAGCTTGACTTCCCCGGCGGCATCCGTAAGCTGTGACAATGCCCGCTTCCCGCGGGGCCGGACCACGAATCGCAACGGTACCTTGAAGAGGGGACAGACATGGCCAGACCAGAAGACATGTGGCAATGCCAGACCGTGAACTGCGGCTACATTTACGACCCGGACAAGGGCGACAAGCGGCGGAAAATCCCACCGGGAACCATGTTTGAGGATCTGCCGGAAGACTGGCTCTGCCCCATCTGCCGGGCCGGCAAGAAATGCTTCCGCCCGCTGGCCGGGCCAGGCTCCACCAGGGATGCGGATTGCCCGGTGTAGTCGCGCAGCCATCGGCGGCGAAATCGCCAGGCGAGTGCATGTTAGCGCTGGTGAACGCATGCTGATTGGGAACAAGACGGCTCGGGGGAGGCACCTTTATGAAGAGAGGTTTTCCCCCGAACCTCCTTTCACAAAAAGCGGCACTGGCCGAGTATTTTCTGTACACTCAAAGAGTTCAGGAAAACCGCCACCCGCTACGAAACACCCAAAGTCACATTCCGGGCCGTGGTCACCATCGCTTCATGCCTCATCTGGCCGCGATGGTTTGGAGACAGGCCCTAGTAGGCGAAGGGCGGTTCCATGCGCATGTCCGCGATGAAGGGCATGGCCGGGGCTTCGATGGACTGGGCCTCCTCCACCACAAAGACATGCCCGGGGGCCACGACAGTCACAAAGACGCCTTCAAACTGGGCCGGCTTTTCCGCGGCGCGGGCCATCTCCTCGGTCACGGGCCGGAGCCGGCCCAGCAGCCGTACCCAGCGGCCATCCGGCGGCGGCAGCTTGCCCCCTTCCACCCGGAACCCCACCCCCACGGCGTCGGCCAGACAGCAGACGATCTGCAGGCGCAGCAGCACTGCCGGGGCCATGCCGGCCGGGTCCGGCAGCAGCATGCCCTGCATGGCGTAGCGCGCCTCGGGGTCCGCAGTGGCGGCGTTGCCGTTTTCCGAAAGCAGGAACAGCTCGGCCAGATTCAGGGGCAGGTAGTCGCGGCCATCGTAGGTAAAGACCTCGGGAGCCTCGTCCGCAGCCCGGGCCAGGGGTTCCGTGGTCGCGGCGCCAGAGCGCAGTCCCTGCTGCCCGATCATCCCCAGGGTCACGGTCAGCAGCAGGCTGATCATGCCCCGCCAGTGCGGTCGGGGCATGGGTCGCAGCAAAAGCAGCATCCCAAAAAACACGCACACTCCAGCCGAAGTTGCCAGGAGCCACTCGAAGCGCGGATGCAGAAACAGCCAGAATTCATTGGAGAAAAACAACTGCAGTCCCCAGCCGCCCAGGACCAGGAACACCAGGGCCTCCAGCCGGCCCCACACACGAACCCCCGTGCGCAGCGTGGATGTGGTCATGGTTAACTCCCTCCCCACAACAACCCCAGGCACAGGGAAAGCAGACTCACAAGCACAAGCGGCAACACCGTGAGCACCAGCGCCACCCGGGGGTGAAATGAAGCCCAGAACATGGGGATGAGCTTCAGATCCAGCATGGGGCCGATGACCGTGAACGCCGCCAGGGCCGGCCAGGGGAAGGTGGAAAAACTGGCGGCCACAAAGGCGTCGGCCTCGGAGCAGATGGAGAGCAGCACGGCCAGGCCCATCATCCCGAACACGGCCAGGGGCAGGCTGTCCGCAAAGGACTGCACCACCGTGCCGGGGACAAAGCTGCGAAAGGCCGATGCCGCCAGGGCCCCCAGGACGAGAAACTGGCTCATGGCGATGAACTCCCTCGCCGTGGCCCGGGCCAGACGCGCCCAGCGCGGCAGGGCGGCGGATTCCGGATCGCCGCAGGCGTCACCATGCCCATGCTCGTGCCCGCAGCCACAGCCGCAGGCCGCAGCCGCAGCACCATTACCCCGCACGGCCAGACCCGGCGCAATGCCCGCCAGCACCCCGGCCGTGCAGCCGGCCGTCACCAGGGTCATGCCCAGGCGCGCGGCGACCATGGTCCAATCCCCCTTGAAGGCGAACCAGGTGGAGGCGATGACCACCGGGTTGACCACCGGCCCGGCCAGCAGATAGCCGAAGGCCGCCCCGGAAGGCACGCCGCGGGCCAGCAGCCGGCGCACCACAGGCACCACGCCGCATTCGCAGGTGGGCAGAAGCGCTCCGGCAAACAGCCCGGCGCAGACACTGCCCACGGGGCTGGAAGGGACATACCGGGCCACGCGCTCGGGGGTGAGCCAGGCGTCCACACAGGCGCCAAGAAAGGAGCCTGCAAGCAAAAAGGGCATGGCTTCCAGCACAATGGCTGCTGCCTGGGCACAGAAGAGGGCAAGGTCGAAGGATGCAGCTGCAAACATGGCCGCATCCTTGGCACGTTCCCCGGTTCAAGGCAAGTGAATGATTTCGGCTTTCAATACGCATGCGGTCTGATGCTGCACGCTGTCCTCATCCGGCTTTCACCTGATTGCGCCCGGCCTGCTTGGCGGCATACATGGCCCCATCCGCCCGGCGTAAGGTGTCATGCAGCACGAGTTCGGCAGTCAGTGCGTCGTGCGCTCCGGAAGGCGGAATGCAGGCAGCCACGCCAAAACTCATGGTCAGCGGCACACGCTCCCCGCCCACCTCAAGAACCAGGGCCTCCACGGCGGCCCGCAAGCGTTCGGCCAGCTCCAGCCCCTGTTTGAGCCCTGCGTTGGGAGCCACGATGACGATTTCCTCCCCGCCAAACCGGGCCACCACATCCGAGTTCCGGCAGGTATGCTGCAAGGCGTCTGCCACCAGCTGCAGCACGGTGTCGCCCACCTCATGCCCCCAGGTGTCGTTGACCTGCTTGAAGCGGTCCACATCGGCCATGATGCAGACACACTCCCGACCGCCGCGCAGGCAGACATCCACAATGCGCCGCCCTTCTTCCAGCAGATGCCGCCGGTTGTACAAGCCGGTCAGCTGGTCGGTGATGGTCATCCGCTTCAGGCTGTCCACGCTTTCGCCCACCATTTCCTGCATGCGGCAAAACGCGTCGGTGAGCACCCGCACTTCCCATAGCTCCGACTTGTGGGTCCTGAGCATCGGGCATTCGGAAGTAAAGCGCCCCTCGGCCATATGCTTGGCCATTTCCGCCAGATCCTGCATGGGGCGTTCGAGCGAGTGGATGAGCCGCAACAAAAACGGCGTCAGGATCGCCAGGGTCACCCCGCCGCCCAGCAGGGCCATCAGCAGGAAGGCGGTGTATTCTTGCAGCACGTCCACCAGGGGCAGCTGTCCCGCCAGCACCCACCTGCCGTTGTTGATGCTCAGGGCGGCCGCCAGGGCCCGCTGGCCCTGCGCATTGGTCGTCGGGATCACCGTATCTTGGTCGAGGCAGGTTCGCAGGACTTCCTTGGGAATGAATTCGCTCCGCCGGGTGCTTTGTTCCGACACCGCGTCCAGGCCGGTCCCTGCGCCGGCATACCAGGCGCCCTGACTGTCCAGCAGCGCCGCACTGCCCTGGCGGCCGATGCGCAGCATGTTCAGCAGGCCATCCACCGTGGCCAGCCGTACCGGCGTGGTAATCACCCCCAAAAACCGCCCGTTCACGTGCACCGGGGCGGAAAAAATGATGATTGGCTTGCCCGAGGTGCGCCCGATGAAAATGTCCGTAATAAAAGGCTGTCCTTGCTGCCCGGCCTTGAAATAGTCCCGATCCTGGAAATACAACCGCTGCGAGGTGGCAGTGTCCACCACGTTCACCCCGCTGGCGTCCAGGAAAATCACCCCGGTCACATCATCGTGCGTGGCGGCATACTGCCGGAACACGGCGTCCATGGCGGCCAGCTCCTGCCGTTCCACCACAGGCAGGGACGCCAGAAACCGCACGTCACGCTGACGCTCCCGCACCCAGCGCTCTATGAAACTTTTATCGTATTCCAGCACATGGTGCAGGCTTTCGAAGGCCCTGTCCTTGAGGAAGGACACGGCATACACGGCAAAGAACCCCAGACTCAACGTCGGGGGCAGGAAGACAAGCGCCAGACTGAACAACCTCAGGCGGCTTTTGATGGACGTTCGCGGGGGGAATAGCTTCATCATTGTGCCGGGTTTCAGGGCAGTTGGATGCAACTATACGTCGTGCTCCCCCTGAAGCACAAGATCAAACTGCAGATTGTTGCAACCTCCCGCCCTCCCACTTTCTTTGAAAAAACGGGGGAGCCCTTTCTGCAGAAAGGACTCCCCCGAACTTCGCGCACTCCGGCTGGCGAGCCTGCCGGCGGCAAGGCGATGGTCGCATCGCCTTGCCGCCGTGGAACACATTAATACCGGTAATGATCCGGCTTGTAAGGGCCTTCCACGGGCACACCGATGTAGGCGGCCTGTTCCTTGCTCAGGGGGGCCAGGCGGGCGTTCAGGCGGGCGAGGTGCAGACGGGCCACTTCCTCGTCCAGGACCTTGGGCAGCACATACACCTTGGCTTCATGCTCGCGGGTGGCCAGTTCGATCTGGGCCAGCACCTGGTTGGTGAAGCTGGCGCTCATGACGAAGCTGGGGTGGCCGGTGGCGCAGCCCAGGTTCACCAGACGGCCTTCGGCCAGGACGATGATGGAGCGGCCATTGGGCAGGGTCCACTTGTCCACCTGGGGCTTGATCTCGTCCTTCTTGCAGGCCGGATCGGTCTCCAGGGAGTGCATGTCGATTTCCGAGTCAAAGTGGCCGATGTTGCAGACAATGGCTTCGTCCTTCATCTGCTGCATGTGGCTGTAGTTGATGACGTGGTAGTTGCCCGTGGCGGTGACGAAGATGTCGCCCTCGGCGGCGAACTCGTCCATGGTGCCCACTTCATAGCCTTCCAGCGCGGCCTGCAGGGCGCAGATGGGGTCGATTTCCACCACCTTCACGCGGGCACCGTAGCCCTTCATGGACTGGGCGCAGCCCTTGCCCACGTCGCCGTAGCCGACGACCACACAGCACTTGCCGGCCATCATGACATCCGTGGCGCGCTTGATGCCATCCACCAGGGATTCGCGGCAGCCGTAGAGGTTGTCGAATTTGGACTTGGTGACCGAGTCGTTGACGTTGATGGCCGGGAAGAGCAGCTCGCCGGCCTTCTGCATCTGGTAGAGGCGATGCACGCCGGTGGTGGTTTCCTCGGACACCCCCTTGATCTTGGCGGCCACGGCCTGCCAGCGGCCGGGGTTCTGGGCGTAGGCGGCCTTGAGCCGGGCCATGACGATGGCGAATTCCTTGTTGTCCACGGGCTTGTCGAGGAGGGACGGATCCTTCTCGCACTTCACGCCCTGGTGGATGAGCAGGGTGGCGTCACCGCCGTCGTCCACGATGAGATCCGGGCCGGAGCCGTCGGGCCAGGTCAGGGCCATCTCGGTGCACCACCAGTAATCTTCCAGGGTCTCCCCCTTCCAGGCAAAGACCTTGGCCAGGCCGGCCTTGGCCACGGCAGCGGCGGCATGGTCCTGGGTGGAGAAGATGTTGCAGGAGGCCCAGCGCAGATCCGCGCCCAGGGCGTGCAGGGCCTTGATGAGCATGGCCGTCTGGATGGTCATGTGCAGGCTGCCGGTAATCTTCAGGCCCTTCAGGGGCTGCTGGGGACCGTACTTCTTGATGGTCTCCATCAGGCCGGGCATTTCGTTTTCGGCCAGCTGCATTTCCTTGAGGCCCCAATCGGCCTGGGCCATGTCGGCGACCTTGAACTCAAGGGAGAGATCGAGCGGTTTTACCATGATGGGCACTCCATTATGTCCTGTTCGGGTTGTGTTCGGATTTGCGTGCAATCACGCGAAGCAGTCCCAGCCCATGCGGCAGGGGCCGGGACGTGGTTGATGCAATGACAAAGCCGGCCTCGCCGCACCAGGCGGCAAGCTCTTCCAGCGCAAAGCCCAGCCAGCGGTCGCCGTATTTTTTGCGCATGGCCTCGTGTTCGTGCCGGGCGAATTCCACCACCACGCAGCGCCCGCCCGGCGCCAGCACCCGCCAAGCCTCGGCCAGCCCCCGGCGGGGCGAGGGCAGATGGTGCAACACCAGCGAGAGCACGGCGCAGTCGGCCTCGCCGTCCGAAAGGGGCAGATGCTCCAGATCCCCCAGCCGCAGGGAGACGCGCTCGGCCGGCAGGCCCTCGCGTTGCAGGAGCTTGGCCGCCTGGGCCAGCATGCGGGAGGAGCTGTCCACCCCGATAACTCGCCCGCCCCTTTCGCGCACTCCCGTCACCCTGGTCAGTAGCGGTGGCAGCAGCGCGCCGGCCCCGCAGCCCAGATCCGCCACCACGGCACAGGGGGGCAGGGAATCAAAAGACTCCATGACCAGCCCGGCCACATCCTCGCCACCAAGCATCTCGCGGTGCATGGCGTCCAGCCGGGGGGCCAGGGCGTCGAAGAACTGGCGGCTCTGCCGGGCGCGTTCCTCCACCACCAGTTCCGCGGCCTCCAGATCCTGCACAGCCGAAGGCAGCGCCGCCAGCAGCGGCAGCTGGGCCTGCACAAAGGCCGCCGCCGGCCCTTCCCGGTCCACGGCATAAAACACCCAGGCCCCATGCCGCCGCGCCACGAGCAAGCCCGCGTCAGCCAGAATCTTCAAATGCCTGGAAACGCGGCTCTGACCCATCTGCAGCACGTCCAGAATCTCGCCCACATTGAGTTCATGGTGGGCAAGCAGGTGGAAGAGGCGCAGCCGGGTGTCGTCGGCCAGGGCCTTGTGGCAGGCAAGAAGATCCATGTGTGGTTCAGGAATTTTGCATATCAAGAATTGTTGATATCTTTATTCCCAAGGCCGGGGCTTTTGTCAACCCCAAAAATCCGCTAGAGTCCTTCCATGGCACGCACCCGAGAGCACACCGGCCAGGCCCGCGCCGGTTCCCTGGCAGACACCCTGCTCACCCGCATCCCCGGCGCCCCTGAGGGCCTGGCCCTGGTGCGGCTGTGGCGGGAGTGGGACACGGCCGTGGGGCCGGAGATCGCCGCCTGGGCACATCCCCTGGGCTCGCACCACGGCATCTTGCGCGTGGGAGTGGAAGACGCCATGGGCATGCACGAGCTGGTGTTCTACGCCCCGCAAATTTTATACGACGTGCATCAATTTTTAGGGCAGGAACTATTTGACAATGTCCAGGGTGAACTGCTAATGACCCGGACTCCGTTGAATGCAACGCCTGCTCCGCCGCCGGCCCTGCCCATCCCCTCGCTGCAAGAAGTCGGCGAGCTGGGCGCACCGACGGCGATTGCGCGTTTGGCCGCTGGGGACACCCCCTGGGCCAGGGCCTACAGGGCCTATGTGAAGATGGTGACCGGCCGCACCGTGCCCCACGGCGACGCGCCCGGGGAAACTGGCGAACGCGGCGACTGAACGCCCCCCTCCCCTCCCGGGGAGGCACATTATAAGGATGAAGACCATGGCTGAAGAAATTTCTTTTGAGAGCCTTGGGCTGAAGAAGCCCCTGGACAAGATGACCGCCAAGGAACTGCGCGACCTCGTGATCGCCAAGCTGCCCATGATCACCGGCGCCTCCGGCATGGACAAGGATGCCATCATCAAGGCCATCAAGGAAGCCTTTGGCATGACCGAAGAAGGCGGCAAGGTTTCCCCCTACAAGGCCCAGATCCATCAGCTCAAGAAGTCCATCCGCGAAATGCGCGCCCAGAAGACCGAGCTGGAATCCAGCAAGGATCGTGACGCCCTGCGCCGCAAGATCAACAAGCTGAAAAAGCGCACCCGCCGCCTTGCTGCTGCGGTGTAGCAAAAATTGCTGAAAGAGCAGTTGGAGCTTGACGGCTCCGGCGGAAGTGTATAAAAGCTCTTCTTCCGCGCTGGGGGATCGTCTAGCGGCAGGACGACGGGTTCTGGCCCCGTTAACCAAGGTTCGAATCCTTGTCCCCCAGCCAACTTGCATAGCGCGTCCCCATCGTCTAGCCTGGTCCAGGACAACGGCCTTTCACGCCGTCGACAGGGGTTCAAATCCCCTTGGGGACGCCACCGAATTTTGAGGCTTGCACGCACGTGCAAGCCTTTTTTTGTGCCCGCACGCCCCTGCGTTTCGTGTCAGGGCCTTTTCGCGCGGGTCTGTTGGATCTGAGACCGCGCATCCTTTCCCTCGGCCTGCACCACACATTCCACAGAATACTGCCCGCTGCCACCAGATCTGTGTTTCGCACCCGGCCATAGGGCTTCCACCCTTCCCAAGAGGCGTGGAATACTGCTATGCTGGCGGAGGCCTTCAACCCTCCGGCAACAAGGCGGGAACATGATCTGGCAGGATCCTTTGCCCGGGAGCTTCAGGCGTGCGCCTCAGGCACGGCCTGCGTGTGCAGCCGCGATCCTGCGCGTCCGGGAGGTCATTCTCGGGACAGCCCTCCTGCTGTTCGCGCTGTGGACCCTGCCCCTGCAGGCCCAACCCGCAGTGCATGCCTTAGCCGACCCGCCTGCCGTCCAGGCTCCAGCCCCGCAAGAGGCGGAGCCGCCAATCAAAATCGCCATCCTGCAGTTCGACTCGCTGGGGGGAGACACGAAAGACGTGTCCCGCGGCAGAATGGTCTCCGAGTTCATGACCACTGCGGCCGTTAATATTGGCGCCTACGATGTCGTTGAACGCGAGGCCCTGAAGAAAATTCTGGATGAAATGGAATACGGCGAACAGGGCAAAAGCATCACCTCCGTGGCCCAGAAGATCGGCCAGCTGTTCGGCGCGCAGTTCGTGATTTCCGGATCGGTCACCGGGTACAACGATTCCATCCGCATTGACGCCCGCATCATCAGAGTCACAGACGGCAAGATTGAATTCGCTCACGGTTCCTTTGCCAAGAATGACCTGGAAAGCATCTTTAACGCGTCGAAATTTGTCATTGAAAAGCTGACAGAGCTGTTCATCCCCTCCACCGGAAAGATGGTGGCTGGCCAGATCGCCTGGACAGCCCCCGAGGCCTTGATCGTGGACGGCAACGAAACCATGTGGCTCAACCCCAAGTACAGCATCAAATGCGACAAGAGCCCGACATCATGCCTGATGGTCAAACGCACTGCATCGGGATTTGAGGTGAACGTGATGAACTGCAGCACCAAATGGAAAAAGCAAGAGAAACTCGACACCAGACAACTGTTGCCAGTCGGCAACATCATTTACTGAATATGTGTGCGGTCCGGAGGCTTCTTCTCGCTGCCGCCCTGCTCGCCTCCCTGGCGGGCCTTGCGGTGCTGCGACCGGGTGAGGCCGTTTCCCAGCAACCCACCATGCCCAAGTCCTTGATAGATGGCGGTGAGGCCGAGAAGCCCGCACCCAAGCAGAAACAGCCCAAGCCGGCGGAAGCCACGCCTGCTGCCAAGCCACGCCCGCCCAAAAAAGTGAAGAAACCCGAGCAGGAAGAGACGGCGGCCCCCGCTCCTGCCCCAACTCCGGGGCCGGCAGGCAGCCCTGTGAGCGAGCAGGGCTATACCCTGACCTACTCAGAGAATTTTACGTCACCTGACCACGGGTGGACCGAAAAGGAGACCCAGGAAATTCGCCTGCAGAAAAAACCCGGTGCGTACTGCATGTACCACAAACGAACCGATGGCAGCTGGCTCTCCTACAAATCCATCGGCTTCCGACCGGATGATGATTTTATTCTTGATGCGACTTTCAAAAAAATCAGCGGGCCGCTGAATTATGGATTCGGCCTGATCTGGGGGGTTAGCAAGGATCCCTCCACTACCTACAGGTATTTGATTAGTGGTGATGGCAGTTATTCCATTCAGAAATTCAGCGATGACAAACTGACCATCATTGTGGATTGGACTCCCTGCGCGTTCATACGAAAAGGCAATGGCGCCCAGAACAAACTCAAAATGCATCGGGTCGGGAACTCAGTGCAGTATTACATCAATGGCAATTACGTTACCACGACGAAATACGAGCGCCCTTCCCATGCAAAGGTCGGGTTTGTGGTGTTCAACAATCAGGAAATTGAAGTCAATCACATCTCGCTCAAAACGAAAGTGCCTCGGTGAGCGTTCCGGCCGGCGCTGCAGGGGCCGTGGCGGCGAGGCATCCTCATGGCTGCGCGGGCCCGGATGGGTTTCCCTTCCCCTGCATTTTTTGATTGACGGGTGACCCGAAAATCATCTATAGGCTCTCTTCCGCGGTTGGAATTGGCTTGCCCGATTTTCACTGCGGCCTGCGGTGGCCCTGCTGCCACCGCCCAAGAGCGCGTCCCCATCGTCTAGCCTGGTCCAGGACAACGGCCTTTCACGCCGTCGACAGGGGTTCAAATCCCCTTGGGGACGCCATACGAACGCAAAAGCGCACACAGCCGTGTGCGCTTTTTTTTTGTCTCCGCCATAACGCCGCGTGAAGTGCCTCAACATGCCAAGGGGATATCCCCCAGGCTGGCCTGTTTTTGCGATGTATGGGCTTGTCACATTATTGTCATCACCCCATTGGTATAGTTGTAAATTCAAAACGAGTAAGATTTCATTGACGCCGCACAACAGCAGTTAACCTACGTGCAGATTGGGGGTATTCCATGCGAGTCTCAATAAAGATAAAGCTCATTGCTGGCCTCCTCGCCATGATTTCGCTTATCCTTCTCGCCCTCTTTTTGTTAGTCACGCGAAATTTTGCACAGCAATCACTTGAGGATGCCGTGCGTGGCGGCCTTGGCCAGCTGGCGCAGGTGGAGTACTCCATCTCGCTCTTTATCGAAGAATCCAAGATGAATGCGGAGCTGCTTGCGGCAAGCCCGCTCACCTCCCAGCTCGATGCCGTGACCTCCACCCACGTAGGGCAGCCCGCGAAAAAGGCCACGGTTCTGGCAGACGACACGGCGGGCAAAGCGCTGGCGGAGTTTTTTTCCCTGATGCAGAACACGCACCCGGCCTTTGTGGAAGTCTTTGTGGGTTCGGAGAAAGGGAGCTTCGTCAGTTCACTGCAAGCCGGTGACATGCCCGCGGATTATGACCCCCGGAAACGTCCGTGGTATCTCGGAGCCAAGGGCGTGCCTGACAAGGCCGTCCTGGGCAAGGCCTACCTGAGCACCACAGGCGAAGCCGTGACCAGCGTAATGCGCACGGTCGTTCGGGATGGCCGCCTGCTGGGCGTTGTTGGGGTGGATATCTCCCTCAAAAAACTCACGGATCTTGCCAAGTCCATCCGGGTGGGCAAGGAAGGCTATCTGATCCTGGTGCAGGACGATGGCGTCATCCTGGCCAATCCCCGCCGGCCTGAGCAGAACTTCAAACAAGTCAAGGAAATAGACGACCCTGCCTTCAGGAAGCTCTTGGAAATGAATCAGGGCAGTCTGGAACTCTCCCAGGACGGGGAGCCGTTCATCGGCATGGTGTATACCTCCCCCAACCTCGGGTGGAAACTTGTGGGCATGATTTCCGAGGCGGAAGTCATGGGCCCGGTGCGGGCCACTGTGTTCGAGCTCGCCTGGATTGCCGGAATCGGCCTGCTGGTGCTTGCCGCTGGGGTGTGGATCTTCTCCAACCATGTCATCGTCAAACCTTTGAGCCAGGTCCGCACGTTTCTTTCCCACATTGCCAGCAAGGACTACGAGTATCGTGCCGTTGTGACCCGTGCGGACGAGCTTGGGGAAATCATGACGACCCTCAACGCCACGGCCCAGGTGCTCCAGGATAACATCGCAGACATCGTCCACAATACGGAGGCGGCCCAACAAAGTGCCCGGGATGCCGAGGATGCTTTTCATCATGCGGAGGAAGCCCGCCTCAAGGCCGTCTCTGCGCGGCGCGATGGCATGCTGGAGGCGGCGCGGGCACTGGAAGGCATTGTGCTTGCCCTGGGAACGGCCACGGAAGAACTGGCGGCCCAGGTTGATGAATCCAGCCGCGGCGCCGGCGATCAATCCGCCAGAATATCCGAAACAGCCACCAGCATGGAAGAGATGAACGCCACCGTGCTGGAGGTGGCCAGAAACGCCGGCAACGCGGCCAGCCAGGCAGAAGCGGCCAGGGCGAAGGCACTGGAGGGCGACACCGTGGTGACGCGCTCCCTGCAGGGCATGAACGAAGTGCAGCTGCAGACTGACCGCCTGAAGCAGGACATGACTGCGCTGGGGCAACAAGCCCAGGATATCGGCCGCATTCTGACGGTTATCAGCGACATCGCCGACCAGACCAACCTGCTGGCGCTGAACGCCGCCATCGAGGCCGCGCGGGCCGGTGACGCCGGGCGCGGCTTTGCCGTGGTTGCCGACGAGGTGCGCAAACTGGCCGAAAAAACCATGACCGCGACCAAGGAAGTCGATACCGCCATCCGGGCCATCCAGCAAAGCACCCAGGCCAACGCGGAAAGCGTGGAGCGCTCCGTCGCAAGCATCAAGGAAACAAGCGCCCTGGCCTCCATGTCCGGGCAGGCGCTCAAGGATATTGTCTCCCTGGTGGATGCCACCACGGATCAGGTGCGCTCCATTGCCACCGCGGCGGAGGAACAATCCTCTGCCAGCGAGGAGATCAATCGCAGCATGGATGGGATCAACGTCATCGCCAGCAAGACGTCCTACGCCATGGCTGAGGCCTCCAAGGCCGTGGAGGAGCTGGCCGCCCAGGCAACGCAGCTCCGCGAACTCATCCGGGCCCTGCAGTCTGACGCCAAAGACGGCTAGCTCCGACGTTACCCTCCGGGATCTTCAAGAATGGGGGCAGCAGGCTGCCCCCATTTTTTTGCTCGGCCACCGAGGCCCCGCCCAACCGCGCTGCAGGGAGACGGTGTTGATTGCTGGAGCCGTTCCAATACGCCCCCCATGGCCGGCTCAAAGGCCGGCCCGGCTCAGCGCCTGTTGTGTTGCTTCCCTTGTTTCACAGCGTTGACGTGCCGGCTAAAGGCCTTGTCCTTCTGTCGCTTTTCCAATGCGGACATCTCGTGAAACGCCGCCTCCCTCCTGAGTTTGAGGTAGCTTGCAAGCCGGTCCGCCTGCAGGGTTCCCTGTTCCAGCGCGGCCCGCACGGCGCAGCCGGGCTCGTGCTGATGGCTGCAATCGGCAAAGCGACACGCGGCAGCCAGGGACTCGATGCCCTCAAAGCCCTCTCGCAAGCCCTCCTCCGCGCCAATCAGGCCCAGCTCACGCATGCCGGGCGTGTCCACCAGCAACCCGCCGCCAGGCAGGATGCTGAGCTGCCGACGGGTGGTGGTGTGCGTGCCCTCGCCGGTACCGCTCACTGCGCCCGTGGCAAAGCCGTCCTGCCCAAGCAGGCGGTTCAGCACCGTCGTCTTCCCCACACCAGAGGAACCGAGCAGGCAACAGGTGTTGCCCGGCAGCAGCAGCGCCTCCAGCGATTCGAACCCCCACCCGGTGACGTTGCTTACCGCCAGCACCCTGGCCGAGGTCACGGCGCGTACGCGGGCGATGATCTCCTCCAGCGCTTCTGGGGTCACCAGATCGGCCTTGGTCAGAAGCACCACCGGCTCCACCTGCCCATCCGCAGCCATGACCAGATAGCGCTCCAGACGCCGCAGGTTGAAGTCATACTGACAGGATTGCACCAGAAAGGCGGTGTCGATATTGGCGGCAATCAGCTGGTGCTCCGTGCTTTCGCCGGGGCGTTTCCGCCGGAGCATGCTCCTGCGCGGCAAGAGTCTGTGAATGGTGGCGGCGGTGCCTTGGTTGTAGAATTGCGCAGCCACCCAGTCCCCCACGCCGGGCAGGGCCATGGAGTGCGTGGCGAGGTAAGTGAACCGGCCGGCGAGCTCGGCCGCGGCCTCTCGTTCGCCGTCGGCAAGGCGGTACATGCCGCGGTCCACGGCCACCACGCGGGCGATATCGCATCCCGCCGGGCACAGCCCGGCCGCGTGCGAGACAAACCATTGGTCAAACCCCAACTGTTCCAAAGACATGATGAATCTCCTCAGCCAGAGCGCCTGCAGTGGCAGCCGCCCGGCAACAAGGCAATATGTAAGGTAAAGGGAATGTGCAGACGCGCCGTTCAACAGCCAGCCCCGGTGAAGGCCGCATGGGCCACGATCTCGCCACAGGGGATGCGTTCGCCAAGGCTGGCGGCCAGGACGTATCGCTCTGGCACCCCAGGCCAGTACAGGCCGGGCCAGCTCCGAAAGCCAAAGCGGCCATACCAGCCGGGGTCGCCCACCAGGACCACGCCGACGGGGCTCGGCTCCAGGGCCTGCACGCGCCGCAAGGCCTCGCGAACCAGTGCGGAGCCGATGCCGCGGCCCTGATGCGCAGGCAGCACCCCCACAGGGCCGAGCAGGAGCCATTCTCGCTCGCTGCCAACCCTTGCCGGGGAGAGCGCCAGATGGCCCACGGCCTCGCCGCCCAGCTCCGCCACCAGGGAGAGCGTCAGCGCCCCCGAGGCCCGCAGCCGTGCAACAATCAGATGCTCCACAGGCGCAGCGCCCGGAGGATGCTGGGGATGCCCCATAAAGGCGGCGTATTGGATGCGCGCAATGCGCGGGCTTTCGTCAACTCGTTCCGGTCTCAGCAATAACTCCAACTGCAACGTCATGATGGTGCTCCATGCGCGCCATGGCGCGGCAGGCCATCCCGGGGCGGACGCGCACGCGCGCAGCCACAAGCAGGAGGGCACGGGAAAGGAGAAGGCCTGAACAGGCCGTTCCAGACACCAGGCAGGGGTTGCCGGAGAACGCGAGGGAGGGCAGGCCGAACTCCCGGCGCAGACGAGCGGGGAGATCAGCGCGGAAGAAAACGCGCAGCAGCTGGCAGACGTCCGCAAGCAAGGCGGAACGCATGCTACGGATGCTGTGGGAAGGGGCGTTTACTGGCCGCGGCGTTCGCCAGCAACCAGCATCGCAAGATCCATTGCGGAAAGGTTCACACAATCCTCTACTGATAAAAATGGTTACTGGTTGGGGGAATAGCCAATCCCCCCTGCAGCGTCAAGGGAACAGTCCCGGAATGGGCGCAGGGCACTGCCCTCAGCAGGCCGCGCTGCTGCAGAGCTGATTCTTGCCGCGAGCCTTGGCCGCATAGAGGCGTGCGTCAGCCGCATCAACCATGGCCGTTGCCGAAGGGAAACTGGGATCAAACGCCACCAACCCCGCACTGACGGTGACCACGTCATGCGGGCTACCCGCATGCGGGATGCGCAGGGCCTGCACGGCGTCCAGGATCCGCGTGCTGAATTCCCTGGCCGCCTCCGCGTCCGTGGTGTTGAAGAGAATGGTCATCTCCTCGCCCCCATAGCGGTACACCCTGTCTTCCTTCCTGATGCTGGCAGCAATGGTTTCGGCCACCTTGCGCAACACCTCGTCCCCGGCGGTGTGTCCATACATATCATTATAATGTTTGAAATTATCCACATCCATAAGCATGAGATTGAATGACTCCACGCCGAATCCCGCCTGGGCGAACACCGCGGCAAGATCCCGGTCAAAGGAGCGGCGGTTGTGGATGCCGGTCAGGCCGTCCAACAGACTCAGGGCCCGGAGCTTGGCCACGGCATCCTCAAGCTCCTGCGTGCGATGTTCCACCACATGCTGCAGGTTGGCCTGTGACTCCATGACATCCTTGCACATTTCCTGGAACATGGTGGCAAATTGACCAATTTCGTTTTGCTGCTCCAGCGGCAACAGCCTGGGCGATTGTACCACGGCTTCATGCTGGCCGTCCGCCACCAGGGAAACCGCGTGCTGCAGCCGCTGCAACGGCTGCTCCACCTGCCTGACGGTGATGCTGTACACCACCAGGGAATACAACACGAACAGCAGGAAGCCGAGTGCGAGCACTATCTGTGCGGTGTGGTTCGCCTCGCTGGCAATGAGCGCCTTGGGGTACACGGTCACGAACCACCAGCCCGGACCGGCAAGGGGAGCGACAAACAGATAGTTGCCGCCCTGCTCGTCTTCCACAAGGAACACTCCCTGCTCCGCCGAGGCCGGGCTGTTCGCGATCACGTGGTACATGCGGACAATGTCCGGATTGTCGATTTTCTCCATGGAGAGCTGGCCCTGCTTCTTCAGCTCGTTGCTGAGCGTGCCGGGGTGCGCAATCAGGTAGCCGTCCTTGCTGACGATGAGGTTGCTGGCGCCGGCAGGATGGCTGACCTCCAGCCGGAGCATGATCGCTTCCAGCGGCATGTCCAGGCTGGGGTTGATCAGGTGGCGGCCCTGGTAATCCACGGGCAGTTCAAAGGTGATGGCCCAGCGGGCGGCAGTCTCATCATAGTAGAGGCCGGTCCAGACAGGGGTGCGTTCCGGATTGACTGACTGCAGCGTGGCCTTGATCGTTCCCAGTTCGTTCATGGGCAGATCCGGCCTGGCCTTGAGGCCCCATGGATCGTCCGGAGAAAAAATGGTCAGCGCGTTTTCCGGGAAGGAGGCGTGCAGCATTCCTTCTGCCTGCCAGGCCGGCCCGTAGCGGCTGACAAGGATGTTCGCCAGCAGCAACCGCCGCCTGAAGTCGACGGAGTCCACGGGCTGGTTGTTGCCGATAAAACTCGACATACCCCAGACCCGCCCCAGGTGCGGGTCGAACTGTTCCTGAAAATACGCCTCCCGCATGCGGGTTGCGCCGTCTTTATCCACGAAATATTGCCGCCAGAAGTCTTCGTCAGAAAAGCGCAGGCCCGAAGTGTACAGCCTGAGGAACTCGTCCCGGAAGAAGGACAGTTTGTCAGAGGCATCAAGAAAGGGCTGGTTTTCCTGTTGCTGGCGCTCCTGCATGTACAGCCGCAAGGCGGCAAGCCTTCTGCTCCTGCTCTGATCGTACACCAGGTAGTAGCCTGCGATGGTGGCCACGCTGACGATGAGCACGCCAAGGAGGAGGACCTTGCCGAGAATCTGCCGACTGAGGCGGCGTGTCGCGGTTGGTGTGGCAGCGCACATGCAGAGAGGTGCCTCCTGTTGTCCGCAATCCGCGGGATGAGCATGCCGTGCACCGCCAGGCAGGGAAAAGGCACTCCCGGCCTTCAGGCAGCCAAACTCCTTCTATGGGTACCATGGGAGGGGACAGACTTCCAGTACCTGTACGGTCGGGTTTGGCCTGGACGCGCAGGCGGCGCGGAACTCCCCCAAAAAAAGTGCACAGCGCGGAAAAGAGTGGTTCGGCCGGGCCACGTTTCATGTGATTTCGGTCAAGGCAATCACTAAAGCGCAACAATATGGGACTACTTGGTGACGCAGGGGCAGGCGGAGCCGGTGAACGCCTTTGGGTCAATCCAGGAAAAACATCCCGGATCTGCTCGCCGCACCGCGGGGACAGTCGCTTTTCGTTGACGAACGGCGTTGCAGTTATATACAACCCAAGCCCGCTGCTGGTGGCATAAGGCGTCTTGTTGGTCGTTCCTGCAAGGCCGGGATGCTGCCGGCGCACGCTCGGTAGCGCCGCAACCGGTCTCACGTTGCGAACATGCTGGGCCGCACGATGCCAACGCGCATCACGCCCCATGTCGCAACGCCCAACGTCGTTGCTCCGAACACATGCACAGGCGAGTCGCAGGTGGATTCGGAATCCCTTGGCGGGAGGTTCCCAGGCAAGAATTTCCGAACGGGAATGCCCAGGGCGAAATCCGAATGTGCTGCGCGGGCTGAGGGCACCACACGTGTGCTGGTGGCGCCCCGCTTTTTGTCTTTCCCCGTGTGCGGCCAGGAATGGAGCGGACGGCAGAGGCCGGGATGCGATACGGCTCGTTACAGCCGACGCACCAGCGGGCCCTGACACTACTTGTAGATTGAACGACACCGCAGGGCGGCCACCGCCCGGGCGCGCAAGGCAGGAACAGTGATGATCGGCATCACCGCGGTGAGCGGGTATATCCCCAATGCGTACGTGGACAGTCCTGAACTCGTCCGCCAGTTCGGCGTCCAGCCGGCCTTTCTGGACAAAATCGGTATCCAGCGGTTGAGCCGGAAAGCACCGGACGAAAGCGCCTCGGATCTCTGTGTCAAAGCCTTCGCCGCCCTGTGCGAGGAGCACGCCGACGCGCCAGGACTGCAAAACCCACTGGAAGATATCGACTTTCTTTGTGTCTGTACCCAGAATGGCGACTATACCCTGCCTCAAACCTCGGCCGTGGTGCACGCCAAGCTGGGGCTCTCCCCGCGCGTGGCCACCTTTGACCTCGGCCTGGGCTGCGCCGGCTATGTGTACGCCCTCTCCGTGGCCCGGCACTTCATGGAAGCCAACGACCTCACCCGCGGCCTGCTCTTTACCGCGGATCCATACTCGGACATCCTGGACGAGCGGGACAAAAACACCTCCCTGCTCTTCGGCGATGCCGCCGCCGTGACCCTGCTGACGGATATTCCACGCTGGCACATCGGCAAGGGCGCCTTTGACACCTACGGCGACAAGCACCACACGCTGATCAAACGGACCGGCCAGCACCTGTACATGGATGGCCGCGAGATCTTCAATTTCATCATCCGCTGCGTGCCCGGGAATGTCCGCCGCTGTCTGCAGGATAACGGCGTGCCCGAGGAGGATGTGGATCTGTACATCTTCCACCAGGCCAACAAATATGTCATCGGCAGCCTCGTCAAAAACATGGGCCTGCCTCGCGAGAAGGTCCCCTTTGACATCCGGGAATACGGCAACACCGTCTCCTCCTCCATTCCCCTGATCCTGCGCGACCACATGGACGCCCCCGAGTCCCAGCATGCGGAAACCATGCTCCTCTCCGGCTTCGGCGTCGGGCTGCAGGCGGCCTCCATCGTCCTGACCAAGGCCCCGCTGAGCCCCAAATTCTGAGCCGGCCCAGCCACCACGGGCACCGGGCCGGCCTGTTTAGCTCGGCAGCCCGGCGCTACAGCACCCGGACCACGTGTTCCGCCTGCGGGGTGATCAGGTGCACGGCGCAGGCGATGCAGGGGTCAAAGGAATGCACCGTGCGCAGCACCTCCACCGGCCGCTCGGGATCGGCAATGGGCGTGCCCACCAGGGATTCCTCCACCGGCGAGAGCTTGCCCGCCCCACAGCGCGGCCCCAGGTTCCAGGTGCTGGGAACCACCATCTGGTAATTGGCTGTCTTGCCACCTTCAATGCGAATCCAGTGCGAGAGCCCGCCGCGGGTTACGGCGCTGTAGCCCACGCCTTTGGCCGAATCGGGCATTTTCCAGGGTTTGTAGATCTCCACGGGCCCGGCCTTGATCATGGCCTCCAGCTCGTTGAGCCAGCCCTCCATGCGGTTGACCAGTGCAATGGATTCCACCATGCGGCAGGCCGTGCGGCCCAGGGTGGAGAAGAGATTCTCCGGCTTGAGCTTGCTGGCCGTGAGCCACTCGTTGAGCCGGTCCACGGTTTCCTTTTCCCCGCGGGCATAGGCCAGAATCCGCCGGGCCAGGGGGCCGGTTTCCATGGGCTCGCCCTTGTAGCGCGGGGCCTTGGACCAGGAATAGCGGTCCTTGGGGTCGTAGTCGGTATAGTCCGGATCGGTCTCGCCGTCGTAGGGATGGCGAGGCTCGCCGGGTTTGTACCAGCCGTGGGCCACGTGTTCCTTGATCTCGTCTGGATTGAACTCTTCCACCTTTTTGAAGTCGCGGTTCCACAGGACGCCGCCCCTGAAAAAAGGATCCGTGCCTGTGGCAGGATCGTGGAAATCCGAGAAATCAAAGAAGTTCGAGGTGCGGCCGTACCTGGCCACCTCTGGATAGCGCTTGCCGAGGATGAACAGATCGCCCTTGTAGTTGTGGTTGATGAAGGTCCGGCATTCTTCATACAGCTCGCGGAACTCCTGAATGCGTTCGGGGCGCATGCTCTCGTAGCAGGTCACGCCGCCGACACGCATGGTCTGGGAATGCGGGTTCTTGCCGCTAAAAATGGCCATGGCCTTGGCCAGCTTGAGCTGAATGCGCAGGGCCTCCAGGTAATTGGCTGCCAGGATGAGGTTTTCTTCCGGGGTGAGGCGGTAGGCCGGGTGGCCGCCGAGGAAATAGGCATTGGCCAGAAAGCCCAGCTGGCCGCTTTCCACAAACTTCTTGAGCCGGCCGTGGACGATAAAATAGTCCCCCGGCGCAATCTCCCGCCCGCTGACCTCCGTGGCCAGCCTGGCCGCGGCGGCCGGATCGGCCTTGAGGGCGGCGGCCATATCGCAAAAGTCCAACGAATGCAGATGGTAAAAATGCACTAAATGATCGTGGACCACCAGGGAGGAAAGGATCAGCAGCCGCACCAGCTGGGCCGCCGGCGGCGGGGTGAAGCCGATGGCGTCTTCCACGGCCCGGATGCTGACCAGGGAATGCGTGGTGGTGCAGACGCCGCAGGCCCGCTGCACGTAGAGGTTCACATCCTCGGGCGGGCGGTCTTTGACAATGAGCTCCAGGCCGCGGAACAACTGGGCGCTGGACCAGGCATTGGCGATGACGCCGTCCTTGAGCTCCGTATGAATCCGCAAGTGTCCTTCAATGCGGGTGATCGGGTCAAGGATGATGGGGCCAGTGAATTTCTTCTCTGCCATGACCGTCTCCTTTAGACCGGATCGCCCTTTTTACGGACGTCGGGGTTGAATGGGGCATAGTGGTCCCAGAAACCGGGCTCGCTGCAGCCGATGCAGGGCGCGCCGGCACGCACGGGCCAGTTGGTCTGGTTGAACTGAAGCGTGGGGCAGTTGTTGTATGTGAACGGGCCACGGCAGCCCAGCAGATGCAGGCACCAGCCGTCGCGGGCCTCCTGGGTCTCGAAGCCCCTGGCAAAGCGGCCGGCCAGGAAGTGCGGCAGCCTGGGGCAGTTGTCGTGCACGGTCTGGCCAAAGAACATGGTCGGCCGGCCATACTGATCGAGTTCCGGCAGCCCCTTGGTCAGCAGATGCACCACGGTGCCGATGAAGTTGACGGGATTGGGCGGACAACCGGCGATGTTGATGGGCTTGATGCCCATGGGCGCCAGGGCCTCGCCCACGCCCACCGCACCCGACGGGTTGGGTCGGGCAGCCTGAATGCCGCCATAGCTGGCGCAGGAGCCCATGGCGATGACGCCAAGGGCCTTGCCAGCCACCTTGCCGAAGAGGGAGAGCATGGTTTCCCCACCCACCTGGCCATACACGCCGCCCTGGCGCGTGGGGATGGCGCCCTCGATGGCGCAGTAGTAGCCGCTGGGATTGTGCATGGCCTCTTCCAGGGACTTCTCCGCCGCCTTGCCCGCCGGAGCCATCAGCGTTTCGCAGTAGTCCAGGGAGATGACTTCCATGATCAGCACGTCGATATACGGGTCAATGGAGCGCAGGAGCCCTTCGGTGCAGCCGGTGCATTCCGCGCCATGCAGATAGACCACCGACGGGCGTTTTTTGCTCTCCAGGGCCGCAGCCACTTCCGTGGCAAAGCTGGCCCCCATGCCCATGGCAGCAGCCACCATGCCGCAGAATTTCATGAAATCCCGGCGGTCCATGCGTCCACCGCCGGCCTGCCGTTCCAGGAGTCTGGCCGCCAGTTGCGTTTTGGCACTCATGACCCTTCCCCTCCTTGTGGCGCGTTGTGGCAGCCCCTGACGCAGGAAATGGGCGGCATGGCCTCGTTTTTGTACCGTTTTTGCTTGTGGCAGCCCAGGCAGCTCATGGGCCGGATGTCGTGCCAGGCGCGGTAGGCGCTGGTGGTCTCCTTGGTCCCTCCCTGGTTGTGGCACTGGGTGCACGGCAGGAACTGACCCAGGGTTCTGTCAGATTCCTCATGGTGGCAGGCGGTGCACGCATTGAGCGTGGCGTGCTTGCCGTGTGGAAAGGCAACCGGCCCCACCCACGCCGAAATGGGCGCGTTCTTTTCCGGTCGGTTAATGGTGATGTCTTTGGGAACTTCATAGCCAACAGCCACGTTCCAGCACAGGGCCGCCCCAAGGCACGCTGGGATCACCAAGGCCCGCTTCATACACCCCTCCAGTGCAGAAGGTTTTCCAGTCTTCCGGTTATTCTCTATCTTGCATCGCGTGTCAATTGTCTCCAACGAACCGGCCCTGCCGCATCCGCGAACACAACATCCCCAGGTCACACGAGCTGGCGCAGCTTGCTCCCGGCCTGCTTCTATGCCATCATGACCATGTTGTTTTATCAATCTACTTGCTGCGTTTCCCTGCCTCGGCGTTCTCCCTTCCCGCATTGCTTCTCGTGCCTGCTCCGAGGCGTCCTCCTGCGCAGCTCCTGGAGTATCCGGTGAACGATCATACTGGCCCTGCCTCCGGCGCTGAGGTGTCCCTTTCTCCCCCACAGGCCAGGCTCATGGCGGCGGCTGCCGGCCTGTTTGTGGCAAGCATCTACTACAACCAGCCCATGCTGGGCATTCTTGCCCGGGATTTAGGCATCTCCCAGCATGAGGTAACAGGCATTCCCGTGCTGACCCAGGCCGGCTACGCCGCAGGTCTGCTGTTTCTCGCTCCGCTGGGCGACCGGTATGAGCGGCGCAATCTGATCTTTCTGACTGCCATGGCCCTGGCCGCGGTCATGCTCCTTGCCGCATGCGCCACCTCCATCCAGGTGCTGAACCTGACCAGCTTTGGCATTGGCCTGTTTGCCTCCGTGGCCCAGCAGGTGGTGCCCATGGCCGTGCAGCTGGCCGCCGAACGGGAGCGGGGCAAGGTGGTGGGATCAGTAATGGCCGGATTGCTGGCCGGCATTCTGCTGGCGCGCATGTTCAGCGGGTTGATGGCCGAATACGTGCACTGGCGGGCCATGTTCGCCCTGGCTGGCGCAGCCTCCCTGGGCATGGGGCTGCAGTTGCGCGCGCGCCTGCCCGAGGTCCGGCCCGTCTCCACGGCCAGCTACCTGCAGCTGATGCGCTCCCTGATCGGGCTGGCCAGAACGCATACGGTCTTGCGCCGTTCGGGGGTGGTGCAAGGCTTGCTGTTCGCCTCGTTTGTGGCCTTTTGGGCCAACCTGGCCCTGTTTCTGGAACACCCCCCGCTTTCGCAGGGCAGTACCGTGGCCGGGGCCCTGGGCCTTTTTGGCGTGGCCGGCGTGCTGGCTGCCCCCCGGGTGGGCAAGCTGGCAGACAAGGGCGGCCAGAGCCGGATTCTCCTGCTCGGTGCGGCCTCGGTGGCCGTCTCCTTCCTGTGTTACGCCCTGTTCCAATCCTCCATGCTGGTGCTGATCGGCGGCATCGTGGTCATGGACATCGGCCTGCAGGCCTGCATGATCTCCAACCAGACCCGCGTGTACGCCCTGGACTCCACCGCCCGCAGCCGGCTGAACACTGTGTACATGACGGTGATGTTCCTCTTCGGGGCCCTGGGCGCTGCGGCGGGAGCCCTGGCCTTCGAATGGTGGGGCTGGACCGGTGTGTGCCTCATGGGCATGTGCTGCAGCCTGGGGGCGCTGTTTGTGGAGCGCAGGGGCAGGCGTCTGGAAGCAGCCCCGGTGCCTTCCGGGCTCTGAACGCCCCGGGCTTCCCCACTCTCCTTGACACCCACTGTCTGAATAGGGATAAGGCGCTATACATTGGGGGGCTTGCATCAGCATTCCTGCCGCACCGCTGCCGATGGCACGCCCGCGCCGCATTACGCGGCAACGTTATGCAGCCTTAAAAGGAGCAATCATGAACAAAGTGATGACGGGAGCCTTGCTGGCATTGCTGCTGCTTGCCTTCGCCATGCCCGCCCAGGCAAAGAAACGCACCGGCGTGGACATGGGCAAATACACCTGCGCCGACCTGATGAAGGAAAAAACCCAGGACATCGCCCTGGTGCTGATGTGGGTGGATGGCTATTTGAGCAGCGAAACCGGCGACCTGAAAATGGATGAAGCCTGGATCGAAGAACTGGCCGAAACCATTGGCACGGAATGCCAGCGCGATCCTGACAAGCGGCTCATGGAAATTGTCCAGGATATCGTCGAGGCCTCTGAATAAGACCGCGCGCCGGGCCGGACGGCCTGGTCAGCATCTGGTCAGCATACAGTGATTCCATGGTACAGGGGCACCGCCGCGCATGCCGGCGGTGCCCCTTTTTTCCGCCCGGCGCAAATTCCGGCAGGATCCTCCAGGGCGCGTCCTGGCAAAACGCATGGTTTTCGGCTATCCCCTTTCCCGCACGCGCGTGCGGCAGACACCCCTTGCCGGTGAACACTGCTGCGCACGCAGGAAAGGACACGCCAGACATGTTGAAATTACAGCACTATGCCGTGCGCGTCGGCGGGCAGGAATTGCTTCCGGCCATCGAGCCGATGTGGCGGGCGCTTTGCGAGCATCACGCGCAGGTGGCTCCGGTGTTTGCAGACTGGTTCCGCTGCCGGCCCTTTGCCGACCGGGCAGCCGAAGTCCTGGGCCATGCCAGCGGCGGCCTGCTGGTGCAGCTGGGCATGGTGGACGACGTGGCCGTGGGCTTTTGCATCAGCAGCATTACGGCCACTGGCGCCGGGGAGATCGACTCCATCTTCGTGGCCAGCGAACACCGTGGCGCGGGTCTGGGCGAGCAGTTCATGCGTCAGGCGCTGCACTGGCTGGACGAACACGGCGCCGCGCCCATCTCCCTGGCCGTGGTGGCCGGCAACGAGCGGGCCCTCAACTGGTATGGCCGCTTCGGCTTCACCCCGCGCCGGATCCAGCTGCAGCGTACCCGCACCTCCAGGGAATAACACGGCCTGGCTCCAGCGGTATGCTGGACCGGGGCACATGACGCCTTGCCGCAGGGCCGCTTGCCCCCCTGGCCGCTCTGCGCTATTTTTAGCGGGTTCGCCACCCGAACCAGGACCGTGGCTCGTGTCCATTTCCACTTATGTCGCCCTGCAGAGCTCCGTGGGCTCGCTTTTGTCGCTCATGGGCCGAAGCCTGCGCAAGGTGCCCGTCACCCTGCAGAACTCCATCAATTACCTGTACGAGGATCCCGAGTTCGGGCTCACGGCCGTGGATATCCGCTCCCGCGTGCCCACGGCCATGTTCAACATCATGGCCGAGAAGCTCAAGGCCGTGCCCCTGCCGTTGCGACGCTTCATCATGCTGACGCCCTACCATCCGAACCCGTATGAGGATGCGCTGTTTCATCAGCATTATCGAAGCATCGCCCCGGTGTTGTCCTGGCAGACGGTGGAACAGTTTGCCCGGGACCTGGGGGTGACCGAGTCCGATGCGGTGGCCATTGCCTCCGCGGCGGCGGCGGAGAAACTCAAAACCGCGGATCTCGTGGATCATCTCTCGCCGGAAGAAGTGGCCTCCCACACCGTGAGCCATGCGGCCCGGGCCGCCCAGAGCGCCCGCGTGTCCCGCATCCTGCGGGATGAGGAACAAAGCGTGCTGGAGGCCAACGCCGCCCGGCTGGCCATTGTGCGCAAGATGCCCGGCCCCGTGGCCTCGGCCTTTGCCCGGTCCGGCAAGAGCCAGGAGGAGTTCTTCCGCTTCGGCCAGAGTCTGGACAAGGCCGTCATCGTTTTCACGGACATCAAGAACTTTTCGCACCTGGTCAAGCTGGCGGATATGGAACTGCTCAACGAGCACCTGTACCGCTACTACAAGCGCGCCAAGGAGCTGTTGCGCGAGCACGGCGGCGTGCTGGACAAGTTCATTGGCGACTCCGTGCTGGCCGTCTTCAACTATCCCCAGCCCGAGGAGGAAGCCTTTGAGCGGGCCATCCGGTTCGGGGTGGAGATGGTGGCCCTGGGAGACGTCATCTTCGGCGGGCTGGCTGAACGCATGAATCAGGTCATCCGCACCGGAACGCGGGTAGGCATCGACACCGGCCGCATCTGGGTCCTGAACATTGGCGAAGACGAGCTGGAGCTCTCCTTTGTGGGAGATGCCATCAACCTGGCCTCCCGCCTGGAGAAACAATGCGAGGTGGACGGCGTGCTCTTCAGCCAGATCGTGGCCTGGGAGCTCAGCCAGCGCAACGAGACCTTCTTCACCTCCCTGCAGGCCCGGTCCCGGACCCTGGAGCGCGAAGAGGTGAAGGGCCAGCAGGTGCCGGTCAAAGGCTGGCAGATTCCTCCGGAGCAGGTCCGCGTCCTGGCCCACCGCTGGGCCGTTTCCTAAGTGTCATGCCCACGAAAAGAGGATCGTCAGCCAACATGCGGGAATTCTGGCTGACTCCACGGACCCTGCGGCTATCCTGACCAGGATCTGTTATGATTGGGCCCTGCGGACCCGTTCCGCAAAGGTCACCATCTGATCATATCCCTGCTGGAACCGCGGGTCGCCCTCGGCCCGGTTGTACTCTGCCTGTGTTGTAACCATGGCCAAAAAGTTGAATTTCTGATCCGGGTTGCTGCTCGAAATCCAGCCGTGGGCGCTCGATGTTCCGTCCTGCCAGCCCGGTGCGAGGGACGGATCAAAGGTCCCAAAAGCCACGGTCTGCAAATCCACCTGCCCACTGGCGTAGAGGCTGCCCAGCATTTCCTGCAACTCGTTTCTGGATATGTTCGTTATATCATAGCCGCTTATAATGCTATTAAACCCGGACGCAGCTTGCGGGGATGCCAACTCCCCGGCATCGCCAGGAGATTGACAAGACTCCGACACGGCGCTGTTGAGCAATGCTGCAAACGTTGCCGCATCCGCTGTGGCCTTCCCTGGGACTCGTGCGGCCTGAGCAGCGGCACCTGTGGCGTATCCAGCTGAAACACCATCAACAGACATCATGCACCTCCCGGGTATCATGCGGCAATATTTTCCGCATGGCATATTTCAATACGGGATATGCTAACGCCTTGCCAATTTAACGTCACTGCACGCGCATCTTCGTATCGTCAGCCTCTGAGGTTGGCAGGCAAAAGCTGGCGCATGTATGTTTCTGCCGCAAATTCTGGCAGTTCCGAATCAGGCATCCTTGTCCGCCACCATGGCCCCTTGCTTGAGCAGGTCGATGGCCAGATCCATTTCCGTGCTCAGCCGGGCGGTCACGGCCCGGCGCACCCGCCAGGACGAGGAGCCGAAATTCTGTTTGCGCGACTGGTAGACCCGTTCGATGAGCTGTTCCTCAGCCACATTCTCACTGGTGGCGCCCACCTTTTGCAAGGCATTGATGAAGATGCGCGAGGCGCCGCCGGGCCCGTGCTGCACGGCTGTGGAATGCAACACATCCTGCAACACCGGGGAGCACTCGCCGATATCGACCTTGGTGGCTTCCAGGATGGCCTGCCGGGCGGGGTGGTAGTTGGTCTTCATGATGAAGTCGTCCTGCAGCTCCTCAAACCGGGCCGGATTCTCCTGGGCAATTTCGCGCCAGGCGTCAGGCATGGCGCCGCGACGGCCGCGGGTGTTGGCGCTGCCACTGGCGGAAAGCTTGTTGGCCCATTCCGGCTCTTCTTCCCGCAGGTAGGTGATAAAGCGGCTCATGGTGCCGGCGCGCGAGGAAAGCTGATACTTCCCGTATGAGGTGCCGCCCACGCGGTCATAGCCGATGGCGGCGATGCCTTCAGGACCGGACTCGAAGCGTGCGGCCAGCCCGCCGATCTCCTGTTCCTCCTCCGTGCCTTCCAGAAAGCTTTCTTCCTGCAGTCCCTGAATCTTCTGTTGCAACAATTCCCGATGCTCACGCGCCAGGGCCTCGTAGCTGGGGGAGCTGCGATACGAGCGCTGGATGGCCCCGCGCACCGCCCCTGTGGCCGACTGCAGGGGCTTGTCCGCAGTTGGGGGATTGGCGGGGGCAGCGGCATCGCCGGCTCCGGCCGCCTGTTGCGCGGGCTCGGGCTTTTGCGTCCGGCTGCGTCTGGACGCGGGCGCGGGAGCGTCATCCCTGGGAATACTGGAAATATGCGTCTTGGGCGGGTGCTGTTCCGCACTGTCCGGCCGTTGCACGGTGCGGCGTACGGCAAATTTGTTATCGCCCACTTCTTCCTGCAGCTGGGCCACCACAGTCAGGGCCTTGCGATCCAGCCGGGTGGAGGGGGATTTGATGGCGTCGATGACGTCGCCCTTGGCTGAGGAGGTTGTGGTGGCCTGGCTGTAGCCGAAGAGTTTGTCGGCAAAATTGAGGCCCTGGCGGCTGGCCTGGTTTTCGGCCCAGGACTTCTGGGCTCCGCTGGAGAAGACAGCGTCAGTGACCCGACGGCGCAGGCCTGCGTCATCCGCCGAATTTCCGGCGGACCCGGTTCTCGTCTGCATCAGCGCGGCGAGGTTCTGGATCATGACTCGTCCCTCCAAATCAATAAAACATGTGTCAATACAGCCGGATGAGGTATCACCTCCGCCACGCCTCAGGCGTCCGGGCACGCGGCTTTGCTGGAACCTCCCCAGCGCAGACCTCGTTTCGCCCATAATCCGGCAGACTCCGCACACAGTAAGCAACGAATACGCCATGGAAGCAAGAATAGTGTTATAAAAGGAGGATACATCCATATACTCTCTGCAGGAACACTGTGCGGCCCGGGAACCAGGGCGAGCCTTCCCTTGCCAAGGGTGTTGGCTGTGCGTATCTACCTGCCCATGGCTAAAGATTTGATCATCGTGGAATCACCGGCCAAGGTGAAGACCATCAAGAAGTTCCTGGGTTCCAACTATGAGGTGGAGGCCAGTGTCGGCCATGTGCGCGACCTGCCCTCCCGCCGCCTGGGCGTGGATGAAGGCAAGGACTTTCTCCCTGAATATGAGGTCATTGAAGGGAAAGAGAAAGTCGTGGCCAAGCTGAAAAGCCAGGCCGCCAAGTCCCGTCAGGTCTATCTGGCCCCCGACCCGGACCGCGAGGGCGAGGCAATCGCCTATCACGTGGCCGAGCTCATCAAGGGCAAGAACACGAACATCCAGCGCATCCAGTTCAACGAGATCACCCCGCGTGCCGTCAAGGAAGCCCTGGAGCATCCACGCGAAATCAATACCAAACTTTTTGAATCCCAACAGGCCCGGCGCATTTTGGACCGGCTGGTGGGCTACAAGATTTCCCCGCTGCTGTGGAACAAGGTCAAGCGTGGCATTTCCGCCGGCCGGGTCCAGAGCGTGGCCCTGCGGCTGGTGGTGGACCGGGAAAAGGAACGCCGGGCTTTCGTGCCCGAGGAGTACTGGGTCTTCAAGGCCCTGCTGGCCACGGGTCAAACTCCTGACGCGCCCCAGTTCATCGCCGAGCTGACCAAAATCGGTGGCAAGAAGGCCAAGATCGGCTCCAAGGACGAGGCCAAGGCCCTGGAAAAAACCGTCAAGGCCGCCAGCTTTGTGGTGTCCGACGTCACGGAGAAAGAGCGTTCCCGCACGCCACCACCGCCCTTCATCACCTCCACCCTGCAGCAGGCCGCCAACCAGCGGCTGGGCTATCCGGCCAAAAAGACCATGGGCACGGCCCAGCGGCTGTACGAGGGCGTGGACCTGGGCGAGCGCGGCACCATGGCGCTCATCACCTACATGCGTACCGACAGCGTGCGCATCAGTGACGACGCCCGCACCGCGGCCCGCGAGTTCATCACCGCCGCTTACGGGCAGGACTACTACCCGCCCCAGCCCCGCTACTTCAAAACCAAAGGCAGCGCCCAGGACGCCCACGAAGCCATCCGCCCCGTTGACGTGAGCATCCGGCCGGACTCCCTCAAGGGCGAACTGCCCAGCGACCAGTATCATTTGTACAAGCTCATCTGGGAACGCTTTGTGGCTTCGCAGATGGCCGCGGCCCGCTTCTGGGACACCACCGTGCTGACCACGGCGGCCAACACCGAATGGAAGGCCAAGGGCGAGCGGCTGCTCTTCCCCGGCTTTCTGGCCGTGACCCGCGAGGCCGACGCCGCCTCCCAGGAGTTGCCCAAGCTGGAGTCCGGTCAGGCCCTGGCCCTGGTCAAGCTCAATGGCGAGCAGAAGTTCACCCAGCCGCCGCCGCGCTTTTCCGAAGCCTCGCTGGTCCGCGAGCTGGAAGAAAAGGGCATTGGCCGGCCCTCCACCTACGCCGCCATCATCTCCACCCTGCTCGACCGCGACTACTGCCGCCTGGATAAGAAACTCTTCGCCCCCACGGATCTTGGCGAGACCGTGAGCGACCTCTTGGCCGAGCATTTCAAAGAGCTTATGGACGTGGACTTCACCGCCGGCATGGAGGAGCGTCTGGATCAGGTGGCCGACGGCGACGCCAACTGGGTGGACCTGCTCAGGCAGTTCACCGGCGGCTTCTACGCCACCCTCAAGGACGCCGAAAAGCAGATGCAGAGTGTGAAGGCCGGGCTGGAAACCGGGCTTACCTGCGAACTGTGCGGCAAGCCCATGGTGGTGAAATTCGGCAAGGCCGGGCCATTTCTGGCCTGCACCGGCTACCCGGACTGCTCCAACACCAAGAACTTCACCCGTGATGAAAACGGGCAGATCACCGTGGTGGAGGCCGCCCCCGTGCAGCTGCAGAAGGTGGGCACCTGCCCGGACTGCGGGCACGATCTGGTGCTCAAGAAGTCCCGCACCGGCAGCCGGTTCATCGCCTGTTCCAACTACCCCAAGTGCAAGCATGCCGAGCCCTTCAGCACCGGCGTGCGCTGCCCCCGCGAGGGCTGCACCGGGGAACTGGTGGAAAAAAGCTCCAAACGCGGCAAGGTGTTCTACTCCTGCAACACCTTCCCCAAATGCGATTTCGCCCTCTGGGACTGGCCCATCCCCGAACCCTGCCCGCTCTGCGACTCCCCGGTGCTGGTGCGCAAGACCACCAAGGCCAAGGGCGAACACATCGCCTGCCCCAACAAGGGCTGCCGCTACACCCGGGAAATCGGCGGGAGTGGGGAAGGCGGGGAAGAAGGCTGAGCCACCCGCCCCTGATAGCCTCTCTCCAGCGCCGCAGCCCCCTGCGGCGCTGTCGTGTGCAGCCCCGGCTTCCGCGAGCCGCATGCGCTGCGCCTGGACTTTCCCCCCTGCTTCACGCTAGTTTCGGGAATCCGCACCCATCTTTCAAGGAGGCCGCATGCCCTTCGTCCAAATTTCCATGCTGGAAGGCACTTCCGCCGAATATCGCAAGACCCTGGGCGATATTGTCCATCAGGCCATGGTGGAAACCATCAACATCCCGCCTCTGGACCGCTTCCAGACCATCCGCGAGTTCAGCAAAGAGAACTTCCTTTGCACCCCGGAATACCTGGGAATCCAATACAGCGACAAGCTGATGATCATCCACATCACCCTCAACGAGGGCCGGGCGCTGGAACTCAAGCAGGCCCTGTACAAGACCATTGCCGAACGCGCCAGCGCCGCCCTGGGCATCTCGCCCCAGGACATCATGATCGGCCTGACCGAGGTGAAGAAGGAAAACTGGTCCTTTGGCAATGGCATTGCCCAGTACGCCTGATCGCAATCAGATCGCAACAGAATCGCAACATAAAGGGAGCCTGTCCGGCTCCCTTTTTTGCGTTTATCCGCTGGAATAACTGTTATTGGTTCCTGGACTCGTCCTGGGCCTTCCGCCATGCGATGTGCTGCAACGCATTGTGGATGAAATACAGTCGCTCCTTGCGCGTCCCCTCGCCCAGCACGGCCTGATACCCCTGCAGATACGGTGCGTGGCGCCAGAAGCCCTTGGCGGCGATTTCCTTGAAGCGCCCCTCTAGCGCCGTCCATTGCGCCGGCGACACCCCTGCCGCGGCCTCGACCGGCAACTCCCCGGCCATGACGGCCAGAAGCAGATGCGCATACACGGTGGACACGGCCAGCCCCCGCGCCTCGGCCACGGCCTCCGCCTCGCCCAGCTGGCGGAACTGCTCCAGCGAGGCCACTGCCGAGACGGGCAGTGCCTCGGCCTGCAGTTTGCTGACCCGATCAGGAAACGCCTCTTCCAGGCTCTGCACGTCCACCGGCCGGCCCTGACGCCCATCGAATTCGGCGATGGCTTCCAGCACGGCCGGCCCGTGCAGCAGGGCGGCCAAGGGGCGGATGCCTTTGACCAGGGCCAGCCCGGCCAGGGTGCGCGGCCGATGCAGGGCCAGTTCCACCAAGGTTTCTTCACTCCACAGGGAGCCGGGATCCTCGCCGTATTTGCCGGTGATGGCCTCGCGCAGGCGGTCCAGCCCCCCGAACAGCTCTTTCGCCCCGGGCACGCCTTCCAGAGGCCGCAACAGCGGGGAAACCGGCGCGGGGGACAGCCCCTTTGCAGGCGGCCCACCCTGGCCCTGGTGCTCGCGGATGATTTCCAGGAAGGCCTGGGCATATCTGGCGGCCTTGTTCGCGCCCACACCGCGCACGGCGGCGAATTCCGCCTCGGTCTTCGGCAGCAGCGCGACCATTTCCCACAGCGTGATATCGGGAAAGATGATGTAGGCCGGAACATCCTGCGCGTCGGCAAACTGGCGGCGGCGTGCGCGCAGGGCCTCGAAGAGCGCTTCGGCTTCGGGCGAGGCGGCGGCGGCCAGACGTTCGGTGCGGGAGCGGCCACGCCTTGCGGCCCTGGCCTCGTCGCAGCGCATGGCAAAGCTGGTGCGGCCCTTGAGGATGTCCCAGCTGGAATCCGTCAACTGCAGGTTGGTGAAGCCCCGTTCGCTGTGCGTGGCGCGCAGGTAGCCCGCGGCCAGGAGTTGGCGGTACAGTGACGTCCACTGGGCCTTGCTCAGCTCCTCGCCGATCCCGAAGGTGGAAAGTTCCTGAAAGCCCCAGGCCTGCACGGCCTTGCTGGCCACACCGGTCAGCACGTCCACCAACAGCCCTGCCCCACCCCGGCCACCGGCGCGAAAGACGCAGGAAAGCGCCTTCTGGGCCGGCACCGTGGCGTCCATGGTCTGCGGCGGGTGCAGGCAGGTATCGCAGGCGCCACAGGGTTCGGGCAGGTTCTCGCCAAAATACCGCAGCAGCGCCTGTCGCCGGCAGCCCGTGGTTTCACAAAAACCGAACAAGGCCGAAAGCTTGGCGTGCTGAATGCGTCGGAAGCGTTCGTGCTGTTCGGGCGGGATACCTTCGGGCGGCGAATCATTGTCCAGCATCTGCCCCAGGCGGACCATGTCTTCCAGGCCGTAAACCATCCAGGCCTCGGCGGGCTGGCCGTCGCGGCCGGCACGGCCGGTTTCCTGGTGGTAGGCTTCCAGGCTCATGGGGGGGTCCAGATGGGCCACGAAGCGCACGTCCGGTTTGTCCACGCCCATGCCAAAGGCCACCGTGGCCACCATGACCACGCCGTCCTCGCGCATGAAACGCTCCTGCGCCCGGGCTCGTTCTCCGGCCGGCATGCCGGCATGGTAGGCCAGGGCCGGAATGTCGGCTTCATTCAGCTTACGGGCCGTGTCCTCCACCTTTTTGCGGGACATGCGGTAGACGATGCCGCTCTGGCCGCGGTAGCGGGTGCGGATGCGCTCAATGAGGGTCCGCTCGGCATGGTCACGAAGGGAGACGAAGTAGGTGATGTTCGGCCGGTCGAAGCTGGCGACGAACACTGTTGCCGCGTCCAGCTCCAGGCGGGTGAGGATGTCCTGCCGGGTGGGCGCGTCGGCCGTGGCCGTGAGGGCCAGACGGGGCACGCCGGGGAAAAGTTGTTTAAGACAGGCCAGCTGCAGGTATTCGGGCCGGAAATTGTGCCCCCACTGGGAAACGCAGTGGGCCTCATCGATGGCGATGCAGGCCAGGGGGATCCGCTGCAGCTGATCCTGAAACCAGGGCTGCATCAGCCGTTCCGGAGCCACGTAGAGCAGCTCCAGCCGGCCAGCCCGCAGATCCTCCATGGTCTGGCGGGCCTCTTCGGCAGGCTGGGCCGAGGTCAGGCTGGCGGCCTGCACGCCCATCTGCCGCAGGCTGGCCACCTGGTCCTGCATGAGGGCGATGAGGGGCGAGACCACCAGCCCCATCCCCGGCCGGACCAGGGACGGCAGCTGATAACAGACAGACTTGCCCCCGCCCGTGGGCATGAGCACAACGGCGTCGCCACCGGCCAGCACATGCTCCACCACCGGCCCCTGCAGGCCCACAAAACTGTGGTAG
The DNA here is from genome assembly GCF_054653055.1 of Megalodesulfovibrio paquesii. Taxonomy (NCBI): domain Bacteria; kingdom Pseudomonadati; phylum Thermodesulfobacteriota; class Desulfovibrionia; order Desulfovibrionales; family Desulfovibrionaceae; genus Megalodesulfovibrio; species Megalodesulfovibrio paquesii. The sequence goes on along the minus strand of NZ_BAAIGQ010000004.1, from coordinate 763,570 downwards.
CCGAAGACGCGCTCCAGCGTCCCCAGGGCCGCCGCACGCAGGGCATCTGGATCAGGCGGCAGCATAACCACTCTTTTCCATCATGTGATTTTCCCCAATATAATATGACATTGTTGGCAGATCAGCACCCTTCCCGCCCTGGCGCACTATGGCCCCCTTGGCTCCCGAAGACAACTCGTGCTACACCCTGCATATTCGCCGACACCGACGAACATACCTCGATCCAACCAGCGTGAGGGAGGACCACATGGACAGCATCCCGGTTTTCAATTGCAAGAACGCGGACGACGTGCTCAAGGCCGTCAAGGAACACAACATCAGCTTTGTGCAATTCTGGTTTGTGGACATTCTGGGCATGCTCAAGAGCTTCCAGATCACCCCCAACGAACTGGAAGCGGCCTTTGAGGAAGGCATGGGCTTCGACGGCTCCTCCATCCTGGGCTTCACCCGCATTGAGGAATCGGACATGGTGGCCTGGCCCGATCCCGCCACCTTCCAGATCGTCTCCTGGCGCCCCACAGACCGGCCAGTGGCCCGCGTGTTTTGCGATATCAAAACCCCCGATGGCAAGCCCTACGAAGCTGACAGCCGCTACGTGCTCAAGCGCATCCTGGAAAAGGCCGCAGCCAAGGGCTACACCTATTATGTGGGGCCGGAGCTGGAGTTCTTCCTCTTTGCCTCACCCAAATACCCTGAAATACTGGATCAGGGCGGCTACTTCGACGCCCCGCCCCTGGATCTGGCCAATGACGTCCGGCGCGATATCATCTTCAATCTCCAGGCCATGGGCATTCCCGTGGAATACTCCCACCACGAGGTGGCGCCCTCGCAGCACGAAATAGACCTGCGGTACAAGGAAGCCCTGGCCATGGCCGATACGGCCGTGACCTACCGCGTGGTGGTCAAGGAAGTGGCCAGAAAACACGGCTGCTACGCCACCTTCATGCCCAAACCCCTGTTTGGCGAAAACGGCTCTGGCATGCACGTGCACCAGAGCCTGTTCAAGAACGGCCGCAACGCCTTCTTTGATGCCGGCGCCGAGTTCAATCTTTCCGGGGACTGCAAGGCCTACATTGCCGGCCTGCTGCGCCATGCGCCGGAATTCGTCTGCGTGACCAACCAGTGGGTCAACAGCTACAAACGCCTGGTGCCGGGCTACGAGGCCCCCGTGTACATCGCCTGGGCCAACCGCAACCGCTCCTCCCTCATCCGCGTGCCCATGTACAAGCCCGGCAAGGAAGCGGCCACGCGCATTGAACTGCGCTGCCCGGACCCGGCCGCCAACCCCTACCTCTGCTTTGCCGTCATGCTCGCCGCCGGCCTCAAGGGCATCGAGGAAGGCTACAAGCTGCCCAGCCCGGTGGAAGAGAACATTTTCCACATGGAAGAGGAAGATCTCTCCAAGCACGGCATCACCAGCCTGCCCGGCTCCCTCTACGAAGCCGCCACCAATCTCAAGCAGTCCGATCTGATGAAGGAAGTGCTGGGCGACCACCTGCACGCCCAGCTGGTGGCCAACAAGATGAAGGAATGGGACGCCTACCGGACCCACGTCTCCGAGTTCGAAATCGACAAGTATCTGCCCATCCTGTAAGCACTGCCTCCTGCTTTTCCTCGAACAATGAAAAGGGACCCCGGCATCTGCCGGGGTCCCTTTTTTCAGGCACGGTGTGCAGGCGGCCTTAGGTCACAGGCTGCGCCGCAAACTGCTTGCGCTGGGTCAGGAACCACACCAGCGAGCCAAGCGCCACGGCAATGCCCACCCCGGTGGAGATGTCCATGGGCAGGTTGAAGCCGATCTTGGCGTAGCACAGATAGGTGATGGTCACGCAGGTCATGAACGTGGCCGGCAGGGTGGCCAGCCAATGCCACTGGCCGCGACGGACGAGATATGCCGCGCCAGTCCAGAGCACCACCGTGGCCAGGGTCTGGTTGGCCCAGCCAAAGTAACGCCAGATGATGTCGAAGTTCACCTGGGAAAGCGCCGCGCCAATCACAAACAGCGGCACGGCCACCAGCAGGCGGTTGATCTTGTCCTTTTGGGAATAATTGAAGATATCCGCTATGGTCAGGCGGGCGGAGCGGAAGGCCGTGTCCCCGGAGGTGATGGGCAGCACGATGACGCCCAGCACGGCCAGAATGCCGCCCACGGGGCCCATGAGGGTCATGGAGACGTCGTTGACCACCTTGCCGGGGCCGCCGGCGGTGATGGCGGCGTTGAGGGCCTCGGGGGTCTGGTAGAAGCTCATGCCCAGGGTGGCCCAGATCAGGGCGATGATGCCTTCGGCAATCATGGCGCCATAGAAGATGGGCCGGCCGCAGTTCTCATCCGGCACGCAGCGGGCCATCATGGGGGACTGGGTGGCATGGAAGCCGGAGATGGCTCCGCAGGCAATGGTGATGAACATCAGCGGCCACAGAGGCAGACCAGTGGGGTGCTGGTTCACAAAGTGCGCTGAAGGATAGAACTCGTAGCCGCCCACAATCATCGCCCCGGTCAGGCCCACGGCCATGATGATCAGGATGAGCGCGAAGATGGGATAGATGCGGCCGATGATCTTGTCGATGGGCAGAATGGTGGCCAGGAAGTAGTAGCCGAAAATGATGATGACCAGGGTCAGCAGGTTGATGCCGGTCATGCTTTCCAGCAGCTTGGCTGGGCCGGTGACGAAAACCACGCCCACTAGCAGCAGCAGGATGACCGAGAAATAGCGCATGAAATGTTTGAAGCCGTTGCCCAGGTTCGAGCCCACCACGTCGGGGATGGACTTGCCATCATGGCGCACGGAGAGCATGCCGGAGAAGTAGTCGTGCACGCCGCCGGCGAAGATGGAGCCGAGCACAATCCACACCAGCGCCCAGGGGCCATACAGCGCGCCAAGGATGGGGCCGAAGACCGGCCCCAGGCCGGCAATGTTCAGCAACTGGATCATGAAGATTTTCCAGGGCTTCATCTTCACGAAGTCCACGCCGTCAGCCATGGTGCAGGCTGGCGTGTCCTTGCAGTTGTCCGCGCCGAACATGCGTTCGATCACCTTGCTGTAAACCGCGTACCCGCCCACCAGGGCCACGACGCTCAAGAAAAAGTACATCACCGATGGCATGGCTGCTCTCCTGATTCTATGCCATCCTGGCCGGCAACTGCGTGGATGGCGGTGTGTTATGATCACACCAAACCACGCGGCCAGGGTTGTCACAACCCCGCCATGCGCGAGACGTCATTTTTTGTGGATGAGCTGTCATGTCTGCTGCGTGAAATGCAGCACATGCGGCCTGGCTTGCCCTGCCCTGGCAGGAAGAATCAGGCGGCGGCCAGGCGGGGGATGCGGAACTGGATGCGTGTGCCCTGCCCTGGCGCACTCTGGATGCGCATGGCGTAAGAGGGGCCGAAGAGCTGGACCAGCCGCTGGTTGCAGTTGCGCGCGCCCACACCTTCATTCAGGGACTCGGGGCCGTCGGCCTTGAGGATGGAGCGCTGGGTTTCGGTGGACATGCCGTCGCCGTCGTCCTCCACCTGGACGTAGAGATGATCCTCGGCGTCCTTGCGGGCCATGAGACGAATGGCGCCGCCCTGCGTGCGCTGCAGGATGCCGTGGCGCACGCTGTTCTCCACCAGGGGCTGAATGAGCAACGGCGGCACGGGCCAGTCTTCCAGGTCCGGTTCAATCTCGAATTCCGCCCGGATGCGCTCGCCAAAGCGGGCCTGCTCGATCATCAGATAGCAGCGCACCTGCTCCAGCTCCTCGCGCAGGGGGATGAGCCCGCGGCTGGAGTCCAGATTGCGACGCATGTAGTTGGAGAGATCCAGGATCAGCTCCCTGGCCTGCGCCGGATTGGTCCGGCAGAAGGAGGCCACGGTATTCAGGGAGTTGAACAGAAAATGCGGGTTGATCTGGGCCTGCAGCCGCCGGACTTCCGCATGGGCCAGGAGCTGGTTCTTGACGCCGATATCCTCCAGCTCAATCTGGGTGGAAAAGAGATTGGCCAGCCCCTTGGCCACCTCGAAAAGCGTGTTGTTCAGCGGTCGCGTGCGCGCGCCGTAGAGTTTGAGGCAGCCCAGAATGCGGTCCCCCTTGAAGAGCGGGACAATGATGGCGCTGTGCAGCGTGCAACCCGGGTGATGGCAGCCGATATCATCCTGCTCGGTCAAAAACAGCGGAGTGCCGTGACGGATGGCCGAGCGGGTGGCGTCCGTCAGCACGGGCTGGCCGGCGCAGTGGTGGTCTGCGCCATCGCCCAGGTGGGCCAGCACGGTGTCCAGGTCTGTCACGGCCACGGCCGCCGCGCCGGTTTCCTGCTTGATGATGGCCGCTGTGGCTGCGGCGGATTCCGGCGTCAGCCCCCGGCGCAGATGGCCCACGGTCTGGTTGGCGATGGAAAGCAGCGTGCGGGCCTGGGCTGAGTCGCGCACGTCGCGCAGGTGCAGCTGCAGCCGCAGGGCCTGGATGATGAGCGCCGCACCCAGGGAGTTGATACAGATCATGGGAAAGCCGATGACCCGGACGAGATCCAGTGCATCGGCAAAGGGCCGGGCCAGGGCCAGCACCAGGCCCATGTGCAGGGTTTCGCCCACCATGCACAGCCCCAGTGCCGCGCGCCAGTCCATGCGCAGGGTGGGATAGCGCAGGGCGAACAGGCCGGCCCCCACGCCTTCCACCAGTGTGGCCAGGGCGCAGGGAAAGGCGCTGAACCCGCCGATATCGATCAGGTACCGATGCCCGCCGGCAATGAGCCCCACCAGCGCGCCCACCACCGGCCCGCCAAAGAGCCCCGCGGAAATGGCCCCCATGGCCCGCAGATTGGCAAACGACTGAAACACCAGGTTGCCGTTGTAGGTGCCCAGAATAGTGAACATTCCGAAGATAATCGAGAGCAGCGCCGCGGACACCAGCCGGCCGGGATTCCACCAGCCTGTCCCACTCATGCCGGGCCAGCGGCGTTCCAGCCGCGAGTGCAGTTTTTCCAACGGCGCCAGCATCACCACGGCCAGACCGCCGGCCAGCAGCAGGCCGAACCGCTGGGACAAGGTGACGAACAACTCCGGAATGTGCGGGGGCATTTCCAACATCTGCGTTCCTTACACGCCCAGGCGCAGCCTGAATTCGCGCACCCTGTTGCGGCTGACAACCAGTTCCGACCGTTCGGGATCGTCCATCACCACCTGATACTTGCCATTGAACCAGGGCGTGAACTCGGCAATGCGCTCCAGATTCAGCAGCACGGCCCGGCTGGACCGGAAAAAGGGCAAGCCGGTCAGACGTTCTTCCAGCTTGCACAGGCTCTGCGGCCCGTGGCAGGCCAGCTTGCCGGCGTCGGTCATGGCCACCAGCCGGCGTTCTTCGGCTTCAATGAAACTGACTTGCCGGGTGGGAATGAGGGCGATGCGGCCGTTCTGCACCACGGCCAGACGCTCCAGGGGTCTGGAATCCCCCATGCGCTGGCGCAGGATGTCCAGAATGCCCTGCATGCCGCCAGCTTCCTGATCCGAGGCCTGTTCCTGGCTGACCCCCAGCCGCTGGCGGACCCGGTCCAGGCAGCGGGCCAGACGCTCCGGCGCCACAGGTTTAAGCAGATAATCCACGGCGTTGTGCTCAAAGGCGCGGATGGCGTGCTGGTCAAAGGCCGTCACAAACACAAAAAGCGGTGGCCGCGGCAGGGCCGAGGCCACGGCCAGCACGTGAAAGCCGTCATCGCCGGGCATCATGATGTCCTGGAAGACCACATCCGGGGTGATTTCCTCGATGCGCGTCAGGGCCTCTTCGGCCGAGGCCGCCTCCCTGGCCATCACGTCCGGATGCGCAGACAGCAGATAAGCCAGCTCGTCTCTGGCCGGCCGTTCGTCATCCACTATCAAGGCTGTCAACATCACGGTGCCCCCGCTGGCCGTTCATGCCGCGTTTTCCCGATCGATAAGACCTCTGCCCTTCGCTGTAAAGTCTGGCTTTGATCTGTTTTGAACGGATGCTTTTCCCGGCCCTTGCGTTGTTTTGTCAAACAGGCTACCAGTCTTTCATATCCGATTGGGGTGCCCGCCATCATCGTGGCGGGCTGAGATCATACCCATGGAACCTGACGCGGTTCGGACCGCCGGAGGGAATTCGGAAGCTGCCATGGCCCTGCAGCGGCGCGCCAGTGCATCCCGCACCCCGCCCCCACCAGACCTGGCAGGCATGAACACTCCGGGGCGCCGTGTCGCAACCCTGGAGAGTATCATGTCTACTGACGTTGCGTCCACGCTTCCCACCCTGCTTCCGTTTGACGAAATCGCCACCACCCGGGTCATCGCCCGGGCCTATTTCGACAAGTTCCTGTCGGCCACACAGTGCGATGTGGCCATTGTCGGCGGCGGGCCATCCGGCCTGACCGCAGCCTGGAAACTGGCCGAGGCCGGCCTGAACGTCTCGCTCTTCGAGCGCAAGCTCTCCCTGGGCGGTGGGGTCTGGGGCGGCGGCATGACCTGGAACATGCTGGTGGTGCAAGAGGAAAGCCGTCATGTGCTGGACGAGGCCGGCGTGCCCCTGACCGAGGCCGAACCCGGCTGCTTTGTGGCTGACGCCGTGAGTGTGGCTTCCACCCTGGCCTCCAAGGCCTGCCTGGCCGGGGCCAAGATCTTCAACTGCATGAGCGTGGAAGACGTGATGCTGCGCGGCGAAGGCCCCAAGGCCCGCGTGACCGGGCTGGTCATCAATTCCTCGCCCGTGGAAATTGCCGGCCTGCACGTGGATCCTGTGACCATCGGCTGCAAGGCTGTCATCGAAGCCACAGGGCACGACATGGAAGTGCTGCGGACCCTGGTGCGCAAGAACGATGTACAGCTGGATACCGAGTCCGGTGGCGTGATGGGGGAAAAGTCCATGTGGGCCGGCCGGGCAGAGATCGACACCGTGCTGAACACGCGGGAAGTCTTCCCCGGCATGTGGGTGGCCGGCATGGCCGCCAATGCCACCCACGGCTCCTACCGCATGGGCCCCATCTTCGGCGGCATGCTGCTTTCCGGCGAAAAGGTGGCCCGGGAGCTGATTGCCAGGCTGCGGTAAGGCAAGAGCATTGATTGTGTAAGGCCAGTTGTGCGGGAACCGCCCGGGAAACAGGCGCTGATGCCTGTTTCCCGGGCGGACGTTGGGCGGACGTTGTTATTGCACGGGCGGGGCTTTTTTTGACTGTTCGATCTTTTCCAGCCGGTTCCTGACCACCACGGGATTGGGGTACCACTCCTGGATGGCCTTAAGCAGGACCATGGCCTTGTCCGGGTTGTTCTGGGTGCGGTAGATGTCCGCCAGCACATAGCCGACGGTGGCGTTGAGTTCCTTGTCGATGCCTGGCTCCAGAATCAACCCTTCCAGCAGGTCACGGGCCTCGTCAATGCGCAGCTGCATGAGTCTGGTACGGGCCTGCTCGTAGATACAGGTATGCCGCTGCAGCCGTACGTCCTTGTTTCCGGCCTCTGTTTGCGGCGGCACCAGGGCCAGACATTTGCTCAAGGCCTGCAGCGCCTGCTCATATCCCCGGCGTTCCTGTTCCAGATGCGCAATATGCAGATAGGCCATGGTGGCATTCTGCGAATCCTGCCCTTCCAGATCCAGGAAGGCATTCCACGCGCCCAGGGAATTCTCCAGGTCCGCAGCAGTTTCATAGGCAGTGGCCAGCTGAAACAGGATGGTGGGCATCCGCTCCGGCGTATCCGAATACTCCACGGCCATTTCCTTGAGCAATTCCGCGGCCTGGGTGCTGTTGTTGTTTACGGAAAGCCAGATGTAGACCCGGCGGTTCCAGGCTTCCCAGCTGAATTCCCCATCCGGCGCCAGGTGCAGATAACGTTCGTACTGCTGTTCTGCACCTGAATAGTCGCCCTTGATATAATGAATCCGGGCATTCACCAGATGGAAGATGGCCTGGGTGCGTTCCTTGTTCTCCTTGCCGCAGGCTGTGGCAAGGGTCAGAACGGCCAGAAAGGCCAGGGCTGCAAAGCGCATGGACCACGCACGCATTGCGTTACACCTGGCAGGCGTCGTTAAGGGATTCGCGGACCAGATCAAAGGCCGCCACGCTGTCCTTCTCGTCCATGCGCACGATGCGCACGCCCTGGGTGGCTCGGCCCACGAGGCTGATTTCCCGCACCGAGGTGCGGATGGCCTTGTTGGCTGTGGTCAGCAGGATGAGCTCATCGCTTTCCGTCACTGGCATGGCGCCGATGACGTCGCCGGTTTTGGAGGTGACCTTCATGTTGATGACGCCCTTGCCCCCGCGGGACTGCAGGCGGTAGTGCTCAATGAGGGTCCGCTTGCCATAGCCGTTGCTGGAGATGGAGAGAATCTCCTGCACGCCATTGCCGGACTTGAGGATAACGCCGGCCACCACGTTGTCCGCGCTGGCCAGGGTCACGCCTTTCACGCCGGCGCTGGCCCGGCCCATGAGGCGGACTTCGTTGACCGGGAAGCGGATGGCTAGGCCTTTCTGGGTGGTCAGCACGCATTCGTCGGCGTCGCCAACTTCACGAACCATGATCAGCTCGTCATCATCGCGCAGGTTAAGGGCGATGATCCCGGCCCGGCGGACGTTGGAGTACAGCACGGCCTCCGAACGCTTGACCACGCCCTTGCGGGTGACGAAGAGCAGGGAGCGGTGTTCGGCGAACTCGCGCATGGTCAGGGCCGTGGCGATCCACTCTTCGCGCTCCAGGGGCAGCAGGTTGGCGATGTGCATGCCCTTGGCCGTGCGGCTGCCTTCGGGAATCTGATGCACCTTGACGGAGTACATGCGTCCCTTGTTGGAAAAGAGCAGCAACGTCTGGTGGTTGGAGGTGGCGCAGAAGGTGTGGATAAAGTCGCCGTCACTGGTCTGCACTGCGGCCACGCCCTTGCCGCCCCGGCCCTGGACCCGGTAGTTGTCCAGGGTGGTACGCTTGATATAACCCCGGCGGGAAAGCGTCAGGATGACTTCATCGTCCGGGATCAGATCCTCGATGACAAAGTCGCTCAGGTCATCAGGCAGGATCTCGCTCTTGCGCTCCGTGGCATAGAGTGATCTGACTTCCGTGATTTCATCGCGGATGACGCCCTTGAGCACTTCGCTGCTTTCCAGAATGCTCTTCAGGTAGGCGATGCGCTCCTGGAGTTCCCTGTATTCAGCCTCGATCTTTTCCACTTCCAGGCCGGTCAGGCGCTGCAGCTGCATGGCCAGGATGGCCTGGGCCTGCACTTCGGAGAGGATGAAGCGGTCGATGAGCCGGCTTTTGGCCTCGGCCGGGCTGCCGCTGGTTTTGATGAGTTCGACGATTTCGTCAATGTTGGCGATGGCGATACGCAGGCCTTCCAGGATATGGGCCCGCTCTTCGGCCTTGCGCAGTTCGTACCGGGTGCGGCGGATAACCACCTCGCGCCGGTGGGAGAGGAAGTGTTGCAGTACTTCCTTCAGATTCAGCAGCCTGGGGCGGTTGTCCACCACGGCCAGCATGTTCACGCCAAAGCTGGATTCCAGGGGCGTGTATTTGAAGAGCGCGTTGATGATGATCTCGGCCATGGCGCCTTTTTTGAGATCAAGCACCACGCGGATGCCCTTGCGGTTGGACTCGTCGCGCAGGTCGCTGACACCTTCAATTTTCTTGTCATTGACCAGCGAGGCGATTTTTTCCACCAGCGAGGTTTTGTTCACGGCAAAGGGCAGCTCGGTAATTACCAAGGATTCAAAGCCCTTTTTGCGTTCTTCCTGGCTGATGACCCCGCGCACGCGCACTGAGCCGCGGCCGGTGGCGTAAGCGTCATAGAGGCCCTGGCCGGCGAAGACCTGACCGGCGGTGGGGAAGTCCGGCCCTTTGATGAACTGCATGAGCTCCACAATGCTGCATTCGGGATTGTCCAGAAGATGCAGCACGCCGTCGCACAACTCGCCCAGGTTGTGGGGCGGGATGTTGGTGGCCATGCCCACGGCAATGCCCGAGGAGCCGTTCAGGAGCAGATTAGGCACCTTGGCCGGCAGCACCACGGGCTCTTTTTCGGAATCGTCGTAGTTGGGGCGGAAGTCGACGGTTTCCTTGTCCAGGTCGGCCAGCATTTCGCCAGCCAGCTTGGCCATGCGCACTTCGGTGTACCGCTGGGCCGCCGGGGCGTCGCCGTCGATGGAACCGAAGTTCCCCTGCCCGTCCACCAGGACGTCGCGCATGGAGAAGGGCTGGGCCATGCGCACCAGGGCGTCGTAGATGGCCGCGTCGCCATGGGGGTGGTATTTACCCATGACATCGCCAACCACACGCGCGGATTTCAGATGCGGGCGGTTCCAGGTGTTGGAAAGCTCGTGCATGCCGAACAGGATGCGACGATGCACGGGTTTGAGGCCGTCGCGCACATCCGGGATGGCCCGGCCGATAATGACGCTTAGCGAGTATTCAAGATAGGATTTCTTGATCTCTTGCTCAATACTGATGGGCTGAATGCCGAATTCACTCACGGGAAAGCCTTGTATTGCCTAGAGTTTAGATGTCCAGTTCCGTCACCAGCAGGGCATTGCGTTCGATGAACTGCCGGCGCGGCTCGACCTTTTCGCCCATGAGGTCGGAAAAGATCTCGTCCGCAGACTCGGCATCCTCCACGCTCACCTGCAAGAGGGTGCGGTTTTCCGGATTCATGGTGGTGGCCCAGAGTTCCTCGGCGTTCATTTCGCCCAGGCCCTTGAAGCGCTTGATGCCCAGGCCCTTGCGGGCTTCCTGGAACACTTCGGCCAGCAGAAGGAACATGTTCTCCACAGGCCGGGCCTGTTCGGCATCCTGATCGCGCCGGCGCAGGGTGAACTGCGTGCCGCCGGTGCGGGTCCGCAGGTCCCAGTAGGTCTCGTGGGCGGCGCGGTACATGCGTGTGCCGAAGAATTCCAGGCCGATGCGCGTGGCGTGGCCATTCTGGTCCGTCACCTGGAGATAATGCCGGGTTTCCACGTCGTCGGTTTCATCGATGAGCCGCAGGGCAAATCCCAGGGCCGCCAGGTGCGCATGCAGGGGGTGTTGGGTGATGTTCTCCTGGCTCTCCTCATCCTGCTGGAGATCCTGGAATGAGGCAGCCAGAATGCGCTCCTGAAAGCCCAACAGGGCCATGAACAGGGGCAGGTGGATGGCCATACCCTCGGCTTCGTCGGCCTTTTGCTTGATGACACGAATCTGCTGGAGCAGGTCGATGGAGCTGGCCCCGGCGAACTCCACGCCGTTCTCGCCGGCAATGACCAGTTCCGTGGCCAGACGGTCCATCAAGTAGGCCTGCATTCCTTCGTCATCCTTGATGTATTTTTCCGTTTTGCCTTTTTTGATCAGATAAAGTGGTGGCTGGGCGATGTACAGATACCCTTTTTCGATGAGCTCGGCGTACTGGCGGAAGAAGAAGGTCAGGAGCAGCGTGCGGATGTGCGCGCCGTCCACGTCGGCGTCGGTCATGATGATGATCTTGTGGTAGCGCAGCTTGGCGAGGTCCATGTCCTCATCGCCAATGCCCGCGCCCAGGGCCTGGATCAGGGTGCGGATTTCCTTGTTGGCCAGCATGCGGTCAAAGCGGGTGCGCTCCACGTTGAGCACTTTGCCGCGCAGGGGCAGGATGGCCTGGAACTTGGGATCGCGCCCGCCCTTGGCCGAGCCGCCGGCGGAGTCGCCTTCCACGATATACAGTTCGCTTTCGCTAGGGTCCTTGGCCTGGCAATCCCAGAGCTTGCCGGGCAGGGAGTTATCCGAAAGCGCACCCTTACGGCGAACGAGATCGCGGGCCTGCCGGGCGGCCTCGCGGGCCCGGGCCGAATCGACCACCTTTTCCACAATGAGCTTGGCGTCCTTGGGGTTTTCCTCAAAGAACACGCTCAGGCGGTCGTAGACCAGGGAGGCGACCAGACCGGCCACCTCGCTGTTGCCCAGCTTGGTCTTGGTCTGCCCTTCGAACTGCGGATGTGGCACCTTGACGCTGACCACGGCGGTGAGGCCTTCCTTGACGTCGTCCCCGCTGATGGTCTGCTTGAGTTTTTTGGAGATGTCGGAGTTTTTGATGTAGGTGTTGATGGCCCGGGTCAGCGCCGTCTTGAACCCCACCAAATGCGTGCCGCCTTCCTTGGTGCGGATATTGTTGGCAAAGGTGAGCACGTTTTCCTTGTACCCGGCATTGTATTGCAGGGCGAATTCCACAGTGATGTGCTCGGCCTCGCCCTCGCCATGAATCAGGGCGTGCACGCCCATGTCCCCGGCGTTCAGATCCTTGACAAACTGCTTGACCCCGCCGTCAAAGCGGAAGGTGGCCTTTTCGCCGCTGCGTTCGTCCGCCAGCTCGATCTGCAGGCCACGGTTCAGGTAGGCCAGTTCCTCGAAGCGCTTTTTGAGCGTTTCGAAGTTGAATTCCATCACCTCGAAGATTTCTTCATCGGGCTTGAACTTGACCGTGGTGCCACGCTTGGGAGTGTCGCCCTCGCAGGTCAGTTCGGTCACAGGGCGGCCGCGTTCGTAGCGCTGATGATGGCGCTTGCCGTCGCGGCGGACCCAGACTTCCAGGTACTCCGACAGCGCGTTGACCACGCTCACGCCCACGCCGTGCAGGCCGCCGGACACCTTGTAAGCATCGTTGTCGAACTTGCCGCCGGCGTGCAGCACGGTCATGACCACTTCCACCGCCGGCCGCTTTTCCTTGGGATGGATATCCACAGGAATTCCGCGGCCATTGTCCGAGACGGTGATGGAGTTGTCCACATGCACCTTGACGCCGATGGTGGTGCACCAGCCGGCCATGGCTTCGTCCACGGCGTTGTCCACCACTTCCCAGACCAGGTGATGCAGGCCCCGCACGTCGGTGGAGCCGATGTACATGGCCGGGCGTTTGCGGACGGCCGAGAGGCCTTCCAGCACAGTAATGGAATCTGCGGTGTAGCCTTTCTGGCCCGTGGGGTTGCCACCAGGCTGGGCCAGGGGCTCGCTGTTTCCGAGAGTGCGCGAATCCGTCATTTAACGAACCTCTTCCTCGCTGTAGTACGTCTCTTCCACGATTTTCATGGGCATGATGATCACCGTGTACTCGGGATCCTCAACGCCGATCACGCCACAGGGGCCTTCGGCGCCGGTAAGGGTGAAGGTCAGCTCCTTGGAGGTGAAGTGCGAGAGAATCTCCAGGAGCCCCTTGGTGGGGAACGCAATTTTCTTGAGCGCGCCCTCGTATTCCACTTCCAGCGTTTCCGTGGCCGAGCCGATTTCCTGGCCCTGGGCGGTGAGCATGAGCTCGCGTTCACCGGTAAAGTGGAAGAAGGCGCAGCGGTTGGTTTCGGTATTGAAGATGGAGAGGCGGTCCAGACATTCGGCTAGATCCTGGCGGTTTACCTTGAGTCTGGAGGTATTCTCCCCGGCGAGCCGGGAGAGGAAATTGTAATAATCCGGGTACTGATAGCTGGCGATGGGCATGCTGAAGGTTTCGGAGCCATCGCCGGACTGGCAGAAGAGGCGACGGTCTTCGATGGCCAGCTCAAAGGCGTCGGCCGCCAGCCATTTGCGCAGTTCCTGGACGTATTTGCGGTGCAGGAGCAGGCCCTCATCCGGGATGAGGGAGAAGATGTCGTCGTTGCGGAAGCGGACCATGGCGAACTGATGGCCGTTCAGCCCGCAGATCTCCACCACCTGTTCCGGTTCTTCTTCCGGAGTCTGGGCAGGCTTGGGCGGGGCCTTTTTGAGACACAGGCAGGCGATGGCTTCCATGGTGTCTTCATCGCTGATGCAGAAGGCCACGCGGTCCAGGAGCTCCTGGAGGAAGTCCCCGGCCCAGGGAACGGAACCATCAGCCGGGTATGGGGTGTAGTTCTGGAACCACTGGGCATCGTTGGTGGGCAGTTTGTACTTGCGGGAGCCCTGTTCGATGGAGAGGGTTTTGCCTTCGCCATCCAGGCTCAGCTGCAAGGGACCGGCGGGGAGTTTGCGCACGAGGTCCACAAAGGCCTTGCCCTGCACGCCGGCCAGGCCGGGAGCAAGGACTTCGGCCGTATAACTGCCGGTGAACTCAAGGCTGGTATCGGTGGCGTAGATGGTCACCGTGGCGTCTTCAGCCTTGATCCAGATGGTGCGCAGATAGGCTGCGCCGGTTTTGGAAGGGATGATCCCGGCGGCTTTCTGCAGGCCATCAATGATGTCGTCCTTGAAGCATTTAATTCTCATCTAGATCTCCCTGATGGTATTTGTATGGCCTGAAGCTTTGTCACCAATCGCCATAACAGGCGTGATTTATTCAGTAAAATACGAACACGCCAAGTGTGTCGTCAGGAACAAAGGCACACGGGCAATGTTCGTGTCCGCCCGACGGTGCCTGAAGGAACCGGTTACGAACATTTTTTCTTCAACTGAGCGACAAGCGCTCGGATGTCTTTGTTATCCTTCTGGAGTTTGGCCACCTTGCGCACAGCGTACATGGCGGTGGAGTGGTCCTTGCCCCCGAAGAGACGGCCCAGGCCGGGATACGACACGCCGGTGAGCTCCCGGCACAGGAACATGGCCACCTGCCTGGCGAAGACCACGTTTTGCTGCCGGCGGTCGCTCACCAGATCCTGCATGGTCAGCCCGAAGTGTTCGGCCACGCGGGCCTGGATCTCCTCGGCGGAGAGCCTGCCCTCGGGCCGGTTTTCGGTATACTCGAGAATGCGCGCAAAGTCCTCATCCTGAATGTCCCTGTGCACAAGCTCCTTGAAGGCAAAGAGCTTGAGCATGATGCCCTGCAGGTAGCGAAAGCTCTCGAAACGCTGGGCCAGGGTGAGCATCTGCTCCTTGCTCAGGCGTATTTTTTTGGCATCGCACATGCGCTGGATGTAGCGGGCGCGGATGTCCACATCCTGTCGGGCCAGCAGCACCACCAGACCCCATTCCATGCGCGATTTGAGGGAAGGCAGCAGGTAGTCGCAGGCGGTGATTTTTTCCGGCGAGCAGAAGACCATCTGGCGGCGGGTTTCGTGGAAGCTGTCGAAAATCTGGATCAGCTCTTCCTGCAGGGTAAAATCCTCGCGCAGGCGGTGGAAATCGTCCACAAACAGGAACTGATACTGCTGCATGGCCTGCCGGGGAAGGGCGGCCCCCTCCCGGCGTATCTTGGTTACCAGCCCGGCAAAGTCTTCCATGGAGCCGAAAAAAATCCGCTGCTTTTCGCAGGTCTTGCTGACCTCGTTGGCCATGGCCCGCATCAGGTGCGTTTTGCCCGAGCCGGACTCGCCGCAAATGCAGAACGGGTTGTAGGTTGCGTCCTGGCTTTTGGCCACGGACTTGGCCGACGCCACGGGGAAGTAATTCTTCTTGTTGCTGATGAAGGTTTCAAAGGTGAACTCGCGCCCAAAGGGGAAGTCCATCTTGGTGGCCGCAGGGCTGGCAGCCGGCCCGGGCTGGCTGCCGTTGGAGTGGCCGATTTCATAGGTGATGGTGTAGCCGGGTTCCAGAAACTGGGAGACGGCCTCCTCAAAACGGTCCTGCACCGTGCCACGGAACCAGTCTGCAAAAAAGCTGTGCGGAAAGGTCACCACCAGGCGTTTCTCGTCCTCGTCCGCCATGAGGCGCAATGGGTCAAACCATTGCCGCAACTCATGTTCGGGGCAGCGCTGGGACAGGTGCTGACGCAGGGAACTCTTCACTACAGTCCGACCAGGTTTGGATGGGTTGCAGACACGAATCGCACGGGGCAAGGCCAGGCGCCCTGGCCGGCGCGGCCAGCGAAGCAAGGCAGTCATATACCAGATTGAAAAACTGGTGCCAAGAGAACAACACGCTGGAATTATTACGTTAAAAAATTCATTTATCCACAGATTCCACAGGGTCTCCACACTCTAAAAAAAATGTAAAATGGATCTGCGAATCTGGACAAATGCGATTCGTTTTCATAGTCATATGGGGAGCCGCCGTGGGGCGTCCTGCCGGCGCCGTCCTGGAATTCAAATCCAATCGCAGCAGGAGGACACCATTGCTGAGACGTTCGCCGCACCTGGGAATTGTACGCAAGCCGCGCCCGCGCAACAGGCGGCTGGGCAGTTCCAGGCACGATGCATCCAGGCCCATGCGGGGGAAGAAACGTCTTGGATTGGTGGCCTGTCTGGCCTTTGTCCTGTTTTACGGTGTGCCGTTGCCCACCATTTCTATGTTTTCGCTGTTTGAGGATCCCATTCACGAGCCGTTTGCGGAAGGCGAGGTGGTCACCCTGCCTGAACCCGAGCCGCCGCACGGTGCGCATTTGTCTCTGAATGATCCTCAGGCCCTGCAATTTGGGGAAACGGACGAACCGGCCGGAGGCGCTGCCTGCCCTGCGCCGCCCCAGGGGCATGAAATCGAGCAGCAACTGGGCGAAAACACCACGGCCAGGCTGGCGCATTCGGCGCAGTCCCCGGCCGATCCCAACGCCCCATGCATCATTGAAGACATGGTCAACGCCGGGGATACCCTCTCCAGCCTGTTGGATCCATATATCGTTCCTGGAGAATTGGAAAAATTCACCAGTGCCTGCAAGGGGCAGTTCAATGTCGCTTCCCTGCGTGTGGGCAAGACGTATCGCATCACCACTGTGGCTGGCTCGTTGCAGCAGTTTGTGTATGAAGAGGATGACAAGGGCCTGCTCATTGTGGAGCGCAAGGGGGATGAGTTCGTCGCCGGCCATGTTCCCCTTGTGTATGACGTCAAGACAGAGGCTCTGGTCGGGGAAATCCGGTCCAGCCTGTTTGGCGCTGTGGAACGCATGGGAGAAAAGCCTGAGATTGCCGTGCGGCTGGCGGAAATATTCTCCTGCGATGTGGACTTCCTGCGGGACATCCGCGAGGGCGACAGCTTCCGCGTGCTCATCAAAAAACGATTTCTGGACAGTGCCCTGGTGGGTTACAGCGATGTGCTGGCCGCCCAGTTTGTCAACAGTGGCAAGTCATTCTATGGCTTTCTCTTTCACGATGAGACTGGAAAGGCCGAATATTACGACGCCGAGGGCAATTCCCTCAAAAAGTCCTTTTTGAAGGCGCCGCTGGCGTTTACCCGCGTCACCTCCGGCTTTTCCATGGCCCGCAAACATCCCGTGCTGGGCATTGTCCGGCCGCATCCGGCTGTGGATTATGGCGCACCCAAGGGCACGCCGGTCATGGCCGTGGCCGATGGCGTGGTGGATTTCAACGGCTGGGGCAACGGCGCGGGCAACTACATCAAGCTCAAGCACCAATCCGGCTACGAAAGCATGTACCTGCACCTTTCCCGCTTTGCCAACGGGCTGAAAAAGGGGGCCCGGGTGCGACAGGGCGAGGTGATCGGCTATGTGGGCGCCACGGGTATTGCCACCGGGCCACACCTGGACTTCCGCATGAAGAAGGACGGCAACTGGATCAACCCCACCAATCTGGTGAACATCAAGGGTGGGTCACTGCCGGCCAAGTATATGAAAGAATTTAAGAAGGTTGTTGCCGCACACCTGGATATGCTCAAGGACGCCATGAGCGCCCAGGCCCCGGCTGGCGTCGCCACTTCGCAGCAGGCCGCCGGTTACTCCGTGGCTTCAGCGCGGCCGTAGCGAATTTTCATCCAGAGAATGGATCCCTGCAGCAGCAGCGCCGCGCCATTGGCAACGATGATGGGCCAAGCCTCAAGCAGGAGCCCGTAGCACAGCCAGAGACTCACCCCACTCACCAGACAGACATAACTGGCCAGGGAAATATCCCGCACGGATTTGCTGCGCCACGTCTTGAGCGCCTGGGGCAGAAAGGCCGTGGTGGTCAGCAGGCCGGCCAGCGCGCCCACGAGTTCGAAAAATAAGACCATTTTGGTGTGAAAAAGCGCCTGCTATTGCAGGGCGGCAATTTCGTCGATGGAGAAAATCTTATCCGCATCCAGGATCATGATGAATTTTTCATCATGCCGGCCCATGCCCTGGATGAATTCCGCCTTGATGCTGGAACCCATGCGCGGTGGCGGCGCGATTTGTTCGTCATTGAGTTCAAAGACTTCCTCCACCGAATCAGCCAGTGCGCCGATGGTGGTCAGCTCGCCTTCCAGATTCACTTCCACAATGATGATGCTGGTGGTGATGGTGGGCACCGTGGCCTTGCGGCCGAACTTCAGGTTCAGGTCCAGGACCGGCACGGCGCTGCCGCGCACGTTGATGATGCCGCGCATGTATTCGGACGTGCGCGGAATGCGGGTGATGGTGGTGTATTCCAGCACCTCGCGCACGGAAGAGATGGTCAGGGCAAAGAGTTCCCCTTCCAGCACAAACGTCAGATATTGCCGCGTCTCAAGGCTGGCATCCACTGCCATGGCGTGACCCCCGGTTTTCCCGGAACATAGACCCAAAGCGGCGGGGCCGCAAGCGGATGCCTGCAAGGCAGCGTATCAAATGCGCAGATCCAGACCGGTGGTCCCAAAGCTGCCGGCGGGTTGGCCACCAAGGGCCATCAGATCATACTGCAAGAGGCCCTGCTGCAGTTCCAGCTGGGAGGGATCGGCAGCTGCGGCCTGTTCGTCCGCTTTTTCCAGGGTGCTATTCAGATCATCCTGCAGGGCATCCAGCAAGGACGCCATGGGAGATACGGCTGCGTCGGCCGCATCGCCCTCCGCTGCAGGCATGAAGTCGGCAAGGACAATGCCCGAAGGCGCGCTGCTGCCATCTGCAGCCATGGAGGAAGAGGCGAAGAAGCGCTCCTGCAGCCCATTGTCGAAATAGGCGTTCAGGGCGTCGTTGAGATCGCCGTTGAACTGGCGCATCACGTTGTCGCCGGCGGCAAAACCATAGGTGCCGTCCACCAGCCGCACGGCGTCAAGCAGGCCCTTGCTGATATCCTCTTCCGAGATCTGGCCTGCATCATCCAGCCGCTTGGCGACCATGGCCATGGCGGCCTGGGCTGTTGCATCGCCGAATTCGTTGCGCAGATAATCCATGGAGCCGCCCAGGGCATCGGCCAGGGAGGAAGCCAGGCCTTCGTCCTTGCTCAGTCCGCTTTGCAGCTGGAGCACTACGGCCTGGCCAAAGGTATTGCCCAGCTCTGCCGAACTGCTGTTGGAAGGAGTCTTGATGGACAGCGACCCAAAGGTGGAGCCTGTAGAATACCCGGCAATGGCGAAGGCGGACGTGCCGCCAGCGATGGCGTTCAGTTCCATGGTCGTGCACCTCTTGTGGAATACCATCGGCAGCCGGCCGGCAAACTTGAGGGAATGACGCAGGAGTGGGAAAGATATTGTCTTCGCCCTGCGGCCGCGGTAAGGCTCAAGGCTCGGACAGTCTGTCGAAAGGAGAACGCATGGATATTTCCTTTGCCCCGATTCAACCCCGCCACGCCGGTGACGTGCATGTGGTGTTTGTACTGCAACAGGATGCCAAACGCCGCGACCCGGAACGGCTGTGCGGCGGTCCGGCGCTCATCCCGCTATTGCCCTGGCTCTGGGAGCATCCGGCCTGGGACGACATCAGCGGCGAGGCTCTTGGCGTGTCCCTGTTGTATGGACCGACGGAGCCCGGCGCCGCCAGCGCGGAACGGGTGGTGGTGGTCGGTCTGGGGGAAGCCTCCGCACTGAGCAAGGAAAGCCTGACCCCCTGGAACGGGCTTGTGTTATGGCGCAAGGCCATTGGTGCGGCAGCAGCCCGATGCCGGGAGCTGAAGGCCGAAACCATGCTTCTGCCCATGGCCTGCCTGGAGGCCCTGGCCGGAATGCTGGATGCGGATGTGCCTGTGCTGGTGGAAGAGGCCGTGGCTGGAGCGCTGGGCGGATTGTATGAATACTCCGCGCTCAAGACCAAGCCGGCCCCCAGGCATCCCGCCCCGGACATCAAGCTGGTGGTGGATGATCCGCAACCCGGACCGGGCAGCCCGCTGCAAAAGGCCCTGGCCCGAGGCCTGGCCGGTGGCGCCGGGGTGTATCTGGCCCGTGATCTGGTGAACACACCGGCCAACCTGGCCACGCCGGCTTATCTGGAAGACATAGCCCGCAGCATCGCCACGCAATACGGCTATGCCCTGGAAGTCTACACCGCCGGCGAGGTGCTGGAGATGGGCATGGGCGCCTTTGCTGCCGTGTTTCAGGCTAATCCGGACCATGCCCGGCTGCTGGTGCTGGACACCCACGGCCTGCGCAAGAGCGAGGCCGCAGCCAACCCGCCGCTGGTGCTGGTGGGCAAGGGCGTGACCTTTGACACAGGCGGCATCTCCCTCAAGCCGGCCCTGGGCATGGAGCTGATGAAGAGCGATATGGCCGGCGCAGCGGCCATCCTGGGCTGTCTCAAGGCCATGGGCGAGCTCAAAGCCACCCAGCGTGTGGTGGCCATTCTGCCGGCCACGGACAACATGCCCGGCCCACTGGCCGTGCGTCCGGGAGATGTGGTCAAAACCCTGGCCGGCAAGACGGTGGAGATCATCAATACCGATGCCGAAGGCCGCCTCCTGCTCTGCGATGCCCTGGCCTATGCCGGACGCTATCAGCCCCAGGCAATCATCGACCTGGCCACCCTCACCGGCGCGGCCGTGGTGGCCCTGGGCGATCATGTGGCAGCCATTTACGGCAATCATCCGCTCCTGGCCGCGGCCCTGCAGCGCATGGCCATGCCCGTGGGCGATCTGCTGTGGCCCATGCCCCTGTGGGATCTGTATTTCGAGGAACTCAAGAGCGAGGTGGCGGACATGAAGAATGCCGGCACGCGCATGGGCGGCTCCGCCATTGCGGCGCTCTTTCTCAAGCAGTTTGCCCCGGAGGGGGTGCCCTGGGTACATCTGGACATTGCCGGGCCGGCCTTCAAGAGCAAGGGCGCACCAGACAGCCCGGCCGGCGCCACGGGCTTTGCCACCCGGACCCTGCTGCATCTGGTCCTGGATTGGAAGCAGCTTCGGATTGGAGACTGAGCGAGGGGGTGAATCCTTGTAATAAAACAGGATTCCCCCCTCAAGCTCCCCTTCCCCAAACGGTATGATCGTGTTGGCCGCAGCCCTGCTGCCTCAGTTCGACGCCACGTAGACGGCGAGTTTGTCGCCGGGCTTGAGGGCCGAGTCCTTGTTCATGTTGTTCCAGGTCAGCAGATCAAATGGCGAGACCTGGAACTTGCGGGCAATGGACCAGATCGTGTCACCCTGGGCGACCTTGTAGATGGTCTTTTTGCCATTGGGTTTGGCGTCGGCAGCGGCCTTGGCCGGCTTGGCGGGGGCGTTATCCGCAGGCTTGCTCTGGGCCACCTGCTTTTCGGCGGCCGGGGCATTGCCTGGCAGATTCAGGGTCATGCCCGCGCGCAGGGCGCCGGGTTCGCTCAGCCCGTTGGCCTTGAGCAGGGCGTCCATGGGCACGTTGAATTTTTTGGTCAGCGAGAAGAGGGTGTCCCCGGTCTGGACGACATATGATGTTGCGGGTGCACTTGCGGGCGATTTCGCCGTCGGCCCAGACTGTCCAGACGGGCCAGACGGGGGCTGCGATTGGGCGAGCTGTTTGGCTGGCGCAGCGGGTTCCCTGGCGTCCCGAGAGGAGGGCAGGGCAATCAGTTCGCCCTTTTTGAGATCCTTGGAACGCTGTTTGTTGATCTTCATCAGCTGGTCCAGCGGCACGTTGTATTTGGCGGCAATTTTGGGGAAGGTGTCACCCTTTTCCACAACATGCCAGGAAGACTTGCCCTGGGACTTGCCGATGCCGCTGCTGCCCTGGGCCTCGGCCAGCGCGGCGGCCTTGGCCTTGGAGGTGGCCATTACCGGGCGCTGCAGATAGGCCTGCAGCCGGCCTTCCAGGCCCTGGGGCAGGTAGATGTGGCACTCCTGACCCGGCGGGCTGATGGGGATGCGATAATGTGGGTTGTGGCTGCGGAAGGTCTCCCAGTCCATGCCCACGTTGTCAGCCAGGGCTTTCAGATCCAGATTCGGCGGAATGGTGTGCCGTTGCGGCTCCGCACCCACCTGCTCCACCACGGGCTGATACCCCAGGGCCTGCAGGTTGTTGGCAATCTTGAGCATGGCGATGAAGCGGGGCACATACTGCAGCGTCTCGGGTTTGAGCTGCATGTCCGGTGGCAGGGAGTCGTTGCGGAGGGCCAGCTGGAAAAAGTTGGTGGCGCCCGTGGCCGCGCAGGCGCGACCGATCTTGCCCTCGCCGGCGTTGTAGGCCGCCAGGGCCAGGGACCAATCCTTGAACTGCTCATGCAGTTTTTTCAGGTAATTGGCCGCGGCAAAGGTGGCCTTCCAGGGGTTGCGGCGTTCGTCTATGTACGTGGTGCAGGCCAGTCCGTGGCGCTTGCCGGTCTCGGGCATGAACTGCCAGACTCCCATGGCCCCGGCTGGGGAGCAGGCAATGGGGTTGTAGCCGCTTTCGATGTAGGGCAGATAGGCCAAATCCTCGGGCAGCCCCTGGGCGCGGAACACGCGCTTGGCATAGCCGATGTAGCGCTCGGAGCGCTGCAGCCAGACGCTCACGTTGGCTTTGTTTTTATAGTGCAGATGCACGAATTCGCGCTTGATGGCCTCGCGGGCAAAGTCGTTCAGTTCCCAGCGCAGGGAGAGCGGCGTGTTCAGCGCGGTTTTTTCCTGGTCCGACAGTTCCACCCCATCCACGTTAATGGGGCCGGATTCGGTGATGACGGCGTCGAGGTTGTCCAGATATTCGACGCTCAAGGGGCTCATGGCTGGCGGCTGGGGCTGGGTGCCGGCGCAGGCGCTCAGCAGGGCCAGACAGGCGATGCAGGCGATGCGGAACGCCAGGGATGGTGCGCAACGGTGTCGGGATCGGACAAACGCCGGCCCCACCCTGAGCTTTTCCTTGCCTTGGCACGGTGAATGATGCATGTGGCTCGCTCCCTGCGGTGTCCAGATAACACTCCGAGGCCGTATGCTGCCACTGCGGTGCAGCTGCTGCGCCGTCTGGCCCGGAGGGAAGTTGATGAAACACATCCAACACCGGATCCACCCTGGAGCAGAACCACAGATGCAACACAGTAATACCGGCACACACAGAGTGTGAGGGCACTATTGTACTAGCAATATGAAAAACTATTGTAAAGAAGTTTATTCTTTAATAAAATTCTAGAGAAAACGCAAGAGATCAATGCACTTCAGCGCAAGGCGGAACCCACGCATGAACGAGAATGGCAGCTCCAACAGCCCGAGACAACCAGAGAAATTTCACGCAAAAGACCGTGCAAACGAACAGCAGCAAGACTGGCTTGTGGGCAAAAAAGCGGTCCTGGAACAGCTTGTGGCTGATGCTTCACGGGTGGAGCAGGTCCTGTTGCTGAAGGGAAGACCCAGCAAACAGTTCCGCGAGATCATGGACGCCTGCCACGCGGCCGGCGTGCGCACCCAGTGGCGCGAGGCGAACTGGTTCGAGAATCTCGGCCCGGCCGGCAAGCAGGGTGTGGCCGCCAGAGTCTCTGCTGCGGCATATCTCGATGGCGTCACCCTGCTGACGCAGGCCCTCGATGCCCCCCTGCCCGTGGTGCTGATGCTGGATCAGGTGCAGGATACGCAGAACGTGGGCACCATGGTGCGCTCGGCCTGGGCCCTGGGGGCGGGCGGCATCATCATGCCCAAGCACAATGCCGCGCACCTGGGCGCTGGCGCGGCGCGCGCCGCTGCGGGCGCGTTGCACAAGCTGCCCATTGCCAGGGTCACCAACCTGTCCCGCACCCTGGAGCAGGCCGAGGCTGCCGGCTGGCAGTGCCTGGCCCTGCGACGCCCCAAGGACGGCGCGCCGGACGATACGCCGGCCGTGAGCCTGTGGGAGCTGCCCTTGCGCTTTCCCCTCTGCTTTGTGCTGGGCGGGGAGGACAGGGGCGTGCGCCCTGGTGTGGCCAAGGCCTGCGAGGCCTCGGTGTGGATTCCCCTGCCCAGGGAGTCGGATTCGCTGAACGTGGCCCAGGCTGCGGCCATGGCCCTGGCCGCGGCCGCCATGCGCCAGACTCAGCGGATGTAGGTGGGAATGTTGACAAAGACCTCGGTGGCATAGCTGGTGATTTTTTCCAGCAACCACGGGAAGGCGATGACGAAGGCGACAAAGATGGAGACGATCTTGGGGATGAAGCTCAGGGTCTGCTCCTGAATCTGCGTGGCCGCCTGCAGCACGGACACCACCACGCCCACCACGAGGCTGACCAGCAGGATGGGCAGGGCCATTTCCAGGGTCAGTTCAATGGCGCCTCTGGCAAAGCCGATGACGAAATCGGGAGTCATGGGTGTTCTCCTGTCTGCGCGGTCAGACGTTGAGGAAGCTGTTCACCAGCGAGGAGGTCAGGAGCCCCCAGCCGTCTATCATCACGAACAGCAGCAGTTTGAAGGGCATGGAAACCATCACCGGCGGCAGCATCATCATCCCCATGGCCAGCAGAATGGAGGAGACGACCATATCCAGAATGAGGAAGGGGATATAGATGAGGAAGCCGATGATGAAGCCGGTCTTGATTTCGCTGATGATGTACGCCGCGGCGAGCATCATCGTGGGCACGGATTCCTTGTTCTGGGGCCGGTCTATCTTGGCGATGGAATAGAAGATGGAGAGATCCTGCTCGCGGGTGTGCTTGAACAGGAACTCCCTCAGGGGCTGTTCGGCCTTGGTCAGGGCATCGCGAAAGCCGATGCGTTCTTCCAGATAGGGCTGCAGGGCCTGGTCGTTGATGGCCTTGCCCGTGGGCATCATGATGATCACGGTCATGAAGATGGCCAGGCTGGTCAGCACCTGTGTGGGGGGCAGCTGTTGTGTGCCCATGGCCTGGCGCACGAACGAGAACACGATGATGATGCGCGTGAAGCTCGTCACTGTGAGTACGATGGCCGGGGCCAGTGAAAGCACGGTGAGCAGGAAGAGAATCTCCAGGGTGGTGGAGACCTTTTCCGGCTCGCTTTCCCCGCCCGAGAGCGTCATGGACAGCTCGGGAAAGGAAAAGTTGGTGGATGGCTGGGCGTGGGCTGCCGGGGCAAAGGCCAGGAGCGCGCCCAGCAGCGCTCCCAGGAGCATCAAAGCCATCACAGGCTGACCGATGGCCAGCCCCGGACCCCGGTGAACCCTGCGGAGGAGGCTAGAGATGCTCCTTGAGGCGGTCGGCAAAGCTGCGGAGCACGTTGTCCGGCGCTTCCGCCTGGGGCTCGCCGCGTTGCCCGTGGTGCAGCGGGGATGCTGCGGCGTTTCGTGGAGAGGTATCTGATTCGTCTGGTGCATGGTCGTCTTCCTGAATGTGCAGGCAGGTGATTCGGGTATCGGTCACCCCGAGCACAAGCTGCTTATTCAAGAAGCGGACCACCATGACGGATTTGCGGGGCCCCAGGGAAAGCGCGCTTTCCAGGACCAGCTGCCGGCCTTTTTGCCCGCCCAGTCCGGCGCGTGGCACGATCTTGCGGATGGCGTACAAGCCGCCGAACACCAGGGCCAGGATGAGGCACAATCCTCCCAAGGCCTTGAAATAACTATTCCAACCGATGGTCGGCATATTCAGCTCGCCGGGTTTTTCGGCTGCGCCTTTCATTTCGACCAAGGTGGAGGCGTTGTGGTCCGGGGTGGCTGTGGCAGGAGCCGGCGCAAGGGGGGTGGATTCTTCGACAGCTGCCCCGGCCGGCGTGGCCGCGTCGGTCAACGGCTGAGGCGTCGAATTATTGGCGCGTCCGGGTGCTTCGGGTTGATTCCCGGCCGGTGTGGCGGGGGGAGACACCTGTTGGGCGGCGTCGGGGTCCTCAGCATTTCCGGAATCCCGGGAGTGCTGGAGGGGGGCGGTCAGATTGGACTCGGCCAGCGCGGCGGCCACATCGCCGTCGGCCACCAGCAGCTGCGGCTGCTCTTGGGCCAGCGCCACGCCCGGCATCAGCAAGTGCAGCAGCAGCGCGCCGCACAGGGCGGGTCGCCGCCAGTGCAACACCATGCCGCTTGAAATGCAACGCCATACGCCACGGTTGCCTGGAACATCCATCTTGCGCATGAGACAGCCATCCGGAATTGATTGAGGGGACACACCACCGCACGCGGATGCCGAAGCCTGACAGCTGGTGCGGCGTGTCTGCACGGTGCCACCAGCGGCGGTCCCGGTCAAGACGCCACCCCTGGCGTGTTTTGGAGAAGATGGAACAAGGCGGAGGGAAGGAAGACCGCGCAGGCAGCAACATCCCTTCCCTCCGCCTCGTTGCGGACGCACGGTGCCAGCCCCGGGTTATTGGCGGGAAGCGCCGGCGCAGCTCGCGTGGCAGCGGGCTGCTATCCCAGCTGCTTGACCCGCTCAATGGGGCTGATGATGTCCGTGAGGCGGACACCGAATTTTTCGTTGATGACCACCGCTTCGCCGCGGGCCACCAGTTTACCGTTGACGTAGATTTCCAGCGGTTCGCCAGCCAGTTTGTTCAGCTCCACCACGGAGCCCTGGCCCAGCTGCAGGAGTTCGTTGATCAGCAGGCGGGTACGGCCCAGTTCGGCCGAAACATCCAAGGGAATGTCGAGGATGAAGTCCAGTTCCCGGCGGGAGCTGTCCACGCGCGGGCTTTTGGCTTCTTCCGTCAAATCCTTGAAGTCCGCCTTTCTGGCTTGCCGGGAGAGCCGGTCCTGATCGCGACCTTTCTTGACCTTGTCCCCTTCGTCCTCGGCCAGGGCGCGGGCCCACTCTTCGGCCAGGGCGTCGTCGCTGGCGCCGCCTTTGGCGCCGGACAGCACATCCATGGGGTCGTCATCAAGGCCGGTGTCGTCCTGGTCGGCAAGGGCCGCGGCCCATTCTTCGGCCAATTTGTCCTGATCCATGTCGTCACTCATGGGAAATGCTCCGCTCTTTCGCCGCGTCGATGTACACGCGGAAATACTGTCATGTTGAGGTGAATCGCCGCAGCGTCAACGCTGGGGCCGGATTACTGAATCACCATGTCCGTGAAGTACACGTTGCGCACTTTCGCGCCACCCAGAATCAGGTTCAGGCGCTCCACGATTTCCTTTTTCAGCACCAGCTTGCTCTCGAAGGTGGACAAGTCAGCATAGGTTTTGCTGGAGAGCAGCAGGATGATGGCATCGCGGATTTTGGGCGTTTGCTTGTTCAACTCCTCGGCCGCCTGCTTGTTGGTCACTTCCACGTCCAAGGTCATTTTAAGATAGCGCCGGCCCAGGGGATCAGCCAGATTGACCAGGAACGTGGGCAGGGTGACCACCTGCGTGTCTCCGGGAGGGGCTTCCGTCGGGGCGGATTGACCTTCTGCCTGCTGCGCCGGCGCGTCCGTGGTGCTGCCTTGGGGGGCAAAGAATTTTGTGTAGGCAAAGTACCCCCCGCCGCCCAGCACCAGCAGCAGCACCAGAATGATAATCCACTTGAGCTTTCCGCCTTTTTTCTTCGGCTGTTCTTCATCAAAGTCTGGCACGTGCGCCTCTCCTTGTCGCTAGTAGCCGCGGAAGAACGGCGTGGTTTTGACGAGAATTTCAACCCGGCTCCGGCCCAGCATGCCGGTCGGGTCGTCCGCAGTGGTTTTTGGGGCGTCCTGCGGCCGGTCCTGTCCGTAACATGACACTGAGAACCTAGAGTTATGCATTTTACGTTCCAACAACACTTGCAGTACGGCTTCAGCACGCTGTTTGGACAAGGCGTACTGATCGTCCGCGTTCTTGTCCAGGGGGCCGGTATGCCCTGCCACATTGACCGGGGCATCCATGTACATGAGCACTTCGCCGATATGGTTCACCACGGCCTGCAGTGGGGGCGTAAGCTGGGCCTCGCCCGGCCGGAAGAGCAGCCCGTCGCTGAGCACCAGGGCTATCCCTTCAGGGCGTTGCAATACCGCAATGTTCTCCAGCAGCGTGCTTCTGTCAATCTCGGGCGGGAGAATGTCGTGCGGGAAGAGCAGATCCTTGAATCGATTCGGTTTGTCCATGATGGACATGGGCTCTTCCAGCAGGGTGACAATCAGTTGGATTCGCTGCGGCACCTTGCCTGCACCGCGTTGCGTCAAGTGCCCGATGGTGTTGGAATACAGGTTGACCCTGGTGATGATGGAGTTGTCCATGGAGCTCATGGTCAGCAGCAACACAAAGAAGGTCAGGAGCAGGGTGGTCAGGTCGGCAAAGGTCACCAGCCAGGAGCCTTCGTTACCACCGCCGGATTTCTTTTTTTTGCGGGGAGGCATGGTCAGTTCCCCTCGCCCTGTTGGCCGTTCCGCTCGATGGGGTTGCGGATTTCAAAGCGGAAGTCCTTGAATTCGAACACGCCACGCAGGGCGCCGGAGCTTCTGCCTTCTGCGGTGGGCGTGGCCAGCACGCGGTTCCAGCTGGCGTTGCGCTTGTCCAGAACAATGTCCACCCGGCGGTTCATGCGGCGCCCCTGGGCGGTCTGGTTGGAGTAGATGGGCCGGAACTGCCCAAAGGCCTCCATATATAATTTATCCGAGCTCATGCCACGGGAAAGCAGGTACCGGTACATGCTCAGTCCGCGCTCCAGGGAGAGGTCCCAGGAAAAATCCAGGGCCGAGGCATTGGCGGAGATGGTGTAGTCGGCAATTTCCTCCCGGCCCAGGGAAGTGTGCGCGGCCAGCAGCAGCGGTTGCTCGATACGCAGCAGGACGGGCAGGATACGGTCGATGACTTTTCTGCCGCGTTCCGTGAGCTCCGTGCTGCCGGGCTCAAAGAGCACATCGGCCGTCAGGGAAAGCACTTCGATAAATTTGTTGGACCGGAAGTTCAGGTCATCTTTCATGTCTTCCCAGAGCATGTCCTTCATTTGCTCCAGGGAGGGCACATCTTCCATGGGGCCGGGCTCCACGGTTTTTTTGGCGTCCTTGGTGGCCCGGGCGTCAATGCCTTGTTCGCCCAGACCAAACTGCCCGTATACCGAACCCAGGGTGACCAGCTTGCGTTGTTCGTCCAGGGTGGCCATGCTCACCAGCAGCACGAAGAACGTCAGCAGCAGCGTCATCAAATCGGTGAAGGTGATCATCCAGGCCGGAATCCCCCCGGCTGGCTTCTCCTTTTTTTCGCGCTTGGCCACCGCAGGTGCTCCCTTTCCCTATGCGGGCTGCGGCCGCATCTTGGGCGCGATGTAGCTGGTGAGCTTTTCTTCGATGATCCGGGGGTTCTCGCCCTTGGAAATGGCCAGAATCCCTTCCATGATCATGGCGCGGACCAGCACTTCCTCCTTGGACCGGTGCTTGAGCTTGCCGGCAATGGGCAGGAACACCAGGTTCGAGAGAATGGCGCCGTAAAAGGTGGTGATGAGCGCCACTGCCATGGACGGGCCGATGGTGGACGGGTCACTCATGTTCTGCAGCATCATGATCAGGCCGATAACGGTGCCGATCATGCCCATGGCCGGCGCAAACGAGCCGAAGGCGCCCATGATTTCCGCGCCGCTTTCGTGGCGTTCTTCCAGGTAGGAGATTTCGGTTTCCAGGATTTCCTGAATGGCCTGGGGCTCCAGCCCGTCCACGGTGAGCTGCAGGCCCTTGCGCAGGAAGATGTCATCAATTTCCTTGATGATCGGCTCCAGGGAGAGGATGCCTTCGCGCCGGGCGCGGTTGGCGTACTCCATGAACTGGGCGATGACATCCGCCGGGGACTTGGGCTTGGTGAAGAAGGCGTGCCTAGCCACCCCCATGACCGTGGTCACGGTCTTGAGCGGGTAATTGATGAGCACGGCGCCGACGGTGCCCCCGGCCACGATAAGCACGGACGGGATGTCGATGAAGGTCATGAGGGACCCGGCGGTCATGATCGCCGAGACCACCAGACCGAATGAGAGGACCATCCCGATGAATGAGGCCAGATCCATGGCCGAAACTCCTTCCCTTACGTCGTCTTCGTGCCGGGGCGTTCCCCGAAAATTGCGGTACCGATGCGCACCAGGGTGGCCCCCTCGGCCACAGCCTGGACAAAATCATGCGTCATGCCCATGGACAACTGCGGCAGGGCGCGGCCCAGGGCGTTCTGCACGCGGTCGCGGCAGGTGCGCAGCTGGGCAAAAAAGGGCCGCACTGCTTCCGGATCATCCAGCCAGGGCGGCAGACACATCAGGCCGTCCAGCCTGATACCGCCATGGGCCGTGTCTTCCAGGGCCTGTACCTGCCGGGCCACGGATTCCACGTCTTCCGGGGCCAGGCCGTGCTTTTGCACCTCGCGCCCCACATTCACCTGCAAGAGCACAGGCTGCAGCAGGCCCAATTCCTGGGCATGCTTATGCAATAAGGTTGCCAGTTTTACAGAGTCCACGGCGTGGATCAGCGCAAAACGTCCTGCAGCGTCCCTGGCCTTGCGGCTTTGCAGGTGCCCGGTAAAATGCCACTGGATGGACAAATGGGCCAAAGCGGCCTGCTTTTCCTGGAATTCCTGCAGATAATTCTCGCCAAATGCAGTGCAGCCGGCTGCGGCGGCCTGGGCCACTGCGGCGGCGGGATGAAACTTGGAGACGGCTACCAGCGTCACCTCTGCCGGATCGCGGCCTGCTGCGATGCAGGCCGCGTCAAGTTCCCGGCGGATGGACGCAACATTGCCGGCAATGAAGTCGTATTGCATGGACTGTCCTTGGTTGCTGCGGCGAACAGCCGGATTACGACGCGCCTCGGCGTTCGGTCCGACTGTACCGATGCGCGAACTGGCTTGTTACAGCATGCATGGCACCCGCAATACGGGACGTTACTGCTGGTAGCCGAGCTCCCGGAGCATGGTGGGGTTTTCGGTCCAGTCTTCCTTGACCTTCACAAACAGTTCCAGGTGCACCTTGGCCTCCAGCAGTTCCTGGATTTCCTCACGGGCCAGCATGCCGATTTCCTTGAGAGTCTGCCCCTGGCGGCCGATGACCATGCCCTTGTGCGCCTCGCGCGCCAGATAGATCACGGCGCTGATGCGCGTGAAGCCCGTGGCGGGATCTTCTTCCCACTGTTCGATATCCACGGCCACGCCATAAGGCACTTCCTGCCGGAGCTGCAGAAACAGCTTCTCCCGCACGATTTCCGCCGCCAGAAAGCGGACCTGGGCCGTGGAGATCTGATCCTCGGGAAACAAGGGCTCGGATTCCGGCAGGTGCGCGGCAATGCGCTCCAGCAGCCGGTCCAGGTTGGTCTTGCGCACGGCGGAGACGGGAATGATCTCAGCTTCTGGAAACAGCGCGGCGGCTTCTTCCAAGAGCGGCAGGAGCCGGCCCTTGTCCTTGACCAGGTCCACCTTGTTCAGCACCACCAGCAGCGGCAGGCCCGAGGACAGCAGCGGGCCCTTGATCTGCGCCACCTGCGGCGCGAGCCCGTCCGCCTTCACGGCCTTGGCCGCGTCCAGGCAGGCCACGGCCACGTCGGCCTCGTGCAGGCTCTGCCAGGCCGCCTGCAGGAGCGCCTTGTTCAGCCGGCCCTTGCGCTGGTGGATGCCCGGCGTATCGAAAAACACGATCTGCAGGCCCGGAACGGTATGGATGCCGGTAATCTGCGTGCGTGTGGTCTGAGGTTTGGGGGTGACGATGGCCAGCTTCTCGCCAATGATGGCGTTGAGCAGGGTCGATTTGCCCACATTGGGCGGCCCGATGAGGGCGGCCATGCCGGCGCGATGCGGGGAAATTGCAGCGTGTTCCATGCGCTCATGTTTGCCTGGAACCCGTCGGTTCCGCAAGGGGCAGCCGCGTGTCAAGCCCGATTCCCTGCGGTGAGACCGCGGCCCGCACAGGCCAGATTTCCACCCCTGCCGCCACCGCCATCCAGAAGGTTTCCGCAAAGGCCGGATCAATGTACTCTGCCGGGCCAAAGCAACGCCCGTCCGGCCGCTGGATGCAGCAGAACACCGCGGCGCGTTCGCCTCGGGCCACCCGGTCTATGAGCACTTCCAGATGCCCGCGGCCGCGGGTGGTCACGGCGTCCGGAAAGGCGGCCACCTCGTCTTCCACCAGTGTCACGTTCTTGGCCTCCACCCACAAGGGCGGGGCGTCCGGTCCCATCAGCAGCGCGTCAATGCGGCTTTCCCCGCAGGGCGCCTCGGGCCGCAGCAGGGTGTAGCCCTCCAGGGCGGCGAACTGCTGCAGCACCCCGGCGTGAAAGGCCCTGGCCAGCAGGCGGTTGGGAGTCAGGGTGTTGACGCCGACCCAGCCGGCCGGCGTTTCGAGCATCTCCAGGGTCCATGGCAGCTTGCGTTTGGGCGAGGGGGCAGGGGAGATGACCGCCCGCCGCCCGGCCCGCACCAGCCCGACCATGCTGCCGGAGTTGTTGGTGTGGACCCAGAATTCGGTTTCGCCGTCATGCACCAGCACAAGAAACCGCTTTTCCCGACGGATGAGGGTCACGATGCGGGAGCCGGAAGGCAGGGGGAGCAGGGGAGAGACAATGTTCGACATTTACGGTGCCATGCTTTTTGATTATCCTTGTCCGGGCCACAGGATTTTTTCCACCTACCACACAAGGATTGATCCAATGCGTCTCGCAGAGCGTCTTCAGGTCGTCAAGCCGTCCGCCACGTTGGCCGTCAGCGCCAAGGCCATGGCCCTCAAGGCTCAAGGCAAGAAGATCATCAGCCTCTCCGTGGGCGAGCCGGACTTCAACACCCCCGCCCATGTCCGGGAGGCCGCCAAGGCCGCCATCGACCAGAACTTCACCCGCTATACCCAGGTGGCCGGCATTCCTGAATTGCGCGCGGCCGTGGGCGCCTACTACAAAAAGTTCTATGACGTTGAGGTGCCGGGCAAGCAGGTGGTGGTCACCAACGGCGGCAAACAGGCCCTGTTCAACTACTTCCAGTGCGTGCTCGATCCGGGGGACGAAGTGCTCATCCCTGCACCGTACTGGGTCAGCTATCCGGACATGGTGGCCCTGGCTGGCGGCGTGCCGGTGATTGTGGACACCCTGGCCGAGCATGACTACAAGATCAATCCTGCGGATATCATGCGCCACACCGGCCCCAGGACGCGCTGCCTGGTGCTCAACTCGCCCTCCAACCCCACCGGCGCCACCTACACCCAGGCCGAACTGGATCTGCTGGTAGAAACCTGCATCGAAAAGGGCATTCTGATCATTTCGGATGAGATTTACGACCAGCTGGTCTTCTCGCCCTACAAGCCGGCCTCGTGCGCCAAGTGGTTCAGCAGCCACCCCGAGCTGATCTCCATCACCAACGGCCTGGCCAAGAGCTTTGCCATGACCGGCTGGCGGATGGGCTGGCTGGTGGCGCATCCGGATATCATCGAAGCCATGGACATGGTCCAGAGCCAGTCCACTTCCAACGTGTGTTCCATTGTCCAGAAGGCCGCGCTGGCGGCCCTGACCGGGCCCTGGGACGAGGTGGAGGCCATGCGCGCGGCCTTTGAACAGCGGCGCAACATGGTCATGGACATTATCAGCTCCTGGAAAGGCGTGGTCTGCCCCATCCCTGCCGGGGCATTCTACGCTTTTCCTGACGTTTCCAAGTATTATGACGGCCGTTCGCCGGATTCCGTTTCCCTGTGCAACCGGTTGATGGAAGAGGCCGGCGTGGCCCTGGTGCCAGGCGAGGCCTTTGGCGCGCCGCGTTGCGTGCGCATTTCCTACGCCCTGGATGAAGCCACCCTGCGCACGGCGCTGGACGCCGTGGCCAGGGGTCTGGGCGCCGCCTAGCCGCAGGCAGTGCACGCGCCCTCATTGTATACCCCCCATTCCATGTCAGACACTCAACATTCCTCTGGCGCGGCTTCCGAACACGGGAGCCGCGCTCCGCTTTCCAAGGTTGCACCCGGCCCCGGGGCTGCTGTGGGGCAGGATGCGTCCACTGCTTCTTACAGCGTCGCCAAATATCTTATCTGGACCTCCCTGGCTGTGACCTTTCTGGCCGGGCTGGTGCTGGCCATCGTCATCGCCAATCAGGCCCGGCAGACGCTCCTGGCCAAGCAGCAGGATTTTGGCCTGCTGCTGGCCCAGAATCTGAACCACCAGATCTATCGCCGCTTCATTCTGCCCACCCTGGTGGGCTTCGGCCGGGTGGAGTTGCGGGAAAAGGCCCAGTACGAGCGGCTGGAGAGTGTCATCAACTCCACCATCCATGGCCTGAACATGCTGGAGCTGCGCATTTACGACCTGGATGGCTACGTCTCCTACAGCACCGAGCGTGAGAACGTCGGCCGGCAGGATTTGATGACTCCGGATGTGAAACGCGTGGCCGACCGCGGCGAGCCGATCTTTGCCGTGGGCCAGCGCGAGGATGTGCCCTTCTGGTCGCCCTGGCTGGTGGCGCCCAAGGCCGGGCAGATGGTCATGAAGATGACCTACCCCCTCCGTGTGGCCTCTGATCTGACGGATCTGGATGACGACGTGCACAACGGGACGCTGGTCGGCGTGCTGGAGATTTACCAGGATATTTCCGGCGTCTACAAGACAGTCATCCGCTTTCAGTGGATTATCATCCTAAATTCCCTGGGTATTTCCCTGCTGTTGTTCCTGGTGTTGCTCATGCTCATCCGCCGGGTGGACAAGATCAACGCCCAGCGGCTTTCGGAAAAACAGCGCCTGGAGCGCGAACTGCACCAGAACGAAAAGCTGGCCAGCATGGGCCGCATGGTGGCTTCCATTGCCCACGAGATCCGCAACCCCCTGGGCATCATCCGCAGTTCTGCCGAGTTGCTGCTCAAAAAACAGGGCGACGAGAACAGCCTGCACGGCCGCATTCTCAAGGCCATTTACGACGAATCCAAACGGCTTTCCCAGATTGTCAGTGATTTTCTGGATTACGCCCGGCCCAAGGCGCCCAAGCAGGAGCCTGTGGATCTGGCTTCTGTGCTTGACCAGGTGCTGGTCTTTCTGGAACATGAATGCCGCAAGAACGAGGTCCGGGTGGACCGGGCCATCGACGACGGCCTGCACCTGGCTGGCGACAAGGACCTGCTGTATCGCGCCTTCTACAACATCGTTTCCAACAGCCTGCAGGCCATGAACGGTCCGGGAACCATCACCGTGGCTGGCCAGCGCCAGGGCGACGCGCTGGAAATTGTGATCCAGGACAGCGGCCCGGGCATTGATCCGGGCATCATGGACAAGCTGCTGGATCCGTTCTTCACCACCAAGGACCATGGCACCGGCCTGGGGCTGGCCATCACCAACGGCATCTTCCAAAGCCATGGCGGCCAGCTGAAGCTGGAAAACGCCCCGGAAGGGGGCGCCCGCGCCATTGTCCGGCTGCCGGCCGGATCCTGAGGCGCCTGCGGCCTGATTCTGAACGCCTGGAGTCTTATGTCGACGAACATTCTGTGCCTGGATGACGAGCCCAACTACCTGCTGGTGCTGGAAGCCATGCTTTCCGACGCCGGCTATTCCGTGACCGCGCTGTCGGACCCGGAAACCGCCCTGGCCTACCTGGATGAGTCTGACGTGGACGTGATCATCACGGACATGAAAATGCCCAAGATGACCGGCCAGGATGTGCTGGAGCACGCCAAAAAAAATCATCCCCACATCCCGGTGATGATCATGACCGCCTTCGGCTCCATCGAAGGCGCCGTGGAGGCCATGAAAATCGGGGCCTTCGACTACATCACCAAGCCCTTTTCCAACGAGGAGCTGCTGCTCTCGGTCTCCAAGGCCATGAAGATGAGCGCGGCCCAGCGGCAGTATCGCATTCTCCAGGAATCCTTGGAGGAACGCTACGGCCTGCATCAGATCATCGGCCGCTCCAAACCCATGCGCGACGTGCTGGCCATGGTGGACCGGGCCGCCCCTTCGCGCTCCACGGTGCTCATCACCGGCGAATCCGGCACCGGCAAGGAGCTGGTGGCCAAGGCCATTCATTTCTCCTCGCCACGGCAGAAGAACCCGTTCATCTCCGTCAACTGCATGGCCCTCAACCCCGGCGTGCTGGAAAGCGAACTCTTCGGGCATGAAAAGGGCTCCTTCACCGGCGCCGTGGCCCGCAAACGCGGCCGTTTTGAGCTGGCGGACACGGGCACGCTCTTTCTGGACGAGATCGGGGAACTCTCCCTGGAGACCCAGGTCAAACTGCTCCGGGTACTCCAGGAGCGGACCTTCGAGCGCGTAGGCGGCTCGGAACCCATCGAGGTGGATATCCGCATCGTGGCCGCCACCAACAAGGATCTGCTGGAATCGGTCAAACAGGGCACCTTCCGCGAGGACCTCTACTATCGCCTGAACGTGGTCCAGATCCACCTGCCCCCCCTGCGGGAGCGCCGGGAGGATATCCCCCTGCTGGTGGCGCATTTCATCAAAAAATATGCTGAGTTCAACAGGATGCCGGTCAAGGCCGTCACCCCGGACACCATGGAGTACCTGAGCGCCTACGAGTGGCCGGGCAACATCCGCCAGCTGGAAAACGTGGTGGAGCGCTGCATGGTCCTGGCCACGGGCGAGACCGTGGGCGTGGAAGATCTTCCGCCGGAACTCAAGGACGAGGAAAGCCAGTTCAAAAGCGCCGTGGATTTGCTCCCCGCGCGCCTGGACCTGGCTGATACCCTGGAAAAGATCGAGGCCGCGCTCATCCGCCGGGCGCTCATCCGCAATGACTTTGTGCAGACCAAGGCCTCGGACGCCCTGGGCATCTCCAAGAGCCTGATGCAGTACAAGCTGAAAAAGTACAAGATTTCCACCACGGTGTAACAGGAAATCATGGCAGCAGAGACGTCCCCGCTTCCGCAGTCTTCTGGAGCGGATGCGCTTTTTCCCGACCCGGCTGACGCCGTGCGGGACTATGTGGAGAAGCTCAAGGCCTCGCCCAGGCTGGGGCCGCAGGTGGTCTGCCACAAGGTGTTTCCGGAGCGGGAGGCCGTCACCGCGGCCACGGTCCGCCCCTGGCCCAGAGCCGTGCAGGAGGTTCTGGCCCGGCGTGGGGTGGAGGCGCTCTTCAGCCATCAAGCCCTGGCCACGGACACCCTGCGCATGGGGCGGCATGTGGTGGTGGCCACGCCCACAGCTTCGGGCAAGACCTACACCTACAACCTGCCTGTACTCGAAGCCTGCCTGACCGACTCAGACGCCCGGGCCCTCTATCTCTTTCCCCTCAAGGCCCTGGCCCAGGACCAGCTGAAGACCTTTCGCGGCCTCACGGAACACTGGCCCAAGGAGGCCCGCCCCACCGCAGCCATCTACGACGGCGACACCTCCGCCCATTTCCGCAAGAAACTGCGCGATGACCCGCCCCGGGTGCTGCTCTCCAACCCGGAAATGCTGCATCTTTCCTTTCTGCCGTACCATGACAAGTGGGCCGCCTTCCTGGCTTCCCTCAAGTATGTGGTGGTGGACGAGGTGCATACCTACCGCGGGGTGATGGGCTCGCACATGGCCCAGGTGTTCCGGCGCTTGCGACGGGTCTGCAGCCGCTATGGCGCGGCCCCTTCCTTTTGTTTCTGCTCGGCCACGGTGGCCAATCCCGTGGAGCTGGCCACGCAGCTGACAGGCATTGAGCCCGCCGCGGTGCTGGAATCCGGCGCGCCCCAGGGGCTGCGCCACATGCTTTTTCTGAATCCCCTGGACGGCGCCACCCAGGCCGTCATCCAGCTGCTGCAGGCGGCCCTGCATCGCGGGCTGCGGACCATCGTCTATTCCCAGTCCCGCAAGATGACCGAGCTGCTGAGCCTGTGGGTCCAGCAACGGGCCGGCAAGTACAAGGGCCGCATCAGTGCCTACCGGGCCGGCTTTCTGGCGGAAGAACGCCGGGACATAGAGGCCCGCATGGCCTCGGGCGAGTTGCTGGCGGTGATATCCACCTCGGCCCTGGAGCTGGGTATCGACATCGGCGGGCTGGATTGCTGCATCCTGGCCGGCTACCCCGGCACGGTGATGCAGACCCTGCAGCGCGGCGGCCGCGTGGGCCGGGCCCGGCAGGAGAGCGTGGTGGTCCTCGTGGCTCAGGAAGACGCCCTGGACCAATACTTCATGCGTCATCCCGAGGCTTTTTTCTCCAGACCGCCCGAGGCGGCCGTGCTCAATCCGCACAATCCGGTCATCCTGGGCCGCCATCTGGAGTGTGCGGCCGTGGAACTGCCACTGGAAGACGGCGAGCCCTGGCTGGCCGATCCCGAAGTGGCCGCGGAAGCCAGACGTCTGGAAGCCACCGGCAGGCTGCTGCGCTCCAAGGACGGCTCCCGCCTGCACTCGCCGCGCAAGAATCCGCACCGGGAAATCGACCTGCGCGGGGCCGGCGGGAACTACACCATTGAAATGGCCGAAACAGGCACGATCATAGGCCATGTGGATGAGCACCGGGCCTTCAAGGAAACCCACCAGGGCGCGGTGTATCTGCATCGCGGCCAGAGTTTCGTGGTCACGCACCTGGATGTGGCCGGCCGGCAGATCATAGCCGCGCCCAGGAAGGTAGATTACTTCACCCGCACCCGAGGCAGCAAGACCACGGAAATCCTGCAGGTTCACGCCCAGGCCACGGTCTTTGGCACGCGCATGTTCCTGGGCCGGCTCAAGGTCACGGAAAGCGTCTCGGGCTATGAGAAGCGCAGTGTCCATGGGCAAAAACTCCTGACCATCGTGCCCCTGGATCTGCCGCCTTTGTTGTTCGAGACAGAAGGAATCTGGTTCGAGATTCCCATGGCCCTGCAGCAGGAGGCCGAGGGCCGATTTCTGCATTTCATGGGTGGCATTCACGCCCTGGAGCATGCGGCCATCGGCATGCTGCCCCTGCTGGTGATGACTGACCGCAACGACCTGGGCGGCATCTCCACGCCCATGCATCCCCAGGTGGGGTTGCCGGCGGTGTTCATTTACGACGCCGCGCCCGGCGGGGTGGGGCTTTCACGCCAGGCCTTTGCCGAGGCAGAGACGCTCTTTACCCGCACACTGGAGGCCATAGCCGGCTGTCCCTGCGAGACGGGCTGCCCTTCCTGCGTGCATTCGCCCAAATGCGGCTCCGGCAACCGGCCCATCGACAAGCACGCGGCCCTGTTTTTGTTGGAGCGGCTGATCCATGGCGCGCCGCCGCCGGCGGACATGCCCGGCCCCAGCCTGGCCCCCACCGCCATTGCGACCTCCTCGACATCTGAAATCCCCAAGGAAGCCCCCATGTGTGCAGCTCCTGCCCGGTACGGCGTGCTGGATGTGGAAACCCGCCTCGGTTCCGAAGACGTCGGCGGCTGGAAGCATATCGCCAAAATGGGTGTATCTGTGGCCGTGCTGTATGACAGCCTGGACGATCAGTTCCACAGCTTCACCCAGGAGGAGCTGCCCGAGCTGTTTGAGCGCCTGCGGGCTCTGGATCTGGTCATCGGCTACAACCTGAAGCGCTTTGACTACACGGTGCTGCAGCCTTTTGCCGACTATCCATTGCACACCCTGCCGACCCTGGACATGCTGGAGGTGGTGCAGCAGCGCCTGGGCTACCGGCTCAAGCTCGATACCCTGGCCCAGGCCACCCTGGGCGCGGAAAAGAGCGCCGATGGCCTGCAGGCCCTGGCCTGGTGGAAGGAAGATCGTCTGGATCTGATTGAGGAATACTGCATCAAGGACGTGGCCCTGACCCGCGATTTGTACCACTACGGCCGCGAGCACGGCTACCTGCTCTTCACCAACAAGGCCAAACAGGTGGTGCGGGTGCCGGTGGCGTGGCAGTAGCGGCAGTGCGTTGCAGACCAGGATTCCACGTGAAACAAAAAAAGGGGAGCCGCCAGTCATGGCGACTCCCCTTTCGTTATGGTATTATTTCAGGGAAATGAACTGCGTTACTGAGCCGAGGTGGCATGTGCGGGGCGGCCGCCGGGACGGCGATTGCCCTGGCCTTGCCGGCCCGGTTGTCCTTGGCGATTGCCCTGGCCCTGCTGATTCCCACGGCCCTGGGTCTGACGGCTCGGGCGAGCCTGGCCGGGGCGCTGCTCGCGCTGTTCACTATTGGCGGTCTGTCCGGCAGAGGGGCTGGCATGGGAGCCATTGCGTCCGCCGTTGCGGCGCTGCTGCTCACGAGGCCGGTCCGAGGCCCGATCAGGACGCTCGAACCGTTCCCTGCGGGCGCCGCGTTCGTCGAAACACTCCGCCGGCTGTGCGGTCTGTGCAGACTGCGCAGCCTGTGCAGACTGTCGCGGCGCGTTTTCCACGACGCAGTCGCAGTGCGGGAAGTGTCCGCGTTCGATGCGGCAGCCCAGGGCGCGCTCGATGTCCTTCATCTGGCGGCGGTCGCTCTGGGTCATCAGGGTCACGGCCATGCCGGAACGTTCGG
The DNA here is from genome assembly GCF_054653055.1 of Megalodesulfovibrio paquesii. Taxonomy (NCBI): domain Bacteria; kingdom Pseudomonadati; phylum Thermodesulfobacteriota; class Desulfovibrionia; order Desulfovibrionales; family Desulfovibrionaceae; genus Megalodesulfovibrio; species Megalodesulfovibrio paquesii. The sequence continues at coordinate 723,582 of NZ_BAAIGQ010000004.1, read as the reverse complement.
CGCGGCCGGTGCGGCCAATGCGGTGGGTGTACGCCTCGGCAGTGTCCGGCGGATCAAAGTTGATGACATGGCTGACACGCTGACAGTCAATGCCGCGGGCGGCGATGTCTGTGGCCACCAGGACGCGGTACTTGCCGCTCTTGAAGCCGGACATGGCCTCCTGGCGCTTGTTCTGGGACATGTTGCCCTGCAGGGCGATGACGGTCAGGCCCTTGCCGCCCAGCTTCAGCGCCAGGGATTTGGCGCGGTGCTTGGTCCGGGTAAAGACGATGACGCTTTCCGCATCCGGGTGGGTGAGCATGGCTTCCAGCACGGCGTGCTTGTGGCCATCTTCCACGGGGTACACGGTGTGGGACACGCTGGCCGCCGGTGCGGTGTTGGAGACTTTGACCACATGCGGGTTTTCCATCATGCCTTCGGCCAGGGAACGGATCTGCGAGGGCATGGTGGCGGAGAAGAGCAGGGTCTGGCGCTCCTGGGGCAGCCGGGCCAGGATGTTCTTGATGGCCGGGAGAAAGCCCATGTCCAGCATGGTATCGGCCTCGTCCAGGACCAGGGTGTTCACGTGGGAGAGATCTGCCACGCGCTGGTCCAGAAGATCCAGCAGCCGGCCGGGGCAGGCCACGCAGATGCTGGCCCGGCGCAGGGCTTTGACCTGACCGAACTGGCCCACGCCGCCGATAACTGTGGCGCTGCGAAAGCCGGTGTGGCGACCCAGGGTCTGGATATCCTGATGAATCTGGACGGCCAGTTCGCGGGTGGGGGCCAGCACCAGGGTCCGGACGGGGCCGTCCTTGCGCACGCCGGCTTCCAGCATGCGGTGCAACAGGGGCAGCACAAAGGCTGCGGTCTTGCCCGTGCCCGTCTGGGCCAGGCCGATAACATCGCGCCCTTCAAGCAGGGCAGGGATGGCCTGAGCCTGAATGGGCGTGGCCGAGACGTAGCCGGCATCGCGCACGCCGGCCATGATTTGCGCGTGCAGCGCAAATGCTTCAAAATTCACAAAAAGCTCCTACGATTGGAGAAGAGAGAGCGCCGCCGGCGTGATCACGGGCAGCGCGCCGCTTGGGCGGCAGGCGATGAACGGACTCTGAAGACGAGGATTCTGTCGCGGCGGTGTCACGCCGGCCCGACGAGTGGGAGGCGTCGAGAGAGGGGCTCGTGTTCAATCACGCTGAGCAATCACCAGTATACACATTCCTGGACAGAAGGGAAGAGGAATTGTTTCCGCAATCAAAATTTTCTGCCTAAAGATTCCCGCGTGCTGTGCCGATAGGCACCGTACAGCCCATTTCTAACGGTTCGGGGGGTCTGCCATGGCCATTTCCAAGGTGGAGCAGTACCTTGTGTATGATACGTCGCAGCAGCTGCTGGAGCAGGATCTGCTGACGAACATGCTTTTTTATGGCGGCAGCGTCGGCAAATCCCTCCGGCAGATGGTGCTTTCCTCGCAGCAGGTCCAGCCGTTGACCAATCCGTACGACGAAGCCATCACCGGCTCCTTGCGGGCCGATGCCCGCACCACCATGCAGAATTCCAAAAACGTCGCCGAGGCTGCCTCCATGGTGGGCATTGCCAAGACAGGCGTGGATGGGATTCAGAGCTCTTTGGAAGAGATGCAACAGATTATTGCGGATATTAACAGCGGGAAGCTCAACGGCTCGGACGCCACGGTGCAGGGCAACTACAACGACTTGAAGGCCAAGATTCTCGGCTATATTACAAATACAAGTTATAATGGCATTTCCCTGCTCGATAACTCCAAGTGGGACACCTCGCAAATAGATGCCAATGGCAATGTGTATATTCAGGCGTTCAAGAACGGTGGATTCAACGTCCAGTTCACCGCGGTGAAAAGCTCTGATTTTTCTGCGTTGTCTGGCGCCTCTCTGGCCAATGGTCCCGACCGAGCCACGCAATTGTCCCTGCTGACCAGCCTGTCCTCCAGCATCACCAGCCTCAGTGACCGGTACAACTCCCGCCAGACCAGCCTGACGTATCAGGCAGACCAGCTCAAGGCGCAATCCGAATTGCTGGATCAGGCTGTGGAGGCCCGGCGCCAGACGCCAACCTTGTCCGAGGAAGATGCACTGCTCAATCTGATTCTGAAGGCTGCGGGCTCGCTGCTGGACGAGACGAGCTGAGGGCAGGGCGGAAGAAGATTTCTTCCAGGGTCAACCCCTGGGCCTGGGCGCAACAGGGCGCATTCATGCGTTCGCGGCTGGCCAGAATCTCGGGCACGGCGTCTGGCGAAAGGCGTTTGAGGCCGATATCCCGCAGGCATCCCATGATGTTGCGCACCATTTGCTTGAGAAAGCCCGAGGCCTCGATGTGCCAGACGCTTTCCAGCGCATGCTCGGCGCCGCTGGAAACGCGTTCAAGTCTGGTTATCGTGCGAACAGTGCCTTTGACTGCGCTGCCGGCATTGCAGAAGGCGGCAAAGTCATGCTCTCCTACAAAATGTCTGGCGGCCTGGTCCATGCGATCCAGGTCCACTTCTCCTGTCATCCACACATACGGCCTGCGTTGCGGGAGCACAAAGCGCCGGGAATGCCAGAACCGGTAGGCGTAGCGCTTGGAGACGGCATCAAACCGGGCATGAAAATCCGGGGCGGCCCATTCCGCCCGTACCACCTGCACGTCCTTGGGCAAGAGCCCGTTCAGGGCCAGTTGCCAGTCCACACGTTGCTTGTGTTCCGGGATGTCCAGGTGGCAGACCTGCCCCAGGGCATGCACGCCGGAGTCCGTGCGGCTGGAGCCATGGACGCGGATGTGCTGTTCACAGATCGTCCGTACCGCGTCTTCCACCACACCCTGGACGGTGCGCTGGGCCTTGCCGTGCAGTTCCTGAGCCTGCAGCTGCCAGCCCTGGTAGCGGGTGCCTTTGTAGGCCAGCGTCAGTTTGAGTCTCCGGGATGCCTGTTCCATGCCGCGTAGCTGTTAGAACGGGACCTGCATTCTGGTCAACTGTTCAGAGAGCTTGGCCGCTTTTTCCGCCCCGACAAAAGTCAGGATTTCGCCAGCCTGTCTGCCGCGCATGCCCGCCAGAATTTTGACGGCGATGTCCTCATTCAGGGTTTCGATAACCGCCGCGGCCTGCTTGGCCTTCATGTTGGTATAGACGTCGATCAGATGGCGCAGCTTTGCGTCGCGGGTCTCCTTGGCCTCGGTGAGCATCTGTTCGATGCGCCCCTGCGTTTCCTGCAGTTTGGCCAGCTTGGCGTCCAGCTCCTGCTCCAGGGTCTTCAGGGCCATTTCCCGGCGTTCCAGCTCTTCCCGGCGTTCCTTGAGGCTGGCCAGGGTGTCTGCCGGCTGCTGGGCTGCTTCGGCCGGCTGCTGGGCATAGGCAGGATTCAGGAATTCACGCGTGATGGCAGCGCGGATGCCGGAATGGGTCTGTTCCTGCTGAGAGCAGGGCAGGTCGGGAATGAGCATGGTACCCAGCACGGCCGTCTTGATCATGATGGCCAGGAGCAGCAAATGGATGACTTTAGAGATCCGCATGCTTGAAGCGAATGGTCGCCGTTTCATCGAGTTGCTTGCGTTCCTGGATCTGTTCTTCTTCCGCATGGCGAATACCCTGCCGCAGTTTCAATTTTTCTAGTAGCTTGACGGCCTTGGCCCGCTCCACCAGTGCTCGCCGTTTGGCGTTGAGCTCCTTGGCGAGCTGCAGCATGACCGATTCCGCTGCTTGCACGTCACGTTCCAGGCTGAACGTATACATCTGGTTCAGCCAGAAATCGTCCTTGTTGACACCTTGTTTGCATCGCTGCAGCCAGTAGTCTTTGTGGAATGCCAGCTTGCTGCGCGCCGCTTCGGTCACGGCAACCTGCTTCTGGTACCTGGCTTGCGCCTGCGCCATTTCCAGTCGCGCCTGCTCTTCCTGCTGCTGGCGGATGTCCAGCACGCGTTGCAGAGAAAACCGAAATGGCGCCACAGTTCTGCTCCAGATTCAAGGCTTGTCAAAACACATAATCCCGTTTTCTCCCTTAGCAAGAGTTGGACCAACAGCGGATAACTTGTCTTCCGGCCAGGAATGGCATACCCACAGCGGCCAGGAGGCGCGCATGATTGTCTGGATATTGACATGTTTTCTGTTTCTGGCCGTGCCTGTGATGTTATGGGGACTGGGCCGCCGGGTGGTGTTGGCGGGGCATCCCGCCGCTGCTGTGCGACACCGGCCGGGCTGGCCCATGCGGCGCCCTCCGCGTGCAGTGTTGATCATCCCCATGACTGGCGCTTCTGCTACAATGGATGCTGCGTTGCAGACCTTGGTGCGACAGGAATATCCCGGTCATGAAGTCATTCTGGTTACCCAACAGGAAGCCGATCCTGCCACGGCTGTAGCCCGGCAGCTTGCCGCAACTCATGCCCACGTACGCCACGTGCTGGCTGGCGACGCCGTGCGGTGTGGCCAGAAGACGCATAACCAGCTGGCGGCCCTGGCCACCGTGCCGGACGAGGTGCAGCTGTTCGCCTTTTGCGATGCCTCCCACCTGGCGCAACCCAATTTTCTGGCCGCCCTGTTGGAGCCGCTGCTGTGCCAAAAGGCTCGCGTGGCCACCGGGTATCATGTGGTCCTGCCCCACGATGCGCGGCCTGGAACCCTTGGTCAGGCGCTTGTGGTCCTCGCGCTGCATGCCCTGCAGGCGATTCCCGGGGTGCGGCAACCCTGGGGGGGCGCCCTGGCCATGACCAGAGCCGCCTTTGACGACCTGCAGGTGGCGGCGTTGTGGGGCACCAATGTAGTAGACGATGTGTCCCTGGCTGGAAGGCTTGCTGCCCGCGGCGAGCATCCAGCCTTCGCCCCGGCGGCCTGTCTGGTCACGCCCCTGGCGCAATCAGTTTCCGGCTGGTGCGCCTGGCTCACCCGACAGCTGGCCTATCCCCGATTCATCATGTTCGGCACCTGGCTGGGCATTGGGGTAGGGCTGTTTGCGCTCTCCGGTCTGTTCCTGGCCATCACGGCTGCTGCCGTGGGATTTCCGGCCGGCTTGGTACCGGTGGCCTGGGGGCTGCCAGCGACGAGTGCGGTGGTGCTGTTGCTGCTCGTCCTGCGGCAGCTCGCCACGTTGTTGCCAGAGCGGCCCGCGCTGGTGCCCTGGTTGTGCGCCGGCGCCATGACCCTGCCCCTGGCCAGCTGGTGTGTTGTGCAGTCTGCCCGGTCCCGGGTAATGCGCTGGCGACATCGGGCGTATGTGGTGGGGCCGGGCGGGCGGGTGGAGCGGATACTCGACGCGTAGCGCTCAGCTCTTCTCGCGCAGGGCCTCCAGCAGCAGCTGCCGGGCCGGTTCCCAGGGAAAATGCGCACCCGTCCAGCGGAAAAACTGGCACTGGGCCTGACCAAGGAACATGCCCAACCCCTCAACCGCCCTGGCGCCGGCGGTTCTGGCGTCCAGCAGAAACTTTGTTCTGAGGGGATTGTACACCAGATCATACGCCGTGCGTACACCGGTCCAGGCATTTTCTGTTTCGGCAAGATCCGGCCAGGGCGAAAGGTCCTTGCGCTCCCCAGCCATGCCCAGGGGCGTGGCATTGACCAGCAGGGAAGCGCCAAACCGGGTACGGTCTTCCCAGTGGATCAGTTTCACGTGAAACTTTTCAGCCAGCGACCGGGCGCGTTCCGGATTGCGGTTGGTGATGCCGATATCCGGCACGCCCAGAGCCTTGAGCCCGGCCAGTGCCGCCCGGGCCACGCCGCCAGCACCGAGGACCAGTGCGGTTTCGGGCAACGGCTGGTCGCGCAGTGGTGTCAGAAAGCCTTCCACATCGGTATTGTCGCCCCAGAGTTGGCCGTCCTGCCAGAAGAGCGTATTCACGGCGCCCACCTGTTGGGCAAATGGCGTCAGGGTGTCCAGAAACGGCATGACCGCTTCCTTGTGCGGAATGGTCACGGAAAGGCCGTGCACAGGCAGGGTGCGCACGGCCGTGATCAGATCCGGCAAACGTTCCGGCGCAAGCTCCCAGCGGCAATAGACCCCGGAGACTCCTGCCTCGCCCAGAGCCCAATTGTGCAACACAGGGCTGAGCGAATGGCCCAGGGGTTGGCCGATGATGCCAAGCAGCAGGGCCGGCGAATCCGGCAAGGGAGTGGGAAAGCGCTGCAGTGGCGTGGGCGTCGTCACGTCGGAACGTCTTGTTTGGTTGATGTTCTGGGAGCCGGCCTCAGGCAGTTGCCAGGGCCGCGTCCGCTGTTTCCCAGCCCTTGGCCAGGGCCTCGGCATTGGCCGGGATGAGCTTGGCGTAATGCGCGGCAATGACGTTGGGCAGCGCCTTCTGGACAGTATCCAGGGAAATGGCCTCCGTGGCCCGCAGCCAGGCGCCCAGGGCCACCATGTTGGCCATGCGCACATTGCCCAGGCTGTCCGCGATTTCGTTGGCCGGCACGGGCACGATGCGCAGTCGGGCTGCGTCGCCCAGGGTTGGATCCACCAGGGAGGAATTGATCACCACCACGCCCTTGTCTTGCACCGTGGGCTGGAACTTGTGCAGAGAGGGCAGGTTCATGATGATGCAGCTCAAGGGGCGCTTGATAATGGGCGAGCCAATGGGCTCGTCGCTGACCACGACGGTGCAGTTGGCCGTGCCGCCGCGCATTTCCGGCCCATAGACCGGAATGTAGGTGACGTGGTAGCCAGCCTCCATGCCGGCGTAGGCCAGGAGGTTGCCGATGAGCATCACGCCCTGGCCGCCGAAGCCGGCGATGATGGCGTCGAGATACAGGGCCATTAGGCATCACCTCCCGGCAGGCTGCAGGCAGGGTCGTGGGCGTCGTCCTTGAACACACCCAGGGGGAAGTAGGGGATCATTTCCTTTTCCACCCGCTCGTTGGCTTGCAGGGGCGTCATGCGCCAGTTGGTCGGACAGGCCGAAAGCAGCTCCACAAAGCCGAAGCCCCGGCCATCCAGCTGGCACTTGAAGGCCGCCTTGATGGCCTTTTTGGCCTCGATGATGCGCTTGAGGGAGGTGGTGGCCACGCGGGCGCTGTAAGCCACGCCGCCCAGCCCGGCCATGATCTCGGCCATGCGCAGGGGGAGGCCTTCGGTGGAGGCGCAGCGGCCGGCGGGGCTGGTGGTGGTCTTCTGGCCGGGCAGGGTGGTGGGGGCCATCTGGCCGCCCGTCATGCCGTACACCGTGTTGTTGACGAACACGATGGCCAGTTTTTCCCCGCGGTTGGCGCAGTGCATGGACTCGGCCAGGCCGATGGAGGCCAGGTCGCCATCGCCCTGGTAGGTGAAGACGAAGTTGTCCGGCCGGGCCCGCTTGACGCCCGTGGCCACGGCGGCAGCGCGGCCATGGGGGGCTTCGATGGTGTCCAGATGCATGTAATTGTAGATGAACACCGAGCACCCGATGGACGACACACAAATGGTGTTGTCCACCACCCCGAGTTCTTCAAGCACCTCGGCCACCAGACGATGGGCAATGCCGTGATGGCAGCCGGGGCAGTAATGCATGGGCCGGTCTGCCAGCACCTTGGGCAGCGGGGCCACTTCGGTATAGCCCTCCTGAACGAGGGCGGCAGGGTCGAGAATCGTCATGATGTCGCTCCCGTGCGTGCGCTAGGCCTTGGCGGCCAAAGCGTCCAGAATGGGCTGGATGAAGTCGTCCGGATTGGGCAGGTTGCCGGGCATGTGGCCGTGGAAGGCCACTTCGGCCTTGCCGGCCAGGGCCAGGCGCACATCCTCCACCATCTGGCCGCAGTTCTGCTCGATGGTCAGGAACCGGCGGCCCGGCACGGCCAGGGCCTGCAGCTGGGCGATGGGGAATGGATAAAGCGTCACCGGCCGGGCCACGCCCACTTTGTGTCCCTGTTTGCGGAGCAGGCTGGCGGCACTCCGGGCGATGCGGCCGATGGTGCCGAAGGCCACGATGACCAGGTCGGCGTCGTCCGTATCCACGGTTTCCAGCCGGGCCAGGGGCTGCATGGCCTTGTAGCGCTCCTGCAGCTTGATGTTGTGCCCGGCCAGGGCGCCGTCATCCAGGAACAGGGACTTGAGCAGCCGCTCGGGGCGCCCCTTGGCGCCATCCAGCCGCCAGTCCTGACCCTGGGTTTCGTCGAGCGTTGGCGTCCAGGGGGTGACGGGTTCTTTCATCTGGCCCAGAATGGCATCGCCCAGGACCATGACCGGCACGCGCCAGGTATAGGCGACGTCAAAGGCTTCGATCATGTGGTCATAGGCTTCCTGGCAGGTGGCCGGGGCGAGGACGTAGCACCGGTAGTCGCCGTGCCCGCCGCCTTTGACGGCCTGAAAGTAATCGCCCTGGGAGGAGCCGATATCGCCCAGGCCAGGACCGCCGCGGACCATGTTCACAATCACGCCGGGCAATTCTGAGCCGGCCATGTAGGAGATGGCTTCCTGCATGAGGGAGACGCCCGGGCTGGAGGAAGACGTGAAGGCCCGCACGCCGCAGGCCGCCGCGCCGAGCAGCATGTTGGCCGCACCGACTTCGCTTTCAGCCTGGACGAACTGCCCGCCAGCCTTGACAATTTCCGAAGACATCAGCTCCGGAATATCGTTTTGCGGGGTGATGGGGTAGCCGAAGTAGCAACGGCAGCCGGCAGCCAGGGCGCCATAGGCCACGGCCTCGTTGCCTTTGAGAAACTTGCGTGCTTCGCTCATGCCTGTTCCCCTCCCGCCGGCGTGGATTTTTTCGATTTCATGCGAAAGACCCGGATGGCGAAATCGGGGCAGATGCGGGCGCAGGCCGCGCAGGCGGTGCAATCGTCCTGGCGGGCGACCTCCACCACCTTGTAGCCCTGCTGGTTGAACCGGGCGGACTGGGCCAGCACGTCCTTCGGACAAGCGACGGTGCACAACAGGCAGCCTTTGCAGCGCTCCTCGTTGATCAGCACTTGATGCATGGAATTTTCCTGCTGGGGGTTTCCGGTGTCGGCCGATGCGGCCGTGGACCTGCTCTGTACATCAAAACGCCACGAAGGCAAAGCCGGCCCGCGGTAGTTATAAAATGCACATGGCGTCGCCGTAGGAATAGAATCTATATCCTGCTGCAATTGCTTCGGCATAGGCCTGCTTCATGAAGCTGGTCCCGGCCATGGCACAGACGAGCATAAACAGCGTGGATCTGGGTAAATGGAAGTTGGTGATCATATGATCGACCACACGCAACTCCTTGCCAGGATACAAAAAAATATTCGTCCATCCTGCATGGCCGCGCAATTCCCCGCAAGCCTGCCACACACCTTCCAGAATCCGGCAGCTGGTGGTGCCAATGGCCACGATGGGGCGGCCCTCCCGCTTGGCTCGGGCAATGACCCCTGCGGCATCGGCAGACAATTCCACAAACTCATGGTGCATGGCGTGCGCGGAGATGTTGTCCACCCGCACGGGGCTGAAGGTGCCGTAGCCTACGTGCAGGGTGGCTTCCACCCAGGTCATTCCTTTGTCCAGGCAGGCCTGGCGGATGGCCGGAGTCATGTGCAGGCCGGCGGTTGGCGCGGCCACGCTGCCCAGTTTGTCATTCCGGGCGTAGATGGTCTGATAGCGCTCCTGGTCTGTCGCTTCGGCAGCGCGCTCCAGGTACGGCGGGAGGGGCAGCTCGCCTATTTGCTCCAGAATATCCTCCAGCGCTCCCTGCCAACGCAGCAGTACATCCGCCATGCCGAATTCGCCTTCCTGGAGCATTTCGGCTGTGAGGTTCTCGGAAAAGCGCACGAGCTGCCCGGCCCTTGGCCGCTTGGCCGCCCGGAGAAGGGCAGAAGCCTGCGCCGTTTTCCATCCCCCCTTATCCACAGCCGCCTCCTGCTCCAGCAGAGGGAGCGGCGTCAGCAACAGACATTCCACCCTGCCACCGGTCTCCTTGGCGCCGTGCAGCCTGGCGCGGGCCACTTTGCTGTTGTTGACCACCAGGATACTCTCTGGCGGCAACAAGTCCGGAAGATGCAAGATGGAATGATGCGCCAGGGAAGAGCCGGCCCGGTTACACACCAGCAGGCGCGCCTGCTCCCTGGACGCCGGGGGGTATTGAGCGATGGACGCCTCAGGCAGAAAAAAATCGTAGGCACTTAACCGCAACGGATCTTCGGCTGCGGCAGCGTGAAGGTCTGTTTCAAGCATGTGCTGGGACAATGGGAGGTTCCTGCAGTGTTGTAGTGTTTGGTGTTGTGAATTTTCAGTAAGATATTTTTACAAAATACGGCTTGGAAATTTTCTGAATATTGTTTAGATATTCTCAAATTGGATTCGAGGAGAGACCTGTCTCATGGGCCGTGCGTTTTCGCAGCGTTATCATCGCTTCCTCGCGATGCATGCCGGGCGAGGTGCGATGGGCTGGCACTCAGGAGGCCAGCAGCCCCGCACCGCGGGGCATCCCTACAACGCCCGGGTACGCTGTGCGCACGCCCATAACGATGCCGCAGGAATAGGCTGCGAGGAAAGGTGTTTCATGAAAAAACGGTTGGTTGGATTGATGGTTGTTTTGGCCTTGGCAGCGGGAGGCTGTTCGTTGACGCAGGGCTCCGAGTCCAGCAGTCCTTCCGGCGCTTCGTCCGGCACCGCGGCTCCACCGCCCCCGCCTGCGGAAAATTACTATGACTTCAATGATGTTGCCGTACCCCAGGAAATGAAGCTGCAGCTTTCCGACAGCTTTATTCTGGAAACGCCCACCACCCGCACCGGGGTGATGGCCTTTTCCGGCAAGGTGGAAGCCAACTCCCTGCGGAATTATTACATCAACACCATGGTCAAGGATGGCTGGGCCATGCGCAGCGCCATCAAGAGCAATCGATCCATACTGCTCTTTGAAAAGCCGGGCAAGTACGCCGTAATCATCATTACTGACGGCACGTTGAAGACCGGTTTGGAAATCTGGGTGCTGCCGCAATCCGGCTCCATTGGCGACACGGGCTATGTCCCGTCCGGCGCTCCGGGCAGTGCTGTCTCTCAAGGCGTTACCCTCACCAATTAGGGGGGTTGCATGCTGGAAAAACTGGCTCCTCCGGTCTTTTTGGGCAAGCGGCTGCATCTTGGCATGTGCGGCAGTGTTGCCGGGTATAAGTTGCTGGATGTACTCCGGGCTTGGCGTAAGTGTGATGTGGCGGTAACTGCCACCATGACCGAGGCGGCCTGCAAGTTCATGACCCCCCTGGCCGTGCAATCCCTGGGCGCGGGGGTGGTGTTCACATCGCTTTTTGATGATCCGCGCGCACCGGACGAGTTTGGGCACCTGCACCCGCTGCATAATGCGCATGCCATGGTCATTGCGCCAGCCAGCGCCACCACGTTGGCCAGGCTGGCGCATGGCATGGCCGATGAAATCCTGTCCTGTCAGGCTCTGGCGTTCAATGGGCCCCTGGTGCTGGCTCCGGCCATGAACCCGGCCATGTGGTCTGCGCCGGCCACCCAGGCCAATTGGCAAACCCTGAAAGATCGTGGCTGCATTTGCATCGAACCCGACGATGGCGGCACGGCCTGCGGGGACGAAGGCAAGGGGCGACTTTGCAAGGTGGAAGATATTTTCCTGCAAGGGTTGCGGGCGTTGACCCCACAAGACATGCAGGGCGTGAATGTCCTTGTGACTCTTGGCCCCACGCGTGAGTTTTTCGACCCGGCCCGGTTCTGGAGCAATCCTTCCACAGGGTTGATGGGCTCCAGTCTGGTCACGGCGGCCTGGCTGCGCGGCGCAACGGTGCATGCCGTGTGCGGGCCGGGAGTTCCCGCGCTGCCTCCAGGAGTGGTGCGGTATGATGTTACCGCTGCGACGGAAATGCATGAGGCAGCCATGTCGGTTTTTCCCATGGCACAACTGACCATTTGCTCTGCCGCTGTTGCCGATTTTGCGCCGGCGCCCCACGGCCGGCACAAATTCAAGAAAGAATCCGCACCCTCCGCGCCATTTTCCATCGAATTCTCACGCAACCCCGATATTCTTGCCAGCATGGGCCAGCAAAAACGGGATGGGCAGATTCTGGTTGGATTCGCGGCCGAAACCGATGATATCATGGAGCAAGCGCAGTCCAAACTGGAACGGAAGAATGCCGATGCCCTGGTCGCCAACCGGATTGGAGTCTCTGAATCCGGGTTTGCTTCCTCCACCAATGCAGTTTATGTCATCGATCGACAGGGCAGGGCAGAGCAGTGGCCCGTATTGCCCAAACCCGAAGTGGCCTGGAGGTTGGTGGATTGGTTGTTGCCGGAGTTGCATCGCAGCGCATAGCGGTTTCTGGCATTGGCCATTTTTGGCTGGAATCAGGACTGACGCATCTTTTGTGCGAATCTCCTGATGCCGTCGTGGCGCATCTCTCCCCGCCAGTTCCCCCCCTGCAGACGCAGCCATCAGCGGGCGCGGTGACGCCTCGCCCGGCGGGCCAGGGTGCTCCTGTTTCTGCCATGGCTCACCCACCCGGCGCACCGGATACCGTGAAGCTGCAGCAGACCGCTTCGGGAAGGTCTGCCGCAGTTCCGTCAAATAATTCTCTTTTGCTCTCCGCCGAAGGCTTTCCGTCACCCTGGGACCGCTGCTGGCAAAAAGTCAGCTCCAGCCGTTCGGCGGACATGCCGCCTCCGCACATGGTGTGGACCTATTTCAGCCTTGGCCGTGATCTGCTGGGCGACCCGCACCCCGGCCGGCGCATGGTGCTGCGCAACGTCCTGCAGGCGCTGGCATGGCCGGCTGGTTCAGTGGCCTTCTGGCCCCTGGCGGTTCCTGAAGCGGGGCGATATGCCATCAATATTCGCCTGTTCTGGCGGGGCTTGCGCTTGTTTGGCAGCAAGATCGTCTGTTGCTTTGGGGAAGACTGCAAGGCGGTGTTGTCCCGGGAACTGGCCACCCCGCTGGCGCCGGAGCAAACTGTGCTGCGATATCGCACAGGGCTCTTTCTCTTTCTTCCTGATCTTGATACGGCTACCAACATGGCAGCGCCGTCATTCGCCTCTCTTTGCGCCACCCTTCGCGAGCACGGCCCGCTTCGCGGCGGCGGTCGGTAGGGCAGTAGGCTTCAGCCCGGCAGGCCAGCCTCCGCTTGACGAGGTGAGTCGCGTTGCATAATGGTCGTACCCCTTGAGCGACCCAACGAATAGAGGTTTTCATGCGGATTTGTATCACTGGCGCAGCCGGCTTCATTGGCTACCATTTGTGCGAGCACTATGCCTCGCGCGGGGTGGACGTGATCGGCATAGACGTCATGAACGATTACTATGACGTCACCCTTAAGGAAGCGCGTCTGGCCAGGCTGGGCCGGCACGCCACATTTTCGTTTCACCGGGTTGATTTGGCGGATGCCCCCGCAGTGAGAGCAATTTTTGCGGAGGCCAAGATCACGCATGTGGTCAATCTGGCGGCCCAGGCCGGCGTGCGGTATAGTCTTGAGAACCCGGAAGCGTATATTTCCTCGAATATTGTCGGGTTCCACAATTTGCTGGAGTGCTGCCGAAAGTTTCCCGTGGAACACTTCGTCTACGCATCTTCCAGTTCTGTGTATGGCTTGAATACGGCCATGCCCTTTAGCGTCCATGATAATGTGGACCATCCCGTCAGTTTGTACGCGGCTTCCAAAAAGTCAAATGAATTGATGGCCCATGTGTACAGCCATCTGTATGGCATCTCCACCACCGGGCTTCGTTTCTTCACCGTGTACGGCCCCTGGGGCCGGCCGGATATGGCGCTGTTCCTGTTCACCAAGGCCATGCTTGCCGGCGAGGCCATCAAGGTATTCAACCAGGGACAGATGCAGCGGGATTTTACGTACATTGACGACATCATCGAAGGCGTGGTTCGCGTTGTGGCCCAGCCTGCGCAGCCAAACCGCGAATGGAACGGCCAACAGCCTGATCCTGGCACCAGCCCCGGCCCATACCGTATTTTCAACATCGGGAACAACAATTCCGTCAGTCTGATGGATTTCATTAAAACCCTTGAAGAGACGTTGGGCATCGAGGCCAGGAAGGAATTCTTGCCACTTCAGCCGGGCGACGTGCGGGCGACTTATGCGGATATAGCGGAACTGGAATCTGCAGTGGGCTTTCGGCCTTCCACACAACTTTCTGATGGCATCGCGGAATTTGTTCGCTGGTACATCGAATTTTACGGGCGCTAGCGGACGGCGCTCTTTACAGTCCCTGCGGCAATTTAGTAGACCTTTTTAAACCACCCCCACACTTACTCATGGAGAACATTCGATGCAATTCAAGGCATTAAAGCAGGAAATGGAGGCCTGTTTTGCCAGGATCAAGACCTCTGCCAGCAATGGCGAGCTTCCGGGAAAAGACGATATCAACGTCTTTGTGCGGTATACGCAAAAAATGCAGGCTATTGCGGCAGATGAATGGATGGAAGAATGCCTGGATTTTGTGCATATGGTGGAGCAGCTGGCGCATGCTGTCAAAAAAAATCAGGTGACGGATGCGATTATGCTTGTCGATTCTCTGGATGAAACCAGGAACAATTGCCATCTTCTTTTTTCCAAGTAGTGCAGGGCGACGTTTCCCGTGAAACACGCTGAAGACGCTTTTCAAGGCAGGTAGCCAGTGGCCAGAGTTATTGTTGTCGCCAACCAAAAAGGCGGGGTGGGGAAGACCACCACATCCATTAACCTGGCTGCGTCCCTGGCTGTTATGGAACGGCGGGTGTTGGTCATAGATTGCGACCCGCAGGCAAATGCCACCAGCGGATTGGGTGTGGAAGTGGAGCCGGATTCAGAAACTCTCTATTCTGTGTTCTTCGACCCTGCCCGGGCTGCGCAGGCCATTCATGAGACCACCTCGCCCTTTGTCTGGTGTCTGCCCTCCTGCAAGGATCTCGTGGGGGCGGAAATCGAGCTCATCGATAAAATGGGGCGGGAGTATTACCTCAAAGATGTTGTCAAAGTGGTGGAAGATGCCTTTGATTTCATCATCATCGACTGCCCCCCCTCCCTTGGACTGCTGACGCTCAACGCCCTGTGCGCGGCGAGGGAATTGCTTGTTCCGCTGCAGTGCGAGTATTTCGCCCTGGAAGGGATCGTCAATCTGCTGCAAACCTACGAACAGGTCAGGGCCAGACTCAACCCGGTCCTGGAGATCGTGGGGGTGCTGCTGACCATGTACGATGTGCGGAACAGACTGTCCCGGCAGGTGAAAAACGAGGTCCGCAAGTGCTTTCCGGACAAGCTCTTCGAAACCATTGTCCCCCGGAATGTCCGCTTGTCCGAGGCCCCCAGCTATGGGAAGACAATTCTTTCCTATGACATCAAGTCCAAAGGGGCGGAGGCGTACCTGAGCCTGGCCAAGGAAGTGGCCCTCCGCAAACCAGCCTAGGTTTGCCGATGGCAGGGCAGGGCAGGCTGGTTCGTCCTGGAGGGCAGGGCGAGGGGTTCCCAGACTTCGAAACGCGCCCAGGTTCTTCGCTCGCACACGTCCCCGTTCCGGCGCGTACCGATGCAGTACGCAGACAGCGCGGGAAACGGCGTGCGCCGGTACGGGAATTCGTCCCCACCCTTTTCCGGGGGCGAACCTCAGATGGCAGTGCGGCGCTCGGCGAACGGCTTGAATTCGAATTTGTACTTGTCCTTGAAGTGTCGCTTGAGGATCCGGGCCCGGCAATGCAGGCACTCGAAGTTTACCAGTCCGGAGAACGTGGCGGCCTTGAGTTTGAATTTTCTGGGCTCGTCGGCCATCCAGTCGTCTGTGGCCACGCCGCAGTTCCCGCAGGTGACCACACGATCCGGCGGATAGGCAAAGTCCCAATATTGCAACAAGGTCTCCCAGTCCTTCAGCGGCTCAGCCGGTTCCGGCTCTTCCGGCTCGGTGATGGCATGAATCATGGGCAGCACTTCACGCTTGATGCGCTCCCACACATCCTGGCGAATGACTGTGCCGTAGGCTTCGTCCTTGGTATCGCGCAGTGTCAGCACCGGGGGCAGTTCCATAAGTCGATCTCCTGTGGAAACTCGTTGAAATATTGCTCAATACGTGGTGAAGTCATTTTGTCAAGGAGAAGGAAGTATGGCAGCTTTGCAACGTGGTCTCGGCAAAGGGCTGGACGCTCTGTTGCGCAGCACCTCCGACAGCGCTGGGGACAGCGGCGAAGTGCGCCAGCTGGCTGTGGATTCCATTGCGCCCAACCCCAACCAGCCCCGGCGCGATTTCCCGGCCGCTTCGCTTCGCGAGCTGGCAGATTCCATTGCCACGCAGGGGGTCATTCAGCCCATTCTGGTGCGCAAATCGCCGGCCGGCGCGGAAAAACCATACGAACTGGTGGCAGGGGAACGTCGGCTTCGGGCCTCACAGCTCGCCGGCAAAACGCACATTCCTGCCCAGGTCAAACTCATTGACGATGATACCAGCCTCATAATCGCCATTATCGAAAACCTCCAGCGGGAAGATTTGAACCCCCTGGACGAGGCGCTCGGGTTTCAGCAGTTGCAGGATCGTCTCCAGTTAAGCCAGGAGGCCCTGGCGCGCAAGGTCGGCAAAAGCCGGCCCGCAGTGGCAAACGCCTTGCGGCTGCTGCAATTGCCAGATTCCATTCAGATCTTGGTGCGAACGGGTTCGCTTTCCGCCGGGCACGGGCGGTCCCTGCTGGGCCTGGAGGACACCTCGGCACAGCAGGAACTGGTCGAGCGCATCATGCAGGAGGAGCTGTCCGTTCGGGAAGTTGAAGCGCTGGTCGCCTGGTTCAAGGAGCATGGCAGCTGGCCTGAAGGGCAGGGCGACCTGCGCCCGGTTCGCCGCACGCCCTCAAAAGCAACGCGGGAGCGCGATGCAGCCCTGGTGCACCTGCACGACCGGCTCAAACTGAATTTTGCCTGCAAGGTGGCTGTCCGCGGCAGTGCGGAGAAAGGGCAAATCGTGCTCTCGTATGCTACCGCAGAGGAGCTCCGGGCCCTGGCGCAGCAGCTTGGGCTGGAAGACACGCAGACGCAGGAGGCCTGACGTGACGACGACCGGTTCCATGCAATCCCGGCTGGCGGACATGGTGGGTGCCCTGTCCGGCGCCAGAGTGCTGGTGGTGGGCGATACCATGCTGGACCATTATCTGGTGGGCACGGTCAATCGGATCTCTCCTGAGGCCCCTGTGCCAGTGCTCAAGGTATCCTCGGAGCACCTGATGCTCGGGGGCGCCGGCAACGTGGCCACCAATATCCTGCGCCTCGGCGGAAATCCGTATCTCGTCAGTGTAAGCGGTGACGATGACAATGCCCAGAATCTGGACGCGTTGATACGGCACGAACGCGTGGAGGCAACCATCATCCGCGCGGAAGATCGGCCGACCACCATCAAGACACGCATGCTGGCCCAGAATCAGCAAATGCTGCGGGTGGACAAGGAGTTCGAAGGCAGTGTTGATTCGGCGGCCCTGGACCTGCTGATGGAAACACTTGAGGAAGTTCTCCCGCAGCACGAAGTGGTCGTCATCTCTGATTATGGCAAAGGGGTGATCAACGCGGCCTTTCTGGAGCGGTTCCGCGCGCTTTGCGCTGCGCAGGCCAAGCCACCCAAGGTGCTGGTGGATCCCAAAATTAAGAATTTTGCCCTGTACCAGAACGCCTTCTGCATCACACCCAATACGTCAGAAGCCCGGCAGGCCTCCGGCATGCACGAATTTGGCTCCCGGCATGATATTCTTCTTGGCGGATTGGCGATCTTCAAAAAATGCAAATGCGAGCATCTGTTGATCACCCTGGGCCCCAACGGTATGGCCCTGTTCGAATCACCAGGCGAGGTGCTGCACATCCCCACAGTGGCGCGGCGGGTGTATGATGTGACAGGCGCAGGGGATACAGTCATCGCTGTGCTGGCAACCGCCCTGGCCGCGGGCTTGCCTTTCAAGGATTCGGCCGTGCTGGCCAACTACGCGGCCGGGGTGGTGGTTGGCGAGGTTGGCGCTGCTGCGTGCTCGCAAGAAGAGCTGCAACGGGCAATCCTTCGTTTGCCAGAGCCGCACATCTCGCCATGGCTTTCAGAAGAAAAAGGATAAGGTGATTGTTTCACGGGAAACAGGCACTGCCGGGTGGGCATGAAGCGCTCGAAAAGAGAGGGTGGGCATGCAGGGTGAGTTTGCCACGCTGGTGTGGCTGATTAACTCCATTTACGCCTGTGCACTGGGGGGGCGTCGGAAGAGCCGGGATTTTTACCGCTGGCAAATCTGGCGGCATCTGGTTGCAGTGGGGACAGGCTCCATCCCCATCGTCTCCGTCATTGCCGCGTGCGTGGGAATCATCCTCGCCCTGCAGTCCGCGGCGCAGCTGGAACGCTTTGGGGCAACAAGCTATGTGGCCAACCTCGTGGGGGTGATCATCACCACCGAGCTTGGCCCGCTGCTGACTGCGGTCATCGCCACGGGGCGTTCCGGGGCGGCCTTTACTGCAGAAATTGCCACCATGAAGATTTCCGAAGAGATTGACGCCCTTCACGTCATGGGCGTCGATCCGGTGCGCTTTCTCGTCTGGCCAAAGCTCATCGCCATGCTGATCATGATGCCTGTGCTCACCGTCTGGGCAGATTTCGTGGGCATCCTGTGTGCCGGGATCTTCTCGGACATGGCGTTGGGCCTGCGCGCGGCAGACTACTTCAACCAGACGGCGAATTTCCTGACCCTGCGCGATTTCTTCTCCGGGGTGGTCAAGAGCGTCGGCTTTGGCATGACCATCACCATCGTCTGCTGCTGGCAGGGGTTCATGGCTTTTGCCGGCGCGGCGGATGTCGGCCTGCGAACGACCAAGGCTGTGGTCCAGTCCATTTTTATCATCATTCTGCTGGACCTGTATTTTACCGCGCTCAATTATATGTATCGGTAACCCATGCGAACTGTACCCCGCGCCCCGGAAATCATCATCAGGAATCTGACCATCGGCTGGCCGGGGCATGAAGTGCTTCGAGAGGCCGATCTCACCATCCCTGCGGGAAAAATCACGGTCATTCTGGGGGGCTCAGGTGATGGAAAATCCACGCTGCTGCGGCATATCCTTGGCCTCAATGATCCCATCCGGGGCACCATCAGCATTGATGGTCAGAACATTTTCGATCTGGACGAAATAGCCGGGCACGCCATGCGTGCAGAAATGGGCGTGCTCTTTCAGAACGGCGCCCTGCTTGGCTCGATGACCCTGGGCGAGAACGTGGCCATGCCCTTGCGGGAGCATACGGAGCTGGATGAGGAAACCATTGAGACCGTGGTGCGCATCAAGCTGAGCCTTGTTGGCCTGGAACGGTTTCTGGACTACTATCCCAACCAGCTCTCCGGGGGCATGCGAAAACGGGCCGGGTTGGCGCGGGCATTGGTATTGGATCCGCGAATACTGCTGTGCGATGAACCCTCCGCAGGGCTGGATCCCATCACCGCCGCCTCGTTGGATCAGTTGATTCTGGAGTTGCATGAAACCTTCAATATGACCATCGTGGTGGTGACCCATGATCTGGACAGCATGTTCACCATTGCGCAGCATGTGGTGGCCCTGCATGCCGGCCGGCTGGTGTTTCAAGGGTCACTGGATGCGTTGAAAGCGTCGGAGGATGCCTTTTTGCGGCAGTTTCTGGCCCGGCAACCCGCGGAACGTGTGCAGCCTGTGTTTGAATTCTGATGGTGCTGATTTTTGGGGGAGCATGATGCCACGCAGAGGCGAGGGAGGACGATGAAACCCAAGGAGCGCAGTACCGCGGATACCATCCGCGCCGTGGCCACCATTTTGCTCGGCCTGCTGGTGTTGGGAACGTTCATCGTGGCCCTGGGGGGCTTTCGATTCTGGGAGCGGCTGACCCAGTACTCGATCCTGTTTGATACCGTCCGGGATTTGAATGTCGGCCAGCCCGTCAAGCTGGATGGCATGAATATCGGACGGGTGGTCAGGATTGGCCCGTACCTGGAAGACCCGTCGTATGTGCAGGTGGACATCGGGGTCAGGGATCAGCTGCCCATTTACTCCAATTGCGTGGCCAGTATCAGCCAGAAAGGGCTGGTGGGCGATTACTACGTCCTGCTGACCCTGGAAGGCAACGCCGGCGAGGTGCTCGCTCCGGGATCGCGCATCGCCTCCAAACGCTCCGTGGGGTTTGCCGAGGTCGGGGCCATGATTGGCGAATTGGTCACCACCTTGCGGCCCAAGCTGGAGCGTATCGCCGCCGGAGTGGAACTGCTGCTGACCCCCGAAAACATCAGCAACGTCACCAACACCCTGGCCGATCTGGAAGCCCTGGTGGAGAGTGCCCAGCAAACCGTCGCCACCTTGCAACGGGAAATGGACGGCGTGGGGGCGCAGGCCAAGGAAACCCTGCGGCATGGGTCGGCCACGCTGGAGCAGGTCACCCTTTCCGTGCAGGCAGCCCAGGCCGATTTCTCCAACACCACCACAGAATTGCGGACCCAGGTGCGCGACCTGAGTGCCCGGTATGGCGCCCTGGCGACCCAGGTGCAGACCGATCTCGGGTATAATCAAGAGCAGCTGGCCCAGGTGCTGGATCAGGTCCAGCTGCTTTCAGAGGAGCTGACCATGCTCACCCAGGATGTGAAAGACCGGCCTTGGCAGCTGCTGCGCAGCCCCCGGGCCTTTCCGGAGCCAAGGCAATGAGGCGGGTAATCGCGCAGACTGGGCGACGTCTCGCGCCAGGAATCCTCGGGGTTGCCGCGCTCTGCCTTGCCGGCTGCCTTGGCCCCGGGCCGGTGGAGCGCTCGCTTCTGGTGCACGCCGGCTGCGAGCAGGCCGCGGTCAAACGGGCGGATGCGCTGATCGTGGCCGTGCAGCCCTTTGAGGCCCCGGCTGCCTTGGAGCGACGGGCCGTGGCCATCCGGGAAGATGGCGCCCTGCGCAGTGCCACCACCTGGTTTTGGGAAGACACGCCCCGCAAGGTGTTCACCCAGGCCGTGCTGGATCAGTTGGCGTGCAACGCCTCATGGAGCGTGCTCTGGCCGTATCGTCCCCGGGCCGGGCATATTGCCGTGCTGGGCGGGCGCATCGAGGATTTTAGCGTGGAGCTGCAAGAGGATGCCGTGGTGATGCATCTCTCGGTGCTTGTCGAACTCTGGGGCAGGGAGAAGGGGCCGCTGCTGGCGCGGCTTCCAGTGCATGCGACCGGGCGCAGCGCAGGCCGCACCCCTGGGGCGGCGGCTGAGGCGGCCAGTCTGGCTATGCAGGATGCCCTGGCAACGCTCTCCGGATTTCTGGAAACCATGCGCCCGCAGCTGCAGGCGGCGTCAACCCCCGGGGAGGCACCATGAACGAGGGCTGGGCGATCTTCCAGACCATTGCCGAGGAACGCATCCGCGCTGCCTACGAAGACGGTGGCTTTGCGGAGCTGCCGGGCAAGGGGCAGCCCATGCAGCTGGAAGACGATTCCCTTGTCCCGCCGGAAAACCGCATGGCCTGGAAGATTCTTAAAAACGCCGGCATGTGCCCACCGGAACTGGAGCTGGAAAAAGAGGCCTGCTCGCTGGCAGAGATGCTTTCGCACTGTCAGGACGAACAGGAGCGCTACAAGCAAATCAACAAGCTGCAATGCCTGGTGACGCGCATCAACATGCGCCGCAACCGCCCGGTGCAGCTGGATGGGGACGTGGAATACTACCAGAAAATCGTGGAACGGGTGCAGTTGGAATCCGCAAAACACAGCCGCTCGAAATAAGAACGCTGCTCGAAATATCCGCGGCCTGTTGCGGCAAGGCGCGTTTCCCGGCACTCAGGATTTTTCCAGCAGACTGCCAAAAAAGAACTCCCGGGCCAGCGAGGTGGGGGGCGTGGCGTAGCGGATCAGTTCCTTCGCGCCGGGCTGCTCACGCAACAACCGCTCTATCTGCCCTTCGTTTTCCGCATGCGTCAGGGTGCAGGTAATGTAGGCCAGCCTGCCGCCAGAAGGCAGCAGCGCCCAGCATTGCGCCAGTAACTGATGCTGAATCCTGGCCAGGGTTTCCACATCCTCCGCCCGCCGATGCCACTTGATATCCGGCCTCCTGGCCATGACCCCAAACCCGGTGCACGGCGCGTCCAGCAGGATGGTTCGGGGCGGCTCCCGAAACGGCGACGGTCCCGAGGCCGACAGAGCCAGCACGGGCGGAGCCGTCAGTCCCAGGCGGGCAGCATCCTCGCGAATGCCGCGCAGCCGGCCGCCATGGATGTCCGAAGCCCAGACCGGGGCCATGCCCGCTTCCACCAGCCACAGCGTTTTGCCGCCATGCCCGGCGCAGGCGTCCCAGACCGGGGTGGTCCACGTTTGCGGCTGCAATGCCGCCAACGCCGCCTGGCTGGCCACGCTCTGCCGGCTGGCCATGCCCTTTTCCAGGAGGGCCTGCACGTCAAGGTCATGATCTGGCTGCAGCATGACCCACGGCAGCTGCGCGTGCAAACAGGCATGCATGGAGGCAATGGAAGCAAACACGGCTTCGTGCCCAGGGTGCTGCCGGTTAAGCCGCAGGCCAAGCGGCGGCTCGGCCAGAAACGCTTCCATGTACTGCGCGGCCTGCTCGCGACCGAATTCGCGCTGCAGCAGCGTGACCATCCATGGAGGAAGGCTGTAGTATGCGGCAGCGGCATCCGTCGAGCTGTTCCCCTTGCGATAGGCTGCGAGATCCTGATGCGCAGGGCCGATCTCTGCCACCTTGCGCAGCACGGCGTTAGCCAGGCCGGCCAGCTGGGGGCCGGCCTGCGCCTTCATGGCGTTCACGGCCCAATTCAGGGTGGCGTAGGAGGGAATGCGGTGCAGAAACAACAGTTCAAAGGCCGCGACCTGGAGTATTCTGAGTCCGGCCGGGGGCACATTGCCTGGTTTGCGCAGAAACCGGCCTAGAATCGACGCAAGTCGCCCCAGATGTCGCAGGGTGCCATAGGACAGATTCGTGGCCAGGGCGCGATCTCTGGAGGACGTTTTCAAGACCGGGGTGGACGCCAACGCGACATCCAGGGATTCCTGCAATGGCCGTTGCTGGTCCAGCACCTCGGCCAGCACGCGCAGGGCGCATCGCCGCGCTTCGGGAACCGCGTGCGAAAGGGAAGCGGGTGTGGGCATGCTCATGCGCTCCTTGCAATGTCTGATGCCGGGGGCGCACAGTCCGGAGCTACCACCTGCTGCAGCACCGCGCGCACGGTGTTGATGTCCACGCGGGTATCCAGGCAGGGGCCGCAGGGGCGTTCATTGAGCACGCCATAGACAGGAATGGGGTAGGCGTCCTGAATGCCGCTGGCAAGATCGCGCTCACAAGCCACGGCAACAATCAGCTTCGGCCTGGTCTGTACCACAATCCGCCGGGCAATGGTCCCGCCCGTGGCAATGGCCATGCGCACCCCGAAGGCCTCCGACAACTCCAGCAGGCTGCAGATGGGGCAGCGTCCGCAACGGCGGCAGTTTCGCAGGGAGTAGGTCAGCCGGCGGGAACAGTCGCTGGCCTGCAGGCAATGCGGCAGCAGCAACAAAATCCGATCCGGCGGCAGCCGCGTCAGTTGTTGCGCCACCAGCTCGTTATTGACCTTGATGAATGAATTGCGGACCCGTTCCTTGGAAATGCCCAATACCATGCCGAGCACACTCATCAGCGGCAGCATGAACTTGATGGTAAGGCCACGCAGCTTGCGCGACAAAAACACCGGCCGCCGCAGCATGATGTGCAATACCAGGGAAAGCCAGCCCAGGACCACCAGGACAATCAGGCCCAGGGTAACGGTACCGGCAAGATAGGGCAACGCAGCGTGAATGTTGGCCAGGCCGATGGAAGGAACAATCCACAACAGCGCCAGACAGGTGATCACCAGCAGGCTGGTGCCGGTGATCAACCCCAGAAACAGGCGTTTGCGAGCGGCAGTGTCAGTATCGGGGTGCAGTTGCATGACGCGTCTGATGCCTGCTGGTGGCCGTTGCCATACTGATGCAGAAAGGCTCCTGCCTTCCTATACGGCAACGTGGGAAAGAAGCAAACCCGGACGGCACGAATCAGGCCGCGCCAAGAATCACAGCGTCGCCAGTGGAGCGGGAGAGGTAGCCATTGATGAAGGCGCGGGCATCCATGGAACAGCGGCCGGCCGGGCACAGGCTGGGCAGCAGATACGCGCTGTCCGCACAGGCCACAGCGAGTTGGTCGTCCGAAAGCCCAAGCACGGTGCCGGGCGCAACGGGGGCAACCAACGGCTCACCAATGATGCCAGGCGTGAGGGACAGTCGAACCGGCGCGGCGGTATCCTGCTCGGCTGGCTTCCAGAACGTGTAGGCTCCCGGCCAGGGGTGCATGGCCCGGATGCGGTTATGCACGGCAAGCGCAGGCTGGCTCCAGTCGATCAACCCCTCTTCCTTGCGCAGCTTGGCGGCGTACGTGGCGCGATCGGTGCTTTGCGGAATACGGGGCAGGGTGCCGGCGCACACCCGGTCCAGCGCCTTGACGATCAGGTTCCCGCCCATGACAGCCAGCTCGTCATGAATGGTTGCCGCGGTGTCGTGGTAGCCGATGACCAGCGTCTGCTGGATGCAGATATCGCCAGTGTCCAGACCGGCGTCCATCTGCATGATGGTAATGCCCGTGGCATGCTCGCCATCCAGAATGGCCCGTTGGATTGGGGCCGCGCCGCGATACTTGGGCAGCAGGGAGGCATGCACGTTCAGGCAGCCGTGCCTGGGGGCGTCCAGCACGGCCTGGGGCAGAATCAGGCCGTATGCGGCAACCACAGCCACATCAGGCTGCAGATCCGTGAACAGGCGCAGGTTCTCCTCGCCCTTGAGCGACACGGGTTGAAACACCGGCACCCCGCGCGCCAGGGCCAGCTGCTTCACTTCCGGTGGCCGCAGCTTGCCGCCGCGGCCCGCCGGGCGGTCGGGCTGGGTGAACACGCCAACCACCTCGCCACCGGGCCAGCCAAGCAAGGCTTCCAGCACCGTGGCCGCAAAGCCGGGCGTGCCCATGAACACGATCCGCAGCGGCGTGGCAGAATTGTCTGGCATGTGCACCGTTCCCCTTCTGCTAGTGTGATGTCTACGAAATAAGGCGATAAGAATGTCACCAGATTTCGTGGAAGATCGTCAGCCGAAATGTGCGGATTTCGGCTGACTCACGGAGCATGCTGCTCCGGGGCCGCTGCGCCAGCGGCCCAGTGTTGCGTCTATTCTGTATGGATCACTTTAGAGGACGCAACACTAAGCCCGCCGGTTGCGTTTGGCGATTTTGCGTTCGTACATGCTGCGTTTGAGCCGGCCGACCTTGTCGAGCAGGACCACGCCGCGCAGATGGTCTATTTCATGCTGCAGGCAAATGGCCAGGATGCCATCGGCATCAATGGTGACCGGATTTCCTTCCAGATCCTGGCCGGTCACCCGAACAGTTTCCGCGCGTTCCACATTGGCTCTGAACTGCGGCAGGGAAAGGCAGCCTTCATCGCTGTCCACACAGCCTTCGGCCTGCTCGATGACCGGATTGACCAGGGTAATAAGCTGTTCCCGGCGGTCAGGGCCGGACACATCCACCACAATCAGCCGGATGCCATGCCCGACCTGCGGCGCAGCCAGGCCGATGCCCTGGCTGGCATACATGGTGGCCACCATGTCCCGGGCCAGATCGCGCAGTTCGGGCGTGATTTCTCCAATGGTCCGGCACTCGCCGCCCAATACGGGATCCGGCCAGGTGCACAGGGGCAGCACATTGCCGTCCAGGGGGGGAAGAATCGGAGTATCTGTTTCCATGCCGTCCTAGCTAACCACGGTTTGTCAGGGAAGCAAGTTGCAGAGTAGAAAACACCAGCCACATGGGCCTAGGCCTTGGCGGATTCGCGCAGTTTGAGGCCCAGATCGCGCAGCTGCCGGGCCGAAACGGCAGAGGGCGCCTCGGTCATGGGGCAGGTGCCCTTTTGCGTTTTGGGGAAGGCAATCACGTCGCGGATGGACGGCGCCTTGCACAGCAGCATGACGATGCGGTCCAGGCCAAAGGCGATGCCGCCATGGGGAGGCGCGCCGTGGTCCAGGGCCTCCAGCAGAAAGCCGAATTCCTCTTCAGCCTGCTCCGGGGTAAAGCCCAGGGCGGTAAACATGGCTTCCTGCATGGGCCGGGTATGGTTGCGGATGGAGCCGCCGCCAATCTCGTAGCCGTTCAGGACCATGTCATAGGCGCGGGCCTTGGCCGTGGCCGGTTCGCTGGTCATGGTGGCGGCGGAGGCGTCCTGCACCGAGGTGAAGGGATGGTGCCGGGCCACGTAGCGCTTTTCTTCCGGGTCGAACTCGAAGAGCGGGAAGTCCGTCACCCAGGTGAAGGCAAACGCATCCGGATCAATGAGGCCGAGCATGTCGCCCAGCCGGTTGCGCAGCTGACCCAGGGCGGTGTTGACCATATCGGCATCGCCTGCCTGGAAGAAGACCAGATCCCCCACCTGCATGTTCAGGGCGCTGGCCAGGCCGGCGCGTTCCTCGTCGGAGAGGAACTTGGCAAAGGGCGACTGCCACTCGTTCTCGCGCACCTTGATCCAGGCCAGCCCCTTGGCGCCGTAGATCTTCACGAACTCGGTCAGGTCGTCGATTTCCTTGCGGGTCATGGACTCGCCGCCGGGCACGCGCAGGCCCTTGACCAGGGCCGCCTGGGCAAAGACCTTGAACTGCGAGTTGCGCACCACCCCGGTCACGTCGGTCAGGGGCAGGTCAAAGCGCAGGTCCGGCTTGTCCAGGCCGTACTTGTCCATGGCGTCATCATAGGTCATGCGCGGCATGGGCAGGGGAATGTCCACACCCAGGGTGCGCTTGAAGATGGAGGCGATGAGCCCCTCGGCCATGCCCATGACCATCTCTTCGTTCACAAAGCTCATTTCGATATCGATCTGGGTGAACTCGGGCTGGCGGTCGGCGCGCAGGTCTTCATCGCGGAAGCATTTGACGATCTGAAAATAACGGTCCATGCCGGACATCATCAGCAGCTGTTTGAACAGCTGGGGCGACTGCGGCAGGGCGAAGAACTGGCCCTGGTTCAGGCGGGAGGGAACCAGGAAGTCCCGAGCGCCCTCAGGGGTGGACTTGGTCAGGACCGGGGTTTCGATTTCCAGGAAGCCGTCGTCGCACAGGTAGTCGCGCACGGCCTTGGCCGCCACGGAACGCAGCACCAGGTTGCGCCCCACGGAAGGCCGGCGCAAATCCAGATACCGATGCTGCAGACGCAGGGCGTCGGCCACATCCACCCGATCCTCAATGAGAAACGGCGGGGTACGGGAGGTGTTCAGCAGCTTCCAGTCCGATACCACCACTTCAATCTCGCCGGTATCCAGATTGGGATTGACCATGCCCTCGGGGCGGGGACGGACGGTGCCGCGGATGGCCAGGACGTATTCCGTACGCAGGATATGCGCGCGTTCGTGAGCCTCGGGGGCGGTGTCCGGCTCGAAGACCACCTGGGTCAGGCCGTAACGGTCCCGCAGATCAATGAAGATCAGCCCGCCGTGGTCGCGCCGGAACTGCACCCAGCCCATGAGGGTCACGGTGGTGCCGGAGTCGGCCTTGCGCAGGCCGTTGTTCTTGTGCGAGCGGACCCAGTCGCCCAGGGGCTGGATGTGCTGACGGTGTTGCTCCTGGATGGGAGCGGCCCCGGTGGTGGAAGTCGCGGTGGAAGTAAGCTGCTGTTCGTCCATGATTCTGTGCCGCCTTATGCGGTAAGGTGCCGGGCAAGCGCCGGGATGTCGTCCAGGGAAAGGGGAGTCTGCGTGCCGTCGTCGAGGTTCTTGCACTGGACCAGCCCCTGCGCCAGTTCATCGGGGCCAAGGATCAGGGCAAAGCGGGCGGCAATGCGATTGGCCGCACGCATCTGGCTCTTGAAGCTTTTGCCGGGTTCGCCCATGTCGCCGGGCAGGCCGGCATCGCGCAGGGTGCTGGCCAGCTCAAAGGCCCGGGGCAGGGCGCTGGCGTCGGGCAGGATCAGGCAGAAGGCCGGGCGTGCCTTGGCCGGAGCCTTGGCCAGCAGCGCCAGCCGCTCCATGCCGCAGGCAAAGCCAATGCCGGGTAGGTCAGGGCCGCCGAGCTGTTTGATCAGCCCGTCATACCGGCCGCCGCCAGCCACGGCCGCCTGGGCGCCGATATCGCCAGAGACGACCTCAAAGGTGGTCCGGGTGTAGTAATCCAGCCCGCGGACCAGCCGATGGTTGACCACCGGCGCAATGCCCACACCGCGCAGCAGCTCCAGCACCGTGGCAAAGTGCTCGCGGCAGGCCGGGCAGCCATGGTCGGCAATTTTGGGCGCGTGTTCCATGACGGCTTTGCAGCCGGTCGATTTGCAGTCCAGCAGTCGCAGCGGGTTCTTGTGCCGCCGCCGGGCGCAGTCCTCGCACAGGTCCGCGTCCGGGGTGTTGGCCAGGAAGTCCCGCAGGGCCTGCATGTAGGCCGGCCGACAGTCCGGACAGCCCAGGGAGTTCACTTCCAGGGAAAGCGTCGGCAGCTCCAGGGCCTGCAGAAACCGCCAGAGCATGGTGATGATTTCGGCGTCCACCCAGGGCGCGTCCAGCCCGAGGCATTCCACGTTGATCTGATGGAATTGCCGCATGCGGCCCTTTTGCGGCCGCTCGTAGCGGAACATGGGGCCAATGGTGAACAGGCGGGACACGGGCTCGCGCGTATGCAGGCCGGATTCGATAAACGCACGCATGACGCCGGCCGTGGCTTCGGGGCGCAGGGTCAGGGAACGGTCCTTGCGGTCCGGGAAGGTGTACATTTCCTTCTGGACCACGTCCGTCTCTTCCCCGATGGAACGCTGAAAGAGTTCCGTGCGCTCCAGAATGGGCGTGCGCAGTTCCTGGAAGCCGTGGCGGGCAAAAACGGCCCGGGCCGTTTCTTCCAGATGGCGAAACACGAGGCTTTCGGGTTCGAAGAGGTCAGCGAACCCTTTGATCTTGGTCAGTGGCTGCATGGTGGATATCCAAAGAGAAAATGCAATGAAAGAGCATCCGAATAGCCCAGCTGGCCGCGCATGTCAAAAGCCATGCGGCGTGGAATCCCGGGCGGCGGGCGTCTTGTGGGAAAAGGTGGCGCAGGAGGAAGTGCGCAGGACGGGCGCGAGCTTGTCCTTGGCCCGCTGCACCAGCGGCGTCATGCCGACAAAGGGATCCAGATCCAGGCGAATCACCTGCCACGCCCCAAACGGCAGCAGGCAGGGCCAGGAGTTGAGCATATTCCAGGGCGCGCGCTCCACCCAGCTGATGGGCGGCCCGAGCAGCACGGCCCGCTGGGCAAGGCGCCCCTTGCCCAACCCGCGCAGCCGGCGCAGCAGCGTCAGGCCGCACGCCGGCGCCGTGGGAGGAAAGGTGGAGGCCGCAGTCGGAAGATGCCTGGCCATGCCCGCGAAGGAGAGGGCATTGCAGCTCATGACAAGCACCCCGCGGGAGGCGATGCGGACGGCTTCGGCCAGATGCTCCCGGCTTGGGGAGGCGGCGGAAAAGACCACGAAATCAAATTCCCGGTCAGCAAAGGGCAAGTGATCGTAGGCCGCCTGATGCAGCTCCACGCGATCGCCCAGGCGCTCCCGGGCCGCAGCCAGCATGGCCGGCTGGGCATCCACGCCGGAGACATCGAACCCGGCCTGCCAGAAGACATCCAAAAAAACGCCAGGCCCGCAGCCGATCTCCACCAGACTGCGTCCGCGCCGGGGCCAGGCGGCAAGCATGCGCTCCAACAGCTGCAGCTGCCGGGCATGAAAAAACTGCCCTCGTGGCGAGGAAAACCAGTGCTGCCATTGGGACACGGTTGCTTGCATGGCGGTGGCACAGGCAGCCGGCGGCAGGGGGCCGCCGGCTGCGGGATCATGCGATTAATCCAGGACGGCGCCCTGGGCGGCAGAGGAGACCCGCGCCCGGTAGCGTCGCAGGAACGGGGAGTCCAGCGGTTTTTCCAGGGGGTTCCAGGTGGCGCGGCGGGCGTCCAGGGTCGCCTCGTCCACCAGCAGGTTGATGCTGCGGTTGGGCATGTCAATGCTGATCAGATCGCCCTCCTGCACCAGACCGATGGGACCGCCAGAGGCCGCTTCCGGCGACACATGGCCGATGGCCGCGCCGCGGGTACCACCGCTGAAGCGGCCGTCGGTGACCAGCGCCACCTCGCTGCCCAGACCCATGCCCACCAGGGTGGAAGTGGGGGTGAGCATCTCGCGCATGCCAGGGCCGCCGCGAGGGCCTTCATAGCGGATGACAATGACGTCGCCGGGTTTGATCTTGCCGCCCAGGATAGCCTGCACGCTCTCGTCCTCGGAATCAAAGACCCGGGCCGGGCCGGTATGCACGCGCATCTCCTCGGCCACGGCGCTCTGCTTCACGGCGCAGCCGTCCGGCGCCAGGGAGCCGTACAGGATGGCAATGCCGCCTTCCTGGGAATAGGGCGACTCAATGGGCCGGATGACCTGCGGGTCGAGATTCTCGGCCTTCAGCTCCATCAGGTTCTCGCCCAGGGTCTTGCCTGTGGCCGTGAGCACATCCAGGTGGATCAGGCCCTTTTTGGAAAGCTCGCTGATCACGGCCGGGATGCCGCCGGCGGCGTGCAGGTCCTGGATGTAATGATTGCCAGCCGGGGAGAGCTTGCACAGGTTGGGCGTCTTGCGGCTGACATCATTGAACACGCTCAGGGTCAGGGGCAGGCCGGCCTCGCGGAAAATGGCCGGCAGGTGCAGGACGGTGTTGGTGGAGCAGCCCAGGGCCATGTCGCAGGCCACGGCGTTGGCCACGGATTTGTCAGTGACGATATCCCGCGGGCGGATGTTCTTGGTAAAAAGCTCCATCACCTGCATGCCGGCCTTTTTGGCCAGCCGGATGCGCGCTGCCGTGGTGGCTGGGATGGTGCCGTTGCCGGGCAGTCCCAGGCCGATGGCCTCGGTGAGGCAGTTCATGGAATTGGCGGTGAACATGCCGGAGCAGGAACCACAGCCGGGGCAGGCGCTGGACTCCAGATCGGCCAGTTCGTCGTCGTTCATCTGCCCACGTTTGACCTTGCCCACGGCTTCGAACACGGTAATCAGGTCCGCCGAGGCCTTGGTCCGGGTCTGGCCGGCGAACATGGGCCCGCCGCTGACCACGATGGAAGGCAGATTGAGCCGCAGCATGGCCATGAGCATGCCGGGCACGACCTTGTCGCAGTTGGGGATGAACACCAGGGCGTCAAAGGGATGCGCCGTGGCCATGAGCTCAATGGAGTCCGCGGTCATTTCCCGGCTGGGCAGGCTCATGCGCATGCCTTCGTGGTGCATGGCCAGCCCGTCGCACACGGCGATGTTCGGGAACTCGATGGGCGTGCCCCCGGCCATGCGGATGCCGGCCTTGACGGCCTGGGCAATGGTATCCAGGTGCAGATGCCCGGGGACGATTTCGTTGGCGGCGTTGACCACGCCCACCAGGGGACGTTCAATCTCTTCACGGGTCAGGCCCAGGGCATAGAGCAGCGAGCGATGCGGCGCGCGCTCCAGACCCTTGGTCATGCGATGGCTGCGCATGGGTTCTCCTTCGAAAAACCTAGAATGAATTGGTGCGGCGAACCGCCAGCCAGCTGCCAAGAAGCCCCACGGCGGAAAGCGTCAGGGTCAGCATGGCCATGTAGGAAAACGGCAGGTACGAAAACTGAAAGAACAGCGGCGGAAAATTGAAAACATTCTTGAGCAGCAGTTGCATGATCTTGAGCAAAAACAGGGCGGTGATGCTGCCCAGCAGGCCCTGGGCCGCGCCGCCGGCCACAAAGGGCAGGCGGATGTACCATTCCCGCGCACCCACGATGCGCATGATCTCAATCTCCTCGGCCCGGGTCAGCAGGGAAAGCTTGATGGTGTTGCCCACCACCAGCCCCAGTACCAGGAGCAAAAAACAAATCAGGGGAATGATCACCCGGTCGGAAAGCGTGCCCCAGGCCCGGACCAGTTCCGTGCGCATGGGATTGTAGCGCACGGCGTCCACGCCGGGGAGCTGCTCAAGGTATTGTTTGGTTTCCTCAATCCAGCCCTGGCCGGCGTTTTCTTGAGCATCCAGACTGTCATT
The DNA here is from genome assembly GCF_054653055.1 of Megalodesulfovibrio paquesii. Lineage (NCBI taxonomy): Bacteria > Pseudomonadati > Thermodesulfobacteriota > Desulfovibrionia > Desulfovibrionales > Desulfovibrionaceae > Megalodesulfovibrio > Megalodesulfovibrio paquesii. The sequence continues at coordinate 691,709 of NZ_BAAIGQ010000004.1, read as the reverse complement.
GCGGGAGAAGGACAACAGCGCCGTGGGGGGCAGGGGGTTTTTGTTCTTGATGAAGCGCAGATCCACCTCCTTGCCCAGGCGGCCGGACAAATCCTTCAAGGCCTGATCAGGAGTGAAGGTGACGATATCCTGAATGCCGGGCAGGGTCTTGAGATCATTCCACTGGGTCTGCACCTGCTCCATGGGCGCGTCGGCCTTCCAATAGAGCTGAAAGAGCACGTCCCCGCGCACGCGCAGCAGTTCCTGATCCAGATTGTGCAGCACCAGCAGGAACATGCCGCCCAGCAGGGCGATCAGCACCACGGCGGCAAAGGTCATGCCCTGAGCCCAGGGGTTGGTCCGCAGGTCCCGGACCCCCTTGACGATGAGCTGCAAAAACACGTCGATCATGCCTCGCTCCTGCCTGCCGCCGGCGTCCTGTGCTGCTCCGGCGCTCCGCCCGCGCACCGTCTGCGCTACTCCGGATGCACCACGCAGCCCGGCCAGTTGGCAGCCACGATTTTGCCGAAGGAAAGTTTGATCCGCTTGGCCCGCGGCTGATGGCGCAGCAGCTCCGGGCTGTGGGTGGCCAGAATGACGGTGGCCCCAAACGCATTGAAATGCGAAAATATTTCCATGAGCCGCAAGGAAAGCTCAGGGTCCAGGTTGCCTGTGGGCTCGTCGGCCATGATCACCTGCGGGTTGACCACAATGGCCCGGGCCACGGCCACGCGCTGCTGCTCCCCGCCGGAGAGCTCGCTGCAGAGCATGTCGGCCTTGCTTTCCAGCTGCAGGCTGCGCAGCACGGCCCGCACCCGACGCTCGATCTGGTCCCTGGGCATCATGCGCACCTGCAGGGCCAGGGCCACATTCTGGGCCACGGTGCGGTGGTGCATGATTTTGAAGTCCTGATACACAAAACTCACCTGCCGCCGCAGCAAGGGCAGGGTGGCGGGTGAGAGGGTGTTCAGGGTCACGCCGGCCACCTCTGCCCGGCCCCGGGCCACAGGCAGTGCGCCGAAAAGCAGCCGCAACAGCGAGGTCTTGCCCGCGCCGGAAGGGCCGGTGACGTACAGGAAGTCCCCTTTATCCAGCGTAAACGAGACATCCTTCACGGCCCAGTAAGACCCGAAGTTGAAGGAGATGTGCTGCAAGTCGATGATGGGCATGGTGGCGTGTGTGCGGCGTTTCTGCATGCAATGCGAAAAAAAGGAACCCGCCCAACTGTGCGCGACATTTGGTCACAGGTCAAGCCGCCATGCGTCACGGGGCAGCCTCCTGGCCGGAAGCTGCCCCGCTGGAGTAGCGTGGCGGTTACCCGCACTTGGTATAGGCGCATTCCTGGCAGCAGAAACAACCTTCCTGATACACCAGATCCCCACCGCATTCGGGGCAGGTGGGTGTGGCCAGGCCGTTGGTTTCTCCGGCAGGCCTGGCGGTGCCGCCTTTCATGTAATGCGTTTCGAACACCCAGGCCACGGCATCCGGGATGGACTGGATCATGCCCTTCTTGCGGAACACCGGATGCTCTCCACCAATCCCCTTGAGCTGATTGACGATTTCCGCCGGCTCCACCCCCGAGCGCAGGGCCAGGGACACCAGCCGCCCGATGGCCTCGGCCTTGGCCGTGATGGACCGGCCGGACTTGCCGATGGTGGCGAACACCTCAAACGGCCTGCCGTCAATCTCGTTCACCGTCAGATACAGGATGCCCAGGCCGGTGTTGATCTTGTGGGTAAACCCGTAAATGACTTCCGGCCGCTGCTTGACCTTGCGAGGCTTGCCGGCAAGCTCCTGCACCGCCTGATCCTGGCCTTGTTCGCCAGTGCAGAGCACCTGCACCTGCTTGCAGCCATCGCGATATACAGTCACACCCTTGCAGCCCATGGTATAGGCCATGGTGTAAATCTGGCGCACATCGTCCTTGCTGGCGGCATTGGGCAGGTTCACGGTCTTGGAGACGGCATTGTCCGTGAAGCGCTGGAAGGCGGCCTGCATCTTCAGGTGGTATTCCCCTGAAATGTCATGGGACGTGACGAATACGCGACGGATCCAGTCTGGCAGGTGGCGCATGTGGTGCACCGTGCCCTTGCTGGCCACTTCTTCCATCAGGGCCGGGGAATGGTGCCCGCTTTCACGCAGGGCGTCTTCAAAGAAGGGGTTGGATTCCGTCAATTTGGCGCCATCCAGCACATTGCGGGTAAAGGCCAGGGCAAAGAGCGGCTCAATGCCCGAGGAGCAGGCCGCCAGGATGGAGAGCGTGCCCGTGGGGGCAATGGTGGTGGTGGTGGCGTTGCGGTAGGGGCCTTCCTTGAGCGCCGGGAACACGGACGTGGCAAAAGCCGGGAACGGCCCGCGCTCGGCAGCCAGTTGTTTGGAAGCGGCTTTGGATTCATCGCTGATGAACTCCATAATCCGCTCGCCCAGATCCAGGGCTTCCACAGAGTTGTAGGCGATGCGCAGCTGGAAGAGCAGGTCGGCAAAGCCCATCACGCCCAGACCGATCTTGCGGTTGCGGCGCACGGTTTCGGTGATCTGGTCCAGGGGGTAGCGGGAGATGTCGATGACGTTATCCAGAAAACGCACGGCCAGGTGGACGATCTCACGCAGGCGGTCCCAGTCGATGCTGCCATGCACCCCGCTGGGAGAGACATCCCCGGGCAGATAAAAACGGGAAAGGTTGATGGAGCCCAGGTTGCAGGCTTCGTACGGCAGGAGCGGCTGCTCGCCGCAAGGATTGGTGGATTCGATCTCGCCCTGGTCCGGGGTGGGGTTGTCCCGGTTGATGCGGTCCAGGAAGATGATGCCCGGATCCCCGCTGGCCCAGGCCTTGGTCACCAGCAGTTCAAAGACCTCCCTGGCCTTGAGCTGCTGGACGGTCTGCCCGGTGTGCGGTTCCACCAGATTGTATTCCGCATCCTTTTCCACGGCCTGCATGAAGGCTTCGGTCAGGGCCACGGAGAGGTTGAAATTGTTCAGCTCGCCTTCCTTCTCCTTGGCGGCGATGAACTCCAGGATGTCCGGATGGTCCACGCGCAGGATGCCCATGTTGGCCCCGCGGCGGGTGCCGCCCTGCTTGATCTGCTCCGTGGCGGTGTTGAAGATCCGCAGAAAAGAGAGGGGGCCCGAGGCCACGCCGCCCGTGGAGCCTACGCGGCTGTTCTTGGGTCGCAGCCGGGAAAAGGAAAACCCGGTGCCGCCGCCGGATTTGTGTATGAGCGCGGCGTGCTTCACGGCGTCAAAGATGTCGTCAATGGAATCGCCCACGGGCAGCACGAAGCAGGCCGCCAGCTGGCCCAGCACGGCCCCGGCGTTCATCAGCGTGGGGGAGTTGGGCAGGAAATCGAACTGCGTCATGGCCATGTAAAAGGCTTCGGCCAGGGCGCCGGGCGTCCAGGGCGAAGCCGGATACGCCCGTTCCGCCTCGGCCACGGCCGCAGCCACGCGCCAGAACAGCTCCCGCGGGCTTTCGATGATCTCACCCTGCAGGTTCTTGCGCTGATAGCGCTTGGCCAGCACCGTCTGGGCGTTGGGCGCAAGCGCGGGCTCAGGCAGCGCTTCGGGGACGGGCGGCAGAACGGGCAGGGCGGATTCGCCGGGCTGGGTGCTGTTGCTGGACGCAGAAGACGACATGGACATGGGCTGGAGTCCTCTTTGACAAAAGAAAACGGGTGGATGAAAGAGAAAACGGACCCGGCTGGAAGTCGGGTCCGCGGTACTGTAAGTCAAAACGGATGGTTTGGAAAGACGCTAACAAAGTCCTGGATCAGGCTGCGTTGCGGGAGAAGTTTTTCTGGACAATATAGAACATGCTCAGGGCCACGGCCACCCCGCCCAGGAACACCGCGCGCATCCCGCCCAGGTGAAAAAATCCGCCAAAGAGCAGAGGCCCGATGGTTTGCCCGATGCGCAGGAGCATGCCGTTCATGGCCATGAATCCGCCGCGGTTGCTTGGCGGGGCGTATTCGGCAATCAGGGCCTGGGTGCTGGGCAGGTTGAGCCCCTGGGCCATGCCGTAACACATGATTGGCGCCAGGTACCACCACAGCGAGGGCACGACCAGGAACAGCGCATTGGCCAGGGCATAGACGAGAAAGGCGATCTTGATGCAGTTGGACACGCCGATGCGCGCCGAGATGCGGCCGATCTGCGTGGTGAAAAGGACCGTGAGCATGGCTGCGGAGGACATGAGCACGCCGATCATCCACGGTTCGGCCTGCAGATCGTGCCCCAGGTGCACGGGGATGAAGCTCAGGAACGGCCCGTAGATGAGCACGAAGGTGCAGGCTGTGACCGTGAAGACCGTCAGCACCTCCCGGCCCTGGATGGCAGCCCAGGCGCTCTTGAAGTAGGCCTTTACCTCCATGCTTTCGGGCTGGGCGTGCTGGCGCAGCTTGCGCCAGACCCACCAGGCCACGGGCAACGCCGCCGCGGGCAGCAGGAAGGGCAGCCGCCAGTGCAGCTGCGTCAGCAGCCCGCCCAGAATGGGATAGCTGGACACGCTGACCGAGAGCACCGAGGCGTTGAGCCCCAGGGCCATGATGCGCTCCCGACCCTCGAAGGCGTCGCTGATGATGGTGATATTCAGAGCGCCCAGGGCCGCCGCGCCCACGCCCTGGAAAAAGCGCAGCAGGCACAGGGTCTCAAAGGTGTCGGCCATGGAGCAGGCCACGCCGGCCAGGCCGAAGAGGGCCAGGGAGGGCACAAGCACGGCCCGCCGGCCGTAGCGGTCGGCCAGGATGCCCATTACCGGCGTGAGCACCACGCCAGGCACGGTGAACCAGGTCAGCAGCAGGCCGACGGAGGTGGCCGGCAAGTGGAAGGCCTCGATAATGCGCGGAAAGGCAGGCGCAATGCTGGTGACGCCCATGACCATCATGATGGTGACGCTGAACACGATGTGCAGCGTGGGGTCTTTGATCAGCTGCCCAAGGGTGCGGGCTGGTGGCAATTCCGTAGTCATGAACGCTCCGGACAAGGCATTCCTCCCCGCCGGAGCTGGCGAGGCAGGCTGCCTGCGAGACAAAAAGGCCATACGCGAGGCGAGGACAGTAGAGCAAAACCGCCCCTGGCACAAGGTGCGGGAATAATAGTTCGGAAGGCGTTAAACAGTGTTGAATTCTGCATCAAGCGCGGCGGAAAATCCTGGAAACACAAGACAAGCATGATGCAGCAGCAAGCGTCCGGCCTCGCCATGGCCATAGAGGGTATCGCCGAGAATGGGATGCCCCGCGGCGGCCAGATGGGCCCGGATCTGGTGCCGCGCTCCTTTGCGGATCCGACAGTCCACCAGGGTTTTCCCGGATGCCAGCACTCGCAGGGGGGTCACGCTGGTCACACGCAGGGGGTCGGCGGCGGAAAAATTTTCCACCCGGGTTTTGGCCCGGCGGGAGACATCCAGAGCCTTGTCCAGCCGGAGCGGTCCGGGCACGGTGCCGTGGACCACGGCCAGGTAGCGCTTGTCCACCTGTCCGGCGTCCTCAAAGGCGCGGTAGGCCTCTCGCGCGGCAGAGGAAAAGGCTGCCAGGACCAGCCCGGAAGTCTCGCGGTCCAGCCGGTTGCAGAGCTGGGGCGTCTCGTCGGGAAACAGGGCCGGCAGCCGGCGTTCCAGGCTGTCCGCCTCGGCAGCGCCGGCCAGGGCGGCCGTGTGCAGGCCCGAAGGCTTGGCCAGGGCGGCATAGTCTGCCGTGCGGGTGACAATGGCGACGGCCAATGGCTGCGGTCCGGCCGGGCTGTCGGCTGTCAGCTCAGGGCAGAGTTCGAGGCGCTGCCCGGCGCGCACGAGCTGCCCCTTGTGCGCGGTGCGCCCGTCCAGCAGCACGCGGTGACGCTCCAGCAGACGGTGCGTGCCGCGCCGTCCCAGCCCGGTCAGGGCGGCCAGGGCAAGATCGAGCCGCATCTGGTCCAGTGCGGGGGGGATGGTCCAGACAGGCTGGATGTGGGGGGCGGAAGTCATAACCGGATCGCCGCACAATGCAAAAGGGACGTGAAGGCACGTCCCTTTGCTACTGCCGCAATTGGCGGCGAGAGTCCAGCAGCGTGGAGGTCAGCTGCGTTTGCTGATGAAGCGGTTGGAGGCCGCGACGGAAGAGACGGGCCGCAGGGCCTTGCCATAGGCAGCGTGCCGTGCGCCTTCCTGGCGGGAACGCAGCAGATCTTCCTTGATCGTGGCATGCAGCCGGCGGGCTTCCGTGGTCAGGCGGCCCTGGATGCTCTGCAACTGCAGCAGCTTTTGCTGCAGTTGCACCAGCCGGGCCGGGTCAATCCGCTCGGGGCGGGAGTCATCCATGCCGAGCGTCCAGGCCTGCTCGGTCAGGGCGATGCGTTCCGAGGCGTTTCGTTGCGCCGCGTCCACATCGCCTTCGCGCAGCATGACCATTTCTTCCTCGGCCAGGGCCAGGGCCTTGTCCAACAGGGCAGTGGGCGTGTTCACAAAGATCCCCCTCAGAATCCTGATTCACGAAAATGCGCCAGCCAGTCTTGCCGCAGAATCTACGCGAGTTCCTTGCCGATTTCTTCGCGCAGGGTGGCGATGATCTGCTTCCACTTTTCCGTGGCCGGATTGAATTCGTATTCCAGCAGGTCAGCCAGGAGGATCCAGTCCTCGTTTTCCATCACATCGCCCATTTCGGAGAACAGGCTGCTGAATTCGCTGGAAAGCTGTTCAAAATCGGGATGCGGGGCCATGGAGAATTCGTTGCGCAGCACGCCGATCATGCCCAGGAAGTCGCGGGTTACGTCCAGCAGATCCTGCAGCATTTCCAGGGCGGCGGCGTCGTCGGCGCGGCGGAACAGATCGGCCACGTTCTTGCTGCCTCCGTTCATCAGCCGGATGACGGTGTACAGCTCGTGAGTGATGTCCGCAGCCATCTGCTGCACGGACACGCTGACGATCTCCACGCTCTTGATGTCGCTGGTTTCGATGTCTTCCGCCTGATGGGGGTAGATCTCGCTGAAGGCTTCGCCGTCCACCCGCACATCGGTGATGATGCGGTTGTCCATGCTGCTGTCGGTGCTCAGGCTGACGAGCAGCTCTTCGAGGTTGGCGAAGGCGTTCAGGGAACGATCAATGGTGCGGCCGTCTATGGTGATCATGGCAATTCTCCGTTGCATCGGTGCGCAAAAAGTTGGGCAAACCCTGCCTGCGCCGCGATGATTCAAGGATCATGCCAAGAAGAGACTCACTGAGGGGTGGCGCCGGCAGCGAGCTGGTCGTTCCAGGCGGCCAGCAGGGTTTTGTACCCGGCCAGGAGGCTGGCCACGGCCTGCAGATCCGCGCCGAGCTCCTGCCCGGCGTTGGCAAACATGTACCCGAGGACATTGAAATACATGCTCTGTTCCCAAAGGGCCTGCAGCCGCTCCCAGGTGGCCAGAAACTTGCGTTTGAGAGGGCTCATGGGGGCGCGGACAAGGGCCTGCAGCTGGCCTTCCAGCAGGGTCAGCAGCCCCAGGGAATCCCGGATTTCCCCCTGCACGCGGGCGGCGGCTTCGGCCGACAGGTGGACAGGTTTGCCGGCTCCGTCCAGGGGGAGGCCGTCAAGAAAGCGACGATACATCCGGCGTTGCAGCCGGATCCAGCGGGTACGGTCGGCCTCTTCATGCCCGGAAAGGGAATCCAGCGTCATGAAGCCGCCTTCCTCCAGATCCACCCGGGAACGCCAGGCCCGCGCCCCGGGGAAGGGGCCGGCGCTCCAGGCGGCCTCGGCCAGAAAACGTCCCACGGCCTCGGCCAGCATGACCCCGGTGATGGCCCGCCGGCAGAGATGATCCCTGGGGCAGACCGTGCCATAGGCGCAGGGGTGGCAGGGCACGTCGGGCTCCAGGCTCAGGCTGCCGGCGCGGTAAGGGCCGGTATCCCAGGGCTGGGCGGTAATCAGGAAAATGGAGGCGATGTCCACGCCCAGGCCGGCGGCCAGGTGCATGGTGCCGGTGTCATTGGTCACGAGAAGCCGCAGACGGGTCAGCACCGCGGCCAGTTCGGGCAGGGAGGTCTTGCCCGTGGCCACGACAACGGGCGGGCTTTCGACACTGCCGGCGTGACAGGCCTCCAGGAACCGCTGGGCCAGGGGTGCTTCGGCCGGACTGCCCAGGACCACCGGGACCAGCCCGTGCCGTTGCCAGAGCAGCCGGGCCAGGGTGGCGAATTCCCCTATGGGCCAGCGCCGGCGGTCGTCGCTGGCGCCCAGCTGGAGGCCGACATACCCTGTTGGGCTTTTAGATGTCGCTTTGTCGAACAGCGGCGCCACGGCCTGCAGCGCCGCCTCGTCCGGAGGCTGCAGCCGGTTGGGCCGGGGAATATCCGGCAGGCCGGCGGATTTCCAGAAGCTATCCACCAGATTAAAGGGGCTGCAGCCGCGCCGCCGGGTGGAGGCCAGCAGAAAGGCCACCCAGGGATGATCCGTGCGCGAGAAGCCCCAGCTGTCCAGGCAAAAACCCTGTTCCGAAAGGGCGGATTCCTGCGCCAGACTCAAAAAACGGGACATGAGCCGCGAAGGCAGGGAGGCCGTGAGGTTCAGGACCACGTCCGGCGCAAAGTCCGAGGCCACGGCCTTGCGAAACCGCCACAACTGCGCCACGGCGTCCGGCCAGCTGCGGTCCAGGGCGGCCAGAGCGCCAGCCCCCGGCACCGGGACCACGTAGTCCACATCCCGCAATAGCCGCGCCGCGCCCAGAAAGTTTTCCAGACAGACGATGCCCACCTTGTGGCCCTGCAGGGCCAGACCGCTGGCCAGGGGCTGCGTCTGGAGCAGGTCGCCGAAGCGGGTGCAGTTGATCACCAGCGTGCGCGGGGAGTTGGACATGCCCCTTCCCTATGTCAGAAGGGGAACGACTGTCCAGCAGGCTCCGTGCAAGCTCTGGCCAGGCGCCGGCAGGCCCTACACGTACGGCGCCTGCAGCAGCTCCAGAATGCGTCCGCAACGCGCATCCAGTTCCGCAATGCCAGCCAGGCCAAGGACGCTGGCGTCATGCAGCTGACGCTGGGCCAGCTGGTGATGCACGGGCATGGCCACGGCGTGCCTGGGCAGGCCGGGTACCGCAGGGAGCGAGGAAAGCGCAAAGGCCATGCTGCAGCGGTTCAGCGCCAGCACCTGACGGGTCAACCCCAATTCCGCGGCCAGGATTCCGACATGGGCTGCGGTTTCCAGCGAACGCATGCTCGGCTCGCTGACCACCACCAGCCCGTCCACATCGGCCACGGTGCCGCGACCCAGATGCTCCACCCCGGCTTCCAGATCCACCAGCACCCAGACATTTTCCTGCACCACCAGATGGGCCAACAGGGCCTTGAGCAGGGCGTTGGCCGCACAGGCGCAGCCGCCGCCGGCCCCGGCCACGGAACCCATGACCAGCAGCCGCTTGCGGCCTGCGCCGGCTGTCGCTTCCTGGCCAGCCTCTGCCGCAAGTCCCTGCACCGGCAGCTCCACGCTCAACAAATCCGGCAGGTCCGAGACCTCCGGCGTCAGGCTGAGCATGCCGCTACCGATGCGCTCACGCACCAGATCTTCGCGCAAAATCAGTGGGATAGGTAACTGGTCCGGGGCAAGTCCGCAGGCCTGGCCCAGGCTGAGGGCCGTGTCCGCGTCCACCAGCAGCACGTCCTTGCCCTGGCGGGCCAGGGCATCCCCCAGCCACGCGCACAGCGTGGTCTTGCCCACGCCGCCCTTGCCGGCAATGGCGATCTTCATGACGGGCTCCTTATGAGAAAGAAAGGCGGAGGCGAGAGGGGAAACCCTGTGAAAAAGGGTTTCCCCTGCCTGTTAGGAAATCACGTCGCAATGGTACCGGTCGCACCAGCCCAGGGCCAGGCGTTTGCTGTGAATGCGCTGTTCGATGACATCGGCGGCCTTGAGGGGGTCGGGCTCCACGCAGAAGGTGGCGCCATAGACGGCTTCCAGGCCGTTCAGGGCCAGGTCGGTGATCATCTCGCTGCCCAGGATGTTCGGGGGCAGGCCCAGGTGGGTCAGGATGCCGCTGGCCACGGCGTACAGCCCGATGGTGGCGGCTTTTTCAGAGTACCATTCCGGCGCGCTGGCAGCCACGGGCAGGTCGCCGATGTCCACGCCGGCGTAATTGGCCAGCACGGCGCACAGATGCAGAATGCGCGAGTTGTCCACGCAGCTGCCCACGTGCAACACCGGCGGGATGCCCAACGCGTTGCAGACCGTGGCCAGCCCCTGGCCGGCGTGTTCCGTCGCGCCGGGGCCCATCAGCCCGGCCTTGCCCATGGCCACGGTGGCGCAGCCTGTGACCACCACCAGGATATCCCGCTGAATCAGCTCCTTGGCCAGATGGACGTGGACATGGTCGTGCTTGAGCTTGGGGTTGTTACAGCCCACAATGCCCACCACGCCGCGTATTTGCCCCAGCTGCAGGGCCTTGAAGAGCAGGTCCGGCGTGCCGCCGCAGGCGCCCAGGATGGCCTCGTTGGAAAAGCCGGTCATGATGGCCACGGGCTCGCCGGGAATCTCCACCCGGCTGGGGTCGCGATTGGCAAAGGCGGCGATGGCCATTTCCACGGCCTCACGGGCCTTTTCCCGGGCGTTGTGCACGGTGAATTCAAGATGCACGGCCTTGGGGAAGCGGGCCTTGTCGGACGTGGAGACGAAGCGGGTGTGGTAGCAGTGGGCCACATCCACCAGACTGGGCATGATGCACTGATAGTCCGCGATGACCATCTCCACCGCACCGGTGACGATGGCCAGCTCGGTCATCAGATGGTTGCCGGCCATGGGCACGCCCTGACGCATGAGGACCTCGTTGCCCGTGCAGCACAGGCCGGCGATGTTGATGCCCTTGGCTCCCACGGCGGCGGCCTTTTCCAGCATGGCCGGCTCGCGGGCGGCGGCGAGAATCATTTCTGACACGATGGGGCTGTGGCCGTGAACCAGGATGTTGACCTGATCGGCCTTGAGCACGCCAAGGTTCACGGCCGAGGCCGCGGGCTTGGGCGTGCCGAAGAGAATGTCCGAGACTTCCGTGGCAATCATGGATCCGCCCCAACCATCGGCCAGGGCCGTGCGGCCGGCATGCAGGCAGATGGAGACGGGGTCGCAGTCCACGCCCATGTGGGTGCGGTGAAGCATTTCCACAGGTTCGCGGTCGATGCCGCGGGGGGTGCCGCGGAATTTTTCCCAGATGGCCTTGCGCTTCTCGGGCACGCGGCAGGTGAAGGAGAGGTGCTCGGAGCGGCAGCCGAAGTCCTCATAGAACAGATCTGCCAGGGCCTTGGCCTGCTGCTGGACGCTCAGGCCCTCCGTCTGGATGCCCAGCTCCTCGCAGATGCGGGCCAGCTTGGCCTCGTCGCGGATGGTGTAGTTGCCGCTTTCGCCCGCGCCCACGGCGGCCAGGGCTTCCAGCAAATCGCGGCCATGGTCCGAGTGCGAGGCCGCGCCGGCGGCCACAAAGCGGCCGAAGTTGCGGGCCACGGTCAGGTCGCCATCAGCGCCACAGACGCCATGGGTCTTCTTGGGACCCTTGGGATTGATGCGGCAGGGACCCATGACGCACTTGTTGCAGGTCAGGCCCTGTTCGCAGAACTTGCAGTGCGGGGTCTGGTCCTCCAGGCGGTCCCAGACCGTGGTCACCTGGTCCTCGCGAGCCTTTTCAATCATCCGGGCGGCATCGTCCCACATGGTCAGGTCGTAGGGCGCAGCGTTTTTCAACATGATCCGTTCCTCCTCACGGTTGTCCGGCTCGGGGGGCGGCCGGTGAATCTTGTACGGTGGGGCGACCGGCCAGGGCTCTGGTGTACTGGGCCTTGAGCATGACCGGGGACAGGGCATTGTTCCAGCCGCCCAGCCCCAGGGCCAGCAGCCAGACCGCCAGGAACAGCCCGGCCGTGCCCAGGCCCAGGGTTTTCCAGGGCACGGGCTGTCCGGCCAGCTGGATATGCAGGGTCCCGGGCATGGGGCAGGCGTCCACGCAGCGGGTACAGCCTACACACTCCGGCGAGCGGACGAGTTCCTTCCGCTGCACGGCGATGGCCGCCGGGCAGGCCCGCTGGCAGCGACCGCAGTCAATGCAGTGCCCGGCGTTTCTGCTTATGGCCGGCGCGCCCAGCCAGGAGCCCAGCCAGGCCAGCACGCCCAGCAATGCGCCATAGGGGCAGAGCCAGCGGCACCAGGGGTTGCGGATGAGCAGACTCAGCCCCGTCAGCCCGCCCAGCACGGCCAGGGCCAGGGTGGAGGGGTGCTGGAAAAAAAGCAGCATCCTCGCATCGGCAGTCAGGTTGTATTCGCTGAACAGAAAGGCCTGCACCGCCGGCCCGCGCATGTTCAGGCCGATGGTCAACAGAAAGAACATCAGCCCCGGATACTTGAGCCAGCGCAGCACGGCATTGGCCCAGCCGCGGGCCAGCCTGCCGCCGCCCAGGTGTGTTCCTGTCTTTTCAAGCAGATTGGAAACAAGCCCCACCGGGCAGACATAGCCGCAAAAACCCTTGCGCAGGAACAGGGCCGTGGCCAGGGCGAAGAGCAGGATGGTCAGGCCGGCGGGGTGCACGGGATCGTACTGCCCGGTGGCCAGCAGGTGCTTGAGGCCGAGCAGGGCGCTGATGGGCAGAAAGCCTTCCACGCCGGCGGGCCGGCTGACGAGAACGTCGTCAGCGGCCACGGTCCAGGCGCAGAACCGGGCGAATTGCCAGCCAATCCACAGGGTGGCCAGTCCGAAGCCGGCCTGGATCAGCCGCTGGAGGCGGGAGGGGGGCAGCTCGATCTTCATGGACAGAGCATAGCCCTTGCCCGGGCCTGCGTCTGTCGGCTGCCTGACAGTCTACCAATTCGGACGGAAATGTAATGATCGGGGGGGCTATTATTCTGCAATGAAACGGTTAACACCACATAATAACTAATTAAAATATCTTTGGAAGGGGGGTCCGGGGGGACACCTTTCTTAAAGAAAGGTGTCCCCCCGGTTCTTTCTTCCCTACTCCGGCGCCTGCGCCTCAAGCACCGCGATATCCGGGATGCAGATGACGCCGCGGCCCTTGAGCTGGACCACGCCGTCTTTGGCCAGGGCGTTGATCAGCGAGGAGACGGTCTGGCGGGAGGAGCCGATGATGGTGGCCATCTGTTCGGTGTTCAGGCCCAGGGAGACCATGTGGCCGTCCTCGCAGCCGCCGCAGGCCCGGCATTCCTTGCAATGGGGCAGGCGGCGGGCCTCGTAGACCAGGAATTCGATGAGCCGGCGGCGGACGTCCTTGAAGGCCAGGGTATCGATGACGGAGAAGGCGTGGGCCAGCAGATCGCCCAGCACGCGGATCATGGCCATGGTCAGCTGTGGGGTGGCGTGCAGGACGCGCCGGACCTCGGCCACGGGGGCCACGAGCAGTTCCAGGTCGTCCAGGGCCTGCACGTAGGCCCTGGTGTGGGAGGCGTAGACATCCCCGGCATCGAGGATGGCCATGGTGAATTCCTTGTCCCGATAGGCCAGGTAGACCCGCGCGTGTCCGTTTTTGACGATGAACAGCAGGTTTGACGGGTCCCTGGGCGAGAAGACCAGCGCGCCTTTGGGATAGGTCCGCAGGCCGAAGAGCTGGCGCACGGCGGCCAGGTCCGGATGTTCCAGGCTTTGGAGCAGGTCGGTTTCGGTCAGCCGCACGGTCTCTCCCGCCGGGGCTCGCTCACGCCCCTCATTTCGCAAGCATCGCGTTCCACCCGCCAAAAGTCAACACGCCTGTTTTCTTTAGGCCTAAAGGAGCCCTTTGGGCTTATCGGCCATGACTTCATGTTTCTTTACCCCGCCCCGCCTTCGCTGAAGACAGCTCCCCACAATGCAATATTTCTTATGTGACGGTTAATGGATGTTTCACCAACTTCGACCCGTATATTTGTGCAAAGGAGATGCACAATGAGAATACGTGTTGAGAAGTATATCATTGATACAGAGTTCAAGCTGTGGGGAGGCAGTATGCATGAAGGGCTTGCACGGTCAAGCTACTGCTGCCCAGGGCACAATACTCTTGCTGCATACCTCGACAAAAAACTCCCGGCAAAAGCAAGGAAAGCTGTTGAAGCGCACATGGCATCGTGCAGAGAATGCAGAGCAGATTTGATTGACCTGCGCATGATGCTCAAAAGCATTCAAGAAGAAGCACAGGAGCAATAACATGTTGGTAGACATCACTTCCGCCTCGTCCATCTATGCCTCCACGGACTCGTCGAGCAGCTCTTCGTCCAGTGACCTGGGCAGTACCGATTTTCTGACCCTGCTCATCGCCCAGCTGGAATATCAGGACCCTCTGAACCCCATGGAAGATACGGAAATGCTCAGCGAGCTGGCCTCCTTTTCCCAGCTGGAGCAGCTCGTGGCCATGAACGAGAGCCTGGAGACCATGTCCAGCGTGCTCAATGCCTCCCTGGTCAACAGCGCCGTGGGCTTCATCGGCATGGAAGTCAAAGCCTCGGGCGACACCATCACCAAGGGCGATGATGGCATCACCTCCATCGGCTACTCCCTGGACAACGACTACGCCAACGCCTCGGCCTACATCTACGACTCCGACGGCGAGCTCGTGGATACCGTCTCCCTGACCGGCCTGTCCGAAGGCGACCATACCTTCACCTGGGACGGCACCACCTCCGACGGCTCCATCGCCCCGGACGGCACCTACACTGTGGAGATTCTCGCCCAGGATACCGATGGCGAATACTACTCCGTCTCCACCGAGGTCGAAGGCACGGTGGTGGGCCTGTCCACGGTCAATGGCAGCACCGTGTTTGTGCTGGATGACGGCCGCACCGTGGACATTCTGGCCGTCACGGACGTTTCCTCCCCAACCTCGAATACCAACGCCTAGCCCGGCGTACACCAGGAGCAGCACATGAGCACGCTTACCGGCGCCATGTATACCGGCATCACGGGCCTTTCCGTGCACGGGCAGGCCCTCTCCGTGGTGGGGGACAACCTGGCCAACTCCAACACCGTGGGTTTCAAGGCCTCCACCATTCAGTTCGAGGATCTGTTCTATTCCTCCCTGAACACAGCCAACGGGCCGGATCAGGTGGGGCACGGGGCCGTGGTCTCCACCATTTACAACGACTTCTCCCAGGGCTCCTTCGAAACCACAACGTCAGTCACGGACCTGGCCATCTCCGGCAACGGCTACTTCATCGTCGAAGATCCCATCAGCGGAGAAACATACTACACCCGCGCCGGCAACTTCACCTTTGATGATGACGGCTACCTCGTCACTGCCGCGGGCCTGCGCGTGCAGGGCTGGGCCGTGGACGCCGAGGCCACCACAAACACCAATGTGGAAATCGTCGGCGACCTCACGGACATTCAGATCGGCTCCGTGCAGTCCCCGCCGCAGGCCACCACCCTGGCCTCCCTGCTGGTGACCCTGGACAAGGAAAGCACCGACAAATCCACCAGCACCACAGACCCCTACTTCGCCCTGCTGCAGGAATGGGACGGCACCCAGGATCCGCCCATTGGCGAAAACAGCTATACCTATCAGACCACCATGACGGTGTATGACGAGGCCGGCACCGCCCATGAGCTGACCATCTACTTTGACCCCGTCGAGGACAACACCACCAGCAGTACCTCCGACGGTGGCCAGGTCTGGGAATACATCATCACCTGTGCCCCTGACGAGGACGGCCGCACCATCGACGGCCAGACCCTCTCCGAAACCACCAGCGCCGGCCTGCTCATGAGCGGCACCCTGAGCTTCGACTCCGCCGGCGAGCTCATCGGCATGACCGCCTTTACCCTCAACTCCTCCTCTTCCGGGGACTTGAAGGATCTGACCAACTGGACGCCCGCGGAAATCAATGACGACGGCTACCCCGTCTTTACCGCCAACTTCTCCGGTGCGGACGATGCCAACGTCACCACCGACACCGATGCCGTGAACATTGCCTTCAACTTCGGCATGCACGATTCCACGGCCACCACCTCCTGGGACACCACCATCACCGACGCCTCGTCCATCGGCACAGACAAGGACAACCTCTTCACCTTCACCAGCCCGGTTTACGATTCCAACACCACCACGGCCTACAGCACGGACAACGCCACCCTGAGCCAGAGCCAGAACGGCTACAAGGCCGGCTATCTTTCCTCCATCGAAATCGACTCCAACGGCGTGCTCGTGGGCACCTTCACCAACGGCCAGACCATGGAGCTGTACGCCATCGGTCTGGCGGACTTTACCAACTCCCAGGGGCTGGTGGCCCAGGGAGGCAACCTGTATGCCGCCAGCCGGGAATCCGGCGACCCGGCCATCGGCCTGGCCAATACCTCCACCATGGGCGCCATCGCCTCCAACACCCTGGAAATGTCCAATGTGGACTACTCCGGGGAGATGGTGGACCTCATCCGCTTCCAGCGTGGTTATCAGGCCAACTCCAAAGTCATCACCACCGTGGACTCCCTGCTGCAGGAAGCCATCAACCTCAAGCGGTAACCGGAGGCAGTCATGATCAATGCACTCCTGTACACCGGCACCAAGGCGATGATGAATGCCCTGGTGGGCATCTCCGTCACCGGGGAAAACATCGCCAACGTGGATACCGAAGGCTACTCCCGCCGCAGCGTCAGCTACGTCACCAGCAAGTCCATCACCATGAGCGGCGGGCTGACCCTGGGCACCGGCGCAGAGGTGGATGAAATCCGCCGCAACTACGATTCCCTGCTCGAATCCAGCTACATCCGGGCCAACTCTTCGGCAGCGTATTACGAAGCCCAGGCCTCCACCCTGTACAATGTGGAAACCTACTTCGGCGAAACAGACGACTACGGCGTCTCCACCGCCCTGGACACCTTCTGGGACAGCTTGACCGCCCTGCAGGAGGACGCCAACAACGCCGCCGTGCGCGAGGAACTGGTCAATTATTCCGAAACCCTCATCGACAGCATGGTCACCCTGGACAACGCCCTGCAAGACACCGTGGACACGCTGGAGTCCGAGGTGGAGCAGAGTGTGGACGAGGCCAACCAGCTGATGGAGCAGATTGCCGCGCTCAACGCCGGCATCGTCGCCAATCCCAACGACCTGGATCTGCAGGACCAGCGCGACGTGGCCGTGCGCGAGCTCTCCAGCCTCATGGACGTGAAGGTCATCGAGGACGGCAACCAGTACACCGTGCTCACCACCAGTGGGCAAACCCTGGTCCAGGACGATCACGCTTACAAAATCGCCTGGGAAGGCCCGCAGGTCACCACAGACCTGAGCACCGGCTCCACCTTCGATGGCAAGCTCTACTACACGGGCGACAGCGCCGAGGAACTGCTGGTCGAGTTCACTTCTTCCGGCCCGGCGGACGGTTCGGCCACGGCTGCCACCTTCCGCGTTTCCCTGGACGGCGGAGCCACCTGGGTTACGGATGAGGACGGCAATGTCATGGAGTTCACCGCTGGCGGCTATGACGACCGCGTGGAAGTGGCCGGCCTGGAGATCTACTTCGGCCAGGCCGACAACCCCTACGCCGCCGCCACCACGGATCTGGCGGAGGGCGACAGCTTCGATGTCATGCCCAAGTCCGGCCTGTATTGGTACAGCACCACCGGCGGCAAGGTGAACATCACACCCTTGGAAAGCTCAGCCAGCAACAACCGCCTCTCCGGCGGCTCCATGGCCGGGCTCATCACCACCAGGGACCAGAACCTCCTGGCGTATCAGGAAGAACTGGACGCCATTGCCCATGAACTCATCTGGGAGGTGAACTACCAGCACAGCCAGGGCGCGGGGCTGGAGCATTACTCCGCCACCACGGGCAGCTATGCCGTGGAAAACACCACCGAACCCCTGGGCGAAAGCTCCCTGCCCTATGCCGACCACATGCAGGCCGGCAGCCTGGCCTTCGCCTTTTACGATGAAGACACCGGCGAGGCCCTGGGCGTGCAGTCCCTGGATTTTTCCTCCATTGTCCCTCCCGGCACGGCCAACTTCGATCCCTCGGTCCATTCCCTGGAAGACGTGGCCACGGCCATCAACACTTCCTATGCCGGCCAGATGACTGCCACCATCCAGGATGGCCAGCTCAAGTTGACCGCCGAGGACGGCGTGGAATTCGAATTCGCCGGCGACAGCAGCGGCCTGTGCGCCGCCCTGGGGCTTAACACCTACTATGCCGGCCAGGACGTGGAATCCATGGCTGTGGACGCCCGCATTCTGGCGGATTCGGACCACATCAACGCCGCCATGGTGGACGCATCCGGCGAGGTCAGCTCCGGGGACAACTCCAACGCCCTGGCTCTGGCCGCCCTGGCGGAAAAAGACGTCAGCCTGGACAGCCTGTACAACAACACCTCCCAGACCCTCTCCGAGCACCTCCACGGCCTGGCCGGCAAGGCCGGCGCGGATACAGACGTCGCGGCCCGCAATTACACCCAGGCCTATACCCTGGCCGCGGACCTGGACGAACGCCAGCAGGAAGTGGCCGGCGTGAGCATGGACGAGGAACTGGCCAACCTGACCAGATACCAGCAGGCCTATGAGGCCGCCAGTCAGCTCATCACCACGGCCAACGAACTGTTCGACGTGGTCATGTCGCTCAAATCGTGAGGTGTGCCATGCGCGTGACCTTCAACATGATTTACAGCAATGCCATCACGAACATGAACAGCCGGCTGTCGGATGTCGCCCGGCTGAACGAGCAGACCGCCACCCAGAAAAAGCTCAATCGCCCTTCGGATGACCCCGCCGGCATGTCCCGAGCCTTGGACCTGCGCAGCACCATGAGCGAGCTGGAGCAGTACCAGGAAAACCTGGACACCGCCGAGGGCTGGCTGACCCAGGCCGACGATGAATTGCGCCTGGCCAGCGAGGTGGTCACCCGGCTCAAGGAGATCTGCACCCAGGGCTCCACCGGCACGTATACGGACGACCAGCGAGAGATGATGGCCGAGGAGGCCCGCCAGCTCATGGAGCAGCTGGTGGGCATTGCCAACAGCGAATACGCTGGCGATTCCATCTTCGCCGGCTCCAGGGTGGATGGCACGGCTTACGAAATGGGCCTGGCCGCCACCGTGGCTGATGGTGAGGGCGGTTCCCTGGAAATTGGGGCAGTGACCGGCAGCGCCAGTGACACCACGTATGTGGAGTTCATCGATTCCGGCACCGTGGGCACGGATGAACTGCACTACCGCTACACCACCGATGGCGGCGACACCTGGACCGAAGCCACCCTGGCCGCCGGCGAGACCACCCTGGACTGCGGCGGCGTTCGCGCTGAGATGGCTGCCGGCTCCACGGTCGTGGCCACGGACGAAGCCGGTTCGGCCGACGGTACCGCCGTCTGGCTGCGGCCCGCGGCCATCTACCAGGGCAACACCACGGACGAAGTGGCCGTGAGACACGCCGGTAATTCGCCTGTCTCGGCCACGGCGGAAGGGGATTTCTCCTCCAAGGTCGTGGTCCGCGTGGACAGCGACGGCACCCTCCCGGGCCCCCTGGAATACTCCTACAGCGCGGACGGCGGCGCCACCTGGAGCACCGGCCACACCACCACAGACGGCACGTTCACCGTGCCCGGCGGCCATGTGACCCTGGAGCCCGATGGCGGCTCCGACGTCTACAGCGGCGACCAGTTCACCATCCAGCCGGAAAACGGGGCCATCAACCTGGAAATCGGCCCCACCAGCACCGTGCAGATCAACAACATCGGCAAAGACATCTTTGGCGGGCTGTACACCCCCGCGGGCTCCGACGAGCTGGTGGCCGCCGAGCCTGAGGAGGAAAACCTGCTGGAAACCGTGGGCGCGATGATCGGTTACCTGGAAACCAACAATCAGGACGGGCTGGGCGAATGCCTGGAGCAGCTGGAACTGGCCCAGGAGCGGCTCACCGTGGCCCTGGGCGGTGTGGGCGGCCGCGAGTCCCGTGTGGAGTATTGCCGTGTCAGCATCGATACCCTGTACGCTGCCGCAGAGACCAACCTCTCCGGCATTGAGGATGCGGATACGGTCCAGCTGGCTGTGGATCTGGCCAAGGCCGAATATGCCTATGAGGCCGTACTTTCAAGCAGCAGCAGGATCATGCAGATGAGCCTGCTCGATTATCTGTAAGGAGGCAGGCGCCATGACGGAATATTGGTCCGGCTCCATCACTTTCACCGGGCTTGGCAGCGGCACGGACTTCGATTCGGTTATCGAAGCCACCATGGCCGTGGAAAGCTACCGTCTGAACCAGATGGAAGCCTGGGATGAGATGTGGAGCGCCAAGCTGGAACAGGTCCAGGCCATCAGCACTGCGCTGACGGAGTACCAGACCTTCCTGAGCTCCATTGATACGGAAAGCGAGTTTCTGGTCAAAACCGCCACCTCCTCGAACACGTCCGTGGTCTCCGCGTCCGCAGGCTCGGATGCCCTGGAAGGCTCCCACACCATTGAGGTGGGCCAGGTGGCCAAAAACGATGTCTGGACCACCACCACAGGCTGGACCAGCACCGACGACGTGGTCACCACCACCGACGCCACCTTTGCCATCCAATACGGCGACGAGACCATGGAAATTGATGTCCCGGCCGGCACCACGGTGGAGGGGTTCGTCTCCCTCATCAATAACAACACCAAAATGGGCAATTCCGTCCGGGCCAGTCTCATCAATGACGGAGACGAGATCCATCTGCAGCTGCGCGGCCTGGACCTGGGCGCGGACAACGCCGTGACCATCGTGGACCCGTCCGACAGCGCCAACGCCATCACTGGCTTGGCCGCCGCGGATTTTGAGCACACCCAGACCGCCCAGAACGCCAAAATCAAGGTGGACGGCTACCCCTCCACCGCCGGAAAGTGGATTGAACGCGATACCAACACCATCAGCGATGTGGTGGATGGCCTGAGCTTCACCCTGCTGGACGATTCGGACGGGGAGACCGTCACCATCTCCGTGGCCACGGATACCGAGGCTGTCATCGCCAATATCGAGAGTTTCATCACGCAGACCAATGCCATCCGCGACGCCATCCGGGCCCTGGATGAAACAGACACCGACACCTCGGTGAGCGTGACCGAGGATGACGACGACAGCTCCGGAACCGACTATGCCGTGCGCGGCAACTATGGCATGGACATCATCGAGCAGGCCCTGCAGGATATTCTGGCCTCCTCGGGCCTGGGCTTCGTTTCCAGCAACAAGACGGCCGAAGGGGATACATACACCCTGCTGGCCGCCATCGGCATCACCACGGATGTGGATGAAAACTCCACGTCGTTCGGCAATCTGGTCATTGATTACGACGAGTTGGAATCCGCCCTGGACGCCGACCCCGACGCCGTGGCCCGGCTTTTTTCTGCAGAGAACGACGGCGTTTCCTATGACGCCACCGTGGGCTTCAATTCCTCGGTGGCCGGCATCACCAAGCCTGGGGCGTATGATGTGGAGTACACGGTTTCCGGCGGCCAGATTGTCAGCGCCACCATCGGCGGGCAGGAAGCCAGTGTGGACGGCTGGGCGATCACCAGCGTTACCGGCGACGCCACCGGCCTGGCTGTGGACGCCAACATGCACGAGGACGGCACCTACACCGGCACCGTGTACATCCGCCAGGGCAAGATCAACCAGACCTTGGATCAGCTCTCGTCCTACACCACCGCCGACAACGGCACCCTGCAAATCATTGAGGACAGCTACCAGGAAATCATCGACAACAACCTGGAAGCCATCGAACGCGAAGAAGCCCGCCTGGAACGCAAAGAACAGTACCTCATCGAAAAATACGCCTCCCTGGAGGCGCTCCTGGGTGAGTACGAAGACATTAGCGAAGGCCTGGAAACCCAGCTGGACAGCCTGCCTTCGGTGTCGTGAGCGAGTCCTGCCCCATGGGCAAGACAGCAGAACGGGGCGCTCCGAGCAGATCGGGACGCCCCGTTCTAACATGGGCTGCAGATCCGGACAGTTGCTCTGGACTGCAGGGAGCCGCCAAAAAAACGCGCCCTCCCGGAGGAGGGCGCGTCTGCTGGCGTGTGGGGCGGGGGCTGGGCTAACCGCCGATGAGCTGCATGGCCATCTGCGGCAGGGAGTTGGCCTGGGAGAGCATGGCCACGGCGGACTGGGTGAGCACCTGCTGGCGGACGAACTCGGTCATTTCGAGGGAGACGTCCACGTCGGAGATGCGCGATTCCGCGGCCTGCAGGTTTTCGGCCTGGATTTCCAGGTTGCTGATGGTGTTTTCCAGCCGGTTTTGCAGGGCGCCGAGGTTGGCGCGGATGTTGTCCTTGGAGATGATGGCCGCGTTGATGCGGTCCAGGGCCAGCTGGGCCTGTTCCTGGGTGGAGACGGAGTCGCCGGCGGCCATGCCCACACCCAGGGCCGCGGCCGTGGCCGTGCCAATCTGGATGTAGTAGTAGTCCTCGGCCGAGTCGTTGGAGGTGCCGAAGTGGACCTTCAGCTTGCCGGTGGAGGTCAGGCCGCTGCCGTCGTGGGTGGAGCCGGAGAGGTTGCCGTTGAGCAGGTAGATGCCGTTAAAGTCCGTGGCGTTGGCAATACGCGTGATTTCCGAGGCCATGGCCTGATATTCGGAGTCGATGATCAGGCGCTGGTCGGAGTTGTAGGTGCCGGTGGCGGCCTGTTCGGCAAGTTCCTTCATCCGGATGAGCTTTTCGTCGATGACGCCCAGGGCGCCGTCGGCAGTCTGGATGAGGGAGATGCCGTCATTGGCGTTGCGCACCCCCTGGTTGAGGGACGTGATGTCTGCCCGCATGAGTTCGCGGATGGCCAGCCCGGCGGCGTCGTCGGAGGCGCTGTTGATGCGCAGGCCCGAGGACAGTCGTTCCGTGGACGTGGACAGGTTGCCATACGCGGTGTTCAGGTTGCGGGCGACATTGGCTGCCATAAGGTTGTGGTTGATGACGAGACTCATGACACTCCTCCTTGAATGTTGGCGGTAGTTCGCCTGTTTCAAGGCCTTCCTGCTGGCCTTCCCCCCCTCTTTCGAACGTTTCGGGAAGAACCCTGCATTTTCGTCCTTTGAAATAAATACCTATATTCCGGTGTGTTGCTGTAAATTTACATGGCTTTGCATCGTCTTTGCACTTCTTGGCGCGGCAATGTGGCAGAGGATGCGTCAGGATTATTGCCGTAGAAGTGCCAGCGCAGGCGGGTGAGGGCGCTGTTGCGCAGGCTGCGCACCGTCTGGGGGTGCACGTCCATGAGCGCGGCCACTTCCTGCGTGGTGGCGTCTTGTTCAAAGAGCAGGTGCAGCACGTATTGTTGGCGCGGAGAGAGCAGCCCACCGGGCAGGGTCAGGAGCCAGCCGGCGTCCTTGCGGTCCTCGCAGGGCTCCATGAGGGCTTCCATCTCTTCCACGCTCATCTGCACCACGGCCTGGCGGTTGCGCAGATGGTCCAGGGCCGCGCTGCGGGCCACCACGCACAGCCAGGTGGCAAAGGAGCCGCGGGTAGGGTCATAGGTGCGCAGGAGTTTGTATTCGCTGCGCACCAGGCGGAAGCAGATGTCCTGAAAGATGTCGTCCTGCTCGGCTTCCAGTTCGGGGCCGGCAAATTTTGCCGGGTGGTTGCGCAGGGTCCAGCGCACAGCCTTGCGAATCAGCGGCCCGTAGGCTCCCAGCAGCTGGGACCAGGCCCGCTCATCACCAGCCAGGCAGGCATGCAGATCCGGTGCGGAGGAAGAAGCATTCGAGCGCGCGGCGCGAAGGGATGAGGTCTTGGCCATGGTACCGCTCCTTGCTCACTGGGATGGCCCGCAGTGGGTATCTGTGTCTTTAAGGGGTTGGAACGAACTGCCGGGGGGCAGCTTCTTCCCATGGCCCTGCTGGTGCGTGAGCGGTGCCGGATTGTATTCAGCGCGCAGGAAGAATGCTTAAGCGCAGGGAAAATGTGCTTAACAAATCTTAGTGTTCACAGTTTGTTATTGGCGTTAACATTGCTTGCAGCATTCCTGTGGGAGGGGGACTGGCAATTACTGCAGCGTTGGGGAAGACCAAATGTACGGCATACTGCTCATCGATGATGACACGGAACTCTGCGCCATGGTGGAAGAATACTTCCATGGCGAGGGCATGTCCGCCACCTCCCGCCACACGGGCGAGGAGGGCATGCAGGCCATCCGCGACGAAACCTGGGACCTCATTCTGCTGGATGTGGGCCTGCCGGACAAAAGCGGCTTTGAGCTGCTGGCCGAGCTGCGCCACATCACGGCCACGCCACTGCTCATGCTCACTGGCCGCGGCGACACCGTGGACAAGGTGGTGGGCCTGGAAATGGGCGCGGATGACTACATGGCCAAGCCCTTCAATCCGCGGGAACTGCTGGCCAGGGCCCGGGCGCTTATCCGCCGCAGTCGCATGCGGCAAAACTTGCCGGCCCAGACGGAGAGCGACCATGTTGTGGGGGATGTGACCCTCAGCACCCGCGCCAGAACCGTGCAGGTGAGCGGCCATCCCGTGCAGCTGACCAATGTGGAGTTTCACATCCTGGAATTGTTGCTGGAATCTGCCGGCAATCTCGTCAGTCGCGAGCGCATTTCCTCCTATGCCCTGAACCGGGAGCTCTCGCCGTTTGACCGCAGTATCGACGTGCACATCAGCAACCTGCGCCGCAAGCTTGGCCCTTCGTCCAGGATGGAGACGCGCATCGCCACCATCCGCGGAGCCGGCTATATTTATGTGGATTGCGGCCCCGACCCGGCGGCCACCCCCCCATCATCCTGCGAACCGGCTGCGGAGGGACTATGATGCGCCTCTGGATGCTGCGACTTCTGGTGTTTCTGTTGCTGACCCTGGGCGGCAGCCTGGTCTCGGCCATCGTGGACCGTCATACCGGTCAGCGGACGCTTGAACTGGAAGACCGTTCCGCCCAGCGCAGCGCCGTGCTCGAAAGCGTGGGCCGGCTGCTTCTGGAATGGCGCGATGAGGAAGAACTCGCCCAGCTGGAAGACTACCTGAATGAACAGCGCAAACGCGGCCTGCTGTATGCATTGTTGGACAGCCAGGGAGAACTGCTGGCCGGGGATGCGCCCGGCCCGGAACTTGCCGCCGTGGCCATGACAGCCCTGCAGGCGAATGGGTACGCCTTTGACGACGCGGCCTCCGGCCTGCTTCCTCCGCCGCCCATGGCCCCGCCCGTGCTGGAATGTCTGGCCTTTCGCAGTCCGGAAGGCGAGTTGTACGCCCTGGCGCTGCACCGCACCGCGCCGCCGCTGTTCCTCGTGCGTCAGCCCAGGCATTTGACGTATATCGTCCTCGGTGCCCTGCTGGCCATGGCCCTGTATTATGCGCTCTGTCGCGTCACCCGGCTGTCCGGCCGGGCCTCGCAGGAGCTCAGTTCGGCCATGCGCCGTCTGGCCCAGGGTGATTTTGCCGCCCGGCTGGATCCGGCCTTTGCCACCCCGGAAACCCCCTATGCCGATCTGGCCAAGGATTTCAACCGTGCCGTGACCACCCTGGCCGACAAGCAGGCCGAGCAGCGCTACATGCTCACGGAACTGGCCCACAACATGAGCGCCTCCCTGACCCGCCTGGCCCTGGCTGTGGAACTGGCGGGCAATACCAGTCCCGAACGGGCCATGCAGCTCCTGGAACGCATCAAGGCCGACTCCGGCCAGCTCAGCGGCATTACCGAACAACTCATGGGCTGCGTGCGGGAGGAGTGGAACGAGTGCGAGAAAAAACCCCTGGCCCTGGGCCGGCTGCTCCAGCAGGTGACGCATGACGTCAACGCCCGCCTGGGCGCGGATGGCAAGCGCGTGGTCTTCGCCGCCACCGGTGATGGCGTGATCCTGGGCAATGAGGCCCAGCTGGCCAGCATGGTCCGCAATATCCTGAGCAACGCCCTGCGTCACACCCCGCCCTTTACCCAGGTGCTGATGCAGTTGACGGTGGAGCCCCCAGACGCCACGACCGCCTCCACCGCCCCGGCCGGGCAGGCTGCGGGCGGCGGCGAGGGCCGGCCCATGGGAAAACCCACGGCCAAATCCATGGCCAGGCTCATGGCCAGACTGGAAGTGGTGGATCAAGGCCCTGGCCTGCCGCCAGACATGCTGGAGCGCGTCTTTCGACCCTTCCAGCAAGGCGGTGGCTTGCGCGGGGAGGCCGGCCTGGGCCTGGCCATTGCCCGCCTGGTCTGCGAACGGCATGGCGGGCGGATCACCCTGCACAATCAGCCCGAAGGCGGTCTGGGCGCCGTGATGCTGCTGCCCCTGCAAGAGGAAACCCCCAGCCACAGCATGCGGCGCGGGCAGCCCCTGCTGCATGCTGCCGCCGAAGCGCGCGCTGCAAAACGAGAGGCGCGGCAGGCACGCCTCTCGTTCTGACTGGCGCCGCAGGCATGGAGGAACATGCGGCGCTGGATTCGGCGACCCCCCAGGACAACGGCAGGGTCAACGGCAGGGACGACGGCAGGAACGCCAGTGGGCACGACGGTGGGCAGCGGGGGTTGATGGAGCGTCCCCGAAGTCGTCCCCTGAAATCGTCTCTGGAAGTCGCCGATCCGCAAGCAACGGCCAGCAACGCCCTCCCTACACGGCAGCCCGGAAAGCCTTGTACTTCTCGCCCAGCACGGTGATGTCCACCGCATAGGCAATAAACCGGAACCCCTGGGAAATGCGCAGTTTGGCGTCGTCCACATCGCGCACGTACGTGCCGGTGATCATGCCGGCCTTGTTGCAGACATCCGCAAAGTAGGCGATGGCGTCCTTGACCACCGGATGGTCCAGCTGGCCGGGATAGCCCAGGGACACCGAGAGATCGAATGGTCCCAGGAAGATGCTGTCCAACCCCGGCACCTTGACGGCCTCGGGCAGGATGTCCAGGAAGGCCTTGGTCTCGCAATGCACAATGGTCATCAGATCGTCATTGGCCGAATTCAGATACCCAAAGAAGTTGGCGCCATAGCCCGTGGCCCGCACGCCGGCCACCCCGCGCACCCCGCGGGGCGGGTACTTGGTGTAGCTCACGGCCTGCTCCACCTCGGCCACGGTGTCGATCTGCGGAATTTCCACCCCGCAGGCGCCCTGGTCCAGCGCCCGCAGCACATAGGCCCGGTTCAGTTCCCGGGGGCGGATGATCAGCGGCAGGTTGTGAATGTCCCCGCTGCGCAGCATGGCCTCCACCAGCTCGTCGCTGAACCCGGCGTGCTCCAGATCGATGATGCCGAAATCCAGCCCGGAATAGGCCAGAATCTCAGGTACGCACGCAGCAGGCAGGTTGATAAAAGTGCCAAAGGCAGGCCCTTCGTGCAGCTTCTTTTTCAGGATGCTTCTGTCCATGATGACGAAAATCCCTTGGCTTAATGTTATCTAGTAACTGGATTATCCCCGGGCGAAAGGCGCACCACGGGTGGGAATGCGCAGGGCTAATCAGGTTGTCTATGTCTAGGGTTTGGCGTGGCCGATGACTTCGCGATTGACCACATTGTACGGCTCGCCGCCGCTGAGGAAGTGGACGGCTGTTTCGCCGGCCATGCGTTTGAGGGCGGCGAAGGACTCCAGGGAGCGGTAGGCGATGTGCGGGGAGAGGATGACGTTGTCCCGTCCGAAGAGCTGGCTGCAGAGTTCGCGAGGCGGTTCCTCTTCCAGCACGTCCAGGGCAATGCCGCCAAGCTTGCCGCTTTCCAGGGCCCGGATCACGGCGGCGGTGTCCACCAGCGTGCCGCGGGCGGTGTTCACGATGAACAGGCCGTCCCTGGCCTTGGCCAGGTTGGCGTCGTTGATGACGTGGATGGTTTCGGGCGTGGCCGGCGCATGCACGGAGATGACGTCCGACTCGCGGAAGAGAGTGTCCAGTTCCACTCGTCTGGCCCCGGTCTTTTCGAAGAATTCCGCCGGCAGGAAGGGATCATAGGCGATGAGGGTGTAGCCCAGGACCGTGGCGTATTCGGCCAGCTTGCGGGCAATGCGCCCAAAACCCAGAAAGCCCAGGGTCCGGTGGGAGACGCGGCGCATGGTGTAGCCTTCGTCCTCGTTCCAGACGCCAGCGTGCACGCGGCTGTTGTAGAAGACGATCTTGCGCTCCAGGGTCAGGATCTGGCCCAGGGCGTGGATGGCCACTTCCTCGATGCCATAGTCGGGTACGTTGCAGGCGTAAATGCCCAGAGCGGTGTGGTCGGGCAGGACGAGGTTGTCCACGCCGATGCCGCAGCGCACGACCATGCGCATCCTGGGCAGCCTGGAGAGTACGCTGTGGTCCAGCTTGACGTAGATGCACAGGCAGGCGTCGGCGTCCTGGGCCTTTTGGACCACTTCTTCGGGATTTTTGCAGTCGAGCACGGCAAAGGCGATGCCCTTGGCCTTGCACAGGGCGTCCACTTCCGCATAGGCCCCTTCGGGATAGTGATGCCCGTCGAGCACAACGAGTTTTTTCATGACGAGTACCTCAGGAGGGTAAGGCGTTATCGTGCATTCAGCAGATGCACCAGGAACAGGGAGATGTCCGGGATGGTGACGACCAGCGCCAGGGACACCAGCATGACGATGATCCACGGGATGATGGCCTTGGACATTTCATCCAACGATATCTTGCCGATGCCGCAGGTGACGAAGAGGTTGACCCCCAGGGGCGGGGTGATGAAGCCGATGGCCAGGTTCACGACCATCATGATGCCGAAGTGGATGGGGTCGATGCCCACGGCCTCGGCCACGGGCAGCAGAATGGGCGCCAGGATGATGATGGCGGCCAGGGTTTCCATGATGCAGCCCACAAAGAGCAGCAGCAGCATGATCAGCAGGATGACCACCAGCGGCACGTGGGAGAAGCTGGCGATGCTTTGGGCCAGCAGGTCGGGCACGCGGTTGAGGGTCAGGATGCGGCCAAAGACCGTGGCCGTGCCGATGATGACCAGCACCGTGGAGGTGGTCAGGGCACTGTCGGCAAAGATCTTGGGCAGTGTCTTCCAGTGCAGGTCCTTGTAGACGAACATGCCGACCACAAAGCCGTAAATGACCGCCACGGCCGCGGCCTCCGTGGGGGTGAACACGCCGCTGTAGATCCCGCCCAGGATGACCACCGGGACCAGCAGCGCCCATTTGGCTTCCCAGATCACGGCCAGACGCTGGCGCAGGGGCACGGCGTCGTGGTCGTAGCGGTAGCCTTTTTTGCGGGAATAGAACCAGGCCCAGGCCATGAGCAGGCCGCCGATGAGCAGTCCCGGGAACACGCCGCCGATGAACATGTCCGTGATGGATTTGTTCACCGCCACGGCGTAAATAACCATGGGGATGCTTGGCGGGATGATGACGCCGATGGCCCCGGCCGTGGCGATGAGCCCGCAGGTGAAGCGCCGGTCGTACCCCTGGCGGAGCATTTCCGGCACCACGATGCCGCCGATGGCCGCCACCGTGGCCGGGCCGGAGCCGGAAATGGCGGCAAAGAACATGCACCCCAGCACGGTCACCAGGGCCATGCCGCCGGTCATGCGGCCCACGAAGGCGTTGGCCGCGCCAAGCAGGCGCCGGGAGATGCCCCCCGTGCCCATGAGTTCCCCGGCCAGAATGAAGAACGGCACGGCCATGAGCGGAAAGGAGTCCAGCGAGGTGGTCATGCTCTGGGCCAGGTACCGGAAGCTGACGATGTTGGAGTGCGCGATGGCCGCCACGGCGGACAGGCCCAGGGAAATGCCGATGGGCACGCGCAGGAACAGGCAGACGACAAGGGCGGCAAAGAGAATAAGCGAGGTCATGGATACTCCCGTCAGTCTGCCTGGTTATTGTACGGCATCAAACTTGCCCTGACGAATCAGGCCAATTTTGATGACCATGGACTGCACCAGCCGGATGCACACGAGACTGAAGCCGACGGGCAGCGCGCCATAGACGAAGCACATGGGGATTTCCAGGGCTGGCGAGGCCTGCCCGGTTTTCATGATCCGCTGGGCCACATCCGCGCCATTGAAGATGACGATGAGCGCGAAGCACAGGAACAGCAGATCGGCGATAATCGACAGGTACGCGGCTTTGTTCCGGGGGAGGATGGTGTTCAGCACATCAACGCTGATGTGCCGCTTGGTCCGCACCCCGTAGCTGATCCCGATGTTCACGAGCCAGATGAACATGTACCGTGACAGTTCCTCGGACCAGGAGAGCGAGTTCTGCATCACGTAGCGCATGATCACCTGCAGCCCCACCAGGAACGTCATCCCGCTGAGCATGGTGATGACGATGATCTCTTCGAAGTAGGCATCCAGAAACTTGAGCGCACGCATACGATCCTCCACCCGGGCCGGGAGAAACCTCCCCCGGCCCGGCGACGATTGAAGGGCTGCCCGACACCCGGCGCTGCATTCCAGGCAACGAGGCAGAGGTCGAAGAGCGGCGGCGGCTACTGGCCGAGCACGGTCTTGCGATACAGGTCGACGATTTCGGGGGAGACGCGTTCCCTGGCCATGGCCAGGGCAGGTTCGGTGGCCACACGGAAGGCCAGGCGCTCTTCGTCCGTCAGGTCGGCGGCTTCGATGCCGCTGGCCAGAATGCCCTGGCGGGATTTCTCATCCAGCTCCACGGCAATCTTGCGCTGGTAGTCGCGCATTTCCTTGGCGGTTTCGAGCACGGCCGTGCGTTCGGCGTCGGTCAGATCGTCCAGGAATTCCTTGTTCATCATGGGAACATAGGCGGTGAAGATGTGGCGGGTGTCAGAGATGTATTTCTGCGCTTCGTAGAACTTGCTGTTGTAAATCAGGGCGTAGGGGTTTTCCTGGCCATCCACGGTGCCCTGCTGCAGGGCAGTGAAGACCTCGCCAAAAGACATGGGCGTGGGGTTGGCGCCCAGGGCCTTCCAGGCGGCCATGTGGATGGGGTTTTCCATGGTCCGCAGCTTCAGGCCTTCCAGATCCTTGGGGGTGCGGATGGGCCGCTTGTTGTTGGTGATGTTGCGGAAGCCGTTTTCCCAGAAGCCCAGGTTGACGATGCCTTTTTGCTCCATTTTCTTGTCCAGGGCCTGGCCAAGAGGGCCGTCCAGCGCCTTCCACACCGACTCGCGCGAGGTGAAGCTGAAGGGCACGTCAAGGATGAACAGATCCGGCACAAAGGCGGCCAGGGGCGAGCTGGAGACGGACGTGCAGGTCACTTCCCCCAGAAGCACGGCCTCGGCCAGCTCCCGGTCGTTGCCCAGGGCGCCGCTGTGGTAGATTTCCACCTGCAGGCTGCCGCCGGTGCGGGCTTCCACCTTCTCCTTGAAGAACATCCAGGAGAGGTGCATGGCGTCGGTGACAGGCGTGGCGTGGCCGACCTTGATGGTCTTGGCTGCCTGGGCCGAACCCAACGAGAACATGAGCATGCAGACGGCAACGGCGAGAATCTTGATCGCTTTCATGAACTGCTCCTTCACAGTGCTGACGGGGCGAGACCAAGGGCGTCAGCCGGGCGCACACGCTTCGCCCGGCTGATGCCGACCCTAGCTTAAGTATTCACGAGCGGGCGCAGCACTTGCGTCAGCCGCTCCTTGCATGCAGTCAGTTTGCCGGCTTCTTCCTTGCCGATGTCCACCCGGGGCGCGCCCATGGGGAAGCCGCGCACCTCCATCCCCAGCTTGAAGCCGATGGGGAAGGGCATGCCGAACATCATGCTGCGGATGGGGGCGAGAATGCTTTCCTGCAGCGCTTTGGCCTTGGCGTATTCGCCAGCCTTGAACGCCGCGTAAATGCCGGTCATGATCTCAGGCAGGATCCCGGAGGTGGCGGTCATGCAGCCGCGGCCGCCCATGTGCAGGCAGGCCAGCAGCCCCTCCTCGCGGCCCGTGAGCATGGAGACTTCCCCGCCGGCTTCCTCGGCGCTGTTCTTGAAGTGCAGAAAATCGACGATGCTGCCGCTGGAGTCCTTCATGCCCACCACATTGGGCAGCCGGGAAAGCCGGGCCACCACGTCGTAGGGCAACGGCTGGGAAAACAGCGGAATATTGTACAGGATGACGGGCATGCCGCCTTCCGTGGCCACACGCTCGAAAAAACGCTCCAGCATGGGCATGGAGGCCTTGTAATAATACGGTGCGGAAGCAACCACCGCCGCGCACCCCACGGCCTTGGCGTGTCTGGCCAGGCGGATGGATTCGTCCGCCGTGGTGGCCGGCACGCCGGGTGTCACCGGCACACGGCCCCTGGCCTGATCTACCACAATCTCCATCAGCTGGCATTTCTCAGCAAAAGAGAGGTGGATGGCCTCGCCGCAGGAGCTGACGGGAAAGAGCCCGTCGAGCCCGTTGGTGATCTGAAATTCCACGATGTCGCGCAGCACCGGCTCGTTGATGCGCCCCTCCTCGGTGAAGGGCGTGAGCATGGCGGGGTAGATGCCTTCCAAGACGAACATGACCGTACTCCTGACTATGCCTGAAGGTTCGGCTCACCTCCCGCGCGTGGGTCGTGCGGTGAGCAAAAGGCCAGGGCAATGCATCATGCGCCCCCCTGTGGGGCGCTGCGCACGCCGAAAAGATGCGAAAGCTGCCGGGCTGTCTCCATGACGCTGGCAGCGAGTTCCTCCAGTCTGTGATAGGGCACCTGGTTGGTGGGGCCGGACACGCTCAGGGAAACCGGCTGCCCCTCCAGCCCGAAGACCGGCGCGCCCACACAGCGAATGCCGGGCACGTCCTCTTCATCGTCAATGGTCCAGCCCTTGCGCCGCGCTTCCTGAAGATGGGCCGCAAAGGCCTCGCGGCTGGAAATGGAATTTGGGGTGCGGATGGTCAGGGGCATGGCCTGGACAATCTCCTCGAACAACTGCGGGGTGGCGCCCAGCAACAGGCTTTTTCCCAGGGCCGAGGTGCTCAGGGAAACGCGTTTGCCTTCCCAGGAGTTGACGATGACGGCCTGTTTGCATTCCACCTTGGCCAGATAGACGCTTTCCATTCCCTCCAGGATACCCAGGTGGCAGGTGAGCTGGACTTTTTCCACCAGACGCTGCATCAGGGGGAGGGCCTCCTTGCGCACATCCAGCCGGCTGACCGCCAGGGCGCCGAGCTCGAAGAGCCGCAGCCCCAGGGTGTACCCGCCATCGGTGGAAATGCGCAGAATGCCCTGCGCCACCAGGGTCTTGAGCAGCATGTGCACGCTGCTCTTGGGCAACCCCAGCCCGGTGTGGATGAGGGTGAAGGTGGCGCCGGGCTTGTGCCCGACGAAGTCCAGAATGGCGAGCGCCCGGGCAAGGGCCGGCACTTGGTCTGTGTGTTTCGGATCATCCATGAAGCAGACTCCTTGTTCTGTGTTTTGAACTGAGTTCAATATACAGAACAAAAAAGAGAGTGGCAAGCAAGCGATGCCTGCAAGGCATATGGCCAAACTGCCAGTCGCAGTGCCTTGGCTGTGGATTCCCCGTGGTGCCGCATGGTCTGCCTTTATTGTTGGTTCATTGTATTGAACTAAGTTTTATGTATTGAACTAATGTGGAGACTAGCCAAGAGGCAATCTCCTGTCAACGGAAATTGTGATGTTGGTGCGTACGATCAGGTTCGCGCTGGGGTTTGGCTGGAAGTGCGCGACGGGGCGGAGCCGGCCCAAGCCCGCGCAGCAGGGGCGGGCGGCGCCCTGGCAAGCAGCGCGCGTGCCCAAGCCTGGCTTCAATATGGCCTGGAAGTGGCCTGGAGAGAGGAGCAGAGGGATCAGCGTAACGGACTGCGATTCGCCAAGCGGATCACCGGGCCCGGAGCACGGCGTCGATGCACTCGAAGAAGGTGATCACGCACGGGGTTTTCAGCCGGTAGAACACCTGCACCCCGCGTTTGTCATCCGCCACCAGGCCGGCGTCTTTGAGCACCGTCAGGTGCTTGGACACCGTGGACATGTCTGCGCCGACCATTTCCGTCAGTTCGGCCACGCAGCGTTCCCCGCGGGAGAGCTCATCCACCATGAACAGCCGCGTGGGATGCCCCAGGGCTTTCATGACCTGGGCGCGAAGCGCATATTCGGTTCGGGTCAGAAGCGGGCGCTGCGGCACGGCACTCTCCTCGGCGGTTCCCGGGCGGAATTGGTAAGCGCTTCGTGTAAGCCGGCCCGGACCTCTCGTCAAGAAACGGGCAACCGCGTGCGCGGTGCCCCGGCAGGCGTTGCCGGCCCAGGTCGCGTGTGGCCGTGTTGCGCCGTCTGCTGGCCGATGCCGGGCTGACGCCGCCATGCCGGGCCGTGGACGAGCAGGAAGAGTCCGGCGCCTCAGCCATCCGAACACGGTGAGTCGCTTCAATAATACATTCGATTACCTGCAAGGAGAACGTGCATGCGTCTGGCCGTGCGTCTGCACATGATGGGAATGGTGTAGCTGTGCCTGACCCGGGCGCGGCCTGGGCGGACGATTCCAGGACCCGCGTGCAGCAGCGCGGCGAGCTGGGGGTGAGGGCGCAGCGCCGTCACTAATCGATATGGATCAAAAGAAAAGCAGGTTACAGAGCGAGTCTGTAACCTGCTGAAATATGGTGGGCAATACAGGATTCGAACCTGTGGCCTTTGGCTCCGGAGGCCAACGCTCTATCCAACTGAGCTAATTGCCCAAGAAAGAAGTTCATTGCCCGAAATTTGAGCAACTGTCAACTGAGAAAGACCACCGAAACGCCTTGACCATTTGGATTCATTTTACTAGGTGATTATAGGGCAACAGCCTGATTTGTTGCAGGAATCAAAACAAGGAGTATGGCATGGCCCGCTTTCTGTTCGTGCTGAGCCGAGGGGCGGAAGACCCCACCCGATGCGTCCGGTGCTTCCAGTTCGCCAAAATCGCTGCCGAAAAGGGGCATGAGGTCACGGTGTTTCTGGTGGACGACGCCGTGCAGCTCTGCCATCTGGGCCTGGTGGAGCGCGTCAAGGCCCCTACGGGCGACGAGTGCCTGCCGTATCTTCGCCTGCTGCAGGAAAAGCAGGTGCCGATCCTGGTGTGCAAGCCCTGCGCCGAGGCGCGGCTGATCGGCGAGGACGATCTGCCGCAAGGGTTCCGCATCAGTACGGGGGTGACACTGATCGATCTGGCTGCGGAAGCAAAGGTGTTCACCTTTTAGCCGGGCGCCGGGGCTGCCGACGTTCCCGGGCCGTGCCTGCGCGACGGGGCGTCACGCAGACACGGCGATCGACGTGTCGTTACGGGGTGATGGATCGGCTCTGCACCTCCACTTGGTGTCCGGGGCCGGCGTCGAAGATCACGGTGTATTCACCCTCCGGCTTGGGGAACGTGAAGGTGCTGAGGGCGTCCATTTCGCCGCGATGCAGGGTGGTGTCGCTGTTGTCGCGCACAAAGACCCGCACTCCCGTGGCGGAGGCGCCGTCGGAAAATCCGCCTTCGCAGGTGATGGTGCCATTGCCGTTGTCCACACAGGCGCAGAGGGCGCTGTGGGCATGGGCCGGGGCTGGCCCTTGCGCGAGCGTTGCGGCCAGGAAAAAGGCGCATCCCAGGAGGCCGCCGAACAACATCAGGGATTTCTTCACTGCCATGTGCTGTGCTCCAGATGGGTCAAAAGGCTGCCGGCATGGCCTGCCGGCAGCCAGATCGTGCAGTGTTTCTACTTCTGGGTGGTGAAGGTCAGGGAGAAGGCAAACCAGACTTTGCGGGTTTCGCTGACTGCGCGCTCATATTTGCCGATGATCATTTGGCGGCCTGCAGGGCCGACCTTCACCTCGATCAGCTCGGGATTTGCGGGGCTGATGAGTTCCGGATCCTCCACATCATGTTTTGCGGAAGTGGAGATTCTGGCCCCCTTGGCGGGCATGGGCTTGCCTTCAAAGCAGAGCATGACGGGAAGGATGTCTCCTTCCTTCAAGGTGGAGGGATCCTTGAGCGGGACGATTTCCGCGCGCTGGCCGATGGGCTTGGCCATGAATGGCTGCCAGGTGACGATTTCCTTCGCCAGCTTGTAGGATTCGCCTTCCTCAATGATGGTGCCGCGGATTTCCTGCGGAATGAGGAAATTCCGCCAGCCATCTTCCTTGGTATTATACCAGTACTTGTTGTCAAACTCGACGGTGAGCATGGAGAAGTTGTCGTTCAGGAGGGCATGGGCAGTGCCTTTGTGCTCCACAGGAGGCAGG
This sequence comes from Megalodesulfovibrio paquesii, assembly GCF_054653055.1. Taxonomy (NCBI): domain Bacteria; kingdom Pseudomonadati; phylum Thermodesulfobacteriota; class Desulfovibrionia; order Desulfovibrionales; family Desulfovibrionaceae; genus Megalodesulfovibrio; species Megalodesulfovibrio paquesii. The sequence continues at coordinate 655,838 of NZ_BAAIGQ010000004.1, read as the reverse complement.
GTGACTGCCCACCCGTTTTCCGTAATGCCCTTCATGGCGGTGATGCGGGAAACGGGGTAGGGATCTGTCTTGCCGGGGTGGCCGTAGAACAATTCCACCTTGGTGCCGCGTTTTTCGAGCCACATGTCATGCGCATGGGCGGCGGTTGCGGCCAACAGAACGAGCGCCATCGCACAACCTGCAATCTGTCGAATCCTAGCCATTGAACAACCTCTTCAGGATACAGTGTTTCTCCACGCGATCCGCCGATCCTGGCCCATCTGCCTGCAGGCCGGCGCTCACGCTGCAGCCTTGGGAACGCACCCCATGGGGCTCGGATCCGGCTGCTTCCACGCACAAGATGAAAGTGAAAATGAAAACCATTACCAAGCGAGGTGGCCATTTATAGCAGGCGGATGCGGAGCGTCAAGCGAATTCATCTTTTCCGGTGCGTGAATTGATCTGATGCTGTGGCCGCAGGCCGATTGGCGAAGGCTGGCGTGCTTCAGCGGGCGCAGCGCGGGGGCCACGCCCAGAAGTGTGCGGCAGGAGCATCCTGTGGAATCAACAGGCAATATGGCGGAAGGGCCGGCGGAAGGAATCTGAAGGCGTCTCTGCGCCGGGGTGTGTGTGTTGCAGAAGCCGTTGTCCTGGTGGGGGTATCGGCTGGGTGGCGGGTGGCCGAGGTTGGCTTCGGTCAACAGCCATCAGCTCAGGGGCATCAGCTCAGGGGCATCAGCTCAGGGGCATCAGCTCAGCATTACCCCTCAGGCAGTTCGATGCGCCCCGGGTGGGCGTAAATGTTCATGCGCGGCGGGCGCAGGCGGCCCACCAGGGTCAGGCCCCAGCGCCGGGCCAGATGCACAGCCATGGAAGAGGCGTTGGAGATACCAGCCAGCATGGGCAGGCCGGCCATGGCCGTTTTGCGAACCAGTTCGTAGGAAAGCCGCGAGGACATGACCACGCCGCGGGCATGGCGCAGGGTTTCCTGCCGCAGGGCCATGCCGATGGCCTTGTCCAGGGCGTTGTGCCGGCCGATGTCCTCGGCAAAGGCCAGGATATCGCCATCCTGGTCAAAGAGGGCGCTGCAATGGGTGGCGCCGGTGGCCTTGAAGAGGCCCTGCCGCAGCTCCATGTTGGCCTTGGCGGTAAAGAGCGTTTCCGGCGCGAACCGGGTGGCCGGGACAGGCGGGCCGGGCATGAGGATGCAACAGGGGGGCGATCCCACCGCCAGCCCCAGGGGGCGCAGGGAGTCTTCCCTGCGCGGGGCTTGCCGCAGGAGCAGGGAATCCCGCGCCCCATGCGTCAGCTCCACACGGCAGCGGGTGAAGAACTCGTCCTGTTCCTGAAAGGCGTAGGCAATGACATCTTGACGCCTGCGGATCAGGCCTTCCGAAAAGCAAAAGCCAAGCACCAGATCCAGATCCGTCTCCTGCCGGCCGGGCGTGCGCATGGTGCTGCCGCGCAACACGCCATCCACCTCGATTTCCAGGCAGGCTTCGGCGGCCACCATGTCTTCCAGGATGACGAACTCAGGCCGGTGCTGGTTGGCCGGGGCATACACCTTGCCCACGGGCAGCTGTTGCCCAGGGCGGCCCGGAGTCACAGAGCTGCGGCCCGGCGATACAGAGCTACGCTCAGGGCATGCGGCATCCACCGCCATCCGGGATGCACAGGAGGCCGCGGGATCCTCAGGGATGGTCGGGGCACCCTCAGGACAAGGTTTCATGGGCCAGGCTCTCAGTGGGCTTGTCGTGTTCCATCCGGGCCAGCATATTGAACAACGTCGGGGTGACTGGCGTCAGGCCCTGTTCCTGGGCCGCGACATCAAGATGCATCAGGCTGAACAGGGCGACAGGCGTGGCCGGCGGGGTATCCAGTTCACGCAGGTCCAGGCAGGGGATGTAGCTGGTGCAGGCGCTGCACCATTCCAGCCGTTCACGCCGGACATTTTCGACGTTGAGGATGCGTTTGCCCTCGGGATGTTCCTCACTGCCGTGCTCCACGCCGCAGGCCGGGCAGAGCCCTTTGCGCACGCGCCAGGACGTGTCGCACAAGGAGCAGTGCAGCTCCCGCTGGCCACCGCTGGAGGCCAGGAACGAGGTGTCGAAATTTGCTTTGCCCAGGGTGGCGAGGCAGGGGTTTTGCCCGCAAACCGGGCACCAGCCCTTGCCCTGCAGTTCCTGGGCGCGCATGGCGGCAAGGCGGGTGCCCAGGGCCATGAACACCGGGGCGACGCAGTCGCGCACGGCCAGGGCAAACAGATTGACCGGAACGCCGGCTTCCTGGGCCATCCGCACCAGCGAGGGGCCGTCAAAATGCAGCATGGCCAGAGCGGCCTCGGCCGGACGGGAGGATTCGCCCAACAACCACTCCGTCACGGCTGCGGTCCCGTACAGCGCGGTCACGGAAGCGGCCATGCGCTCGGTGCTTTCGCGCAGCCAGGGGGCGAGGTTCTGCACGGCGTCGTCGTCAAGCAGCGGCAGGTCAGGATCCCGGGTGACCAGACGGGACGGCAGCTCCGGCATGGCCGCGGCAAACTCCGCAGCCGCAGAGGCGGCGGTTTCACACACGTCTTCCAGACCGGGCAGCACCGTTTGCAGATACGGGCGTTGGGTGCGCAGGCGTTCCAGCTGGCGGGCGAGTTCTCCGGGTACGTGCATGGCGTGTCCTTTTTCTGTTGGCCGTCCGGATAGCGAGCAGGGACGGGAACGGTGTCTCGCAAGGTGCCGCCGGGCCCCAGTATGGATGGGTGTGTGCGGGGCCCGGCGGCGGGACGAGGGTTGATTGTTGAAGGAATGGTTACGAGATCAGGTTCTGCAGCGCCCGGCGCAAGGGATTGGTGGTCTTGGCCAGGAAACGAGTGCGGTCCATGCGCGGGGATTCGGCCTCTGCCACGGCATGGGTGTGGTAGTTTTTGGGTTCGTCAATGAGCAGGAAGATGACGTTCACGTCATCGGGATCCGCCAGCCGGGCCTCGGGGAAGTCCTTTTTGGCCGCGGCCAGGCGTTCCTGGGCCAGCTTGAGCATTTCCTCGCGTTCACCAAAGTTCATGGTGCCCGTGGGGCAGCTCTTGACGCACATGGGGATCAGGCCGGCGGAAAGCCGGTCGAAGCACATGGTGCACTTGGTGAGCAGGCCGGTTTCGTCGTTGCGCCGCGGGATATCGTACGGGCAGGATTCCCGCACGGACTCGGCGTCTTCCTTGCTCAGTTCCTTGGTTTTTTCCGTGAAGACCACAGCGCCGGTGGCTTCGTCCTGGATGATGGCGTCTTCCACACTCATGTCCGCCGTGGCCTTGCAGGGCGGGAACACGCAGTGACGGCACTGATCCGGGAAGAAGTTCCAGCGGATGCGGCCCTGGTCGTCCAGGCGTTCGCTGAAGCGGACGAGTTTGTAGTTGTTGGGGTTCAGATCCGGGGGGTTCTGGTGCGTGCCGCGCTGCTTGGTGGCGTTCGCTTCCAGGCCCTGCCATTCCTTGCAAGCCAGCTGGCAACCGCGACAGGCGGTGCAGCGGGAGGTATCGACGAGGATAGCCTTGGGCATGATGTGCTCCTTCTGTGCTAGACCGCGATTTCCGTCAGTTTGTCAGCCTTGCGCACATTGACGCAACATGCCTTGAACTCGGGAATGGACGTGTTGGGGTCGCCCACGCTCGGCGTCAGCCGGTTTGTGGAGTCCCCGGTGCCCGGAGTGGTCCAGCCGAAGGCGAAGGGCATGCCGATGAGGTGCTGCGTTTTGCCATTCACCTTCAAGGGGCGCATGCGCACGGTGACCATGGCGATGGCCTCGACCTTGCCGCGGATGCTCTCGATGATGACACCGTCCCCGTTCTTGATGCCCTTTTCCTTGGCCAGCTCGTGGGACATTTCCACATAGAGCTGCGGTTCGGTTTCCAAGAGGTTGGGGATATTGCGGGTTTCGCCGCCGCCGCACCAGTGTTCAGTCAGACTGTAGGTGGTCAGCACGATGGGGTACTTGGGATCCGCGGGCTTGGCCATGGGATCCAGGTTGCCTTCCACGAACTTGTAGACCGGGCTGGAGAGCTGCTTGGAGAACGGGTGTTTGTCGATGGGTGTTTCCACCGGCTCGTAGTGTTCGGGCCAGGGGCCGTCCATGCGGCCGGGGCCGAAGAAGGCGCCGCGGCCCTGGGTGGTCATGATGAAGGGATGCTTGCCCTTTTCGTCGGCAAACGGAGGATAGCCGCCATCGGGCACGTCGCCAATCCACTTGCCGTCCTTCCATTCGATGACCGCCTTGTCCGGGTTCCAGGGCTTGCCCTGGGGATCCACGGAGGCGCGGTTGTAGATGATCCGGCGGTTCATGGGCCAGGCGTAGCCCCAGTTGGGGTACAGGGCGATCTTGGCCTGCATGTCGGTCTGGTTCAGGTCGCGCCGCTTGATCAGGTTGCCGGCTTCTTCGGTGATGCTGCCGCAGTAGAGCCAGTTGCGGCAGGCGGTGGAGCCGTCGTCCTTCAGGTTGGGGAAGCCGGGGACCATCTGGCCGGGCTGGTAGGTCTTTTCGCCCACCTTGGATTCCACGGTGAAGTAGCCGTTGTTTTCCTTCACGAGCTGGTCGGCGTCGAACGTTTCGGGCCAGACCATGTTCAGGATGGGCTCGGGGAACTTGCCGCCCTGTTCCTTGTACAGCTTGCGGACTTCATTGAAGATGTCCACGGTCATTTCGCCGAAGTTCTTGGCCTCGCCCTGGGGCTTGACCACTTGGTAGTGCCACTGGGCCATGCGGCCGGAGTTGGTCACGGAACCGGGCTTTTCCAGGCGGTGGGCCGAGGGCAGGAGGAAGCATTCGGTCTTGATCTTCTTGGGATCCGCACCGGGCCTGCGCCAGTTGTCCGTGGTTTCGGAGTGGTGCAGTTCGGCGGTCACCAGCCAGTCCAGATTGTCCAACCCCTTGCGGATCTTGTTGGTGTTGGGCACGCTGTTCATGGGGTTCAGGCCGAAGATGAAGCCACCCTTGATCTTGCCGTGGTAAATGCGGTCGAAGATGTAGAGGTAGCTGCAGTCCTGGCCTGGATCAAGCTTGGGCAGCCAGTTGTAGCCGAAGTCGTTTTCCTTGGTACCCTTTTCGCCAAACCAGGCCTTGAGCAGGCTGACCACGTACTTGGGCCGGTGCTGCCACCAGTTCACGCTCTTGGGATCGTGGGTGACCGGGGTGTTGGCCTTCATGTAGTCGGCCAGGGTGGCCCAGTCGGAGCGCGGCATGGAGTGGTAGCCGGGCAGCAGGTGATAGAGCAGGGTATGGTCCGTGGAGCCCTGGACGTTAGGTTCGCCGCGCAGGGCGTTGATGCCGCCGCCGGCAATGCCGATGTTGCCCAGGAGCAGCTGCACCAGGCAGGAGCTCCGGATGTTCTGCACGCCCACGGTGTGCTGGGTCCAGCCCAGGGCGTACATGATGGTGCCGGCCTTGTCCGCCGTGCCGCTGGTGGAGAACGAGGCGTAGATCTTCTCCAGCATGTCTTCGGGAATGCCGGTGACGCTGGAGACGTTCTTCAAAGTGTAGCGCGAGTAGTGCTTCTTCATGATCTGGAAGACGCACTGCGGGTCCTTGAGGGTCATGTCCAGCTTGGGCACCTTTGCTTCATCCAGGTCGTAGCGCCACTTGGAGCGGTCGTAGCTGCGCTTTTTGGGGTCGAATCCGGAGAAGATGCCGTCCTTGAAGTCATAGTCCTTGTCGACGATGACCGGGGCGTCCGTGTACTGCAGGACGTATTCCTTGAAGTACTTTTCCTTCTCGATGATGTAATTGACCATGCCGCCCATGAAGGCGATGTCCGTGCCGGAGCGCAGATGGGCATGGTAATGACACCGCGCCGAGGTGCGGGAGAATTTCGGGTCGACGTGGATGACCGTGGCGCCGCGCGCCTTGGCTTCCATCACGAACCGGAAGGAGATGGGGTGGTGCTCCGCTGCGTTGGAGCCGATGATCAGGATCTGGTCTGCATTCTGAATGTCAGTCCAGTGGTTCGTCATTGCACCGCGTCCGAGCGACTCTGCCAGAGCCGCAACTGAGGCGCTGTGTCAAATACGGGCCTGGTGGTCGTTATGCACGATGCCCAGGCCGCGGGTGGCTTGATGGATGATGGCGCATTCTTCGTTGGCAGCGTGCGAGGTGCCCATGAAGATCATGGATTCGCAGCGGTTGACCGTCTCGCCCTTGGCGTTCTTCTCCATGAAGTCGCGGTCGCGGGTTTCCTTGACCAGCTGGGCGATGCGCTTGAGGGTCCAGTCCCAGTCCTTTTCCTCCCACTTGTCGGAGAAGGGAGCCCGGTACATGGGCTTCTGCAGCCGGTGGTGGGACGTGGTCATGGTCAGCATGGCCGCGCCCTTGGCACACAGGGAGCCGGCGTTCACAGGATGGTCGGCGTCGCCTTCGGTGGAAACAAGCTGGCCGTCCTTCACATAGCCGACAATCCCGCAGCTCACCGAGCAGAACGGGCAAACGGTGTAAATCTCTTTCGCTCCCTGGATCTTCAGGGTGGCGGTGAAGGCGTGAACCGGCTTCACCCCCAGTGAAAGCTGGCCGAGACTGGCCAGCCCGCTCGCCGCGACCGTGGCCCCGGCGAGCTTGAGGAAGTCTCTGCGATGAATGTGCATGAACGTCTCCTTGGTTTATCCCTTTCGTGGCGGAGATGATACGACCCCACCATAGGTTACCACGTCCAAGGAGGCGTGACAATGATTATGTCATTGATGCCCATATGTTAAATTAAACACCGCCACTTTTTCCCCGGCTCGATCCAGCCTGCCCGTACGGGATGATGGGCGCTTTGAACAAGGCTTCGGCCTTGGCCTGGGCATAGGCTTCCACGGCGGCGAACCACTCCACGTAAGCTTGCAGAAAGGCTCTTCCGGCGGGGGTTACCTGGTAGCCGGACTTTTCCCCGCCATGCTTTTCCAGCAACGGGAACCCCAGCACTTCTTCCGTGCGCTTGATTTTGCCCCAGGCAGCCCGGTAGGACATGCTCATCTCTTTGGCAGCCGCCTTGAGCGAGCCGCTACGCTCCGTCGCCTGCAACAACTGCAGCCGGCCAATCCCAAATCCAACGCCATCGGTGCTCTCCAGCCACAACCGCAGGCGCAACGTCAGCGACTGCCCGTTGGGCGGTGTGGGAGGGGGAGACGGCTGACCGTCGCAAGGCATGGCATCTTGGAGCATATGTCCCACCAGACATAACCGCATTGCGGGACAGTGCAAGCCTGATTACATCTGCTCTATCAATATTTGGCACCAAAAAAATGGATTTTGGCAGAATATTTCACAAGAAAATTAGTTAGTTGAAGTATATGAAGGAAAATGGAAATAGCACACAGCATAGAAGAGGTTGATTAATGCGCACAGGCGATGTAAATAGTTTCCAGGTCGGCAGTTCACCAAGGCGTCGCTGCCCCGCAAGGGGGTGCTAAACCTGCCATTTCCTTATCGACTCACACACTTGTCCTGTGCCACGTCGTAAGACAGCGACCACCGACATTCCTCCCCGGAAGCGGCACGACCCTGCGTTCCCACGCTAGGAGGATGAGTGATGTCCAGAATCCCCGTTCCTTTTGAGACGCAAGATGTCTCGGCCCTGGCCCGGAATCTGAACCGCGCCCTGGCCGAATGCGAGCATGCCCCAAGCCATCTCCAGCTCCTGAACATGCTCGTGCGTTCGGCAGGATACAAGAACTTCCAGCATTTTCGAGCCCAGCAGGAGGCCAGGGGCTGGCTGGAGCAGCCGCCCTCGCCACCCCCTTCCCCTGCGCCTGTGGATCATCTGCAGGTGGCCCGCGTGGCCCGGCATTTTGACGCCCAGGGCCGGCTGACCCGCTGGCCCGGCAAGGCCAGTCACCAGCAGCTGTGCCTGTGGGCGCTCTGGGCCGCCCTGCCCGCAGGCCAGCCCATGTCGGAGGCCCAGCTCAATGCGGTGCTCCTGTCCCTGCACTGTTTTGGCGACCATGCCCTGTTGCGGCGGCTGCTGTTTGATTCCCACCTCGTCACCCGAACGCCGGACTGCCGGGTGTACCGACGGCTGGAACGTCGCCCCCCGCCCGAGGCTCTGGCGTTGATCCGCCATCTGGGCCTGCGCCGCCAGGCCTGACCCCGGCATCGTTCGTCAGGCTCTCCGTATTCCACATCTGCCTGTGAGGAGGTGGATCTTCATGCATTGTTCTCTCAAGGGGAGCAAGGCCCGGTCACGCGTCGTGCAGGGGCTGGCTCCCATTCGCATACACACACGAAGGGGCATGGTGGCGCTGCTGGACAGCAATCCTCAATCCGCAACAGGGCCGGTGCTGCTGGCCCTGCATGGCGGGATGGGGGGCTGGGATCAAAGCTGGCTGCTGACCAGGGCGGCCCTTGGCGAGGCATTTTGCCGGGAGCAAGGGGTGCGGGTGCTGGCAGTGTCCCGTCCTGGCTATCCCGGCACGCCCTTGCCTGCCGTGCGGGCCGTACAGCCGGAGTATCTGATCCAGGGCGATTGCTGCGCCGCCGTACTGGACGCGCTGCAGCTGGAGCGGGCGCTGGTGCTGGCCGTTTCTGCCGGCGGCCCGGCGGCTCTGGGGTTTGCCCTGCAGCACCCGGAACGTTGCGCAGGGGTGGTGCTGGTTTCGGCTTGCACTGGGCGCCTGGAACCGCCGGCCAGGGTCCGACGCATGTTGCCCCTGTTCCGGCTCATGGCCCATGTCCCTGGCTTGCCGGCGCTGCTGCGGCGCAGGGCCAGGCGCCATCCGGGCCAGACTGCCTCGAAATCCATCCACGACGCCGCCGTTCGGGAACGCACCCTGGCGGATCCCGAGGCCGGGGCCATGCTGCAGGAGTTGTTCGCCAGCATCTATCACGAGTTTCCCCATCGATTGCCCGGCACCATCCGGGACACGGCCGCGTTCGCCACCATGGAGGATATCCCGGTAGCGGGACTGGCCGTGCCGGTTCTGGGAGTCCATGGCACGGCCGATACGGTGGTCCCTTTCAGCCATGGGCAGCGGGTGGCCACGCAGGCGCCCCGGGCCATGCTGCAGGGCATCCCAGGCGGCGAGCATGTCTGCCTGTTCACACACCTGACGCTTGTTCGGGAAACGGTGCGGGAGTTTGCAGTGCAGTGTTTCTCCCAGCCATAGCCCGGAGCCTCCCTGGCGACCGGGCATAGTCTGCCGGCAGGCCCGCCATGGCCTGCCGGCGCATTATTTTGCTAGACAGCCAAGAACGCTTTGCTGAATACTGCCGGAGCAGGTTGAATTGCGCCATCGCTGACCTGGTGTGCAAGGAGGATGGATGCAGCGTCTGACGGCGGCCATAGACGTGCTCTGGCTGTGCTCTGCCTCAAGCGGAGTGCAGGCATCCGGGCATGCAGCGCTCCCGGGAGTTGCCAGCGTCATCGCCCCCTTGCTGGTGCTGGCTGCCGCAGCCGGGGGGCTGCTGGGCGCCGGTGTGGTCGTATGGGTTACCCGCCGCCACGCTCGTCTTGCGAGGGAGGATGCCCCCGAGGCCTCCGAGGCAGACGCCCTTGCCGCAGAGATTCACCGCCGCAGAGTGCTCATGGACCAGAGCAACGACGGTATTGCCATCATCAACCAGGAACACAGGCTGGTGGAGGTGAACCGAAAGTTCGCGGAGATGCTCGGCTATGGTCCGGACGAAATGGTGGGCCTGTACACCTGGGACTATGAAGCCACCATGACCGAAGCCGATATCCGTCTGCGCTTCGGCGATCTGCAGCAGACCAAAGCCATGTTTGAGACCCAGCACCGGCGCAAGGATGGATTCCTGCTGGATGTGGAAGTGAGCGCCAGCGGCACCGTGGTGCAAGGTGAAAAACTTGTACTGGCCATCATCCGGGATAGCACCGAACGCAAACACCGCGAACAGGCGCTACAGGAGGCCAAAGAGGCGGCAGAGGCAGCCAGCCGGGTCAAATCACAGTTTCTGGCCAATATGAGCCACGAATTTCGTACCCCGCTGAACGGGGTGATGGGCATGCTGCAGCTGTTGCAGGGATCTCCTTTGAGCCGGGAGCAGCACGAGCAGGTTGACGTGGCGCTGCACTCCTGCAAGCGGCTGACACGATTGCTCTCCGACGTTCTGGACATGACCTATGTGGAAGCAGGCACCCTGCAGATTCATCACGCGCCGCTGTCGCTGCAAGAGGAGCTGATGCGGCTGCAGGACCTGTTCATGCCCGTGGCCCGGCAGAAAGGAATTGCGTTCCGGGTGACCCTGGCGGAGGATATCCCGCAGGTGCTGCTCGGAGACGGGGTGCGGCTGCAGCAGGTGCTGACCAGCATTGCGGGCAACGCCTTGAAGTTCACCCAGGCCGGCCAGGTGACGGTGGAAGCATACCCGTTGCCGCCGCGCAGCACAGGGGAGTGCCGCGTGCTGTTCAGTGTCACGGATACAGGGATCGGCATACCGGACGACATGTTGCCGCAGCTGTTTTTACCATTCACCCAGGGCAGCAGCGGCCTGACCCGGGCTTACCAGGGCGCTGGCCTGGGGCTGGCCATGTGCAAATATCTGGTGCAGCGCATGGGCGGGAACATTGCCGTGGAAAGCGAGCCCCGCGTGGGCACTACCGTGTATTTTTGCATCACCTTCGGCATCCCCGAAGACATCGCGTCCCCATCTTGAGCAGGGTGGCATGCTCCGGCGAGCCGGATGGCGGAAGTGGATTATCCGCAACGGACAATGGGTGCAGAGATGCCGGCAGCGCGCCCGGGTAGGCGCACCGCCGGCATTGGACGGTCCTCTCTGAAGCAAGACGTTGGTTCCAGCGCCTTGCTTCAGGGATGCAGACTAATTGAGCCCGTGGGCGCCACCGAGATATTTGATGGTGACGATTTCGTATTGGATGCGCCCCTTGGGCGCTTCCACAGTCACTTCGTCGCCTTCCTCCTTGCCCATCAGCGCCTGGGCCACGGGGGAGAGGATGGAGATGGACCCCTTGGAGGGTTCGGCTTCATCCGGGCCAAGGATGGTGTACACCTTGGTATCGCCCGTATCCACGTCCTCGATTTCCACCGTGGCCCCAAAGGTCACTTTTTCACTGAAAACAGTTTTCAGGTCGATGACGTTGGCCGTGGCCATGCGGCCCTCAATGTACCGAATCCGGGCTTCCATCATGCCTTGGCGTTCACGGGCGGCGTCGTAGCCGGCGTTTTCCCGCAGGTCGCCTTCCTCGCGGGCTTCCTTGATGGCCTGGATCACGGCAGGACGTTCGGACTTGAGTTGTTCCAGCTCCTGCTCCAGCCGTTTGAAGCCTTCTTTGGAAATGGGGATGCTGCTCATGGATGCGCCTCGAAATGCCTGCAGGTGGATAAAAAAAATCAACCGCCGGCGAAGCGCCGGCAGTCGATAAATGCCGAATGCAGGGATGAAGTGTTCGGAGTGATCTCATTATAGCAGGAATCCCTCCAGGTCAAGCCCCATAACGTTCGGGCCGACACCTCTCTGGCTAGCGACCGCGGGAAACGGGGAGGCAGCAGGCCAGGCCGGCCAGCTGCATCCCCGCCAGGGCCGCGATGGTCCAGGTCCAGTCCGTATGCCGGTACAGCACTGCAGGCAGCAAGGATCCTGCCGCCCCGCCCACATAATAAAAGGAGAGGTACAACCCGTTCACCACGCTGCGCTGCTGGCAGCCCCGCTCGTTCAGCCAGCCGGGCAATACGGAATGCACCTGAAACATGCCGATGCACAGGACCACCATGGCCAGAAAGGCCACGGCATAAGACGGCGCCAGGAACATCGGCACGCTGGCCAGGAGAATCGTTCCTCCCAGGAACAGGGCACGGTGTTCCCCGCCAAGCCGCGCCACCGTCCAGGGGGCGGCCAGGGAAATGAAAATGCCGATAAGATACCCGGCGTACAGCACGGCCACCCGAAACGGCGAGTCCCCCCCGCTCGTGGTGGCAATGGCCCCAATGCGGAAGGGCAACAGGTTGAGCAGGGCCGTAAAGATGAAAAATTCCACGAAAATAAAAGCGTAAAGCCGCAGAAATCCCGGCAGCCGCAGCACTTCCAGCAGGGCGGTCAGTTCCAGTCTGGCGAAGCCTCCCCGTTGGCTGCGTGGAATGCCCAGCGCTACCAGCCAGGCGCAGACACTCAACAGCGAGACCGCGGCCAATCCCCAGCGCCACCCCCAGACTGACGCCACGGTGCCGGCCAGAAACCGTCCGAAGAAGCCCCCGAAAATGGTGGCCGCCACATACACGGCCATGGCCCGGCCGATGGAATGCTCGCAGATCACGTCCTGCTCCTGCCCGCGCAGGCTGGAGCCCACCAGGGTCATCAATGAGGTGAGCACGGCCGGAGCCAGGAGCCCCTGCACCACCCGCAGCACCAGCAAGACGCTGAAGCTGGGCGCCAGCCCCAGGGCCGCGGTGCTTGCGGCCAGCAGACCCATGCCCCAGAGCAGCAGACGGTGTGCCGGAAAGGACCGCAGGAGCACCCCATAAAACAGCGGGGCCAGGCCAAGCGGCAGCAGCGTGGCCGTGGTGGCCAGGGAGGCAGTGGTTTTTTCCAGGCCAAAAGCCTGCTGCAGCAATGGCAGCAACGGCTGGGGACAATGAATGGCCGAAAAGGTGGCAATGGCGATGACCGCCGGAGCGACCCTGTCAAACCCAAAGCTGCGCTGCAGCCTGGCCAGCAGTCCGCCATATGCAAGACAATTCGTCACCACGGAACCTTGCCCTCCTGCGTCATCGGGGAGGAACCTTCGCCTCGGCCATGCCGAACAGATGGCGCTCCCGTATTCACCTTGGCCCGGTCATAAAGTTGCGCGCCCCGGCTTGTGGCCGGCGCGGTCCTGCGCTAGAAATGCAATACTCCCCGGGCTGTCCGGGGCTCACCAGCGTAACCGCCGGAGGATGCCATGCCGTTTACCGAAACCCTGCCCTTCAAGGGCGAACAGGTGGAATACGACCCCGAACACAATGTGGCTCTGGTGTATTGCGAAAACTGCAGCCATGCCAATGAGGTGGATTGCTTCAAGGCCCGTGATGGCAGCGTGGAGGTGCCGGGATTTTCCTGCAGCAACTGCGGGCACTGGAACGCGCCGGAGTGATTCCGGTAGCCGTTGGCGCTGTTCATGACGGCGGCAGAAGATCCTGAACCCGCACCCTGGGACGCAGGTTGGTCACACAATCGCGGATCACTTCGCGCAGCTTGGCCTTCTGGTCTGCCGAATCCAGCACAAAAATACAGCCGGCGGAAAGAAAATCGCAACGCACCACCCGGGCCCGTACCTGCCGCATGAGTGATTCGTTTCGAAACAGCAACTCCAGGACAAGGAGTTGCCCCTGCGTGAGCTCGGCCTCACTCTGATCAAGGTCCAGGCAGATGCCAACAGGGCTGATGTTGTGAACAGGCACGGCGCCTGCGTGGCAGCCGAGATAGGCCGCCAGGTCCCGCACCTGGTGTCGCGCGGTGCAGCGCCGTTCGCCGGACGCCGGCTGTGACGGCGGCGTTGGCCCGGTGCGGGGAAGCTTGTACGCCACCAGTTGCACCACCCTGCCGCACACAGGGCACACGGCGCTACGCTGCGCGTGTTCCAATCCAACCGCGCGGCGGAATCCGCAGCTGCAATCCACCAGGGCGGCATCGGGCGTTTCCCGCGTCAGTGCGGTCGCGCAGTGGGGACAACGAAACGCGCCGGCACCAGACAGCGCAGCCGGAGGGACCGTCAGCAGGGACTCGCAACGAGGGCAATGCAGCTTCATGGGCACCTCGCGGTAAGACGTTTACATGCAACTAGCATTCACGGAATCGTCACACAAGCAACACTCGCTATGAGTGGCATGATCACAATACTTCTTGTGACACATGGCGTTTGTGTGACGGCCGCGCTCCCTGGGCGCGTGTCAACGAAACGTCATTGTTTCGTCACATAAAAGGCGCGAAGCATGGGCAATCTCCCTAATTGATGTCATTGCGCCCTTTGCACTTCCTGCAGGCGCTGACCCAATAAGGAAGAGTTGTCATGCACCGTTTTCACGGCGTTTCCTTCAAAGCCAAACTGCTCGGCGGTATTCTGACCACGGTGGCGGTAGTCATTCTGGCCATGACGGCCATGAACCAGTCCCTGGTTGGTGACTCGCTGGGGGTGCTGGGGCGTGCCTCCTTGCATTCCTTCGGCAAGTCTGTGGAATCCATGATGGAGATGCAACAGCGGCTGCTGCAGGAAAAAGCCAGGACAGATACCGGCGTTGTGCTGCGCGAGCTGAATTCCAAGGGATTTCCTTCATTAAATAAGATGAATACATATCCCCTGCGGCTTGTGGACGCGGATGGCCGCGAGCAGGCCGTGGAATTGCCTTCCATTGATCTTGGACCGGTGACCCTGACGGGGAATGCGGAAATTCTCAGTCCCATTCGCGACGTGGTCGGCGGGCATGTCAGCCTGTACCAGTTCCTGGACGGCGGCCTGGTCCTCGTGTCCAGCACAGTGCCCGGATCCAAGCCCGGAGCGGGTGGGATCATTTCCAAAGATTCCCCTTTGGTGCAGGCCATCTCCAAGGGAGAAAGCTACTATCAGGTTGAAGCCATTGCCGGGGCCCTGTTGTTTAATGGCTATGCGCCGCTGCTTGGCTTCAACGGGGAAACCCTGGGCGTGGTGGTGGCCAGCCGGCCCATCATCACGCCGGAATTCGAAAAATCCATTCAGGCGCTGAATGTCGGCGGCAAGGGCGAAAGCTTTCTGTTCGACGCGGACGGCCAGCTGGTGAGTCACCCGTCACGGGCAGGCGGTTCCCTGGCGGCATCCGCCTACTGGTCGAGATTCAAGGAAACCAAAGACGGTTTTGTGGAGTACAAGGAAGCCGGAGAGCCTCGCGTCGCCTTCCTGCGGTATTACGAGCCCTGGCAGCTGACCTTCGGCTTCAGCCTTGCCGAATCGGACATGACCCACGGCGTGGACGTGACCCTGCGCAATGCCGGGCTGCTCATCGCCGCCGCGGCCATCCTGCTGACCGGGCTGGTGGTCTGGGTATTGGTCAATTCCGTGGTCCGGCCGCTGAAACGCATCGAGGTCTATGCCGCGCAGGTGGCCGAAGGCGACCTCTCCGCTCGGCTTGAGGGCGCTTACCCCGGCGAGCTGGGGCGCGTACAGCGGTCCATTGAGCAGATGGTCGCCCGGCTCAAGGACCGGCTCGGCTTTTCCCAGGGCGTGCTCTCCGGCATTGCCGCCGCACTGCCCTGCATGACCCTTGATCCCGCAGGCAACATCACCTTCACCAACAAGCTGCTGCTCGATATTCTGGAAAAGCAAGGCGAACCGGACAGCTATTCCGGCCAGCACGCCGGGGTGTTCTTTTACAATGACCCGCATCGGCGCATCCGCACGGTGCAGGCCATGGAGGAAGACCGGACCCTGCAGGGCGAGATGGAGATTCAGGCCAAAAGCGGGCATCGCAAGGTGCTGCAGGTGAATGCGAATCCCATCAAGGATTTGGATGGCAAACTCATCGGCGCCTTCACCATTTACCATGATCTCACGGCCATCAGGCAGCAGGAACGGGAGATTCGCAATCAGAACGAGACCATCCTGACCGCTGCCGAACAGGCCAATACCATTGCCGACGCCATTGCCCACGCCGCGGTCCAGCTTTCCCAACAGGTGGGGGCCACCTCGCAGGGAGCTGCGCATCAGCGCGAACGCATTGCCGAAACCGCCGAACAGCTGGACCGCATGGCGTCCATGAGCAATGAAGTGGCCCGCAACGCCGCCGGTGCGGCCGATGACGCAAGCCAGGCCCAGACCCAGGCCCACGAGGGCCGCCGGACCGTAAGCGAGGCGGTGGAGGCCATGACCCGCATCCGGGGGCAGATGCAGACCCTGGATCAGGCCATGAACGCCCTGGGTGCCCAGGCGCAGGACATCGGCCGCATCATCACCGTGATTCAGGATATTGCCGACCAGACCAACCTGCTGGCGTTGAATGCGGCCATTGAAGCAGCCCGCGCCGGGGACATGGGCCGCGGTTTTGCCGTGGTGGCGGATGAAGTGCGCAAACTGGCCGAGAAAACCATGGCCGCCACCCGCGAAGTGGACCAGACTGTGCGGACCATCCAGCAAAGCGCCCGCAGCACGGGCGATGCCACGCACCATGCCCTGTTGGCCGTGGAAGAGGGGGCGCACCTGGCAGCCAGCTCCGGGCAGACCCTGGAGCAGATTGTGGCTGTCGTGTCCCAGACGGCGAACAAGGTCCTGGACATTGCCCAGGCTGGGCAGGAACAGGCCACGGTGTCGCAGGCTGTGTCCATGACCATGGAAGACGTCAGCGAAATCTCCGAGGATACCGCACAAGGCATGCGCGAGGCCGATCAGGCCGTCTCCCAGTTAAGCAGCCAGGCCGCGGCCCTCAAACAGATCATGGCCGCATTGCAGCAGCGCTAGCCCCAGCGGGGCACGGAACATCACGGCGCGCCGTTCATGCGGATGCGGTAGTTCCGTGCGGCTTCGGCAAAGCGGGCCTTGAGCACCTCAAGTTTTGCAGGCTCGGGGCCTGAGGGCGTGGGCGAAAACAGGAAAAGCCGCTGCGTGGCCACGCCGCGAATATTCCAGCGGATGGGGGCCATGCTCCAGGGCATCTGCTGCGCGGCATGCAGCCGTTGGTTGATCTGCTGGAAATCCCGATCCGGCTTGACCCCGGGGAGCATGGGCCCGAAGTGGCTGGCAAAGCGGACAAAGTCATAGCCCACGGCGTGCCAGTAGTCTGCCTTGCCCCCCCCCAGGGCCGCCACCAGGGCTCTGGCCTCCGGCGCGGGGTTGGCGTCCCACCAGGCGCTGGGAAAAATGGCCAGCCGGAAGGCTTGCGCATCCTCGGGCCGCATGGCCAGGGTCTGATCCCACAGGGCAGAGCCCAGCAGCAACATGTGATCTTCCTGATAATAGCCAAACAGCGGCGCCAGCATTTGCGCCTGGGACCACACATCCGGCAGGAACACCGCCTCCATGCCAGGGTGCCGGGAGCCGGGCGTGGTTGCTGCGTAGCCCTGCTCCAGGAATGAGGCCACCTGTTTGTTCCACTGCAGCGGATCGTCAGGCGCATAATTGGTGGACGCCTTGACGTGCAGTCCCATGGACCGGGCAATCTCGTCAAAAAGTTGCGCCCGCCGCTGGCCAAAGGCCTCCTGGGGGTAGAGCACGCCGACATCCTGAATGCCAAAGGAATCCCGCGCCGCGGTCAGCACTGTTTCAATGTGGTCCGCCGGGCTGGTGAAGAAGCGCCAGGCGTCCCGGCCTTCCACCAGCAGCCCGGGCGGGAACTCGGGCAGCATGGCGAAAAAGACGCGCTGGGGCTGCAGGGTGAGCATGAGCGGAACATCCTGGGCCAGCATGGGGCCGCCGATGATAGCGGACGGGTGCGCGCCGGAGACCTGGCTCAGCCAGTCCGGCCGGGCCGTGTCCACCAGCTGCAGATCCACCCGCACGCCGCTGCGGGCCAGACGGGCCACCGCGGTCTGGGCGCCGAGGGCCACCCGGTTGGCAAAGGTGGCATAGGCGTTGCCCAGGGGTAGGGCCAACAGCACTTGCACGGACTGCGGGGCAGGGGCCGCCCGGGAATCGGGACTGGTATCGCGCGGTGCGCCGCCGGAGGCAGCAGGCCCCTGGCCGGCGCAGCCACCCAACCCAAGCACAGCCAGCGCCAGCAGTATCAGCGCTGCAATCAGCCCCAGCGCTGGAGCCACCCGTCGCAGCGCCGTCGGGTGCCCGGGCTTCCGGACGCCCGGCTCCCTGACTCGAATGTTGCTGTTCCTGCCCACCGGCCTTCCTCCCTGTGTTGATTCACCATGCACATTACACTGAAATCAACGGAGAAGGGAAGAGAGCCCGGCGCGTCTCACCGCGCGAAGACGCGGAACGGGCACCCTCTGTCCTTTCGGCGCGAAGAGACAGGCACGCAAAAAAAGGGCTGCGGAGATTCCGCAGCCCTTTGTAGACCAAGAGTCCGTATGCCGGGGAAGGTTACGGGGCAACCAGGACGAAGTCAGCAGCAGGGTACGTCTTGGTGATAGAGCTGTCCTTGGGGTCGACGATGGTGACAGAGATACCGCCGCCGTTGCCAGTGCAGGTGATCTGGCCATTGTAGTCGCCCTGGATGTCGGCGCAGGAGCCGGTGACATCAGCCCAGGTGATGGCGGATTCAACACCGTTGGCGTCGAGCAGAGCCTTGGAGAAGGCCATGGTCATCTGGGATTTGGCAGCGGCATAGGCACCGTCCATGGCTTTCTGACGGGCGGTGTCCTGCAGGTCATTGTACTTGGGGATGGCCACGGCGGCGAGGATGCCGAGGATGACGAGGACGGCGATGATTTCAATGAGGGTGAAGCCTTGCTGGTTACGCATCGTCTTACTCCTATATCAAGATGGTGGAAAAGGGTCTTCTCAACTTGCCGTGTTGCGCACGGTTGCTGCCGATAAAGCAACCGCCGTGCCAGAGCTGTCAGTGGCGCAGAGATTTTTTTAACAGCTGAAATCAAAAGCTAAAATTTTAAGCTACAAATTTTGTAGGTCGCCCCTTTGGTGACAGCATCAAAATTTGAGGCTTTAGCTACAAATTTTGAAGTACCAAAAATTTGTAGTTATATGGCGGAATAGGGGCAAACCCTGGGGTGTGGTGTGAGATCCCCGGGGTGGAGTCAAAGAACAGGGCCGCATTCTGAATATACGCCTTCCAGACCCGGGCGCAATTGGTGTGCAGGGTAAAAAACCCTTGGCTCCGTGAAAAAAAGTGCGCCGTTCTGCCCGCCAGCGCGCACACGCAGGAGCGGAGGGGGCATCCGGTGTGTCCTGGCTGCAATGTGCCACTAAAAAGGGCTGCCCCCGGGGGCAGCAGGGGCAGCATCGAAGAATCCTCAGCGACTGCCGAGGAGAAAGATGCCATACCGGGCACGCCAGGATTTCCAGTTGGCGAGCACATGGCCTTCGCGCTGGCGGTAGTCGGTGTCGATGGCGGCTTCTTCCAGGATTGGCAGGTCGTGGGCCTTGCAGAACATGCGGAAGTCTTTGAGGGTGATGACGCGGATGTTCGGCGTGTTCCACCATTCATAAGGCAGTTCGCTGGTGCGGGGGGCCTGGCCCGTGAAGAGCAGCTGCACCCGGATGCGCCAGTGGCTGAAGTTGGGGAAGCTGACCACGCCCTGCCGGCCCACCCGGAGCATTTCCTTGATCAGCCGGGCCGGCTTGTACACCTGCTGCAGGGTTTGCGAGAGGACAACCACGTCGAAGCGCTGGTCCGGGTAGTCGAGGATTTCCGTATTGATGTCGCCCTGAATCACGCTCAGGCCCCGGCCGATGCACTGGGCGACCTTGTCTTCCCCATGCTCAATCCCCTGGCCCCGCACGCTTTTTTCCGTTTGCAGGTGGGACAACAGTTCCCCCGAGCCGCAGCCAAGGTCCAGCACGCTGGCGCCTTCGGGAATCCAGCTGGCAATCTGTTGCAGATCAAAGCGCATGGGGGCGCCCTCCCAGGTCGGCCTCGCGTTCCATGCGCAGCTTGGCGTGGGAATGGTCCAGAAAATTGGCGATGAGTGCGCTCAGCCGGTCATCCTTGAGCAAAAAGGCATCGTGGCCGAAATCCGCCTCGATCTCCATGAAACTGACGTCCCGGCCGGCCTTTTTCATGGCCTGCACCAGCTCGCGGGAGCGGTAGGTGGGATACAGCCAGTCCGAGGAAAAGCTCAGCACGAGAAAGCGCGCCCGGGCCTTGCTCATGGCTCCGGCCAGGGAGCCGTCGCCGTGCTGGGTGGCCAGGTCGAAGTAGTCCGCCGCCTTGGTGATGTACAAAAAAGAGTTGGCGTCGAAACGTTCCACAAATTTTCGGCCCTGGTAGCGCAGGTAGCTTTCCACCTGAAAGTCCGGCAGATCCAGGTCGAAATCGAAGCTGAAGGCGTCGCGGTTCTGGAGCCGGCGGCCGAACTTGCGGCGCATGGCTTCATCGGAAAGATAGGTGATGTGGCCGATCATGCGCGCCACGGCCAGGCCGGTGCCGGGCTTGGCGTCGGGCGTGTAGCGGCCGCGGTTCCAGTTGGGATCGGCCATGATGGCCTGACGGGCCACTTCGTGAAAGGCGATGTTCAGGGCCGAATGGCGGGCCGTGGTGGCCAGGGGGATGGCGGCGTAGACCAGCTCCGGATACCGGCAGGCCCAGTCCAGCACCTGCATGCCGCCCATGGAGCCACCGATGACGGCCAGCAGGCGCGGCACGCCCAGGTGCGTCATCAGCGCGTGCTGGGCCCGGACCATGTCCCCGATGGTCACCACGGGAAACTCCAGGCCATACAGTCCGGTGCCGTCGGGTTTGGGACTGGCCGGGCCGGTGGAGCCCATGCAGCTGCCCAGGACATTGGAACAGATGACGAAATAGCGGTCGGTGTCGATGGGCTTGCCCGGGCCGACCATGAGTTCCCACCAACCGGGTTTGCCGCTGCCCCCGGCGGCGGGATCGTGATAGCCGGCCACGTGGGCGTCGCCGGTCAGAGCGTGACAGATGAGCACGGCATTTTCGCGCTGCGGGGAGAGGGCGCCGTAGGTTTCGTAGGCCAGGGTCACCTCGGCGAGCTGCTGGCCGCTCTCCAGAGGAAAGGGCAGGGCGCTGGAAGGAACATGGAAATACTGCCGCTCGACGATGCCCACAGAGCTGCCTTCAGCGATGCCATCCAGATATTCGCTCATCCTCGTATGGTGCCCGAATGCCCCCAACTCTGCAAGAGGCGCCATGCACGGTGGCGGACTACTGCTTGTGCCCTGCTGAATGGGCTGATAACCTGGGCAAATGCAGGAAGAACACGCCATGCCTCGCTCCGGCTGGACCATGAACTTTGGCAGCGGCAAATTGTTTCGGGAACGCTGGCTGAATGTGGACATCAATCCGTTCTGGCAGCCGGATATTGTGGCCGATCTGGCCAGGCCGTTTCCTGCGACAGTCGAGACGGTTTTTTCCACGTCGCGCTTCGGGAACATCTGCCTGCCCCCCGGCTGTGCCGAACGCATCGTGGCGCATGATTTGTTGGAGCACCTGCCGCAGCTGGACGTGTTTTACGCCAACTGCCTTTCCCTGCTTCAGGAAGGCGGGGTGCTGGATGTGGTGGTGCCGTATGACCTGTCGTATGGCGCGTGGCAGGATCCATCGCACATGCGGGCATTTAACGAACACAGCTGGCTCTACGTGACCGACTGGCATTGGTACCTGGGGTGGACTGAGGCGCGGTTTGCCCTGGAGCGGCTGGACTGGCGGTATAGTGAACTGGGGCAGTCTCTGCTGGAACAGGGCCTTTCCGAAGAAACGGTGCGCCGAACCCCGAGAGCCGTGGACGCCATGGCTGTGCTGTTGCGCAAACGACGGTTGTCGGCCAGGGAGCAGCAACGCACGGCAGAACGTCTGGCAAAATACCAGCATCGACCAGCGGGTTTTATCCCTGCAGAACCCCGGTAACTTTTTTTGGCTCCCCCCCTTTACAAGGGAGCGGGGATGCCTACTAGCTAGTGTGAGGCAATGAACGGCACCTGCAACGGAGGGTACGAAGAAATAATGAAAAACATCGTACACACGGCAAGCGGAGTTGCCCAACGGGTCGCCTGGGACATTGTCCCCTAAAACGCGACAGACTAGAGTGAACGAGGACAACGCGATCTGAGCCGCACAAGGCGGCTACCTGCCACCTCGTTCCGCCGGATAACCGGCAAGTAGTTCTATCCCGAAACCTCAGCAGATTTTACTCCTCAGAGCAGTCCTTCTCCACTCGCCGCCGGGGTTCTCCCGGCGGCTCATTTTTTGTGTGGCGGGCATCTCAGGCGCGCCGCTCCCCTGGCTCAATTCCCGCTTGAGGTCTCTCCCGAGCCCTTTATCAGCCCCCGCCCGCGGGTCACCGCACCGCGACCGAATCGCTCCTCGATGGAGTCGAGGGTTCTGTCCAGCTCCTGTCTTCGTTGTTCCAGCCGTTCCTGGGGATCTTCGAAGAGCGGCAGCTGCCGTGGCGGCGCCAGAAAGCCGCTGGCCGAGACGCCAATGAGCCGGATTGGCCGAACCAGCGGCTCCTTGTCCAGCAGATCAGCCGCCACCTCGAAGATGCCCTCGGTGCTGGCCACAGGCGGATCCACGGTCCGGCTGCGGGTCAGACTTCTGAAGTCGTGGTCCTTGAGTTTGAGGGTCAGGGTGCGGGCGCTGCGGCCGTCCTTCCGCAGCCGGCGGCCGACCCGTTGGCATTGGATGTACAACTGTTGTTTGAGAAAATCCCGGTCCACGGTGTCGTGGTCCAGGGTCACCTCTGCGCCTTCACTCTTGGCATCCCAGTGAGGCACCAGTTCCCGCGGATCAATCCCGTGGGCGCGCTGCCACAGGGCCTCGCCCCACTTGCCGAATTCCCGCACAAAAAACGCAGGGGAAAGCCGCCGCAAATCCCCCACGGTGCGCAATCCAAGCTGCCGAAGCCGAGCCTCGCTTTTTCCGCCAATGCCTGGAATTTTTCCCAGCGGCAGGGGGAGGAGAAAGGCCTCCACTTCGTGCGCGTGCAGGATAAACAGGCCGTCCGGCTTGTTCCAGTCCGAGGCGATCTTGGCCAGAAACTTCACCGGGGCCAAGCCAACAGAGCAGGTCAAGCCGCCCGTGGCTTCGCGGACGGCGATTTTGATCTGCCTGCCAATAGCATCCGGGGGGCCGAAGAGGGACTCAAGGCCGGTCATGTCCAGATAGGCCTCATCCACCGAGGCCTGTTCCATGATGGGGGAAAAGTGCGCCAGGGCCGCCATGGCCAGACGGGAGACTTCGCCATAACGCGCATGCCGGCCGCGCAGGAACACGCCATGCGGGCAGAGCTTGCGGGCCTGGGCGGAAGGCATGCCGGAGCGCACACCGAATTTCCTTGCCACATACGAGGCCGCGCTGACCACGCCGCGATCCTCTCCGCCGATGATCACCGGCAGGCCGGTCAACGCGGGATTATCCAGGATCTCCACGGACGCAAAAAAAGCGTCCATATCCACATGCAGGATCCACCGGGGAGGCGGCTGGGCAGGCACGGTTGATCCTCAGAAGGCCGATCAGGCGGATTGGCCCTTCCTGATGCGTTCGATGATGGCTGTGGTGGACACCCCTTCCACCAAAGGCAGGGACATGGCCTTGCCTCCGCGCGCCTCCACCACGTCGCGCCCGACGATGGCCTCCAGCGGCCAGTCCCCACCCTTGACCAGGATATCCGGCTGCAGCTGGCTGATCAGATCATATGGCGTGGCGGCTTCGAACCAGGTTACGTAATCTACCATCTCCAGATGGGCGAGCATGAACATGCGGTCAGCCAGGGAATTCACCGGCCGGGCGGGCCCCTTGGCCAGCACGCGGACCGAGGCATCCGAATTCACGCCCACCACCAGCACGTCGCCCAAGGTCCGGGCCTGGGTCAGCAGCGTGGCGTGCCCCGGGTGCAACAGATCAAAGCAGCCATTGGTGAAGACGATCTTGCCGCAGCTGCGCCGGGTTTCCAGAATCTCAGCCAGTTGCTCGGGCGAGTAGATTTTGGGGTGGGATCGATCCATGAAAGGCCTCCGGAATGCTAGAGTGCGTGATGGGGCGCAGGTGCCTGCCTTCAGGCCGACCTGGGCCGCAAATGCTCGCTGCTGCCGTATAACAAGAACTCCAGCCAATGATAGGCAAAGTCAATGGTGGCGTATTCGTCGGACAGTATCATGGCCTGGCGCTCGGGCGAAAGATCCAGCTTGCCGAGCAGGCCGGCGCTGCGAATGAACTGCTGGAACTGGTCCGGCTGGTAAAGGGCCATGAGGGCCATGGCGCTGCGCTTGCGGTCCAGAAGGCGACCGGTCTGGCGCTGGCGGGCCATGAGGGCCATGTAACGGTCATTTTCATCATTATAAATAAGGAGTTGCTGGTCAGCATACCAGGCCGAGGGCGTCCAGTGCCTGTCCTGATTGAAACCCTGGCAATGCTCTTCCTGCACCAGAAAGTAGCGCTCCTTGACCTGCCCGTCCTCAATGCGGGAGGCGCGGCCAAGGGGATAGGCGCGGCAGGCGCCGGGCCGGGCGTTGTACACGCTGCAGCCTTCCGGGCGCACAAAGGGGCAGCTTTTGCGTGCATCTTCCAGCATGGTCATGAACACCAGGGGAAAGCCGGTCTGCGGATGGCTGCCCGTGCTGGCGTGCTCTTGCAAAAACGTCTGACTGGGCATCCGCAGTTCACGACGCAGCATGAGCACGTCATAGGGCGTGAGCATCAAGGTCAGGTCGCTGCAGCAGGCGTTGAAGCAGGGGACGTTGGGATGGCAGGCGAAACGAAAGGCCTGCCCGGGCTGAATCTCGGGTAATTCCTGCAAAAATTGCTCAGTCTGGTCAGGATAGGAAGCGCTGGACATTGTCACTCCTCAACAGCAAGGTGGTTTCCGTGTTCCTAGTCATTTTTCGCCTAGCTCGCAAATCACAAAAAAATCCATCTTTTTGATGTGCGTCAACGCCGGCCCGCGCAGGACGGTCTATCTTCTGCGCATACCAAGACCATGGGTGACGAAGAAGACCAGGAGGCGGATCATGAAACCGACGAGAAAGATCATTCAAATAGACGAATCGCTCTGCAACGGCTGCGGCGCCTGCGTGCCCGGCTGCGCCGAGGCGGCGTTGCAAATCATAGACGGCAAGGCCAAGCTGGTGGCGGAAGTGTATTGCGACGGCCTGGGCGCGTGCCTTGGCCATTGCCCCACCGGCGCATTGACCATCGTGGAGCGCGAAGCTGACGAATTCAATGAAGACGCCGTGCACGAACGCATCAAGGCCCTGGAACAGGCTGCCGCGCCAGCCGCGGTGCCGCGCATGCCTTGCGGTTGCCCGGGCAGCATGGAACGGACGTTCGCTCCAGCGCCGGCTGCCGTGCCTGCTGCCGCGAAGGCGCCGGGTTGCCAGCCCACAGGTCAACCCGTAGCTCAGTCCGTGCCCCAGCCCTCGGCCCTGACCCATTGGCCCATCAAGCTGGAGCTGGTCCGGCCCGAGGCGCCGTTCCTCCAGGGAGCGGATTTGCTGGTGGCTGCGGATTGCGCCCCTGGCGCGGCCGGCGATTTTCACGGCACGCACCTCAAAGGCAAGGTGCTGACGCTGGGCTGCCCCAAGTTCGGCCCTGCGGCAAGCTATCTGCACAAACTGGCGTCCATTCTGCAACAGGCCCAACCGGCGTCCGTGACCGTGCTGCGCATGGAAGTGCCATGCTGCGCCGGCTTGGCCGGTCTGGTGGAAGAGGCCGTGCGCATCTCCGGCTATGCCGGCCCGGTCGCCGTCACGGTGCTGGGTCTGGATGGCACCGTGAAGACCAGCGAACCGCTGCAGCAGAGGCCCGCGGGGCTGCGCATGGCAGGGTAGGCATCACGCATTCCCGCCGGGGGTGGCTGCATGGGACGCCATCCCCGGCCCGGTTTTCTTTCAGCAATGTTTCTCGGCCCATGCTTCCCCAGGCCTGGTATCCGCCAGAACGTGGCGCTGGCGTGGGATCATGCCCGTCGGCCGGCAACAATGCGGCCACATTCATGCGGCCCTGCGGGCTGGATGGTCATGCCGCTGAAGCCTGCCTCGTGCAACTGAAGGCACAACAGTGCGGGATCAATGAAGTGCGTGGCATAGCCGGCCATGCGGGTGGTGAATTCCAGCACCGTTGCGGACGATTGCGGCAAACCGCCTTCCAGGGACAAATGGTGTGCCACGAACCAGCCGCCAGGCCGCAACGCCGCATGGATTTGCTGCAAAAGATCAGCCAGATTCGGCATGAATGCGTACAAGACATGCGAGGCGAGGACCAGATCGTACCGGTCCGTGGGGAGGGGCGTGGTGCGGATGTCGCACGCAATGGCCTCCATGCGGTCCGAAAAGCCACGCCTCGCGATGCGCGCAGCGGCCATGGCGGCAACGTCCGGCAGATCAAAGAGTTCCGCACGCAATGCCGGGTTGCGCTCCAGCAGGGCCAGGGAGTACTCGCCATGGTTGCCGCCAATATCGCAACTCAGGCGCATGGTCGGGAATTCCGGCAAGCCTGCCACAAACGCGGTCACATCCTGCAGTGCGCCGAGTCTGGCGAACTGCAGCGTGCCTTCCATGCCATCCTCGCTGGACCAGCCTTCATCGGTATGCGAGCGGGCCGGGCGCTCTCCACGCAGCAAGGTTTCAAAATGCTGCAGCACATGGCTGTCGAAACGGTGCTGCAGAGCCATGGCTTTTCGCTGGGAAAAGGGAGCGTCCAGGGTGAGATGCTCCCTGGCCACCTGCGCCACCGTATAGCGCCCATCCTGAAATGCCAGCAGATCGGCCGCGGCAAGAAGCTCCAGCAGACCCTGGGTGGGGGCTGGTTGCCAGGAATGCTGCTGCGCAAGTTCCTCAGCATTGCGAGGGGTCTGCGCCAAGGCATCAAACAGACCAACAGCGCAACAACGTTGAACAATCTGATACGTAAAGCCTGCCGCGCGTAATCGTTCGATTTCCGCGAAATCACTCTTTGGTTTGTCCATGATATCCCTCATTGTAGATCTGAAGCAACAAAGATTTCCCTCACGATGAGACTGCGAATAACGATAATGAAAATCAAAGTCAACAAATAGGCATTAGAAATTACCGCCAGGTCAGGGCCAAAAAAAACGCCGCCCCGTGAGGAGCGGCGTTCGGAAGGCAGGTGCCAGGCAGTGCTGTTAGCGGATGAACAGCATTTCCTGGTAGCTGGGCAGGGCCCAGAGATCGTCGGCCACCAGGGCTTCGAGGGCGTCGGCAGCAGCGCGGACTTCGCCCATGGCCGGCAGGGCCTTGTCGCAGAAGAACTTGGCATGGCTGAGGGTATCGCCATTCTCATGGGCCAGGATCTTTTCGAGGGCCGCGGTCTTTTCGGTGAGGGTGATCAGGAGGTCGGACACTTCCTTGAGCACCGGGCTGGCAGCGCACACGACGCCGGAGGCCTTGTTGTTGGCGCAGGCAGAGGCCAGCTCGCCCTGGTAACGCATGGCGGCGGGGTAAATCACCGTCTTGGCCATGCGGACCATGAGATTGGCTTCGGTGGCGATGGTCTTGCAGTACTGTTCCAGGTAGATTTCCTGACGGGAGGCCAGCTCCGCGGCAGAAAGGATGTTGTACTTGCCGAAGAGTTCCACCACTTCAGGCTTGGTGAATTCGGGCAGGGCATCCGGGGTGGTGCGCAGGTTGGGCAGGCCGCGCTTTTCGGCTTCGGCGTGCCATTCTTCGGAGTAGCCGTTACCGTTGAAGACCACGGCGTCGTGATCCTTCATGATCTGCTGGAGCAGGGCCTGCACGGCGCTGTTGAGCTTCTTGGAGTCGCCGCCGATGGCCTTTTCCAGTTCCGTGGCAATGTAGTCCAGGGAGTCGGCCATCATGGCGTTCAGGGCCACCTGGGAGCCGGCGATGGACATGGAGGAGCCCACGGCGCGGAACTCGAAGCGGTTGCCGGTGAAGGCAAAGGGGGAGGTGCGGTTGCGGTCGCCGGCGTCCATGGGCAGGGGGGGCAGGGTGTCCACGCCCACGTGCATGGCGTCCTTCTTCTTGGAGCCGGTCAGCGCGCCCTTCTTGATCTGTTCAAACACGTCGGCCAGCTGTTCGCCCAGGTACACGGACATGATGGCCGGCGGGGCTTCGTTGGCGCCCAGGCGATGGTCGTTGGACGCGGAGGCCACAGTGGCGCGGAGCATGGCGCCGAACTTGTGCACGGCGCGGATGGCGGCGGCGCAGAAGACCAGGAACTGGGCGTTTTCATGCGGGGTGTCGCCTGGATCGAAGAGGCTGCCCAGTTCGGCGTTGCCGATGGAGTAGTTCAGGTGCTTCCCGGAGCCGTTGATGCCGGCAAAGGGCTTTTCGTGCAGCAGGCAGACCATGCCGTAGCGCTTGGCCACGCTGCGCAGGGTGGTCATGACCATCTGGTTGTGGTCAGTGGCCAGGTTGCCCTGTTCGTAAATGGGGGCGATTTCGAACTGGCTGGGGGCTACTTCATTATGGCGGGTCTTGACCGGGATGCCCAGCTTGAACAGTTCGCGTTCCACTTCCATCATGAAAGCCAGGACGCGGCGGGGAATGACGCCGAAGTACTGGTCTTCGAATTCCTGGCCCTTGGCCGGGGGCGCACCAAAGAGGGAGCGGCCGGCGATGAGCAGGTCGGGGCGGTTGAAGACGAAATTGCGGTCGATGAGGAAGTATTCCTGTTCAGGACCAGCAAAGCAGGTCACAGGCATCTTGGTCTGGGTGCCGAACAGCTTCAGCACGCGCTGGGCCTGGGTGTTCAGGGCCTGCAGGGAGCGCAGCAGCGGGGTCTTCTTGTCCAGGGCTTCACCGGTCCAGGAGACGAACGCGGTGGGAATGCACAGGAAGGTGCCGTTGGGATTTTCCAGGATGAACGCGGGGCTGGTCACGTCCCAGGCCGTGTAGCCGCGGGCTTCGAAGGTGGTGCGCAGGCCGCCGGAGGGGAAGCTGGAGGCGTCAGGCTCGCCCTGGATGAGCAGCTTGCCGCTGAATTCGGCAATGGCGCCACCCTTGCCGTCGGGCACCAGGAAGGCGTCGTGCTTTTCGGCAGTCAGGCCGGTCAGGGGGTAGAACACATGGGTGAAGTGGGTGGCGCCACGCTCGATGGCCCAATCCTTCATGGCATTGGCCACGGCGTCGGCCACGGTGGCGTCCAGCTTGACGCCATGCTCGATGGTCTTTTTCAGGGATTTGTACACGTTCTTGGGCAGGCGTTCGCGCATCACCTTGTCGCTGAACACGTTGCACCCGTACATTTCCGTGGGCTTGGTTTCGCTGAAGTTCAGCGGAGCGCTGGACGGCTTGTAATTGATAATGGCCGAGATTGCGTTCAGACGAGCCTGGATGCCGCTCATAGAATCCTCTTTAGCTTCGGTTATCCGGCGTGCAGGGCGTGTCTGCTGCCGAGTTGCGTTCAGTGGGGCTTGCATGAAGCCGCCGGAGGCTAAGGGCAATGCAAAAATGCCGCCAGTGGGGTTATCAGGTCCGGTCAACCCTGGACGGTGCCCAGTTCCAGGCAGTTAGCAACGGCCACCCCCGGGAAGCAAGCAGAATACAAGTCAAAAATTGACAATATTGTTTATTTGGATAACAAAATTGTCGCCGCCCGGGAAGTGGTCCGGAAATGACCGCAAGGCACCCTGCCTGCCGCTGCCCCTCCGGGCACTCTTCCAAGGAGACTGGCCTTGTGATACGGCCGCATCATGCAGGCACTTGCGCGAAACGTAGTGGCGGTTCTCCTCGGCCTGATCGGGGTCGTATGCGCCATCGAGAAAGGACACCCTGGCTTCGGCAATGGGGATGTGCTGCAGTTTTGCGAGGTTTCCACGCATGGTATTGCAGAAGACGGCGCAAGGTTTCCCCCGCGGGGCCAACTTTGCCCAAGTGAACGACCGCCAGCCGGAGCTGCCTGCGCGGATGCCCTGCCGCAGACATTGCAGCAATGGCAAACCCATGTTCTACCCGATGTGGACCGTGAGGACCGGGGCTCGCGCTCGGCGTTGCTCTGGGCACCAGGCAGCCTGCCAGATTCGCTCGCACTGACAACAACACCGCCATACAGGGGGATCTTTGCCGTCACGGCGCAGGGTTTCTCCCGCATGGCCCGCCCACCGCCTGCAGCATTGGCTTGATCCTGGAACAGGGCTTTACATTGCCTCGTCGCTCCGTGTTCATGAACAGGGAGCTGACGCATTTTTGTACGCCGGCAGATGGTGGAACACGGGCTGGATCAGAAACGGCGTATGCGGGTCTCGGGCCTGGCGGACACCAAGCCGCTCTTGCCGAACGTGCCGGAGGATGCCAGAAATCGGCGGATCAGCATTTTTGTCACAGCGACCACACAACGTTCTCAAACATCGGGGGATCAGTAGCGATGTTTGCCATCATTGGCGCGATTATTGTTCTGGGCTGCGTCATCGGCGGGTTTCTGCTTGAGGGCGGAACCCTGCACATTCTCATCCAACCCATTGAAATTTTGATTATTGGTGGTGCGGCTGTGGGTGCGTTTGTCATTTCCTCGCCCAAGTCCGTGCTCTTTGGCACCATCAAGGGGGCCATCAGGGTGCTCACTGCCAGGGAGCCGTCCAAAAACGACGGCCTGGATATTCTCACCTGCATGTTTGAACTGGCCAGCACGGCCAAGCGCGGTGGGATGGTGGCTGTGGAGCCGCTGGTGGCCAAGCCGGAGAGCTCGGCCCTGTTCGGCAAATACGATTTTGTGGCCAAGAATCATGAAGTGCGTGACTTCATTGCGGACAATTTCAAAGTGCTCCTGGCCGGAGCCTTGCCGTTTCACGTGTTTGACGGGTTCATGGATGTGGATGTGGAAACCCAGTCCCACCACGAAAAAGTCCCTTCTTCCGCGGTCACCAAGGTGGCGGATTCCCTGCCCGGTCTGGGCATTGTGGCTGCGGTGCTCGGTATCGTGCTGACCATGGGCAAGCTCAACGAGCCACCGGAAGTGCTGGGGCACTCCATTGGCGCGGCCCTGCTGGGTACCTTCCTGGGCGTGCTCCTGTGCTATGGCTTCGTGGGACCTATCGCCACGAACCTGGAGCATCAGGCCGAGCAGCAGGGAGCCCTGCTGGCGGCCATCAAGCAGGGCATGCTGGCTGTGGCCGAAGACCTGCCACCGTTCCTGGTGGCCGAAGCCACCCGCCGGGGCCTGCCCGGCGGGTGCCGCCCTTCCATGGAAGAAATGGAGGAGGCGTGCAAGCGTGTCCCCAAGTAAACCATCCTCGCTCATCCTCATCAAGCGTGTCAAAAAAGGGGGGCACGGCCACCACGGCGGCAGCTGGAAGGTGGCCTATGCCGATTTTGTCACCGCCATGATGGCCCTGTTTCTGCTGATGTGGCTGCTGCTGGCCTTGAATGCCAACCAAAAGGAACAGATCTCCTCCGTGTTTCGCGGGGAGCGGCCCAAATGGGTGGAAGATGGCAAGGGTGGCGCGGCCCTGACCTCTGGCAGCGAAACAGCGGCAGCGGCCGCAGCCAAGAACCTGCCCATGGTCCAGGTGGCTCTGGGGATCAAGGAACTGGTGGAACAGGACCCGGAACTGCAGAAGGTCAGCGGCATTTCCTCGGATGATGCCGGGGTGTATCTGCATGTGGATGCTCCGGCCCTGTTTGAGGACGGCGCCACGCGGCTCACCCCCCTGGCCCGGCAGACCCTGGAGCGCATTGCCACCTTTTTGCGTTCACACAACATTTCCCTGGCCGTGCGGGGCCACGCGAGCAAGACCGAACCCTCCGCACCCTTTGCCTCGCACTGGGAGCTTTCCGCCGCCCGGGCCGCCACCTGCACGGATTTTCTGAGCCAGCAGGGCGGGGTGGATCCGCAACGCCTCGTCGCCTCGGCCTATAGTGACAACAGACCCCTGGTGCCGGAAACCGCAGACAACGCCACGCGCAAAAACGCCCGCGTGGACTTCTACTACTTCGCCCACGACGTGCCAGGCCAATAACGCAGACGCCGCCTGGGCGGCCACGTTGCATCAAGTCGAGCACACTGCCCTGGCCGGGTTTGCAAACCGGCCGGGGCGTGCTATGCGGAAGGCATGCACACGTATCCATCGCCCCCGCCATTGCGTGCGCGCCTGTTGGCTCTGACGCTCTGCGCCCTGCTGCTCACAGGCGGGCTGGCCGGGTGTTCCGGATCCACCACTCCGCCAGATGGCTTGTCCTCCCTGGCCGTGGTGGAACAGGCCATGTCCGGCACCCCCAAATATTCCATCCTGGTGGCCGATGCCCGCGAGGAGGGCACCTTCTTCTCCTCCTATGCCGTGCAATATGGCATTGAGCGCGACGGCAATATCGGCCTGACCGACTGGTTCGAGGTGGACAGGGCGGAATACGACAAGCTCGCGCCCCTCAAGGGCATGACCATCCTCAGCTATGACGATGGGGTGCGCAATGCCACGGCGGCGCCTCCTGGCTTTCAGCACGTGGGCGATCCGGCCTATGGCACCTGGCAGAAGGACAGTTCCGGCAACAGCTTCTGGCAGTTCTACGGCCAGTACCGCCTGCTGAGCGATCTGATGGGTCTGGCCATGGGCGGCATGCTCTCCCGCAACGACTACGACGGCTACCGCCATAGCGGCAGGGTGCCGCCTCCCCCGCCGCCGTCTTCCTCCCGCTCCCGGCCCTCCACGTCCACCACCTCACGCGACGACTTCTTCAGCCGGCGCATGAAGCAGGAGGCTGCCAAGGATTCCACCTTCTCAAACCGAGTGGAACAGCGCATGGGCCGCAGCAACGTGGGCGTGCGCAGCCGCGGCGCCTCGCCGGGAAAATAGGAGGATATGGATGATTCTGGAACTGTTGGACGGCCTGCTGACCAGTCTGGTCTATATTTTGACCTCCTTCCTGCTGTTTTACGCCGGCAAGTGGGTGCATGACCTCATCCACACGGAATTCAGCCTGCCCGAGGAGCTGTTCGTCAAGGACAACCCGGCCATGGCCCTGAGCGTGGTGGGCTATTACGCCGGGCTGACCCTGGCCATTGGCGGCGCGCTGGTGGGCCCCAGCCATGGCCTCTGGCGCGACCTGTGGGACATTCTCGTGTACGGTGTGCTGGGCGTGGTGCTGCTGAACATCTCCTGGTACGCCTGCGATTTCTTTATCCTGCGCGGCTTCCGGGCCAGCGAGGAAATCCTGCGCGACCGCAACCAGGGCGCCGGCGCCGTGGCCGGAGCGGCCATGACCGCCTCGGGCTTCATCCTCTTTGGCAGCCTGCAGGGCGAAGGCGGCGGGATGTTCTCGGCCATCATCTTCTGGGCCCTGGGGCAGGCCCTGCTGGTGCTGGCCAGCTGGGTGTACGAGTGGATCACGCCCTACAGCGTCAGCAGGGAGATGGAGCGGGACAACGCCGCCGTGGGCGTGGCCGCTGCCGGGGCGCTCATCGGCATGGGCATGGTTATCGGTCTGGCTGCGGAAGAGGATTTCGTCTCCTGGGGCGAGAGCCTGCCGCACTATCTGGCTTACGCCATCATCGGGCTTGGCATGCTGCCGGCCGTACGCTGGCTGGCGGACAAGGTCCTTGTTCCCGGACATTGCCTGAGCCATGAGCTGACGGGGCAGGAGACGCCGAACATGGGCGCGGCCTATACCGAAGCCTTTGCCTACATCGCCGCCGCGGCCTTCATCAGCTGGTGTTCCTGATCCCTTCGCGGCCCTCGCGCATACTGGACATGCTGCGCCGGCCGGACGCCAGCCGCGTGCTCAAGTGGTGCATCTTTGCCACGGGGCTGGCCGGCATCGTGGCCGAGTACGTGCTTTCCACCCTGGCCACGTACCTTTTGGGCAACGCCGTGCTGCAATGGACCATGGTCATGAGCCTGATGCTCTTTGCCATGGGTCTGGGCAGCCGGCTGTCCCGGCGCATTGAATCCAACGTGCTGGACGCCTTCATCTTTGTGGAGTGCGCCCTGTCCCTGCTGTGCGCCGGCGCACCCATCCTGGCCTACGGGCTGGCGCCGTGGACGGAGCATCTTAACCTCGTGATTTACGGCCTGGGCATGAGCGTGGGCCTGCTCATCGGGCTGGAAATCCCCCTGGCCACCCGGGCCAACGAAACCTACGAGGTGCTGCGCGCCAATATCTCCGGCGTGATGGAGAATGACTATTACGGCGCACTCCTCGGCGGTCTGCTGTTCGCCTTCATCGGCCTGCCTTATCTGGGCCTGGCCTGGACCCCCCTGGCCCTGGGCACAGTCAACTGGCTGGTGGCGGGGATGTTCCTCTGGAAGTTCGGCCGCCTGCTGGACCATCCCGGCCCGGCGCGCCTGGCCTTCCTTGCCGCGGGGCTGGGGTTGGCGCTCATGGCCGGCCACGTGGACGGCGTGGTCCTGCACGGTGAGCAGGCCCGCTATAAGGATCCCGTGATCTACGCCGAACAGACGGCCTACCAGAAGATTGTCCTGACCCAGAACAAACAACATTATTGGCTGTTTCTCAACGGCCAGCTGCAGTTCTCCACCTTTGATGAGAAGCGCTACCACGAACCCCTGGTGCATCCGGCCTTGCTGCTGGGCGGCTCCATGCACGACTCGTTACGGGTTCTGATCCTTGGCGGAGGGGACGGGCTGGCCGTGCGTGAGGCCCTGCTGCATCCGAATGTTGCCGAAATCACCCTGTGCGATCTGGATCCGGCCATGACCCGCCTGGCCAGCGAGCATCCGGTCCTGCGGGCGGTGAACAGGGATTCCCTGCGCGATCCGCGGGTGCGCATCACCCATGGCGACGCCGCGACCTTTTTGCAGCAGGCCGGGGCCTCCTGGGACGTGATCATCGTCGATTTGCCTGACCCCGACTCCATGGACCTGATGCACTGTTATGACGTGGCCTTCTATCAGCTGGCCATGGAACGCCTGACGCCGGGCGGGACCCTGGTGACCCAGGCCACCAGCCCCATCTTTGCGCCGGACGCCTACCGTTGCATCGTCAAGACCATGCGCACTGCTGGTCTGGCCGTGCTGCCGTACCGCAATCAGGTGCCCAGCCTGGGTGAGTGGGGCTTCGTCCTTGCCCAGCGCAGCGCGGAAACCGACGAGACGACCCTCAAACGCCGCGTGCTCTCCCTGGATTTTGACGCCCTGCCCACCCAGCTCCTGAACCGCGAGGCCATGCTCTCCATGGCCAGCCTGGACAAGCAGCTCCTGGATCCCAGGGCCATGGCCGACATCGAACCCAACGACCGCATGAAGCCAGTCCTGCAGCATTACTACAGCCGCGGGGCCTGGATGATGTACTGAGGGAAGAAAGAGAAGAAAAAAAAGCAAGAGAGATGCGGGGGCATTGAGTTCCCCCGCGCCCCCTCGGGTTGGGGGCAGACGGCAAAGTAAGAAGGGCGGCGCGTTCACGAACGCGCCGCCCTGTGTCGTTAATTTTTCAGGATGAAGGGGTTGAAGTCGGTATCGCGGTCGTAGACGTCTTCATTTTCGGCGCGCTTGAGGAAGGCGACGATGCGGTACGTCAGCGGCGTGAAGAGCACTTCCACGGCGACCTTGAAGACGTAATTGGAAATGATGACTGCCCAGAGCAGATCCGTGGGCAGCACGCCCCAGAAGGCGATGAGGCAGAAGAGGGCCGTGTCCGCGCCCTCGCCAGCCACGGTGGAGCCGATGGTCCGCAGCCAGAGCTGGCGGCCGGCGGTCCAGATCTTCATCCGGGCCATGAGGTAGGCATTCACGAAGCCGCCGGCGAAGTAGGCGATGAAGCTGGCAATGACGATGCGCGGCGCCTGGCCGAGGATGGCTTCATACGCCGCCTGATTCCCCCAGTCCGAGGCCGCCGGCAGCAGCTGCACCACGGTGAGCAGGCCGGAGAGCAGGAACAGGGAGAAGAAGCCGGTCCAGATGACGCGGCGGCTGCGGGCGTAGCCGTACACTTCGGTGAGCACGTCTCCAAAGATATAGGTCAGCGGGAAGAGCAGGGTGCCGCCGTCAAAGGTGAAGGGACCAAGGACCACAATCTTGGTGGAGGCCACATTGGAAATGAGCAGCAGGGCCACGAACAGCCCGGTGATCAGATCCAGGTAGCCGTATTGACGCGAGGAGTTCATCGGCTTCTCGGAAGGGAAAAAATGAAAAAGAAATTAATGCCCTCCTTTGCGGCCTTCTGTCAAGGTTCCTTTTCGAGTCCCGCCCAACGAAGGCACAGGGGGGGCAGGGGGGATTATCCCCCCTGGTTCATGTTTTTCTCTTCTCTTCTCATTCTCCCGTTGTTCCCGGCAGCAGATTGGTGAACTGCCAGGCGTGGACCTCGTGGCCGGTGCAGGCTTCGAAGTCGTCCTCTCCCCACTGCTCAATGCACAGGAATCCCTCGCCGTTATCGGCCACATAGTGCCACTGGAGGAAAGGCTGTGCCGTGCCGACGCAGTCTTTGAAGTAATGGCCGCCGGCCATGTCTTCGAGGCGGTAGGTGCGGCCTTCGTGAGTGAGGGTGTCGGGAGGGTCCCCGGAATCGCGGATGCTGGCGCGGACGCGCTCGCACTGGGCCTGGCCCAGGGCCTGGAAGGGGAAGGTCTGCGAGAGGGACCAATAAGGCTCGTCGTCTTCTTCCAGTTCCAGGTAGCGCAGGCCGGCGCCGGATTCCAGCTGCCATTCTCGGGTACGGAAGTCCTTGAAGTCGTAGCAATTCACGGCCCTGACCTTCCAGGTGGCCAGATCGTGATCCACGAGGTCGCCGGGGAGGAGGTCCTTGAGGGTCAAGTCGGTCCGGGCGGGGGCGCGGTTGCGGCCCGAATTGCCTCCCAAGGTGCCGAGGATGCGGGAGAAGAGGCTCATGCGATTCCTTTAGGCAGAAGGAAGTTCCTTTTGGGGCGGCGGCAGCATGCCCATCTTGCGTTTGAGGTCGTCCAGGCTCTGGACAATGGTGGGATTGGTTCCGGCCAGGGCGGCATTGATTTCGTCGTCCACGTGTTTGTCCAGGTGAGCCATGTCGCCGTAGGCTTCGGCCAGGGCTTCGTCCTGCTCCACCTTCTGCTTCATCTTTTCGAGCATGGAGATGGTGCCGGAGGTGTCGATGCGGGCGAGCTGCTGGTTGATTTTTTTGGTGGCCTGAGCGGTGGTGGCGCGGGCCTTCAGGGTGCGCAGATCGTTTTCGTAGCTCTGCACCTGACCCTTGATTTTATTCACATTGGCCTGCAGCTGCCCGGCCATCTGCTCATGGCGTCCGGCCTCGTGGGCCAGACGCACGGCTTCGGCGGCGTGGGTTTCCTTTTCCTGCAGGGCCTGGGCGGCCAGCCGCTCGGCCTCGGCCTGGGGGATGGCGCCGGCCTGCATGCGCTGCAGGAGGAGAATGGCCTTTTTTTCGTAATCCGCGGCGCGCAGGGCGGCCTCGTCAGCCTCGCGACGGGTGCGCAGGGCCAACGCCTTGACCTCGGCCAGACTCTGCATGGCCTGCTGCAGGTCCTGTTTGAGGTCGCGAATGCCTTGCTCGGTCATCTTGATGGGGTCTTCCAGGCGGTCCACCACAGCGTGGGCCTCGGACTGGCCGACCTTGAACAAGCGGCGGAAAATGGACATGGATTCGTACTCCTTGCAGATCCTGAACGGATGCTGGACGGCCGATCAGGCCTTGATGAAAGACAACAGTTCGGCGGAGAACTCGGCCAGAGCCAGGGAGAGCGACTGAACGCTCGCTTCCAGCTCGTTTCGATCCAAAGAGGCCAGCTGCAGCGTATCGCGATACAGCAGGGTGTTTGAGGCTGCGTCCAGGCAGAAGGCGCCGTGCAGCAGTTCCCGGTTCATCTGCAGCAGGCGGGTGCAGCAGGCGGGCGTGCAGCCGGCATAGGGCATGATGGCCTGCTCGATGACCAGGATGTCATCTTCGCAGTCGATAATCATGTGCTTGATGCCGTCTTCTTCCTTGTCCACGACAAAGAGTTGTTCGGCAGGATCTTCCTGCACAATGGAGACACCCATGTCCAGGAGGAACTCCTTGACGGTGAGAAAAGCGTTTGATGTGTAAACGGCCTGGGGCATGTGCTGCTCCTGAAAGATGAGAGGGATGAGGAATCGGATACTGCTGTGGCAAGCGTACCACAAGGGCAGCGCTCAGGGAAGGGTGATGGGCAGATCCAGATAGAAGGTGGAGCCGCGGCCTTCCTCGCTTTCCACCCACAGGCGGCCGCCCATGAGGGTCAGCAGTTTGTGGGAGATGGCCAGCCCCAGGCCCGCGCCGCCAAGTTTTTTGGTCATCACGCTTTCGGCCAGCGCGAAGGATTCGAAGATATGTTCCTGCTTGGCTGGGGAGATGCCAATGCCACTGTCGCGGACTTCGATGCGCAAGGGGACGGTGGTGGCCGGGTCCAGCTCTGGGAAGGCCTCTTGCGCACAGTGGACCCGGATGGAAATCTCCCCGGATTCCGTAAACTTGAGCGCATTCCAAAAGATGTTGGAAAGGGCCTGCTGCAGGCGCTGCATGTCCAGCACCACTTCGGAGGGCACGTTTTCCTCAATGAGCCAGGAGAACTGCAGGTGCTTCCACTGCGCCTGCACGCCAAAAAGCTTGAAGAGCGATTCCAGTGCCCGGCGCAGGTTGCACGGCAGGGCCGTGATGGGGAGGCGGCCTTCGTCCAGGCTGGAGAGGTCGAGAATGTCGTTCAAAATGCGCAGCAGGTTGGTGGTGGAACTGCGGACCATGCCCAGGAGTTCCTGCTGGTCCGGGGTCAGATCCTCGGCCAGGAGCAGCTCGGTGGCGCCCATGATGCCGTTGAGGGGAGTGCGCAGCTCGTGGCTGATGTTGGCCAGAAAACGGGTTTTGGCCAGGCTGGCCTGCTCGGCCTGCTGCTTGGCGCGCTCCAGCTGGCGCTGGTGCCGCTTGTGCTGGGTGATGTCCGTGAACATGCAGATCAGCCCGCGGGGCTGGTTGTCGTTGCCGCGGAAGGCAGCCTTTTCGATGACCAGATCCCGGGTGTCCCCATCTGCGTGCATGATGCGGCCTTCCCAGTGCTGGCTGCAGCCGGTGGCCAGGACGCTGTGATCGTGCCGGTCGATTTCCTCCGCAGTCTCCGGGTCCAGGATGGCGTGGGCGCTGCGTCCGATAATCTGGGTGATGGGTCGGCCGATAAAATCGGCAAAGGCCTGGTTGCAGTTGAGATACTGCAATGAGGCGTCCTTGATGTACAACGGAAACGGCACGGCCTGGACCAGGGCTTCCATAAACCGGAGCTGGTCCTGCAATTCGCGGTCCGCCTTGATGCGATTGGTAATGTCCACGCCGACTTCCCAGCCGTCCCAGCCGGGGATGGGGCACTGCCGGGAGATGTTCGTCCAGGCAAAGGTCCGCTCGGTGCCGTCCGCACAGCGCAGCAGGAGTTCCTTGTCCCGGTAGTCGCTGCCGGAATCGTGCACCTCCTGGTACTTTTCCAGGGGATCCGGGTAGGTGGAATACATCCAGGACACGCCGGGAAAGTCGCCGCTGAGCATTTGCTCGGCCGTGAAGCCGATGACCCGTTCACACTCCTTGTTCCAGAAGACGTAGCGGCCGTCTTTGTCGTGGGCATGGATGAGCAGGGGCAAGGAATCCACCAGCAGCATCAGCCTGCGGCCATGATCAGAGAGCGCGGCCTCGGTGGCGATGCGGTGCAGCTGTTCCCTGGCGCAGGCCAGCCGCTGCTCAAAGCCGGTGGCGATGAGCCCGGCGATGCTGCGGGCCAGGGCCAGATGCGCTGCAGAAAGAGACTCGGCCTGGCAAAACAGCCGGCAGGGAACCTCGCCATCCACAGGAATATCCACGGCAACACCCGGAAGCGGCGAGGCGGGCGCCTCAGTGGCATCCTCCAGAGTCCACTCGCTGCCAGTGACAGCGCCAAGAGAGGCGAGCAGCTCAGCGAGCAGTGCATCGTCTATAAAGGCAAGACTTAATGGAGCTGTAGCCCTGTTGC
Organism: Megalodesulfovibrio paquesii; assembly: GCF_054653055.1. Lineage (NCBI taxonomy): Bacteria > Pseudomonadati > Thermodesulfobacteriota > Desulfovibrionia > Desulfovibrionales > Desulfovibrionaceae > Megalodesulfovibrio > Megalodesulfovibrio paquesii. The sequence goes on along the minus strand of NZ_BAAIGQ010000004.1, from coordinate 616,485 downwards.
AGGGATGCATGGCGGAAATCCTTGGGCGCAACGTGGCGCAGGCCCTTCGAGATTTTGTAGCCCACAGCATAGCGTGTTGGCAGTCAGGGCGCAAGAAGTAACCCATTGCAACTGAACGTCACAGGCCGCATTCCTGCTGCCCGCTTGCCTCGGGAGCCAGGGCGCACTACTATGCACCCATAAGGAGGAATCCCCATGGTTGGTCGCCTGCGTTGTCGATTGGTACGCCGGGTATTTCTTGCAGGGTTTCTGTTTGCCTGTGGCCTCGCCATGTGGACCGACGGACCAGCGGCACACGCCCAGGGGTTCACGGTGCCGTGCGAATCCTCCCCCGTGCAGGTCCGGCCGGCCGGCAAGGGTGCGGCCAGCGTCTTTCTCAGCACGCGCTGCACCACGACCGGGGATTCGTTTTTCTGGGAATGCCAGGAAAAGAAAGAAGGCGAGAAACTCTTGATGGACTGCACCGTGCAGCACGCGGACGGGAAGCCCGGGCAGAAGGTGCGCGTGGTCATGACCACGCATGACCGGCTCGGCGGGACGTTGTGCAGCATCGTCTGCAGGCAGGCGCAGTAGGACGCCCTGCTGGGGCGCGCAAAAGAGAAAGGGCATCGGTCTGTGAAGTGGGGAGCGGTCCGAAGGGCTGAAAGGTTGGACGGCTGCAGCAGCGCATGTTACAGTCGCAAGGAAACAGCAGCAGAGCTGTGGCAACCAAATTTGCAACAGTGGCTTTGTAGTGGCAACATGATGGTGATTGGCAGATCAAGACCATGCTGCAGGTCAAAAAACTGTCAGCTTTCGCAAGAAGATGCACCACAGCAGTATTGCGAAATGCGACGGATGTGTGACCGGAGTTGAGCTGTGTTGTTATAAAATTGTTGCATAAATCGTATTGTTGCGCTACGTTTTTGTCTGAATGATTACCGAGAGTGCATTGGGGGAAATGGCAGAAAATGTGCTCTGCACCGGAATGCGTTGGCCTTGCTTTCTAAAGGAGGCGCGTTGGCGTGGGTGTGATTAATACGTGTGACTTGCAGCCAACTATGGTGCTCAGGAGCGACTTGTACGCTCCCAATGGGCGTTTTTTGCTGGGCAAGGGCACGTTGTTGGAGCCAAAGCATATCCGCATCATGACCATATGGGGGGTGCCTGAAGCGGATGTGGAGGGTGTGCAGCGCAATGTGGTCATGGGGGCTGCCATCTCGCAGATTGATCCCCTGGTGTTACAGGAGTGCGAGGAGTGGCTGGCCCGGCGGTTCCGCCTGAGCAACCGCGGGCATCCCGTCATGCAGGAGCTGTATCAGCTGGCGCTCTTGTCGTTGTCCCGTCAGGTGCTGGAGGAGGAGCGCGACCCGCCCGCCATCCCGGACACCCAGGAAGACGAACTCTTTTTAGAAAAAAATCAGCATCTCGCAGAGGCAAACACCTCTATTGACGGTCTGGTGGCCCGGCATGCCAAGCTCTGTACCCTGCCGGACATCTATCACCGCATCGTCGAAGTGTTGCAGAACCCCCGCAGCTCGGCCATGCATATTGCCGAGGTGGTCAGCAAGGATGTCAGTCTGTCCGCCCGGCTGCTCAAGCTGGTCAACAGCCCCTTTTACGGGTTCCCCGGGCGCATCGATTCCATTCCCCGCGCTGTGACCCTGCTCGGCTCCAACGAGCTGACCACCCTGGCCCACGGCGTGACCGTGGTGCGGGAATTCGAAAGCCTGCGCACCCAGGGCGTGGACATGCGCCGCTTCTGGGAGCACAGCGTGGCCTGCGGGCTCTTTGCCCGGGCCCTGGCCGGCCGGAAGCCGGGGCTGTCGGAAGAGCGTTTCTTTGTTGCCGGGCTGTTGCACGATATTGGCCGGCTGGTGCTCATCAAGGAGCGTCAGGACCACATGCGCTATGCCCTGGCCCTGGCCCGGGTGGAGGGCATGCCCTTGTGGCGGGCCGAACGCCGGGTCTTTGGCTTCGACCATGGACAGGTGGCCAGCAAGCTACTGCGATCCTGGCATTTTCCTGTTGATTTGGAACGGATGATCGCCAATCATCACACGCCGCTCAAATCAGAAAACATTTTGGAAGCCTCCTTTGTCAATGTCGCGGATTGCATCACCCTGGCGTTGGATATTGGCGCCAGTGGCAATCCCTTTGTGCCAAGCCTGGAAGCCAGAGCCTGGGAGGCGCTGGAGATCACCCCGGGCGTGGTGGCCACTGCGGCAAAGCAGGTGGATCGACAACTTGGCGATATCATGCGCATGTTTTTCGTCTAGGCGGCTGAATTCTCATGATGGATGATAGCCGTATTCCGCCCAGTGGCTCGCAGCCCCCGCGTGACCCGGAAGAGGTCATTCGTCGGTTGATCAACGAAAAGCGCGCCGCTCTGAATGCCCTGGAAATGGCCGGGGCCTTGGGGAGCTTTACGGTCAGCCTGAACCGGCTGGACTCTCCGCTGCCCATTCTTCTGGAAACAGCCATGAAGCTGCGCACCCTGGTGCGCCTCTCCAGCTTTGCCTTTTTCCTGGTGGATGAACAGGATGGAGACTTGCGGCTGGCGTTTCACGAGCCGGTGGCCCAGCGACGCTGGTTTGAGACCGAGCTGGAGCGGCTCATTGGCGACCATACCCTGGCCTGGGTGCTCCAGCGGGCCAAGCCGGTCCTGCTGAACACCGAGGACGGCGGCCAGACGCTGCTTCTGCATTCCCTTTCCACGGTTTCAAGAACACGCGGGGTGTTCATCGGCATTTTGGGTCAGGAGCGCGATGACATTCTGGACCCGTCCTATTGCCTGCTTTCCATCATTTTCCATGGCTGTGCGCAAACCCTGGAAAGCTTTGCCTTGTACGCACGCATTCGCGAAATGAACCGGCAGCTGAGCGAGCATGTGGCCACCCTGGAGCTCTCCGAGCTGGCCCTGCAGGAGCGCGGCCAGGCCCTGGAGGCTGTGGCGGCCCGCCATAGCCAGGACTTGGATCTGATGCACAAGGAGCTGGCCCGGCACATGCTGGCCCTGCAACAGGCGCAGGAGGAAAGCCGGCGGCATGAGAGCTTCATGCGCGCCGTGCTGGAGAATGGGGCCTTTGGCGTGCTGCTGGTGGATAGCGAAGGCGTGGTCCTGCATTGCAATGACCGTGCGGCCAGATTGTACCGCTTTACCCCGGGCAGCGCGCCGGGCGTGTCTCTTTCCGAAGTGGCCTCGCCGGCGGTGGCCGAGGCCCTGCTCAAAGAAAACGAGCGGCTGTTCCACAAGGACGATTCCCTGGTGGCGCTGGAAGAGCTGGTGGATCCCGTCCTGCACGGCCTGCACATGAAGGCCATGTTCCTGGCGGCGGACCCGGCGTCTGGCTCCAAGGTGGTGTGCCGGCTGCTTGTCTGCGTGGACCCGAACCAGCATCCGTTTTTGCGCCGTGCGACCGAAGACCAGGCTGCCAGGGCCCGGTGCAAGGCCCTGGCCACCCTGGGCGCCAGCCTGATGGACACCCTGCAGGACGATTCCCAGAAAGCCATGCTGCGTTACGTGCTGGATCTGGCCGGGGCTGAAACTTCCTAATTGAGGACGCGGCACGAGGGCCATCTCCCTGAAATCTGCCGGTGTTTCCAGCGTCATAAGGGCAGGGAAGCCTGCCCGCGGGAAGGGCGGGTTCCGCCGGCGCTATTCCGGCACCTCTTCGCCCCGGCACACGAAGGAAATGCCCTGCCCGCCGGTGGTGGAGATCATCACGGTTTCCACCAGCGGGGGAGCGACGGCCTTGTCTGACTTCCAGCGGACCAGAAACCCCGCGCCCGCACCGCCACGCTTGTCGGACTCGTCGATAATCACTTCCGTGGCCGCCAGGGGGCCAAGGGCTTTGGCGGTGACGTCGAAGGCTTCAAGATGCTTGCCCTCGCCATCAAAGTACTGGATGGATTCGATGGTGACAGGGTGCGAGGGATCCACATTGCGCACAGTGAGGATCACCGTCAGCAAAAACGGCTTGTTCCTGGACCCCTGGTAAATGTGCGAATACGCTGGCACATGCACCAGGGCGCCTGTTTTGCGGGCCTGCCCGGCCCAGGCAGTGGACGGGATCATCGGCATTGCCGCGAGCAGCAGGGCGGCAAGGCTGCTTGCGAGTACAATCCGCCGCATCAGGCGGCAGGGAACAGTGGATAGCGTGAGCATGGAAGGTCCTCCTGTGGGAGGTTCATACCAGCCTGTCGCAATAAAGGCTACGTGCCCCAAAAAGCGCTCCCCCAACGGCTGCGCCCCGGTCCGGCTGGTCAGCTGGAGCCGCACCCGGCCAGTCCCTGGCAGACGTGCGCCAGCTCATCGCGCAGGGCGTCCCATTGCGGCTTGATACGCAACGTCTGGCCGCGCAGGGCTGACTGCAAGTCCCTGGCCCGGGCTTGCAGCCCGCGTGCCGAGACGTTGGCCGCCGCCCCGGCCAGGGTGTGGGCCAGCATGGCGGCGCGGTCGTACTCCTGCATGGCCGCGGCAAGCAGGATCTCCGAGTCGTAGTCGTCGAATTCCTCATAAAATTCAAGGAGAAACCTACGGAGCATGGCCGCATCGCCATCAAATCGGGCCAGCCCGTCAGACAAGTCAATACCCGGAAGGGTGTCGGGGAGGGGGGGGCGGGGCGGAATTTCGGCCTGCAGCGGGGCAGCGCCTGCCGCACGGGTGGGAAGACCCTCCGCCTGAACGCGCTCCCCGCGCCGGCGCAGCCACTTGACAATGCTGTCCAGCAGGCCTTGCCGATGAAACGGCTTGCCGAGATAATCGTCCATGCCGGCGTCAAGGCAGGCGCGGACATGCTCGGTGCTGGCGTTGGCCGTGATGGCGATGATGGTGGCATCCTGCCGGCCGGGCAGGCTGCGGATGACCCGGGTGGCGGCATAGCCATCCATCCTGGGCATTTGCACGTCCATAAAGATGAGGTCATACGGCTGCGTGCGCACGGCCGCCACGGCATCATGGCCATTGGCGGCTGTGTCCACCTGCAATTCGAAGCCTTCGAGCATTTCGCGGGCCAGATCCCGATTCAAGATGTTGTCGTCCACCACAAGCAGCCGCGCGCCGCGCAACAATTCCTGTTGCTCAGAAAGTCCGGCTGCCGGCGAGGAGGCCGCCGCCGGGCTGTCCAGTGCAAGAAGTTCTGTTATGGTTTCGGCTAACTGCTCCAGGGAGACAGGCTTTTCCAGCAGGGCGCGGATGCCGGCCTGTTCAGCCTTGCGGCGTTCCCGGCCGGTGAAATACGCCGCGGTAAGCACCGTGGGGACCTCGGGCTGACGGACCTTGCGCATGCCCTTGTAGACATCAATCCCGTCCTGCCCTGGCAGTTGGACATCAAGAAACGCAAGGGCAAAATCCAGGTTGCCGCGCAGCAGGGCGGTCGCCTCATTGCCATCGGCCACGTCCATGCAGGTCAGTCCCAGGCTGACGAGGTGCCCGCACAGCTGTTCGCGGCTGACTCTGTTGGCGTCTGCCACCAGGGCCCGCAGGCCGGCGAGTCGGGAAGAGGAGGTGGCGTTCGCTCCGGCGGGTGGCATGGCCAGGTCGGCGCCGGCCGGATCAGGAGCCATGCGCGCAGCAAACCGCAGGCACCAGGAGGCAGGCGCAAGCTGTTCCACCTCCAGCGGGCTGCCCAGCCCGGCAGCCAGCCGGCGGCACACATCCAGGCCGGAGAAATTCCCCGGGCTGCCGGCCGGGCTGTCTTCTCCACGCGCGATGGCGGCCATCCGGGCCCAGCCCTGGTCAGCGGTTTCACCGCCGGAAACCACGGCCTGGAGCTGCAGGACGATTTCCTCGGCGTCTGCTCTGGCCAGGGTGGCTTCCAACCGCAACTCCCCGCCGCGGGTATGCTGCAGGGCGTGGTTGATGCCGTGCAGGAGCACCTGCTTCAAGGCCAGGGGGTTGCCACACAGCGTGGGGGGCAGCTCGGGGGCAATGTCCATCAGCAGGTGGACATCCCTGGCCTCGGCGTGCCCCCTGAACAGACTCAGCACTTCCGAAAGGACCTGTTGCAGGTCAAAAATGATCACGGTATCCAGTGCGCCCATGTTGCTGCTTCCTGCCAAGGGGATCCGTCGCGCCGCTGCAGGGCGGCGGGGTAATTTCCCGGCACCATGAAGCCTCTTGCCGCATTTGACAAGCCCTGCGCAGGAAAATCACAGTGTCACACATCTGTCATCTTAAGGACATATGATGCGGCATTCGGTGTGGCAGGCCAGCGTTAGGGGAGTATTACCCCCCCCAACGCGAGCAAGGAGACCAATTGCATGCAGCAGACATGCTCCCGCCAGCGGGTGCTTATCGTTGATGATGTGGCCATGAACCGTTCCATCCTCGGCGAAGCGCTGCGGCATGAATACGACATTGTATACGCGGAGGATGGGGAGTCCGCCCTGGAACTCGCAACTGCCGAGGCAGCGCCGGATCTCATCCTGCTGGATATCATCCTGCCCGGGATGAACGGGTACGAGGTGCTGGGCAGGCTCAAGGCCTCCTCGCGCACCCGGCACATACCTGTGGTCTTCATCACCGTGAAGGGTGAAGAGGAGCACGAACAGCGGGGCCTGGAGCTGGGGGCTGTGGATTACATTTCCAAACCCTTCAGCCTGCCCATCGTGCGTGCCCGGGTGCGCACGCACCTGGAACTCAAGCGCCACCGCGATGTGCTGGAGGATCTCTCCACCCAGGACGGCCTGACGGGCATTCCCAACCGGCGGCGGTTCGACGAGATTTTCACGCGGGAATTCCGCCGGGCGCAGCGCGAAGGGTCGCCGCTGGCCCTCATCCTCGTCGATGTGGACCTGTTCAAAGCCTACAATGATCTGTACGGGCATCTCGCCGGGGATGACTGCCTGCGTCGCGTGGCCACCACCCTGGCCTGCTCCCTGCGGCGTCCAATGGACTCCGTGGCCCGCTACGGCGGGGAGGAATTCGCCATCGTGCTGCCCAATACGGATCTGCAAGGAGGCATGATTGTGGCGGAATCCTTGCGGTATGAGGTGGAGGCCATGGGGTTGCCGCATGCGGGATCTCCCCATGGCATGGTGACCGCCAGCCTGGGCCTGAGCGTGCTTGGTCCGGAAACAGATTTGGCAGCCCAGGATCCGGAACGGCTGTTCGCCTGTGCAGACAAAATGCTCTATGAAGCCAAACGCGTTGGCCGCAATGCCGTTCGGGGTGCGCACCTTGAAGACGCGCAGCGGCTGATGCCTGAGTAACAAGACATTGTAATTTTATAAAAAATGAGGTAATCAGCACAAAACCCGCCAGATTTGTCATCAGCAAGCTCCAGGAGCACGCATGGCCCTTGCCCACCGGCATCGCCGCCTTGTCGAAGGGATGCTCCTTGGGGCGTGCGCGCCTGTGGGATGGGCGGTGCTATGCACCGTGCAGGACATGTGGCGACTGGCGGAACCGCATTATGCCTTCTGGCTGTTCAGTTACATGGCTGTGGGAACCATGGCCGCCTTTGGTGGATTCAGTTATCTCATTGGCTGCAACGAAGAGCGCTTCGAGCACCAATCCATCCACGACCCCCTGACCCGGCTGTACAATCGCAGGCTGTTCCACGAGCGTTTTGAGCAGGAATTCGCCCTGGCCCGGCGGCGGGGCTCGCCCCTGACCCTGGTGCTTTCCGATCTGGATCACTTCAAACAGGTCAATGACGTGTACGGGCATCCCGCCGGCGACGTGGTGCTGCGCGAGGTGGCGGCCCGGATGAAGCGTCTGGTGCGAAAGGGAGAGGTGGCGGCCCGCATTGGCGGGGAGGAATTCGCCATCCTGCTGCCCGGATCCGATGCCGAGCAGGGCCGCATCCTGGCGGAGCGCCTGCGCGAGGCTGTCCGCAGTCAGCCGATTCAGCTGCCCACCGGGGCGATGCTTTCCTGCAAAGTGACCCTTGGGGTGGCCGGCCTGGACGCTGTTTACGTGGAGACGCCCGGGGAACTCCTCTGTGCGGCGGACGCTGCGCTCTATGCCGGCAAATGTCAGGGCCGGGACCGGGTGATGGTGCAGGACAGCGGCTGGCGCAGTCAGGGCAGTTGCGAACTCAAGGGTGACTGGGAATAGGCGCATGGCTGCCAAACGCCGCACCGGAAAGGCAGCGCATCGGCCCGCCCGGAAGAAACAGCTCTCCATAGGCCAGGCCCCGGTCACTTTGCCCGGCGGTACTGCAGCGGCCGCATTTGTCCCCCGGGAGGCTCCGGCTCCCTACGTCCATTTTCCTTCCTGCGAGCCCGGTATTGATGACTCCGGGGCCATCGCCCAGATGGAAAACGCCCTGTGGCTGCCCGCGGCCGTGGCCGGGGCGCTCATGCCGGATGCGCACACCGGCTACGGGCTGCCCATTGGCGGGGTGCTGGCCGTGGATAACATGGTCATTCCGTATGCCGTGGGCATGGACATCGGCTGCCGGATGAAACTCACCGTGCTCGATCTGCCCCCGGCCTGGCTGCGGCAACATCGCGAACATCTGGCCCGCGTGCTGGAGGCGGAAACCTGCTTTGGCGTTGGCGGAGTGCATCGCCCACACCTGGAACACCCGGTGCTGGATGCGGATTGGGGTTTCTCACCCGTGCTCAAGGCCCAACGCAAGAAGGCGGTGGAACAGCTGGGCACCAGCGGTTCGGGGAATCATTTTGTGGAATTCGGGGATCTGCACGTACTCGCAGGCTGGGAGGGCCTGCCCCAGGGGCATTATGTGGCCCTGCTCTCCCACAGCGGCAGCCGGGGGGCGGGCGGGGCGGTGGCCAAACAGTATTCCGCCCTGGCCATGGCCATGCATCCGGAGTTGCCACGAAATTTGCGCCAGCTGGCCGGCTTTGCGCTGGGAAGTGCCGAAGGCCAGGAATATTGGGCGGCCATGGAGCTGATGGGCCGGTACAGCGAGGCCAATCACGAGCTTATTCACGGCCGAATCCTTGGTGCGCTGAGGCTTGAAGCCCTGGCCACGGTGGAGAACCATCACAATTTTGCCTGGATTGAGCAGGTGGCCGGGCGCCGGGCTGTGGTGCACCGCAAGGGGGCCACGCCGGCGGGCGCGGGGGTGATGGGCGTGATACCGGGATCCATGGTTGCGCCAGCATTTGTGGTGCAGGGCAAGGGGGAAACACGATCTTTGTGCTCTGCTTCACATGGTGCCGGTCGGCGCATGAGCCGTTCCGAAGCGCAAAGGCGAGCCAATTGGCACCAGTTGCGCAGGATTCTCGAAGATAACGGTGTGATGCTGCTCGGTGGTGGACTGGATGAAGCGCCCGTGGCATATAAGAATATCCAAGAGGTCATGGCAGCACAAACGGAACTTGTGGGGGTTGTGGGGAAGTATATGCCAAAGCTTGTGAAAATGGACACATTGTAGGTATTCTTGTTGCATAAAAAATTTGTTGGATTATAGAACGTTGTCCGACTGCAGCTGGGAAGACCGCAACATTTCGTTGAATGGGGGATGGGATGGGAATTCGTGCAAAGATTGGCTTGCCCCTTGCGGCACTGACCGCGGTGCTGGGTCTGGTCTGCTATTGGCTGATCAGCCATCAGTTGCAGGCCCTCAACCAGAAGAATTTACAGCAATCCATGCAGGCCAAAGCGCGCGAGGTGGAGTCTGCCATTGCCTCCAGCGCGCAGATGGCCCTGGAAATGGCCGCCATGACCAGCGCCCTGCCCCAGGTGGCCGAGGCCTATGCCCTGGCCGCCACGGGCAACATTGGAGACGAGAACAGCCCGCAATCGCAGCAGGCGCGGGAGCTGCTCCGGGCGAGCCTCAAGCCGGTGCTGACTGGCTATGCCGCGGCCACGGGCCAGAAGCTCCAGCTGCATTACCACCTGCCCAACGCCCGCAGCCTGGTCCGGCTTTGGCGCGAAAAACAGTTGAAACGTAACGACAAATGGGAAGACGTCTCGGATGACCTGACCAGCTTCCGTCCCACCGTCCTGGACGTGATCAGGGACGGCAAGCCAGTCAAGGGCATTGAGCTTGGCCGCGGCGGTTTTGCCATTCGCGGGGTCACGCCCGTGCTGGACGCCTCCGGCAAAAAGCTGGGCAGCGTGGAAGTACTGGCCGAGTTTGAGCAGGTGTTCAAAAAGTCCGTGTCCAGCGCTGCCGAAGCCGTGCAGCTGTATATGAACGCTGACAAGCTCTCCGTGGCCACCGTGCTGAACGATCCCCAAAAGCATCCGGTGCTGGATGGCAAGTACGTCCGCGTTTCCTCGGAAGGGGCCCTAGGGGACAGCTTCACCCCCTCGGTGGCGCTGCTGGATGCCGGAAAGCGGGAAGTGGCCATGGAGGTGGCGGGCAATCTGGCCGTGGCGGCCTTCCCAGTGTCCGACTACAATGGCGCGCAGGTTGGCGTCATGCTCTATCTTCTTGACGTTGCAGCACAAAACAGCATCATCAGTCAGTCCACCCAAACGCTCCTGGGCATCCTCATCGCCCTGCTGGTCATTCCGGTGGTGTACGTCTTTTTCTTTGTCGGCCGGTTCGTGGTGCGGCCCATCTCCCTCATTCGGCAGAAGATTCAAGATATCGCGGAAGACAAGGCCGATCTCAAATCCCGGGTGGAGAACACCCAGAATGACGAGGTGGGCCTGCTTGCCACCTGGTTCAACCGGCTCATGGCCAAGATTGAGGAAACCCTGTGCGACGTGGAAGGGTACAAGAACCTCATCAACGCCGTGCCGGACCCCATCTTTGCCGTGGACGATCACTACAACATCCTCATGGCCAACGACGCCACTGCCAAGCTCCTGAAGTGCTCCATGCAGGAGTTGCGGGGCAGCACCTGCGCCAGCCGGTTCAAGACCAAGGTCTGCAATACGCCGGACTGCCCCATTGCCCACGCCAAGCAGCGGCGGGGCTTCTGGCAGGCCGAGATTCTGAACATCGGTACCGATGCCGAACCCCACTGGATTCAGCCCACCGGCGACGTGCTGAAAGACTGCTACGGCAAGGTGGTCGGCTACGTGGAAGTGGCCCGCAACGTGACCAAGCTGGTAACCAAGGAAAACGAGGTTCAGCAGCAAATGCAGCACCTGGCGCAGGTGAATATGGAGCTGCAGCGGGCCTCCGAGCAGATTGTTGAGGCCACGGACGACATGCTGACCCGCTTTGGCCAGATGAATGCCAACTCCGGCCGTCAGTCGCACCGCGTGCAAGAAACGGCCACGGCCATGGAAGAAATGAACGCGACAGTGCTCGAAGTGGCCCAGAACGCCTCCCACGCCGCGGAGCAGGCCGGCGGGGCCAAGGCCAAGGCCGAAGAAGGCGAAGAGGTGGTGGAGCAGTCTGTCCAGGCTATCGCCGCTGTGCGCAACCAGGCGGTGGCGCTCAAGGAGAACATGGGAGAACTGGCCAAACGCGCCGAGAACATTGGGCAGATCATGAACGTCATTTCGGACATTGCCGACCAGACCAACCTGCTGGCCCTGAACGCGGCCATTGAGGCGGCGCGGGCCGGGGACGCTGGCCGCGGCTTTGCCGTGGTGGCCGACGAGGTCCGCAAGCTGGCGGAAAAAACCATGACCGCCACCAAGGAAGTGGGCAATGCCATCCGCGCCATTCAGGAAGGCGCCAGAACCAATGCCGCCGTGGTGGATACCGCCTCCGACGCCGTGGAAGCAGCCACCACCCTGGCCAACAAGTCCGGCGAGGCGCTCAAGGTCATCGTGCAGCGCGTGGTGGAAACCACGGATCAGGTGCAGGCCATCGCTGCCGCGGCTGAGCAGCAGTCCGCAGCCAGCGAGCAAATCACCAGGGCCATTGCCGACGTGCATGCCATCAATACGGCCAATGTGGCCGATTTGCAGGCATCGGATGACATGCTGCAACGGCTCTCCAGTCTGGCAGGCAGGTTGCGCAGTCTTGCCGGATCATAGCCAGTAGGCATATGCCTGAATGCGGCAGGGGGAGCAGGACTCCTCCTGCCGTTTTGTTTTGCAAGGAGTGTTGCAGTATGCATGCATCCGTTGTGGCGGGCTCTGCCTGGGCAGGCGTTGGGGAGGGGTTTCGGGCCATTGCGCCGGTGTTGTTGGGGGTGTTGCCCTTTGGGGTCACCTTTGCCGTGCTGGCCGGAGCCGCCGGAGCTGATCCCTGGGGCATCATGGCTTCCAGCGCCCTGGCCTTTGCCGGGGCGTCCCAGCTGGTGGTGGTCGACTTGCTGAACAGCGGGGCCTCCATGATCCTGGCGCTGGTTGCCGGGCTCACGGTGAACTTGCGGCTGGTGATGTATTCCGCCTCGCTGGCGCCGGAGTTTGCCCGCGCGCCCATGTGGCACCGCGTCCTGGTGGGTTTTTTCATGACCGATCAGTCCTACGCCATTTCCCTGATGCGTTTTTCGCGGGATTCCCGGCTGCACCGCATGGGCTTTACCATGGGGGCCTCGGTGCTGCTGTATGTGGTGTGGCTGCTCGGCAATGCCCTGGGCATTGCCCTTGGCGCCGTGATCCCGAAGTCGCTTTCCCTGGACTTTGCCGTGCCGGTGACCTTCATGGCCCTGATCGCGCCGACCCTGCGGGACCGTCCGGCGAAAATTGCCGCCCTGGTGGCCGGGGTGTCGGCCTTGCTGCTGGACTGGATGCCCAAGGGGCTCGGACTGATGGCCGGGGCAGGCATTGGCATAGTGGCCGGCATGGTGGCGGAGTCACGCCACATGAAATCGTCCCACCGCAAAGGACGGTGAAGCCATGATGAACGCCCCGGATTTCTGGATTGCCAGCCTGCTGCTGGCGCTTGGGGCCTTTGTGCAGCGTTTCTGTTTCTTTTTCCTTGAAGGTCGTTGGGAAATGCCCGATGGGCTGCGACGGGGGTTGCGGTTCATCCCCCCGGCAGCGCTCACGGCCCTGGTCACCCCGATGTTTCTCCTGCATGGCGAGAATGTGCTCGGGATTTCCTCATGGACGCGACTCCTGGCTGGCGCGCTGGCGGTGCTGGCGGCCTGGAAATCACGCAATATCCTGGTGGTGATTCTCGTGGGGCTGGGCAGCCTGTGGCTGCTCGACTGGTTGAGCGCCTAGTGCTGTGTCTTTCCTGTATGGACACCGTGTGAGGACGCAACACGAGCAAAAACGCCGGCCCGGGGGCAATCCGGGCCGGCGCATCTCGGCAGCAGGGCAGGGGGCAGGTGCCGCCAAGATCCGGAAAGGGCCGTGGGAAAAATCTTCCAGGCCTCTTCCTGATTCATTTTCATGCAAAGAATGTACCTTGCCATGATATGCTGCCGCAAATGCTCGGTAAGGTCGTCCCCCTCTTGCCCTCTGGCCGCGCTCGTGCCATCTTCCAAAAATGGCACACGATGTATCCAAAACCCTGACCCTCCCCCGGCCCGGCCGACGCGAACGCAGGCGGCGGGAAGAACACGCCGTGGCGCCGTCGCTGGTGGTGGTGACCTCCTGCCAGGACCGCCCGGTGCGGCTCTTCGGCACGCTCTGGCCGCATGACATCCTGGCCCTGCCGCTTGATCCTGTGCTTGGCGATCACCCGTGCCTGGAGACTGGTGCGGCGCTGGATTGCCTGATTCGCACCGCGGCAGGCCCCCTGGTGACGGTCTGGCGGCGGATTCGGGCCAAGGCGGTCCCCCATGGCGTGAGCGGCTTGTTCCGGCTGGTGGAAACATCGCCGGCGGAAACCGTCCTGTCTCCCGGGCAGGCGGTGTTGCGCAAGGATTTGGATGCCCTGCTGCGCGCACCATTCCTCTCGATTCTGGAGGTGGAAGAACTGCCGCCCGTGCTGGCCCTGCTGCGACAGCGTCAGTTCGATATTGGTGCACGGCTCATGGAGCAGGCCGAGGCAGGCAACTCGCTTTTCATCATCCAGTCCGGAGTCTGCAAGGTGTTGGTGGAGAAGGACGGCCGCCAATACGAGGAAGCCCGCCTGGGCCCCGGCGAAGTGGTCGGGGAGATGGCTGCCCTGACCGGTGACCGTCGCAGCGCCACGGTCACCGCCGAGGATGCCGTGATTGCCTGGGAGCTCCAGGCCCGCGACTTCGAGACCATGGCGGCCACTGCCCCGGAATTGCGGCAGTTTCTCACGGAGCTGCTCACTCACCGTCTGGAAAGCGCCCTGCATGCCGCAGATCGTGTGGTGGGCCGCTACCGCATCCAAAGCAAGCTGGGCCAGGGCGGCTACGCCCTGGTGTACGCCGGCGTGCATGACATCCTCGGCCTGCCCGTGGCCATCAAGATGCTCAAGCACACGCTGGCCATGGAGCCGGACTTCGCGGCCACCTTCCGCCGCGAGGCCCAGGTAATCGCCAGGCTCAATCATCCAAATATTGTGCGCATCTACGATATCGAGGAGCGCTGCCGGACCATTTTCATCATCATGGAGCGCCTGGAGGGCCGGTCCTTGAAGGAGGAGCTGCGCCGTCAGGGGCGGCTGCGCCCGCTGCAGGCGGCGGATATTCTCTTTCAGATCTGTCAGGGCCTGGACTATGCCCACAGCCACGGGATCATCCATCGAGACATCAAGCCGGCCAATGTGTTTCTGCCCTTCTGTGGCCCGCTGAAGATCCTGGACTTTGGCCTGGCCTGCATCACCGGCCTGGATGACCGCTGCTTTGAGGGCACGGCGGCCTACATGGCGCCCGAGCAGATTCTGGGAGGCGCGCTGGATCCGCGCACGGATTTTTACGCCCTGGGGTGCACGGCCTATGAGCTGGTCACGGGGCGGCTGCCCTTTGAGGCGGAGGATATCATCGAAATAGAGGAACAACACCTCTCGCAGCCGTTTCCAGACCCGTGCGGGCCAACGGGACTGGCGCCCGACCTGCCGCCTCCCCTGCGTGAGTTCATCCTGCGCTGCACCATGAAGGATCCGGCCGCGCGTTTCGCCTCGGCCCGGGAGGCCATGGATGTGCTCGCACCGCTGCTGGACCCGGCCGCGCATGCGCACACGCCCAGCCGCCGTCTGCTGACCCTGCACTGCCTGCATACCGAGTCCCAGCGCCAGGAGCTGGAAGCACTGGTGCATGAATTCACCCAACGCGCCCAGGCCCTGGGCGTGACCCTCCGGGCTTCTGAATTCGGGGAGCTGTAAGGGCGCCCGCCAGCACGGCGGCTCCTGCGCAAAGCGGCGCCGCGGCTTGGGACTACTTCTTTTTCGCCTTCTTCACGTCCCGGAAAAAAGGCAGCGAGCGCTTCAGGGCCGTGCCGGCCATCTTGCGGCGCAGGGCGGCCAGCTGATCCTGCAAGGGCAGGTGCTTGGGGCAGACGTCCTCGCAGGCCAGCAGCCCCATGCAGCCGAAGATGCCCGTATCGTCACCGATGAGGTGGAAGTAGTCGGCATCCTTGCGTTCATCGCGGGGGTCCAGGCGGAAGCGGGCCACGCGGTTCAGCGCGGCAGCTCCCAGGAAGTCCTCGCGCATGCGGGCCGTGCCGCAGGCGGCAATGCAGCAGCCGCACTCGATGCAACGGTCCAGCTCATAGATGGCCTCGGCGGTGCTGTTGGCCATGCGGGATTCTCTTTTGCCGGGATCAAATTCCTTGCTGGTGTGGATCCAGCTTTCCACGCGCTGGTACATGTCCCGGAACCAGACACCGGTATCCACGCTCAAGTCGCCAACCAGCTTGAAAAAAGGCAGGGGTAGCAGGGTGATGTGCTCGGGGAGGTCGCGGGTTTTGGTGTGGCAGGCCAGACCCGGGCGGCCATTGATGACCATGGCGCAGGAACCACAGACGCCAGCGCGACAGCAGAAATCGAACTGCAGGCCGGGGTCGTGCTCCTCCCGGATGCGGTTGAGGGCGATGAAGAGGGTCATGGCCGCAGTTTCGTTGAGCACGAAGGTTTCCAGGTGCGGCGTGGAGGCAGGGTCCGCAGGATTGTGGCGGAAGATGTGAAAGGTCAGGTTTCTGGCCATGGGGATTCCTTACTCGCCCGTGCCGGCAGTGGGGGTTGCGGCGGGGATGATTGAACCGCCGCCATAGCCGCGGTCGCCAGGAGGCAGGTGCCAGACCGGGGACGCCGGCTCGTACTGCAGGGTCGGCAGTTCGGCATAATCCGGCCAGGGGTTGGGCCAGGTGGCCAGGGTTCTGTTGAGCCAGTCGCGGTCGTTGCGTTCGGGGAAGTCCTCGCGGGTGTGGGAGCCGCGGGATTCCGTGCGCTTGAGCGCGCCGTAGGTCACGCAGAGGGCCAGGCGGACCATGCCGGGCAGCCGCAGGGCCAGGGCCATCTCCGGGCTTGCCCCCAGACCGCCGGAACGCAGTTTGAGACGACGGGCGCGAAGATGAATCTCCTGCAGCCGGGCCACGCCGGTTTCCAGGTCCTTGCCATTGCGGTAGATGCCCGCGGCTTCTTCCAGCACGTCGAACATGGCTTCCCGAACGTCATACACATTCTCCGTGCCCGAGAGGCCCTGCCGCAATGCATCAATGCGGGCCTGATCCCGGGCCACGGCGTCGGCCACCAGACCGGAACGGAAGGCCACATCCGCGCCCAGGGCGTATTCCACCATGGTCTTGCCCACAATGCCCCCGGCCACCACGGTCTCGGCCAGGGAGTTGCCGCCCAGACGGTTGAAGCCGTGCATGTCCCAGCAGGCGGATTCTCCGGCGCTGAACAGGCCCTTGAGCCCATAGGCCGCGCCGGTCTTATCCGTGCGCACGCCGCCCATGGAATAGTGCTGGGTGGGGCGGACGGGGATGAGCTGGCGGACGGGATCGATGCCCAGGAAGGACTGGCAGATCTCGTCCACCTCCCGCAGTTTGGTGCGGATGTGCTTTTCGCCCAGGTGGCGGATGTCCAGCCAGAGATGGTCGCCATAGGGGCCGGGCACGCCCTTGCCCTGGCGGATGTGGTGGGTCATCCAGCGCGAGACCACGTCCCGGGAGGCCAGTTCGGCCTTTTCGGGCTCGTAAATCTGCATGAAGCGCTCTTCGTTCACGTCCAGGAGGGTGCCGCCATCGCCGCGGCAGCCTTCGGTCACCAGAATATCCGTGGGCACGATGCCGGTGGGGTGGAACTGCACGGCCTCCATGTTCCCCAGGGGGACGATGCCGGTATCCAGGGCGGCGATATGGCCGCCGCCGTCGTTGATGACGGCGTTGGTGGAGTGCCGGTAGATGCGGCCGAAGCCGCCCGTGGCGATGAGGGTGGCCTTGGCCAGATAGGCCGTCAGCTCGCCCGTGCGCAGGGAGCGGACTACCGCGCCCAGGCAGGTGTGGCCGTCGTGGATGAGGGAGAGGGCTTCCATGCGGTCATGGACGGCCACGCCGAGCTGGGCGGCGCGGTTGTCCATGGTGTAGAGCACGCTGTGGCCGGCGCCGTCGGAGGCGAAGCAGGTGCGCCATTTGGCGGTGCCGCCGAAGGCGCGGGCGTTGATCAGCCCCTCGTTCTCCTTTTTTTCCTGCTTCTTGAATGGCTTGCCACCCTTGTAATACACGTGCACCCCGGGGACGACGCGATTCCAGGGCACGCCCCAGTGGGCCAGTCGCCGCATCTCCACGGGGGCAGTGTTCGCAAAAAGACGGGCGACTTCCTGATCGCAGCCCCAGTCCGAGCCCTTGACCGTGTCTTCAAAATGGATGTCCGGGCTGTCGCCGGCGCCCATGGCGCAATTGCCCAGGGCGGCCTGCATCCCCCCCTGGGCGCAGACCGAATGCGAACGCCGGGCCGGCACCAGGGAAATGCAAATGACGCCCAAGCCTGCCTGGGCCGCCTCCACGGCGGCGCGTTCCCCGGCCAGGCCTGCGCCAAGACAGAGCACGTCGGTATAAATAGTCTGCATGGCCGGTCCTTTATGCCGCGCTCAGCGTCAGGAAGCGGATGAGAGTGAGGATGCCAATGGCCAGGAAGACCGCGGTAAGCAGCTTTTCCGCCTTCAGGCCCAGGGGACGGCGGGCTCGGGAGATGAACCCCCATTTGACGCCGATGCGGTAGAAGCCAATGGACACGTGCAGTTCCACCATGGGCAACAGCACGAGGTAGAGCAGGGTCCAGGGCCATTGCTGCACGCGGGCGGCGCTTTTGGCTGCGGTAATGGGCAGATCGGCCAGCACGGTCCACATGTGGATGCAGCCCAGCACCAGCACCGCCAGCGCGGAAGCCACCTGCACCAGCCACAGCCAGGTGTCGGTATGTTTGAGCAGCCGGGCATGTTCGATCACAGCGCGCTGCTCGGCCTGACGGAAGGGAATGCGCCGGGCCGCCAGGACAAAATGCAGCAAAAAGAGCAGGCCGATGCAGGGTCCGCCCAGCTGGGCCAGGCCAGTGGCCTCGAAGAACCCGGCCAGGCTGTTCATGACGGACGCGCCCAGCAAGACGCTGGAAACAAGCAGCATGTGGGACCACATGAAGACGATGAGCAGCGCGCCGGTACACATCTGCAACCAGTCGGCCCAGGCGGCGGTTTTGGGAGTGCGGCGGGGTCTGACGCCGGCAGCCGGCGCCAGCAGTGCGTTGGCAGTGGCAGCGGCCTCAAGGGTGTACGTCGGCGGGGTGGGCATGGATACCTCCGTGGCAGCGGCCTGTCCGCATCAGCATGGAGGGGGCAGGCTGCGTGTCCGAAACACAAACGCCCCGACATTCATGCAGGACGCGGGAGATGTCAATGCAGCAGGAATCGCGGGGGAATCGCAATGCAGGTTGCGTTTAGGATCGCAATGCGATCAGGCAGGAATCGCAATCAAATCGCAATACTCTGGCCGTCTCAAGCGTATTACGCCAGGGAAAGATTGATCTCCAGGCCGATGGGGCAGTGGTCCGAGCCCATGATGTCGGGTTCGATCCAGGCGTCTTCAATGGCGTCGGTCAACTCGGAGGAAACATAAAAGTAATCGATGCGCCAGCCCACATTGCGTGCCCGGGCATTGGCCCGGAAGCTCCACCAGGTGTAGTGGTCCTTTTCGCCGGGATGGAGGTGGCGGAAGGTGTCCACATAGCCGGCGGCCTCGAAACGGTCCATCCAGGCGCGTTCAATGGGCAGGAAGCCGGAGGTCTTTTCGTTTTCCTTGGGCCGGGCAATGTCGAGCTCGGTATGGGCGGTGTTGAAGTCGCCGCAAACGATGACCGGTTTGGTCTTGCGCAGGGTCTGGGCGTGGTCCAGAAAGGCGTCGTAGTAGCCCATCTTGTAGTCCAGGCGCTCCTGGTTCATCTGGCCATTGGGAAAATAGATATTCAGGAGGTGAAAGGCGGGGTACTCAAGGTGCAGGCAGCGGCCCTCTCCGTGGAACAGCTCGTTGGCCAGATCCATGGACCAGTGGAGGGGTGGTGTTCTGGCAAAGCAGGCAACCCCGGAGTAGCCTTTCTTTTTGGTTGCCCAGTGCCAGGCGCTCCACCAGCCCGGGGGCTGGCGTTCGGCTTCGCCCAGCTGGTCAGGGTGGACCTTGGTTTCCTGCAGGCAGATGATGTCCGCCGTGGAGGCAGAGAGCCATTCCCCAAATCCTTTGCCCCAGGCGGCGCGGATGCCGTTCACGTTCCAGCAGGCCAGTCGCATGCGCTTATTCCAGGGGGGTGTCCAGGTTGAACGTCTTCAGGAACAACCCCTGTTTCTCCAACGATTCAAGATCCATGGGCCTTGCAAAGTAATAGCCCTGGCAGTATTCGCAGCCGAGCTGGCGCAGGAGCTGGGCCTGCTCGAAGGTTTCCACGCCCTCGGCCACCACTTTCATGTCCAGGCTGTGGGCCAGGGCCACGATGGTGCGGGCGATTTCCATGTTTTCGCTGCCCTGGGACATGCGGCTGACGAAGGAGCGGTCAATCTTGAGCATATCCACGGGGAAGCGCTGCAGGTAGGAAAGGGAGGAGTAGCCGGTGCCGAAGTCGTCGATGGAGATCTGCACTTCCAGGGTCTTGAGCCGCTGCAGCAGGGCAATGGCGGTCTGGGCGTTCTCCATGACCACACTTTCGGTAATTTCCAGCTTCAGGCAGTGCGGGGGGAACTGCGTTTCGTCCAGGACGCGTTTGACCTGGTCAAAGATGTCTTCCTGGCCGAACTGTTTGCCCGAGAGATTGACGGAGAGCATCAGACACAGGGGCTCGCCACCGTTGTGCGCGGAAAGCTCGCATCCCATCCGGCTCATGGTGGCGCAGGCTTCCCGGAGCACCCACTGGCCGATGGGCACGATAAGCCCGGACTCCTCGGCCACGGGAATGAACTCGCCGGGGCTGACCATGCCGCGCTCGGGATGCATCCAGCGGATGAGCGCTTCAAAGCCGCGGACCTTGCCGGACTTCAGGGACACGATGGGCTGATAGTGGACCACAAACTCGCGGTTGCGGATGGCCAGACGCAGGTCGGTCACCAGCTGCATGAGCTGGCGGGCCTTCAGGTGCATTTCCTGATCAAACACCTCGTAGCGGGCCTTGCCGCGCAGCTTGGCGCGGTGCAGGGCCGTGTCTGCATCACGCAGGATGACCTCGGCCTTGTCATAGGCAATGTGGCTGCCGGCGATGCCGATGCTGGCTGTGGTCACCAGTTCCTGGCCGGAAAGGGCGAAGGGGATGCGCACCGTGCCCAGCAAGTGGTCTGCAATGCGCGCGGCATCATCAAAATGCGGGAGTTCGGAAAGCAGGATGGCGAATTCATCGCCCCCCAGCCGGGCCACCAGGAATTTGCCGGCGTGCATCACTTCCAGTGAGCCGGTCAGCCGTGCGGCCAGAGCCACGAGGAGGTCGTCCCCGATGGTGTGCCCCAGGCTTTCGTTGATCATGTTGAAGCGGTCCAGGTCCAGAAGCAGCACGCAGAATTTGTGGTACGGATCCGTCCTGGCGCGTTCCAGCTCCTTACCGAGCGCATCCAGGAGCAGGGCCCGGTTGGGCAGGTCGGTGAGGGTATCGTGCAGGGCGTGGTACAGCACCTGCTCTTCGGCGCGCTTGCGGTCGGTAATATCGAGCAGGGAGATGACGCTGTCCGCTGTATTGGGGATCATGCTCACGGCCAGGGCCACGAAGCGGAGCTCCCCATTGGCGCGCTGGAGCCTGAACTCATAACGTTGCGGCGCCAGCGCCGGGTCCTGACGGCGCAGGTGGTGGTTGTTCCGCACTCGTTCAAGGTCGTCCGGGTGCACGATGGAGAAGGCGGAAAAATTGTCGGCCAGCCGGTCTTGCGGGTGACCGGTGATCACCACGAACTCATGATTGAACACTTTGACCCGGCCGGCCTCATCAAGGACGGCCAGGGCGGTGCCGGTGCTTTCGAAGAGCGTCCGGTACAGCAGTTCGGATTTTTCCAGCGACTGCCGGGTCTGGTCCAGCTGCTCGGAACGTTCCTGCACTTCGCCTTCCAGGGCATTGGCGTAGGCTCGCAGCTGGCGTTCCTGGCGGCGCAGGGTCAGTTGCGTGGTCACTCGGGCCATGAGCTCGCGGGAGTCGAAGGGCTTGGAAACGTAATCCACCCCGCCGGCTTCAAAGCCTTTGGTTTTCACTTCCACATCGCTCAGGGCAGACAGAAAGATGACGGGAATATCCCGAACGGCCGGATCTTCCTTGAGCAGTTTGCAGGTTTCCAGGCCATCGAGGCCGGGCATCATGATATCGAGGAGGATGAGGTCAGGGCCGGTTTTGGCAATTTCCAAGGCTGCCCGGCCGCTGTCTGCCTCCACCACCACGTATCCGCGCTTGCGCAGATGCGTTCCCAACAACTTGAGGTTGATAGGTTCGTCATCCACGATGAGGATGACATGCTGGGTGACGTTGCCGTCCTGTATATTGGCCTGCATGGTGTGTATTGCTGCCTCAGGCGGCCTGAGAGGTTGAAGGCATACGGGAAATCCCTCGCATATCCACGCTTGCATCTGTATGCGAAACTGGGACTGAGATCGTCAAGAACAAATTTGCGCCGTCGGGGAGGTGTGTTTTCATGTGACAAATTGAAGGTGCGGGGTGATGGACTGGACAGCGATGCGACATCTGGATATGCATGCCCATACGTTCGTTGGCGTCTGTGCGCCGTCAAGGAAGGGAGGCCCAGGGGGGGCCTTGCGCGTCCTGGCGAGGGTCCGGGAGGGCCAAGACGCGCCGCCCGCAAGAGCGCAAGGCCGCAACAAGACATTGGGACAAGGAGCTGCGTGTCATGACACAGTCCACCGGGGTGGAAATTGCAAAGCCGTTTGTCAAGGCGACCATCAGCGTGCTTTCCACCATGGCCATGATAGAACCCAAGCCAGGGAAGCCATTTGTCAAGAAGGACCGCACCGCGCAGGGCGACGTGTCGGCCATCGTGGGCTTCACCGGGGCCAAGAATGGCAGCATTTCCGTCTCGTTCACCAAGAAGTGCGCCGTGGCTGTGGTCAAGGCCATGCTGGGGGACGATGTGCAGGACATCGTGCAGGATGCCAAGGACGCCGTGGGCGAGGTCACCAATATGATTTCCGGGCAGGCACGAGCCTCGCTGGCGGAGATGGGGCTGAATTTTCACGGCTCCACGCCATCCGTCATCATGGGCGACAACCACACCATCACCCACATCACCTCGCAGCCTGTCGTGTGTATTCCTTTTGAAACGGATCACGGGCCATTTTACGTGGAATTCGTGTTTGAATAGCCACGCGGTGTGAGCCATTCCTGGGGACCTTTGCCATGGCCAGTCTCGACGCTCTCAGAACTCTCGGCTTTGCCGAACAGATGCGTCTGCTCATGGAGGCGAATCTCCGTCTGGATGAGCAGGACGCTCCGGCGTTGCTGGAGCTTGCCGCCACTCCACTTGGCGATGCCGCCGTGGACGCCATGGCGCGCGGGGTGCTGCGGACCCTGTTTTTGGCGCACCCTGTGTGGATATCCCGCGCCCTGGGGCACGACAATCCCCAGGTGCAGCGGGCCGCCGTGCATGCCGCCGCCTCCCTGAACATGCAATCTCCCGACGCCGCGCAGGCCCTGGCCGACTTGGTTGCGCTGGCCAGGGAAAACGCCCGGCAAACGGATGTGCTGCTCGAAGTGCTCACGGCCCTGGCGCAGCTGGATCTGGACGCCTTGCGCGCTGCAGGGGCGCTGCCGGTGTTCCGGTTGCATCTGGACCATCCTGAACCGCTCATTGCCGGGGTCTGCCTGAGCATGCTCGGAGCCCTGCAGGACTGTGAAAGCCTGCCCGGCCTGGCGGCGCTCTTGGAGCGCTCCGTTGTGGCCGGACAATGCTGTTCGGATTTGATGTGCGAGGCGCCACTGTGGAATGCCCTGGATGCGCTGGGCGATCTGGCCATGGCCCACTGCCCGGGCGCCCTGGAGGTGCTGGCCGGCCACATGCGCCACCCGAACGCCACGGCCCGCCGGCTGGTGCACGATGCCCTGGCCGCCCAGGGCGAGCGCGCCCTGCCGCAGCTCATCGCTGCCCTGGAAAACGATGCGGACGCCGATCTGACCATCATGGCTGCCAATCTGCTGGGCCGCATCGCCCACAAGCGCGGCGTGAACGCCATCCTTGACAGCCTGGAAGCCGGCCGGCTTGCCTCGCCCACGCAACGCTTTGCAGCCTACGAGGCCCTGGGCCGCATGCCTTCTCTGGCCGGCAAGATGCACCTGCTGAGCGCCTGGGAGGCGGAGGCTGACCCTGCTGGCTGTATTGCCCTGGTGCATGCCATTGAGGGGCAGTTCTCCCCGGCCCTGGCCGAGCGGTTTCTGGCTGCGGTGCTGGTTGCCGCGCCGCTTCGGCAGAGCCGCATGATCCGCGCCCTGGCGGCAGCCTCCGCGCCGGAGTTGCTTCTGGCCATGCATCAGAACCCGGAACTCCGGGGATTGCTGGTGGAATATCTGCTCAATGAAGGCACGGCAGACGCCCTGGCCCGGCACATGGCCTGCCTGCAGACTCTGGCCGGCCAGGGGGATCAGGAGAATCAGGGTGACCAAGGGGCCAGAGATGCCCTGGCCCGCCTGTCAATACGGCGGGACGCCCTGCCCGCAGCCGGCACCGGCGTGAAGCTGCTGGCCATAGACGATTCCGCAGCCATGCGCAGCTTCTACCTTGGCGTGGGCGCCGGGCTGGGAATGGAAGTGCTGGTGGCCGAACATGGCCGGCATGCCTTGGATATTTTGGAGTCAGATGCAGAGGGCATCCAGTGTCTCATTGTGGACATGAACATGCCGGTAATGGATGGTGTGGCCTTTGTCCGGCAGCTGCGGGCCAAGCTGGCGTTCAAACGCATTCCGGTTGTCATGGCCACCACGGAGTCCACTGTGTCCCAGCGCGAGCAGGCCATGCAGGCCGGTGTGGACGAATTCCTCAAAAAGCCCTTTACAATGCAAGCATTGCAGTCCACAATTGCAAGGCTGCTGCACACCTAAAGTTATTGAGAGCAGGGAGAGAGCACAATGCCAGCCGATACCACCATGCGCATCCTCGTTGTGGACGACTTTTCCACCATGCGCCGCATCGTCAAGAATATCCTGCGGCAACTGGGCTTCAACAATATCGAAGAAGCCGACGACGGCGCGAACGCCTGGGAAACACTCAACAAGGGCGGAATTGATTTCATCATTTCCGACTGGAACATGCCGAACATGACCGGCATCGAGCTCCTGCGCAAGGTCCGCGCCAGCGAAGAGTTTCATGACCTGCCGTTCCTTATGGTTACTGCGGAAGCGCAGCAGGAAAACGTCATCGAGGCGGTGCAGGCCAAGGTGTCCAACTACATCGTCAAGCCTTTCACGGCAGAAACGCTGAAGCAGAAAATCGACAAGATTTTTGAATAACGCAGACGGCCGCCGCCGTCTCTGTCTGATCGCTACACTGCAGGACGTCCTCCGCAAGGGGGACGTCTTTTTTTGCCTCTGCCGGTCAGGCAACAGACCGGCAGAGGCTGCGCAGGGCAGAAAAAGATGCCTTCGGACTATTCCACAAGAACATTGCGCAATCAAAGCCTGCGGAAAAACTTTCAACAACGCAAAAGCATGATATTTTGAAAAATTTTGCGAGAATTTCACAGCTGTTCGTAACTGTGGGATTGGAATTCTCGCGGAACGTATGCTTCGTGACACATGGAACAAAAAGACCCAATGCAGCCAAAATGCGAGAACTGAAAAATTTCTACTGCGGTTGCATATGGATACAAAATTCAACCAATTTTTCTGCAGAGCAAGCCTGTACATTACACAAGAGTAACAGTAGACTGCCTCTCAATCACTTTGCGAAATTCTCTAAACTAACTCTTGACTTTAGCCTGGGCCTCTTCAGGTGTGCCATGTCCGTCGCCACATCCCGTTCCTTGTGCGCGTCCGGCGCTTCGTGCGTCCAACGCGTTGCAGCGCCCGTATGCACCCCTGCTCCCGCCTCCGGATGGGAGCAGCTCAAGGGGATGGAACGGCTCAGTTTTTGCGACTGGCCGGGCCGCAACAGCTGCGTGCTTTTTTTCGGGGGCTGCAACCTGGCCTGCCCCACCTGTCATAATGCGCGCATTGCCTGGGCGCCCGGCTCGGTCCCCTCCCTGGATCGTGCCGAGGTGCTCAGGTTTCTGAAGGCCCGCGCCCGCTGGCTGGACGGCGTGGTGGTCAGCGGCGGTGAGGCCAGCTGCGTTCCCGGCCTGGAGGTCGTGCTTGGGGATATTGCCGCCCTGGGCCTGCCGGTCAAGCTGGACACCAACGGCATGTTGCCGGACGTGGTCGAGTCCCTGCTGGAAAAACGTCTGATTGCCGCCGTGGCGGTGGACGTCAAAGGGCCGTGGCGGCTGTATCCGGAATTGACCGGCGCGTGTGTGGAAACCGCCACTGCGGCCTGGAACCTCAAATACCTGTTTGCCATGGCCTCGCGCATGCCCGGGGTTTTTGCCTTCCGCTGCACCACGGTGCCGCTGCTGACCCCCGAGGATATCGAGGATACCCGCCGACAGCTGCCGGCGGGACATGCATTGACGCTGCAACCGTACAAGGAGCCGAAGCAGTATGCCCGCACAGATCTGCAAGCGAGACGGCTGTCTGGAAACGTGGTCGTTTGACCGCATCGCCACCGCAATCCTCAAGGCCCTGAACGCCAGCGGCGTCAAGGACCCCCTGCTGTCCAAGCGGCTGGCGCGCAAGGTGGAAGCCAGGCTCGAAGACCATGACGTCGCCGCGCAGGAGCTGGTGCAGGATACCGTCGAGCAGGTGCTCATGGAGAGCCGGCTCTTCACTGTGGCCAGGAAGTACATTCTGTACCGGGAAAAGCGCCGGGAACTGCGCGAGCACAAGGCCGCCTATCTCGACGTGGCCGAGACCATCGACAACTACCTGGACAAGGCCGACTGGCGCGTCAATGAAAACGCGAACATGAGCCACAGCTTCCAGGGGCTCATGCTGCACCTCTCCGGCACCATCCAGGCCCGGTATTCCCTGGAAAAATACCCCGAGGAAGTGCGCGACGCCCACAACCACGGCTACTTCCATATCCACGACCTCTCCTTCGGCCTGGCTGGCTACTGCGCAGGCTGGAGCCTCCGGGATCTGCTGCTGGAAGGCTTCAACCTGGACGGCCGTTCCTCCGCCGGCCCGGCCCGGCACTTCGACTCCATTCTCGGGCAGATGGTCAACTTCCTGGGGACGCTGCAGAACGAATGGGCCGGCGCCCAGGCCTTCAACAACGTGGATACCTACCTCGCGCCCTTCATCCGGCACGATGGCCTTTCCTACACCCAGGTCAAGCAGGCCATGCAGAAGTTTGTGTTCAACCTGAACACCACTTCGCGCTGGGGCGGCCAGTCGCCCTTCACCAACCTGTCCTTCGACCTCGTGCCCCCCTCGCACATCGCCAGGGAAGGGGCCATCATCGGCGGCCAGATCACCGACACCCCCTACGGCGACTACCGCGTCGAAATGGACATGATCAACCGCGCCTTCCTGGAAGTGATGAACGAGGGCGACTACCACGGCCGCATCTTCTCCTTTCCCATCCCCACGTACAACATCACCAAGGACTTCCCCTGGGAAAGCGACCTGGGCGAGATGCTGCTGCAGCTCACGGCCAAGTACGGTGCGCCGTACTTCCAGAACTTCATCTCCTCGGACCTGAACCCCGAAGACGTGCGGTCCATGTGTTGCCGTCTGCAGATGGACCTGCGCGAGCTGCGCAAGAAGACCGGCGGGCTCTTTGGCGCCGGCGACCTGACCGGCTCCATCGGCGTGGTGACGCTCAACCTGCCCAAGCTGGCCTATCTGGCTCAGGGGGAGGAAGATTTTCTGGACCTGCTCTCGGAATACGCCGGCCTGGCCCGGGACGCCCTGGAGTTCAAACGCAAGCTGATCCAGAACAACCTGGACAAGGGCCTCTTCCCCTGGACGCGCCGCTACCTCAAGAACGGCTACGCCGGCCACTTTTCCACCATCGGGCTGGTGGGCGGGCATGAGGCCTGCATGAACCTGCTGGGCAAAGGCATTGAGACCGACGCCGGCATCCGCCTGATGCAGCGCGTGCTCAATCATCTTCGCGAGCTGACCGTGGGCTACCAGGAAACCACCGGCAACCTGTACAACCTGGAAGCCACCCCGGCCGAAGGCACCAGCTACCGTCTGGCCAAGATCGACAAGGGCCTGTACTCGGAAATCCAGGCCTCGGGCAACGGTACGCCGTACTACACCAACTCCACCACCCTGCCCGTGGGCCTGACCGAAGACGTGGTCTTTGCCCTGGAACACCAGAACAAGCTGCAGCCCCTCTACACCGGAGGCACGGTGTTCCACACCTTCCTTGGCGAGGCCGTGGCCGATACCAAGGCCTTGCAGCGCTTCATCGTCAAGGCCTTCTCTGAAACGAAGATTCCTTACCTCTCCATCACCCCCACCTTCTCGGTGTGCAAGGAACATGGCTACATCCGCGGCGAGCACCACGCCTGCCCCGTATGCGGCGAGGAGGCTGAGGTCTTCACCCGCATCGTGGGCTACTACCGGCCCGTGAGCCAGTGGAACAAGGGCAAAAAGGCCGAGTACAAAGACCGGATGATGTACGACGAGATTTGCTGAACGCCGCCGCAGCGCGGTATGGTGGGCAGCTAGCGGGCAACGCCCGAAATGAACAAAACGGCGCCCGGCGGAACGGTCATACTGTTCCGCCGGGCGCCGCGCGTTTTTCTCTTCAGGCAGGGAGCATGCTGCCTGCTGCGGCGTGCTCAGTGGTCCGCAGCGAGGGCAGCGGCTTCATGGGCAGGCATGATACGCCCCTGGGGCGAGACGTAGCGGACTTCGCATTCAAAGGGCAGGCCGGTGCGTTCGAGCACCTGCCTTCGGACCTCATGAATGAGGGCCAGCATGTCCTTCGAGGTGGATCCCCCAAGGTTGACGAAAAAATTGGCGTGCTTGTGGGAAACCTGACAGTTGCCCACCGTCAGTCCCTTGAGCTGCGTGTCTTCAATGACCTTTCCTGGCGGGCCATAGGCCGCGTACATGGCGTCGGAATTTTTAAAGACCGAGCCGCAGCTGGGCAGATCCAGGGGGAACTTGGCCTCCCGCTCGGCCAGATCGGCGTCCATGGCGGCCTTGATGACCGCGGGGTCGGCTGAAGGCAGCTCCAGCACCGCGCCGGTGACGATGCAGGCATTCTGTTGAAAGATGCTGGTCCGGTAGCCAAACCCGCAGGCCGCGCAGGGGAAGTCCAGGGGCTCGCCGGTGCGGGTCATGGCCGTGACGCTGACGATGACATCGCCGATGGCCTGGCGGCGGCTGCCGCCGTTCATGGCGATGAGCCCGCCCAGCGCACCGGGGATACCGACGATGTGCTCCAGGCCGGCCAGCCCTTCGCGTTGGGCGGCCCAGGCGAGATCGGCCACCTGCACCCCGGCGTCGGCCATGACGCGGGTTCCTTCGATACGCAAGCCGGCAAAGGCCGGGCCCAGGCGGATGACCACGCCGCGCAGGCCGGCATCGTCAAAAAGCAGGTTGGACCCCTCGCCGATGACCACACAGGGCAGGCCATGCTCGGCGCAGGTGCGCAGAGCCCTGGAGAGCTGGGCCGTGCTGGCCGGCTCCACCAGCAGATCGGCCGGTCCTCCAATCCGCCAGGTGCAGCGCCCGGCCAGGGGGGCGTCAGGCGTGAGCCGGCCAACGTCGAGAGTGGAAAACAGGGCCGCCAGACGGGAAGCAGGCGCGGTCACGAAACGCATCCTCCGGAGCATGTGGTGTTGTCGGGATGATCAGGGCAATCCGGTTCCGGTTCCGGATCAGGCTCTGGGCCCAGGCCTGCAAGGTCCAGAGACTTGCGACGCAGCAGGACCAAGGTCACATCGTCCTCCTGCCGCGCTCCCTGGCGGAAGACCTCCAGATCCAGCAGGAGGCCGTCGAGCACGTGCTGCAGGCTCGCCGCGGAGGTGGCCAGCCGCTGGAAGGCCTCGCGGAAGCGGGCCTTGCCATATCGTTCGCCGGCCGGGTTCTGGGCCTCCCAGATCCCATCGGTGCCGATGGCCAGGATGTGTCCCACGGGCAGTTGCATGGTCTGTTCCTCGTACCGCCAGCTTTCTTCCACGCCCAGGGGAATGCCTGCGCCGCAAAGTTCGGCCATGGCGCCGGATACAGGATCATAGAGCAGGGCAGGGTCGTGGCCGGCGCGGATCCAAGTCATCTCCCCGGTGCGGGGAACGATGCGCAGGCACGCCAGGGTGACGAAATTGCCGGACAAAGACAAATCGCGGCACAACTGGCGGTTGACGTCGTTCACGTTGCAGGCCAGCCGGACCTCGCCGCAGCACATGGAGCGCAGAGCGGCCCGCTGACGCAGGCAGGCCCGGGTGGTGGCCATGAGCAGGGCGGCGGAGAGGCCATGGCCGCTCACATCGCCCACCACCACATCAAGAGCCCGGCCAGAAGGCGTCAGATAATCATAAAAGTCGCCGCCCGTGGCCTCGCAGTACAGGCAGGCGCCGGCCAGCTCCAGCCCTGGCACATTGGGGGGAGTGAGCGGCAGCAGGCGTTGCTGCATGGTGTGGGCCAGGTCCAGGGCTTCCATGATCTGCAGGCGCTCTTCCAGGGCCGGGACCATGGCGTTGAAGGACCGGGCCAGCTGGCCGAGCTCGTCCCGGGAGCGGACATCCAGACGGACGCCGAAGTTGCCTTGCGCCACCTGCGCAAAACCCTGCAGCAGGCGCACCACCCGCAGTTGCATGCGCCGGGAAACGATCAGGGAGCAGAAAAAGGCCAGCACCATAAGCAAGGCGTACGAACTGGCGCTGAAGGTGCGCAAGTCTGCCAGACGATGATCGATGAACGCTTTCAGGGCCTTGGTCTCGGACGTGACATCATCCAGGGGCAGGCTGGCCAGCAGGCTGAGCCGCTCGCGCCCCAGGGGGGCATAGGCCCAGAGCAGGGCAGGGGCGTCTGGTTCGTCACCATGCTGCAAAATGGCCGTGCCTGCGCGTTCGGCCTGGATATCCTCCAGCAACCCGGCACCATCAAGCACCTTGGTACGCTGCCTCCAGCCGCCGGCAGGGCCATCGGCGATAACGGCAGAGGGCGCGGCCCGATCCTGCACTGCCAGCACGGTAATGCCCTGGCCTTCGGCCGCAGGCCGCACCAGCATGGTTTCCAGACGCGGGGACAGATTGTCCAGATGCCCGCCGCCGTGCAACAGGGTGGGGCCGTTCACGGCGCAGACGGCAAACCCGGCCGTGGCGTTGCCCATGGAGACAGCCAGGGCCAGCTGCCCGGTGCGCGGATCCACAAAGGGATCGGACCAGAACGGCTGGTCGCTGGCTGGCAGGGTGTTCAGCAAGGCCAGCAGGGCGCTGTCGTCATGGGCATTGGCCGGCGGGGGAAAGACCACAAAACTGGCGCCGGGCAGACAGGCCGCCTGCCACAACAAGCGTTCCCCAAAGCGGGCAGCCACGGCCTCGAAGACCGGCTCCAGACGCGAGGCATTCTCGTCACGCCCGTTTGCGGGCGAGGGCGCCGCCCCGGGCGGGTGATACAACATCCCGGGCCTGAGGAGCATCCCACCCGGGCCGCGCATGCGGTGTGCAGGGGCATTGCGGGCTGATGCGCCGGGTGCGACGGTGCTGTCGTTCTCACCCCAGGCCAGGCCGGTGGCCTGCATCTGCACGGCCAGTTCAAGCAGTTCCTCCTGCAGGCGGACATGGCGGGCATGGTCCAGCACCTGCATGGACACAGCCTGTCTGGCGCGTTCCACCAGTGTGGCGTTGGTCTGGCGTACAAGGTCGCCGCGCATTTCCATGAAGGCGCTGGCGTTGTAGAGCCGGCCGGCCAGCATGGGGGCCGCGGCAAAGAAAAGCAGGAGGATGAACAGCTTCCAGCGCAGGAGCATGAGGATTACTTCTTGATGAAGAGGTCCAGGTCAAACCGTTTGGGGTTGTTCCAGCTATCGCGTTCCAGGGTCGAGGTGTTGATGGTCCCGAACAGCGTCTGGGCCCGCTGCAGGACCTCGGCATCGCCATATGCCTGCGAAACATAGCAAAGCTGTGAACTATTATTGATTTTACTATGTTGAAGAATGGCCTGGATACCGTTGCGGGTCCAGCGGGCGGTTTCGAAGGTGGTGTCGCCCTCGCGCTCTGGCTGGCCGAATTCCAGGCGCAGGCTGTTGAACACCTGGCGGTACATCTCCTCGTTGCGCATGGGCATGAAGGCGGCAAAAAACACGCCGTCCTTGGCCGCATAGTATATTTTCACCACACCGAAGCCGCCAAAGGTGTAGCTGTTCTGCTCCTGGGCATAAATGGCCACGGGCCCGTCGGCGACCAGCGCATGAAAGCCTTCCTTCTGATCCAGACGCGCGCCCCAGGGAACCTTATTGAACCCGTCCGCAGGCAGCAGGTGCTGGGCCGCGGCCGGGACAATGGCAGAGGCGGCCAGGCAGAGGGCCAGGGACAGCACGACGAACACACGACAAAGCATGCCTTTCTCCTTGGACTAACGGTGCAGTCTCTTCACTAGCCTCTTTGTGACCGAAGGACAACGCACCCGTTGCGAACCTTACCGCACCGGAGGGCATGGCGGGCGCACGGTGCCGGCACCGTTACCCCGCGAGGATCTTATTGGCGGCTGGTTGCAAAAAATTCATGGGATGTTAATGGAATAGCTGGCTTCGGAAGAGGATGGGCACAAAAAAATCCTGTAAACCTGCCCTTCTTGTTGCATTTTTTTCAGTCTCCTATAAAAAAATGGCAGCCTCAAGGAAACGAGGCGAATGGCAATCAAGCCAGATGAAAATAGTCTGGTTGATATACACAACTATATGACCTTTTAACACACCGCAAGGAGTTTCCCATGGACGCCTTGTTGTTGTCGCGATGGCAATTTGCCGTTGCGTCATTTTTTCACTTCTTGTTTGTCCCGCTCACGCTGGGGCTGTCCATCCTGGTCGCCATTATGGAGACGAAGTACGTTCGCTCCGGCGACGAAACCTACAAACGCATGGCCAAGTTCTGGGGCCGGCTGTTTTTGATCAACTTTGCCCTGGGCGTGGTGACCGGCATCACCCTGGAGTTCCAGTTTGGCACCAACTGGGCCACGTACTCCACCTTTGTGGGCGATATCTTTGGCTCGCTCCTGGCTGTGGAAGCCACGGTGGCGTTCTTCCTGGAATCCACCTTCATCGCGGTCTGGGTTTTCGGCTGGGACCGCCTGTCCAAGAAAATGCACAATGCGGCCATCTGGATCGTGGCCATTGCCACCAACACCTCGGCCTTGTGGATCCTCCTGGCCAACGGCTTCATGCAGAATCCCGTGGGCTACGTAATCCGCAACGGTCGGGCGGAGCTGGACAACTTCTTCGAGGTCGTCACCAATGGTTTCGGGTGGAGCCAGTTCTTCCATACCGTCTCCGGCTCCTGGATGCTCGCCGGCTTTTTTGTGATGGGCATTTCCGCATGGCATCTGCTGCGGAATAATGAAACGGATTTCTTCAAGAAATCCTTCCGGCTGGGTGCACTGTTCGGCATCGTGTTCGCCCTGGTCGTGGCTGTGCAGGGGCACCATCACGGCAATCAGGTGGCCCGGCTGCAGCCCACCAAGCTGGCGGCCATGGAATCGCTCTGGGAAACGGAAAAGCCGGCCGGCATGTCCCTGCTGGTGGTTCCCGATGAAAAAAATGAGCGCAACCTCATTGAATTCATCAAGATTCCCTATGTGCTTTCCATCCTGGCCTTCAACGACCCCATGGCCGAGGTCAAGGGCCTGAAGGAATTCCCCAAGGAAGACCGCCCGCCCGTGACGTTGACCTTCCTGAGCTTCCGGGCCATGGTCGGCCTGGGCACGCTGTTCATCATCCTGGGCGGTCTGGCCTGGCTGTGGCGCAACAAGATTGAAAGCAAGCGGCTGCTCCTGCGCGTGCTGGTGTATGCCATTCCGCTGCCGTATCTGGCGCTGGAATTCGGCTGGGCCGTGGCGGAAATTGGCCGGCAGCCCTGGATCGTCTGGGGGCTGATGCGCACGGAAGAAGCCCATTCCGTGGGCGTAAGCGCAAGCCAGGTGGCTGTCTCCCTGGGAGCGTTCTTCCTGGTGTATTCCCTGCTCGGGGCCATCGACTTCTTCCTGCTGCGCAAGTACGCGGTGAAGGGTCCGGAAAAGGCCAGCACCCCTGAACCCAAAGCCGCCTAAGGAGACATAAGCCATGTTGGAGACCATCTGGTTCATCCTCTGGGGCGTGTTGTGGGGCGTGTACTTTGTGCTGGACGGCTTCGATTTCGGCATCGGCACGCTCATGCCCTTCCTGGCCAAGAACGAGACTGACCGACGCATCATGTATAACGCCCAGGGCCCCTTCTGGGACGGCAACGAAGTCTGGCTGATCACCGCCGGCGGGGTAACCTTTGCGGCCTTCCCCGGCGCGTATGCGGTGATGTTCTCGCAGCTGTACACCCCGCTGTATCTGCTGCTCTTTGCCCTGATTTTCCGGGGCGTGACCTTTGAGCTGCGGCACATCAGCGAAAGCCCGGCCCTGAAGAAACTCATGGACGTGTTTCATGTGGCCGGCAGCTTTCTGCCGGCGCTGCTCCTGGGCGTGGCCTTCTCGAATATCTTCATGGGCCTGCCCCTGAAGGATGGCGTGAGCCAGGGCACCTTCTTCGGCCTGTTGAACCCGTACGCCCTGGCTGGCGGGCTGCTCTTTGTGGCTGCCTTCTGCTACCATGGCGCGGTGTGGCTGGCCATCAAGGCCCCCGACGAGATGCGGCAGCGGGCCATCCGCACGGCCGAGGAAATCTGGCCCGCCCTGGTGCTGCTGGCGGTGATTTTCCTGGCCGCCTCGGCCCTGGCCACGGATCTGTATGCCAACTACCTGAAATACCCGTACCTGATGGTGCTGCTCATCCTGCCCGTGGCCAGCCTGGTGGTGACCCGCGTGGCCCTGGGCAAGCGCAACCTGTGGCAAAGCTGGGCCTTTTCCGGCCTGACCATCTTCGGCACCACGGCTTTTGGCGTGGCCGGCATCTACCCGGCGCTGCTGCCTTCGAGCATTGGCGTGGAACATGCCGTGACCATTCACAACGCCGCCTCCAGCACCCTGACCCTGTCCATCATGCTGGGCGTGGCCCTGGTGATGGTCCCGGCGGTCATTGCCTACCAGGCCTGGGTGTTCAAGAAGTTCAGCTTCCAGATCAAGGAAGAGGAAATGATCTACTAACGCACTCTGCGAAATGAGTGATCTTGCGGCGGCGGACGGGAGCAGGCTCCTGCCCGCCGCCTTTTGTTGCAGGCCCGCTTTGACAAGCCCTGCCGCCCGTGGCACTGCATAGCCGTCCTGTTGATTTTTCGAACAATTCCCTGAAAGCATCGGTGCGGCACGCCGCACCTGGAGACGTGATCATGGTCCTGGCGTTGTTGGCGATGGTCTGCGGCCTGGGGCTGCTGGTCTGGAGCGCGGATAAGTTTGTGGATGGATCTGCGGCCTCGGCCCGGCATTTCGGCATGCCGCCCCTGCTCATCGGCATGGTTATTGTTGGATTCGGCACGTCTGCACCGGAGATGGTCGTTTCGGCCCTGGCGTCCTGGCAGGGCTCGCCCGGCATTGCCCTCGGCAATGCCTATGGCTCCAACATCACCAACATCGCCTGCATTATCGGCATCACGGCCATGATCCAACCCATTGCCGTGCAATCGCAAATTCTGCGCAAGGAACTGCCCATCCTGACCGGGGTGACGATTCTGGCCATCCTGCAACTGGCGGGCGGCTGGCTTTCCCGCCTGGACGCCACCATGCTGTTGCTGGTGTTTGCCGGGCTGATGGTCTGGACCATCCGCCAGGGCCTGCGCGAGCGCTGCGCCAACGGGGCTGGGGCAGTGGAGGAGGCCGACACCCTGGAAACCGACATGGAGCAGGAGTTCGCCGGCGAGCCCATGCCCCTGAAACGGGCGCTGCTGTGGGTGGCCGTGGGGCTGGTCCTGCTGCTCGTCAGCTCGCGGATGCTCGTCTGGGGGGCTGTGGAGATTGCCCAGGCCTTCGGGGTGAGCGATCTGATCATTGGCCTGACCATCGTGGCCCTGGGCACCTCCCTGCCGGAACTGGCTTCGTCCGTGGCAGCGGCGCGCAAGGGGGAGGACGACATCGCCCTGGGCAACATCATCGGCTCCAATCTGTTCAACACCCTGGTGGTGGTGGGCATTGCCGGCAGCATTCATCCCATGGAGGTCACCCGCGATGTGTTGTGGCGGGACATGCCGGTCATGGCCGGGCTGACCATCTCGCTCTTTTTTCTGGGGTACGGCCTGCGCCGGCCCGGGGCCATCACCCGGCCGGAAGGCTTTGTGCTGTTGTGCTGCTATGTTGCGTACATGTCCTGGCTGGTGTTGACGACCTTTGCAGCCTGATTCTCCTGGCCCCGGGGTCAGTCCCGGTGCTTGCCCGGCGTGGGCAGGCCGATCTGGTTGAGCCGGCGGTAGATGCTGGGCACGCTCAGGCCGGAAAGCTGGCTGGCCCGGCGCATGTCCCGGCCGGCGGCGTCAAGGAGCTGCCGAAAGTACACCCGGTCCTGCTCCAGCTTGAAGGCCTCATAGGAGGGCAGAGCGCCTGGCACGGCGCCTGGCACGGCGCGAACGGGCCGTTCGGCCTCTGCGTCCGCCTCGTTTTCGGTCAGGGAAGAGAGCCGCACCAGATGCGGCAGGTGTTTTGGGTACAGTACGGGATCGGCTCCAGCCTCAATGACCGTGGCTTCCAGTACGTTGCCCAGCTCGCGAACATTGCCCGGCCAGCCGTACTCGCGCAAGGCGCGCAGGAGCTGCGGGGAGAGGGATTTTTGCGCCAGCCCGTAGCGGGAGCAGGCCTTGGCCGCAAAGTGCCGGGCCAGGAGGGTCAGATCCTCGCCGCGCTCGCGCAGGGCCGGCAGGGTGACCTCCATGGTCCGCAGGCGAAAGAGCAGATCCCCGCGAAACAACCCCTGGGCGGTCATGGCCTCCAGATCCCGGTTGGTGGCCGCCACCAGACGGAAGTCGCTGACTTGCTCCCGCGTGGAGCCCACGGGCCGGTAGCGCCGCTCCTGCAGCACGCGCAGGAAGGATTTCTGCAGGCCCAGGGGCAGTTCGCCCACCTCATCCAGAAAGAGCACGCCGCCGTGGGCGGCGGCCACCAAGCCGGGGTGGTCGGCGTGGGCTCCGGTAAAGGAGCCGCGGACATGGCCATACAGCTGACTTTCTACCAATTGTTTTGAGATGTTGGAGCAATCCACCACCACGAACGGCCCGCCGCTGCGGGGGCTGTTGGCATGCACGGCCTTGGCGGCCAGCTCCTTGCCCACGCCGGTTTCGCCGCAGATGAGCACATTGGCCTCGCTCTGCGCGGCGCGGCCCAGGAGTTGCTTGACCCGGACCATGGGCGGGGATTCGCCAAGGATGCCGCAGGCGTTGAAGGTTCGCGGGGTGTCCTCTTGCCGGGTGGCCTGCAGACGGGAGGCGCGGTAGTGCAGGGCGCTGGAGAGGGAGGCCTTGACCACATGGGGCGAGGCCGGCTTGCGCAGGTAGTCCCAGGCTCCGCAGGCCAGGGCCTCGCGGGCGCCGTAGTTGTCGCCCAGGCCGGTGATGACGATGATTTCCGGGGTCGAGGGCGTGGCGGCCAGCTGGTCGATGGCTTGTTTGCCGTCGCCGTCGGGCAGGCCGAGATCGAGGTAAATGACGTCCACCCCGCTGCGGGCCAGGCTCAGGCCCTCGCGCAGGGTGGGGGCCAGGAGCGTCTCGTGGCCGAGATCCGCAAAACAGCGGGCCAGGCTGGCGCGGATGAAGTCGTCATCATCGATGATCAGGACCGTGGCCATGCATGTTCTCCCGTTCAGCGGCAGTGACGGCAGTGACGGGTCACGCAGTCGATGAGGGTGCGCGGGGTCATGGGCTTCATCAGAAAGCCAACCACGCCGGCAGCCGCGGCCCGGCGCTCCAGATCCGGCTCCACGTGCCCGGTGCACATGACGATGCTGGCGGCGCCGTCCAGGTCCAGCATGCGGGCGGCCATATCCAGGCCGTTCATGTCGGGCATGAAGTGATCGGCCAGGACCAGGGCGAAACCGGCCGGGGCGTTGCGGAACAGGTGCAGGCCTTCCGAGCCGCTGCCGGCGGTGACCACGCGGAAGCCGGCCTCGCGCAGTACCCGCTCCATGGCCAGCAGAGCGGACTGGTCGTCGTCCACCAGCAACAGGCGCGGGGCGTCGGGGGGATGGCCGCGGTCTCTTGGGTGGCCTGGGCGCGTGGCCAGGACGGTGGCTCCGCCCACGTCGGTCTGGGGAGCGGCGGCGTTGACGATGGCACCGGCCGCCGGCGCATCGCAGCGGGGCAGGTAGACGTCAAACACCGTGCCCAGGCCCGGGCGGCTGCGCACAGCAATGCCCCCACCGGCATGCGTGACGATGGAGTGAACCACAGCCAGCCCCATGCCCGTGCCACCGGCGGTCTTTTTGGTGGTGTAGAAGGGTTCGAAGATCCGCTCCAGCCTGTCGGCTTCGATGCCCTGGCCTGTATCTTCGACGCGCAGGACGACGTACTCTCCCGGCTCCAGGCCGGGCGGGGTGTGGGAGGAGTCGGGCCGGACCCGGCTGGCCAGCAGGCGCACGCCCAGGCGGCCGCCATCGGGCATGGCCTGCACGGCGTTGCGGCACAGATTGTAGAGCAGCTGCTGCACCTGGGCCGGGTTGGCCAGGACACAGTCATCCTGCTCCATGCAATGCACATCCAGTCGGATATCCTCACCCAATGAGGCCCGGAACAGGGCCAGATGCTCCCGGAGCAGCGGCCCCAGCCGCAGGGGCTCCCGGCTGACGTTTTGCCGCCGGCTGAATTCCAGAACCTGTTCCACCAGATCCGCGGCCCGGTAGGCCGCGCGCAGAGCCTCGGCCAGAGGCGCGCGGGCCTGCTCGTCGGCGGCCTTGCCCAAGGCATAGTCAATATTGAAGATGATGGGTACGAGGTTGTTGTTCAGGTCGTGGGCGATGCCGCCGGCCAGCACGCCGATGGCCCGCATCTTCTGGGCCTGATACAGCTCGCGCTCCACCCGCTTGAGTTCCGTGACGTCAATGCCCAGCTCCATGACCAGGGGCCGGCCGTGCTCATCCTCAAAGGGATAGTCATACACGTGGAAGGTCCGGCCCTGGCGGTCGGTGAACTGCCAGCTCTCGGTCCTGCCGGTCTCGAAGACCCGGAAGGTGGGGCAGACCGGGCAGGGCGTGGTCCGGCCGCTGAAGACCTCGTAGCACAGCCGGCCTTCCGTGGGGCCGTACAGGTCGCGGGTTTTGCGATTGGCGTAGGCCACGGTGTAGTCGCGGCGCTGCATGTACACGAAGATGGGGACCTCATCGAAGACATTGTAAAAAAGCTCCCGCCCGCGCTCTTTCAGCCGTTCGGCTTCGCGGCGCACCTGGCGTTCGGCCAGGAGTGCTTTCTTGAGTCGTTCTGCGTCGGGCACTTCGCGGAATTCCACCAGCACCATGCGCTCGTCAGCGCTGGGCTGGCCGGGGTCTGGGGGGATGCAGCGGCAGCGGAAAGGCTGCTGGCCGGCGTCCAGGTACCAGTCCGGGCAGGGATCCCAGATAAAGCCCTGCTCCTGCAGGCTCTCGCGCGCAAACTGCAGGTGCAGGGCCAGGTCCGAGGCCAGGGACGGGGGCAGGCCGAGGTCGCCCAGGCTACGGCCCAGGGCGTCGGCATCACCACCGAGAAAGGTGGCGTCAAAGGCCGGATTGGCGAAAGCCAGGCGGTCGGCCGCGTCAAAAGCGGCCATGGGACTGGAGCACCGCTGGGCAAACCGGATGAGGCTGCAGGGCATAGGCATCCCGGCCGGGGCAACGGCTGCGGCGTACGCAGGTTGGCGACTTTTGTTGCAATTATGTCACCTCGGCAACCTTGCTCTAGCCTGGAACCGGGAAAATGGCAAATCAAAGCAGAAAATATATCATACTGTAAAAACAGATGATTTTAGAAATCCCCTGAGTCGCAGCCGCAAAATTCTTGTAGGTGATTCTCGATTATAAGAATTGAAACAAAATCGACGTGGTATTTTCTGGTCATAGCATCGGAGAGTCATGGCATATCTATCTATGATTACGAGAAATTTTGAGCATGGTCTTCGCTGGCACGCCTCTTGTTATTCCATGGGCAACTCCGCAATTTTGTTAAACGGCACCAGTCCCGCCCGCGGGCCGCCGCGGCAGAAAGGGTGAAGGCATGACCATGTTTCAGGAACGGACCACGCAGCTCGACAGCATCAAGAAAACCATCCGCGACCACGATATCCAGTTCATCCGGTTCGAGCAGGCCGATCTTTACGGCGTCTCCCGCAGCAAGACCGTGCCCCTCAACAGCTTCATGGACTATGTGGACAATGGCCTGAACTTCTATGGCGGCCTGCTGGGGTTGGACATTCAGTCCATGGTCCCCTCGGGCACGGGCTATGCCGAGGAAGTGGCCTTTGCCGACCACTGCACCGTGCCGGATCTCTCCACCTTCACGGTGTTGCCCTGGGCTCCCAACACGGCCAACATCATCGTGGACCCCTACTGGTACGACGGCACGCCGGCCATGGCCTCGCCCCGGCTGCTGCTCAAGAAGCTCCTCCAGGCCTATGACGACCTGGGCTACATCTGCCGCCTGGGCTACGAGTTCGAATTCTACGTGCTCAACAAGGAAACCCGTGAGCCGGCCTACGGCGGCCAGCCCATCTTCGTCACCCTCAAGAACAATTTTGACATGGCCTACACCTACGACCTGATGCGCAAGATGGAGCAGGCCGGGGTGCGGATCATCACCCAGAACTCCGAGCACGGGCCGGGGCAGCAGGAAATCAACCTCTATTACAAGGACGGCCTGCCCGCCGCGGACACGGCCATGCTCTTCAAGATGGGGGCCAAGGAAATCTCTCTCCAGCACGGCTACCTGGCCACCTGGATGACCAAGCCCTTCATCAACTCCAGCGGCTCGGGCTCGCACTTTCACGTCAGCCTCATCGACAAGAAGACCGGGTTGAACGTGTTCAATGATCCCGACGGCGCTTGTGGCCTGACCGATCTGGCCCGCCGGTTCCTGGCCGGCCTGCTCAAGCACGCCCGGGCCAATACCGTGTTCACCGCGCCGACCATCAATTGCTACAAACGCTACCGCATCAACTCCTTTGCCCCGCACAGTGCCACCTGGGGCATGGAGAATCGCACCGTGGGTATCCGGCTGAAGGGATGCCGCGGCCAGAGCACGCACTTTGAAAACCGCCTGGCCTGCGCCGGGGCCAACCCCTATCTCATGGCCGTGAGCACCCTGGCCGCCGGGCTGGAAGGGCTGCAGTCCGACCCGCCCCTGCCGGACCCGATCCTGGACATTGCCTACACCCGCGACGACGTGCCCGTGCTGCCCCACAGCCTGGAAGAAGCTATCCAGGAATTCGAGCAGGATACGGCCTTGCATGCGGTGCTTGATCCTGAATTCGTCAAGCTGGTGCTGGCCGTCAAGAAGTTCGAAGTGGAAACAGCCAAGGCCCAGTTTCCGGACTACGG
Source organism: Megalodesulfovibrio paquesii (assembly GCF_054653055.1). Classification (NCBI taxonomy): domain Bacteria; kingdom Pseudomonadati; phylum Thermodesulfobacteriota; class Desulfovibrionia; order Desulfovibrionales; family Desulfovibrionaceae; genus Megalodesulfovibrio; species Megalodesulfovibrio paquesii. The sequence continues at coordinate 575,735 of NZ_BAAIGQ010000004.1, read as the reverse complement.
TACTCCATCCTTCAACAACCGTGTGGATCCCTGGGAATGGGATTACTACATGGAACTGATCTAGGCGGGGCGGTGCATGGCAGCAAACATTTCCCTTATGCCTCACGTCCTGGAACTTTCCGGCACGCCTTACGAACGCGGACGTATTCATGGAGAAACCTGCCGCGGTCTGATTCATGAGTTCGTGGAGTCGGTCATTCAGGTCCATCAGGCCAACAACAGTCTGCTCAAGGCCGAACACAGCCAGCTGACAGGGTATTGCCTGCGCAATGTGGGCTTTTTGCAGAAGTGGTGCCCCGAGCTTGTGGAAGAGATGCAGGGCATTGCCGATGGCGCGGGCTTGCCCTTTGCGGATATCCTGTATCTCAATGCCTTCCTGGAGCTGGAAGACCTGCGCGCGCCCGGCTTGGGCGGCAAGGCCCTGCCCGATGCCCTCTGGGGCTGCACCACCTACAACGTGACCGCCGCTGCCGCTGCTGGCGGGCAGGCCCTGCTCGGCCAGACCTACGACATGGAGCGCTACTACGAAAAGTTCGTGGTGCTGCTGCGCATTCAACCCGATTCCGACGCAGCTCCTGGCGCAACTCCTGCCCCGGCCCAGCTGGTGGTGACCTTTGCCGGCATCCTCGGACTGAACGGCGTCAACTCTGCCGGGGTAGCCGCAGTCATCAACAAGGTCGTGGCCACGGACGCCCGGCCCGGCGTGCTCTATCCCTGCATCATGCGCCGCGCCCTGGCCGCCCGGCGCATTGGCGATGCCCTGGGCGCGGTGGTCTTCTCCCCCCGGGCCACGGGCATGAACTACCAGCTGGCCGGCATGGGCGTGGCCTTTTGCGCCGAAGTCTCGGCTTCGGCCTATGAGCTCTTGGAGATTGACGGCTCCATCGCCCACACCAACCATTACCTCAGCCAGCACATGCGCCGCTTTGAGACGGCCAACTGGCTCAGCCACGGCGGGTCCATGGTCCGCCGGCAGGTGGCTCAGGATTTCCTGAACCGGCACCGCGGCGCGCTGACCCCGGATCTGCTCAAGGAACTGAGCCGCAATCACGTCAATCACCCGCGCTGCATCTGCGCCCATGGCTTTGAGGGCGAGGCCGACATCACGGCTTTTCACACGGTCTTCGCCGTGGTCATGGATCCGGCGGCCGGCTGGCTGGATCTCTGCGTCGGCAACCCCTGCCAGGGCGAGTATCAGCGCTACCAACTCTAGCACCCCAGGCCATCCCAGTGATGGTCAGAACGTTTTTCAACGCCACAACAGTCCCGCCCGTCCGCAACCGATACAACGAGACAGTGCAAGAGGTGCAGCATGCAGTCCAACAGAGCGCAGATTGAATCCCTGTGTGCCGAATTCGATGCCGGAGGCATGGATCGGCGCAGCTTTCTGAAAAAGATGGCCGTGCTTGGCGTGGCCGCCGCCGTGGCCAACAGCGTGAGCCTCTCCTCCCTGGGCGCCAGCAAGGCCTTTGCCCAGATTGTCGGCGCCGAGGAACGCGCCTGGGAACTGGCCAAGGCCGCCGCGGCCAAGGCGACCAAGAAGACCCTGACCCTGCTCATCCCCACCGGCTCCATCGGCAACATGACGCCCTATGTGGACAAATGGAAGAACGAGCTGGGCATCACCCTGGAATTCATCGAAGAACCAGATGAGGTGGTGCACACCAAGGGCATGCAGGAAGCCGTGGCCAAGACCGGTCGCTACGACGTCATGATGCCCACGGCCATGAGCTACCCGGACTGGATCGACTCCGGCGTCATCTACGACCTGACCGACTGGACCGAAAAACACCAGCCCGACCTGTTCCACAAGGAATGGGGCGTGGTCTTCCCCGCCAGCCACCACGCCCAGCTGTACAACGGCCGCGTGGCCGGTCTGCTCAACGACGGCGACCAGATCACGCTGCTCTGCCGCGACGACTACCTGAAGAATCCCGACAAGCAGAAGGCCTTTGCCGACAAGTACGGCTACCCCCTGGCCGTGCCCTCCACCTGGGGCGAGTATTACAATCTCGCTGAATTCATGCATGATCCCGACAACAAGTTCTACGGCAGCCTGGAATACCGCTCGCCGTATTACGTCAAGTGGATGTTCATGCAGCGCCTCGTCTCCAAGGGCCGGCTGTACTTTGATGGCGACATGAACCCGACCTTCAATTCCGACGAAGGCGTGGCCGCCCTGGAAGACATGCTGAAGATGAACAAGTTCCTCCATCCGGACGCCTTCAGCTTCACCTGGTCCTCCAACTACAACGCCTTTGGCCGTGGCGAAGGCTTCATGAACATCGTCTGGCCCTCGGGCTTCAAGTATTCCAAGGCCCCCTCCACCGGCCCGGCCACCACCGGCAAGATCGCCGCCACGGTCATGCCCGCGGATATCCTCAAGGATGGCACCAAGCTGTACGCCGGCCTCTTCTGCTGGGGCTATGGCTACGCCGTCTCCAGGTACTCCGCCAACCCAGAACTGGCCTACGCCTACGCCCAGTGGATGACCTCCCCCACCATCGGCGCGGACGCCATCCCCTACCTCGGCGGCTACTCGGACCCCTACCGCATCAACCACATGCTCAAGCCCACCCAGCGGCTCATCGACACCTACTCGCCCGAATACCTGCAGACTCTGTACGACAATATGGTCAACACCGTGCCGGACTTCTGCATTCCCGGTGGCTTCGAATACCAGGACGCCCTGGACAAGCAGGTTCATGCCTGCATGACCGGCGACAAAAAGCCCAAGGAAGCCCTGGACGACGCCGCCAAGGCCTTCGAACGCATCACCCGCCGCATCGGCAAGGACAAGGTCAAGAAGTCCTGGCTGGCCCTGGCCAAGAACCTGGCCGAGCCCATCCGCAAGGCCAGCGGCGCGGACAAGTGGAGCTAGGGACGTAAGAAACGGCAATCGGGGGAACCTCTTTCTGGAGAAAGGGGTTCCCCCTGCCGAACATGGCCCCCTCCCCAAAGACTTTTGACGGGGGGACACATTGGGCCGTACTGGGCGACATCGAAAAACAGGGCAGGAGTTGCATGTGGCTGAGAATACAATACAGGTGACAGGCGGTACCCCAGGGCCGCGCCCAGGCGGCCTGAGCCGGGGAGCGGTGGTCAGGCTGCTGACCCTGCCGGGGACCATCGTCTCCATGGCAGTGCTGGTGACGCCGTTGCTGGTGGCCCTGTACATGAGCTTTACGGACTGGTCGCCCACGCGCAGCTCCTTTTTTGATGCCAGCTTCGTGGGCCTGGACAACTACAGCGAACTCATCGTCTACGACACGCGCTTCGTGTACGCCGTGCTGCGAACCCTGTGCATCTCGGCCGTGTGCCTGGGGCTGGAGTTCTCCCTGGGGCTGGCCCTGGCCGTGCTGTTTTTGCGGGAGTTCCGGGGCAAGTCCCTGCTGTTTTCCGCGTTTTTGTCGCCTATGATGATCCTGCCTGTGGTGGTGGGCTACACCTTCTGGATGCTCTTTCAGTCCAATGGCCCCATCAATCAGATTATTGAACTTCTTTTCGGCGCGGGGTCGAGCCCGGAATGGTTCCGCAACGCGCCCCTGGCCGTGCTGGCGGTCATCATCACCGAGGTCTGGCACTGGACGCCGCTCTTTTTCCTCATCCTGCTGTCCGGCCTGAACGCCGTGCCCGAGAACCCGGTGCGCGCGGCGGTCATCCTGGGGGCGTCTCCCCGGCAGGTTTTCTGGCGGGTGGTCATGCCCATGCTCAAACCGGTCATCGTGGTGGCCTTCGTCATCCGGACCATGGAAATCATCAAGTTGTTCGATGAAGTGTACATGCTCACCCGCGGCGGCCCGGGCTCGGCCACGGAAACCATCAGCCTGTATATCTACAAGCTGGCCTTCAACGATTTTCAGCTGGCCTATGGCGCAGCGGCGGCCTTTCTGGTGCTCCTGGGCTGCCTGGTGCTCATTCATCTGCTGCTGGCCCCGGTGCGCGACCAGCTCTTGAAAGGGGGACGCTGATGCAGGGCAAGAAACTCTCCCCGCTGCTGGCCCTGGTCATGGGCGCGGCCCTGGCGCTGACACTCTTTCCGGTCTTCTGGATCGTCATGACGGCCATCAAGCCGCCTACGGACTGGAACGCCTCGCCGGCCATCTGGATCCCGGCCGAGCCCACCCACGTGAATTTCCTGACCCTGTTCGACCCCGAAGCCCTGCGGGCCTACGGCGTGGGCGGGGTCAGCCAGCCGGCCACCAAGGCCGTCTGGGGGTCGGTGCGGGCTTCCATCATCGCCACGGTGCTCTCCGTGGGCATTGGGCTGCTCTCAGCCATCGGCATCACCCGGTATGGCAATGGCAGCAAGGCCACGCCGCTGATCATCCTCTCCGGCCGCATGTTCCCGCCGGCGGCCATTGCCGTGCCCTTTGTGATCATTTTTTCCAATGTGGGGCTGACGGACAGCTATACGGGATTGATTGCCATTTACGCCGCAGCCACGCTGCCTTTTTCCACCTGGATGCTCAAAAGCTTTGTGGAGGATCTGCCGCGGGAAGTGGAAGAGGCGGCCATGATTGACGGCCGCTCCCGGCTTATGGCCCACCTGACCGTGACCATCCCGCTTATCAAGGGCGGGATCTTTTCCACCACCCTGTTCATCTTCATTCTCAACTGGTCGGAATTCATGTTCTCCCTGGTGCTTTCCTACACGGAGATCAGCACCATCCCCGTGCAGCTGGCCCGCTATGTCACGGCCACGGCCGGAACGCTCTACGGCGTGCAGGCCGCCCTGGCCGTGCTGGCCATGGTGCCGCTGATGCTCTTTGGCTATTTGATTCAGTCCCATCTGGCCCGGGGCATGACCTTTGGAGCGATCAAGCAATGAGCAAGCCCAAACTGGAACTGGTGGCCCTCAAAAAGGAATATGAGGGCGGCGATGTCCCGGCCGTGGACGGCATCGATCTGGCCGTGGCCCCCGGGGAGACGCTGGCCCTACTTGGCCCCTCGGGCTGCGGCAAGTCCACCACCCTGAACATGATTGTGGGCCTGGAGGAACCGTCCTCGGGCGATATCCAGATCGATGGCCGCTCCATCGTCGGCGTGCCGGCCGGCAAGCGCAATGTGGGCATGGTCTTTCAGGATTATGCGGTGTTCACCTCCATGACCGTGCGCAAGAATCTGGCCTTTGGCCTGGAGATCCGCAAACAATCCAAGAGTGAGATCGACAAGACCGTGCGGGAGGTGGCCGAGCTGCTGGACATGACCGACAAGCTCGACGCCCCGGTGCGGGACATGGGCGGCTCCGAGCTGCAGCGCGTGGCCATCGGCCGCACCCTGGCCACCCGGCCGGCCCTGCTGCTCCTGGACGAGCCCCTCTCCAACCTGGAATATGCCGCCCGCCTGGCCATGCGCCGGGAACTCCGGCGCCTGCAGCAGGAAATCGGCCTGACCATCATTTATGTGACGCATGACCAGATCGAGGCCCTGTCCCTGGCGGACCGCATCGCCGTCATGCGCGCGGGCAGGATTCTGCAGGTGGAAAAAACCACCACCATTTACGACACGCCGGACCATCTCTTTGTGGCCGGGTTTTTGGGCTCGCCGCCCATGAATCTGCTGCGCGGGGATCTGCTGCGGCAGGGCGGGGGATTGCGCTTTGCGCTTGGGCACTTCGAGCTGGACCTGCCCGCGCCGGTGCCGGAGGTGCGCCTGCCGCGCAGCATCACCCTGGGTCTCAGGCCGGAAACGCTGCAGGTAGTCGATGCGGCTGCCATGACGAGCCAGCCCGGGCAGGACCGGATCACCCTGGCTGGCAGGGTGCAGCTGGCCGAGCCGCGCGGGCCGGAGGTGGTGCTCACGGTGGGGGTGGCCGGTGTGACCGTGAAGGCCATCGTCCCTTCCCAGGGCCGGCCCGAGGAGGGCGCGCCGGTGACGCTGGCCTTTGATCCCGCCTCCCTGGTCTTCTTCAGCAACGATACCAGCCACCGCATGGAGCTGTTCTGACATGTCCGCATTGACCGATTCCCCGTCCGGCGCCTGCCAGTGCCCGCCCGTGCTTGCCCTGGACGGCGTGCACAAATCCTTCCGCAGCGTGCAGGCTCTGGCCGATGTGAGCCTGCACGTGCCCGAGGGCTCCTTCACCGTGCTTCTGGGCCCGGCCGGCGCGGGCAAGACCACCACCTTGCGCCTCATCGCCGGCCTGGACCAGCCCGACGCCGGCCGCGTGCTCCTGGCCGGGCGGGACATGCAGGGCTGGGAACCCAAGGACCGGGATGTGGCCATGATCTTCGACAATCTGGCCCTGTACCCGAACAAGACCGGCTACCAGAACATGGCCAGCCCCTTGAAGATTCGCGGGGAGAAGTCCGAGAGTATCAGGGAAAAGGTCGAAGCCCTGGCCAAGACGCTGAAGGTGCTACACATCCTGGATCGTCTGCCCAAGACCATGAGCGGCGGGGAGCGCCAGCGCATTGCCCTGGGCCGGGCGTTGATCCGCACGCCGCGGCTGTTTCTGCTGGATGAGCCGCTCTCCAGCCTGGACGCCATGCTGCGCATCGAGCTGCGGGCCGAGTTGCGGCGGCTGCAGCGCCACGGCGGAGCGACCTTCCTGATGGCCACCCCGGATTATACCGAGGCCCTGGCCATTGCGGATACCGTGGCCCTGTTGCGCCAGGGCCGGGTAGTGCAGACTGCCCCCCCGCAGGTGCTGTACGACCTGCCCGTGGACAAGGAGGCCGCGCAGTTCGTGGGCGCGCCGCAGATCAACTGCCTGCCGGCGCGGTATCTGCCGCAGTCTGCCGTGGTGGAGGTTGCCGGCGGGGTCATCCCGGCGCCCCGGTGTTTCCGGGATGCTTTTGGCAAGGCCCAGGTGGACTTTGAGCTGGGCCTGCGGCCGGAAGCCGCCACGCCGGCGGACCCCGAAACCGCGCCCATCCGCGGCGAGGTGGCGGACGTGGAACCCCTGGGGCTCAAGTCCGTGCTCACCGTGCGCAACGGGACAGCCGAGCTGCGGCTGCTGGTGGAAACGGCGCTGCTGGCCCGCCGTGGCCTGGCTGTGGGCAGCGTGACGGGTGTGGCCCTGCTGCACCCGGAAGGACTGCTGGCTTTTGACGCACACACGGGGCTGCGCCTTGCGCCCGCGAACGCCTAGGGGACAGGGGCAGAGGCGCCGGGCATGATCAATCTCTTTGTTACCTATCGTTGCAATCTCGCCTGCCCATACTGCTTTGCCCGCCCCCTGGCGGCGCAGCATCCCGAACACATGAGCGCCCAGGCGTTCGGAGCGTTTCTGGACTGGGCCAGCCGGGCCGGGGTGCCGGCCGTGGCTTTTCTGGGCGGGGAGCCTACCCTGCATCCTCGCCTGGCGGAGATGATCGAGGCCACCACCGACGCCGGCATCGCCGCCGTGCTCTTCAGCAATGGGCTGCTTTCCCGCGAGCAGGCCCGCCGGCTCATCCCCCGCCTTGTCCCGCGGGTGTCCAACTTTGTGATCAATTACAATGATCCGGCCGGCTATTCCCGCAGCCAGCAGCAGGCCCTGCATGAATCCCTGGCCGAATTGCAGGATGTGGGGGCGCGGATTACCTTTTCCAAGAATTTTTCCCCTCAGCAGTGCGACTGGGAGTATCTGCTGGAAGGTATCGAGCGGTATGGCGTCACGGCCGTGCGCTACGACATCTCCCGTCCCGCGGCCGGCGGGAGTAACGAATTCTGCCGGCCCGAAGCTGCCAGGGCTTTGCTGCGGGAGGTGGTGGCTTTTGTCCGGGCCTGCGAGGCCCGGGGTGTGCGCACGGGGCTTGATTGCAGCGTCCGTCTGTGCGACCTGGACCCCGAGGACCGGCGCTATCTGGAACAGGTCTCCATGAAGTTCAGGGGCATCTGCCACCCGTCCATGGACGTGCATCCGGATTTGTCCGCCTCCTACTGCCTGCCCATGCAGGATGTGCAGGTGCCGGACGTGACCGCCTTTCCCGATGCCCCGGCCCTCATGCGCCACTTTGCCCAGGCCGTGCGCCCCCTACGCACCGGCCAGGCCCCGACGGGTTGCGCGGGGTGCCAGGAATTCATGCGGCGCTGCCAGGGCGGTTGTCTGGCCCTGCTGCGGGCCACGACTGAAGGCGGGGCGGCCAACAGCCCGGAGGAGTGATTTGCATGCGCACACACATCGTCACCACCAGCTGCACCAGAGACTGCCCCAATACCTGCGGACTGCTGGCCACCGTGGAGGAGGGCCGTCTCGTGCGCCTGAGCGGGGACCCGGCCCACCCGCTGACCAGGGGCAAGGCCTGCCACAAGACCTCGCGGTACGTCAGCCGGGTCTACAGTCCCGAGCGGGTCACCCGGCCCATGCTCCGGCGTGGGGACCGCTGGGAGCTCGTCAGCTGGGACACGGCCCTGGATCTCATCGCCGAACGCCTGCGCCGATACCGCGACGAGTCCGGCCATGAATCCATCCTGTATTATCAGGGTTTTGGCGAGCGCACGGCCCTGAAGCTGCTCAACAGATATTTTTTCAATCTCTTTGGTGGAGTGACCTTTCTGCGCGGCACGCTCTGCGGCGGCACGGGCCAGGCCTCCCAGAATCTGGACTATGGCGAGCGTGTGTCCCATGATCCGCTGGATCATTACCACAGCGCCTCCATGATCCTCTGGGCCCGCAACCCCGTGAGCACGAACATCAGCCTCATGCCCATCGCCCGGGAGATCATGGGCCGTGGCGGTCGGGTGATCCTCATCGACCCCGCGCCCACCAGGACCGCCGCCGCCGTCACCCGGCACATCGCCCCCCGGCCCGGCGCCGACGCCTTCCTGGCCCTGGCCCTGGCCCGGCGCATCCTGGACGCCGGGCTGGAGGATCGGACGTTTCTGGAGCAGCATGCCGAGGGCCTGGAGGGGTACCTGCAGCTGGTGCGCCGCTGGAGCGTGGAGGAACTCTGCGCCCGGGCCGGCGTCAGTGTGGCCGAGGCCGATTATCTGGCCGAAACCCTCATGACCCAGAAACCCACGTCCATCCTCCTTGGCTGGGGCCTGCACCGTCACGAGCAGGCCCATCTGGCCATCCGGGCCATCGACGCCCTGGGCGCGGTGAGCGGCAACATCGGCGTGGCTGGCGGTGGCGTCAGCCAGGGCTTTGAGGAATACGGCCCCTACGATCCCTTCTACTGGGGCGACTCCATCCGCCCCCCGCGCCGGACCCTGCTCATGCCCAGGGTGGGCGAGGAGATCCTCGCCGCCACAAATCCACCGGTGCGCATGATTTACGTCACCGCGGCCAATCCCGTCTGCACCGCGCCACGTTCGGACAAGGTGGCCGAGGCCTTCCGCACGACGGAATTCGTGGTCTATTCCGGGCACTTTCTGGACGACACCGCCGCCCTGGCCCATGTGTTCCTCCCGGCCACAACCTTTCTGGAAGAAGAAGATGTCACCGCCAGTTATGGGCACAATTACGTCGGTCCCGTCACCCCGGCCATCGCGCCCGTGGGGCAGTGCAAATCAGAATTCCGCATGTTTTACGAGTTGGCCAAACGCTTTGATTTTGCAGATCAATTTTGCCGCAGTGAGCGCGACTGGCTGGAGACGATCTGCACCCCCATCACCGGCCAGGGCTGTTCCCTGGAGCAGCTCCGGCAGGGGGCCTTCCGCCTGAACGCGCCCATGGTGCCCTTTGCCGATGGCGTCTTTCCCACACCCTCGGGCCGGTTCCGGCTCATTGAGGAAATGGATCCCGCGCTCCTGCCGCCGCAAGCCCCAGTGGATCCAGACTATCCCCTGCGTCTGCTGACCATCGCCCCGCACCGCCACATCTGCTCCGAGCGGACCATGGCTGACCACGAGCCCCTGCCCGAGGTCCAATGCAGCGCCGAGGTGGCCGCCGCCCGCGGTCTGGGAAATGGCCAGCCCGTGCTGGTCACAAGCCCCTTCGGCGCGGCCCGGGCCAGACTGCGGATTGTCCCTGGCATGCGTTCCGATATCCTGGTGGCCGAGCGCGGCGGCTGGATCCGGGCCGGGCACGACCTGAACCGGCTCATCAAAGATATGGTCAGCCGGGTGGGCAATGGCACGCCATATTACGAAGCCACGGTTGATCTGCGCCCCGCGCCCGGCTCTGCCAGCAAGGGCGGCAGCACGGGCCGGAACATCCTCATTGTCCAGCATGGGCCGCACTCCCTGGGCGGGGTGATGCTGACCCATCTGGAGCAGCAGGGCTGCCGGCTGCACAAGGTCCGGACCTTCGAAGGCGAGCCCCTGCCCGAAACGCCGGAGGGCTTTGACGCCATGGTCGCCTTTGGCGGCCCGCAGCATGCCTGGGACGACGCCGACTGCCCGCATTTTCAGCCCCTGATGCGGCTGATGCGGGAGTTCGACGCCCAGGCCCGGCCCGTAATGGGCGTGTGCCTGGGCGCCCAGCTGCTGGCCCGGGCCCATGGCGCGCGCTGCTACACCATGGACAGCCTGGAATTCGGCTTCCTCCAGCATGCCGTGACGCCAGCCGGGGAGGGCGATCCCCTGGTCGGGCAAGGGCTGACTCTGCCACGGCTCATGGAGTTCCATCAGGACTCCTTTGACCTCCCGCCCGGCGGCGAGCTGCTGATCCGGGGGGAGGGGTGCGTCAATCAGGCCTTCCGCGTCGGCAAGGTTTCCTACGGCTTTCAGTTCCATCTGGAGGTGGACGCCGTGACCGTGGCCGCCTGGGCCGCCGTGCTCCGCGAGGGCCGGGAGGGGACCTATGCGCGGTATAAAAATGTGTTTGATGCCGCCTACTTTGACACCCTGGCCGCGGAATTGCCGGCCTTGGCCGATGCCAGCGAGCGGTTCTGCAAGGAACTCGTCGCCCGCTGGCTGGCCCTGCTCCCCGGGCGGACGGCCTGATCGCGGTTTGGTCCCGCTCCTGACGGGGATGCTGGCCGACAGACGGTTTCACGACTTTTGCGGAATATTTTCTTGACCCCCTTGGACAAAAACGCCACAAAAAGGACGGTTGAAAAGAACAATTCGCACTACTGAAATCGGGAATTCGCCTATGCGCACACTGCCAGCCATTGCGGTTGCACGAATTCTGGTCATGATTTTCGCAGGCTGCATGCTGTGCGGAGCCTCGCCGGCCTTGTCTGCCGACCTCATCGACACTGGTGCGCAGCAGGCTGGCAAGGCCATTGATCCGGAAGACGCCCCGGCCATAACCCGCTATGCCGTGCAGCTGGAGGGCGTGGGCCCGGAACTGGCTCAGTTCCTGACTTCCCTGTCCCAGACCGAAACCCAGAAGAACTCGCCCGTGGCCTCCCAGGGCCTGCTGCGCAAGCGCGGCGAGGATGACGCCGAGACCTTCAAAAAGGCCCTCATCGCCCGCGGGCATCTGAACGCCACCGTGGAAGTGACTGTGCTGGCCGAGGCCCAGCCGCCCGTGCTGCGTTTTCAGATCGCGCCGGGGCCGGTGTATATCCTCACCAAGGCCGAGGTGGAGCTGGCCGACCAGCCCGCCAATTTGGCAGGCACGAACGCGACCAGCGCCTTCCCGCCCTTTGCCGAGCTGGGGCTGGCCGTGGGCGGCCCGTTCCAGGCCAAGGCCGTGCTGGATGTGCAGGGCAAGCTGGTCGCGCACCTCAAACGCACCGGCTACCCCTACGCCACGGCGGCCAAACCCCTGGTCATGGCTTCCACCGAGGCCCCCACGGTGCGGGTGGTCTATTCCCTCACCGCCGGACCCAAGGCCACCTTCGGAGCCACCCGCTTTGAGGGGCTGACCACGGTCAAGACCTCCTTTCTGGAGGACGAACCCCTCTGGAAGCCCGGCGACCCGTACAACCACGACCTCCTGCGGGAACTGGAAACCCGTCTGGCCCGGCTGAACCTCTTCGGCGCTGTCGGAGCGCTGCCGGCAGACACGCCCAACGCGGACGGCTCCGTGGACATCATCGTCACCCTGGGCGAGCGCAAACACCGGACCATCAAGGCCGGCGCGGCCTACAAGACCGACGTGGGCCCGAGCATCTCCCTGGGCTGGGAGCACCGCAACCTCATGGGCGCGGGGGAGCGGGTGGCCATCACCCTGGAGGCGGCCTTGCTGGAATCCAAGGCCGTGGTCGAGTTTGACAAACCCAAATTCCTGCGGCCGGATCAGGCCCTGCGCACCTCCCTGGAAGTCAAAACCGAAGACACCTCCGCCTATGAAGCCGACAGCCTGACGGCCAAGGCCATGGTGGAGCGACAGCTGAGTCCGCGCTGGAAGGCCGCGGCCGGGCTGGCCTTTCGCGAGGCTGACGTGCTGCGCGACGAGGCCCGGCCCGAGCAGGACGAACTGAAATATTCGCTGGTTTCCGCGCCCATGACCCTTTCCTTCGATTCGCGGGACTCTGTGCTGGACCCCACCCGCGGCGTGCTGGCGAGCTTTCTGGCCGAGCCGTTCTACAGCGTGGGCGAATCCACCATGAGCAGTGATGCCTTCCTGAAGCTGGAAGGCCAGGCCCGCGGCTTTTTGATGCTGCTGGAAAAACCACGGCTCATCCTGGCCGGCCGGGGCACCCTGGGCGGCTACCTGGGCCTGCCCGGCGAGGAACTGCCCCCGGTGCTGCGCTATTACACCGGCGGCGGCGGTTCCGTGCGCGGCTACAAGTACCAGACTGCCGGGCCCATGCGCGGCGACAATCCCTTGGGGGGCAGTTATCTGACTGAAGTTTCGATGGAAATGCGCCTGCGCATTACCGAGGAGCTCGGGTTTGTGCCCTTTGTCGACGGCGGCAATGTATTTGATTCCTGGGACGACCTGAACGACGGCCTGCTCTGGGCCGGCGGCCTGGGCCTGCGCTATGCCACGCCCATTGGCCCCCTGCGTCTGGATGTGGCCTTCCCCTTTGACCCCCGCAGCAGCGACGATACCTTCCAGGTGTACGTCAGCGTCGGGCAGGCGTTCTGAGCATGGCCATGCGTATCACTCGTCGGCAAATGTTCTGGCTGCTGGGCGGCCTGACCGCCACGCCGGTGGTCTTCGCGCTCCTGGTGCTGCTGGCATTGCAGACCTCGCCCGTGCACCGGCAGCTGGCCTCGCTCCTGGCGACCACCCTGGCCAGCGAGAACGGCACGGCCGAGGTCCGCGGCCTCTCCGGCCGGCTGCCCTTCACCCTGCGGCTGGAGCGTTTTGCCCTGTCCGATGCCAAAGGCCCCTGGCTGGAGATCGACGGGCTCTCCCTGGACTGGAGCCCTCTGGCTCTGTTGCGCAATCGGGTCCGCGTGGCCGCGGTCTCTGCCGAGCGGATTCGTCTGGACCATCTCCCGCCGCCCGAACTCAAAGCCGAGGCATCGGAGGAGCCGCCCTCGCCCCTGTGGCCCCTGCCACGGCTCTCGCTTCCGGAAATCTTCCTGGATTCCCTGCAGGTGGAGCGGCTGGAGTTTGGCGAGACCGTGCTGGGCCAGGCCGCGGCATTTCGCGTCCTTGGCGAGGCCACCAGCGACGGCGATCGTGTGACCGCCCGGCTGGATATTCCGCGCATCGACGGCCATAATTCCACCCTGAACCTGCAGGCCACGGCAGACCTCGCCGCCTGGACCCTGGGGCTGGACGCCCGCCTGCAGGAGGCGCCGGGCGGACTGGTGGCCTCCCTGGTCAGCCTTCCCGGCCACATGGCCCTGGGCGGAGCCCTGACTGGCGAAGGGCCGTTACAGGACTGGCGCGGCGTCCTGGCCGCCTCGGCTGATCAGGAAACGCTCCTGGAAGGCGAGGTCCGTCTGGCCGTCCCCGAGCGTCAGGATCAAGACGCCCGGGCCAATCTGACCCTGACCGTGCTTCCCCTGGAACATCTCCTGCCTGCCGATGCCCCGGCACAGGCCCGAGCGGCCATCCGCACCCTGGGCAAGGCCGTGCAGCTGACGGCATCTGTGGAGGCGGCCTCGGACCTGAGCCGCATCAGGATCCATGAATTGTTCCTGGACGCCGGCCCCGTGACCCTGCGCAGCGATGGCAATCTGACCAGCGATTCCCTGGCCCTGGACACCACCGTGGCCGCGCGTGACCTCGCCCCCCTGGGGCTGGTGGCCGGGCAGGTGCTGGCCGGGGAGTTCTACGCCGCCGTGCAGCTTTCGGGCACGCCAACCAGACCGGTGCTGACCCTCTACAGCCAGCTGAAGCAGGCCTCCGCGCCGGGCCTGGAAGTGGAGGCCCTGAATATCAATACGCAGCTGGCCCCCCTGGCCCCGCTGGACAGCCCCTTCACCGGCGTGCTGGCCGTGGGGTATTGCAACGCCACGGGCCTGCGTCTTGAAGGAGTGCCCGCGAACATCGGCCCGGATCTTGATGCGGAATGGCAGGTGGAGGCCGACCCTGGCGGCGGCATGCAGGTGCGCACGTTCGCCGTGCGCGACGGGACCACCGTGCTCTCGGCCTCGGGCCCCATCAACCCGGCCGGCAGGATGGATCTGGCCCTGGGGCTGGAGGGCCTGAGCCTGCGCGAACGCCTGCCCGAACTGCCCCTGGCCGGCAATGTCGTGCTCAGCGCCAGGGCCACGGGGGATCTGGCCCGGCAGGATATCGCCCTCAACGCGACCCTTGGCCTGCAGGCCCTGGCTGCCCGGGGGCCTGATCTGGAGCCTGCAGCCAGGCTCCTGGGCGCATCGCCCACCCTGACCCTGGCCGCCAGGATGCGGAATCAGACCATCGACCTGGATTCCCTGGCCTTCGCCGGCACGGGTATCGGGCTGGAGGCTGCCGGCGGCGTGGATCTGGCCGCCGGCACGCTCAACGCCGGGATGCGGATGCACGTGCCGGATCTTGCGCCCCTGGAGCCCTGGGCCCCCTGGGCCGGGCAGCCCCTGCGCGGGGAATGTGTGCTCGACCTCAACGCCACCGGCGCCCTGGCCGCGCCCACAGCCTCCCTGGCCCTGGAAGCCCGCCACCTTTCCGCGCCGGCCATGGCCCTGAAAAAGGTCGTGCTGCGTGCAGACATGCAGGGCGGGGACCCGCAGTTCGCCGCGCCGGCGGGCTCGGTTTCCCTGGCCCTGTCCGGCGAGCAGGGTGATTTCGCCCTGGCCACGCGGTATCGTCTGACTGGTCAGGCCCTGCAGCTGCAGGATCTGGCCCTGCGCGGGCCCGGTGCCTCCCTGGCCGGTTCCCTGGATGTGGACCTGGCCAACACCCTGGTTAACGGCTCCCTCAAGGGCGGCGTCACGGACCTTGCGCCCCTGGGCAAGACCCTGGGGCAGTCCCTGGCGGGCAATCTCCAGCTTTCAACGAACCTGTCCGCCGCACACGGCCGGCAGGATGTGGAACTGACGCTTGATTCCAGCAGGCTGCAGGCTGCGGATCTTTCCCTGGGCCGGCTCAGGCTGGCCGGCTCCCTCAGGAATGTGCTCCAGGCGCCCCAGGGCTCGCTCTCCCTGCAGGTCTCGGCACTGCAGGCCGGCGGGGCCAGGGTGGGCTCGGCCACGGTCACGGCCAGGGGGGATGGCGGGAAGATCGCCTTCACCGTGGCGGCCAAGGATGGTGACGTGGGCGGCGCGGCCGTCTCGGCTGATCTGGCCGGGGACGTGACCCTGCTGCAGGGCAGCCAGTCCGGCCTGGACCTGACCCTTTCTCGTCTGAATGCGGCCTATGCCGGCCTGCCGGCCAAACTCCTGGCGCCGCTCAAGGTCAGCCAGCGCGGCGAGTCCCTGGAGGTCAAGGGCCTTTCCCTGCAGGCCGGCCCGACCCGACTGACGGCCTCCCTGGTCAAATCCCCCGACAAACTGAATGGCGAAGTCGCCGTGGCCGCCCTGGATCTGGCCCGTCTGGCCGAGTTGCCGGGCCTGAACGAGGCCGAAGGGTTCAAGGGGCTTCGCGGACAGGTACAGGCCAAGGTCGGCCTTGCCGGCTCGCCGGGCAATCCCAAGGTGACCCTGGCCGCCACCGGCACGGGCCTGCGCATGGCCGGTGACCCCTTGCTGGCCGAGCTGCCGGCCCTGGGCCTGGATGTGGACGCCACCGCGGTGCGCGACGGCCTCAAGGCCACCCTCCGCATCACCGGACTGGAAGGAAGCGGCAAGGGCAGCGGCCAGCCTGTGACGCTCACGGCCAGCCTGCCGGCCACCTTCACCCTTGAGCCGTTTGCCTTCTCGCCCAAGGATGGTGCCATGAACGCCGCACTCACGGGCGGGGTGAATCTGGCCCGCTTCTCCACCATGCTGGAGCATTTTGATGCGCGCTGCAGGGGCCTGCTCACCCTGGATCTGGCCGTGTCCGGCTCACCGGCCAACCCGCAGGTACGCGGCGGGATCAAACTCGAACAAGGCTTTGTGGAGGCCCTGGGCACGGGCACAGTGCTCGACCCCGTGACCATGGATGTCCGCGGCAGTAATACGGCCATTACCTTGACATCTTTGGATATCCGCGACCGTTCCGGCGGCCGGCTGCTGGCCACGGGCTCCTTGCGGCTGGATGGCGACATGCCCTTTGAGGGCAAATTCGCCTTCAAGGACTTCACCCCGGCGCGGCACAAGCTGGGTACGGGCAAGGTCAGCGGCGACGTGGCCGTGGGTGGCCGGCTGAGCGGCGCAGGCAAGGGCGGCAAGGCCGCCGGCGTGCTGACCATCAAGCCAGCCACCGTGACTCTGCCCACGCGCCTGCCCCCGGACGTGGCCCCGGTGGATCAGTTGGACATCGTGCACGGCAACGCCTCGGTCGCCCAGGTGCAGAAGGCCCGCCGGACCAAAAACGCCGGTTCGGCCTGGCCCATGGAACTGGATATCCGCATCCTTATCCCCAATTCCCTGCGTATTCACGGGCTTGGCCTGGAATCGCAGTGGAACGGCGACCTGACCATCGCCGGCCAGGCGGCACAACCCATGCTTACGGGCGTGGTGGCCGTCTCGCGTGGGGGGGTGGATTTTCTGGGCAAGCGTTTCACCCTGTCCAAGGGCGAGGTGGGCTTTGGCGGGGACTGGCCGCCGGATCCGCTGGTGTCTGTGGAAGCCACCACCGACGCCGGCGATGTGACGGGTATCCTCAAGCTGCAAGGCCATGCGGACACCCTGGACCTGACCCTGAGTTCGGACCCGGTCCTGCCGCGGGAAGAGGTGCTCTCGCGCATCCTTTTTGGCCGCGAGATGCAGAATCTCTCGGCCCTGCAGGCCCTGCAGCTGGCCAAGGCCGGCCGCATGCTGCTGACCAGTTCCGGCACCTGGGACATGCTGGGCAGCAACGACGAGCTGCTGCCCGGACTGACGTTTGGCAAGGGAAGCAAGGACAGCGGGGACGGCGAGGGCGGCGAACCCTCGGCCGCCAGCAAATTCCTGGACCGGGCCTGGAACTCCATGCGTCTGGATGTGCGCCAGCCCGTGGGCGAGCAGAGCAATGAGATTGCCGTGGAGGTGGACATCACCAACGACCTGATGCTCCACGGCACCGTGGACGATCGTGGCCAGGAGGGCGTGGGCCTGCAGTGGAAGCACGACTACTGAGGCCTGCAGGGCCTTGGTTTCCGCCATCCGGCCGGCAAAATGCTGATTGCGCCGCCGCGGAATCTGGTCTATCCTGTAAGATGTCGGAAGGCATCCCTTCCTCGTGCGCACCTTATTCCTTCACCATGCAGACCAACTCATGAAAAAACGCCTGTTTGCGATTCTCGGCGTCGTCCTGGCCGTGCTCCTGGGCGGCGGGTATTTTGCCGCGCAGATCGCCGCCGACCGGCTGGTGGATCAGAAGCTGCAGGATGTGCTGCGCCGCGCCGGCGACACGGCCCGCGTCCAGTACCGCGACCTGCACGTCAATTTGCTGCGCCAGTCCGTGACCCTGGCTGATGTGGCCATTCAGCTCAAGGACGGCCGCCACGCCACCATCGGCTCTCTGGTGGTCAGGAATGTGGACCGCAAACACACCAAGCCGCCGCATTACCTGACCCTGGAAATGCAGGACCTGACCATCCCCGTGGATGCCAGGAATTTTCAGGAGAATCTGCCAGCAGCCCAGGAACTGGGGCTGCCGGCCATTGTGGTGGACATGGCCGTGGACTACCGCTACGAGCCCGAGGCCAACCGGTTGACTGTATCGGAATTTGATGTGGACATTGCCGAGGGCGGCTCCTTCCGCATGGCCTTTGCCCTGGAGAATTTTTCCGTGGAAGGGCTGAAGCAGCAGCGCTTTGACGAGTTGACGTTGAAGTCTTTGTCTGTGGAATACAAGGACAAGACCATCCTGCGCGGCGTGCTCCTGGCCGCCGGCGAGGAGGAAAAGGAGCTGCTGCGCTATGTGGAGGACTGGCTGCAGGAAGAAGTGGCCCTGGCCAGCCAGAAGCAGGATGCGGCAGCGGTCTCGTCCTTGCAAGCTCTCCTGCGCTACCTGCAGAACCCGGCCGGTTTTTCCATGGACGTGACCCTCAAGCAGCCGCTGACCATGGCCAAGATCAATCCCATCAAGAAGATTTCCGAGTTGCTCGGGCTCTTCACCTTCAACATCCGCTAGCATCAGGGAGCACCAGGCCCGGCATGCACTTCACGCTCTTTTTGCCCGTTGCGCTGCTTCTGGCCGTGCTGACGAGCGCTGTGCCCCCGCGGGAGGCGCGCGCCCAGCAGGCCGGACCGCCTGCGGCCTTGCAGACACCGTCCCCGGCCCTTCCGCAAGCGTCTCCGGCCCAGGCCCACCAGCAGGCCATGGATCTGAGCCGGCAGACTCGCCTGCCCGAGTTCGACAAGGTCATGAACTACCAGCCTGCCCTGGTGACCATGGTCTACGCCCGCGACGGCGAGCTCATGGGCATGTTCGGCAGGGAAAAACGTTTCCTGGCGCCCCTTTCCCAGATTCCACAGCACGTGGTCAACGCCTTCCTGGCGGCAGAGGATTCGTCCTTTTACGAGCATGAGGGCATTGACCTGCAGGCCATCTTCCGGGCCTTCAGCAAGAACGTCGCCGCCGGGGGGATCGTCCAGGGGGCGTCCACCATCACTCAGCAGGTGGTCAAGCGGCTGCTGCTTACCTCGCAAAAAAGCTACATCCGCAAGGCCAAGGAGGCCATTCTCTCCTACCGCCTGGAGCGCCGGCTGAGCAAGAATGAAATCCTCAGTATCTATCTGAATGACATCTTCCTGGGCGCCGGGGCGTATGGCGTGGAAGCTGCGGCGCGCGTGTACTTCAGCAAGCACGTCACCGACCTGACCCTGGCCGAAGGCGCGCTCCTGGCCGGCCTGCCCAAAGCCCCCACCACCTACAATCCCTACCATGATCCCAAGGTGGCCAAGGAGCGGCAGCAGTATGTCCTGGGCCGCATGCTGGAGCTGGCCTGGATCTCCCAGGCCGACTACGACGCCGCCCTGGCCGCGCCCCTGGACTACAAGTCCATGGAAGACCCTACCTTTGGCCGCGGCGCGTATTACCTGGAAGAGGTTCGCCGCAAGCTCATTGCCGACCTGACTCCCGAAACCGTGAAGGGCCTGGGCTTCGATACCAACGCCACCGGCGAGGAGGCGCTCTATACCCTGGGGTTGCAGGTCTTCACCAGCATGGACATGCAGCACCAGACGGCCGCCGAGGATGCCCTGCGCAGGGGCCTGGAAAGCGCCACCCGCCGCGCCGGCTGGAAAGGCCCCATCAAAAACCTCGCCCAGGACCAGTACAAGGAATTTCTGGCCGGCGACGGCGCCCTGCCCGCAGGGCGCATCCCCCAGGGGCATGTCCAGGCCCTGATCACCCGCGTCTCGCCCGAGGGCGCAGAAGTGCAGCTGGGCGCCAAGAAGGGATTCATCCCCGCGGCGTCCACCACCTGGGTGCGCAAGAACCGGCCCCTTGTGGCCGGGGATGTAGTCTGGGTCAGCCTGGATGCGCCGGAGCAGTTCATTGATCCCACCGTGCCCCGCGTGGCCTGCACCCTGCAGCCCAATGTGAAGATCCAGGGCGCGCTGGTGTCCATTGAACCCAAGCAGGGCGATGTGGTGGCCCTGGTGGGCGGGTATGACTTTCACGAAAGCTCCTTCAACCGGGCCACCCAGGCCCAGCGCCAGCCCGGTTCCAGCTTCAAGCCCATCGTCTACTCCGCCGCCATGGACAACGGCTTCACGCCGGCCACGGTGCTGTACGACCGGCCCATCTCCATCTGGGACGCCGGCTCCAAAAAACTCTGGGAACCCAAGAATTATTCCAATAAATTCTATGGTCCCACGCTGCTGACCACCGGTCTGGCCCTTTCGCGCAATCTGGTGACCATCCAGGTGGCTGACCGCATCGGCATGGACAAGGTCGTGGCCCGGGCCCGGGACCTGGGCCTGGGAGAGTTCCCGGCCTATCTCTCCGTGGCGCTGGGCTCGCAGGTGGTCACGCCCCTCAATCTCGTCCAGGCCTACACCGCCTTTGCCAACAACGGCACCCTCTCCACGCCGCGGCTCGTGACCTCCCTGGCCGACAACCAGGGCAAGCAGCTCAAGGTGTATGAACCCCAGGGCCACCAGGCCATCTCCCCCCAAAACGCCTTTATCATGGCCAGCATGCTCAAGCATGTGGTGCTGCGCGGCACGGCCACCAAGGCCCGCGTGCTCAACCGTCCCCTGGCCGGCAAGACCGGCACCACCAACGAAGAGCGCGACGCCTGGTTCATGGGCTTCGCGCCCTATCTGGTGAGCGGGGTGTACGTGGGCTATGACGACTTTTCGCCCATGGGCAAGCAGGAAACCGGCGCGGCCGCGGCCCTGCCCATCTGGATCGACTATCGCAAGCAGGTGGAAGAGGACTATCCCGTCCAGGACTTTCCTGTGCCCGAAGGCATCGTCACCCGCACGGTGTATGATGTTGGCGAGCACTCAGGCCGCACGTACGATCTGGCCTTCATTGCCGGGCAGGAGCACGGCGGCGCCAGCTACGACGCCGAAACCGCCATGTACTATGACGAGCTCTACGGCCGCGAGAACGGCTACGATGACACGACCCCCGGTGCCCCTGGAGCCCAGAGCCCGCGCCGTGAAGAGGAACTGCTGAAGCAGATCTTTTAACAGCCCGTTGAAAACAGGGCTGTGCGCACCAGCGCGTCGCATACCCTGCCAGGAAGCGAGAGGAGGATCCAGGAAAAACGAATCCTTCTCTGCCGCTCCCCCTTCCCCAAAGGTGCTTCTGGGCCGCAGGTGTTCCTCCCCTGCGGCCCATCTCTTTTTCGAACTATTCCGCCGCCGCCGGCTGCCCGCCAAGCACCTGAAACTCCACCCGCCGGTTCTGGCGGCGGCCTTCTTCCGTCTCGTTGGAAGCCAGGGGTGAGGATTCACCAAAAGCGCGTACTTCCAGTTGTTCCGGTGCAAGCTGATAATGGGTGAGCAGGTATTGGCGCACGCTCTCGGCCCGTTCGCGGGCGATGCGCAGGTTGGCTTCTTCGGGGCCAACGTCATCGGTGTGGCCGGCCAGGATGCAGCGCAAATGCGGCGAGGCGGAAAGCATCCGCCCCAGGGAATCCATGGCCTTGAGAGCCTCGTTGCCGCCGGGCGCCCCAGCCTGCCCGCCAGCCTGGACATTGGCTTGCACATCGGTTTGCAAGGTCTCGAAGCAGATGGCCTTGAACGCCGGCGAGCCAGGCGAAGCGGAGGCCCCAGTCGCTGCTGTTCCAGTTACGGCTGGCACGGATGCGGCGGGGGTACGGGGCGTGGCGGTGGCTGGCAGATCAAGAAACTCCACCGCCAGCTGATCGCGAGGCACGCCGTAGAGCCTGGCCAGATAGGCCTGGATGGTTTCCGCGCGGGCCTGGACAGGATCCTGGCCTTGGGGCTTGCCCAGGCGTTGCGCGGGCGCCCCGGCCCGGGAGGCCTCGTCGCCGTGTCTGGCCGTAACTCGGGCCTGGACGTCGGGATGCTTGCGCAGATACCGGCCGATGGCCTCCAGGGACTTGCGCGATTGCGGGGTGAGCACATCGCCGTTGGCGGAGAACTTCAGGGCCAGCATGCTGCCGGGCAGGTCATCGCCGGCATAGGCGTGCCAGGAGCCGGTCAGGACGAGTTCCGCCCGGCGGTTGCGGGCCTGCCCCTGGGGCGCGGCATTGGAGACCAGCGGCTGGAACGCGCCGTGTCCCTCGGCCACGATGCGGCCGGCGGGGACACGGTAGGTGCCTTCCAGTACCTCCCGGATGGCCTGGGCCCGTGCTTGGGACAGGGCCAGATTGCTTTCGTCAGTGCCACGGTTGTCAGTATGGGCATCCACCCGCAGGCGGGCGTCCGGGTTGCTGCGCAGCAGTTCGGCAATGGCCGCCAGACGCTCTTCGCCCGCGGCAGGCAGGGTGGTTTCGTTGTCACCGTACTGGAAGGTAAGTTTGATGAACACCGGCACGGTGCAGCCCTGGCTGTCCACGGCCAGGCCCTTGGGGGTGTTGGGGCAACGGTCCATGGTGTCGGCGATGCCGTCGAGATCGGCATCCTTGATGGGGGCCAGACTGGAGGCGAGCAGAGGGCTGGACGCCGCCGCGCCCGCGGAACCTGCTGTCCCGGCAGCAACATTATTGCGTTGCTGTCGCAAGGCGTGGTGCCGCTGCATGGCGCCACAGGCGCTCAGCGCCAGCACTCCCAGCAAGATTCCCGCAATGGGCAGCCAGCGTATCGCATGAGTCCGCCACCGTCCGCCTTCGCCCGAAACCCCCAAGCCTTGGTACACCCGGCCAAGCATGGTCCCACCTCCCTTGCTTGCGTCTTGCCTCCCCAACCCGCCCGGTATCGAAGGCCCGGACGGATGCCGCAGGACAGCGTTTTCTACTCACCATACCTTGGGCGTTGGTGCAAGGGCCTGGGAAAAAAATGACGGCTCCTCAAACAGCATTGGAGGGGAAATAGAGTATGATTCCAAGGGAAAATGAAGCTGAAGAAAAATTAAGCCGGACTGAAGGTGTTCAGGGGGCTGCCGGGGTGTTTTTCGCCGGGCGCACGGCGCAAAGCAGGCCGCGCAGCTGGTAGGAGCCGAAGGCCGGATCGTAGGGCGGGGCATCGCTGGTCAGGCAGTTGGCGTTGCTTTCGAAGACGCCGCGGTCCGGTTCGGTGCGCTCGGGGAACCACCAGCCGTGGTCCACGCTGACCACGTCCGAACGGATATCAGGCGTGACTTTGGCCTTGAACCGGGCAGTACCCCGCGGGGAGCAGACCTCGATCCAGTCCCCGTCGGCGATGCCTTCGCGGGAGGCGATCTCGGGATGCAGTTCGGCCTGCGGATGCGGCCGCCGGCCCCGCAGCAGCGGGGACTGACGCTGCTCGCTGCAGAAAAACTCCCGCCGGCGCGCGCCGGTGATGAGCCGGTAGGGGAACCCGGCGGCCAGATCGGGCCGGGAAGCCGGGCTCTCCGGCGGTTCGGCGGGGAAGGGCAGAGGGTCATAGCCCAGGCGGGCCAGGGTCTGGCAGGAAAATTCCACCTTGCGCGAGCGGGTGCGGAACCCTTTTTCCTTATATTTCTCATAGAGGAAGGGCGGCCGCAGGGCGAATTGCCGGGCCAGGGCCTCAAAACTGAGGCCGGTTGGCGCAAGTTGCTGGTCAAAGAGGCATTCCAACTCCTCTTCCGCGCCAGGAAGATCCAGGCGACGGGCCAGATCGATGAGAATCTGCTCCACCTGCCGGCAGTCCGGGATCTGCAATGCCCGGCGCTGGGCAAAGACGGCATTGCCGGCCACAAACGGCAGCTCCACCAGCTGGTCGATTTCCGGCCACATGGCCCCGGGCAGGATGATGTCGGCCAGGGCGGCGGAGGGGGTCATGAACAGTTCCACCGAAATGATCGTGTCCAGCCCGAGCATGGCCTGGCGCAGACGGCGTGGATTGGCGATGGTGGTCAGGGGGTTGGTGCCAATCATGAGCATGCCGCGCACAGGGTAGGGCTCTCCCGTTTCCATGGCCGAGACCACGGCCGGGATGTGGGCCGAGGGCATGAAGGCATGAAAGCCACCCAACAGTCTGAACTGCTTGGCTCCCAGGCGTTTGTCCAGCGCGCCTTCGGGGAGATCCTGCTTGCGGACGGGGTAGGGTTTGATAAGCCGCAGGCCCAGGATGTCCGCGCCGGGGGTATCCAGATTGCCTGTCAGCCCGCGCAGGCAGGCGATGGCCCGGACGGTCTGCAGGGTGTGCGGGGTCTGCTCCAGGGCCACGCCCCAGTCGAGGATGCCGGGTTTGGCCGTGGCGTAGCGGTGGGCTGCAGCGCGGATGTCCGCCGCGGGCACGCCGCAGGTCCGCTCGGCCCAGGCCAGGGTGCAGGGAGCCACGCGTTCGCGCAGGGCGTCGAAGCCCTGGGTCCACTGGGCCACGAAGTCAGCGTCGTAGATGTTTGCCTCGATGATCTCCCGGCACATGGCCAGGGCCAGGGCGGCGTCGGTGCCAGGGTGGATGGGCAGCCAGAGCTGGCAGCGCCGGGCCGTCTCCGAACGGCGCGGATCCACGGCAATCCCGTACGCTCCTTGGGCAAGGGCCCGCTCCACGGGGAAGGAAAGTTCCCCATCCGGCCCGGATACCAACGGATTGTGCCCCCAGAAGAGGATGGTCCGGGGCGGGATGTCCCCATAATAGTCCCCGGTGACAAAGCCGCCATAGGTCAGGTTGGACACGGTGATGCGCGGAATGAAGCAGTTGGCCAGGCCCGGTTCGAACCAGTTGGGTGTGCCGAAGCTGTTGGCAAAGCGCATGACGTGCAAATAGTAGTATCGGCCCGTGCCCTGGGCCACAGCCAGGGCCTCGGGGCCGTGCGCGGCGCGCAAAGCCGTCAGACGGGCGGCGGTTTCGTCCAGGGCCTCGTCCCAGGAGATGGGTTCGTACACCCCGGAGCCGCGCGGTCCGATACGGCGCAGGGGGCTGCGCAAGCGGTCCGGGTGATGCACCAGCTCCGGCGTGGCCACGCCCTTGATGCACATGCGGCCGCAGTTGAAGGGCGAGTCCTTGCGCGGCGTGACGCGCAGCAGACGTCCGCCCTGCACGTGCAGGGTCACGGCGCAGCCGCCGTGGCAGTTGCGGCAGATGCCGGGATGCTGGGTGATGGGCATGCGGACTCCTTGCGCTGGCGTGGCCAGGAATCATGCCATGGGAACGAAAAAACAGGAAGCCGGGTCAGGCGCGTTTTTCGGGAGATGCCAGAGGCAGGGGGTTGATGCACATCAAAGACCTGCTGCCGTTCAGGGTGTATGCTCCCTCCATGCAGACCATCATCCCTCTTCTCGCGTCCCTGGCCCTGGTGTTGTTTGCGGCGCATGCGCTCAGAATGGGTGAGATCGGCCTGACGCTGGCGCTGCTTGCGTGCCTTGTTCCGGCCTGGAGCCGGCGGGCCTGGGCGCGATGGGTGCTCACGGCGGTGCTGGGCTGGAGCGCCGTGGTCCAGGCGCAGACGGGGACGCAGCTTGTGGCCCTGCGCCTGCATATGGGCGGGCCGTGGGAGCGGCTGGCGGCCATCATGGCCGGGGTGACATTTGTGTCGATCCTGGCGGTGGCGCTGCTGCACAGCCCGGCCGGACGCCGGCGGTACGCGCAGGGGCAGGGGGCGGCGTTCCTGCATGCCGGGGCAGCCTTGCTGACGGCCGTGCTGCTGGCCATCGCCAGGGCCAAGGCACCGTTCCCGGTTCTGCTGGTGGATCGGTTTTTCCCTGGCTGGGGCTGGGCGCAGCTCGCGGCCATGGCCGGCTATGCCGGGTGGCTGGCCGGGGTGCTGGCTGATCCGGCACGGCACAAGGCCGCGCGGCCCTGGCTCTGGGCGGGCTTTTCAGCGGTGTTTTTCGGGCAGTTGCTCCTGGGGCTGGCCGGCTGGACCACATTTTTGATGACCGGCGCGCTGCACCTGCCCGTGCCGGCACTGATTCTGGGCGGCCCGCTCTTCAGGGGCGAGGGGCTGTTCATGCTCATGCTTTTTCTGGCCACGGTGGCCTTGGTGGGGCCGGCCTGGTGCAGCCATCTGTGTTATGTTGGCGCCTGGGACGATCTGGCCACGCGCCGGCAACGCGCCCCGCGGGGCAACGCCGGCCGCTGGATCTGGCTGGGCCGGAGTCTGGCCCTGGCCCTCACGGTGGGTGGGGCGCTGGGCTTGCGGGCCTTGGGCGTGCCAGGGGGAAGGGCCATCTGGGCGGCGGCCGGGTTTGGGTTGTTCGGGGTGGGGATCATGCTGGCGGTGTCCTCCCGGCTGGGAAGCATGGTACACTGCACGGCGGTCTGCCCCATGGGGCTGGTGGGCAATCTGCTGGGCCGCCTGACCCCCTGGCGCGTGCGCATGACGGCGGACTGCACCCGCTGCGGCCGATGCGCCCGGCATTGCCGGTACGGCGCGCTCACCCCCCTGGATATTGCCCAGGGCCGGCCCGGGCTTTCCTGCACGCTGTGCGGGGATTGCGTTGCCGGTTGCCGGCATGAGGCCATGGAATACCGGTATGCTGGCCTGTCCGGCGCCTGGGTGAGGCGGCTGTTTCTGGTGCTGGTGGTGGGGCTGCACGCAACGTTTCTGGCGGTGGCCAGAATATGATTCCATCAACTGTTGACGGGTCAAGTAGGGAAAGATAACGTATTCTGCAGAGCCTATGCAGGGTATTGCCTTTATTGCAGTCTGAGGGGGATTGCCTGGGGCAGCGCTTGACGTGTTCATTGCAGGGGGAGGGCACACGGATATGGCGAGGGCGAATATCGGCCTGGGCAAGCAGCTTGCTGCTATGCTGGTATTGCCTGTGCTGACCGGGGTGATCCAGTCGTTGGTATGGGACCAGCTGCGCCCTTTCGCCTGGCTGTTGTTCTATCCATCCGTGTTGATCAGCGCCCGCATAGGCGGGCTCTGGGGCGGGCTGGGAGCCACAGCCACCTCGATTTTGCTGTGCCTCTATTACTTTGTGCCGGAGGAAGGATCCTTCCGGCTGGAGAACCTGTCCAGCCTGTATTCCGCCTTGCTGTTTGCCGCCATGGGGTGTGTGCTTTCCAGCTTTCAGGATCGGCTGGACAAGGCCCGGCAGGCCCAGGCTCTGGCGCTGGAGGAGAGCCGCAAAGCCAACGAAGTCATTTCCCGGCTCTATGAACAGTCCAAAGAGCTGGATTCCCTCAAGACGCATTTCTTCGCCACCGTGAGCCATGAGCTGCGCACGCCGCTCACGCTCATCCTGGGGCCGGTCCGGGCCTGTCTGGCCTCGAACGCGCTGGACCCCGCCACACGGCGGGCGCTCAGGCTGGTGGAGCGCAACGCCCGGCTGTTGCAGCGGCATGTCACCGATCTGCTGGACGTCTCCAAGCTGGAAGCCATGGAGATGTCCTTGCGGTATTCACAGCAGGATCTGGCCGAGATGATCCGGCTGCTGGCCGCGCATTTCGAATCGTACGCCGAGGGGCGGCAGCTCGTCTTTTCCGTGCATTCTCCGGAATATCTGCCAGCGCAGGTGGATGCGGAGAAAGTGGAGCGCATCCTGCTGAATCTGCTGTCCAACGCCTTCAAATTCACTCCCGAAGGCGGGACGGTGGCGCTCCGTCTGGAGCAGGAAGAGGCCATGGTCGTGATCACGGTGCAGGACAACGGCCCCGGCGTGCCCGAGACTCTGCGCGAGGCCGTGTTTGAGCCATTCCGGCAGCATTTGGATCCGGCGGACCGCCGGCAGGGCGGCACGGGGTTGGGCCTGGCCATTGTCAGGGAATTTGCCAGATTGCATGGCGGCGATGTCCGGTTGCTGGAACCGGCGGGTGGCGGGGCGCTGTTCCGGGTGACGCTCCCGCTGGCCGCCCCTCCGGGAACGCCCTGTGCAGCGCCCTCTTCCGCGCACCCCCAGGATCTTGACTGCTGGTTGCCAAACACCCCGTCGGAGTTGGCGCCCGCGCCGGCTATCGGCCAGGCCAGGGCAGTGCCGCCGGCGGATGCGCCCCTGGCCCTGGTGGTGGAAGACAACCGGGACATGAACGCTTTTCTCGTCTCGGCCCTGGAAGGACGCTGCCGGGTGGCCTCGGCCCTGGACGGCGAGCAGGGGCTGGCCATGGCGCTGGAGCTCCGGCCGGACTTCATCATTTCCGACCTGATGATGCCAGGCCTGGCTGGCGACGAAATGGTCCGGCGCCTGCGCCAGCATCAGGACACGGCCAACGTGCCCGTGCTCATGCTGACCGCCCGAGGGGACGACTCCCTGCGCGAACGCCTGCTGCGCGAGGGGGTGCGCGACATTCTGACCAAGCCCTTCTCCATGGGCGAACTCCTGGCCCGCGTGGAGGCGGTGATTGAAGAGGTGTTCAAGGCCCGTGAGGCCCAGGCGCGCATGATGGAGATTGTGACCACCACGGATGACGCCATCGTGGGCGCCACGCAGGAGGGAATCGTCACCTCCTGGAACCCTGGCGCGGAGCGGATGTTTGGCTACACGGCCGAGGAAATGCTCGGCCAATCCATCAATCGGCTCATCCCGCCGGATATCCAGGAAGCCGACAGGGAGGTGGTGGCGCGCCTGAGCCGGGGAGAGCGGATCCGCCATTACGAAACCGTGCGCCAGACCAAAACCGGCGAACGTATCGACATTCTGGCGTCCTTCACACCCTTGCGGGACAGCCGGGGGCAGGTGGTGGGTCGTTCGGCCATTGTCACGGACATCACCGAGCGCAAACGGGCCGAGGCCGCCCTGCACGAGCAGGAAAACGTGCTGCGGCTGTTCCGGCAGCATGCGCCGGCGGCCATTGCCCTGTTTGATACGCAGATGCGCTATCTGGCCGTGAGCGACCGGTGGCTGGCGGATTACGGCCTGGGTGATACTCCCATCATCGGCAAAAGCCATTACGAAATCTTTCCCGAGATGCCGGCCCGCTGGAAGGAGGTGCACCGCCGCGCCATGGCCGGCGAGGTGATCCGCTCCAATGAGGATGCGTTCGAGCGCCAGGGGGGCCGTACGCAGTGGCTGCGCTGGGAAGTGCGTCCCTGGTACAAAACCGCCGCCGAGGTGGGTGGGGTGGTCATCTTCAGCGAGGACATTACGGCCATCAAGCGCACCGAGCGGACCTTGCGCCGGCAGGAAAACATGCTGGCAGAGATGGGCCGCATGGCCAGGCTGGGCGGGTGGGAGTTCGACCCGGCCACCGGCCAGGGCTTCTGGACCGAGGAAGTGGCCCACATCCACGATCTGGACCCGGCCCTTGCTCCAAACATGGAACTGGGCTTGTCCTGCTATCAGGGGGAGCACCTGGCGCGCATCAATAACGCAATACGCGAGGCGGTCAGCCATGGCAGAACGTATGACCTGGAACTGGAGCTCCATTCGGACAAAGGGGCCCGCAAATGGGTGCGGACCATCGGCGCACCGGTATTCGAGGATGGGCGGTGCATCCTGGTGCGCGGGGCCATGCAGGACATCACCGACCGCAAGCTTGCGGAGTTGGAGCTGCGGCATGCCAAGGAAGCTGCAGAGGCGGCGAACCTGGCCAAAAGTCAGTTTCTGGCCAACATGAGTCATGAGATTCGCACCCCGCTCAATGGCGTCATGGGCATGCTGCAGCTGCTGGCCACCACCTCGCTGACGCAGGAGCAGCGGCAGTACCAGAGCGCCGCACTCAAGGCCGCCCGGCGGCTGCTGCGGTTGCTGGCCGATCTGCTGGACCTCTCGCGCATTGAGGCCGGCAAGGAGCAGCTGACGGTAACGGAATTCAGCGTGGTCAACATGCAGGAGGCCCTGCAGGATTTGTTTGGTCCCGCAGCCAGGGAGAAATCCATCCACTTCGAATGCACCTTTGACCCACGCATCCCCGCGGTGCTGCTGGGGGATGAGCCGCATTTGATGCAGATCCTCATCAATCTGGTGGGCAATGCCATGAAGTTTACGGACCAGGGCTGGGTCCGGCTGGATGTCTCCCTCCTGCCCTACGCCAGGGAGGAACGACTCCGGCTTCTGTTCATGGTGCGGGATACGGGCATTGGCATCAGCGATGCGCAGTTCAAGGTGATTTTCGAGCCCTTTGTGCAGGGGGAGGGCTCATACTCGCGCAGATTCCAGGGGGCGGGGCTGGGCTTGTCCATTGCGCGCAAGCTGGTGCGCCTGCTGGGGGGGGAGCTGGCCCTGGAAAGCGAGAAGGGCGTGGGCACCACGGCCTATTTGAGCGTGCCGCTGATTGCGGTCACGCCACTGGACACACCACTGGACACACCACTGGACACACCACTGGACACACCACTGGACACACCTGGAGCCACGCCGCAGGAAACCATGCTGCCAGCAGCCGCACTATCCCCTGCCGGGCCATTGCGGCTGGGGCGGCAGGGGGCGGGGCGGCTGCGCTTTCTGCTGGTGGAGGACGACGAGGTGAACCGCATGGCCACCAGGATGATGCTGGAGCGCATGGGGTACGAGGTGATGGAAGTGCCCGATGGCGCGCAGGCCGTGCGCATGGTGGAGGCGCACGAGTTCGACGTGGTGCTCATGGACATCCAGATGCCGGTGATGAATGGCCTGGCGGCCACCAAAGCCATCCGCCAGCATCCGGGGCTGGGCGAAAAAACCCGTATTCCGATCATCGCCATGACCGCATACGCCATGTTGGGAGACCGGGAGCGGTTCCTGGACGCGGGGATGGACGACTACATCGCCAAGCCCGTGGATTGGGAGCTTTTTGCGGAGGTGTTGCAACGGGTCCGTTCCCGCAGGCCGTCGTAACCTCCGGGTGCGTTCCAGGGGGGATCAGGCGTCTTCGGAGTTCATGCGGGCGCGGAATGCATCAAGCAGTTCGCAGTCCACTCCCCGGCAACCGTTCTCCGGCGCGCCTTCGCGCAGGCGCTCGAAAATTTCCAGCACTTCCTGGAAATGCTCCACAAACAGATCCACCAGGGCCGGGTCAAAGTGGGAACCGCGTTCCTTGCGGATGGCGGCTGCTGCCTCGGTCACGCTCCAGGCTGCTTTGTAGGGGCGGTTCGAGGTGAGCGCGTCGAACACGTCCACCAGGCCCACGATGCGCCCGGCCAGGGGGATGGACTCGCCGGCCAGTCCCTGCGGGTAGCCCGTACCGTCCCAGCGTTCATGGTGGGTCAGGGCAATGGTGGGCGACAGGTTCAGCAACGGGGAGTTGCTGCTGGCCAGAATGTCCGCGCCGATGCGGGAGTGGGTTTGCATGATTTTCCACTCTGCTGCATCAAGTTTGCCCGGTTTGAGGAGGATGGCGTCCGGGATGCCGATCTTGCCGATGTCATGCATGGTGGCGGCCAGGCCCATGTCCTCGGCTTCCTTGGGCGAGCAGCCGCTTTTGCGCGCCAGCAGGGACGTGAACTCCCGGATGCGCCGGATGTGCTGGCCCGTGTCGTTATCCCGGTATTCCGCGGCCATGCCCAGACGGAGCAGGGTATCGCGGTAGTTGTGCTCCAGCTCCCTGGTGCGTTCCCGCACGCGGTGCTCCAGCTCGGAATTCTGCCGGGAAAGCGCGCGGCGGGCCAGCAGCAGGGAGAGGTGGTTGCGTACCCGCGCCTTGACCTCGGCTGCGTGAAACGGCTTGGTGATATAATCCACCGCGCCGAACTGAAAGCCGCGGGTCTTCATGTCCGGATCATCCATGGCCGTGAGGAAGATCACCGGGATATCGCTGGTGGCTGTATCGGCCTTGAGCTGCTGGCAGACGGTGAAGCCGTCCATCTCCGGCATCATCACGTCCAGCAGGATGAGGTCAGGGGTGAGCTTTTTGGCAATGTTCAGAGCGCTTGGCCCGTTGAGGGCCACGGAGAGCGTGTATTCTCCCATGAGCGCAGCCACAAGCAGGTCGATGTTGGTCTTGGTGTCGTCCACCAACAGCAGTCTGCATTGGGAAAGATCTTCCATGGCCGTGTTGTCCTGCGGTTAATCCGGCGTGGCGTGCTGAAGTTGCGACACAGGGCGCAACTCCTGCAGCAGGCCGGTTGCGAGCTGTCGGGCTGCGTCAAAATCATAGGCAGCAACATGCCTGCCAAGCGCCTGCAGACGTGAGCGGAGCCCGGTTTCCAGCTCCAGATGGGGCATGCGCTCCATGGCTGCGGCGGCGCGGATGGGATCGAAGGCCAGGGTTGCCTCCACCAGGGCCTCCAGGGCCTGGCACATGCGTCCGGCGTCTTCCAGGGAACAGAGTGTCGTGCGCGGGCACTCGGATGGCGCTGGGGGCTGGACTGGCGCGGCCGGGCTGGCGCCGTGGCGGGCGTGCAGGATGGTGAAGGATTCCCTGGCAACGTCGAAAGCCTGCAGCACGTCCTCCACCGGCCCGGCCAGCGCGAGGTCCGCCTGCACGGGACTGGCCGGCGGTTTTTCTTCCGCGCTGTGCTCCAGGGTTTTTGCGGCCTTGGCCAGGGAGGTGAGGCCCAGGCTGCCGGTCGCGCCTGCCAGGGAGTGTCCGATGTCGGCCATGGCACTGCGTGAGGCGGTGTCTGTCATCTCCCGCAGGGTGGCGGGCAGGGTGGCATTATCCGCAAAGAAATTCTGCAGCATGCGCAACCAGTCCTGCAAGCCGCACTGCAGACGCTCCAGCGCGTCCTGGCACTGAATACCGGGCAGATCCGGCAGCGCCGGGCCATCGTCAGACAATGTGGGGGCCACCTGGCTGGCTGTGCCAACTGCTGGTGGCGGCAGTGCCTCTCCAGCGCCGGCAGGGCTGGTCCGGCGGGCGTCCGGCATTCCCCGGTCCGGCGGGGAACTGCCAGGCGGGAGATTTCCCGGCCAGGCGGCAGCCGTGTCATCCGATGGCAGCCAACGGTGCAGCACATCGGCCAGTCTGGCCTGATCGATAGGTTTGGTGACGTAGTCATCCATCCCGGCGGCCAGGCATTTTTCCCGGTCTCCCTGCATGGCGTGGGCGGTCATGGCGATGATGGGCAGGGGGGCTCCGGCCAGATACTCCCGGATGGCCGTGGTGGCACTGTAGCCGTCCATGACGGGCATCTGCACATCCATGAGCACGGCGTCATAGTGGTAGGCCTGCACCCTTTGCACAGCCTCCAGCCCATTGGCCGCCACGTCCACCCGCGCGCCAAGCCGTTCCAGCATCTCCACGGCCACCTGCTGGTTGGTGGGGTTGTCCTCTGCCAGCAGCACCACCCGGCCAGGAAGCGGTGGCGCGAAGGGCTGGGATGGCGTGCGGGAGGGGTACAGCTCGGCATCGCCAAAAAAGGAGAGCAGGGTTTCGTAGAGAGAGGACTGCTTGACCGGCTTGAACAGAAAGCCGTTCACCCCGGCTTCGCGAGCCTGCCGGACCTCCCGGTCCCGGCCAAAGGCGCTGACCATGACCACTGGGATATCGCGCAGGCCCGGGATGGTCCGCAGGCGATGGATGGTCTCGATGCCATCCATGCCGGGCAGTTTCCAGTCCACGATGATGGCCCCGAAGTGGTCAGGAGGGCGGTCCTGCCCGGCAGGGCGCAGGCGCTCCAGGGCCTCTTCGCCGCTGCCCACGGTGACGGACTGCATGCCCAGGTGCGAAAGCATGCGCTCGACCATCAGCGCGCTGTGGGGGTTGTCTTCCACCAGCAGCACGCGCATGCCCTGCATGGACTGGGGCAGATGCCAGGCGTTCAACACTTCCTGCTGGCTCAGGGGCAGGGTGAGATCAAAGGCAAACGTCGCCCCCTGGCCGGGCGAGGTCTGCACCCGGATATCCTCCCCGCCCAGGAGCTGCACCAGCTTGCGGCAGATGGCCAGCCCCAGGCCTGTGCCACCGTATTTGCGCTGGGTGGAGCCGTCCGCCTGGGTAAAGGCCTCAAAGAGACTGCCCACCTTGGCGGGGTCGATGCCAATGCCGGTGTCCGACACCATGAAGGTCAGCTGGGCCTTGTTGCCCAACAGGGGTTGCGAGCGCACGGTGAGGCGCACTTCGCCCTTCTGGGTGAACTTGAAGGCGTTGGAAAGCAGATTGGTCAGGACCTGCCTGAGGCGCAAGGCATCTCCCACCAGCATGGCCGGGGTGGCCAGCGGCACATCAATGACGAATTCCACATTGGAATGCGCCACGCGGTCACGGAACAGGTCCGCCAGGTCATCCAGCAGGCCGCGCAAGTGGAAGGGCGCCTGCTCAATGGTCAGCATCCCTGCCTCGATCTTGGAAAAGTCGAGGATGTCGTTCAGAAGCCCCAGCAGGGACTGGGCTGAGGAGCGCAGGGAGTGCACATACTCCCGCTGGCGGGAGGTAAGCCCGGTGCCGGTGAGCAGATCGCTCATGCCGATGATGGCGTTCATGGGGGTGCGGATTTCGTGGCTCATGTTGGCCAGGAACTCGCGCTTGGCGCTGTCGGCCTGCTCCAGGGCAGCCACACTGGCCTGCAGGCGGGTGTTGGCGTCCGTCAGGGCCACAGTGCGTTGGGCCACCTGCTCCTCAAGTTGCCGGGCGTGGGTTTGCAGTGTGATATCCCTGGCCTCGATTTCCGAGAGCATGGCATTGACGCTCATGGACAGGCAGCCGATTTCATCCAGCCGGCGCACAGGGGCGCGGCGGGAGTAGTCCCGGTCGGCGCGGATGGCGCCCGTCAGCGCGGTGAGGCGGGCCACGGGGTCGAGCACGATGCGCTTGAGCAGCAGCACATACATGACCATCATGACGATGGCAGAAAAGATGATGCCCCCCGCATTCTCCAGCAACTGGCGCTGGACTTTTTTCTGCACGAAGGACGGGGTGAAGCGGATTTCCACCGAACCCAGCGGACGGCCCAGGGCGTTCAGATCCCGCGTGACCACGAGATTGTTTCCAGGGGAGGGAATGGCCTCCAGGGGCATGGGCTCCCAGGTATCGGAACGGCCCAGGGCGGCGAACACGCTCTGGGTGAGGCCATCGCGCACGATGATGGTGACGATGCTGGGATCGTGCATTTCAGCGCGCATGATGGCCAGGACGGTGTTCTGCTCCAGGTTCCACACCGGCGTGCCCAGGCTCAGGGCCAGACGCTCAATGGCCGCATCCGCATTGGCGGCCAGCTCCCGTTCAAATTCGTGCTGCAGCCGAAAGTGCCCGTAGCCAAAGACCATGGCCAGGAAAAGACTTAGCAGCACAGCAGAAATCCACAACAGTTTGAAGGCCATGGACCCGTAAAAGACGGGGGTGGCCTGCAAGGGGGGGGCTTGGGTCGGAGAGGGCGTGCTGGAAGGGGTGGCCATGGCTGGTGCGGATCGCTCGCTGGTGTTACAAAGTCTGGCCAACTGGGCGCCTGCCGTCGGGAGCAACTGCAGCAGCGGGGCGCATCGCCGACATGCCGGTTCTGCTTACCTCACCCTGTGTGACAAGGATGTCACTGCTTGCAGACAACCGCGAGATGATCACGGGGAAAACCACAAGGGGGTTTGTATGAAGTGCCGCTGGGTGCCGCAGTGCAGGCCTCCCCGAACACCCCCCGGCGTGCCCTGGCGCATTCCCGAAGACCCTCCGGGCGATGGACGGGACGAGGCCGGCCAGCGGCCCACCACAGGACAGGGCAGCGCGTTTTTTCAGGAAAAGCCCCTGCGTTGCCGCCGCTGCAACGCACCAGTCACCAGCCGGGACGCCGCTGTGGAGGTCTCGGGCCGTCATGCGCATGTGTGCTGCAATCCCGCCGGGCTGGTCTTCGAGATCCGCTGCTTTGCCATGGCAAAAGGATGCGCGGCGATTGGCCTGCCGTCAAGTGCGTTCACCTGGTTTGCACGATATTCCTGGCAGATATCCGTGTGCCGCCAGTGCCGGGCACACCTGGGGTGGAAGTTCACCGGGCCGACGCAGTTTTTCGGGCTGATTGTGGATCGGCTGATTGAATAATTCATGCCACTGTTGACATACGAAAAATAAAATCGTATTACTCATCCCAGGCGCGCACACACCCCTCCAAACCACCGTGCCTCTTGAGAGATGCAGCCCGGCCTGATGCGTACTCGTATCTGGCCGGGCTGCATCTTTTTGTTCAATCACTGATGACGCGGGAGAGATCCGGCATGGTTTCGGGCTTGTCGCGGTGCACGTAACGGGACTCGCCGTCCCTGGCGGTCACATTTTCGTATACCCCGTCATCACGGCGCACCAGTTTGGTGAACCCCGCATCCCGGATTTCGGCATCCGAGCGGGGGACATTGATCATGGGTTTGGAGATCAGCCGGCGTACCGGGGCGCCGCAGATAGGGCATACAGCCAGTGGTTCATCGTGAATGGACTGGAATTGTTCAAAAATGTGGCCAAGGGAACAAGGTGTGGCCGAGGGCGACTGCCCCATGTGTTCGTAGTCGTAGTTGGGCATGTGCGACTCTTTTGCCAGGCCCGCCCTGCCGGGCGGGAGGGTGGTTTGCAATGATGACGGAATAGTGTAAGCTACGTAGTAAAGTTCCCGCCCAGGCGCAACTGTCAGTTGCCTTGGGAGGGGCTGTTTCGGGATGCACTTTGGGGACCACGCTTGCGCATACTGCATGCGCAGGGCGTGTTTTTCGCGTATGGCATGACGGCAACAGTCGCAGAGGCTTGAGCATGCATTTCCACAAATTCGCGTCGCCCCGTTCCCGTGTGGCTACCGCCGAAGAGACTGCCTCGGTCGGCCCTGCAACGCCTGCTCCCGCGCCGTCTGGGCAGGCAGAGCCGGCGGCCATCGGTTCTGGCCAAATTCCCGGCCTGATACCTGGGGCCACTCCCCCGGACCGCCGGCACGCCCTGCGATTTGCCCCCACTTCGGCAGGAGATTGCAGCTGCGAAATCTGGGCCGGCTCCGGCCAGATGTTCCGGGCGGAAATTCTCGACATGGGCGTGTCCGGCCTGCGGCTCCGGGTTCGGGGGGAGCAGGGCCAGCCAGACCTGCTCCCTGTTGGGGAAAAGCTGACCTTCGGCGCCTGCTCCGTGGCCCATTGGGGCGAGCTAATTGAAGGGCAGCAGGGCTGCGTGCGCTGGCGGAGAGAGGGCGAGGCCGGCGTGCTGCTGGCCGCCCCGCTGTGCGCCAGGGCCCGGCATCGGGCGCAGCGGGTGCTGCAGGCAAGGCGGACCAAAATCTATGGGGCCTGAACCCCGGCGCGCATGCCCGCGTTCAAGCCCCTCCTTGCCGCCTCATGCGGTCTTGCTGCCGTCTTGACGCTCGCAGGCCGGCTACTTCTTGGTCTTCCACTCGTCCATCTTGATCCACAGCACCGCGCCCTGTTCCACAGGCTTTTGCGCGCCTGAGGGGTCGGGCAGGGTTTCGGCCGCCTCGGTCAGCGCGGCAAAGCCCCACCAGCCACCCCTGGGGCAGGCAAAGGTGAATACGCCATTGGCGTCCGCCTGCACCACATGCGTGACGTGGTAGGGCGTGGGCGGGGTGATCGTCTTCTTTTCGTTATACAGCTCCACCTCCACCGTGGCGTTGGGCACTGGCTTGCCATCCACCAGCACCTGGCCGGTGAAGCTGTAGCCCGCGTAGTTGCCAAAGGGCCGGGTCAGGGGGAGGATTTCCGTCTTCAGCCCCACAGGCTTGTCCCAGCCTTCTTCCTCGCCAAAGGCCGCGACGATGGTCTTGGTGTAATGGATAATGGAGCAGTCTTCCGCCGGCTCCCAGTACGGTGTGGGCTCCATGACGAAGGTGTACACGCCCGGCCGGGCAACCGCATAGCTGGCGGTCCAGGCCGTGTGGTCCATCACTTTGGTTTCCTTGAGGGAGGGGAGCAGGTCGGTTTGTTTGTCATCCGCCACCACAAAGAAAGCCTTGGGCTTGACCAGATTCATGCCCTCCATCTCCATGGGATGGGCAAACGCCAGGGTCAGATCCACGGACTTGGCTTTTTCATCCACTGCATTGGTGGAGGGGATGACCATCCCAAAGTGCGCCAGGGCCGGCGAGGCGGCCAGCAGACACATGGCCAGCGCCAGGGTGATGGAAGCAGGGCGGAAGAGCGGGGTCATGGCGTCTCCTGTGTGCTTGATGTTTGGAGTGGTGCTCTTTTAAAAATACGAAATTTAAATTCGTGCCGCAATGAGGAAAAAAATTAACGCCTGCGTTTGACCAGCATGGCCACACCGGCCAGACCAAACAGAAAGCCAATGCCTGCGGTGATATCCTGCACGCTTGGCCCAGGCTGGAGCAGCTCGCGCTGCAACTCGGCGATCTGCCGTTGCAGGGGGGAGACTTCCCGCCGGACCGCCTCGGCAATCATCTGCTCCAGCTGCGCTTCCGCCAAGCCAGTCGGCAGGCCAGTGGCTGGAAGGACCGCCGACTGGGCGGGAACATCTGAAGCCGCAGGGCCGCTGGCTGGAGCCGCCGCGGGGTCAGTCGCAGGAGCAGATGCGGAGACCGCTTGCCCGGCCAGTTCTTCGGCCGCGAGCAGCCATTCATTGCGGTGGCCCTCGCCGGCGGAAAGCACAATGCGCAGGCCATGCCCCATGGCTGCCTCGGGGAGCGCAAATCGGAGCAGGCCTTCGTCGTCCGTGTTTCCGCGAAAAACCGGGGTGTCTTGTCCGGGAATGAAGGCCTCCACCGCCGCACCGCGCGCGGGGTTGCCCCGGGCGAAGCCCCCCTCCACCACCACCTCGCCCTGCTGTACCCAGGCGAAGACGTTCACGCGGTGGGCCCACGCAGGCACGGGGGCGCACAGCGTGAGCATCAGAACCATCAGGCAAAGGCGGCCCATCACAACCTCCCCGCGACAGAGGGGTGTGGGGCCGCAACGACCGGCGTGGGACCGGGGGCGGTGAGGTGCAACAACTCCGGCTGTACCCGGGCCAGGAACTGCACCACGGCCACGGTGATGGCGCCTTCGATGCACATGACCGGCACGTGGGCGAGCAGGAGCAGGGACGCCGTGGGCACCAGCGCCTCGCCGCTCAGGGCCAGGCACAGGGACGTGAGCAGGGCCGCCACGCCCACGGAGCCAAAGCCCATCAGGAACGCCGCCACCATACGGGCCCGGCCGCCTTTGGCAAGCCAGGGCCGCAGCAGCAGCCAGCACAGGAGCCCGGATAACGACATGGTGGCCGTGTTCACTCCCAGAATGGTCAGCCCGCCGTACTGAAACAGGACGGCCTGCAGGAGCAGGGAGACGAAGATGGCCGGAAACACCGACCAGCCAAGCATCGCCGCCAGCACGCCATTGAGCACGAGATGCACATTGCCCGGCCCCAGCGGCACATGGATGAGCGAGGCCACGAAAAAGGCCGCCGCCAGGAAGCTGGCTGTCACCAATTGTTTTTCATCAAGCCGTTTGAGCCCCACCGCCAGGCCGATGGCGGTAACCGCCCAGCCGGCAGCCAGCGGGCCCACCGCGAGGACACCCTCAGAAATATGCATGACCGCTCTCCTTGCGACGCATTGTTCCGCTGTACGCCCTGGAGATGGAGGCGTCAACTGATCGTGTGCAGCAAAGGGCACGATGGCTGTAATCGTGTGATTACAGCCGCGGCAGGCCGTGCGGCAACGGTGGCAGCATCTGTTCGGCAACTGGGTTGCGCGGAAATTCAATGAGATAGAACTTGACAATCACTTTCATCAAGCCTACTCAATCAACCCATGCGACACCCTCAGGCAACCACTGCGGCCTCGGCCGTGATGTCCCTCAGCATGGCTCCGGCCGGCTCCACCATCCGCATTGAGCGGGTGGGGGATTGCCCGGCCATGCGCAGCCGGTTGCTTGCGCTGGGTCTGACGCCCGGTTCCACGGCCACTGTGGAATCCTGCGGGTGCGGGCAGTGTTGCCTGTGCGTACGCGGCGGATCGCTGGCTATTGGGCACGGCATGGCAGACAAGATTCTGGTGCGCCTTGTCTCTGGCGAAGCGGGCGGCGCATCTGGCGTCCCCACTGCCTCCGGTGCGACCAGCGGATGCGAGTGCCGGTGTTCCTGCCGTGAAGCTGGTGCGCATGCTTCAGAGTCTCGCGCGCCGTCCTCGCACGACCCGCCTCCTCACGGCCGGGG
This sequence comes from Megalodesulfovibrio paquesii, assembly GCF_054653055.1. Classification (NCBI taxonomy): domain Bacteria; kingdom Pseudomonadati; phylum Thermodesulfobacteriota; class Desulfovibrionia; order Desulfovibrionales; family Desulfovibrionaceae; genus Megalodesulfovibrio; species Megalodesulfovibrio paquesii. Next base: position 536,105 of record NZ_BAAIGQ010000004.1, on the reverse strand, counting down.
TCGCCCTGGCAGGTCTGAGTAGGCAGCTCGCCGGCAGGCCATGGTTGCCCGGCACCGTTCTGTCCGGTCTTGCGTCGATGATTCCTATGTACCCAAACTTCATACTTATTTGGTAGGAGATCAGGCCATGTCCCGAGTGGTTTCGTTGCGGGCGTTGCAGGTGGATCAGCCGGCGGTCATCGCCAGCGTGACGGCCAAGGGAGAGATGGGCCGCCGTATTCGCGACATGGGCCTGTCTCCCGGGGTGCAAATCAGCGTGGCTGGCCGCGCACCACTGTACGATCCGGTCGCGCTGCGGGTGCTTGGCGCCACCATCAGCCTGCGTAACAACGAAGCGGACCACATCATGGTCCAGGTGGAGGAATAGGGGTATGGCATCAACTGCAGCATCGCATGCCCAGGGGGCGGCCATCGTTGCGCTGGCCGGCAACCCCAATGCGGGCAAAACCACGCTGTTCAACGCCCTCACTGGGGCCCGCCAGCATGTGGGCAACTACCCCGGCATCACCGTGGAACGCAAAGAAGGCGTGGCCGTGCTTGAAGGGCGCGATATCCGCGTGCTGGACCTGCCGGGCGCCTACTCGCTCTCCGCGTATTCCCCGGAGGAGCTCGTGGCCCGCGAGGTGCTCGTGACGGAGCAGCCCCGCGTGGTGGTGGACGTCCTCAACGCCTCCTGCCTTGAGCGCAATCTGTATCTGGCCCTGCAGCTCCTGGAGCTGGGCGCCCCGGTGGTGCTGGCCCTGAACATGATGGACGAGGCCGAGGCCCAGGGCATGCGCATCAACATGCGCCGGCTGAGCGAGCTGCTGGATGTGCCCGTGCTGCCCCTGGTGGCCAAACGGGGCAAAGGGGTGCATGAGTTGATGGAGCTGATGGCAGCCCGGCTGGATACCCCGGTGCGCCGCCCCGCGCTGCACATTTCCTACGGTCCGGATCTCGATGAGGCCCTGACCGCCATGGAGCAGCTCATCGAGCAGCATCATTTCATGACCGACCGGTACCCCTCCCGCTGGCTGGCCTTGAAGTATCTTGAGGAAGACAGCGCCATTCTGGAGCAGGGGCGCCAGGCCGGAGCCGTGAGCGCCAGACTGGAAGAGATTGCCGCCAAGACGGCGGCCCACTGCCGTAACACCCTGGAAGTGGACCCCGAAGCCATCATTGCCGACTACCGCTATGGCTTCATCGCCGCGCTCATGCGCAAGGGCGTGCTGCAGCGCGAGCAGGCCGAGGAGCGTCGCGCCTTTTCCGAAAAGCTGGACCGCGTGCTGACCCAGCGTCTGCTCGGCCCGGTGCTGATGCTTGCGACCCTGCTGGCGTTGTATCACGCGGTGTTCACCCTTGGGGAAACGCCCATGGGCTGGATGGAGGAGATCTTCGGCTGGCTGTCTGACACGGCCAGCGAGGCCTTGCCAGATGGCATGCTGCGCTCCCTGATCGTGTCCGGGATTATCGACGGCGTGGGCGGGGTCTTTTCCTTCGTACCGCTGATCATGATCATGTTCTTCCTCCTGGCCTTCCTGGAAGACACGGGCTACATGGCCCGCGTGGCTTACATGCTGGACCGGGTGTTCCGCGTGTTTGGCCTGCATGGCAGCTCCGTGATGCCGCTGATCATTTCCGGCGGTGTGGGCGGTGGTTGCGCCGTGCCGGGCGTGATGGCCGCGCGCACCTTGCGCAGCCCCAAGGAACGTCTGGCCACCATCCTTACCGCCCCCTTCATGACCTGCGGGGCCAAACTGCCGGTATTCATTCTGATTACCGGAGTGGTCATGCCCGATTTTCAGGCCGTGGGCATGTTCGGGCTCACGCTCATGGGCTGGGTCATGGCGCTTGTGGGCGCCCGCATTCTCCGGTGGACGGTGATACGCGGGGAGGCGACGCCCTTTGTCATGGAACTGCCGCCATACCGGTTCCCCACCTTGCGCGGGCTGTTGATTCATACCTGGGAGCGGACCTGGCAGTACATCAAGAAAGCCGGGACGGTGATTCTGGCCATCTCCATCCTGATCTGGGCGGCCATGACCTATCCTTCCCTGCCCGAAGACCAGGCTGCCGCCATCACGGACGAAGCCGCCCTGGCCGAGGCCTCGCTGGAATATTCCGCAGCTGGCCGTATCGGCAAGGCCCTGGAGCCTCTTTCCTCCCTGGCCGGGTTTGACTGGCGGACGAACATTGCCCTGGTGGGCGGTTTTGCAGCCAAGGAAGTCATCGTGTCCACCCTGGGTACGGCGTATTCCCTGGGTGAGGTGGATGCCGAGGATGCTGGCAGCCTTTCCGAACAACTGGCGGCCAACCCGAATTTCACCCTGGCTGCGGCCATCTCGCTGATGCTCTTTGTGCTGATCTATGCTCCCTGCTTCGTGACCGTGGTGACCATCTGGCGGGAGAGTAACTGGAAATGGGCTGTTTTCTCAACAGTCTATAGCACGGTGACTGCCTATGTGCTGGCTGTGGCCGTGTTCCAGGCATTGTCCAGGCTGGCCTGACCCGGGCCGCATTCCGGGCATACGGCACTTCCACGCCGCGTCTCATGAGAGGCGCGGCGTGCTTTTTTATGTGGCCATGAATGAAGCGGCTACGGATGCAATGCTGGATCACATGATACAATATTACATGTAGGATTACGCATCCAGGCAATTTGAAAGAGTGAAGAGGAGTGAATGTTCATTCGAGACGAAGGTTGAAATAGTAGCAATGGCGACATATAATTATATCAATTGTCGAGAATTGCTAATTGTAAATGCAGATATTGTGAAAAATACATCAATAGACACTATTGTTGTACTCTAAAAATTGTTTACACTGTGGTGAATGCAGCGGGGAGCCTGCAATACAGTCTGCTGTCGACTGCAATTTATGTGCTTGGTACTTGTCAATGGATTTGTTTGGTGCTAGTAACGGGAATGTAATTGTCTGGTGGCAGGGTGGCATTGTGCTGAGCCGCATCATTGCGGGGTGCGCTGCTCTGGCTGTGCGGTTTTGGTTGCGTTATGCGCTTTGTCCGTTGGATTGTGTTTGCCACGGGAGGTTCGCCATGCGTCGGATGCTTATGTTGCTGTTTGCCATTTTGCTTGCCATGCCCGCCTCCCTGGGTGCGCAGGATCAGGCATTGTATCTGAAAGGATACATCTATACCCTGAACGGCGAGCGGCAGCAGGTTGCCAAGTTTCTGAACGTTGGCTTCACGGATTACCACTTTATCCATGACGGCATCTATCGTGTGGTGAATCCACATGATATCAAAAGCGTGGAAAACCGCGGCATGGACAATCTGGTCATCACCATCCGCGGGCATCGTCCTTCCCGCGGCCGGGTGATGGATGTCTTCCCCGGTGCAGCCATCCAGGCCATGACCGGCGACATTAACGGCAAGGTCACCTTTGAGTTTTATGATAAGATCCAGGGCCAGCTGAAGCGCGGCGAAGTGCCGTGCGAGGAAGTCAAACTCCTGGTCTTTGAATAGTTTTCTCTCCTCGTCCTGCATACATCCTCTTGCCGGCAACCGCCGGGCGGCGCCTCCCCGCCCCGGCGGTTGCCGTGTTTTTTTGTGCAAGATGCCACGCAGGTTCGCCCTGTGGTTGCTTTGCGGGGAGCAACTGCGTATTGTATGGTTCTCACCCACAGGCGGCAGCTCGCGCACGCAAGCCGCTGAGAAGGGGTGGGAAACCAGGCGGGGGGATCCGTGTCTCTCTTGAAGCTGCGATATTATCTGGCCACCTTCGGCCTGCTCGTGGTGTTTCTTGCCGTGGCCTCGGCTGTTCTGGCCTCGTGCGGGTTGTACATGTGGGTGACCCGCGACCTGCCTGATTTCAACAAGCTCACTGATTACGAACCCAATCTTGTCACCACCATCTATGCTCGTGATGGGCAAATCCTGGGTTATCTGTACCGGGAAAAACGCTTCCTGATAAAGCTGGAGGATGTGCCGCCGCATGTGGTCCAGGCCTTTCTGGCCATGGAGGACCATACCTTTTACGAGCACAAGGGCGTGGATTTCACCGCCATCCTTCGAGCTGCCCTGGCCAACTACGAGGCTGGCGCCATCGTCCAGGGCGCCTCCACCATCAATCAGCAGATCATCAAGCAGATCCTCCTGACTTCGCAAAAGAAGTATGAGCGCAAGCTCAAGGAGGCCATCCTGGCCTTCCGGCTGGACAGCCGGCTGACCAAGGACGAGATCCTGACCATCTACCTCAACCAGGTCTTCTTCGGGGCCGGGGCCTACGGTGTTGAGGCGGCGGCCCAGACCTTCTTCGGCAAGCACGTGGGCGAGCTGACCCTGGCCGAAGGCTGCGTGCTGGCCGGCATGCCCAAGGCCCCGAGCATGTACAACCCCTACACCAATCCGGAAAAGGCCCACAGCCGCAAAGGCGTGGCCCTGGCCCGCTTGCTGGAACTGGGCTGGATCAGCCCGGCGCAATACGAGAACGCGCGCAGGCAGGAACTGGTCTTCAAGCCCATGCCCGAGCCATCCTGGGGCCTGGGCGCGTACTACCTGGAAGAAGTCCGCCGGCAGCTCATTGAGGAGTTTTCTGAAGAAAACGTCCGCAAAAAAGGGATGCCCCTGGACTGCTTTGGCGAAGACGCCGTGTATCAGAAAGGGCTGCACGTGCACACCGCCGTGGATCTCCAGCATCAGGCCGCGGCGGAAATGGCCTTGCGCTTTGGCCTGGAGGAGTATTCCAAACGCCACGGCTGGAGCGGGCCCGTGGAGCAGCGCAAGCCGGAGCAATGGAAAGCCTTTCTGGCGCGTGAACCAGCCCCAGAAGACCTGGAGCCGGGCAAGTGGATTCAGGCCCTGGTAGTGGGGCTGCGCAGCGGCGGGTACGACCTGCGCATGGGCAGCCAGAAGGGCTTTCTTCCGGCGCAGCAGACAGCCTGGGCGCGCTGGGCCAAGGGCAGCGTGCGACCCGGGGACGTGGTGTGGGTCAGCGTGGAAAGTCCGGACGTCTCCATGGACGCTCTGGACAAGGCCCTGCCGGAACAAGCCGCCGCCCGGCGCAAGCTGGAGGATCTCTGTCAGGCGCTCGCCAAGGAAAACACGCTCTTGTGCCGCCTGCGGGACAAGCCGCTGGTGCAGGGCGCGCTCATTTCCATGGAGCCGCCCACGGGTGACGTGGTGGCGGTGGTTGGCGGGTATGATTTTAATGAAAGCTGGTTCAACCGGGCCACCCAGGCGCGCCGGCAGCCCGGTTCGGCCTTCAAGCCCATCGTGTTCTCCGCCGCCCTGGAACACGGCTACAACCCGTCCAGTATCGTGCTGGACAGTCCCATCACCATCGGCACCTGGAGCCCCAAAAACTACGGTGGCGGGTCCATGGGCCCCATGCCCCTGCGCACGGCCCTGGCCAAGTCCAGAAATCTGGTCACCGTGCGCATTGCCGCGGATATGGGCATCCGCACGGTCATCGCCCATGCGCGCAAGCTGGGGCTGGAAGGGGAATTCCCGCCGTACCTGCCCATCGCGCTGGGAGCGCAGGTGTTCACGCCCATCAATCTGGCGCAGGCCTACTCTGCCTTTGCCCGGGACGGCTCCTACGTCAAGCCGCGCTTCATCCACAGCGTCCGCAAGGCCTGGGGTGAGGAGATTCTGCGCATCAAGCCGCAGTATCAGCAGGCCATCAGCCCGGAACACGCCTATCTCATGGCCTCCATGCTCCAGGGGGTGGTGCAGGCTGGCACAGGCACGCGGGCCCGGGTGCTTGGCCGGCCCGTGGCCGGGAAAACCGGCACCACCAATAATGAAATCGACACCTGGTTCATGGGCTTCTCGCCCTATCTGCTGACCGGCGTCTACGTGGGGTTTGACGAGCTGACCCCCATGGGCGCTGGCGAAACCGGCGGCCGGACGGCCCTGCCCATCTGGGCGGCTTACCGGCTGAAGGTGGAAGACATGTACCCGGTGCAGGATTTCCGCTCCCCGGACGTGCGCCCCGGCGAACAGCCCGTGCCCTTGCGGGTTGCCGGAAATTTTGGCGGAGAGGACTTGATTTATAATGATTTCATGGCCTTTCCAGGCATGGAGGAAAAGCCGGCCCTGACGCAGCGTGCAGTGGAGCCCGCCCTGGACACCGCCACTGGCGCGTTCATGGAACCAGCCTCCACCAGCCGTAAGCCCCCCCGCAGTGCGCCGCCCGCTGCCACCACCCGCGAGGAACTGCTCAAGTCGATGTTCTGACGATCAGCCGGACGTCAGAATCTGGCCAGTCCCGCGTTCCGCCTGCGAACATGAAATTCCGCAGGGTTCCTTCCTCTGTGGGGACGGTGGTTGCAGAACCGGCCCTCTTCACGGAAGCGCTTCCCCCTGTCCTTCCCGAAACCGTGCGCGGTATGGCTGAGTGTTGCCAGTCAACCATAATGCTCCGCCGGAACGCTTTGCCGGGAGGATGTGCATGGAAGAATCCAGAAGCCTTTGGGCCGGTCTGGTCCTGTTGCCCGTGGGAACGGGCGCGCCGAACAATGTGGAAGACGTGCGCACGGTGCAGCGCCTGCTGCAACTGGCCGGAACTCGCGCAAGACCGGCCGGGGGTCTGATCGCAGATGGTGTGTGGGGACCGCGGACCGAAGCGGCCCTGCGGGCGTTTCAGGAGAGGACGCCGGGCCTTGGCGCTGCCGAGGGCTGTCTGACCCCTGGAGGCAGGACCCTGCACGCCCTTATGGCCCTGCTGCCCCCACCGCTGGCGCAGAGTGCGCATCTGCGGCTGGTGTTCGTCCATGCGCGAGATGCTGACCTGCAGACCCTGGGACCGGCTGTGCTGGCCTGCATGCGTGCCCGGAATATCGATTCGCCTTTGCGGCAGGCGCATTTTCTGGCTCAGGTGGGGCATGAATCCGCCGAGTTGCGACATCGGGAAGAGCTGGCGTCCGGCCGGGAATACGAAGGCCGGCTCCAGCTCGGCAACACCGAGCGCGGTGATGGTCCCCGCTTCAAGGGCCGGGGGTTGATACAGTTGACTGGCCGGGCCAATTACGCCGCCTATGGCCGCAGCCTGGGCCGGGAACGCGATCTGCTGGAACAGCCTGAATGCGTGGCCCGCGAGCCGGAACTGTGTGTGGATGTGGCGGGCTGGTTTTGGGAAACGCGAGGGTTGAACGCCCTGGCCGATGCCGATGATCTGGCCAGGGTCACCCGGCGCATCAACGGCGGACTGCACGGCCTGGAAGACCGCAGCCGTCTGCTTCGGCGCGCCAAGGCGGCCTTGCGCGTCGGGTGTGCTTGAAGCGTATCCACGCCGGGAAACAGGTTCGGACGGGAACGCAACGCCTCGCTTCCACGCTCGAAATGCGTCCACACCATGTGTCCTTGTCTGAAAGACGCAACACTGGGCCGCCAAAATCCACACATTTTGGCGGACGGTTCTCCCCGAAGTAAGAGGCTGGAACCTTCACCTCATTTCGGGACGTCACACTAGGGGGTGCTGGGAGGGACCGCAGGGGGAGGGGTGGGAGAGGCATCCGGCACATCTGGCACATCTGGCGCATGCGGGAGCAGGGCAAAGCGCCGGTCAATGCGGGAGCGGATCCGTGTCAGTCGGTCTGCATAGCGCTCCAGCGGTTGCCCTTGCGGCCCCTCTCCTTGCAGCCGCATGGCCAGGGTGCGGAGACGGTATTGCTCGACGCCATCCGGGGTAGTGTGTTTGAATTGACGTTGGGCTGCCTGCACGGCGCTGAAGGGCATGGAATAAAACGGATGCTTCGTCACGTCATCGAGCAGGCGGGCAGCCTCGGCGCGCAGCCCGGGCGCAGCGGGGGATTGGATCAGCTGGCGAAGCAGGGCGAGGCGGGAGTCGAGGTCCCGATGCAGCAACGCCAGGGCGGCTGGCGAGTGCACCAGGAAAATCCGCCGCCAGACGGTGGGAGCCAGGAGGGTTTGCAATATCTCCAACGCCTCCCGGGGGTGGCCGGCGGCAAGCAGCAGCCTGGCCAGACGGGTGAGATCCAGATCGCGCCCCAGATGCTGCGCCAGGCCGGCAGCGTCCCACAGGGCCAGCCGCATGCGCTGCAGGGCGATGGCTTCTGCCGGCCGCCCTGCATGGAGCAGCGCGCGCGCCACGCCCGAGGCCTCGGCCTGGATGACCAGCCTGGGCCAGGCAGGCCCCCAGGCGTCCAGGGCCTTGCGCAGGATGTCCCGGGCCCGGGCGGCGGCCGCGTCCAGCTCGGCCGGGTCCTCCTGTCCGCGCCCAGCCGCATCCGCATCAGGCCCAGTCGCAGAAGTGGCAGGCCCGGGATTTTCAGTCATGGAGGCTTCCGCTGCAGGAGATTTCTCTGTCGGGAAGTCCATGCCCGTTTCCTGCAGCTGCATGCGCAGCACGTCGGGGTGTGTCGGCCCCAGCTGGACCTGCCCCAGGCGAATGGCTGCGGCGATGCTCTGGCGGGCACCGTCCACTTCCCCAAAATGTGCCTGCACCGTACCCAGCATGCCCAGGGCCTTGATGTGCGCGGGATGCTCGGGCCATAGCGCCAGGGAGACCACCTCCAGCGAGCGCGTGGCGTTGCCAAGTGCGGCGGCCTTGTCCTCACGCAGCATGGCCAGCGAGGCCAGGACATTGTAAAAGGACTGCGTATTCAGGTGCGCTGGTCCCAGGGCCTGGGCCACGACGTCCAGGGCGGTTTCAAACCACTGGGAGGCCTGCTGAAGATCGCCTGCCTGGATCCAGTGCTCGCCCAGGGCGCTCAGGTACGGGACGAGCGCGGGGTTGTGCGGGCCAAAAGACTGGGTGGCGTTCTGCAGGGCCAGGGTGTGCGCCTGCCATGCCTCCTCGAATTCCAGCAGCGCATCATGCAGGTGGCCCAGCTGGGCCAGGGGGAGTGCTGCGTCGTCGCCTGCCTGGGTCACCAGCGCCCTGGTTTCCGCAAGGGCCTGGGAAGGCTGGCCGCTCCAGAACAGCGCTTCCGCAGCCTGCAGTTGCAGCTGCAGTTGCGCGGCGGCGGGCAGCGCCAAGGCCAGCCCGTGCCTGCCAAGGCAAACGCCGCCAAGGAGCAGCGTCGTGATCAGGAGACGGTAAACCCGTGAAGAGCGGAGCATCATTCCTCGATGTACCGCCGGGGTCTAAGCCAGATGGCCGTTGCGGCGCACAGGCTGGCGAGCACCAGACAGACGCGGAACATGAAGCCCCTGGGTGACTGAAACAGGGCCGGCGCCACGGGGCCATCGCCATCGTTGGTCAAAAAGAGTGCAATAAATGAGCGCAGGAATTCCGGTGCATCCGGGAGTGAGAATCGCCTGGGCTTGTGGAAGAGATACTGATAGTGCGGATAGCTCTCGTACACCTGGGAAAAAACCTCGGGGGAGGCGACGATATCCGCCACCGAGGCCACCCGGCCGTCGCGGGTGCGCCAGACAAATGCGCGGTCCGACGGTGCGATGACCTTCCAGCGGCCTTCGTCATAAAATTCCACAATGTTGTGCCCGCCGCCAAGTCCGCGTTCATCGGCTTCCAGGTATAACGGGCGCGCCGGGACATTGAGTCTTTTGAGAGCCAGAATGAGCGTGCGGGACATGGTGGTGCAGGGCCCGTAGCGCGAGTGCTGTTTGAGGCCGAACCCGCCATACTTGAGCGCGGTGGCTGCACTGACGTTAAAGGGCGACATGCTTTCCAGCAGTTCGTACCAGTCCAGCATGTTCGCATCGAGGGGGGCATTGGTGCGCAGGAAAATGGCCTGAGCCAGGGCGATGGCCAGGGCCTCGGCGCGGGTATTGGCCGGCGGCCCTAGGGAAACCTCGTCCACCGCCGGCAGGGTCTCGCGAATCAAGGTATCCAGAAGCTCCGCCCGCTCCCGAATCCTGCCGGTGAAAAAAATACAGCCAAAGAGCATCACGAAAAAGCCGATGCCCGCTGCAAAAAAACCCGCCGTACGCATGCTGCTGATCCTCGATTCCCCCAACCTCGCCACCGCCAGCATTCCTCATCTTTCGCAAAAAATCAATCCGTCGTGCGTGTCGGGGGCGTGCCATGGCCGCCTCCCCCGGGAGTTTCGATGCGCAGGATGTCGCCGGCTTCCAGGTGCAGCCGGCATTTGCCCGGCACCTCGACGGGTGACGAATCCGGACGCAGCAGCAGCGTGCAGCCGGGCTGGCCGGGGAGGCCGCCGTCCAGGCCCCAGGGGCCATGGGTGCGACGCTCGGTCAGCAGGGTGGCCTCCATGGGGGCCAGGGCTTCCAGCTCGCGGACAAGGCCGTCACCACCGCGATGCCGGCCCGCGCCGCCGGAGCCCTGCCGCACGGCCAGACGGCGGACCCGCAGGGGGCAGGCGTATTCCAGGGCCTCCACGGGCGTATTCAGGGTGTTGGTCATGTGGGAATGCGCGGCGGACGCGCCAGGGCCGTGAGCCGAGGCCCCATGCCCGCCGGCCAGGGTTTCGTAGTAGGCAAAGGCCTGGCCGGTGCGGGGATCGACGCCGCCCAGGGTCAGATTGTTCATGGTGCCCTGGGAGGCGGCGGGAAAGCGGCCCGGCGCGGCCTTGCTCAACGCGCCCAGGAGCACATCCACGATGCGCTGGCTGGTTTCCACATTCCCCCCGGCCACGGCAGCCGGAAAGCGGGCATCCACCACGCTGCCGGGCCGGGTATGCACCGTCACCGGCCGGAGGCAGCCGGCGTTGGTGGGCGCGCCCGCGGGCAGCAGGCAGCGCAGCACGTAGAGCACGCAGCTCAGGGTGATGGCCCGCACGGCGTTGACCGAGCCGGCCACCTGATTCGCGGACTCGGCAAAATCAATCTCCATGGTGTCGCCCCGGATGTGCAGGCGGACGCGGAGGGGAATGTCCGTCGCGCCGCAGCCGTCGCCGTCGAGGACATCCTCAAAGGTGTGCTCGCCATCGGGCAGGGCCGCGATGGCGCTGCGGCAGAGGGCCTCGGCATACTCCTGCAGGGCGGCGGCCATGGCGGTCATGGTGTCGGGGCCGTGGGCCTGCATCAGGGCCTGCAGGCGGGCCACGCCGGCGAGGTTGGCCATGATCTGGGCGGCAAAGTCCCCCTCGCGTTCGGCCGGCGTGCGGACATTGGCCAGAATCAGCGCAAGCAGGGACCGGTCAACCTCGCCGGCGCGGACCAGCCGCAGGGGCGGGATGATCAGTCCTTCCTGAAACAGCGAGGAGGACAGGGGCATGGACCCCGGGGACATGCCGCCCACATCGGCATGGTGGGCCCGGTTGGCCACGTAGAAGCGCGGGGCGGATTCGCCGGGGACGTAGACAGGTGCCACCAGGGTGATGTCCGGCAGGTGGGTGCCGCCGCGAAAGGGGTCGTTGCACACGGCCATGTCGCCGGGCTCCAGCCGGCCCAGGGCAGGGTCCTGCATCACGGCCAGCACGGACAAGGGCATGGATCCCAGGTGCACGGGAATATGGGCCGCCTGCGCGGCCAACCCCCCGGCAGCGTCGCACACGGCGCAGGAAAAGTCCCGGCGTTCCTTGATGTTGGGGGAGAAGGCCGCGCGCATGAGTGTGCCGCCCATCTCTTCGGCCGCGGCGGCAAAGCGGTGGGCAAAGACCTGCAACGCGATGGGCAACGCGATGGGCAACGCGATGGGCGAGGAGCGGTGCGGGGGCGTGCTCATGCTGTCTCCAGGAGCAGATTGCCGTAGGTGTCCACCCGGGCCTGCCAGCCAGGGGGGAGGATGGTGGTGGAGGAATATTCCACCACCACTGCCGGTCCGGCGAGGCGATTGCCCGGTTGCAGCCGCTCGCGTTGCCAGATGGCGGCGGGATGGGCCTGCCCGGCAAAGACAACGGGCCGCGTGGCCAGATGGGCGCCCGGCGGTGGCGCTTCACCGGCCAGGGGCAGGGCCGGCAACGCAGGGCGGGGCAGACGGCCCTGGGCCCGGACGCGCAGGGTGACAATCTCCATGGCCCGGCCGGGCACGGCCGCGCCATATGCCGCGGCGTGGCGGGCGTCAAAGGCGGCCCGCAGGGCGATTTCGGGGGATGCTTCCTCCTCTCCCGAACCGTTCTTCTTTCCTGCAACGCCTTCCCAGGGTACGCCCAGTTCGAAGCTCTGGCCCTGGTAGCGCATGTCCAGGGTGCAATCCAGGGAGATGTCCGCCTCGGCCACGCCTTCGGCCCGGAGTTCGTCCAGGGCCTGGGCCATCAGCGGGGCGAAGGCCTCGGGCAGGGCGGCGGCGGTGGCGGGGGTGAGGGGCAGCATCACCGTGCGGGAGTAGTCCTTGAGCACGTCGGCCAGGAGCATGCCCAGGGCGGAAAAGAGGCCGGGATGCTGCGGGATGAGAACCCGCGGCACCCCCAGGGACGCCGCCAGAAACGCCGCGTGCAGCCCGCCCGCGCCGCCGAAGCAGAGCAGGGTGCACCCCCGCGGGTCGTGCCCCCGTTCCACGGAAATGACCCGCAACGCCCGCTCCATGGCGGCATTGGCCACGTCCAGCACCCCTTCGGCCAATTCTTGCGGGGGGATGCCAGCCTGCTTGGCCAGGGCCTCGGCCACGGGCAGGATGCGGTCCCTGTCCAGACGCATGGATCCGCCCAGAAAAAAGTCCGGCTGCAACCGGCCAAGCAGGCAGTTGGCGTCGGTCACGGTCAGTTCCCGTCCGGTTCCATAACACACGGGTCCGGGCTCCGCGCCGGCGCTCCGCGGACCGACCTGCAGCGCCCCGCCGGCATCCAGTCGGGCGATGGAGCCGCCACCCGCGCCCACGGTGTGTATATCCAGCATCGGAATGCGCACGGGCAGCCCGGCGATCTGGGTGTGCGTGGTCATGGACAGGCCGCCATGGAGCAGGGACACATCCGTGGAAGTGCCGCCCATATCAAAGGTCAGCAGCCGGTCAAACCCCGCGGCCTGCCCCACCTGCCAGGCCGCGGCCACACCGCCGGCCGGGCCGGAAAGGATGGTCCGCACCGGCTCGCGGCGGGCCGTGCCCGCGCTGATGGCCCCGCCGTTGGACTGCATGATCCGCAGACTGTCCCCGGTGCGCAGGGAGGCTTCGATGTTGGCCAGGTAGCGGTCCATCTTCGGGGCCACATAGGCATTCACCGCCGTGGCGCTGGCCCGTTCATACTCCCGGAATTCGCCCAGGATGCGGTGGGAAAGGCTCACGGGCAGGCCCAGGGGGGCCAGGGCGTCGGCCACGCGCAACTCGTGTGCCGGATTGACGAAGCTGTACAACAGGCACACGGCCACAGCCGCCACGCCACTGGCCGCCAGGCCATCCGCGATGGCTGCCAGGGCAGCCTCATCCAGGGGCTCCAGCTCGCGGCCCTGATGGTCCAGCCGGCCGGGCAGGCCGAAACAGTGCGCCGGCGCGATGCAGGGCAGCTCGGGCCGGGCAAAGAGATCGTAGAGCTCGGGCCGGTTCTGACGGCCAATGCGCAGCAGGTCCTCGAATCCGGCGTTGACGATGAGCGCTGCCGGCCCGCCGCGGCGTTCCAGCAGGGCGTTGGTGGCCACGGTGGAGCCGTGGCGGATGTGGCGAGAGCGTCCGGCCTCCGAGCCACTCAGGGCCAGCACGCCCTCAATGACCGCCCGGGCCGGGTCCTGCGGCGAGGAGAGCCGCTTGTGGGCGCGCCATTGACGGCCGTCGTGACAGAGGCAATCGGTAAAGGTGCCGCCGGTGTCCACCCCAAGCACAAGGTCAGCGTTCATGAAGGCCGGCATGGCAGAAAGCCTGGGGGAAGGCAAGGCACCGGCGCAGCGGGAAGACGGGATGTTGCGTTGAGATTTGCAAATTTGTTATAATTTCCGCACAACAATTGACAGTTCCGTAAATGATCAGAAAAATGTTTGCTGATTCCTCAACTATTTCAGTGTTTCAAAGTTGGCATCTTTTTTTCATCTTTCGTGTCTCACTGGCTGGCGCAGCTGCGCCTTTTCGCAAGCACCTGGGATGCGGAGGCTTCCACTCGGATCATGGACGGGCACGCCATTTTTGCCACGGTGGAGGCGCTTTGCAGCTTTGGGGCCCGCTGGATGGGATCCCAGGCCGTGGACCGCGTCAAAGGGTTCCTGAGTCAGGAGATGGCCGCCATCGGCCTGTCCCTGGGCCGGCAAAAGTTCCGGTTCCGCAATTATATCCTGGAAGAAGCCATAGTTCGGGTGCAGGGCCCGGCAGGTGACAAGCGGGAACTGGTCTGCGAGCCAGTGGCCTGCTCGCGGCCGGGGCAGGTGTCGGCCGTCCAATTGGTGCAGGGAATTGCCCCGGGAGGCCAGGCGGGCCAGAAAAATCAGGCCACCCCGGCGACCCCGGTTCCACGTGGCGCGGTGCATTGCCTGCGCGGACGGGACCCGCACCGCGACTACGCCACTGCCTGCGCCCGGCGCGCCGGCGGGGCCATCCTGGCCACGGATCTTTCCGGCCACGCCATCCGCTGCGTGGCCTGCACCGGCGATGGATCCCAGGGCAGCATTCCGGCTGTCAGCATCTCCGGCCACGACGCCCACACCCTGTTCCAGCAGCTTGAACGCGGCCTGCCGCTGGAAGTGGACCTGGAAGTGCACGGCGGCATGCGTGATGCGGCCGCGGAGAACCTGCTTTTCTGTCTGCCCGGCGCGGTGCAGCCACCGGCGCTGATCATGGCCCGGTACGACAGTTTCTGGAACGGCGTGCAGGCCATGGACGGCGCGGCCGGGCTGGCCCTGCTGCTGCATCTGGCCCGGGAACTGTCCTGGGAGGCGGCCTGGGAGAGCTGGCGGGAAACGCTCTTTTGCGCCGCCGGCGCCCAGACTCTGGGCCGCCGCGGTGACGCCGCCTGTCGCGACGCCCTCCTGCGCCAGGGCCGGGCCCCGGCAGCCGTGCTGGAACTGGGCGCCCTGGGCAGCCGTGAAGGTCGCCTGGAAGTGGCTGCCAGCGCCGCCCTGCTGCCCCTGGCCCGCGAGGCCGCCGCTGCCGCAGGGGTACGTGTGGAGCAGTGGCGCGAGCTTGCCCCGGATGATCCGGCCGCTCTGCCCTGGCTGCGTACGCCGTTTGTGCGTCTTTCCGATGGTCAGGGAGACCCTGCCCTGCACACCCCTCTGGACGTGCCCTCCCGCCTGGGTACGGATGCGCTGGCCCGGGCGGCAGAATTATCCAGGGAAATCATCCGCCTGCTTTGCAGCCGCTGACGCGGGCAGGTCAGGCCCCGATCACCGGCAGGCGCTCGGGCGCATTGCGCGGCAGCATCACGCCTTCGGGGCCGATGACCAGCACCGGCCAGGTGACGTCCGGCAGCCGCACCACCGAGACGGGTACGCGCTCCGCCCTGGGTTTCCAGCCCTGCGGGATGAAGGCAAAGGTCCAGCCCTGGCCGGAAGCCTCAATCACTTCCGCCAAAAATTCGCCGGATTCGGAATCCGGATTCGGGCGCAACGCGGCCTCGCCGGGCTGCCGCTCCCCCTCGCGCGCGCCACGCGCGGCGTTGCGCAGGTGCGGCACGCTGGAGAAGATACCCCAGGTCATCAGTCCGATCACCAGCGTCCCCATGATCCAGCCCCCATGCAGGGTATACATGGCCATGCCGGCCATGCCGGCCAGGATGCCCGCGGACGCCCAGCGCATGCGTTGCACCAGGACGGGTGAGGTCATCTGTTGCAGCATTGCCATCTGCTCTTCGACAGTCTTGTTGGCCATGGGCGCCCCCTCCCTGCCAGGCAGCCTGCCTGCGGTGCGTTACGTTTTCGCGTCGGTTGAATCTGCGGACACGACCTCCAACAGGGCCAGGGTGGATTCCAGCAGGGCCGCCGTGGCCGGGCTGGAGGCGACGGCCGCCGCGGCGACTTCCTGGAAGCGCCGGTCGATGACAAAGGCGGCGAAGAGGAAGGCCGCCTCCTCAGGCCGACCGGGAAGCAGCCGGGCCGCGGGCTGCATGGGGTATTCCAGGCCCCGCAGGTAGGCCTGCAGGCAGTGGGAGAGCAGGGTGCGCGTCCAGACTGTGACCCAGGGCGCCAGCAGCGCCGCGTCCTCTGGCCGCAGCGTGCGCAGGCCGGCCAGCTGCTCGTGGGAGAGGCGCCACAGGGAGCGTTCCAGATCCGCCATGTCCCGCAGGCAGCTGCGCTTGAGGGCCCGTTCGGAAAGGGATTTGCTCTCGTCGCCATCCAGGTCGGCCAGAAACAGCTCCTTGCCGGTAAAGTGCAGGTGGTCCAGATGGCAGGCGCCATGGACCCGGATTTTGATGCAGTCCAGCTGCAGGGTGGCCAGACGCTTGAGTGTCTGGATGGTCCTGTTGCGCTGGCCCACCAGGGCCGTGGCCAGGGGCTGGACGGCCTCAGGCAGCAGGGGGCGTTGTTGCTCCAGGGTGGTGCAGGCGCTCTTCACGCCGCTTTGGATGCTCTGGAACACGGACCGCTGGTAGAGCAGGGAGAACGGCTCCGGCACAAAGGTCCGGCCCAGTTCCGGCCGGGCCAGGGCGCGGTGCAGGCCGGCCATGTATTCGCCCAGGCGCTGGAACAGCTCTAGCATGAAGCCGGGAATCCAGGCGGGGGCGTCCGGCTGGGCGCGCCCGGTGAAGATCTCCAGGGGGGACGCGCCCGGGGCTGGCTTGTCCAGGGCGGAACGGTCGGAAAGCAGGGTTTCCATGGCCGCCTGGAGCTGATTGCGGCAGAGATCCGCCAGGCTGGTCTCGGCATGGGGCTGGCGGTAGAGCATGGCCATGAGCACCGGGCGACCCGGCCCGGTCTGGCTGACGGCGGGCCGGTAGCTGAGCAGGCCGTGCAGCTCGGGCACGGCCGGATGGCTGCGCTGCGATGGGCCATGGTGCAGGGACTGGAGGGCCTTGAGCATCTCCACTCCGGGCCGGGGGCCCGCCTCGGTGCGGCTGTATATTTTGAGATGCAGATCACCCATCTCCACGCGGGCCATGTGCTGGTCCAGGGGCTGATAGACGGCGGCGGCCTGCTCGCCCAGGGCCTTGAGGGAAGTGTCCTTGCCATTGCGCCAGCGGAGGATTTCCAGTGTGCCGCGCGAGGCCTGGATGGTGCGCGATTGGGAGAAGTGGGAGAGGAAGGTATGCGCCGGGGCGTGGTCCGGCCAGCCCTCGCGCAGGATGCCGCCGCCCGTATCTTCGCCCTCGCCGGGGGTTGTCAGAAAGCGGCACAGGGTCAGGGGCTCGCGGCCGTCCATGTGGCGGTGGGCATCCTGGCCAAAGTGGGCGCTGACCAGCAGGTGCACGTACTGGCTGGGGCCGGCCGGGCGATCCAGCTGGATGATGAACAACCAGACGGGCTGGCCGTGGCCGCCCATGGGCAGGGCTTCCAGGAGTTCCAGGCGGCGCAGGTCGCGGTGCCGGGAGGCGATAATGCCTCGGCGTTTCAGATAATTCGGCAGGATGGAGGCTTCCAGCTCGTCCTTGGCCGCGCGATCCAGAAAGCCGCCGGGCTTGAGGGTCAGGGTGGCCAGGGGCGGCTGGGCCTGGGCGGCCATGCGTTCGGCGGCGCTGCGTTCCAGCTGCAGCAGCAGACTGCTGTGCTGGGTCAGGGTCAGGCTGTAGAACTCCTCCCCGGCCAGGCCGATGGCGGGAAAGGCGTTGCCGCTGAAGAGTTCCACCGGGGTGCAGCGCTTGTATTCGCGCAGATCCAGCCGCACGGCCTGGGGAAAGCGGGAAAGGTTGACCACCACGAGGATGGCCTCGTCGCCGTAGCTGCGGATGAAAGCCAGGACATGGGGATTGGCGTGCTGGACAAAGCGCAGGGTGCCGCGGCTGAAGCTGTCGTGCCGTTTGCGCACGGCAATGGCCCGGCGGACCCACCAGAGGAAGGAGGCCGGATTGCACTCCAGGTTTTCCACATTGACCGCTTCGTAATGGTATTCCGGGTCGATGATGACGGGCAGGTAAAGCTGCTGGGGATTGGTTTTGGAAAAGCCGGCGTTGCGGTCGGCGCTCCATTGCATGGGCGTGCGCACGCCGTTGCGGTCGCCGAGGTAGATGTTGTCGCCCATGCGGATTTCGTCGCCATAGTAGAGCACTGGGGTGCCGGGCAGGGTGAAGAGCAGGGTGTGCAGCAGCTCGATGACCCGGCGCTCATTGCCCAGCAGCGGGGCCAGGCGGCGGCGGATGCCCAGATTGATGCGGGCCCGCGGGTTGGGGGCAAAGCTGCGGTACATGCTCTCGCGCTCTTCGTCGGTGACCATTTCCAGGGTCAGTTCGTCGTGGTTGCGCAGGAAGATGGCCCACTGGCTGGTCTCGGGAATGGCCGGGGTCTGTTCAAGAATGTCGATGATGGGAAAGCGGTCCTCCATGCGCAGGGCCATGTACAGCCGGGGCATGACCGGAAAATGAAAAGCCATGTGGCAGGCCGGGCCGGTGTCATCGGGGCGAAAGTAGCGGGCGGCGTCCTCAGGCCATTGGTTGGCCTCGGCCAGGAGCATGCGGTTGGGGAATTTCCTGTCCACATGCGCGCGCAGTTCCTGGAGAAAAGCGAAAGTCTTGGGCAGGTTCTCGCAGTTGGTGCCTTCGGCTTCGTACAGGTAGGGCACGGCGTCCAGGCGCAGACCGTCCACGCCCAGGCCCAGCCAGAAGTCCACCACCTTGAACATTTCCTTTTTTACGGTCGGGTGTTCAAAGTTCAGATCCGGCTGGTGGGAGAAGAAGCGGTGCCAGTAATAGGCCTTGGCCAGGGGGTCCCAGGTCCAGTTGGAGGTTTCGGTATCCTGAAAGATGATGCGGGCCTGGGTGTATTTGTCCGGGGTGTCGCTCCAGACGTAGAAATCACGCTGGCTGGATCCCTTGGGAGCCCGGCGGGCGCGCTGGAACCAGGCGTGCTGGTCGCTGGTGTGGTTGAGGACCAGTTCGGTGATGACCTTGAGGCCGCGGGCGTGCGCCTGCTTCAGGAACTGTTTGAAGTCATGCATGGTTCCATAATCGGGATTGATGCTCAGGTAGTCGGCAATGTCGTAGCCGTCGTCGCGGCCGGGAGACGGATAGAAAGGCAACAGCCAGATGGCCGTGACGCCGAGGTCAGCAATGTAGTCCAGCTTTTTGGTCAGGCCGATGAAGTCCCCGATGCCGTCGCCATTGGCATCATAAAAGCTGCGGATATGGACTTCATAGAGGATGGCGTCCTTGTACCAGGTGGCGGTGCGGTCCGTGGGCATGCAGGGCTCCTTATTACAAGAGAATGCCTGCCATGGTAGCCGAAAGCCGGGCCGCTGTCATGCCTGGCTGGAGAACTGTTCATGCACCGGCGAGCTGCGTTGGCTCAGGCCACCACCCACACGGTGCAGTTTTTGGCCAGGTGCATGATTTTATTGGAAACACTGCCAAAGATGAACTCCTCGGCCTTGGAAAGCCCCCGCCGGCCGATCACCACGGTGCCGAAGCCGTCTTCCTGCATGCGGCGCAGGATTTCCCGGGAGACGGAGAGATCCGGGCTGCAGCGCTGGCCCTGGGGGGCGTCGAAAGGCCAGGCGCAGGCGTGCACATATTCCAGGCTGAGACGCTCGGGTGGCAGACCGCCTTCCAGCAGCACGGTGCGGGCCTGTTCCAGAAAGGCCTGCATGGCAGCGTGATTCTGCATGCAGGCCTCCCGCCAGGCTTCGTCATCGGCAAAGGTATCGCGCTCGGGCAGGCGTTCCACGTGCAGCAGGCGCAGGAGAAACTCGCCGCCGCTGGTCATGGCCCTGGCGTATTCCACAGCGCGCATGGCGTTTTCGGAGCCGTCCACTGCCAGCAGGATGTTCCGGGGATTCATGGTTCCCTCCTTCATGCGCCATGGGGTTGCATGGCCTGCAGCACGGGCCGCAGGTCGTCCAGGAATTCGGAGACGGTTTCGTAATACACCGGCGCACCAGCGGAAAAATGCATCAGGACGCGGTTCAACGTCCCGGGAATGTACGGGAACAGCTTTTTCAGGTTCATGACCCGGTGCGTGAACATGAGGGACATGTCCTCGGGCCTGAGATCGGCCAGGATCTCGGGGTCAAAGCCGCGGGTGTGCAGGTCGTGGGTGGTATAGAGGTCCTTGCCGGTCAGGTGGAGCAGGATGTTGCCCAGGCCCCAGATATCCAGGCCGAAGGGGTTTTCGTTGGACTGGAAGGCGTAATCGAAGTCGATCCAACGGCACAGGCCGGTGCCGTATTCCACAAACAGATGATCGCGCCGCACGTCGCCGTGTTTTTCGTGATGGCTGTGCAGAAAGGCCAGGGCCTCGCAGGCATTGAGGAAACGGGCGAGCATGTCCGGAAAGCGGGTGCGGAAGTAGGTGGCGTGGTCCATTTCCAGGGCCGAGACCACTTCATCGATGGGCTTGCCGCGGACCATGTCCAGGATGCGCACGTTGTTGCCTGCGGCATCAAGGGTGCACACGCCCTGCATGAACCGCATGTCCCCGCGGACGAGATCCAGGATGCGGGCCTCCTTTTCCGGGCTGCGGTGGCAGAGAATCTCCAGCTGGCCGATGCGCAGGGGGAAGTGCTCGTGAAAGACCAGCTTGAGAATCTTGGTCTCCCCGGTTTCCAGGTGCCGGCAGCGCTTGACCCAGTATTTGGGGTCTTCCAGCCCGAAGCGGCGCTCGGCCTCGTTGCGGTACACCAGGTAGTGGCCGGTTTCCAGCGCGATGACATCGCCGTAGTCGATGCGGGAGAACTCGGTGGTGTCGGTGACGAGCCGGCCGAAGCGGGACTGGCCGAATTCCGGATAGTAGGCCAGGATGAGTTCCTTGGCCCGCGCCCGGTCATCCGGAGTGCCGCCCGGAGTGCCGCCAGGGTGGGTGGTGGTCATGGCTGTGCCCTCTTTCTCGCCCGGTCTTGCCGAAGCAAGGCGATGGACCCACCATACCATGCCGCCAGGGGCATGTCAGCCTGCATGGGCAAACAGGGCTGGTTTATTCCAGTTCGTGGAATTGCACGTCCTCCATTTGGGGGAAGTCCGACAGTTTGAGGGAAAAGGCGGTGTTCAGGAAGGTATCGCACCAGAAGTAAATGTCGTGCTTGCGGATGCTGGCGCGCATGTGGCGCATGAGGGGTTTTTGCTCGGCCACGGGCATCAGGCAGGCCCGGCGCAGGGTGGCGGCCATGCCTTCGATGTCGAACGGGTTGACCAGGAGCGCGCCGTCGCGCTGCAGCTGGGCCGCTGCCCCGGCAAACTCGCTGAGGATGAGCACGCCGGTGTTGTGCCGGCGGCAGGCACAGTACTCCTTGGCCACGAGGTTCATGCCGTCTCGCAGGGGGGTGACGAACATGACGTTGGCGGCCACGTAATAGGCCACCAGCTCCTCGCGGGGGAAGTTGCGGTACTGGTAATGGATGGGGTTCCACCCCGGCGTGGCGAACTGGCCGTTGATCTCGCCCACCATCCGCTCGATTTCCATTTTCAGCTGGCGGTATTCGTCCACATCTTCCCGGCTGGGGACGAGGATTTGCACAAAGACAATGCGGCCGAGGAGTTCGGGATGCTGCTGGAGCATCAGCCGCAGGGCTTCCAGGCGCTCGGGGATGCCTTTGGTGTAATCCAGCCGGTCCACGCCGAGGATGATGGTCCGGTGTTCGTAGGCGGCCGTGAGGGCGCGGGCGAGATCCTGCACTTCCTTGGTGCCCGCAGTGTGGACGAAGCTGCGGTAATCGATGGAAATTGGAATGGCGCCGATGCGCACGGTGCGGCCTTCGTGCTTGGCCTGGACCACGCCGCCGCGCCCGCGGACGGTAACCTGGGGCATCAGGGACTGCAGGCAGGCCACAAAGTTGCGGCGGTCGCGCAGGGTGTGAAAGGCCACGAGGTCATGCTCCATGAGCGCGTGCAGGATCTCGCGTCGCCAGGGGAGCTTGAGGAAGTTGTCCGGCGGGGGGAAGGGAATGTGCAGGAAAAAGCCGCAGCGACGTTCCGGATTCTTGCGGCGGAGCTCCCCGGCCACGAGCATCAGGTGATAGTCATGAATCCAGCAGTAGGTGGAGGCGGGCAGGGTGGCGGCGATGGTGTCGGCAAACAGCATGTTCACCTCACGATAATGCCGCCAGTAATCGGGTTTGTAGAAATTGCAGCGGGTGGGCAGGTCGTGGAACAGGGGCCAGAGGATTTCGTTGGAAAAGCCGGCATAGAACCCGGCCACCTGCTCTTCGGTCAGCTGCACGGGATGCAGGGAATAGCCGGCCTGCCTGGAGAAGGTTTCAAAGAGGGGGGTGACGTTGTCGCCGGTGCCGTCCAGTCCGCTGCCATTTCCCAGGCTGCCTGCCGCCAGCCCGGACCAGCCCACCCAGGATCCGCCGCGGTCGCGCAGCACCGGGGCCATGGCCGTGACCAGTCCGCCGGCGCCCTGTTCCAGCATCCACTTGCCCGAGGCGTCTTTGGACAGGCGGACGGGAAGGCGATTGGAAATGACGGCCAGCTGCGGAACACTCATGAGGTCTCTCCGTACGTAAGGGGATTTGGCAGATGGAGCAGGGCCTCCAGAAAGGCCAGCAGCTCCTCTGGCGGCCGCAACCACCATGCGGCCGCAGTCTGGCGAAACCGCTCCCGGATCAGTACGGGCACGTCGCCAGGCACAAGCGCCTGGAAGGCGTCTTCGTCAGTCAGGTCGTCGCCGAGGTAAAGAATGGGCAGGCCCGGGTGCTGGGTGCGCATGGCGGCCACGGCGCGACCCTTGTCCACACCGCGGGGGCGCAGCTCCAGCCCGCCGTCAAAGGTATGCAGGGCCAGGGGGAACGTGTTGGCAATGGCCTGCCAGGCCTCCGTGGCGTCCTGGAGCATGAATTCCGCCTTGGCCTTGGGCAGGCCACGGACGTGCAGGGCCAGGCAGCCTGGCTTGTGCTCCAGGTACCCGGCATGGCGACGGGCTTCGGCCCAGTCCTCGGCGGCGCGCAGGCCGTCTTCAAGGCCAGGCTCCAGGGGGGCGCGGGTCAGGAGGCCGTGCACATCACGGTGCTCCAGGCCGTGGCAGCCCCAGATTTCCGGGGCCGGGTCAATGCCCATGAGCGAGGCCACCAGTTCCGTGGGCCGGCCGCTGACCAGGGCGAGGTGCAGATCCGGGCGTTGCATGAGCCGCTCCACCAGCTCGGCGGCGCCGGGATAGGGGCGGGCGCGCAGGCCCTGGGGGACAAAGGGGGCCAGGGTGCCGTCGTAGTCCAGCAGCAGGATGCGCGGGGTGGCGGCCAGCCGGGCCCAGAGGGCCGCATCGGCCTGCATGGCGTCCCAGCGCATGTGCTCCGGTGCGGCGAGCGACAGGGGGTCGGTGTGGTATGTTCGTTCCATGCGTGCGACTTTCAACGGTGTGTTTGGTGTGAGAGAGGGGGACCAATAGTGACTGCATAGCACATTGCGGCGCGATGGTCGAATCCAAAAGAAAACGCCCCATCCGGAGTCCGGACAGGGCGCGCTGGCACCGCAATGGCATGCGGGAAACTGAAGCTACTGCACGATGAAGAACGCCTGCTTTTTGGCTTTGCAGACGGGGCAGGTATCCGGGGCCTCGCCTTCACACGTGTAGCCGCAGACGTTGCAGACATGGTAGGGCGCGTCGGCCTGTTCCTGCCCCAGGGAATCCAGGGCCTTCTGGTACAGTTCAGCGTGGATCTTTTCCACCTCGTTGGCGTAGGTGAAGGACCGCTCCGCCGCCTTGTGGCCTTCTTCCTTGGCGTGCTCGATCATGTCGGGGTACATGTCTTTGAACTCATGCGTTTCGCCGGCCACGGCTTCCTTGAGGTTGGCCGCGGTGTCGCCAATGCCGCCCAGGGCGCGCAGGTGGGCGTGGGCATGCACGGTTTCCGCGGCGGCCGCCGCACGGAAGAGGCGGGCAACCTGGGGGTAGCCGTCCTTGTCGGCCTTTTCGGCAAAGGCAAGGTACTTGCGGTTGGCCTGGGATTCGCCGGCAAAGGCTTCGCGCAGATCAGCTTCAGTCTTGGTCATGGACATGATGCTCTCCTTGAGGAATGTTGCTTTTTTGTTGTTGTTTCAGGGCATTGTTCCGGCATGCTGGGCACATGCTCCGGAACACGACATGGGCTCTGCGAGGCGCGTCCCACCCCTCTGGCAAGGCCGGGGGCGGGAGGCTTTCGACCTCGTGCCAATCAAAATCAGCCACCGAACCACAGCCCGTGCAGACGAGGTGGTGGTGCGGGGCAAGGTTGGGTTCGAACCGGGCGCAGTCGGCGCTCATCTGCACGCGCTCCAGCAAGCCCAGTTCTTCAAACAGGGTCAGGGTGCGGTAAACCGTATCCCGGGAAATGGTGGGCATGCCCGAGCGGACAGTCTGGTACACGTCCTCGGCGGTGGGGTGTGTCGTGGCGTGCATGAGGACATCATAAATGGCCAGACGTTGTGGGGTGCAGGCCAGATCGGCTTGCACCAGGGCGTCACGAAGGGGAGTGCGAACAGGGGCTGTGTTCATGGCTGCCTCGATACGAAGTACGAATTGATCTTGAGAAAGAATTATTCCTATTCAGCCTGGCTGTCAACCAAAAAAGAAAAAAAACGCAAAAAGGATTGAAGCGCTGGCAGGGCAGGCGTATTTTGCCATCAGGCTGAATTTGTAGGGAAGGCAGGGGGGCAACCTGCCGGGAGTGGTTTGCGTGGCAGCGGGGGGCGCGCGGGCCGGGAGAGGGGCGCTGTGAGCAGAAACCATGCAAGGCCCAGGGGCGTTGCGTTGTCACAAGCAGGGGATGTCAGCAGGCCGTTGCCGTATGGACTTCTGGACAAGAGTGGTGTGCTGGCATGACGCGACATCCTCGACTTTCAAGTATTGTGGAGCGGACCATCGCCAGCCGGCTGCGTTTGCCGGTGCTGGCCTTTGGGGTGTTGCTGGGGGGGCTGCTGGCCCTGGCGCAGTACCGGACGGTGCTTCAGGCCAACAGGGAACTGGCGGCGGCCATGTCCCGGTATGTGCAGCAGCACGTGGAGACAGCGCAGGCCCAGTTGCAGTCCCTGGCCACCCTGACCGCGGGCGCGTCGCCGGCCACCGCAGAGCAGGCCATGCGGGCGTTGCAGCAAAATGCGCGATATTTCGATAGGCTGATTCACCTTGACACTGCCGGCGGGCTGGTGCGCGCGTTTCCGGATGGCCCGACGGTTCTTTCGCAATATGATGTTGCAGAAACCGGCGGCCTGCCGAGGGTGGTCTCGCGGCCACACCGTTCGCCAGACACGGGGCACCTGGTGGTGGATGTGGAGTGCCGTATCCCCGGCGGCGGGGCCATGGTGGGCCTGCTGAATCTGCAAACCCTCACGGATTCCATGCGCGGCATGCTGGTGGGCGATGAGGACGCGCTGCTGCTGGCGGACGAGGCTGGCGGCGTCATCGTGACCCCTGCCTCCCTGGGACCGCAGGCTGACCTGAATATTGCCGACTGGCCCTCCTTCCAGCAGGCGGAAAGCGAAGAGGAGGAGGAAGGGACGGTCACGCTGCAGCAGGTGGCGGGCCGGCTCAGCATGGTTGTCCCCCAGGCCCTGCCGCGGACTGGCTGGGTGTTGCTGATTTCCCGCCCTGTATCCTCCATGCTCCAGCCGGCCCTGCTTGCCTGCTCCGGGTATCTTGGCGGTGTGGTGCTCCTGTATGTGATGCTGGTGGTGGCCCTGCGCCAGGAGATGCGGCGTCGGGTCACGCGGCCGTTGCTGGAGTTTGCCCAGGCGCTGAGCGGCCTGCGGCCTCTGGATGTAGAGGCGCCGGCCATCATGCAGGCGGCGACCCTGGATGGCGAAGGGCAGACCTTTGCCGAGCTGGATGAACTGGCCGGGGCGTTTGCGGGCATGGCCGGCGAGCTTCGGGAACGGGAATCGGCCCTGCGGGCGTCGGAAGGCAGATTGCGGGACCTGTATGTCAACGCCATCGAGGGTATTTTCCAGATCGGGCCGGACGGCAAGGTCCTGCATTGCAACCCGGCGCTGGCGCAGATGTTCGGCTATCAGGATGAGGAAGATGTCCGCCGCAATGCTGTCTCCATGCCCAGTATATACGCCCGGCCGGAGCAGCGGGCGCTGGTGCTGGCCATGCTTGCGGAGCACGGGTTCATTTCCGGCTACGAGCTGCCCATGCTGCGCAAGGATGGCAGTGTGATCTGGGTGGCCGTCAATGCGGTGGCCATTCGGGATGCACAGGGGCAATTGCTGCGCATCGACGGCATGCTGGCGGATGTGACGCGGCGCAAGCAGTCGGAAGAGGCGCTGGCGGCCTCGCAGGAGTTTTTTCACGTCGTCTTCCAGGGCGTGACCGAGGGATTGCTGGTCCATGATGTGGAGAGTGGCAGGATTGTGGATGCCAACCAACGCGCCTGCGATCTCTTCGGCTACACCCGCGAGGAACTGCTGTTGCTGCATGTGGCTGACATCAGCCAGGGGGAGCCGCCGTATTCATTCCGCGAGGTGCGGGAGCACATCCGGCAGACACGGCGACAAGGTTCGCTGAACCTGGAATGGCGCTCGCGCCGGCGCAATGGCGAATTGTTCTGGTCTGAGGTGAATCTGAGTCTGGTCACCGTCGGCGGGGTGCAACGCTGTATCGCCACCATTCGGGACATTTCGGAGCGAAAAGAGAACGCCCAGGCCCGGGAACAGGCGGAAAACCGATACCGGCTCCTGGTGCAGAACGCACCTGTGGGCATTTTCCGTTCTACCGTGGACGGAAAACTGCTCAGCGCCAACCCGGAGTTTGCCAGGATTCAGGGCGATGCCTCGCCGCAGGCCTCGTCGGACCGCCTGGGGCATCTCGGGCAGGACATGTACGCACGCCCCGAGGATCGCCAGGCCCTGCTCACCAGGCTGCTGCACACAGACGCCGTGCAGGAGGCGGAACTGCAGTTCAAGCGCAAGGATGGCACCCTGTACTGGGGGTCCCTGACGGCACGGCTGGTGCGGGACGAGCGCGGGCAGCCCACGCACATCGAGGGCTTCCAGATGGACATCACGGACCGCAAGGTCGTGGACACCGCCAGGGAGCAGGCCCGGGAGCAGCTGGAGCAGCAGGTGGCCCTCCGCACCAGGGAACTGCGCCAGGCCAACACCCGGCTGCTGGAGCTGGACCGGCTCAAAACCTCTTTCCTGTCCTCGGCCTCCCATGAACTGCGCACTCCGCTCACCTCCATCCTGGGGTTCGCCAAAATCACGAGCAAGCTGTTCCACCGCTATTATTTGACAGGGGATTCCCGCATTGAGCCGCTGGCGAAAATCCCCCGCCGGCAGTGCGGGGAGCGCATTGCCGGCAACCTGGACATCATTGCCCGGGAGGGAGGGCGGCTGACCCGGCTGGTGAACGATTTGCTGGACATCAATGCCATCGAGTCCGGGATGATGATCTGGCGGGATACGGAAGTGTCCTTGCCAGAGCTGCTGGAGGACGCCGCCGCCAGCGTCCGGGGCATGCTCCCGGCTTCCGGCCGCGTGCGTCTGGTCACGGCTGTCGAATCCAACCTGCCCCGGCTGCACCTGGACCGGGACAAGATGGTCCAGGTATTACAGAATCTGCTGGGAAACGCCGCCAAGTTCACCGCAGCCGGCGAAATCCGGCTTTCGGCGTCGCTGATTCGGGAGGCCCTGGAGCCGGGCTTTGATATCTGTTCCGTCGAACTGCGCGTGGCGGATACCGGCCATGGCATTCCCGAAACCGCCCTGGAAGCGGTGTTCGAGAAATTTTATCAGATTCTTCCCGAAGGCCGCGATGGCGACAAGCCCCGCGGCACCGGCCTGGGTCTGGCCATTTGCCGGGAAATCGTGGAACACTACGGCGGGCGCATCTGGGCGGAATCCGTCCTGGGGCAGGGCGCCACCTTTGTGGTGCGCCTGCCCGCACCGCAGGTGGCTGCAGAGGCCGAAGACACGCCCGGGGCCGGATCGCCACCGGACCAGGGGGCCGAAAAGGCGGCCTGAACAGCGCGCCGGCGCCGGCGTCCTCGTCAGTCTGCCCCTTCCAGCGCCACGGCTGCGCCGGCGGTCATCAGGCAGCCTCCGCCGAGACGGTGGAACAGTCCCACCGCACCGGGCCGGCGGAAGAACCGCGAGCAGCGTCCGGCCAGCAGGGCATAGGCCATGGCATTGCATGTGGCCAGGATCACGAACGTGCTGCCCAGGGCCAGGGCCTGCGGCAACAGCGGCGCCGTCGGGTCCAGGAACTGCGGAAGAAAGGCCATGAAAAAGGAAATGGATTTGGGATTGAGTGCCGTCACCAAAAACGCGCGCCCGGTGATCCGCTTGGCTGAAACCTGCTGCGCCGCGGCCCCCAGCCCCAGCCCCGCGGCCCGCAGGCCCGGCGCATCCCGCCACATCCGCCAGCCCAGGTAGATGCAGTAGCCCGCGCCGCAGTATTTGACGATGGTGAACAATCCGGCGGACGACGCCACCAGCGCCCCCAACCCGGCCAGGGACAGGGAGATGGACAGGGCGTCCCCCAGGGCCACGCCCAGGGCCAGGGGCAGGGCGGCGCGTGGGCCTTCCCGCAAGGACATCCCCACCACCAGCAGCACCGTGGGGCCGGGAATGGCCAGGACAACCAGCGACGTGAGGGCAAAGGAAAGCAGGGTCGCAGTCAGCATATCGAACCTCCGAATACATGCGGCGACGGCGGATGCAGCCAAGGCGATACGCCTGTGGCAGGGGTTTGTCCATGCCTTTGTGGTGGCCAAAACGCGCCTGCCGTGTGGCGCATTCCGTCGCTCTTTCGCTGTGGGGTGGAATGCAGTATGGTCAGGGCTGTTCCCGGTCGTTTCAACTGATCCCAGTTCTCCAATCGCACGGGAGGCGCGATGCATAATCCTGGCGGCCTGTTCACCGATAAGCGGTCCCAGAACCGGCGAGGCATGCGCAATATGCTGTCATCGCAATCAATCCGCATGGTTGCGCACCTCGTCCTGCTCCTGCTGGTGCTGGCGGCCCTGCCGGGATGTGGCGGCAGCCGTGAGGACGACGCCATCCACCAGACCTCCACCCTGGACGCTCTGAAGGCCGGTGCGTTTGCGGGTGTCATTTCCGTGGAATCCCTCGACCGCCAGGGCACCCTGGGCCTGGGCACCTTCGACGGGCTCGATGGCGAGCTGGTTCAGGTGGACGGTGTCACCTATCAGGTGCCTGTGGATGGCGAGGTCCGGGCCGCCCCGCCCGAGACGACCATCCCCTTTGCCACCACTGTGCGCTTTGACCCGCACACCTCCGGCGAGATCCAATCCGGGGATTTCAAGGCCCTCTGCCAGGCTCTGGATGCCCTGGCCCCGGACACCCAGCGTTTTGCCGCCGTGCGGGTGCACGGGCAGTTCGCCAGAGTCCAGGTCCGCAGCGTGCCCAAACAGGAGCCGCCCTATCCGCCCCTGGCCGATGCCGTGGCCCGGCAGGCGGTGTTCACCCTGGAAGACGTCACCGGCGATATCATCGGCTTCCGGTTCCCGGCCCACGCCAAAAGCTATGGTGTGGATGGCTGGCATCTGCATTTTCTGACTGATGACCGGCGCCAGGGCGGCCATCTGCTGGCTGTGACCACCACCGAAGCCGAGGCCCAGGTGATGATTTTGGATCGGATGGAACTCTATCTGCCCCCCAATCTGCCTGCGGCGCTCCCGCCAGCGCAGGGCGAGGCAGGGGCAAAGGTGGAATGATCATGCAGGCATTTGAAAGCATGCTCGCCGGTGTGGGCCGTACGCCGCTGGTCCGGCTCGGGGGGCTGGGCAAGGGGCTGGGGGCCGCGGTGTATGCCAAGCTGGAATCCCGCAATCCCGGCGGCTCCATCAAGGACCGCATCGCCAGGAACATGATCCTCGATGCCGAACAGCGCGGCCTGCTCACCCCCGGGGCGACCATCGTGGAGCCCACCAGCGGCAACACCGGCATAGGCCTGGCCTTTGTGTGCGCACTGCGGGGGTATTCGCTGGTCCTGACCATGCCTGAATCCATGAGCAAGGAGCGGCGTGATCTGCTCAGGGGCTTCGGAGCCAGGCTGGTCCTGACTCCGGCGGCCAAAGGCATGACCGGAGCCATTGCCGAGGCCGAGGCCATCCTGGCCGCCACGCCCGGCGCGTTCATGCCCCAGCAGTTCAGGAACCCCGCCAATCCGGCAGCCCACGAGGCCACAACCGGCCCGGAAATCTGGGACGCCACGGCCGGGGCGGTGGATCTGTTCGTGGCCGGTGTGGGCACGGGCGGGACCATCACCGGCGTGGGCCGGGCGCTCAGGGCCAGAAAGTCCTCCGTGCGGCTGGTGGCCGTGGAGCCGGCGGAGTCCCCGGTGCTCTCCGGCGGTCAGGCAGGGCCGCACGGCATCCAGGGCATTGGCGCGGGATTTGTGCCCGAGGTGTTGGACGTTTCCCTGCTGGACGAAATCCTGCCCGTGCGCACCGAGGACGCCCTGACCACGGCCCGTCGCCTGCTCAGGCAAGAAGGCCTCCTCTGCGGTATCTCTGCCGGGGCCAATGTCTTTGCCGCCCTGCAGCTGGCTGCCCGGCCAGAACATGCCGGCCAATGCATCGTCACCATCATCTGCGATACCGGGGAACGCTACCTGAGCTCACCTCTGTTCAATGATCCTGCTTTGGTGGAGGAGCCCCGCGCATGAGCCCCCTGCTTTCCCTGGATGAGATCACGGAACAGCTCTGCCGGGTGGAGTCTTACGAGGGCATGTTCCACCAGACGCCCCACAACCAGCCCATGCCCTCCATCGAGGTGCTGCGCGAGGTGGTGGCCCGGCTGCAGGCCATTCTGTTTCCTGGCTATTTCGGAGAGTCGGAGCTCACGCCCGAAACCATGCGTTTTCACATCGGCGCGGGGCTGGATGTGGTGGCCCGGCTGCTGACGGAACAGATTCGTCGTGGTCGCTGTTTCTCCTGCCGCAACAGCCAGCCTGAGCATGCAGACACGGACTGCGAAAGCTGCGAGGAGGCCGCCCGGCACAAGACCGCCCGCTTTCTCTCGGCCTTGCCGGAAATCCGGCGTCTGCTGGCCGCGGACGTGCGCGCCGCCTTTGTGGGCGACCCGGCGGCCAAGCATCCTGGCGAGACGATCTTCTGCTATCCGAGCATCCTGGCCCTGACCCATTACCGCATCGCCCACGCCCTGCACCGGCTGGAGGTGGATCTGATCCCGCGGATCATCACCGAGATGGCCCACTCCAAAACCGGCATCGACATCCACCCCGGCGCGCAGATCGGCGAAGGGCTGTTCATCGACCACGGCACCGGCGTGGTGGTGGGCGAAACCTGCGTCATCGGCCAGAACGTGCGCATCTACCAGGGTGTGACCCTGGGGGCCAAGAGCTTCCCCAAGGATGCCAGCGGCGCGCTCATCAAGGGCATTGCCCGGCATCCCGTGGTGGAGGATGACGTGGTGGTGTATGCCGGGGCCACGCTGCTGGGACGCATCACCATCGGCAAAGGCTCGGTGGTGGGGGGCAACGTCTGGCTCACGGAAGATCTGCCGCCATATTCCCACGTGGCCCAGCAACGCGCCGGGGAGACAAGCTCAAGGATTCTGCTGGGCGCGGCCAACGGGAAATCGTGACGGAAAAAACTCATTGGCGTGCGCTGCCTTCCTCCTTGCGCACTGCGCTGAATTTCGACACAATCATCAAATGGGTGTTGCATTGACGCTTCCTCCGCCTCCGGTTGCCCCGGAGAGTGTGCCTCCCTTCCCGCCTGCTCCTGACGAGGCGCGGTGTCTGGCGCTCTGGGACTCCTACGCCATGCCCGCGCACATCCGCGAGCATTCCCGGCTGGTGGCCCGCATCGCCACGGCCCTGGCCGAGGCCGCCCTGGCCGTGCCGGATCTGGGCTTTACCGAGGTGGAGGTCCAGGAAGTCCGGGCCAGTGCGCTGTTGCATGACCTGGCCAAGTTCTACACCATTCTGCACACCGGCTCGCACGCCCAGCTGGGCGCGGCCTGGGTGCTGCTGGAAACAGGCAATCCGCGCATCGCCCAGGGCGTGGCCCACCACGTCTGGTGGCCCTGGCCCGTGGACGTGCGCCGCCATTTTCTGCCCATGGCCGTGATCTACGCCGACAAGCGCGTGGCCCACGACCGCATCGTGACCCTGGACGAGCGCGGCCATGATCTGATGGCCCGCTACGGCAAGACCGAAAAGGCCATTGCCGGCATTGAACGAACCCAGGCCCAGGCCCTGGAAATTTCCAGAGCTTTCACCGAATTGCTAGGATGCGATCCCGATGCGTGTGATTTTGATAGCCGGCGGCTGGTCCAGCGAGCGTGAGGTCTCCCTTTCCGGGGGGCGGATCATCCATGCGGCCCTGGAACGCCTGGGCCACGAGGTGCTCGCCTATGATCCGGTCCACGACCTGAGCGGCCTCGTTGCCCTGGCCCGACAGGCCGACTTTGCCTTTTTGAACCTGCACGGCTCCCCCGGCGAGGACGGGCTCATCCAGGCCCTGCTGGACCGCGTGGGCTGTCCGTATCAGGGCTCTGGCCCGGCGGCGTCCTTTCTGGCCCTGAACAAGGCCGCGGCCAAGGAACTCCTGGCCGATGCCGGCCTGCCCACGCCGCGCTGGGCCTTCCTGCCGCAGGATCCGGGGGCAGACTGGACCTGGCCGTATGCCTTCCCGGTATTCGTCAAGCCGAATACCGGAGGCTCCTCCCTGGGCATGGGCCGCGCCGCGGACGCCGTGACCCTGCGCACCGTGCTGGAAGGCCAGTGGGCCCAGGGGGTGGAAGCACTGGTGGAGGAAGCCTTTCCCGGCATTGAACTGACCTGCGGTGTGCTGGGCAATGCTGGCGAGGAACAGGCCCTGCCGGTGATCCTCATCAAGCCCAACCGCGGGGAATTCTTTGACTACGCCAGCAAATACGAGCAGGGCGGGGCCGATGAGCTGTGCCCCGCGCCCATCCCGGACGCCGTGCGCGACCATGTGCAGGATCTGGCCCTGACCGCCCATCGTCTCCTGGGCTGCGAGGGCTACAGCCGGGCGGACTTCATCTGGGACGGGCAGGATTCCATTGCCGGCGTGACCCTCCTGGAAGTGAACACCCTGCCGGGCATGACTGCCACCAGCCTGGTGCCCCGCGCCGCCAGGGTGGCTGGCCTGGAATTCGAGGCCCTCATAGCCAGGCTCCTGGAACTCGGCCTGGCCAGAAGCCGGACAAACAGACGCCAAGGAGTATGATTCGTTGGTGAATTCCTTTTGCTTGACCGCGCAAGCCACCGTGCCGTACTGGGAACTGTTCATCCCCCCTCAAGGAGTCTGATCCATGCGTGCCATTCTGGCCTTGGAAGACGGCCTCGTCTTTCACGGCACCTCCTTCACCGGCGACGGCGAAACCAGCGGCGAAGTGATCTTCAACACCGGCATGACCGGCTATCAGGAAGTGCTCACCGATCCTTCCTATGCCGGCCAGATGGTGTGCATGACCTATCCCCTGATCGGCAACTACGGCATCAATCCCGAAGACATGGAGTCCGACCGCGTCTACGTGGAGGCCTTCATCGTCAAGGAATGCTGCAAGGTGCCCTCCAACTGGCGCGCCAAGGAGTCCCTGCCGGACTACCTCAAGCGCCATAACATCCTGGGTATCGAAGGCATAGACACCCGCCAGCTCACCCGCCATCTGCGCATGCATGGCGCCAAGCGCGGCATCATTTCCACCCGTGAGGCCGATCCGGCCAGACTGGTGGAGCGGGCCAAGGCCATCCCGGTCATGGAAGGCCAGAACCTGGCCGCCGCCGTGTCCGCCTCGTCCACATACCGCTGGGATGGCGCCGCCCCCCGGGCCGTCTCCCTGAACAAGGACGGCTCCTACGACTGGCCCGGCGTGGCCACGCCGGAAGGCGGGCGCAGCCGCGGCGTGCGCGTGGTGGTGTATGATTTCGGCATCAAATGGAACATCCTGCGCCTCCTGGAAGAGCAGGGCATGGATCTGCTGGTGGTGCCGGCCTCCTTTACCGCGGCCCAGGTGCAGCAGACCGGCGCGGAAGCCGTGTTCCTCTCCAACGGCCCTGGCGACCCCGCGGCCCTGGGACCGGTGATCGCGGAGCTGGCCACCCTGTGCGAAACCTATCCCGTGGCCGGTATCTGCCTGGGACACCAGCTCCTGGGCCACGCCCTGGGCGGCACGACCTTCAAGCTCAAGTTCGGCCACCACGGCTGCAACCATCCGGTCAAGGACCTCCTTTCCGGACACATAGAGATCTCCTCCCAGAACCACGGCTTCTGCGTGGATGTGGATAGCCTCAAGGATGTGGAGATCACCCACATCAACCTGAATGACAATACCTTGGAGGGCTTCCGTCATACCAGGAAGCCTATCATCGCCATCCAGTACCACCCGGAAGCCAGCCCCGGCCCGCATGACAGCCGGAGTTTCTTCCACCGCTTCCGGAGCATGGTGCGTCAGGAGCTTGGCCGGTAACAGCCCCGCCGCAGAACCCGTCGTTTCCTAACGGAGCCGCCCATGTCCAATGAGCTGACCAAAGCCCGTGCGCAATTGTCCCAGGTGAGCACCTATCTCAAGCAGGAAAAATACCTGCCGGCTGTGCAAGCCATCCGGGATGCGCTGGCCACGATGATGGGGACTCCCCTGATGCGCCAGGAACGCGAGGAATTCGCAGCCCTGCTCACGGAAGCGGTGTACAAGGTAGACGTGCACCGGGGCTTTCGCGCCCTGATTCCTCTGAAGCTTGAATACAAGACCGGCGAAGAGAAAGCCCTGCTGGAAACGCTGGGCGAATGTCTGGGCGAATTGCGCAAAAGCCAGATCAACGACGCCCAGGCCATCCTGACCGCCCTGGAGAAAAAGAAGCAGGAAGGGGTCGAGTCCGGGCAAAAGCTGCTGGATGCCCAGCAATTCGTCCAAGCCAAATCGCACTTCGATGGCCTGGTGGCCGAGTTCCACGATGACGCGGCCCTGAAGTCAGACGTTGGCGAGCGCTTCCTCAAGGCCAATCGGTACGAGGAAGCCTACGACTTCCTCTCCCAGGCCCTGGCGGACTCCCCGGAGTCCATCCACCTGTACAACCGCATCGCCATGGCCCTGCGCAAACTCTCCAAGTTTGACGTGGCCGAAAAGTACTACGCCAAGGCCCTGGATTTCTGTAAGGATGATCCGAACCTGTACTTCAATATCGGCCGGCTCTATCTGGACTGGGGCAAATGGGACAAGGTGGCCTACATGGCCAACAAAGCCCTGGAATGCGACGCGGAATTCAAGGAAGCCAAAAAGATGCTCACCTACGCCCTCAAGCAGATGGGCTAGGCCGCAGCAAAACAGAAGACATAGCGCGGGGGAACTGAGTTCCCCCGGCCCCCCTCCAGCTGGCGGGCGCTGCGGCGCACACCGTGAGGGGAGCCAAGGAGGAGTATCCTTCCTGGCGCATTGCGTATCTCTTCCTATTCATACGCCTCCAACAACATCCCCACAATGCGCTCCGGGCTCCAGTGGGCCTCCATGAACTGACGGGAACGGCTCGCGCTCCCGGCCAGGAAGGCGAGGGTGTCTGGATCCTGGAGCAGGCTGCGCAGCAGGGCTTCCAGCTCGGCACCGGTGCAGGCCTGGAGCCAGGGCAGGGTCTCGCAGCCGAGGGTTTCGCAGATGGTGCGCCGTGTATGCCCGGACAACCCGGCGATGACCGGCCGGCCCATGGCCAGACTCTCCAGAGAACTCATGCCATAGTATCCCTGCATGTGATCAAAGGTCAGGTGGCTGTGGGCCTTGCGGGCCAGACAGTCCACATGGGGGACGTTGTCGATGAGATCCAGGGCCAGCTGCGGGAACGCCGGTTGCAGACGGGCGACGATGCGCAGGAGTTCGTCGGTATTTTTGAGATCCTTGCGCGTGGGCGCGTGGCTGATGATCAGGGGCGGGCAGGGCGGCAGGGGGGGGATTGCCTCGGGCAGGGGGACGAGATTGGGCTGCCAGCGCGCCTCGGGCAGCAGGCAGCGCAGGTCCGGGGTGGAAACGAGCAGACGGCGGCGGCCGAGTTGCTGGTACTTGTGCCGGAATTTTTCAGGATTGCTTCGAAAATCATGATGCCCGTGGTGATGATGCACAATGCGCTTGCCCCGCAGGTAGTCCCTTGGGGTGAAGGGGCCGAAGGCGTAGTGTTCGTCAATCACCATATGGAAATGAAAGACGTCGGCGCGGCGCAGCAGGCCTTCCAGCTCGTCCAGGCCGGCGGGGTCAAGATCCGGCACATGCAGGTCCGGCTCCCAGGCGTGGGCATAGCGAGTCTGGGCGGTCACCACGCGGCAGTGGTGATCGGTGCAGGCGTTCACGGCCTTGGCAAAGCGAATGGCCGTGCCTGCGGGGTCGTTCTCGGCAAGCATCAGAATCAGCATGGGGCTCCCTCGTTGACAGACTGGACGATCCATGAAAATAGAACGAGGTTTCCCCGACCGCAACCAGAAACCAAGGACCCAGCATGCCCAAGGAAGATGCCATTGAAGTTGACGGCGTGGTGCAGGAAGCCCTGCCCAACGCCATGTTTCGTGTGGAGCTGGAAAACGGCCACGAGGTGTTGGCCCACATTTCCGGTAAGATGCGCAAATATTACATCCGCATTCTGCCTGGCGACCGGGTCAAGGTGGAGCTTTCCCCGTATGACCTGACCCGCGGCCGCATTACCTACCGCATGAAATAACCCCTGCCGCCAGCGCGGCGTCCGGCGCCTTGCCGGGCATCTCTGCAGCTGCACAGCTGGATGGCTGGATGACTGGACCTTCCGCTGCAGCGATGGTAGGCTCCCCTATGCGCGCCATTCCGGCCGTACCAGTCGCAACGGGAGTCTCATGCTCGCGCACGTCCATGCCCTTGTTGATCAAATAGGGAATGTGATTTTTGGCAAGGACCGCCAGATCCGGCTGGCCCTCGCCTGTCTGCTGGCCCAGGGGCATCTGCTCATCGAGGACATCCCCGGCATCGGCAAGACCACGCTGGCCCAATGCCTGGCACGGTCCCTGGGAATGGACTTTCAGCGGGTCCAGTTCACCTCGGATCTCCTGCCAGGAGACGTCATCGGCGCCTCGGTCTATGACCAGCGCGACGGCAGCTTTCACTTTCACCAGGGGCCGCTGTTCACGCAGGTGTTGCTGGCGGACGAGATCAACCGCGCCACGCCCAAAACCCAATCCGCCCTGCTGGAGGCCATGGAAGAACGCCAGGCCAGTGTGGAAGGTGTCTCGCACCTGCTGCCGGAGCCGTTTTTCGTCGTGGCCACACAAAATCCCGTGGAGCAGGCAGGGGTGTATCCTTTGCCGGACTCCCAGCTGGACCGCTTCCTCATGCGCATCCACCTTGGCTACCCCGAGCGGCAGTTCGAAAAAATGCTGCTGTTGCTGGGCGGAACGCGCGCGCGGATTCAGACCCTGCCCCCGGTGCTCGAGCCGCAGGCCATCCCAGGCCTGCAGCGCGAGGTGGCTGCGGTGCATGTTTCTGAGATTCTGGTGGAATACGTGCTTGATCTGCTGGAGCTGACCCGCCGGCATCCCGAGGTGGCCGTGGGCCTTTCGCCCCGCGCCGGGCAGGCCCTGGTGCGCGCGGCCCAGGCCTGGGCCTGGCTGGACGGACGAGGGCACGTGCTGCCTGAGGATGTCCAGGCCGTGCTGCCCTGGGTGGTTGGGCACCGGCTGAAATCCCGCGCCACCCAGCGCGAGTTCGCCCCCGAAACACTGGACGCGCTGCTGGCGCAGGTGGCCGTGGCCTGAGCATGCCTGCCCACCCGTTGCGCGCCTTTCGTCTGTTCCCGCACGCACCGCCCACCCACGGCCGCGTGGCCCTGGGGTTGACCCGCTATGGCTGGTGGTTTCTTGCTGCCATGGCGGTCATGCTTGTGGCCAGTATGAACTACAATCTGAACCTGGGCTTTGGCCTGACGTTTCTGCTGGTTGGGGCCTCCCTGGCCGCCTGCCTGCAGACCCGCCGCGCCCTGCTGGACATTCGGCTGACTCCGGGATCAGGCGTGGGGCCGGGAGTGTTTGCCGGCGGTTTGGCGGAGTGGCACATCCAGGCCCTGGCGCCGACGGACCGTCTGGCCATCGCCGTGCATTTTCTTTTGGATGATGATGCGCCGGGCGTGGATTTGCCAGCCGGCATGCCTGTGCATTACACCCTGCGCATGCCGGCCCCGCGCCGCGGCCGGCTGCTGCCAGGGCCGGTGACCCTGCAGACTGTCTGGCCCCTGGGGCTCTTTCGGGCCTGGACGGTGGTGGAGCTGGAGCTGGAGTGTCTGGTCTGGCCCGCACCGGCGGCCCAGGTGCCGGATTTTGTCTTTGGCGGCGGTGGAGAAGGCGAGGGCCAAAGCGGCGGACCCGGGGTGGATGATTTCCGGGAACTGCGCGCCTACGTGCCGGGCGATCCGCCCCGCCGTGTGTCCTGGAAGGCCTCCACCCGTGGCCGGGGGCTGCTGGTCAAAGCCTTCGAAGGCACCCAGGGGCGCACGGCAGAGCTCGACCTGGCCACCACGCCGGGATCTGATCCGGAAGCGAAGCTGGCGGTGCTCAGCGGACAGATCCTCAGGGCGCATGGCCTCGGCTTGGAATATGTCCTGCGGCTTCCCGGGCGGCGCGTCGGCGAGGGGCTTGATCCGCAGGCACGCAAACGGCGTTGTCTGGATGCACTGGCCTTGTACCGCCCTGCGGTGTACGGCCCCGG
Source organism: Megalodesulfovibrio paquesii (assembly GCF_054653055.1). Lineage (NCBI taxonomy): Bacteria > Pseudomonadati > Thermodesulfobacteriota > Desulfovibrionia > Desulfovibrionales > Desulfovibrionaceae > Megalodesulfovibrio > Megalodesulfovibrio paquesii. Next base: position 497,699 of record NZ_BAAIGQ010000004.1, on the reverse strand, counting down.
CGCGGAGGATGACCCGGCATGACGCCAACATCTCCACGCATGCTGCCTGTTCCTCCAGACAGCGCGTTCCTGGGCAGCGTTTCCCCCGCGCCACGGCTTGAGGCGGTGGTGGCCTTTCTGGCCCTGGCCCTGGCGCCGCACGCCCTGCGCCTGCCGCCCTGGATCACCGGGCTGTGCCTGGCTGCCTGGGGCTACGCGTTGGCGACCCCGCGGCGCGGCTGGCGCCTGCCCGGCCGCAGGCTGCTGCAGGTGCTGACCCTGGCCGCCGTGACCCTGGCCGTGGTGGAGGCGGTTATCTCGACGGGCAGCAGCAAGAGCCTGGCCGGCGGCGTTGCCGTGCTGGCCACGGTCATGGGGCTCAAGCCGTTGGAAAGCGTTGCCCGGCGGGACCATATGGCCGCCATCCTGCTCGGAATGTTTCTGGTGCTGAGCAATCTCTTTTATTCCGAATCCATGGCCATGGCCGGCTATCTCCTGGCTGCTGCGCTGGGTGCGTGCATGGTCTTCATGCATCTGGTCCGGCCACAGGAAGGGTTCCGGCCATTATTGAATCAGGCCAGCCGGTTGCTGCTGCAGGGCGCGCCGGTCATGCTGGTGCTGTTCTTTTTGTTTCCCCGCCTGCCCGGCGGGTTGTTCGGCCTGCCGCCCAATGCCGCACCCATCGGCTTTGATGACAACATGACTCTGGGCGCGGTGGGGCGGCTGGTCAGGGATGAAACACTGGTCTTCCGCGCAGAGTTCGAGAACGCAACCCCGCCGGCGGTGAATCAACTCTATTGGCGCGGGCTGACCCTCTGGGAGTTTGATGGCCGGGGATGGCTCAAGGGGCAAGAGCCGGAACAGGAGCGCACGGTGTTGCGGGGGACGCTGCCCATCTCCTACACCATCATTCTGGAGCCCATGAACACGCGCTGGCTCTTTGCCCTGGACAAGCCCGTGCAGGCCGCGGGGGCGTTCCCGTATTGGGCCATGCTGCACAATGACAGGACGTTGCGGGCCTTCCGGCCTGTGAGCCAGCGGCGGCGGTATTCGGTGGTCTCTTTCCTCAACTCGTATGATCCGGCCTCCGAAGACGCCGTTCGCGCCGGCCTGCTGCTGCCGGCCCGGGGCAACCCCAGAGCCCGGGCGCTGGGGGAGCAGCTGGCCAGGGACATTGCCGCCCCGGAGGCTCGCGTCCAGGCCATGTTGCAACGCTTTCGCGAGGAACCCTTCGTCTACACCCTGGCCCCGCAAGCCTTGGGGGCCGACCCCATTGATGGCTTTTTGTTCGGGACACGGCAGGGCTTTTGCGAGCATTTTGCCGCGGCCTTTGCGTATGTGATGCGTGCGGCCGGGGTGCCGGCGCGGGTGACCCTGGGATACCTGGGCGGGCTGGTCAATCCATTGGGCGGGCACGTGGAGGTGCGTCAGGCCGAGGCGCACGCCTGGGCGGAGGTTGTGCTGCCCGGCCGGGGCTGGGTGCGGGTGGATCCCACGGGAGCCGTGGCTCCGGAGCGGGTCATGATAGGCCTGGAAGCCGCCCTCAGCGCCGAGGATCTGGCCCGGCATTTCCACCGGGACACCTCACCCCTGGTGCACTGGCCCTGGCTCCGCAATGCCCTGGAAACACTCTCGTATCAATGGTATGACATGGTCCTCAGCTATGGTTCCCTGCGCCAGTTCCAGATGCTGCGCGATCTGGGGCTGGACCTGCGGACCCTGCGCGGCCGGCTCGGTCTGGCGGTGGCGCTTGCGGTGCTGCTGGCCGGCGCGACGGCCATGGTGCTCTGGTGGCAACGCCGGCGGCGGCCCGGCATCACCCGTCGGGAAGACCCCGTGGCGGCCTTGTACCGGACTTTTTGCTCCCGCCTGGCCACCGCGGGCCTGCCGCGCGAGCCGGCGCTCGGGCCCGTCGAATACGGTCGCCGCATCGAGGCCTTCCGGCCAGATCTGGCTCCGGAGGCCCTGGAAATCCTGCGGCGGTACATCGCCCTGGCCTACATGCCCCCCGACGCTTCCGGCGTCCCCCTGCCGGACGGGGTGAAGGACCGCGCCGGGCAGCTGCGCGTACTGGCCCAGCTGGTGCGGGACTTCAGGCCCCGTCCGGCACAGCCCCGGCACGCTGCCGCAATCGTTCCAGAAAACCGGTCGGATCCTGCGGGCTAAGCAGCAGCGTGTGCCCATTTCGGGTGGGGATGACCACCGCCTCCTCCCCGCGGGTCAAGTAAAGCAACGCCTTGTCCCCGTTTCGGAGGCGATACCAGCCGCCTTTGATCGTGCCCAGGGCTGTCCCTGCCTTGCGCGAGGTGGGCTTGAACTCCGGATGGGTCTGGGTGTCCGTGACGAGGGCCGCCTGCAGATCCAACGCGGTGTACGGGTAGGTTCGGCTGAAGGGGAAGCAACGCACCTGCAGCTCGTGGTCTGCCAGCTGGAATTCGGCGTGCCGCAGACTGCGCACTGTGGTCCAGGCAAATCCCATGGCCCCGATAAAAAAGAGGGTCATGACGATGCAAAAGATTTCAAAGCCGAACGCCGCCCACCCGGTCTTGTCCAGTACCGGCGCAATGGGAAAAATATCGGCTGACATTGTCGCTCCTTGGTAAAACCCTGGGGAGGCCAGGCCTGCTTCAGTAGCAGGATTTCCACGAGTCGTGTATGCTCAGGGCTCCTGTACCAAAATCAGCCTTGATTGCAAGGAAGGGCGCATGTCGGGTTCCGTAATGAGCATGAGTCGGCGAATCATTGCCAGACGTTTGGCCTGGGCGCTTGCCGGGGCCGTGGCGGCGGTCGGGGGGCTGTGTGGCATTGCCGGGACGTCGTTTGCAGCCTCTTGCGCAGAGTTGTTTCCCCAGGGGGCCACATTGCGCTGGATTCGGACTTCGGAATCCGGTCAGGTGACCCGTGGTGGTTTGACGGTCACCGAACAGCGTGCCGACGGGATGGTGATTGTGCAGCGCGTCACCGAAGGCGGCAGCGTGCCGGGCTCCATGCGGGGCCAGCTCCAGGGTGAACAGCTGACGCTGGTGGATGACAGTACCGGCGAACAGTGGACCGGCCAATGCACCGAAGGCGGCCTGGACGGCCGGGCAGGGCTGGATGCCATCAGCCTGCAGTTGCTGGGCTCCAGATCCTCGTTGGCGGCGCCCCTGGCGCTGCAGTCCATGACCACGCCGCAGGTTCCGATTCAAGGAGCATCGCAACAAGGATCGCAACCAATATCGCAATCGGCATCGCACCCCATATCGCAGCCTGCACACCCCGGCGGCGCGCAGGGCGGGGTGTTTTCAGACCCGGCCACCGGGCTGCAGGTGACCGTGCCCCAGGAGGTTGCCCTGGTCCCCATGGCACAGCTGGGGTCGCTCCCGGGCGTGAGTCTGGGCGTGGAAATCCTGCCCGTGGACGCTGCCACGCAGAGTTGGAGCGGCCTGCCGGCCGCCCAGGCCCGGGCGGAGATGCAGGCGCTGGAGCGCAAGGAGTTTGGCGCGCAGCCGCAGGATGCTGTCCCTGGTTCCGAAGAACTGCTCATCCTCCAGGACGGGCGGTATGCCAAGGCCTATGCCGTGCTTTCCCGCGCCAATGATTGCGATGTGCGCTTTGAGCGGGTGGTGCGCTTTTATGTGCAGGACCGGCAGGTCACCATGGTCATGGCCGCCAATGCCCAGGAGATGACTGCCGCAGCACCGCAGTACTTTGCGGTCCGCCCGCAATGCGGCCAGGGCCTGACCTGGATGCGGCCCAATGACCAGCAGGGCTGGCGGGAGTTTTTCACCCAGGCCCGCAACGGCGCCATCCCCGGGCTGGCCAAACGCTGGGTGGATGCCTTTGAGGCCATGCTGCCCTCCATTGCCGTGGGTACCGGAGCTTCCGCAGCCTCCACAGGCACGGGTGCGCCCGCCCAGCCCGCCCCATCTCCGCAATCGCAACCTTCTCCACAGCCACAATCGCAATATCAGCCCCAGCCGCAAGCACAGCAGCCGCCATTTTCGCCAGGGCAACCGCAATCACAATCGCAAGCTCCGATGACCCTGCCGCAAGCAGTGCCCCTGCCGCAGTCCCAGCCGTCCCTGCCGCAAGGGCCAGGCTCCGGAATGGGCCGTCCGCCCGGGCAGCCGCTTGGCCAACAGCCGGGCGGCCCGCCAACGACGCCACTGCCGCCGGGCGTGTTCCTGAGCCGGGATCAAAACCGGTGCCGGATGATTCCTCCAGAGCCTCTGGCCCGAGGCTTCATGGGCAAGATCATGGTGCCGGAACAGACCTTCAGCCTGGAACTGCCCTGGTACGGTCCGGTCTGTTTCATCACCCTGGCAGACCCCGCTGCCGTGGCCTCGGGGCCACACCTCTTTGCCATGCTGTACAATGGCCAAACCCTGGCCCGGCTGCAGCCTGGTCCGGGAACCCCCGTGGCGCGGGCCCTGGCCTTTGAGGATTTGAATGGTGATAATTATCCGGAAATCATAGCCATCATGGACAATATCTCCAGCACTGGCGGCTGGCGCCGGGCCAATACGGTCTATTGGAGCGTGCCCCTTGCCACGGGCGGGGTGCGCTGGGTAGAGCGGCCGGATGTGACCGCCCGCATTGCCGCGCTGCCGGATGTGCAGGCCGTGCGGCAGCGGGTCCGGCACGGGCAATAGCCGGTCAGGGCGGACGGCTGCATATTTCTTAAGCCTGACGGCGCAAGGAATGCATGGACAGAGGCTGCTGTCTGCCGATAAAGACAGCCCATGTCCGTGCGTACGCCTCCTCCCTCCAGCGCCTCCATGCTGCCGTCATCGTCAGAGGATGGACCGCGCGCGCCGTCTGTGGAGATCCGCCGGGAGGGTGGCGGGGTGCGTCTGGTGTTTGCTGGCGCCTGGCTGGTAACCAGCCGGCTTCCCAAGGAAGTTTCGGGCATTCATTGGGACAGGACGCTGCAGGGAGTGTCCGCGGGAGTGACGTTCGATACCGCGGCGCTGACTGCGTGGGACAGCCGGTTTCTGGTGCTCTGCCGGAACATCATGGACGCCGCGGCACGGCAGCGCCTGCAGGTGGATACCGCCGGCCTGCCGGCAGGGGTGATCCGGCTGCTGGAACTGGCGGCCTCGGTCCCGGTACGGGAAGGATCTGCGCGGGGAAAGGTCTCGGAAGGTCCATTGGCCCAACTGGGCGGCGTGGCCCTGGCCTTGTGGGACACATTTCTGGATTATTTGAATTTTGTTGGTGAAACCGCCGTGGCTGTCTGGCGGCTTGTGACCGGCCGGGCCGTGTTGCGGCGTGTGGATGTCTGGGAGCAGATCCGCATGAGTGGGGCTGAAGCCCTGCCCATCGTGTCCCTCATCAGCGTGCTCGTGGGACTTATTCTGGCTTATGTGGGCGCGGTGCAGCTGCGCATGTTTGGGGCGCAGGTGTATGTGGCCAGCCTGGTGGGCATTGCCATGGCACGGGTCATGGGCGCGGTGATGACCGGCGTGATCATGGCCGGCCGCACCGGCGCCAGTTTTGCCGCAGAGCTGGGCTCCATGCAGGTGAACGAGGAGATCGACGCCCTGACCACGCTGGGGGTCTCGCCCATGGAGTTTCTGGTGCTGCCCCGGCTGGTGGCCCTCACGGTGATGATGCCCCTGTTGTGTCTGTATGCCGATTTCATGGGCATGCTCGGCGGGTTCATCGTGGGGGTGTTCATGTTGAACATCGCCCCGGGGGAATACATCACCTTCACCCGCAGCGCCGTGGATTTGCCGACCATCTGGATTGGCGTGTTCCACAGTGTGGTTTTTGGTGTCCTGGTGTCCATGGCCGGCTGTTTTCAGGGCATGCGATGCGGCCGCAGCGCCTCGGCCGTGGGCAAGGCGACCACTTCCGCGGTGGTCACCAGCATTGTGGCCATTGTGGTGGCCACAGCCATCATCACTGTGTCCTGCGATATTTTGGGAATCTGATCCATGCCTGTTCCGGTTGTGCCCACCCTCACCGCGCCTGCGGCCCCCTCTTCCGGGAGTTCCGAAGAGGTTGCGCCGGCCATTGCCGTGCGCGACCTGACCCTGGCCTACGGGTCCTTCGTGCTCATGCGGGGGCTGACTTTTGACATCCGCCGGGGTGATATCTTCATCATCATGGGCGGCAGCGGCTGCGGCAAGAGCACGCTGCTCAAGGTGCTGGTGGGGCTCAAGTCGCCTGCCACCGGAACAGTCCTCTACCATGGCGAAAGCCTGTGGGAGGCTCCGGAGCCGCGGCGGGAGGCGCTTTTGCGGCGAACCGGGGTGCTCTATCAGAGCGGCGCGCTCTGGAGTTCCATGACCCTGGCCCAGAATGTGGCCTTGCCGCTGGAGCAGTACACGCCACTTTCGGCCGCGGAAATTCGCGAGCTGGCGGAATTCAAGCTCTCCCTGGTGGGGCTGGCCGGGTTTGGCGATTTTTATCCCTCTGAAATCAGCGGCGGCATGCGCAAACGGGCCGGTCTGGCCCGGGCCATGGCGCTTGATCCGGAAATTCTGTACTTTGATGAGCCGTCGGCAGGGCTGGACCCGGTGAGCGCCCATTTGCTGGATGAACTGATCCTGGAACTGCGGGAAACCCTCGGCAGCACCATTGTCATCGTCACCCACGAGCTGGCCAGTATCTTTGCCATTGGCACAAATTCAGTATTTCTGGATGCGGAGACGAGAACCATGACCGCACACGGCGACCCCAACGAGCTGTTGCGCACGACCACCGATCCCCGGCTGCGGCAGTTCCTGACCCGCGGCCAGGAAGGTGGCACCCCCCGGGAGGCGGCAGCATGAGCGGCAAAGCGAGCAAGACGCTCATCGGCGTGTTCGTGCTGGGCGCAGTGGCCCTGCTGGTGGCAGCGGTGCTCCTGTTCGGCTCGGGCAAGCTGTTCTCCACCACGCGAACCTATATCTTGTATTTCGATCGTTCTGTCGCCGGCTTGTCCGTGGGCTCGGCGGTTACCTTCCGCGGTGTCAAAATCGGCAGCGTCAAGGACATCCGCCTGGAAATCGATCCCCAGACCCTGGATTTCAGCATCCCGGTGCTGGTGGAAATCATGCCCGAGCAGATTGGCATCAAGCAGCTGGCCGACGACGACCTGCCGGATCTGAAATATGATGAAGCCCTTGCCCGACTCATTGAGAAAGGCCTTCGCGCCGTGCTGCAGCAGCAGAGTTTCGTCACCGGGCAGTTGACCATCACCCTGGACTATCATCCGGAAAAGCCGGCCGTGTTCCGCGGGGATGGCAATGTGGCCGAAATTCCCACGGTGCCCTCGACCATTGAGGAAATTGCCAATACCCTGGAAAAGCTACCCTTGAATGAACTGGTCAGCTCCATCACCGGCGCGGTGAAGGGCATTCAGGAGTTCTTCCAGTCCCCGCGCATGAAGGAACTGCCCGAGCATGCCGCAGACATGCTGGCCGAGGCCAAGGCCTTGATGCAGGATGTGCGGGCCAAGGTGGATCCCATCACCAGCCAGATGAACGCCACGCTCGTGAGCTATGGCGAGCTGGCCAAACGGGTGGACGATCAGGTGGATCCCCTGGCCGGCAACATGGCCAAGACCCTGGATGCCTATCGCCAGCTGGCTGCAGAGGCCGGCAAGGGGTTGCGGCCGCTGGAAGGTGCGCTTACCCAGGCCCACGATTCCCTGGCCAAGATGGAGCAGGTGGTGGACCCGCGCTCCCCGACCATGGACGAGTTGCGGCGCACCCTGCAGGAAATCTCGGGCATGGCCAAATCCATCAAGCAGCTGGCGGATTATCTGGAACGTCACCCCGAAGCGCTGCTGCGAGGCAAATGATGAAAACACGTTTGAGCTTGCGCCAACACCTCGGGCGCGCGGTGCGCTGGTGCGGCTGCCTGGCGGCACTGGTGGTGGTTGCCGGCTGTGGCCTGGGCAAAAGCGAGCCATCGCGCTTTTATATTCTGGAACCCGAGGCCGCGCCTGCCGTCACGCCCGACACGGCGGCTGCCGCCATCACGGGGGGGCTGGCCGATGCGGCGGCCAGCCCCGGCTGTCTGACCCTGGGCGTGGGCCCGGTGACCCTGCCGGGGTATCTGGATCGCGAACAGATGGTGACCCGCGAGGATGACCACAGTGTGGACGTGGCCGAGTTCGATCGCTGGGCTGAACCCCTGGACCGGGCCTTTGCCAGAACCCTGGCCGCCAACCTCGCGGCCCGGCTGGGCCAGGCATCATCAGCCCGGCGTTGTGTCCGCCCGGTGGTGTCCTACCCGTTCCCCCAGGGCGCGTTGCCGGATTTGCAGGTGACCATGCAGCTGTTCCGCCATGATTGCCAGCCAGGCAAGGATTGCGTGCTGGACGCGGCCTGGGTGGTGCTGGATGCGCGGGGCGTGGTGCAGGCTTCGGGTGCCGGGCGGTACGTGCAGCCTCTGCCCGAAACGTCCTATGCCGCCATGGCCTCGGCCCTGAGCCGGCTGAACACCCTGTGCGCGGACGAGGTGGCTGCCGCGGTGCGTCAGGCCGCATTGCCTGACAGGTAGCTCGTTGCCCTTCTGCACTGTGCCGGCAATTGCGGCTGCAGTTGTCTCGGGCATCTCTTCTTTCGGTGAGTGCTTCGCCTGCCGGCAGCCCGTCACGGGCAGGAGTCTGCGTAGACCCGATCCCGCCCGCGGTGTTTGGCTTCATACAGGGCCGCGTCGGCGCGCTGGAGCAGGCTGTCCGGTGTGTCCTGCGGGCACAGGGTGGCCACGCCGGCGCTGATGGTCTGTTCCCTGCCGGACGCATGGGGCAGGGCCTTGAGGGTGGCGCGCAGGCGCTCGGCCAGCTGCAGGGCCATGTCTTGCGCGGTTTCCGGGCACACCACCAGAAATTCCTCGCCACCCCAGCGACCCACGGCATCCGAGGCGCGCACGGCGTCCTGCGCTGCATGGGCCATGGCCACCAGGACCTTGTCCCCGGTCTGGTGGCCGAGGTCGTCATTCACCTGCTTGAAATGGTCGATATCCAGCAGGATGATGGACAGCGGCCGCTCATAGCGGGCAGCCCGCTGGTATTCCTTTAAAAAGAGCTCATCAATGCGCATGCGGTTGGCCAGGCCGGTGAGCATGTCCGTCTGGGAGAGCCGTTCCAGCTGGGCATTGAGCCGTCTGAGCCGGCGGTTCCAGTAGACCACCACCCCCAGCAAGGCCATGGCGGCCAGAACCACCTTGACCACCAGACTCTTGTCCACGGCGGTCTGCACGTTGATGGACACGTGCCTGTTGACGATTTGCCCCCGTTCCTGCGGGGTGATGGTCTGCACGGCCTTGTTCAGGATGTCCCGCAGCATGGGTTCGCTGCGGAGCACGCCAATGCGCAGGGCATTGGAATACCGTGGCAGCTGGCCGGAGATTTTCAGGTTGAACCAGCCATCCTTCTTGATGGTGTACGCTGCAACGATGAGGGACCGCATGGTCAGGTCTGCCTTGCGCTCGGAAACCATGGCCAAGGCCTTGTCTTCGCTCTCCACCAGCACCACGCGCAGGTTGGGGTACTCTTCCCGGATACGCTCCTCAATGGAAGTGCCCTCTGGCAGCACAATGGTTTCATTGGACAGGCTGGCCGGGTCGGCGATGAATTCGTGCTCCTCCCGGGTGATGAAGACATTGGAGTCCGTGAAGAGGGGCTCGGTAAAGAGAAGCCAGCGATCACGCGAGGCTGTTTTGTTGAGAAAACTCAGGAGGGTGCATTGGCCCTGCCTGGAGGCCTCCAGGGAGGCTTCCCAGTCCGGGGTGGGCACCAGCTGCAGGGGCAAGCCGAGCCGGCGGGAGACAAGCAACAACAAATCTGCGGCAATGCCGGCATGGTGCCCTTGTTCGTCGATGCGTTCAAAAGGCGCCCAGTCCGGGTCCACGCACAAGGTGACGGGCCCCAGCTGGTCCAGATAGCGCCGCTCCTCCTGGCTGAGGGTCAGGGCCGCAGGCTGCGCCGGAGCCGAAGGAGCAGATTGCGCATGCAGGGTGGCGGTGCCGGCCAGCATCGGCCAAAACCACACCACCACGAACCAGGCCAGGCAGAAGCGCCTGAAAGGATGCCCAGTGGCATGGAGAAGGGCGAAACGCACCTGCAATCGATAGGGCATGCTCGTGTGGGTGCCGGTTGAAAGGCCGCCTGGGGGGGTGGAACATTTTGGGAAGAATATTCTTCTCCCATCAAAAACATATCCGGATCAATATGTTTTGACAACCAGTCACCCCACTTGTGCCTGCCTTACAGCTCGCCGGAGTTGTCCATCACCGCCTTGGGCTCCAGCAGGGCTTCCAGGCCAAAGGGGCCGTACTCCCGGCCAATGCCTGATTGTTTGAAGCCGCCAAAAGGCGCCCTGGGCTCGTTGCTTTCTGCCCGGTTGATGAGCACCCGGCCGGCCTTCAGGCGCAGGGCCAGCTGCCGCGCCCGGGGGAGGTTGGTGCTGCTGATATAGGCCGCCAGGCCGTACATGGTGCCATTGGCAATTTCGATGGCCTCCTCCTCGGAATCATAGGCCATAAGACAGAGAACCGGCCCGAAGATCTCCTCCTGAGCAATGGTCATCTTCGGTGTGACCTGCTCAAAAACCGTGGGTTTGACAAAGTGCCCGTGCTCCAGACCCTCCGGATGCCCCGGACCGCCGATAAGCAGCTTGGCGCCTTCATCAATGCCCAGATGGATGTAGCCCTGGACGCGGTCGTACTGGGCCTGATTCACGAGAGGCCCAATGGTGGTGGCTGGCTCCCAGGGATCACCCACCACCACGGCCGCGACTTCGGCGGCCAGGCGGGTTCTGATCTCCTCCAGCCGGAACCGGGGCACCAGCAGCCGGGAGCCCGCCACGCAGGCCTGGCCACTGTTGGCAAAGGCAATCCGCACGGCCAGCGGAATGGCTTTGTCCAGATTGGCGTCGTCCAGCAGCACATTGGCCGACTTGCCGCCCAGCTCCAGGGTCAACCGCTTGAGTGTGGCGGCAGCGCGCGCGTGAATCAGCCTGCCCACGCGGGTGGACCCGGTAAAGGAAATGAAGGCGATGTCAGGATGGCCGGTAATGGCTTCGCCCACCACCTCGCCCGTGCCATGAATCACATTGACCACCCCGGGCGGCAGCCCTGCGGCATGGAAGCAATCCAGCAGCACATCTGTTTGCAGGGCGCTGAGTTCACTGGGCTTGATGACCACGGTGCAGCCTGCGGCAATGGCCGTGGCGAGTTTGCTGCAAAGCAGGGTGTAGTTGGCGTTCCAGGGGGTGATGATGCCGGCCACGCCCAGGGGCTCCATGAGCACCGTGGCCTTGCCGAGGCGGCGTTCAAAGGCAAACGAGTCCAGGGTTTCGGCGGCCAGCAGGAAGTTGTTGGCGGCAGATCTGGCCCGGGCCGTGGTGTCTTTGATGGGTGCGCCGTATTCGACCATGGCGGCCTGGATCAGGTGGTGCTCACGGGCCTGCACGGCTGCATGCAACCGCTGCAGCAGGGCCTGACGCTCGGCCACGCTGGAGCGGGAAAAGTCAGGAAACGCCGCCTTGGCCGCAGCCACGGCGCGGTGCACGTCTTCGGCGTCGCCCAGGCGGATGCGGGCGATGGGGGCCTTGGTGGCGGGATTTATCTGAACATGTTCGGCGTCCCCGTGCGGGGTGACAAAGTCGCCGTTGATGTAAATGCGCTCAATGCGTGTCATTGCGACCTCCTGAACCGAATGCGGGCGCAACCATTTGGAGTGCGCCCGCAACCGGATGAGGTCTTTTCCTTAGTCCATTGCCCAGTAAGGAGCAAGAGCCGGCGCCGCACCGGGCGTTTCCGGAGATGATGGCTCGAATCCGTCGCATGGCGCACATGGCCGCAAGGCGACCGCGCCTTGGGGATGGCTGAAGGCAATGCCGACCGGGGTGGAAACCAAGTACGTTTTGGAATGCTTCTTGATATTTTCATCAATTATCGTTATGTATTCCGGATGAAGCATCCACCCTTGGAGTTGGATTTGTTGCGGGCTTTTGTGGCGGTGGCCGAAGCGGGCAGCTTCACGGCCGCGGCGGAGGTGCTTGCCCGCACCCAGTCTGCCGTAAGCCAACAGGTGGCCCGGCTGGAAAGCGCGTTGGCGCGACGGGTGTTCGAGCGGACCAGCCGGACCATGTCTCTGACCCCGGAAGGGGAGGTGCTGCTGGGCTATGCCCGCCGGCTCATTGCCCTCAGCGACGAAGCCGTGTGCCGGATAACCGCGACGGAGCTGCAGGGCGTGCTCCGGCTGGGGGTATGCGAAGACATCATCCCTCGCCAGTTGCCGCGCTTGCTGGCGCGCTTTGGGGCGCATCATCCCGGCGTTTCCCTGCAGCTGTTTACCGATCTGAGTACCGGGCTCAAGGCCCGGCTGGCCGCCGGCGGGTTGGATCTGGCCATTGCCAAGCGCGATGGCGACAACGTCCAGGGCGGCCGGGTCATCTGGCGGGAACCCATGGTCTGGTTCGCGGCCGCGCAGTTTCAGCTGACGCCGGACGCCGAATTGCCGCTGGTGTTGCTGCCACCGCCATGCTCGTATCGAGCCATGGCCCTGGAAGCCTTGCAGCAAGCCGGACGGGCCAGCCGCATTGCCTGCACCTGCCATAGCCTCATGGGGTTGCAGGCGGCTGTGGCCGGAGGCCTGGGCGTGTCTATTCTCGGCCGCTCCTTTGTGCAGGAGGGGCTGCGGGAATTGCCGCCCGGCCTGTTGCCGGAATTGCCGCAAACTGAATTCGCCATATTTGGAGAAGAGGGCGCCAGGGTACCTGCCGCGGCGCCATTGGTGGCCTTTCTGCTGGAAGAACTCAACGCAGGGAGCTGCGGTCCTGGCTAAGGCGCACACTGCACGGCGTCTGCCTGGCGAGTGTTCCGCGCTGCGCATGCAGGGGCAGGACGCGGCGGAAGGGGATCAGTCGTTGGGAAGCTCAGTGCCGTTACCCGCCGTCGGGCCCATTCCCTGCCGCATGGTCTGATGCTGGAGCAGGGTTTCGATGTCCGGGATTTCCAGGGATGGATCCAGTTCGTGCGCCAGATGGAAATCCTGGGCCGCCTGAGTGTTGTTGCCGACCAGAGACAGCGCGAATCCCCGGTTGTAATGCAAGGTGGCATTATATGGGTGCAGGGAGAGGGCATGGCTGTAATCCGCGGCAGCCAGCAGGTATTGTTCGCGTTCCTTCCAGATGTCCCCACGGGCGGCGTAGGCCGGGAACAGCGAGGGGTTTTGGACGATGGCGTTGGTAAAGTCGTTGACGGCCTGTTCATAGCCGCCCAACGCGTACCAGGCCCGACCGCGGAAGTAGTAGGTCAGCGCCAGATTGGTGGGACCCAGCTTGTCGGATTCGATGGCCTTGGTCATGAATTTGATGCCGATCTCATTGCCCACGGCGAGCACGGCTTCCAGCAACGGCGTGACGACAAAACGCGGGTCCAGCCGGCTGGCGTCGGCAAAGTCCTCCATGGCCTTGGTGGCGTCGCCGTCCAGGGCATACAGCAATCCGCGGACGAAATAGGCCTTGGGATTTTCAGGAGAAAGGGCCACCGCCTTGTGCAGGTCATCCATGGCGCCGGCCAGGTCGCCCTTGTCCTTTTTGACCTGCCCTCGCTTGACCATGGCTTCGGCAAAGGAAGGGTTTTTGGCCAGCGCTTCGTCCAAGTCAGCAAGGGCCTTGGCAAATTCCTTTTTATGATACCAGGCATTGCCGCGATTGTAATAGGCAATGGGCTGATAGGAGGCGCTGAGCTTGCCGGAGTCCAGGGCCTTGGTCAGCAATTCAATGCCCTTGTCGTATTCGCCTTGCTCCAGGGCCTTGTACCCTGCGGCGGCATCCTGGGTGGGGCCGGCCAGGGCAGGGCAGGGGCAAAGCCAGCACCCGAACAGGATCAGCGCCAGACAACGGAAAAAGGGCATGGTCGCGCGCCTTGATTGCAAGTGGGCAAAAATGATGCCTTCTCTTGTACACCGAGACGATGCGGATGGAAAGAGGCGGGGCGCCAAACGAAACGCGCACGATGCGCCCCGGTTTGAGGCCGGGGCGCATCGTGCGCGAGCAATATCCGAAGCCGGGCGGAATTATTTGGAGGCGGCGTTTTCAAAGGCCTGGGCGAACCGGGCCCGCAGGTCGGCCGGGAGGTCCTCCCATTTGACCGAAGCAGGATCAACATTTTTTTCCGCCGCGTACATTTCAATCCACGATTGTTTGATTCTCCCGGCAATCCACTCGTTCCACTTTTCCTTCTGGGATTGCGCCGTATCAGCGGCCAACACGGAAGACTGGGCAAAGAACACTATCCCTAGGGACAAGATCACAGCGCTCAAAAGGGCATGCCATTTAGAAGCCATGTTATTACTCCTGGAGTGATCCGTTCTGGCTAGCTATCCGTACCAAGCAGCGTAGCGACGTCACGATTGTAGGCACTGTTTGATGGGTCATACTCGGGGAACAGTGAGTAGAACGTGGCCTGGTAGTTGGTGGGCAAATCGTAAAAATCTACGGTCCCCCCAGCGCAAGCATTCAGGGTTTCAGTACTGTTGCCGGAGTATGCGGCGCAATAAGATGCTATCAAAGAAGAAATAGTGTCTCGAGCCGCTTTGTTGCGGGCGGCCTCTTCTTCAACGCTCAGCCCTGAGGGTGACACGTAATGGTTGTCCGCCCATTCCTTTTCGCGATCAGCCTGCGCCTGCTGTTCCTCGAACATGACATCGCCCATGGTATCCAGGAGCGTTTGCAGATTGGCGCGCTGTGCTTCCTGGATGGCCTCGCGGCGGGCCTGACGCCCAAAGTCAAGCTGCTGGGCGGTGGCGGTCCACGCGTCAATGCTCAATACATAAAGACAGCCGAGCCCTAACAAGGCCAAAAGTCGCTTCACATTGCCGGCCATGCTCCTTCCTCCTGCAATGCGCGCCCCGCGGGGCGGCGCGTGTTCTCGGCCAATGGCGGCCGCGGCGAACCGTATTCGCCAGACAGGCGCTGCCATTGGCAACGCCGCTATCCAGCCCTGAAGCATGCGACAGCGCACGCCTCTTTCTTATCCTGGGCTCACTTTATCTGGTGCGATGACTGTTGTCAACTGCATCTGCACTTTATTTTGTCTCTTGTGTAAAGAATCATCAGAAATATATCCAGGAGGAGCGCCGTAGTGTTTTCCAAGTCTGATTTGCACGAATATCCTGTGCGGTGAGAGCGCGTACTTTTGCAGCAAAATTGTATCAAAATAGTGCAGCTTGCAGTCTAAAAAAACTCTAGAAAACCATTCTGCATTGCATTTGTAGTGATCCGGAGACTGCCGGTACACGCGAGTAAAGTCAGGCGGGGGTGTTTGGGGACATGCCGCATCTGTCCCGGCAGCTGTAATGGAGGATATGAGGGCAGCCTGGCTGTGTCACACTGTGGCCATAAAACAAGGCGGGGCCCTGCCCCGCCTTGTTGCGGCATCTCGTCTGGCTGGTTCAGCTCCCGTACTTGCTCGCGCTGACCACCGGGCAGGCTGCCTCCACCATGACCTGATGGAGCACGGCGTCGTGCCAGTCCTCTTCCGTGTCGAACCGGCTGCCGTGATGGGCCATGACGATCAGACCGGCCTCCAGGCGGGTGGCCTTGGCCAGGATGGCCCTGGCCGCCTCGCCTTCGACGATGGAGGTGCTGCAGGGTACACCGTCGGCCTTATCAAGATATTTTTTGCGAAGGGCCTCGTCCACTTCGGCATCGTCCAGGCCGACATGCAGGATGTGGATGGCCGCCCCGCAAGTCTTGGCAAAGGCCTTGGCAAAGGCGAAGGCGCGGTCGCTGTAGGACGAGAGATCCGTGGCGAAAAGGATGGTCTTCACATCGGCCAACGCCCCTGGAATGGGCGCGTTGACGATCAGCACCGGAGGCTTGGCGGCCTTGGCCACCCGCAACACCGTGGAGCCGGGGAAGTCCTTTTTGACCTTGGCGGCTTCCAGCTCGTCGTGGGTGGAGCCGCCCATGACGATCAGGTCCACCTGCTCGTCGCGGGCGATACGCAGGATTTCGCGGTGCGGGTACCCCACGGTGGTCTCGATGCGGCAGGTGGCGCAGCCTTCGAGGTCGCTGGCATAGTATTCGCGAACGGCGGTATCGACCTTACGCTTGTATTCGTCGGTCAGCGTCACGTCCTCGCCGGTTTTCAAGTCGGCGAAGTACTGGCTGTAGGCCCTGGTGGGGGTAGCGAAGTCGTTGAAGATGAGCAGGTCGGCCTGGGTGCGTTTGGCCAGGGTAAAGGCCACGCGGGCCGCATCGTCGCAGGCGGGCGAAGCCGAGGTGGCGAATAGAATCTTCTTGAACAGGCTGGTCATGGGGGGCTCCTTGGGAAAGAATGGAACGACGGGATCAGGGCGGCGCGGGTTGCCCCGATGCGGACTTTTTCATACAATCAGAATACAATAGGTATGAATTTTGGGCCAGTGAAAAATGCGATTTGATGTTCGAGCCTTGCACAATGAAAACGGGACGCCGGCATAGCCTGGCGTCCCGTTGCATCGGTTCAGGGAAGCATGGCGGGGCCTATGCTTCTTCTTCCATCTCCTCTTCCTCTTGTGGCTTGAGGTGCTCGGGGATGATGGCCGAGTGCACCACAAGGGGCTTGAGGAAGGACCAGCGGATGCCGATCTGGTAGTGTTCTTCCAGGTCGCGGATGGCGTCCCAGCAGTTGTGGCAGGGGGCGATGACCAGCTTGGCGCCCGTGGCCAGGATCTGATCCCGCTTGGTCTGCAGGGCGTAGTTGCGCTCGTTGCGGTACAGGCCGATGCCGTTGAAGCCGCCGCCACCGCCGCAGCAGTAGTTGTGCTCCAGCTCGGGCTCCATGGGCCGGTAGTAGCCCGGCTCGGCCAGGTAGCTCATGACCTCGCGCACGGCCTTCTTGATGCCGTGGTTGCGCACGTAGTTGCAGGAGTCCTGAATGGTGAAGGGCTCCTTGATACGCTTGGCGGGGTCGATTTTGATCTTGCCCAGCCGCAGGGCCTCGGCCAGCCATTCCACGTAATGCTGGCAGGGCACGGGCGGCAGGCCGTCTTCACGACCGGCCCAGTAGGGGCCTTCGATGACCGTGGCGCGGTGGGCGTGGCCGCATTCGGTGCCGACCATGCGCTTGGGCTTGAGCCGTTCCATGGCGTCGTAGACTTCCTTGACCTGCATGGTGCAGGCTTCCCAGTCCCCGGCGAACATGGAGAGGGAGGTCTGCTCCCAGCCCTTGGAGGGCACGGTCCAGTCCTCGCCGGCGATGTGGAAGAGGATGGCCATTTCGGCAATGTCTTCCGGGTAGTGCTTGGGCTCGCGGGCGTTGCAGGTGTACATGATGTCCGCACCCTCTTTGTCCACCGGGATTTCGATGAGCGGGTACTCTTCCTGCTGTTCCTCGGCCATCCACTCGCAGGTTTCGACCCAGTCTTCCTCGGTGACGTTCATCTGGGCGCGATAGACGCGGTGCATGCCGGAGCCGATCTTCAGTTCCCACGGCACAAAGCCCTGGGAGAAGAGCAGGCCGCGCAGGTAGCTGAACATGACGCCCATGTCGATGCCATGGGGGCAGTAGGTGCCGCAGCGGTTGCAGCAGGTGCACTTGGCCCAGGCGGTGTACATGCAGTGCTGCATGAACTTGTTGTCCACCTTGCCATTGCGGCGCACGATTTCGCCCAGGGTGGACTGGATCTTGTATGCGGGGACCTGCTTGGGATCGCGGTTATGAATGCGATACAGAAAGCAGCTTTCCGCGCACATGCCACACTTGGCGCAGATGTTCAGCCAGGTGCGCAGGCGGGATTTGAGGGTTTTCTGGAGCGTGGCGGCCAGTTTGTCGGCATCCACGTCCAGTTCCTGCATTTCAGCATAGTATTTTTTGCCGCCGGTGTCGGCGAGGAGCTCTTTGAGCTCCTCTTCGTTCTGCACCGGCAAGGCCCGACACAACGTTCCTTGAGGCATGTTGCGATTCCTCCTCGAAGTTCGAGCTTACCAGGCGAATTTTGTGCCCTTCAAACCGCCGCGCTTGATGCCGAAGTCCATGCCCAGCTGACCGCGGGACATGAAGAACAGCACGAAATGCGAGAGCTTGGTGAACGGGATGGCAATGAGCATGACTTCGCCGCAGAAGATGTGAGCATTCAACCAGAACTGGTAGTCACCGGTATGGGTGCTGGCAAGCACGCCGGTGATGAAAGGCGCGATGGTGATGGCCAGCACCATCACGTCCTGCCAGTTGGTCAGGATGCGCACTTCGGGGAGGGCGATGCGCCGCAGGATCAGGAATCCGGCGGAGATGAAGAACATGAAGATCAGGAAGTCCACCACGCTCTGCGGCAGGGCCAGGGGGCTGATCCACAGCCACTGGTCCATGAGCGTCACGTGTGCCGGAGCAAACAGGGGAATGCCCACAATGGCAAAATGGAAGAAGAAGGTGGCAATGGTCATGGCCGGCTTGGCGCGCCAGGTGTGCGCGCCAAAGGGGATCAGAAAGGCGATGATCGACCGGGCGGCATGCTTGAGGCCATGCTCCAGGTGCGCCTTGTAAGCCACGCGATCGAGCTTCTGATCCAGGCCGCGGATGTACCACACCACACGCCAGATGCAGCCGCCGATGAAGATGGCCAGGGTCAGGTACAGCATGGGGCCGGTGAGAAAATCATACATGGCAGCGGCTCCTTAGTATTTACGGATGGGCTTCTCACGTGCAGTCAGGAAGCGCCAGAAGATGAGCGCGCCGATGGCGATCACGCCCATGAGGATGTAGACGTTGCCCTTGCTGTGCACGATGAAGTCGTGCAGGGTATGGAACGTACTGGATTCCATGATAATTCCCCTTTAATGGCCGCCGCCGTGGGCAGGCTCGGCCGCTTCTTCGTGTTCGTCGTAGTCGGGGTGCGTGTAGAGGATGGGCATCCGGTTGGCGATCAGCCGGAAGACCAGCACATGCAGCCCGAGGATGAAGGCAGTGACCACGATTTCCCAGAAGTGCGGGAAGTAGCGCTGGTCGGCCGGAAGCTGCCAGTTGAAGGCGATCTGGGAGACGTTCAGGCGGTTGAGCACGATGCCCAGGATGGTCCACACGGCCGCCACCTTGACGAAGGTGGCGTTCTGCTCGCGGTAGCCGAGGGCGTAGCAGATGGCCGGCAGGAAGACGAAGCCGACCACTTCCACCAGGAACCAGGCGCCGTAGCCGGTGCCGAGGTATTCCCAGTTGTTGTCCGCAGCCACGCCGATCCACTTGATGAAGAAGTAGCCCATGAGCACGAAGGCGGCTGCCTTGGCAAAGCCGAACATGACGCCGTCGTGTTCCTCAAGGGTGATCTTGTCCATCTTGGCGTGCATGTACTTGTGCGAGAGCATGCCTTCGAAGATGACCACGGACAGGCCCGCGCAGATGGCCGAGATGAAGAAGTACACCGGCAGGTACGTGGAATACCACAGCGGATGCACCTTGGACGGCGCGATGAGGAAGAGCGCACCCAGGGAGCTCTGGTGCAGGGTGGAGAGCACCACACCGAAGATGGTCAGCACGATGGTCAGGCTGTGTACCGTGTTGCGCAGTTTTTTCAGGCCCAGCCATTCCAGGGCGGCGGGGCAGAATTCGATGAAGAGCACTGTCAGGTACAGGAACACGCACAGACCCACTTCGAACAGCAGGGAGCTGGTGCCCTGGGACCAGAACAGGGGGTAGGGCAGGCGGTAGGGCCGGCCGACGTCGTAGTTCAGGGCAAAGACCACCAGGGCGTAGCCGATGAAGGCCGTCAGGATGGCCGGGCGCACGGCAGAGTGGAACTTCTTGAACCCGAAGACGTAGCAGGCCGCGGAGGTGACAAACCCGCCGGCAGCCAGGGCGACGCCGCAGAGCAGGTCGATGGAGATCCAGATGCCCCAGGGGTTGTTGTCGTCCAGGTTGGTCACCGTGCCCAGGCCGAAGGTGAACCGCAGCAGGGTGGCCAGGCCGCCCATGATGAGCAGGGTGGCCATGACCGGATGCTGGCGGGCGGCCTCAAGGATTTTCTCCTTGGTGGTCAGTTCCCTGGCAAGACCGGTGAGGCCGTCTTTGGTCAGGTATTTGGGGTCCACGGTAAAGGTGGACACATCAGGCTTGTGGTCGGACATTAGTCGCCCTCCTTCTGGTCGCCTTCGGACGGTTGCTGCGCGGCGGCTTCCATTTCGGCCACCTTGGCTTTCACCGCGTCGTCCACGGCTTTCTTGATCTCGGCGTCCATTTTCTTCTGCGCGGCGGCTTCGGCCTTCTTCAGTTCATCCTGCAGCCTGGCGTTGGCGGCGTCCTGCGTTTCCTGTTTGGCCGCGGCCACTGCCTCGGCCTGTTCCTTTTTCACGGCCCGGTCACGCATGGTGTTGATGCCGTAGAGGCCGCCCAGGAGCACCGGCCAGAGGCCGACGACGATGGGCACTGCAGCCAGGGCGCCGGAGGTCAGTTCAGGCGCGGAGGTGGTGCCCAGGTGCTCGTTGAGGTTGAGCTGCTCGAAGGGAATGGGGGAAATGACCATCCAGGCCGTGCCGCCCATTTCGGTCTCGCCGTACACGTGTTCCACGTACTTGCCGGGGTTGCTGCGGATGCGTTCCCAGGCCAGCCGCAGCACTTCCTCGCGCTTGCCAAAGAGCATGGCTTCCTTGGGGCAGGCTTCCACGCAGCCGGGGAGCAGGCCTTGCTGCAGCCGGGGATGGCAGAAGGTGCACTTCTGGACCTTGGGAACCAGGGCGGAATCGTACTCGTAGGTGGGCACGTAGAAGGGGCAGGCGACCATGCAATACCGGCACCCCACGCAAAGGCTGGCGTCGTAGGTGACGGAGCCGTCGGGGTTCTTGGTGAAGGCCTTGACGAAGCAGCTGGAGGCGCAAGCCGGCTCGTTGCAGTGGTTGCACTGGAACTTGTGGAAGGTCAGCCCTTCCGGTGCGGCCGGGTTGGCGTACTGGTTGATCACCGTGTAGGTTTTGGCGTCGGTGCGGCGGTGGTCCTGCAGCACGGTGAGGTCGTTGAAGGGTTTTTCGGGCTCGGGCATGTGGTTGACCTTGTTGCAGGCCTCTTCGCATTTGCGGCACCCGATGCAGCGGGTGGCGTCGAAGACCACGCCATAGCTGTCCTTGTAGCCAGTAAAGTGCTTATTGCCGGCGGCCTGCGCAGCGGCGGGGGCCAGGCTTGCACCAAGCCCGGCCGCGCCCACGAGGCCGAGGAACGAACGTCGTTTCATGAGCTCCTCTCTTTTGGGATGCGCCGCTTAGGAGTTTTTGGGCTTGTGACAACCCTGGCAGTCCGTGGCCTTGGGCTTGACCTGCATCTCCTGGTGGCAGCCGATGCACTGATTATGGAACGCGCCCTTGAGACCAGGCTGGTTGGCGGTGCGTTCCTGGAACGGCTTGGAGTGGCAGGAGGCGCACTTGGGCGGATTCAGCGAGGGCTGGGCGTTGTGATGGCATCCGGCGCACATGGTCAGCGCATCCGCATGGAAGTGGGCGGCCATGGGGCTCTTGGCGGCTTCTTCCACCAGTTTCTGGTAGATTTTGCGATGCGGGAATTCCGCGGCCTGCCATTCGTCATCCGGGCCATTGAGGTAGTTCAGGGTGAGCTTCTCGGGCACATTTTCCAGCGGCACGGTTTTGGGAGCCTGATCCTTGGCAGCCAGAATCTTGGCGGCCGTGGCTTCACGTTCCTGCTTGTCGAGCTGCTGGGTGCCGGAGGTGGGGAAGCCCGCTTCGTGGCACTGCACGCAGGACTTCTGGGAAAGCTCGGTCTGCTTCATGGGGGCATGGCAGCCGGCGCATTCCTTGCGGGTGTTGGCCTGGGTGGTGTGGCAGCCCACGCAGGAGGAGGTCACTCCCAGCTGATGCGAAGCCTGGGCGGTGGTGACGAAGCTGCCATCCTTGCTGCCGGTGGTGGTGTGGCAGGCCACGCCGCAGGCAGCCAGGGAACCGCCGGTGTCCGTGGGATGGTGGCAGGTGACGCAATTGCCCACAAAGCCTTCATGGGCCTTGTGGTCAAAGGCCACGGGGCCGGGGCCGGCCGAAGCCCAGTTGACGTCCAGCGTGCCATTGGCCGTGGCCGTGCCGGCAGCCAGCAGAATGGCGTCGGACTGGCCGCGCATGAGGCGGGGCGTTTCCGGCGTCTTCTTCCACTTGGCCTGGGCCTCGGCGGTGTGGCAGTCGGCGCAGAGCACGGGGCCGCTTTCCGGCTGGGACTTGCGGGTGGTCAGGTGACAGTTCACGCAGGACTCATGGGAGGCGTCGCGCGTGGAGGGAGCCATGCGGCCGCTGACCTCAATGGGTTCCTGCTTGTGGCAGTACACGCAGTTGCCTTCCTCGCCCTTGGCGTAGACCAGCTTTTTCTGCGCGTCGTCAAACTTGTGGTGGCAGGCCTTGCAGCTTTCTTCCTGGGGGATCTGGAGCAGCTTGGCCTCGGCCGTCACGTGGCGGCCGTGCAGATTCAGGTCAAGGGAGGGCTTGGGAGTGGCGGTGGCGCCTTCCTGGGCCGGGCCCACGTGGCAGCGCTTGCATTCAGCGGCCTTGGGGGCGTTGGGGTAGTTGGCAACCACCTTTTCATGACAGGCCACGCAGCTGGAGTGATACAGCTCGGCCGTGGCGCCCACGGACTGGGGGTCCTTGAGCCGGGCAAACTTGAACGAAAGCTTGCCTTCGTTCTCCATATGGCAGGACGTGCAGTCCTTGGCCATCTTTTCCAGCGCGGCGGTGTGCTTTGTGTGATAGAACACCACCCCCGGCTGTTCCAGCTCGCCCAGGGCGGCCGCTGTATCAATGACAATGGCATCCACCTTGGGCTCCGCCGAAAGCGCTGGAACCGGCGTGCTTGCCGTCGCCGAAATAAAGGGAACCGTCAAAAAGAGAATCGCACACGGGATTCCCACCCACCTAGCCGCTCGTTTTCGTTGCGTCATGGCCTCACATTCCTTCCTGAGTTGCACGTCGCCACTGCCGCTGGATTGACCCAACTCCGCCTCCACCACACTGAGGGAAGGCCGACCTTCCACCCATAAATCCATACCAAATCAATCTGTGATTGTCCGCATTTTATGACCCGTTTTATGGAATTCCCAGTTGGCCAGTCAAGGGAAAAATCTCACAAAGCCCGCACAGATTGGATATGATTATGGCCTAGTTGCGCGAATTCACCTCCTGCAAATGCGCCGATTATGCGGCAGGATAGTTATTTAATAATCGATAAGTCCGTCAATTCACGACCCTGCCTCGTTGCGGTTTCGTCGTAATTTCCACCACGCTGTCATGCTTTTTTTGTCGAGGCCTGAGAAAATTTGTGCTACGAACAGGCTGCACTCTTATTCACCCCGCAGGCATGGAGGCGATTCCGCATGACCAACATTCCCGCTTTGCTCGGAGACGAGGCTGACTCGCTCCTGAACCACGTCTGTAACACCATACCAAAGTCCGCGCTGCAGCTGCCCGGGCCGGATTTCGTGGATCGCATGTTCATCGATTCCGATCGTCCCATCCCGGTATTGCGAAACCTCCAGGCCCTGTATGGCGCAGGCCGGCTGGGTGGCTCGGGCTATCTGTCCATTCTGCCGGTGGACCAGGCCATCGAGCACACGGCCGGGGCCTCCTTTGCTGCCAACCCCATCTATTTTGATCCGGAAAACATCGTGAAACTGGCTGCGGAAGCCGGCTGCTCCGGCGTGGCCTCCACCCTGGGCGTGCTGGCCATGTGTGCCCGCAAGTGGGCGCACCGCATCCCTTTTATTCTCAAGATCAACCACAATGAGTTGATGACTTACCCCAACAAGCACGACCAGATTCTCTTTGCCTCCATCAAGCAGGCCTTTGAGATGGGTTGCGTGGCGGTGGGAGCCACCATCTATTTTGGACACGGCACCTCAAACAGGCAGATTCAGGAAATTGCCCGCGCCTTTGAGGAAGCCCATGCCTACGGCATGACCACCATCCTCTGGGCCTACACCCGCAACGACGCCTTCTCCACGCCGCAGCATGACTATCACGTGGCCGCGGACCTCACGGGCCAGGCCAATCATCTGGCCGCGACCATCAAGGCCGACATCGTCAAGCAGAAGCTGCCCGAGAACAACGGCGGGTTCACGGCCCTGAAGTTCGCCAAGTCCGATCCCCGGATGTACTCCGAGCTCTGCACCGATCACCCCATCGACCTGTGCCGCTACCAGGTGGCCAACACCTATATGGGCCGTATCGGGCTCATCAATTCGGGCGGCGGCTCAGGCAAGCGCGATCTGGAAGAGGCCGTGCGCACGGCGGTCATCAACAAGCGGGCCGGCGGGCAGGGGCTGATCATGGGCCGCAAGGCCTTCATGCGCCCCATGGGCGACGGCGTGGCCCTCATCCAGGCGGTGCAGAACGTGTACCTGGACAAGACCATCACCGTGGCGTGACGAGCGATTCTGCCGTTCCTGGCCGGGGAGGAGCCTGTTGCCAAGGGCTTCTCCCCACATCTTGCCTCAATAGACCATGCACCGGGTTCAGGTGCGCGTGTTCCTGCGAACGGACTGGCGCCGGCCGTATCCGGGGCGATCATCCGCGGCCCAAGGCGCGGCGGGTCAGGCCCGCCTCAATGGCGTCGAAGAGCGCCTGTTGCTCCATTGGCTTGGCAATGTAGCCATCCATGCCGGCGGCGAGAAAGGCTTCCCTGTCCCCCGGCATGGCGTAGGCGGTCATGGCGATGATGGGGATGCTGGCGTTGCCTGCCCCGGCCGCGCCGCGCCGAATGGCCTGGGTGGCTTCCACGCCGTTCATCTCGGGCATTTGCACGTCCATCAGGATCAAGTCCACCGCATCTCGCTGCAGCGTGTCCAGGGCCTGGCGCCCGTTTTCCACGGCAATCACCTCAAATCCCTCGCGCTCCAGCAACCCTGCCGCGGCAATGCGGCTGACGGCTTCGTCCTCGGCCAGCAGGATGCGCCGGCAGCGTGAGATCACCTCGTTGGGGAGGAAAGGGACATGCGCCTGTTGTGGCGTGGCCCGCCCCAGGCAGACGGAGAAATAAAAGGTGGACCCCTGCCCGACCGTACTTTCCACGCCCATATCGCCATCCATGAGCGCCACCAAGCGTTTGCAGATGGAAAGGCCCAGCCCCGCGCCCTGGTGCGCACGCTGAACCCCTTGCGCCACCTGGGAAAAAGGTTCGAATAGCTGCGTGAGGATGGATTCCGGGATGCCACAGCCCGTGTCTTCCACGGAAAAAAGTACCCGAAGCCTGCCGTCTGGCGTATCGGGCAGCAGGGCGGCATGGATATTCACCTGCCCGGTGATGGTGAACTTGAGGGCATTGCCCACCAGATTGATGAGCACCTGCTGCAGCCTGCAGGCATCGCCCCGCACCCATTGAGGCAAGGCGGGATCGGCGCTCAGGTTCAGGGCCAGGCCGTTGTGGCGGGCCGTGGGCAGGAACAGCTCGGCCACCTGTTCCATGGCCGCGGGCAGGTCGAAGGGTTCATCCAGGATGGGCAGCTTGCCAGCCTCGATTTTGGAGATGTCCAGGATGTCGGACAGGAGGCGGGTCAGCCGCCGGCCGGCGGTGATGGCCAGATCGACGTATTCGTGCTGCAGGGGAGAGAGGGCCTCGACCTGCAGCAATTGCAGCATGCCCAGGAGTCCGTTGAGCGGGGTGCGGATCTCGTGGCTCATGTTGGCCAGAAAGGCGGACTTGGCCCGACTGGCGGATTCGGCCAGCTCCCGGGCCTGGGCCAGATTGTCCAGGGCGTCGTGCAGGGCGGTGACGTCGGCCACCTGGGAGAGCAGGGAGACCACATTGCCCGAGGCATCGCGCAGCACGGAATTGTACCATTGGCAGTGAATCACCCGGCCGTCTTTGCGAAAGTTCCGGTTGTGGTGCGTGTTGCTGCTCTCCTCACCCTGGAAGAGCCGGCGCAGGGTTTCGGTCACACCAGCGAGGTCGTCAGGATGTACGAAGGGAAAGTCGGCCCAGTTCATCTCCAGCACTTCCGCAGCCGTCCAACCGAAGATTGCCTCAGCCTGTGGGCTCCAGAAGGTGATGCGCTGCCCCTGTTCCCATTCCACCACGCCCAGAGGCGAGTTTTCCACATGAAAGGATAACCGGTCCAGCGCCTGCCGCAGTTCCTGCTGGGCCTGCTTTCGCGCGGTGATGTCCAGGGACATGGACAGGATGCACTGTCTGCCCTCCCGGCCATATCGAATGGGGAGCATGGTGTTGTGGAACCACTTTTCGCCAGCGGCCACCTCCACCCGCACTTCTTCCGTATGGGGACTCTGGCTCTGCACCACCTGCCGGTACAAGTCCAGCAGCCGGGCAGCCTGTGCTGCAGGCGTGAAGTCCCGGATATTGCGGCCCAGTACGGCGTCGGGCCCCAGCCCCCCGGAAAGGTTGGCTGCGGCGTGGGCATTGACGAACAGGAAGTCACCCTCCGGCGTGATGACGGAGAGGGTCTCCCGCATGGTGTTGACGACCTGACGGTACCGGGCCTCGCTTTCGCGCAGGGCTGCTTCCGCATGCCGGCTGTGGGAGAGATTTTCAAAAATGCAATGGGTCTGGACAAAATTGCCGGTCGCGTCGCGGCGAATGCGGCCGTTGAAGGCCACGGGTAAATACGACCCGTCCTTGCAACGCATTTCGAACTCAACACCAAGCACCTCCCCCAAGGCCTTGAAGCGGGGGAAATTCTCCTGAAAATGGGCCTTCCAGTCCGGGTGGAGGAACTCGGAAAAATTCCGCCCCAGCACCTCCTCTGCGGAATATCCCAGGGTGGCGAGCCAGGTCGCGTTCACTTCGAGCAGGTTGCCGGCTTCGTCCAACGACTGGTAGCCCATGGGCGCATACTCAAAGAGCGCCTCATAGCGGGCAAGCATGCGCTCGTGCCCGGCCTGCTGTTCGGCCAGCCGGGCCTCCAGTTCGGCGATGCGGCGCCGACAGGCCGCCAGCTCGGCATCAGCTGCAGGGTGATCGACCATGAACCCCCCCATGTGGCAAGTGTCTGCGAGCGCAATATGGCATCCCATGCCTTTGGCTACAAGTATTGCCATGTGCGAGCCATGGGCGCAACGGTGACGCAGCAGCGCAATACGGTCGCTTGCTTGCATAAGCCGACAGGATAGTATATAAATCAGAAAATTGAACTCTCAGGCAGGACTGGCGAAAATCCATCTGGTCTTGCCATACCAAGGGGGGATGACGCAGCGCCGCCGCAGAACATGAGGATTCTGAACCTGGCAACTCTCAGCAGTGGGGGGCAACATGCAAGCAGCGGGGAGGCGCATGGACACACAGCCGGAAGTGCCGTGGTTTTCGCAATGGCGAAAGTTTGTGGCGCCGGAAATGGTGTTTGGCCTGGGCGCGTTGGAGATGGCCGGGCGGTTTGCGGCCAATCTTCGGGCCGGACGTGTGCTGGTGGTCAGCGACCCGGCCCTGGCGGAGATCAGCTGGGTCGAGCGGTTGCTGGCTATTCTGCGGGAAGCCGGACTGGAACCGAAGCTCTGGCTGGACGTGTCTGCCAACCCCAAAGATACCCAGGCCATGGCTGCTGCGGAATACTACCAGCAGGAAGGCTGTGATGGCATTGTGGCCCTGGGGGGCGGCAGCCCCATGGATCTGGCCAAGGCCGTGGGCATCATTTCCTCCAATCAGGCCCCGGTGTTGTCCTTTGCAGGGGTGGATAATGTGGAAAAACCCGGCCCGCCGCTCATCTGCCTGCCCACCACCGCCGGGACCGGGGCGGAGGTCTCCCAGTTCGCCATCATCACCGATACCACCAACCGGGCCAAAATCGCCATTGTGAGCAAGACGGTGATTCCGGATGTCGCCCTGCTGGACCCGGAGCTCACCTGCACCATGGGGCCGGAGCTCACGGCCTACACTGGCCTGGACGCCCTGACCCACGCCGTGGAAGCCTATGTGTCCAACGCCAGTTCGCCCCTGACGGACATGCAGGCCCTGGAGGCCATGCGCCGTATTGGCCGCTGGCTGCCCGAGGCCGTGGCCTCTGCGGCCACATCCACCCCGCATCTTGAGGCGCGTTCCGAAATGCTGCTGGCCAGCCTGCAGGCGGGCATGGCCTTTTCCAATGCCATCCTTGGCGCGGTGCACGCCATGGCCCATAGCCTGGGCGGCTACCTGGACCTGCCCCACGGGCTGTGCAATGCGTTGCTGCTGGACCACGTGATCGAGTACAATTTTTCCGGCGCCCGGGAACGCTACCGCGCTGTGGGGAACGCCCTGGGGGCCGCCATCGCCCCGGACGCCCCGGAGGCCGAGGCACGCGAACAGGTGGTGGCAACGGTGCGGCAGCTGAAACAGGCCGTGGGGGTGACCCAGTCCCTGGCCGATCTGGGGGTGACGGCCGAGGCCTTGGATATTCTGGCTGGCAAGGCCGCGCAGGATCCTTGCCTGTTGACCAACCCAACCCCTGCAACCGCGCAGGACCTGCGCCGCATTTTCGCTCATGCCGCCCGACTCGAATAGCCCGCCCCCTTCCCTGCGGGACAAGCTCATCGGCCTGGGTGAACGATCCATCGCCAAAAGCTATTATCCCGAGCTCAAGGAACGCGTGCGCGAACTGGAACGCTTCCGGGCTCTGATGGATACCGCCAGCGATGCCATCTTCCTGGTTGAAACGCCTTCCCTGCGCATTGTCGATGCCGTGGGGGCCTGGCGGGAAATGCTCCAGGCCGAATACGAGGTGGTGGGCCGGTCGTTTCTGGAGTTGTTTCCCGACCCCTGCCATAGCCCGCTGGCCGACCAGTTTTCCGGCATGTCTTCGGACACCACCGTGGTCTGCGCCCTCAAGCCTCCGCAGGGCAGCCTGGAAGGGGCGCTGGTGGAGATGACCATCCGCCTGACTCCGGATGGAGACCAGCGCAGCGCCGTGGTGGTGGTGCGGGATGTTACGGAGCGGGCGGTGATGGAAAAGTCGCTTTCCGCCAAGGTGCACGAACTGCAGGCCCTGCACCGCATGGGGATGGCCGTGGCGTCTTCCCTGTCCGTGGAAAGCGTCATTAAAAGTGCGTTCAGGGAAATCATGCAGACCGTAGAGCCCGATCTGTTGCTGGTGTTTCGGCGGCAGGGTGATGCATTGGGGCTTCTGGGCATCGAGACCAAGGATGTCACCGTGGACAAGCAGCACTTTGGCAGCCACATCCTTTCCGAATGCCTGTGCGGGTTTACCGCATTGCACGGGGAAGCCTTGTTTGTTTCGGACGCCCATAACGATCCCCGGTGCACCAGGGGTGAGTGCAAACATCTGGGCATCCGCTCCCTGGTCACGCTGCCCCTCCGGCTGGGGCACGAGACCCTGGGGGTGTTGGTCCTGGGCTCGCTGGAGCAGCGAGACTTTACCCCGGCCAGTGTGTTTCTGCATTCCACGGCCAATATCATGACCGGTGCGCTGCATAACGCCATGCTCCATGAGGATTTGGAGCAATCCATCAGGGAGTTGAACGAATCCCGCCAGAATTTGACCAATATCCTGGACAAGCTGCCTGTGGGCGTCATTCTCATGAGCCCGCAGCGCAAGGTGCTGCGCGTGAATGGCTATGCGCTCAACATGCTGGAGTTCGAGGAGGAAGCCAACCTGCTGGGCCGCAGCTGCCAGGAGGTGCTCTGCATTTACCAGGAGGACCAGTGCCCGATTTTCGACCTGGGCAAAGAGGCTGACCAACGGGAGTGCGACTTGCTGACTCGCAGCGGCCGGCCCATTTCAGTGCTCAAAAGTGTCCTGCCGCTGATGCTGGAGGGGCAACGGGTGTTGCTGGAAGCCTTCACCAACATCAGTGAACTCAAGGAAGCCCAGCTCGCGCTCCAGGGAGCCCATGACGAGCTGGAGGCCCGCGTGCAGCAGCGCACCCGCCAGCTGCAGGAGGCCAATGACCGGTTGCAGCAGCTCGACGAGCTCAAAAGCGCGTTTCTGACCACGGCCTCGCACGACCTGCGCACGCCGCTGACCTCCATTTACGGGTTTGCCAAGCTCATTCGTCGCGACATCCTCCGGCTGACCGCAGAAGCCGGCCGCCCCAGCCCCCGTTTTCTGCGCCGCAGTGAGGCCGTGCAAAACAATATCAACATCATATTGAATGAAAGCGAACGGCTGACCAGGCTGATCAACGATTTTCTGGATCTCTCCAAAATTGAGGAGGGGCGGTCCGAATGGGCGGATCAGCTGGTGGATCTGGGACGGCTGGTTGTGGATACGGTCAATTTCATGCGCGGGGCGTATCAGGAAAATCCGGATCTGGTGTTGACCATGCAGGCCCCCTTGGAATTGCCACTGGTGCGAGTGGACCCGGACCGTATCCAGCAGGTGCTGGTGAATCTGCTGAGCAATGCCTATAAATTCACACCCAAGGGCGAGGTCCGGGTGGAAGTGGAAATCATGCCCCAGGGAGCTCCGCCTGCCCGGGCAACGGCCCTGCGCGTGGGGGTGAAGGATACTGGAGTGGGGATCCCGCTGCAGGAACAGGATCGGGTGTTCGAGCGGTTTCATCAGGTTGCGGAAGATACCCTGCACGCCCCCAAGGGCACCGGACTGGGGCTGGCCATCTGCAAACGCATTGTGGAACACTACGATGGCCGCATCTGGGTCAGTTCCACTCCCGGCCGGGGCAGCACTTTTTTCTTTGAACTGCCCCTGCCGCCTGCAGGCGTTTCGTAAGGGCGGTGGGGCATATTCCTGCCTGCGGCATTACGGCGTCGGGGCGCGGATGACCCCCACGCGCTTGAGCTGCCCGTCCTCCAGGCACAGTGGCAGCGTGGTTTCATTGCCGGGCTGGCTGGTCACGGTCACGCGCAGGGTCAGCACCGGGGTGCAGCTGGCGCCAAATCGCGGCCCCTGACCAGGAAAGATGGCGCCGCCCGCTGGAGGCGGCCCCCACGAAAAGCGCAAGGCCGCCGGCGAGGACCCCATGGCGGCCAGGAGCGGTGGCAGCGCCTGCCGGTTCCACGCCACATCGGCAATGCTCATGCCCGCGGTGCCCATGAGGGGCTCCAGCAGGGTGGGGTCGCCATTGCGAACCGCCTGTCTGAGCGTGGCGACAAAAGCGTCTTTTTGCGCCTGGGTCACTGGTGTGGCCTCGCCGGGGACGGCCTGGGCCCACACCGTGCCAGGGGCACCCGCAACGAGGAAGGTGTACAGCAGGATAGCCAGACAGACGGCAGACGCGAGAGGGAATGACGGATGATGGCGGCGCATGGTCTCCTCGATATGGCAATATCACAAAAAAGAGACCTCTGCACAACACCACCCGAACGACTCTTCGCCGAGGAAATGGCCCTCTCGGCCTCTGATTTTGGTCTAATCTGTCATCGTTTTCATCATTTTTCCCTCATTTTCATCATTCCTTCCAAATTTTGGACGCACCAGCCCCTCAAGTGCCCATCAACCGCACGGCTTTCTTCAAATTGAAGGCCATTCCCACCAGATACAGCTCGGCGCAGACCTTTTTCAGGCCCAGATAGCGCGCCCGGGCCAGGCCGTAGCCGCGTTTCCAGGTCCCGAACACCCGCTCCACGCCGCAGCGCACGCTGCTGATGAGCCGGTTGCGCAATCGTTCATAGGCCGTGAGCGGCGCGTGGCGGGTGGCCTTGTCCATGGTGGCGTCCTTGAGGCCGCGGGCCAGCAGCGCGTCGCGGTTGGCGCCGCTGGAATACCCCTTGTCGCCATAGACATAGGTCCCTGGAATAACATGGATTTCATCGAGCAGCGTTTCGAACTCGCGCATGTCTGACCGGTTGGCCGAGGTGGCGTGGCCGCCGAGGAAGAAGCCGTCGCGAGCATCGGTGGCGGCGTGGATTTTGTAGCCGTAATGACAGCGACGCCCCTTCTTGAGCCAGGCCGCGTCGGCATCGTCTGAAAAGCTGACCTTGACCGAACAGTCTGATTTCGCAGGGGATGCAGGTTGCTGTTCGGCCTCCTCCGCGCGATCCTCGGGCAGGATGTCGATGATTTTGCGCGGGCGGCGGGCAGATTCGACCACCGAGGCGTCGACCACGGTCCCCTCACGCACGAGCAGGCCCTTGGCTTCGAGCTGCTCGTTGAGGCGATCCAGAAGCTTATCGAGAATATTCAACTTGATCAGGCCGTTGCGAAATCGGCAGATGGTGGTTTCGTCGGGGACGTCACCCTCGAAGGACAGACCAACGAAGCGGATGAAGGAGAGGCGGTCGTAGAGGGCCTGCTCGGTGGCCGGGTCGCTGAGATTGTACCACCGTTGCAGGAGCAGAATCTTGAACATGGCCAGGGCCGGGTAGGCGGGGTTGCCCACGGCGTCGGCCTTGCGGGTAAGTTTCTTGTTCAAAAACGAACGGATAGGCCGCCAGTCGATGAGGGCGTCAATGTCGTCCAGGAAGGTGCGCTTGGTCTTGCGCCGGGCCATGAAGTAATCGCCAAGCAACGGGGCCTTGGGGCTGCGCTCTGCCATGTTATCCTCCTTGGGGTGAAGGAAGAATAGCAGATATCATGCTGGATTTGAAGAGAAAATATGCGGTGGCCGTGCAGAGGTCTCAAAAAATACCCACGGCGTGGACCAGTTGCAAAATCTCATGTATGAAGATTAGCCGCAAGCAGCGGGCCTGCGCAATGGGCTGCGCAACGGGTGTGGCAGGCTGGCTGGCGGGCAGGGGGAAATCCATAGAGTCCAAGCAGTTCCCCCGGCTGTTGTACGGGCAGCACAACATGCTATCCTGCCTGCCTGACGGGGAGCGGCCGCATCGAGGCCAAGGGGAGAGTCAGACGTTGGACACGCCGATGGAGAACACCACTTCGCCTCAGGCGAAGCCTGCTGAACCACCACTTGAGGGCGCGCCTGCCTGTGTGCCGCTTGCACCGGGCGCCTTGCTGGGCGGGTACATCATCCAACACGTGCTGGGCAAAGGCGCGTTCGGAATCACCTATCTCGCCCTGGATTCCAGCCTGAACACGCAGGTTGCGATCAAGGAATACTACCCCAGGGACATTGCCACCCGCGATGCGCAAGGCGCAGTGCTCCCGGCCAGTGCGGAAAAAGCAGCCTATTTTCATGCCGGCCGCGAGGCGTTTCTGGAGGAGGCCCGGACCCTGGCCCGGTTCAAACATCCGCATATCGTCAGAATCCTGTCCTTTTTCGAAGCAGGGAACACCGCGTGCTTTGTCATGGATTACGAGCGCGGGCAGAGCCTCAAGGCCTTGCTGCGTCGCCGGGGCACCCTCAGCGGGGAGGAGGTGACCGACCTGCTCACCCCCCTGCTCGACGGGCTTGAGCAGTTGCACAATCAGGATGTCCTCCACCGGGACATCAAACCCGGCAATATTTATATCCGCCAGAATGGCGAGCCCGTGCTGCTCGATTTCGGCGCGGCCTGCCGCCGGTTGGGCGGCGGGGGCAGACTCACCTCCCTGGTGACCGAAGGCTACGCCCCGCCGGAGCAATATCAGGCTGATCATACCCTGCAAGGGCCGTGGACCGATTGCTATGCCCTGGCCGCCGTGGCCCTGCGCTGCCTGACAGGCGAGACCCTGCCGAGCGCGACCTCACGGCAACAGGCCCTGGCCCTGAACCAGGCTGATCCGCTGGCGCCACTGCTGGAACAGGCCGCCACCGCCTCGCCGGCCCTGGGCGAGGTGTTGCGCCAGGGGTTGGCCCTGGATGCGGCGCAGCGAGTGCGGAGTGTGCGGGACTGGCGCCAGCTTTTTGAGGCCCAGATGGCCAGGGAATGCACCGGCAGCCTGGAGCATTCCGGCGAACCAGCCCGGGAAGTGCAGGAGCCGGTGGCGCTGTTGCTGGTTTCGGCAATGGAAGAGCACGGTGAAGAAGACGCCGCGGCCTTGCGCCAGTGCCTGCCCGTGAAGCTGCGGCAGATCCGGACCGGTGAGGAAGCCCTGCAGATCTTGTCTCGCGAGTCCCTTCACGGCTGTGTGGTGGATTCGCTTCTGGAAGACATGAGCGGGTTGGAACTGCTGCGCCGCATGCGCGACGTGGTCGGCCTGCAGCAGACTCCTCTGGTGTACGCCAGTGCGGCCCTGACCCGCGAACAGGAGCTGGAGGCGGCCAGTCTGGGCGCCTGCGCGGTGCTGATCCGGCCTGTGTCGGAGCAGGCCATGGTCGAGGCGCTGCAGCAACTTGCGATGTATCGCAGCAGTCATGCGGCGGAAACACAGCTGGTTCGCACGGCCCGCGCGGCGTTGCAGGCCGGGGATTGCCCCGCGGCCCACACCGTGCTGGAAGCCTGGCGGCCCCTGCTGCCGGTGCCGGCATCTGATGCTGCCGGACGGAAAAAAGACGCCCCGGCCCCGGGACGGCTGCAAGGCGCAGCCGTGACGCTTTTTGCCCAGGGCTGCAAGGCCATGCTGCAGGGCCGCCTGCAGGAGGCCGGGCTTTCCTGGGCCATGAGCCGCAAGGCCGCCGTGCTGGAGGCCGAGGCGCGCATTGCCATGGCCGAAGCGCACCGGATGGCCGGCCGCCTGCAGGCCTTTGCCGGATGCGCCCAGGAGGCGCATCAGGTCCAGCAATGCCTGGAGCGCATGGATCTGGTGGCCACGACCATGGCGGACACGCTCCTCCTCGATAGCCGCAGACCCCTGCCCCTGAATACCGTGGGGGTGCAGTTGCGCCGGGCAGGCGAGCTTGCGGCCTCGGAACTGGCCTATGCCATTGCCCTGGAACTATCCCCCTACGACCCCCGCGTGCATTTCAATCTGGCCAAGGCGCTGGCGCACAACGGGCGGCACAAGGAAGCCTTTGACGAAATCTGCCGCGCCCTGAAGCTTGATCCGGACTTTGAGGAAGCCGAAGCGCTCTATCGCAAAATCACGGGCAAGGCCTGGCATACCGGCGGCGGCACAAGACCGCCGCGCTCCCTGAGCGGACTGTACCAGCCGTTATTGGACGTCTGAGCCCAGGCCTTGCGCTGAAGAACAATACGTGACGCGCTTATTGCGCGGCATCTCCCGCCGTCTTGGGTTCCACGGGCAGGCCGGCATCCACCCAGGCGTCCCAGCCGCCCACCAGGGCAAACACGTGGGGGACGCCCTGCTGCAGGAGGGTCTGCCCCACCCGCAGGCTCGTCGCCTCATCATAGCAGGTGCAGTAGAGCACGTATTGCTTGGCTGGATCAAGCTCCCTGGCCCATTCCGTGGCCTTGCGCGGCTCCTTGCGCAGCGCCCCTTTGATCTTGGTCTTCTCGTGTTCCCAGGAGGAGCCGGTGCGGGCATCCAGGATGACGATGGAAGGATCATCGAGCCGCGCGGCCAGATCCTCAATGGTCATGCGGCCGACCATCTCCGCGGCCGGCGCTTCCACGGCCTTGTTCGCGGCCCAGGCCTGGGCTGTCAGGACCAACAGAAGCCCCGCGGCAAGAATCAGGAGCGATACGACGCGCAAGCGCTGAACATTCATGAATGATTTCTCCTCATGCTGGGATTGTATGGAATGGAAACAGGGGGCTGACGCGCCAGGATGGCCACGCAGGCTATAAGTGAGACAACCCCCTGCATCCAATGAAATTCCGGACAGGCATTGTCAATCACTCCACACCATACGCCTGCAGCTTTTTGTGCAGGGTCACGCGGGAAATGCCCAGCAGGCGGGCGGCCTCGCTTTTGTTACCGCCGGTCTGGGTCAGGGTTTCCAGAATGGCCGTCTTTTCCACCTCGTCCAGGGGGCGGCCGGCCAGGCTGGGGGCGGCAGGGTCAGGGTGCCCTGCTGGCAACACCGCAGGGGCAGTCGCTGCTGGTGACGCTTGCCGCAAGGCCAGGGGCAGTTCTCGCTCGCCCACGTATTCGCCCGCTGCCAGCAACACCGCGCGTTCGATGGCGTTTTCCAATTCCCGGATATTGCCGGGCCAGTGATGGCGCACCAGGGCGTCCATGGCCTGGGGGGTGAACCGCTTGAGGGGCTTGGAGTACTTGGAAGCGAATCGCTCCAGAAAATGCTGGGCCAGCAGGGGGATATCCTCCAGGCGTTCACGCAGGGCCGGAACGTGAATATGCAGGACGTTCAGGCGGTAGAACAGATCCTGGCGGAAACGCCCGGCAGCCACTTCGGCTTCCAGGTCCCGGTTGGTGGCGGCGATCACCCGCACATCCACGGTGAGCACATCGTCGCTGCCCACTCGCTGGACTTCGCCCTGTTGGAGCATACGCAGCAATTTCGCCTGAATGAGCGCGTCAAGCTCGCCGATTTCATCCAGAAACAGCGTGCCATGGTCGGCCTGGACAATGCGCCCCTCGCGCCGCTTGTCCGCCCCGGTAAAGGACCCCTTTTCATGGCCAAAGAGTTCGGATTCGAGGAGCGAGGCCGTGAGCGCGGCGCAGTTCAGGGTGATCAGGGGCTTGTGCGCCCGGGCAGAGTTGGCGTGCACGGCGCGGGCAATGAGCTCCTTGCCCGTGCCGGACTCGCCGGTCACCAGGGTCACGGCTTCGCTTTGTGCTGCCACGGCGGCCATGGCCAAGGCTTCCTGCAGGGCCGGGCTGGTGCCGATAATGCGGCCAGGATCAAAGGCTGCGGGCAACTGGGCGCGCAGGGTGGCGTTTTCCTCTTTCAGCCGGGTGTGGTCCAGGGCGCGTTCCAGGGCCAGCCGAGCCAGCTCGAAATCCAGGGGTTTGGTCAGATAATCGTACGCGCCGGCCTTGAGCGCCTCCACCGCCACATCCACGGACGAATAGGCGGTCATGATCAGCACGGGAACCGCCGGGTTGCGCTGCTTGATGCGTGTGAGGGCCTCCACCCCGGACATGCCGGGCATGCGTACGTCCATCAGGACGGCGTCAAAGGGGCCTTCCTCCACCAGGGCCACGGCCTGCTCGCCCCGGCTGGCCTGGGTCACGGCATAGCCCCAGCCCTTGAGCAGCAGAGCCAGCGACTCCAGATGGCCGGGATCATCGTCCACCACGAGAATGCGTGGCAATACGGGCGATTGGGACACAGCTTACTCCTTGGGGTGGCTGTTCGGCTGGCCACGGGCAGGCTCCGTATGCGCGAGGGGAAAGCGCAGCGTGGCCACAGCGCCGGGGCCGGGCGTGGCATTGGCCAGTCTGACCTCGCCGTGATGGGCTTCCATGATCTGCTGCACCATGGCCAGCCCAAGCCCCGCCCCCTGCGGCCGGGTGGTCACGTACGGCGTGAACAGGGTGGGCAGCAACGCCTCGGGAATGCCGGGGCCGGTGTCCGTCAGCTCCAGGGTCAGGGCGTCCTGGTCTGTAGCATTGGCGGAGATGGAGAGTACCCGTGGACGGTCGTCCACGCGCTGCATGGCCTCCATGGCATTGAGCGTCAGGTTGAGGAGTGCTTGCAGGAGCTTGTCCGCATCGCCATGAATCGCAGGCAATCCAGGCGGAATCGCAATATTGGTTGCGATATCCTGCTGCTCAAGATCAAACCGCAACAGGGTGATGCAACGCTCCACCACATCGCCAATCGCAACCTCTCGCAAGGAGGTGTCCGAAGGACGACCCAGCTCCAACAGCTCGCCGACCACGCGGTTGAGCCGATCCACCTCGCGGAGCATGAGGGCGGCCATGCGTTCGCCGTCGCTTTGGGCCTGGAACTGGCCGCTGAAGAATGTCGCTGCTGCCTTGATGGCGCCAAGGGGATTGCGGATTTCGTGAGCCACCCCGGCGGCCAGGGAACCCACGGCGGCCAGCTTGTCCCGCCGGCGTACGGCCTCTTGCAGGCGTTGCATGGCCGTGAGGTCGCGCAGGATCACCAGTACGCCACCAGACATGCCGTCCTGCGCACGCTCGGACGCGGTAGGGATGGCGAGGGGCGATACCGTCAGCTGTACGGGCATGGGGTCGGCATGCTGCCTGGGAAGCTGCAGCTCCATGTCGATGGCGGGTTGTCCGTGCAAGACGGGGCGGATGGCGTCGGCCAGCATTGCCGGCAAGGAGTGCAGGGCAGCGTGTCTTTTGTCGCAGGGCAGGCCAAGCATGGAGCGGGCTGTGGCGTTGCAGCGGTCGATGCGGCCGGTGGGGTCCACAACCAGACAGCCCGCGGGCATCTGGGTGAGGGCCTCGGCGGCCAGCGCCTGGGAGCGGGCCAGGAGCGCGCGAAACTGGCGAGCGTCCCGCGCCCAGAGCAGGCTGCCCACGGCCCCGCCGCCCAGCACCAGCAAGGCCAGGGAAAGCAGTACCGTATTGCGCAGGTCCTCGCGCCGTGCGGCGTCGAAGGGGGCGATATCCAGACCCACAAACATGACATGGGCGGAGGAGGGGTCTTGGCAGGTGCTGTTGTCCACGGCGCAGAGCGCGGAGAGCTGGGCGCGCATCTCCGGTGAACAATGCCGGGTCAGGGGGGAGTAGGTCCGATAGACCAGAAATGCCTGCTGGCCGTCAGCGGCTTCCACAATACGCCACTGCGGGGTGCAGCCGGGTGCCAGGGCGGCGATGTCCGAGGTACTCCAGAGTTGCGTGCCTTGCCCGGGGGGCTGCTCCAGCGGATGCGTCAGAGGATGCTCAAGGGCCTGCATGGCGCGGCCACCGGAGTGCAGCTGCAGGCGGCCGTGGGAATCGGTCAGGGCCAGAAACAGCACATTGGGCTGGGCGGCCAGTTCCTCCAGGAGAATTTGCAGGCGTTCCCCACTGTCCAGGAGAGTGCCGGGCAGCATGGGGGGCATGCCAGGGGACTCGCCCGGCGGCAGGCCATGCCTGCCGCGCATGCCGCGGCCGTGACCACGCATGCCGGTACGGGCGCCGGCCTCCACGGCGGTGATGATGGCCTCGCCCTTTTCCAGGAGCATGTTGGACATGGCCTGCTTGGCGCGGTGGGCGTTCAGCCAGGCCATGACGCCAACCACCACGGCCAGAATGATGGCCGCGCTGGCGATGGCCCATACCATCGGAGGGACAGCGGGAGAGCCGGCCGGCCGGCCAGTTGGCCCAGTTGGACCAGTTGGACCAGTTGGGTCGGTTGGACCAGTTGGGTCGGTTGGACCGGTTGGGCCGGTTGGGCCGGTTGGACCGGTTGGGGAAACCGGCGTGGGCGGAGAGGGGGCCGGGGGCATGCAGGCTCCTGTGAAGAAACATGACACCTGTACACAAAGTTATCGCAGCAAGGTGTGTGCTGTAAAGTTTCTGATCAACTACGGGGGCGAGTGAGCCGAGTGCCATGGCTCTAGCGAAAAACATGCCAGTTATTTCAATGTGCTGCCTCGAAGGCAGCCAATTGGCCCGCCCTTTGCTTTGCCCCAGCCAGTCAGTTGAACCTGTTTCGTGTGTAAAGGAGACTCGACCATGAAAACCAGATTTCCCATGATCGCCCTGGTGCTGGTGCTTGGCCTGATGCTGGCCCTGCCGGCTTTTGCCATGCCGCATCGCGGAGGCCACGGTGGTGGATATGGCGGCTGCGGCATGATGGCCGGTAACGCCACCGATCCAGAATTCCAGGCCAAGCTGCAGAAGTTTCAGGAAGACACCGTCTCCCTGCGTCGCTCCCTCGCGGCGGACTGGACCGAGCTTCAGGCGGTGCTGAACGCCCAGAATCCCGACCCCGCCAAGGCGCGCCTCCTGCGTGAAAAGATTTTCGACACCCACCAGAAGCTGCGCGAGGCTGCGCTCAAGGCCGGGATTCGCAATGACGCTGGCTGCCCGGGCATGGGCGGCTGCGGCGGCATGATGGGCGGCGGCTGTGGCGGCCAGGGGCAGGGCTGCATGTAGCACACACTTTCTCTGACTCCTCCTCTCCATACCGCTGTGAAAACGCCCCGCCCAAGGGCGTTTTCTTTTTGCGAAAAATGTGTCACCCCACCTGGGTAATTTGCAGGACGAAATGTTTATGCTGCAACGGCAAGGACGACGCACAGCTACGGGAGCGGAATATCTTGAAGACATTGCGACAGCAAGGAGCGTTCCTGGCCTGTTGGGTGCTTGCGGTGCTGTGGGGGCCTCAGGCGCAGGCAGCCCAGCCCATCACTGTGCGCGCAGATCTCTGGATGCCCTACAATGGCTATGTTGCAGACACCTTGCCGGGGTACATGGTCGAGGTGGTCCGGGAGATTTTTGAGCCGCTCGACCGCGTGGTGGACTATGAGCTGATGTCCTGGAACCGCGCCCTGGAGGAGTGCAGGCAAGGGCGCATCACAGCCATCATTGGTGCGGGCGAAGATCGCAAAGAAGATTTTCTTTTTCCCGAAGAGGA
This sequence comes from Megalodesulfovibrio paquesii, assembly GCF_054653055.1. Lineage (NCBI taxonomy): Bacteria > Pseudomonadati > Thermodesulfobacteriota > Desulfovibrionia > Desulfovibrionales > Desulfovibrionaceae > Megalodesulfovibrio > Megalodesulfovibrio paquesii. The sequence goes on along the minus strand of NZ_BAAIGQ010000004.1, from coordinate 457,713 downwards.
AATCGGCTGGTCTGGCTACGCCTGGTTCGTCCGGTCAGGATTCCATTGGCAGTTCAGCGGGTTGGAATCTCTGAGCCGCGTGCGTCTGGGCGTGTGCGACACCTGCACCTATGACGAGGCGCTGGATGCGTACATCCTCGCCCATCGCGAAACCGAAGCCGTGCAGCCCCTGGCGGGAGAGGACATGGTGGACAAAAACCTGGCCAAGCTCATCGGCAACCGCATCGACGTCTTTTATGAAGACCCCGTGGTGGTCCGCTGGGCCTTGATCCGCCTGGGGGCCGAAGACAAGGTGGCGCTGGCGAACATGGCGCCCCCGGAAAAATTCGAGCGTATTTTCATGGGCTTTTCCAGGGCACTGCCGGAGGCGCAGGCCCTGGCGCAACAGTTCGACGCCGGCATCCGCCGTCTGCGGGCTACGGGCCGGCTGGCGGAAATCCTGGCCAAATACAATCTGGAAGACTGGAAATCGCAACTACCGGCAGAATCGCAGTAAAATCGCAGTGCGATTTGTGGTGATATTGCGATTGCTGTTCCGCTCAGAGACCAAGGGCCTTGCGGATTTCCTCCTCCTTGTGCCCCAGAATCACTGCATCGCCGATGCGGATGGTCGGGAAGGAGAGGGTAGGGTTGATGAGCCGCAGTTCGCGCATGCGGTCGTTGCGGTCCTCGCCGCTGAGGCGGTCTATGTAATGGCAGGCGTAGTCACCGCCGAGAAGCGTATCCAGCAATTCCCGGGCCTTGGTGCAGTGCACGCAGGTGGACAGGGCGTAAATGGTCACGGGCGGGTGCATGGGGACCTCCAAAGGATACAGTGGAACCTGGACGCAGTGGAACCTGGACGCAGTGGAACCCGGACAGCCTCATCACGGCCGGGCCTCCCTCCCTGGCCGGGTCAGCAAGCGAGGGGGGAGAGCAGGCGCTTTTGTCAGGCGGTCTCTTCCACGTAATGGCAGCCCTTGCTTTCCTTGTTGCGCAGGGCGCTCAAGGCCACGATGGAGGCTGCACTGCTGCCGTGCCAGAGTTCAATGAGCGTTTTTGAAAGCGGGGTGCGTTTATAGAACTCCACCAGATGCAGCACCAGGGAGTTCAAGTCGTCCGCAGCGCGTTTGAGGCGCATTTCTGTACGCATCAAGCCAGCGTAATTCCACATGGTGTTGCGGATGGTGGCCCAGTCCTGGGCAATGAGGGCCGGGTCTTCATCGTGGCGGCCGCCGGGGTGCTGCCAGTCCCGAATGGATGCCTGCAGCAATTTTTCCGCATGCTTGCGCCGGTGCAGCTGCTGGGCGATGTGCTCGCCGGCGGTGCGGCCCCAGAGCAGCCCTTCCAGCAATGAGGTGCTGGCCAGGCGGTTGGCCCCGTGTACCCCGGTGCAGCTGCATTCCCCAACCGCGTAGAGCCGTTCCAGGCTGGTGCGGCCGGCCAGATCCACCAGCACCCCGCCGCAATGATAGTGCGCGGCCGGAACCACGGGGATAGGCTCTTTCATGATGGAGATGCCCAGTTCCAGGCACTGCTTGTAAATGGTGGGGAAGCGCGTGGGCAGGTCGTGGGGCACGGTGCGGCAGTCCAGAAACACACATTCCTCGCCGGAGCGGTGCAGCTCTTCGACAATGGCGCGGGAGACGATATCGCGCGGGGCCAGCTCCAGGCGTTTGTCGTAGCGGTGCATGAAACGTTCGCCAGCGCTATTGACCAGGATGGCCCCCTCGCCGCGCAGGGCTTCGGTAATCAGGAACCGTCGCTTGCTGCGGTGGTAGAGGGCCGTGGGGTGAAACTGGACGTACTCCACGTTCATCAGCAGCGCGCCGGCGCGCGAGGCCATGGTGATGCCCGAGCCCACGCTGCAGTCGGCATTGGTGGTGTGCTGGAAGATGCGACCGATGCCGCCCGAGGCCAGCACGGTGAAATCGGCCAGGATGGTTTCCACCCCGCCGGTGGCGTTATTGAACACATACGCACCCAGGCACTCGTTGACCCGCTGATACCGGAACTGCAGAGCGCAGGTGTGGTGCTGGCTGGTGATCAGATCCACGGCGGTGCGACCGGACAGCATGCGGATGGACGGGCTGTTCCGGGCAGCCTTGATGAGCCCGTCGATGATGGCCCGGCCGGAATAGTCCGCGCAGTGCAGGACGCGGAAAACGGAATGGCCGCCCTCACGGGTGAGATCGAACTCCGTTTCGCCGTCCTGGGGCACGGGGCCGCCGGTCTTGCGGGCAAAGGGGATGCCCAGGCGGTCGATGAGGATGTCCTTGACGGCCACGGGGCCTTTTTTGGCCAGAAACCGCACCGCCTTGATGTAATTATGGTCCCAGCCGGCCTTGCGGATGTCCTTTTCGAGCAGGGAAGGGGAATCGTCCGAGCCGGTGTAGACGATGCCGCCCTGGGCCAGGGCGGTGTTGCCGTCGTCCGGTTCGTCGCCGGCGGAAAGAATGATGACGTCAAAGCCGGCGTCGGCCAGTTCCAGGGCGCAGGTGAGGCCGGCAATGCCGGAACCGATGATCAAAGCCTGACAGGAAAGACGGGTGGTGGCCATGGCGACTCGCTAGCCGGCGGCCTGTTGCAGGAAGCCGCAGGCGTTGATGGTTTCATGTCGCTGTCCGCAGACGACCACACGGGCCGGGGCGGGGGAAGCGGCTGTGGAGGTGGCGTCTGCCTTGGGATCCGGCCCGAACTGATGCGAGGCGATTGAGCCGGCTGCACCGAGGCGTTCCAGGGAACGGGCCAGCTCTTCCTGAAACGCCTTGGCCGGCTTGCGCTCCAGGCCCATGAGCTGCTGCAGTCTGGAGAGGTCGGCCTCGAAGCCGGCGGCAAAAATGCCCATGGCGCCATAGAGCCATTTGTCCAACCCTTCGCGGCCCAGGGCATAGCGGTCATGGCGGCGGGAGGCGTGTTGCGGGCCGCGCCCCAGAGTCTGCAGAATCTCGTCGTTCACTTCCACCAGACATCCGGGGGCCTGGTCGTCCAGGAGCAGGCGGTTGAGAAAGCGGGTCAGGTAGCGGTAGCCGCCCTTGCGAAACTCCAGGCAGCAGCCGTGCAGCCGGGCCAGACTCTCGAACACGCGGGTGCGGTTGCGCTCATCATGGCGCAGGTGCAGTTCCTTGAGCAACTGGGCCGGCGCCACCATGCAGCCTGTGGCGGCGCGGGGTTGCTGGGCGCAGTAGAGGAGCACGTCCAGGTCGAACTGGTCCAGGGTTTCCCCGGTGTACAAGAGCACCTTGGATCTGGCCACGGAGGACAAGGGCTGGGCCGTGACCCAGGCGCGGCGGCCCAGATAGTCTGCCCGGAACAGGCTGGAAAGCAAAAAAAGCGCCGGCTTCTGAAAGCGGAGGTTCGGGGCGCTGGCTGCGGAGGTCATGAAGTCTGCGCCGCCCAGTCCGCCCAGGCCCAGGACGCCGTCGCCGGCCAGGGAGGCCAGGGAAGCCAGGGAAGAGAGGGGAGACAGCGCGTCGTCGTGCGGGGTGAGTGAAAACATGGCGGCTCCGGGGCAGTGGGCTGCGGAAGAGTTTAACTACTGTAAATCACTCAGCCGTCAGGGGCAACAGCAGACTGCGCAACCGGGAGCAGTTGCGGCGGCGGTCAGCACTCCATGACCTTATCCAGTTCTTCAGCTGGAATGATGGGGCGCCGGCTGTGGGGGATAAGGGACTCCTGGGAGCAGGGCTGGGCCAGCCGGTCTGGCATGCCGCATCTGGCAGAGGCGGCGTTGAAGTCATGCTCCCAGGCCAGAATGCGCTGCCCCATGGTGATGACGTCCTCGCTGGTGCGGGTCTGACCAAACATGCCATTGATGGCTTCGGCCATGGCGGCGCTCCATGCGGCCTTGCCTGCTGCTGGGGCGGTCTCAGGACAGAGTCCGAGGGCATCACTGGCTGCGTCCAGGGCCGCATTGAGGGCCGCGTCTGGCGTTGTGGCCGATACCTCCAGGCCTGGAGCGGGCCGGGCTCCCGGAGGAGTCTCCAGCCTTTCCGCCGGGGCATGCTCGATGCCGTAGCCTCGGGCCACGGTCGCCGCGCCCGCACCCACGATACGCCCGAGCGGGGAGCCTTTGCCAGCTTCTTCCACCAGACGGATGGCGCCTTCGGCATCGCCGTACTGGATGACTCCGGCGTGCATGAGCAGGGTGATGCTGGCGCACAGCTCCATGGGGTCCAGACCGAAATTGTTGTGCAAAAACACCAGTCTGGCGATGTCTCTGTGGTCATCAATGCCGCAATTGGCCGCGAGAATCTGCGGCATTGCCCGCGGGGTATTCCCCGGGAAGGCGGCGTGGCGGGCCCCGTCAGGCTTCAGCGTCGTGGCGGCAGCCGCAAACTGGTCGGGATTGACCGGCATGCGCCGGGAGGCGCCGGTGGCATCTATGCGGATGCATTTGATGCCTTTGGCTCCCATTACAGCGCCCACACCCCGCCCCGTGTGCCAGACCGGCTGTGTGGCCGAATCTGCCACCGCAAGGGTGGCGCTGGCCATGAGCATTTCCCCGGCCGTGCCGATGGCAAGCAGGGCGGCCTGTTCCCCCTGGAAGGGTTTGAGGCGGCCGTGCAGCGCGCAAATAGGCAACATGCGCAGCGAGTTATCTGGCACGAGGGACACGGCATCCCGGGAGATGACGAGGGAGAAGAGGTCGTCCGTCTGGCGTTGGCCTTCTATGATGACGGCGGCATAGTGCAGATGGGCCAGGTGCCGTGCCGCTGGACCGTCAATGCTGACGGTTTCCAGGACGTTGCCCAGCGGAGATTTGCACCCAATGGCGAGCCGGCTGGAAAAATCGTCAGCAGCGCCGCAAAGGAGCCCAGGGGCCAGGACCAGCTTGCTCTCAGACCCCAGGGGGTGACAGCTGGCGGGCACTTCCTGGGCGATGATGCGGGAAGCCATGGCCCGGCCGCCGAGGCCGGCGTATTCTCCCAGCGGAGCTGTGGTGATCGTTGGACCGCCAGGCGTGCCGACATCAATGCGAAGAATCCTGTCCATGACGTCTCCTGCGACTCGCCACACCCACGCGTCACCCCTCTGCAGTGTGCGACAAGCGCGCGTGCCTCAAAAAACGAACCGGGCAGACCGCAAGCAGTTTCTGGAGAGTACCGCGGTGCACCATTTCTGGTGCACCGCGGTTGTTTAGACTGTTGTCCAGAACATGCAGTGGGCCCGGCCTGTACTTCATTCGATCCGGCCATGGCTGCCGGCGTATCAACACGTCAGGGTTACTACAGCATCGCCTTCAGCTGGCGCAGGTGCAGCCGTTCTTCATCAATGCACTGCTGGACGAATTGCTGTTCGGAAGCAGGCACCAGTTCCCGCATTTCCATGAAAAAGAGCAGGGTGTCTTTTTCGAAGGCCATGGCCATGCGGATGGCGGTGTTGTCGTCCGTGGCCTCGGACATGTACTTTTCCGCCAGGCCTCCGGTGAAGAGCGCGTGCGACTCGATGAGCGCATTCACGTACATGGCGTACTCTTCCTCATTGCTCCAGGCGGGCAGTTCGACCTTGCCCAGCCGCCCCAGGAGCTCGGAGAAGATGCGCTCGTGCTTCGTCTCTTCCTTCATCAGGTGTTCAAAGAGGGCCTTGAGCGAATCGGTTTTGGCACGGGCCGCCACGCGGCGGTAGAAGTCCTGGCCCTTCCTTTCGATTTCCACCGCGGCCTTGGCGATTTCAGATGCACTAAAGAACTGAGCCATGACAACTCCTTACAACTCGTTGGGCAGCTCTTTGAGCTGGGCGTAGGTGAACACCGGGCCATCGACGCACACATACTTGGTGCCGATGTTGCACCGGCCGCAGATGCCCACCCCGCACTTCATGCGCTTTTCCAGGGTGGTGATGATCTGATCATCCTCAAAGCCAAGTTTTTTCAAGGCCTGCAGGGTGAATTTGATCATGATTGGCGGGCCGCAGGTGATGGCCACGCAGTTGTTGGGCGAGGGGGCCATTTCCGTGAGCACATTGGGGATCAGCCCCACGGTGTGTTCCCAGCCCGGGGCTTCGCGGTCGATGGTCAGGACGGTTTTCATGTCCTTGCGAGTGGTCCAGTCGGGCAGCTCGTACTGAAAAGCCATGTCCTGCGGGGAGCGCGCGCCGTAGAGCAGGCTGATGTCGCCATAGTCCTTGCGATTGTCGAGCATGAAGAGCAGCAGGGTGCGCAGGGGGGCCATGCCGATACCGCCGCCCACGAAGACGATGTTCTTGCCCTTCATGGATTCGTAGGGGAACCAGTTGCCCAGGGGGGCGCGCACGCCGATCTGATCCCCGGCGCTGATGGTGTGCAGTTTGGAGGTCACCTCCCCGGCGCGCATGACGCTGAACTGCAGATAATCCATGCGCGTGGGCGGCGAGTTGATGACAAAGGTGGACTCGCCCACGCCAAAGACGGAGAGCTGGCCCACCTGGCCGGGCTGGAAGCGGAACTCCTTCATGCGTTCTTCATTGTTGAGGCGCACGCGGAAGGTCTTGATGTTGGGCGTCTCCTGGACGGTTTCGAGAACCGTCGCAATTTCCGGGAGATACGGGTTGGGCATGCGGGTCATGAATCACGCTCCCTTCTTGCTGGCCTTGGCGGCCTTGGTCTTGCCGTGGGCCTTTTGCTTGGCCGTGACCGTTTTCTCCGCAGGCTTTTCCGCCGGGGGGGTGGCCGGGGCTGCCGCAGACGCGGGGGCCTTGGCGGGCTCTGCGGGCGCGTCAGCTGCTGCAGGTGCCGCATCCAGGGCCTTGTGCACGATCTCGCGGATGTTCACGCTCATGGGGCAGAGCTTGATGCAACGGCCGCAACCGCAACACGCAATGATGGACTCATGAATGGTGGGATAATAGCTGAACTTGTGTCCCACGCGGTTCTTGAGCCGGTGCGCCTTGGTGGGCCGGGGGTTGTGGCCGCTGGCTTCCATGGTGAATAGGGCGCTCATGCAGTTGTCCCAGGTGCGCAGACGCTCGCCAACCATGCCGCTGCGTTCATCTGTGATGTTGAAGCAGTAGCAGGTGGGGCAGAGATATGTGCAGGCGCCGCAGCTGATGCACTTGGAGGAGACGTCTTCCCAGAAGCCCATGTTCTCGAACAGGGAGAGCAGGGCCTTGGGCGCGCCGCTGAGGTTGCGGGCTTCGTCCAGGTCGGCCAGGGCCTTTTGCTTGACGGCGTCCACCTCGCCGGCCTTGGCCGCGGCGTCGGTCAGCAGGGAGGAGCCCAGCAGGGCCTGGCCGCGTTCGGACACGGCTTCCAGCACGTAGCCACCGTCCACGGGGGTCAGCAGCAGGTCGGAGCCGGCGGCGTCGGCCGGGGAGCTGCCCACTTCATGACAGAAGCAGGCGTTCTCGGCCTCGGTGCAGACCAGGGTGGCGAAGACCGTGGCCTCGCGCCGGGCCTGGTAGTAGGGGTCGTCCACGGTCTTGCCCTTGTAGACGCGGTCAAAGATCAGAAAACCGCGCGCATCGCAGGGCCGGCCGCCGAAGACCAGGGTGGCGTCGGGGTGGATGGTCTCCTTGACCACCACGTCCACCTGGCCCAGGTTTTCGGGATGTTTTTTGTATTTGAAGGCTGCCAGGGTTTCGCAGGCCGGGAACACGCTGCCCTTGGGCGGCTGGTTGGCCTGACGGTCCAACACCACAGGGCGGTCCTTGGCAAAGGGGCGGAAGACCACGGCATCGCCTTCCTGAACCGGAGCGAGCACCTTGCGAGCCTTGGCCTGCTCTTCCAGCCAGGGGACGAGCTTGTCGGCGGGGAGGAATTTCATGGGATTGGCCATTACCACCCTCTCTCATTGATATTCTCTTCCTCCACCTTGAAGGCCAAAAGCGGCGGCTTGGCGTCGATTTTGGTGCCGGCCTGGTAGTCGAAGAGTTCTTTGATTTCCTTGTTCAGCTTGCGCTTGAGCAGGAGCAGCGGGATGTCCACGGGGCAGACGCGCTGGCATTCGCCGCATTCGGTGCAGCGGCCGGCCAGGTGCATGGCGTGGATCATCTGGAAGAAGAACTTTTCAGAGACGTCATCACGCTGGCTGACCCAGCCGGGCTCGCGGCTCTGGGCGATGCAGTGATCGCGGCAGACGCACATGGGGCAGGCGTTGCGGCAGGCATAGCAGCGGATGCAGCGCTCCATTTCCTTTTTCCAGAAGGCCATACGGTCGTCGATGGGCTTGGCCTCAAAGGCGGCCACGTCGGCGTAAGCGTCGTCCGCGCTCTCCTGCATCGGCTCGCCCACAAAGACGTCCGAGAGCAGCGCGTTGTGGAATTGGCAGCGACCACATTTGTCCGCAGCCACGTCCTTGAGGGCCAGGGCCACGTCCTGGCCGGAGACGCTCAGGGTGAGCTTGTCGCCGTTCACGGCCACAGCCTTGACGCGGTTCACGTCCAGGCCCTTGGCCACCAGGGCGTGCTTGATCTTGGTCAGGTCGCAGACACCGGTGCAGGGCGCGGCAAAGACCACCACGTCGTCCCGGTTGAGCAGTTTTTCCTGCAGCAGCTCGATGATGGAGCGGCTGTCGCAGCCTTTGACCACCACGCCGACCTTTTTGCCCTTGTAGGCCGTAAGGTAGGTGGCAGTGTTGTGCACGTTGAGGGGACCCCAGAGGAGTTTGTCCACGTCCTCGGGGGTTTTCATGAAGATGGGCGTGGTGTGCAGGGCGTCGAAACCCTGCCCCCAGCCAATGACCATCTCCAGCTCCGGAAGCCGTTCTTTGATGGCGGCCTTGAGTTGTTCAAGATGCGACACGGTCGTCCTCCGTTTTGGGCCTTAGCCGGCCTGCGCCAGGGCGCCGAGAGTTTCCAGGGGGTTGCCGGCGAGCTTGGGCGCGGGGCCCAGGGCGTGGATCTCGTTGGTGAAGGTGGTCACCACGTGTTGCCAGCGCTGGCCTTCCGAGGCCGAGACCCAGGTGTAGGAGAAGCGGCGGGGGTCGATACCCAGGATGGGCATGAACCGGTGCACCACTTCCAGGCGACGCCGGGCGTAGAAGTTGCCTTCCGCATAGTGGCAGTCGCGCGGGTGGCAGCCGGAGACGAGCACGCCGTCGGCGCCGTTGACCAGGGTCTTGAGGATGAACAGCGGATCAATACGGCCCGAGCAGGGCACGCGGATGATGCGCAGGTCCGTGGGCTGGGTGAACCGGCCCACACCGGCGGTGTCCGCGCCGCCGTAGGAGCACCAGTTGCAGAGAAAGCCGACGATTCTGAGTTCCTGGGACATTACTCGACCTCCTCCTTGACCTGCTCCATGACCAGTGCATCCGCGGAGAGCGGAGGCGGACACAGGGTGTTGACTTCCGCAAGGATCTGATTGTCGGTGAAGTGCGAGAGCTGGATGGCCCCCTGCGGGCAGGTGGAGGTACAGATGCCGCAGCCCTGGCACACGGTTTCGATGACTTCGGCCTTGGGCTGGCCGCGGAAGTCGATTTCCTTGATGGCGCCGAAGGGGCAGGTCATGATGCACTTGCCGCAGCCCACGCAGCGCTTGATGTCCACCACGGAGACCTGTGGATCGCTCTGCAGGGTATCCTTGGAGAAGAGCCCGAGCACCTTGGAGGCCGCGGCGGAACCCTGGCCCACGGAGGAGGGGATGTCCTTGGGGCCCTGGGCGCAGCCGGCCAGGTACACGCCGGCGGTGTTGGTTTCCACCGGGCGCAGCTTGGGATGGCTTTCCATAAAGAAACCGTAGGCATCGTAGGAGATGCGCAGCTTCTCGGCCAGGTGCGGGGAGCCGGCGGCGGCTTCCGCGCCCACAGCCAGGACCACCAGGTCGGCTTCCACTTCCACCTGCGCGGCGGCCAGGGTATCTGCCCCGCGGACGATGAGCTTATCGCCCTTGGGGTAGACCATGGCCACGCGGCCGCGGATGTAGCGCGCGCCGTATTCCTCCATGGTCCGGCGGGTGAACTCGTCATAGAGTTTGCCCGGGGCGCGGATGTCCATGTAGAAGATGTAGCTCTGGGAGTCCGGGATGTGGTCCTTGGTCAGGATGGCCTGCTTGGCCGTGTACATGCAGCAGAAGCCGGAGCAGTAGGGCCGGTCCACGCTCTTGTCGCGCGAGCCCACGCACTGGATGAAGACGACGTTCTTGGGCTCCTTGCCATCGGAGGGGCGCTTGATGTGCCCGCCGGTGGGGCCGGAGGCGGAGAGCAGGCGCTCGTACTGCAGCGAGGTGATGACGTCGGGGTACTTGCCGCCGCCGTACTCGCTGTAGACGGTCCAGTCCATCAGGTCATAGCCCGTGGCCACGACGATGGCGCCGACGTTTTCGGTAACAATCTCTTCCTGCATGTCATAGCGGATGGCTTTGGTGGGGCAGACCTTTTCGCAGATGCCGCACTTGCCTTTGGTGAGTTTGATGCAGGTTTCGGGGTTGATGCTGGCCTTTTTGGGAATGGCCTGGGGGAAGGGAATGTTGATGGCCGTGCAGGTGCCGACGTTTTCGTTGAAGGCGTCAGGCGTTTTCTTGGCCGGGCATTTTTCCATGCACAGGCCGCAGCCGGTGCAGGCTTCCCAGTCCACATAGGTGGGCTTCTTCTTGATCTGGACGGCGAAGTTGCCCACATAGCCGCCAATTTCAGCCACTTCGCTGGCGGCGTAGAGGGTGATCTTGTCGTGCTGGGCCACGTCCACCATTTTGGGGCCGAGGATGCAGCTGGAGCAGTCCACGGTGGGGAAGGTCTTGTCCAGCTTGGACATTTTGCCGCCGATGGAGGTGGTTTTCTCCACCAGGACCACGTCCAGCCCGCCGTCGGCGCAGTCCAGGGCGGCCTGAATGCCGGCCACGCCGCCGCCGATGACCAGCACGCGTTTGTTGATCTGGAAGCTCTTGGGGATGAGCGGCTTGTTCTGCACCAGCTTGGCCACGGCAATGGAGATGAGATCCGCCGCCTTGTGGGTGTTGGCGGTCTTGTCCTTGCCAATCCAGGAGACGTGCTCCCGGATGTTGGCCATTTCGAACATGTAGGGGTTCAGGCCGGCGCGGGACAGGGTGCGCATGAAGGTGGGCGCGTGCATGCGCGGGGTGCAGGAAGCCACCACCACGCCGTCGAGCTTGTGTTCCTTGATGGCTTCAATAATCCCTTGCTGCCCCGGCTCGGAGCAGGCGTACATGGTGTCCGAGGCGAAGGCCACCTCGGGCATGGACCGGGCCTGCTCGGCCACGGATTTCACGTCCACGGTGCCGGCGATGTTGGACCCGCAGTGACAGACGAAGACTCCAATTTTCATGTCGACTCCTTCGCGTCCGGCCGGATCAGGCCGTGGCCTCGGCCGGCTGGGCCGGCGCGGTGAGGGCAGGGGCGGGATCCACGCACAAGAGGTTGAGGCCCACTTCCTTCTCGCTCAAGCCCAGGGCCAGGCCCAGGAGCTGGGTAAAGTAGAAGACGGGCGTGCGGTGCCGGGTGCGGTTGGCTGCGTTGATCTGGTCCTGGCGCAGGTCCAGGTTCATCTGACAGAGCGGGCAGGCGGTGACCATGGCGTTGGCCCCGCGGTCGGCCGCGGAATCCAGAAGCTTGCCGGAAAGCTTCATGACGATGTCGTTGCGGGCCACGCCGTAGGAGGCGCCGCAGCATTCCACCTTGAGGGGGAACTGGACCACGTCTGCGCCAATGGCTTCCATCAGTTCGTCCATGGCCACGGGATGCTCGTGGTGGTCGAACTGCATGATGTGCGGCGGGCGGTTCATGATGCAGCCGTAATACGGGGCGAGCTTGAGAGAGGACAGGGGTCGCACCACCCGTTCCTTGACGGCCGCCGGACCAACATCCTCATAGATGACCTGCAGGACGCTCTTGACAGGCAACACCTTGTTGATGGGCCGGTCCAGGAGCTTGTTCACCTGCTCGCGGAAGGCGGGTTCGTGCAGATGATGCGCGGCGTTTTTCAGGTTGGTCAGACAGCTGGGGCAGGGAGTGGTCACGCCGGCCACGTCGCCCATGCGCTCGGCCTGGGCCAGATTGCGGCCGGCCAGGGCGGAGGAGAGACGGTGGTCCACGGTATGGGCAGGGGTGGAGCCGCAGCAGCTCCAGTCCGGAATCTCCTGCACCTCCACGCCCAACACCTTGAGGACGGCGCGGGTGCTCTGTTCATATTCCTTGGAGGAACCAAGGCCTGAACAGCCAGGGTAATAGGCGTACACCTTAGCGGGCATGGCTCGCCTCCTGCTGGGATTGCGGGCCGAACTCCTGCTCGAAGCGTTCGAAAATGCGGGCCACTTCGTCCTTGCCCTGGATGTCATGCGGCTTGAAGTGGAGTTTGCCCTTGGGAAGAATCTTGGGGCCCAGGTCCACGTCGGACCAGAACCGGCCGGTCTTCATGACGTATTCGGCCACGGTGCCCATCTCAAACACCCGGCCGTGCTTGCGGACCGAGGCCAGGAAGCTGTCCCAGAACGTGCGCACGGGCCGCTGGGGCTTGGCATAGCCTTTTCGTCGCGCCAGATGCCGCAAGGTGTCCATGATCTGGGCCACCTCGATGTTGTTGGGGCAACGGGTGGTGCAGCTCTGGCACGAGGCGCACAGCCAGATGGAGTTGCAGGAAAGCACGGTATCCTTCTGCCCGGCCTGCAGCAGGCGCATGATCTGGCTCACCGGCAGGTCGTACACAAAGGTGTACGGACAGCCGGCCGTGCAGTTGCCGCACTGGTAGCAGGTGGCCAGCACCTGCCCCGTGGCGGCTTGCACCTCGTTGACGAACTCTGCGTCATACGATTGTGTAAGATTGACTGTGTTCATGATTCGAGAAACCACCTTGGCGCCGAAAGGGTCTCGCCTTCCGGGTAGAGCATGGAGCATGCTGCGCACGATCTTGGCCCTGGGCATACTTGGTGTTGTTTTCCCCGGCAGCCTTCTAGTGTCAAGGGGCGACTGCAGATTGCACGCCTGCGTCCGGCAATAGTCGTGAGAAATAACCCTGTTTTAATTTGGGGTTTTTTGAAATGAACTTGGGGAGATATAAAATGTAACATTCTTGTGACTTTTTTCACATGAAGATGTTTTTATGTGTCCCGGAGGGGGGCCCGAAGGCCCCCGGTCCGGGACATGTGGAGGAGAGACGGCAAGAACTACAGGGCAGACTCGTAAATGGCGGAGACATCCTTATCGGTCGGGCAGCGGGGGTTGGTGAAGCCGCAGGCGTCCTTTTGGGCGTTTGCGGTCATGGTGGGGATGTCAGCAGCCTTCACGTCCTTGCCATAGCGCTTGCCGAGCTCAACGAGCCCAGCGGGAATGCCGACGTCGGTGGAGAGCTTCTTGATAGCTTCCAGCGCCAGTTCGGCAGCCGCGCGAGGAGACAGACCAGCCGTGCATTCGCCCATGATCTGGGCCATTTTCACGAAGCGATCCATCTTGGCAATGAGGTTGAACTTTTCCACGTGGGGCAGCAGGATGGCGTTGCATTCGCCGTGGGGCAGGTCGTAGAAACCGCCCAGCTGGTGCGCCATGGCGTGCACGTGGCCCAGGGAGGCGTTGTTGAAGGCCATGCCGGCCAGGTACTGGGCAAAGCACATGCCTTCGCGGGCTTCGATGTCCTGGCCGTTGGCCACGGCGGGACGCAGGTACTTGAAGATCAGTTCGATGGCCTTTTCGGCGCAGGCGTCGGTCATGGGGTTGGCGATGGTGGACACATAGGCTTCCACGGCGTGGGTCAGGGCGTCCATACCGGTGGCGGCGGTCAGGGCCGGGGGCATGCCGACCATCAGCATCGGGTCGTCCACGGCGATGCCGGGGGTGACGCGCCAGTCGACGATGGCCATCTTCACTTTGCGGGAGAGGTCGGTGATGATGCAGAAGCGGGTCATTTCAGAAGCGGTGCCGGCGGTGGTGTTCACAGCCACGTAAGGCATCATGGGCTTGGTGGACTTGTTCACGCCTTCGTAGTCATGAATTTTGCCGCCGTTGGACACGACCAGACCCACGCCCTTGCCGCAGTCGTGCGAGGAGCCGCCGCCCAGGGTGATCAGGCTGTCGCAGCCGTTTTTCTTGTACACTTCCACGCCCTTGTGGACGTTTTCGTCCGTGGGGTTGGGGATGGTTTCGTCATACACCACGTATTCCATCTTGGCGGCGTCCAGCAGGTCGGTGACCATCTTCAGCACGCCAGACTTCACAATGCCCTTGTCCGTGACCAGCAGGGGCTTGGTGCCGCCCAGTTCGCGGATTTTCGAAGGGATTTCCTTGGAAGCGCCGATGCCGATAAGGGTCACGCTGGGAATGAAGAAACCGTACACTTGTTCGCGAACAGCCATGACACACGCTCCTGATTTGGTTTTGATGGAATCACCAGAGGGGAAAATCTCCCCGGAACATCGTTCACGTCGGTTGCGCTCTTATAGGCAAGGGGCGTGCCAGATTTTGTGTTGTTATATTTCAGCATGTTATGATTGCATGCTTGTATGGTAGCAATGAAGGGTAGGGGCATTCGCGATCCGGCTGGAGACATTTTGCAGCGTGCAAAAAATCACAATCGCGAATTGCACTTATATTGCAGCTTGTTGCGCTAGTGTATCGAATTGACACAAGGAATCAGTCCCAGTGGGTCATAATCGGACAAGGTCCGAAACATACAGCCACGCAGACTATTAAAAAGAGGACATACTCTGAGTTTTTGTTCAGCGCTTGGTGCGAAACACCGGCATGCCGGCAAGCCGCCAGGCCGGAAAACCTCCGGCAACCAATTGTATTGAATACCCTTTCTCCCCAAGTATGGCCGCCGCCTGCACGGGCAGAAGGCAAAACGCCCCGCGACAGTACATCACAGACGGCGTTCCCGGGGTGACGGCCGGCAGGGCGCGCAACTCGTCCAGAGTGGCGCAGACCGCGCCGGGGATGTGCCCGGCATCATACTCCAGCCGGGGCCGGAGATCGAACAGGGCCGGGCGCTGGCGGGGCATCATGGCCGCAAGGGCCTGTGGGGTGATGGCCGGCACGGTGGCCTGGGGTGGAAAGCGATCGGCAAGCAGGCGGTCCAGCTCGGGCAGTTGGGCCATGCCCACGCGTTGCATCAGATCCAGCAGCCGGGCCACGTCATCCCCGGCCAGACTGTACAGCACCCGCGGACCTTCCTGCCGGCTGCACACCAGCCCGCAATGCCGCAACTGCCGCAGATGGTGCGACGTGTTGGCCACGGACTGTCCACTGCACTGGGCGAGGGAGTCCACGTCCCGCTCACCCTGGTTCAACAATTCCAACAATTCCAACCGCACGGCATGGGCCAGCCCCTTGCCCACCAGGGCAAAGACTTCGAACAGGCGGCGCTTCTCCTCGGTCCTGGCCATCCCCCCTCCGGTCCTTATATAGTGATGTGTGATTCCGTTCAGACGAGGCTGAGCCCCAGGAGCGCTCCCCACAGCATCTGCAGGGGTATCAGCAGCAGCAGGGAAATCGCAGCCAGGAGCAGACACATCGCCGCCATGGCCCGGTATGGCACGCCCCCGCCGGCGGTGGCCATGATCAGTGGCGGTGCCTGATACGGCAGCAGTACCGTGGTGTATGCAAGCGCTTGCAAGGTCAGCACTTCCACAAGTGACATCCCCGAGGATCGCGCAATGTCATCGGCAATGGGCGCCAGGGCCGATGGGATGCCCGGCAGCGAGGTCAACAGGCCGGTGCCCGTGAACACGCCCAGCAACAGTCCCTTGATGCCGAGGGTCGGGCCCTGGTCCAGGGGCAGGAGTTCCAGCAGGGTGGCGGCAAAGAAGTCCCCCAATCCAGAACTTTGGATGATGCTCCCCACACTGATGGCACACGCGGCGAACAGCAGAGGATCCAGCCCCACGCCCTTGAACAGTGAACTTCCAAACCAGCCTGGAACCGGTAGCAGCAGAATGACTGCTGCCGCAAGGCTGACCCAGCCGGGGGAAATGCCGTGCCAGGAATCGAGCATCCAGGCTGCCAGGGCCGCGAACAGGACGATGGCTGTCAGCCGTTCGCGGGGGGACCAGGGCGCAGGTTCCCGGGCCGGTGCCTGAGGGGGGAGGGTGTCCGGGAACAGCGTGCAGAGCAAGGGCAGCGTCACCGCCAGCTTGAGCAATCCCAGCACCGGGAACAGGAGCAGCAGGTAGTTCATGTAGCCGATATTGATACCATACAAGGCTGCGACTGCACCGGAAAACACCACGTTGGGCATGTTGGCCGGGAGGATGGCAAAGGCCGGCAGATACGTGCCCAGCACGCCGGCCAGCATGAAGCCGGTGTAGCCTTTGCGGCCTTCAGTAAAGCCACACTCCAGGGCAGCGGTGCGTAGCAGGGGGAGCATGAGGAGCACCCGCCCCATGGCCGAGGGCACGCAAAAGGCAAACACTGCGCCCAGGACCAGCAGCCGGAGCAGCATGGCGTTGTAGGTGGTGGTCCCGTTCGGGCGGAGCAGGAGGGCCAGACGCGCGCCCAGCCCGGAATCCTGCACAGCCCGGCCCAGGATGAGTCCCGAGAAGATCAGCCAGAAGGCCGCGGTGGTGAAGCCGGCAAAAATCTGCGGAGGCTCCACGGCCCGACTGACACCCAGGACCAGAAAGAAAAACAGGGCCGCCACGCCTTCGCTGGCCAGGCGGAAGCCCCAGCAGCAGACCAGAAATGTCACGGCCGCGGCCACCAATTGCAATTGAGGCCCGGCGTTTTGGGTGGCCAGGGCCATGCCGCCGGCCAGGGCAAGGGAAACAAGCAAGGGAAAAAGCGCCGCGAGCGCAGGACGGATCCGGGGAGGAGGGGAGCCGGTGGGTTGGGACGTCATGGTGAGCTCCTTAAATATTCAAATGAATATTTGAATAGTCGGAATTTCGGGGGAGTGCAAGCAAAAACGCCGCCTCAATAGAAGGCGGTGTCTCAGGGTGCGGAAGGGAGAGAGAGGCGCTTGGTCGGCGGCTGGCGCGGGTTATTCGTCCAGTCGGTACTTTTCCAGCTTGCGGTACAGGGTCTTGCGGCCAATGCCCAGGGCCTGGGCGGCCTTGACCCGGTTGCCGTCGTAGAAGGACAGCACCCGGGCGATGTGATCGCGCTCCATGGTGTCCAGGGCCAGGGCGCCGGCGGCGGGAAGGTCCTGCGTCTCTTCGCACACGTGGGTTTTTTCCACCAGCTCGCGGGGCAGGGCGCGTTCGGTGACGATGCCGTTTTCGGAGAGGATGATGCTGCGTTCGATGACGTTGCGCAACTCTCGCACGTTGCCAGGCCAGTCATATTGCATCAGGCATTGCATGGCCTTGTCGGCAATGGTGCAGGCACCGGGCGCACTGCACAGCCGGCCCAGGAAGTGTTCCACCAGCAGCGGGATATCTTCCTTGCGTTCGGAAAGAGGCGGAATGTGGATGTTGAAGACGTTGATACGGTGAAAGAGCGCCTCATGAAAGCGGTTGGCAGCGGCTTCCTGCGCCAGGTTGCGGTTGGTGGCGAACAGGAAGCGGATATTGGCTTGGCGCTCCTCGTTTTCCCCCATGCGGCGGTAGGTCTTGTCCTCCAGCACGCGCAGCAGCGAGGCCTGGACGTCCATGGGCAGTTCGCCGATTTCATCCAGAAAAAGGGTCCCGCGATGGGCGAAGGCCATCAGGCCGTCCTTGGTCTCCGTGGCTCCGGTGAAGGCGCCTTTGACATGGCCAAAAAGCTCGCTGCGCACAAGGTCGCGTTGGAGCATGGCGCAGTTCTTGATGATCAGCGGATGGCTGGCGCGTTTGCTATGGGCATGGATGGCATGGGCCACCACGTCCTTGCCAGCGCCGGACTCGCCGGTGATGAGCACCGGGGCATCCGTGGGGGCAACCTTCTCAATGAGAAAGTGCAGGTGTTTGATGCAGGAGGATTTGCCCACCAGCCGGCTGGGGGGCTGGATAGCCTCCTGGGTATGCTTGAGGGAGCGGACTTCGCGCTGCAACTGCACGCGCTGCCACGCTTTATCCAGTACCAGATCCAGGCGGTCGAGCTTGAAAGGCTTGGCAATGTAGTCGTACACGCCCAGGCGCATGGCTTCCACCGCGCTGTCGATGGCGCCATGGCCGGTGATGAGGATGGTTTCCGCGTCGGGCATGGCCCCTTTGGATTCAATGAACAGGTCAAGCCCGTCGCCATCTGGGAGGCGCACATCCAGCACCAGCACGTCATACGATGCTTTTTTCATGCGCTCGCGAGCCTGGCGGGCGGTGGTGGCGGTGTGGATGACGCGGTCTTCCCTGCCAAGCTCTTTTTCCAGCAACTTCAGGATGGACGGTTCATCATCCACCACCAGCACATGGTAAGGGCTAAGCATGGCTGTGCTCCTTGCCTTCCCCGTGCTCCAGATCTTTTTGGAGCAAGGGAAGGGCGACGAGGAAGGTGGACCCCTTGCCGGGTTCGCTGACCACGCTGATATCTCCCTGGTGTTCCTGAACTATGGCATAGCAGGTTGAAAGGCCGATACCGATCCCTTTGCCTACGGGTTTGGTTGTGTAGAACGGGTCGAACATTTTGTCGAGGTTGGCTGCGGGAATGCCGCAGCCCGTGTCTTCCACGGCCAGGAGCACGGCGTCTTCGCCCTTGCGGGCAGTGCTGACGGTGATGCTGCCCTGGCGCCCCGTGGCCTCAATGGCGTCAGTGGCGTTAGTGAGCAGATTGAGCAGCACCTGTTTGATCTGGGACTCGTCACCCTCAATGGCCGGCAGGTCTGGGTCCAGGCGTTCCACCACATTCACCCCACGCTTTTTGCGCAGGTGGTACTGGAGCAGACGCAGGGTCTCCACCACCACGGCGTTCAGATGGACCACGCCCTGGCGGTTGGAAAGGGGGTGGCCGAAATTGAGCAGGGCGCGGACAATGTCCCGGCAGCGGCGGCATTCCTTGAGGATGGTATCCGTGTATTCGCGGAAGTCCTGGCGCATGCCGGGGTCCATGAGGTGCTCGACACGGGAAAGCCGGCGCTGGATGCCCTCCGCATAGCCGGAAATGGCCATGAGCGGGTTGTTGACCTCATGCGCCACGCCCGTGGCCAGCACGCCGATGGTGGCCAGTTTTTCAGCCTGATAATACTTGGCCTGGTATTCCTTTTCCATGGTCACGTCGCGCTTGAAGATCAACACGCGGTGTTGTGGCCAGTCCGGGTTTTTCAGGGGTGAGGCGATCATCTCGAACTGCAGGGTCCGGCCGTCAATCTTGAAGCTGGCCGTCTCCTTGCACACGCTGTTGGTGGAGAGCGAACGAAAGGCCGGGCATTCCGGGCAGGGTTCGTCCTCGTTGCGAAACAGTTCGTAGCAGTAGCGGCCCACGGCATGCTGGGCGTTTGGATATGAAAAGAGCCTGGTGAAGACATGGTTGACGGAAATGATGCGCATGTCTTCGGAAAGGACCATCATGACGTCGGTGATGCCGTCGAGAATGGCGGCAATTTCCCGGCGCTGGTTCTCGGATTCCGTATTGGCCGACTTGAGCTCCTCCACCTTGCGCTGCACTTCCTGAAAGAAGTCCAGCTTGGTGTGCTCAATGCCGATGAGGTCGGCCATGCTGGTGGGGCGGGATGCGGCGTTGTTCACCAGGCCTCCTCGCAAATGGCGCGCAAATCTTCCCACCCGGCATGGCGGGGGCTGGTCAGCTGGCAGGCATCCTGGGTGGCGGTTTTGCAGATGGGTTCAAGGTGTGCCTCATCCAGCAGCAGTTCTCGCAAGGATGTGGTGACGTCCAGTTCGGCAAAGAGCTTTTCCAGCGCATCAATGCCGGCAATGGCCGTGCGGTGGGGGGTGTGTTCCGCCTGTCCGAGGAGCAGCAACTCGCCAATGCGGGCCATTTTGTCCACGCAGGAAGGCAGGTTGAAGCGCATGACCGAGGGCAGCAGGATGGGATGGACCATGCCATGCAGCACATCATAGATGCCGCCCAGGGAGTGGGCCAGGGAGTGCAGAATGCCCAGGCCGGCGTTGGAAAAGCTCATGCCCGCGGCCGTGCTGGCGATGGAAAGCTGGTGCAGGGCGTGGGCGTCCTTGTCGCTGGCGGCGGGGCGGATGTTGGCCATGAACAGCTCAATGGCCCGCAACGCCTGCATTTCCGTAAAAGGAGAGGAAAGCGGGGAGAGATAGCTTTCTATGGCATGGGCCAGGGCGTCGATGGCCGAGGCGATGATGAGCCCCTGGCTTTTGGTCAGCAGAATTTCGGGGTCGATGATGGAGATGTTGGGCACCATGGTCCGGCTGATGATGCTCATCTTCACCTGGCGTTCCACGTCGGTCACAATGCAGAACTGGGAGATGTCCGACCCGCTGCCGGCGGTGGAAGGGATGAAAATCATGGGGGGCAACGGCTTTTCCACGCGATTGGCCCCTTCATAGTCGCTGATGCGGCCGCCATTGCCCACGATGAGGCCAATGCCCTTGGCGGTGTCCATGGGACTGCCGCCGCCCAGGGCGATGATGATGTCCGCCTTTTCGCGGATGTAAATCTCCGCGCCCTCGTGGACCTGATAGTCGCGAGGGTTGGAGTTCACGTTGTCATAAAAGATGCAGTCCAGATGCACATCTTCGAGGATTTCCAGCACGCGATCCACCCAGCCGGAGGCCGCAAGGCCCTGATCGCTGACGAACAGCACCCGCTGCGCACCCAGCCGGCGGGCGCAGGAACCCAGGTGGGTCAATGACCCATTGCCGAAGATGATGTCAGGAATGGCGAATTTGGTGATGACCATCGGGTCATGGCGCTCCTTGCAAGACACGGCCGCTGCACCGTGCCTCACGGTTCTTCCAATAAAGGGGGACGCCGGCTTTCGCAAGGGGGAGGGGGAGAATACCTGCCCCGGCGGGGCGGACATCGCCCGGGTCTTGACAGCCGGGCAGGCAGGGGGGATGCTTCCCTTGGCTTGCGGCAGCGGCTGCAGGTTTCACATGCGCAACCCAGCGGAGCCGTCATGCTCTTTATCATTCCTTTCCGGCGTCGTCACAGCCCCTGCGCCGGTCTGCATTTACGGGGAGGCCTTGGCCTTGCCGCCTGCGGGACACTCCCTGTGCCCGCAGCGCCAGCGCCCCTGCTGCGGCACGGGTGAAGGTCACAGACCCGCCGGCCTGCGTGGGATGCGGCTGGTGCTGTCTGGATACCCCTTGTGAAGAATCCCATCGCCGCCATGGCTACCTGCGCCGCTGTCCGGAGTTGCTGTGGGACGCCGAAGCTGGCCGGTATTGGTGCGGCCTGATGCAGGACCGCCGCACCGAGGACGCTGCCAAGGCAGCCCTGGCCGCCGGGGAGGGCTGCTGTGCCCGCCATAATCCCTGGCGCAAGGACGTGCGCTGGCGCGGGTAGGCTCCGGCTCCTCCGGCTCCTCCGGCTCCTCGCGTCCCGATGCGGGGCTGGCGCGCCGGCTCACGCACCGCCCGGCCTCAGGCTACTCCACCGGCATGAACAACGCCGTGCGCAGCTGGTCAGGCGGCGTGGTGCGGGGATCATTCAGGCATTGCTCCATGCACGGGGCCATGCGGAAGGTGAGCCCCTGGGCCACCGCCCCGGCCATCAGCGCCCCATAGGCTTCGGGCAGTTTGTCATAGGGGCCCTGGTGCACCCCGGTGGCGAAACGGCCCCCCGCCAGGGTCTGCAGCACCACCGGCGGTGCCACGGCGGTGCCTTCGGGCACGGTGACGCAGGCGTCGTACCGCAGCTGTTCCGCGGGCGTTGTTTCGGGATTGTCATACGAAACGCCAAGGTACAGCGTCTCCGGCAAGGCCAGGCCGGCGGGCATGGCCCAGGCCATCAGCGTCATCCAGGCCGATGCCGCTTCCGGATACGGGCCCACATGCCGAACGCTGGCTACAAGACGCTCCGGGAGTTCCACCACCGTCACTTCCATGCAAGTGCTCCTTGGGATATACTTGCCGCAGTTGTTGCGGCAAGAACGCATTAGCAAGTTTTCAGAAAAGCTGCACGACGGTTTCTTCGCTTGCCTGCGGGGGGAGATCAAGCGTATAGAGCCGTCCTGCCACGTCAACAATTATTGGAGCAGTATCATGACCACTGTTGCGCGACTCGTTCTGCATGGCTGCCTGAGCCTGGTGCTCGGAGGCCTCCTGCTGGCTGCCCCCGCCTGGGCGCAGCAGGAGTGGGCGCCTTTCGGCATGAGCCAGAACGGCGACGCCATCACCCTGGACCGCCGCAGCATCACCAAACAGGGCGGCAACGCCGCCTTCACCATGCGCGTGGATTTCAATACGCCTGCGGCTGTCAACGGAAAAGAAGCCCGCAGCCTTGAAGCACGTATTGAAATCAACTGCGAGAAGAGCACCTACCGCCGCGTCTCGGAAACGTTCAAGGACGCCGGGGGGGCGGCTGTCTCCACCATCACGGGCGCGGACTGGATGCCCATCCCTCCCAGCAGCTTTGGCGAGGCCTTGCGGAATTTCTGCAAGTAATCCGCCAAAACACGCAGTACCATTTCCCCGCGGCCGGCCGGGGGCGCCTGATCAGGAAACGGGCTCCCCGGCCGGTGCGCGTTCCGCCTCCAGGCACCGCTCGCCGCAGGATTGCGGCGGCGCGGCAGCCTGCTCATAGCCTGGCGCGCTGAACAGGCCGCTGCGCCCGCTGCGGGCCAAGGCCTGTTGTTCGAATCCCGCGCCCCATTCCCGCAGCGCCAGCAGAATGGGCATGAGCGTTTTCCCCTGATCCGTCAGCCAATACTCCACGCGTGGCGGCACTTCCTTGTACACCTCGCGATGCACCAGTCCGTCCTTGGCCAGCTCCTTGAGTTGGCGTGAAAGCATGCGCTCCGTGACGCCGGGCATGCTGCGGCGCATGTCGCTAAAGCGCATCACCCCCGCTACTGCCAGTTGATACAGGATGATGGGCTTCCACTTGCCGCCGATGACGTGCAACGTCAGTTCAAAATAGCAGCGGTAGCGGCGGCCATCGAGCTCTTTTTCCAGGCACAGGTCGGCCATGGTCCGGCTCTCCAGGCTATACATTTTGATAGTACCAGACAAAAAAGTTGGTACTTGCGTGAAGCGCGTGTCATGGGCATAGTCTGAATGCGGCCTTGCCGTCAATCACAGACCACCCCCTGCTTGGTGCACTGGAGGAGAAACCATGCGTGCTTTGGCCATCAACGGCAGCCCCCGCAAGGGCGGCAATACGGAACTGTTGCTCAACACCGTCCTGGAACCACTCAAGGAAGCCGGCTGGGAGACGGAACTGGTCCGCGTGGGCGGGCAGCCCATCCGGGGCTGCATTGCCTGCGGCAAGTGCTTCGAGAATCAGGATTCCCGTTGTTCCGTGAAGACGGACATGTTCAATGAGGTGATGGACAGGATTGTGGCCGCCGATGCCCTGATTCTCGGCTCCCCGACCTATTTTACGGATGTGACTGCGGAAATGAAGGCCGTGCTGGACCGCTCGGGCTTTGTTTCCTTTGCCAATGGCGGATTGCTGCGGGGCAAGATTGGTGCGGCCGTGGTGGCCGTGCGGCGCGGCGGCGGCACGCATGTGTACGACACCATCAACCATATGTTCTTGATGTCCGACATGATTGTCCCCGGCTCCACCTACTGGAACCTGGGGTATGGTCTCAACCGCGGCGAGGTGGCCGGCGATGCCGAAGGGCTGCGCAACATGCGTCACCTGGGCCGGACCATCGCCTGGCTGGGCAAGGCGATTGTTCCGGTGCGCGGTGAGTTCCCGATGCCCGATCCCATGACGACGGAAGGCTAGGCGGCGAGGATGCCTGCTGGCGGCGGGCGCGTACAGCCAGGCGCGTCTGCCACCAGCAGGATGTGGTGAAAACACCTCTTTTGAGGAGGGGATGGGATTGCGCCGGGCTGCCTGCTGGCGTACAGCCAGGATGACAAGACGTTCATGTTGCGTCACCCTTCACCTCAAGGAGATGGAGAATGCGTCGCGCGTTCGTGCTGGTTCTGCTGTGCGGCTGCCTGTTGGTCCTAACTCCCCCCCGGGCCCAGGCAGTGGAGGTCAAGGTCAAGGGGAATTTCCTGTTCGATTGGACCTATATGGACCTGGGCAGCATGGGGGCCGACTGGTCCGATACCGACCACTTCGGCGCCCGGCAACGCATCCGCCTGCAGATGGATTTTGTGGCCAGCGAGGCCCTCAAGGGTATTCTGATGGTGGAAATCGGGGATATCCTCTGGGGAACGGCCACCTCCTCCGGGCGCGGCTCCGGCGGGGCGCTGGGTGCGGATGGCGTGAATGTGGAAACCAAACGCGCCTTTTTGCAATGCGTCATTCCAGACACGGACCTGCTTTTTTCCGTGGGGATCCAGGGGCTCGCGGCACCGGCCGTCATTGCAGGCTCGCCATTCTTTGACGATGATGTGGCCGGCGTGCTGGCCCAGTATCCGGTGACGGGCATGGTCACTGTGGGCGCATTCTGGGCGCGGCCGTACAACCTGGCCACCTCCGGGAATCCCAACCCCTGGGACGAGCTGGATATCTTTGGCCTCCTGGTTCCGGTCAAAGGCGACGGCTGGAAGGTGCACCCGTATGCGATTCTGGCTCTGGCAGGTCGCGATGTGCTGCTCAGCTCCACGCTCGGTTCCTCCAGCGGCGCCCCGGAGTTGCTGGCGCCGGCGTTGTATTCCGGAAGAACGGGCCTTTCCGCCGGCAATCTGAACCAGCGCACGCTGGGGTGGTGGGCTGGCTCCACGTTTCTGCTGGACATGTTCGCGCCCGTCACCTTCAAGGCGGAAGGGGTGTATGGCGCAGTGGAAGCCAAGGAGGACGCCGCCGACCGCCGCGGCTTTTATCTGGCGGCAGAGCTGGATTACGCCCTGGAGTGCATGACCGTGGGGGTGATGGGCTGGTATGCCTCGGGCGAGGATGCCTCCTGGCGCAACGGCTCCGAGCAGATGCCCAGCGTGTCTGCCGACTGGAACCCCACCACCTTTGCCTGGGACAGCGGCAAACTGCTCAGCTCCGATGATATCCTGGCCGGCACCGCCGCCCTGAACCACAACAACCCGGCCGGGAAGTGGGGGGTGGCGTTGTTGTTCAAGGATATTTCCCTGGTGGAGGATCTGACCCATCAGGTCCGCTTCCTGTACGCCAGCGGCACCAACGATCCGAAAAGCCGTCGCGTGGTGTACGCCATGCCCAACCTGTTCATGGTGGCCCCGGTGGACAAGGGCATCGAGCTGACCTCGGCGGACAGGCTCTTTGAGGTCAACCTCGACAGTGAATACAAGCTGTATGAAAACCTGGGCCTTATTCTGGAGCTGGGCATGGTCCGGCTCCAGTATGAAGACGTGTTCTATGCGCCGGAGAACCGGGGCCCGGGGTGGAAGATCGCCTGGGGGTTGAACTATACGTTCTAGCTCTGCGTGTGGGCAGCAACAGCCATCCGGGCGCCTGGCACATGTCGGCAGGGCGCCCTGTTGCGTTTCCGGCCTTGGCCGAAGGCGCGGCCCATGCGGGCAGCTTCAGGTCAGGGCATCCAGAAGTTGCAGCGAGGCCTCTGATGCCCGGACAAGGCCGGGGAGATGGCCTGCTGTCTGGCCCGATAATTGGCCCGATAATTGGCCAACCCAGCCGAGGACTCCGGCGCCGGTGGCGGCAATGGAATTTGCCTGACGCAGCTTCCAGGGCAACCCATTGCGGAGCGCGCGCCGCAGCCGGCGCAGCGTATGCAGGGCCTTGCCGCGCACGCCGCACCAGGCCTGCCCGTCCTGCACCGTCTGGTGGCGGGCTCCCCACTTGTATTTATACGATTCGGCACCTTCCATGAAATGGTAGTGCGAGGCCCGGGGCAGGAGCGTTTCATACAAGTGATAGAGGTGCGCGGTGCCTGCCTGGCACTCCAGCCCGGTGAGGCTGATGCCGGCCTGCAGGGCGAAATACTGCCCGCCAATCTGTACGCCGAATTCGAAGGAATGGGCCTCGCCATCCAGGAGCAGTTTGGAAAAGCGGAGCAGCCCCTTGGCGTCAAGTCGCCGGGCCAGCTCACGGTAAAAGACTCGTTGCGCCGGACGGGAGAACTCGCCGCCGCGCCCCTCGGCGTTCCAGCGCTGGGTATGCACGGCAAAAAAGTGTTCAAGGTCGCGGTCCAGATCCGTCGAATCAACCTGCGGAACGAACTGCACGGCATGGCGGCGGGCAGCCATCTTGAGGTTTTTGCGGAGCAACATGGTCCGAAAAATGGGGTCCAGGCCGGCCATCAGCATATCCATGGACTCTGGCAACGGGAGCACCGGGCAGGCCACGCTCTCCGTCAGCTCCAGGGCCGTTCCCTGCCAGCCGGCTGGTTCCCGCAAGGCGCGGGCAAGGCGCGCCTGGGGCAACATCCTTTCCAGCCGGAGCCGATGCCAGGGCAAGGTCCCCCGCAGGGTGCTGATCAGGGTGTCCGCCACCTGATCGGCTTGCGCGTGGGCCTCATCCACCAGCAGATCCATATAAAGACCGCCCACTCCCTGGCCGATGGGAAAGCGGATCTCTTCATACACCGGCAGGGGGCCGGCGTGCTTGCGCTGCCGGCACAAGGCAATGCCGCCTAGCAGCCTCTCCCCTTCCCAGGCAGCCAGCAGCAAAGGGCGCGCACCGCTGCCGCAGGTGGTAAGCCAGGAGCCCCACCAGTCCGAAAGCAGCATGGGCGAAGGCTGGGACGAGGCCGCCACCAGCCGGTCCCACGCTTCGGCCATGGCTGGCAAACGGGCAAGGTCTTCGATACATTCCACTCGTACCATATGGGCAGTCTCCATCCTGCAGTGCTGCGGAACAAACGCATGACACACCATGCGCGCAAGTTTTGCCAGCGTAGCACGTAGGAAGGCATGTGCAAAGCCCTTCTTAAGGGAACCTTGCCATGGCCGGGGCGGCAGAACCCCCAACCGCAAGGAGGCACGGTGAAGACCATCACCTGGAGTGAGTTCGAGCTGGTGGAGTTACGCACGGGCACGGTGCTGGAGGTGCAGGACTTTCCCGAAGCGCGGGTGCCGGCGTACAAGATTGCTGTGGACTTCGGCCCTGAGATTGGCGTGCTCAAAACCAGCGCCCGAGTCACGCATCTGTATGCCAGGGAAGATCTGATCGGCCGTCAGATCATCGGCGTGGTCAACTTCCCGCCCAAACAGATCGGCCCGGTTCGCTCGGAGTTCCTGCTGACGGGGTTCGTGCAGCAGGATGGCAGCGTGGTGCTGGCGGTGCCCGAACGGCCCGTGGACAATGGGCTCAAACTGGCCTGAGTGGAGCCCCTATTTGCGGAAGCAAAGCGGCGGGCAGGCAGGATCAAGGTCCAGAAATTCCTGCCCCAGGGTGAATGGTGCAAAGCGTGGCCGGTCCACGGAGGATTCCAGCGTGGCGATGGCCCCGGCCAACCGGTCTGCGGCGGCATTGATCTGCTGCAGCCGCTGGTCGTGGCGGTCCAGGTTCATGGATTCGGTGATGGCCAGCAGGCGCTCCACCGCCTGGTAGAACTCCGCCGGCACCGTGGAGGGTGAGGCCGAGGTCAGGGCGGCGTCGGCAGCGTCGATGGCCTCGCGGCGGGCCTTTTTGAGCATGCTGGCTTCATCCAGCATCAACCCGACGGAATCCTTGAGAATGGCCAGGGCATTATTCCCCACGTGGGCCATGCCGCCCGCCGCCTTGGCCAGGGCGTTACGGCAGGCCTGCTGCCGCCGGCCCACGGTCAGGGAGACGATGCGGGCGCAGTCTGCCAGGAACGTGGTCTGGTACTTGTCGAAAAAGTGCAGCCGGCGCGAATACAGCATGATCAGCCCGAACGGTTCACCGCTGGCTTCCCGCAGGATGAAGGCCAGCCGGGAACGGAAGCCTTCCTTGTATGGAATGCAGTCAAAGGACTCCCCGCCCATCTCCGAGGCCCGCAAGTCGTCCGACACCACGAACCAGACGCTGGAATCGGCGTGCACGGCGCGCATGACCGGATGACTGGGGTGGGTCTCTTCCAGGTCGCGGACGAAAAGCGGCGTGGAGTTCAGCGTCAGAGAGTCCGTGGCCACGTTGGTCCAGGTGTCACCATCACGCGGATTGCCGGAAGGGTCGTCGCGCTTGAGCCGGCAGACGTATAAATCCGCCTCCAGCTCCAGCAGCAGGATCAGCGCGCTTTCCTTGAGCAGTTCCTCGGGCGCGAGGAATTCATCCCCGGCGTTGATCAGCTCATACGCCAGTTCCAGCATGAGCAGGGCTTCTTCGTGGGCCGCGCGCAGGGCTTCGAACCGGCGCGAAAGCGTGGCCACATCGCGATTCTTGTCCCGATATTTGGACATGGCCCCGGCCTTGACCTCGGACATGCGCCGGACCAGCCCGACCAGCAGGGTGAGCAACTCCTCCCAGGTGCGGACCGCCTTGTGCGGCTGATCGAGGTTGGGCGACCCCTGCACTGCCTCCTGCGAGGTCTTGAGGGTGGCCAGGAGCTCCAGGCAGGCCCGCACCACCACCGGTGGCGCTTCGGCCAGCATCTCGGCAATGGCATCGGCCACCTGACGCCGGCGAGCGGTTTCCTGTTGCATGCTGGCCAGGGACATCCCTGAATAGCCTGTGATCATGGTACTGCTTCCCATGCGCCGCCAGGGCGCTGCTGTTGAAGGCGGCGCACCGGCCCCGGGGTGCCACCGCGCACCGCTCGGCAGCCCCTGGGTCATCGTTCACAAAACGACGCAGCAGGCTCCGGCGGTGCCTCCTCCTTCCATACGGTAATGGCCGCATCAAGAAAAGCCCTGGGCGCGGGCTCGGCCATGCGCTGGGCCATGACCGCCAGGGACATCGGCAAGGTGGCGATGACATGCGGCCACATGGAGACCTTGCCCGCCTTGGCATGCACCAAGGCGTCCGACTCCTTGACCACCGTGACGCCCAACCCCTGCGAGGCCAGCTCCACCAGCACATCCTCCGAATCAGAAACCCCGGCTACCTTGGGGGACAGGCCATGTTCCTCAAAAATACGGCGGGACGCCTCAAAGTGCGGGCAGGTGGTGGGGTTGCTGATCCACGGCAGGTGCAGCACCTCAAGCAGATCCGCCTTGGCCAGCGTGTCTGCCCAGTCTGCCGGACCGATAATGCGCAGGGGCGTGCTGTCAAGCTCCACGAAACGCATGTCGTCGGGCGCCTTGTGATTCCAGCGCCCGAACAAGAACCCCAAATCCACCTCGCCAGACTGCACCAGGCCGGGCGTCAGGTGGGACTGGGTCAACAGATAATGCACCTCCAGCTCAGGCCAACGCGCGGCCAGGCGCTTGCCGATGGAGGCCAGGCGCAGGTAGCTGAAATCCGTATTCACGCTCACCCGCAGCACGCCGCGGACCTCGTCACGCAGGGTGGCAGCCTCCCGGCTTAATGCTTCTGTGGTGTCCAGAATGGCCACCGCCTTGTCCAGCAACTTGCGGCCTGAGGGTGTCAGTTCCATGCCCTTGGCTGTGCGCCGGAACAGATGCACCCCCAGCTCTTCTTCCAGTGATTTGATGTGTCCGCTCACGGCGGACTGGCTGGCATACACCTTCTCGGCCGCACGCGTCAGCGCGCCTTCCCTGGCCACGGCCACGAAGCTTTTCAGCTGGTACAGTTCCATGTCCTCGCTCCCGCCCAATCAGATGATGTGTGAGGCGGCTTGTATCATGATTGGTCAAAATGGGCATACGGAAAACATGAACCCTCCCTTCAGGTATTCGCGTTGGATCCCCGCCGCTTTGGCAGGGTATGGTCCGATCAAAGAATCAATCCCTGTCTCGACCAAACACGATGCATCGGATGCGATGCAGCCAAGGGAGAAAGCTCATGAACCCGATCCAGTGGATCACCTCGGCATCTCTGTCCGCTGCGGTGCTGGCCGCCGCGCTGTTCCCTCCTGTGCAGGCCGATGTGAATACCTTGCAACGCAACAAGGCGGAATTGGAACGGGTGCTGCTTACCTGCGGCAACCACGCGGGGGCGATGAATTCCCAGGAAACCGGCCTGTGCCTGCAATGGTGGTCTGCCCGGCAAGGCAGCACAGGAACCGGCGGGGCCTGCTTTGACTGCCTTGCGTCCTGTGGGGAACATGAATATTCAACATGCAGAAATAGCTGTATAAATGCATGTGGCTCGCCGGAAGGGAGCCGAAGCCTGCAAAAAAACATGGCCATTGCGGAAAAAAGGCATTGACTCCGGAACGCAGGTTGCCTAGAAGGACCGTCCGCGTGACGGCAAGGCCGGCCGCGCGGCGAGGGTTCCTTCGACTGTCCGCAGCCGCCTCGAGAAAAAACGAGGAACTTGAGAAAAGATGTTGACGGAAGGCGACTGATCTCTTAATACTGATCGTTCGCGCCAAGGGAAAGCAGCTTGCTTCTCGTGGTCAGCTCTCTGAAAACCGACAGTGAACACCGAGTCCAGGTCTGCGGGATGGTTGGCG